>NZ_FQVA01000001.1:1749614-2404616 GCF_900129095.1 Microbulbifer donghaiensis
TTGCCATCCCTGGCGCTACATCTGTGACTTCGATCGGGCCCCGGCCCCGCCATCCATGGCGGGGCGCCTGCTAGCGCGCAACGCTTTGCGTTGCATGCGCGCAAGCAGGCCCCCAAAAATTTCAAGCGGCGCCGGCCAGTTCGGGTTTCGGCTCTGATGAATCGGCAGGCTCTTCGGCAAAGAAGTCGTGCTCTTCCGGCACCTCGGTACCTTTCAGTACTTTTTCCACCGCAGCCTCGACGATATCCAGCGCGCGTGTCAGGTTTTCATCGCTGATGGTCAGCGGACACAGGGTCTTCACCACGTGATCGTCGGCACCACTGGTCTCGATGACCAGACCGTGTTTGAAAGCCTCGCGGGTAATCTGCCCGGCAAGGTCGCCGCTAACGCAGTTCAGGCCGCGGAACATGCCGCGGCCGCGGGTAGTCATATTGCCGTCACCATACTTCTCGACGATTTTTTCCAGGCGCTGTTCGATGTAATCGCCCTTGCGCAGTACGTCTTTCGCGAACTTGTCGTCGCTCCAGTAATGGTCGATGGCCGCCTTGGCAGTGACGAATGCCAGGTTATTACCGCGGAAAGTGCCGTTGTGCTCTCCGGGCTTCCACTGGTCGAGCTCCGGACGCATCAGCACCACCGCAAACGGCAGGCCGTAGCCGCTCAGGGACTTGGACAGGGTAATGATATCGGGCTCGATGCCGGCCTCTTCAAAGCTGAAGTAACTGCCGGTACGGCCGCAACCCGCCTGGATATCGTCGACGATCAGCAATACGTCGTGCTTGCGACACACGGCCTGCAGGTTGCGCAGCCACTCGGCGCTGGCCGCATTGATGCCGCCCTCGCCCTGTACGGTCTCCACCAGCACCGCTGCGGGATGGTCGATACCACTGGAAGAGTCGGACAGCACCTTGTCCAGATAGGCGGTGGTATCTATGTCATCACCCAGATAGCCGTCGTAGGGCATACGGCTAATGCCGCTCATGCTGACGCCGGCCGCACCGCGGTGGTGGGAATTGCCCGTTGCAGCCAGGGCACCCATGCTGCAACCGTGGAAACCATTGGTGAACGAGATGATGTTCTCGCGGCCTTTGTACTTGCGCGCGATTTTCAGTGCCGCTTCCACCGCATTGGTGCCGGTCGGGCCGGTAAACTGCATTACGTAGTTGAGGTTGCGCGGCTTGAGTATCTTCTCATAGAAGGTCTCGAGGAATTCCCGCTTCGCCTTGGTGTGCAGGTCCAGTCCGTGCGTGATGCCATCCTGCTGGATGTACTCGAGCAGTGCCTCTTTGAAGACCGGGTTGTTGTGGCCGTAGTTCAGCGTGCCGGCGCCGGCGAGAAAGTCCAGATACTGGGTGCCGTCCTCGTCGTAGAGATGCTCGCCCTGCGCTTTGTTAAATACGCGGGGAAAAGCCCGCGCATAGCTCTGCACTTCCGATTCGATCTCGTCAAAAACTTTCATGATGTCAACCTATGCTTGATTAGTTGGCGATTCAAAAATGTGGAAAAAGGACGTCACTATCTCGCGAGAGCCGCACTCACTTGGGCGCCAGCTCTGGCGAAGGGGCCGATACGCAACAACATCTCGCTGTCATGGCGACCGCGAAAATGCCGCTCGCGATCGAACATCACCGATTCCGCACAAGCGGTCTCGAGCTTCCGGGCCACGCCGCGGAACAGCGCCCAGGAGGCATCGTTGTCAGGGGTGATAGTGGTTTCCAGGTGACGCACCCGGGTACAGGCGGGGCGGCGCAATATCTCGCAGATCATGCGCCCGGCAAGGCCGAGGCCGCGGGCCTCTTCGGCCACCGCCACCTGCCAGATAAACAGGGTGTCGGGGCGTTCCGGAATGATGTAACCGGAGACAAAGCCGGCGAGTTCACCGTCTACCTCAGCGGCGACGCTGGTGCCGGCAAAGTGGCTGGCCTGCAACAGATTGCAGTAGATGGAGTTTTCATCCAGTGGCGGGCAACGGCCGATAAGTCGGTGCACGCTGGCACCATCTTCACTGACCGGTCGGCGCAGCAGGGTCTCTCTAACCTCCCTCCCCTGCCGCGCTGGAAACTTTTCTTCCGGGGAGTCTTCCGTTTTGTTGTCCGAGCCTCCGCTCGGCCTTTGTCTACCCTCGCTATGGGCACCTGCAACGCTAGTGGCGCTCAAACCTATACCTTTAGTCATCAAATTGTTAAGTGAGATGCAAAAGATCGCAATTCGCGAACAATCTACACCTTAAAGGTCATATTTGACCTTTTAATTACAAAATTATTTACTACTCTAAACAATTTTTTGCATAGTACTCTAAATAACTGCGAAATCGCAAGGCCACCCAAGATGCAATTTGATCAAGAGGTAACCAGATCACACCCTCAGGAGGACGGAGGCGACACGCGCTCCCGCGAGAGGGACACGCGCCTCCGCGAGAGAAAAAGCGCGCAGGAGACGGCACGGCAAACGATTGACAAACGGCGGGCAACCCCTAAAGTCGGCCGCACACAGTTATCCCGCCGCGACCTGCAGAGCCTGCTATTGATGGACAAGATCGAAGAAGTACTGATAACCCTGCGCCGCCTGATCCGCGCCACGGACCTGCACTCCAAGCAGCTGGTAAAGACTGCGGGGCTGACGGCGCCACAGTTACTGCTGCTGCAGGCCATCCGCGAGAAAGGCCAGGTCACAATCGGCGCACTGGCAAAAGAGATCAGCCTCAGCCAGGCAACGGTGACCACAATCCTGGACCGGCTGGAAAAGCGCGGACTGGTATACCGGGAGCGCTCCTCGGAAGACAAACGCAAGGTGCACGCCTACCTGACCGACAAGGGCGTGGAAATCCTCCGCGACGCACCGACTCCCCTGCAGGAACATTTCGTACGCCAGTTTCGCGATCTGCGCGACTGGGAACAGTCGATGATCATTTCCTCACTGCAGCGGGTGGCACTGATGATGGATGCCGAGCATATCGACGCCTCCCCGGTACTGGACGTCGGCGACCTGGACCGCAAGGACAGCCGCCAGCTGCCACCGGGAGAAGCGGAAGAAAAGGAAGAAGACTGAGCGCGCCCCGGCACGCAAAAACAAAAAAAATCCGCACCTGCCTGCGCGCGATTGCCCAATCTATGGGCAAATTTTTTCAAGATGCTTTTGACGCCAGCGCAACTTCCCGGCGAAAATGCGCACATTCGCATTCAATCGTTGCATTCACGCCGAAGATCGGTATAAATGGTGCGGCAACACTATAGCAAGCGCCAACCATGTGGTTAGCGCTTGCTTACTCGAGACAGGGCGCAATAACAATTTCAACAGCGCCGCTATTGATGCTTTGTCGCTGGTCACGGGGCTCCGCCAGCAATGCCGACAGCATTTCTATAGCGGCGACCAAGCGTCGCCTGGCGAAATGAAAGCCTCCAATCGGCCCCACCGGTTTTCCGCTTGCGGGCATTACACTCCGCTTCCGCGCCAGCTGTCCTGATCGAGTTGTTCGCCGCCTTCGCGCAATTACCCCCAACAATACGAAGAACGGGGAAAGGGATAAAAGCATGGCTTGCTTACAGCATCCAGACAGGGATCAGCCCGTATATCTGATGGCGCACCACACCATTGGCCGCCGCCAGGGTGCGGTGGACACACGTATCACCAGCGCGGAAATCTCCGGAATCCACGCCGCCATTCAGTGGACGGGCACACACTGGAACATCCGCGACCTCAGCCGCAATGGAACCTGGGTCAACGGCCAACAGTTGGTACCCGCCAAGAACTATCCACTGCAACAGGGCGATCACATCTCCTTTGGGCGCGCAAACAATCCAGTGTGGATCGTCGAGAACCTGGATGCGCCAGAAAACCTGTTGATCGATCTGCAAACCGGCGAGGCACTCCCCCTGGAGCAGTACCACCTGCTGCCCAACGAACGGGAACCGCTGGCCAGCCTGCACTTCAGCCCGGTCACCGGCCAGTGGCTTTACGAGCTCACCGGTAACTCCAACAACAGCGATCACACCACCGCCATCAAGCACGGCGAGCGCATCGACTGCGGCCTGCACAGCTGGCAACTGTTCCTCGCCGACAATCAGGGCGCGACCAAAGAGCTCTCCCTACAGCAATTGTCGATTACCGATTTCGATTTGCGCTTTTCTGTCAGCCACCA
The DNA here is from genome assembly GCF_900129095.1 of Microbulbifer donghaiensis. Taxonomy (GTDB): domain Bacteria; phylum Pseudomonadota; class Gammaproteobacteria; order Pseudomonadales; family Cellvibrionaceae; genus Microbulbifer; species Microbulbifer donghaiensis. The sequence continues at coordinate 1,753,753 of NZ_FQVA01000001.1, forward strand.
CGAAGAACACGTGCAGCTGCAACTGCGCCGCGAAGACCTGAAGCTGGACCTGCCCGCGCGCATTCACAACTATCTGCTGCTTTACCTGGCGCGGGCACGGGTGCGCGATATGCAGCAGGGCGCAGATCCGGATGCGCAGGGATGGGTTTCCATCCAGGTGGCGACCCGCGAACTGGGCATTACCGTCAACCACCTGAACACACAGATTTTCCGTGCGCGCAAACAGATCGCCGAAACCCTGCCGGATGCCATCGACACCTCCGGCCTCGTGGAGCGCCGCTCCTGGGAAATCCGCCTCGGCTGTCGCCGCTTTGAGATTTATAAGGGGTCGCAACTCGAATCCCGCGCAGGCAGGCCGGAAAAGCTGCTGACGGATTGATCGATGAAGCCACCCAAACGGAAAATGGGCGGCGCTACACATTTATTCGACGACGACTTGCCAGGATGGCGTAAGCGATAACAGGGCCACTCAGCAAGACACATGGCGTCAGAGCAACCACCTTTTTATATCGGGCGATACAAGGTAACCGGCAAGCTCGGCTCCGGCGGCATGGGTATCGTCTACCTGGCCACCGACGAGCGACTGCATCGCCGTGTGGCGATCAAGCGGCTGGTGAAAAACCCCAGCAGCAACACTGCACACCTGCGCATCCGCCAGGAGGCGCTGTTACTCGCGCAGCTCAGCCACAGCAATATCGTGCAGATTTACGACGTGGTGGAAGAGCGGGACGATGTCGCCCTGGTGATGGAGTATGTGGACGGCAGCTCCCTCACTCAGTGGCAGCGCGAGCGCACACCCAACCTGCGACAGAAAATCCTACTGCTCCGGCAGATCTGTAACGGCCTCGCCCGCGCGCACAGCATCGGCATCATTCACCGCGACCTCAAAGCGGACAACATCCTCGTTGATGACAACAATACCGCCAAGATCACGGATTTCGGTATCGCCAAGAACTGGCGTGAGGACAGCGATCTAACCCGCGAGCAACACGTCGCCGGCAGCTGGGGGGCCATGTCGCCGGAGCAGGCGCTGGGCAAGCCGCTCGACAATCGCTGCGACCTGTTCGCCCTCGGCGTACTGGCCTACAAACTATTCTGCGACCAGAGCCCGTTCGGCGATCACGACAGTCCGTTCATCATCGTCGATCGCATCGTCAACAGCCAGCATCCACCGGCGGAAAAACTGAACCCGGACCTGCCCCCGGCGCTTTGCCAGCTGCTGGACAAACTGCTGGCGAAAAACCCGGACAAGCGCCCGGTCAACGCCACCGCGGTGGCGGCGGAGCTGAACGCAATCCTGACGGAGTTGGATGACAATTCCGCGCAAACCATCAGCCGCACCGTCACCATCACCGCCGAGGGTTACCACGTAAAGCAAAGGCGCAGGGGCAAGCGCCTCAAAATGCTGGCCGGCGCTACACTCGCCGGCGGTGCGGCCCTGCTGGTCGCGGCGGCCGCAGCACTGCTGCCGGAAACTGAAAGCGAAACGACAGGCAAATACATCGCCATCGTTGCACCGCACGAAAACGCCTTCGCCACGCGCGAAACCAACCTCCTCGGCAACAGTGTCCTGAGCGCGATCAAACAGGGCCTCTCCAGCCGCGAGGGGCTGCTGCTGGTGCCCTTCTCGGAGTCCGAGCAACTGCGCGGCCAGTCACTGCGCGAGCAGGCGCAGGCACTCAACGCGCAGCTGCTGCTGCACCCGTCGATCAACTGCGGCGTCGCGCACTGCGACGCCTCGCTCGAACTGATCGAAACCGCAAATTTCTCCGTGGTCGCCAGCCGCAGCGCGACGCTGGAGCTGGACGAGAACCTCGAGAGCCGCGCGCGCACACTGCAGCAGCTCAACTACCTGCTGCCCAATAACCCGCCGCGCGACCGGGAATCGAACCCCAATATCAGCGCCGACGATTACCAGCGCTACCTGGAACTGTTCGAACGGCGCGACGACGATGCCAACCTGCTCAAGTACCTGTCGGAACTGGATGAGCTGCAGGAACGCAACCCCGCCTTCACACCGCTGTACCAGCTCTACGGCGAACTGGTGATCGATCAGCGATACAACAGCCGCGACCCCGACGGCCTGAAGCGGCTGACGCGATTCCTCGAGCGCGCACCGAAGCGCCTGGCCGATCACCCCGACCTGATCAGCGCGCGCCTGCGGCTCGCGATTTTTCAGCAGGATGCCGAGCAGGGCCGCGAACTGCTCGACCAGTTGAAACTCAGCCTGCCGGACAAGGCCAACTACCACTACATGACGGCGGTTTACCACCAGCAGCTGGGCAACTACCCCCAGGCCTTGAAAGCCGCGGAGCGGGCCCTCGCCCTGCGTACCAGCTTCAATTACATACTGCAGAAGGCCATGGCCCTGAGCGCACTGGGAGATATGGACGTGGCCAAGCCGCTGCTGCAACAGGCGATGTCCCTCAGCGACAACAACATGGATGCCCTCTCCCTGCTGGCAGCCAACGAGCTGGACAGCGGCCGCCCCGAGGAGACAGTGCGCCTGCTGAGCTCGGCCGGCCTCGACCACCTCGGCGCCATGGACACCTACAACCTGTGCCTGGCTTACTACATCGAGCGACTCTTCGACCGCGCCGAGCAGTGCTTCGCCAGCGTCTCCGAACTCGCGCCCGATGATGCGGACGCGCTACTCTACCGCGCCGAGATTGCCGACGCGCAACAGCAGCCACACAAGGCCCGCCAGCTCGCCGAACAGGCGCTGGCGATCTCGGCCGATCGCGACGACTGGGAGGGGTTGCTGATGCAGGCGCGCGCCCATGCGGAACTGGGCCAGGCCGGCCGCGCCGTGGAAACACTGCTGAGGATCCGCCGTACCGCCCCGGACGATCTCTATGTCAATTTCGCGCGCGCGCAGATCTATATCACCACCGGCGACCTGCTCTCCGCCAAGGCCCATATTCGCAAGACCCTGGAACAGGGCGTATCGCCGATCTGGTTCGATACCGCGCGCTTCGCGCCGATGTGCCGCCGCGCCGATTTTGCCGACCTGCGCGCAGACTATCCGGCGCTCTGTGCAGCGGGGCGCAAGAACGCGGTGATCGCGCAAAAATAGAATGCGTCACATTTAAGCAGTAAAATAGGGAGCCTCTGATTAAGTCCGTGATGCCTCTGGCTTGCAGAGCGGTTCACAATCAAGGCGCGGCTTCGCAGGAATGTCTAGACCTTTCAAGAAGTCGCAACGCGGAGTGTGAATCGCTCTGCAAGCCCCGAAGGGCGGGACCTGAAGGCCGCAGCTGCTGCGTTGCAGCTCTTGCAAAGGGCTCGACCATTCGCGGCGAGCTGCGCCTAACATCTGCAGCCTTCAGATCCCGCAGAGACATTACGGACTTAACCAGAGGCTCCCTCAGCGCCATTCCGCCGGCGCTGTTGGGGTTAGGCGGAAGAACGGATGTAACGGACCTTACGACCACCAACAAGAATAAAGACTATGGAAGTCGCCGAACCGGATGTGCAGCAACTGGGTCGCTACCGTATTGAGCGCACGCTCGGCGCCGGCGGCATGGGCATTGTCTACCTCGCGCAGGACAGCAAACTGCAGCGCCCGGTGGCGATCAAGAAACTGCGCAAGGACAGCACCAGCAGCACCGCCGCCCAGCGCATCCAGTCCGAGGCGCAGCTGCTGGCGCAGCTCAACCACCCCAATATCGTGCAGCTGCACGACGTGCTCGAAGAAGGCGACAGCATCGCGCTGGTGATGGAGTACGTCGAGGGCACCACCCTGCAGCAGTGGATGCGCGAGCACACGCCCAGCCTGCAGCAGAAGCTCGACCTGCTGATACAGATCTGCAACGGCCTCACCGAAGCCCACTCCCTCGGCATCATCCACCGCGACCTGAAGCCGGACAATATCCTGATTACCAACAGTGGCGTCGCCAAGATCACCGATTTCGGCATCGCCAAATCCCTGCAGCAGGACGTGGACAGCATTACCCGCGAGGACCAGGTGGCCGGCACCGTCGACGCCATGTCTCCGGAACAGCTGCAGGGCTATCCACTGGATCCACGCAGCGACCTGTTCAGTCTCGGCACCATCACCTATGAGCTGCTGTGCGGCGCCAAGCCGTTCGAGAAGGGTGACGGCGGCACCATGGCGCTGGCACACAAGGTGGTCAGTGATCCCCATATCCCGCCGCAACTGGCCTGGCCCAAGCTGCCGGAACCGCTGGCAGTGCTGCTGGACAAATTGCTGGGCAAACTGCCGGAACAGCGCCCGGACTCCGCCGCCCAAGTGGCCGAGGCCCTGACCCTGCTGCAGCAGCTGGGCGCCGATAGCGAATCACGCGAGTTCTCCGCCACCGTCACCCAGTTGCTGCGCAAGCCGCCGAACAAGCGCAAGCGTTTATTTGCCGCCTTGGCCGGGCTGGCAGTGTTGGCAATTGCCGGCTACTGGGGCTGGAAAGAATTCACCAAACTCGAGCCGCAATATATCGCCGTGCTGCCGGTGGAAATCAACGGCGAGGTACGCGGCGAGGACAATGCCAAGGCGCTAACCGCGACCATCGTGCGGCAGGCGCTGATGAATGCGACTTCGCAGCTGAAGGCCAGTGCGCTGGTTAGCTTTACGCCCAAGGAGGGGCAGGATTTCGATGCCCAACTGCAAGCATTGCGTAACAAGGGCGTGACCGATGCGCTGTTTGCGCGGCTCGAGTGTGCGCAGGTGCGCTGTGAGATCGAACTACAAAGGATTGGGCCAGTGGACAGCCAGATCAAGCAGCAGACAGGTTTTGCGTTTCTGGTGGATAAGCGGCAGGAGGCGGAATATCGGATTGGGAATAGTACGGCGGCCTTGTTCCCGCAGAGCTATGCGAAAGATACAGCAGAGCTAAAGCTGATGCCGGATAGCGACTATAGCGAATACCTTAATATCGTCAGCCGGCTTGAGAGCAAGGGTAATACTGCAGAGGATTTAACCAAGCTTAAAGAATTAACGAATACTTATCCCAACAACCCAAACCTCTACCGTATCTTCACTCAAGTCGCGACCGACCTTTTCGTTCTGACCAATGAACAGCAATACATTCAAGAGGGCTTAGACCTAGTCGGCAAAGCTAAATCTCGCGGAATCGATAAATCCCTCGCTCTTGAGATTGAACTCTGGCTGAGAACCTACAGCGATGACAGTAATCAGTTCGATGAGCTTTGGACACAGCTCAACAAGCAGAAATCTCCTTCTGCTGCGATGTTAGCTAAGTACTCTCGCTTTTTATTTTCCAAGGGAGACTACGAGGCTGGGCAACGATATGCAGAAGAGGCTGAGGCTCTCAACCCATCAGCGGATAGCCTGTACTTGGTCGCCCTCCATCAGACCGCCAGTGGAAATTATGACAGTGCGCGCCTGACCCTTAATAAATTACTCGAGAACTACTCACGCCATTGGTCTTCATATTCTTTGCTCGGGGCCATCGAAGGAGAAGTAGGCAATCTATCCGCCGCCGAAAAGGCCTTTACGAGCATTCCAGAGGCACTGCGAAGTTGGCGTACTCAATCCAACCTCGGCGCGCTTTATTTCCTGCAACAGAAATATGTTGAGGCCCTCAAGACCTATCAGCAGGTATTAAAAAAAGCACCTGAAAACATCCCAGCCATTGGCCAGATCGCAGAGACTTATTTGATGCTTGGAGAATCCGAGAAGGCGAAAAAAGAGTTCTTAAGAGTTGTCGAGCTTACAGAAAACAAAGAAGCTCCTGATATGCTCCGCTATAGAGCGATCGCCTTGGCCAATCTAGGGGAAGTTTCTATGGGCATTGCTTTAGCTCATGCACTCTTAAAGAAATCACCAGATGACACGGATGTAAAATATAGTGCTGCCCAGATCTACGCTATAGCAGGAGAGTGGCGATCGGCCAATTATTTTCTGGAACAGCTACTGCAGCAAGGTATGAGTGCAGACTGGTTCCGGCTGCCGGCCTTTCGCAGGTTATGCGCGAGAGAGTCGACAACGGTGGCTGTCACCACCGCTGTCTGTAAGTAATCACTGCGGATCGAGTTGCATATCTGGGTCGGCTGACAGCACGAGATTGCCACTGGCATCCTCCGCCGCCCACTTAAAAGAAAAGCTACACGCGTCCTTTCCAGGAGCCTCAACTTCAATCTCTAAAAACTGCGGGCTACCGTTCATCTTCTTGGCCTTTTTAATACCCGCGGTACCGCCATCGGTTTCGCCACAGATCTCCATACCGTCGTACTTCTTGTCAGCGGTATCCTGCTTATCGGCAAATACCAGATCGGTTTCCACCAGCTCAATCACCAGGGTTGCCTTGCCGGACACGCCTGTCCCACCGTCCTTCACCCCCAAAAATTGCAGGTGAATGGTTTCGGCATCTTCACCGCTGGAATCCTTGAAGGCCCACTTCTGGTCGGGGCCAGTAGGCTTCAGGGTGTAGTTCACAGTCACTTTGCCATTTTTCGGCACTTCGACAGGTGCAGCGGCCAGTATATTTTCGGTTGTCATATTCCACTCCTGGAGTTTCTTGCTTTTATTGATCCCTGAATACCGCGCAGGGCAGTTGGCTGGAACTTTCCGTCGGCATCGCCAGGACTCCGGCAGAAAAACGCGCTGGATAGCATAATGCCAACCGCCACCGGAACTCCATCACATTTCTAATGGAAAGTGGCAAAAAAAAGCCGGTGGTAACTCAGTTACCACCGGCCCGAATTGATGGTCCCAGCCATCGACGGTTACAACAACACTATCAAGAGCGAAATGAGGCATCCTTGCCCCGGCCAAGCCCTTCCCCAAATCTCGGCTAACTAGGCTCTGTGTTGGCCGAGCCCGGCTTGGCAGTCCAGCTTACGCTGAATGGGTCTCCTTCCCGCACTGCGCCACTGGGGGCGCAGGCATCCGATCCATCGGATTCCATGTTGTGAGGCTCGCCTTTCCGTAGGCGGCGCGCTTGAATCGCTGTTGCTGCACTCGCCCCTCAACCTTGGGCGTAACTGTACGGATTCACCGATTACAGGTCGATCACACCCCATTACGCGCGATTACATGACAGCCATTTTCGCTTCCGCCACGGAGTGGATAGGCCGAGCTATAACAGTAATCACCAAGGGAGGAGAACGAGATGGAAGCAAATCTGGATGACGCCAAAATACTCTCACCCCGCCGCAACACGACTCAGGCGGCCAGTATCGAGGAACTGGCGCGCGAGCAACTGCAGCATTTCGCCATCGATGCGGCATCCGAACACGGCCAACTGCTGCTGGCCACCGCCGAGGAGCTGTACCGGGCGCAGGGCAACCTGAGCCAGCTGTGGGCGCAGACCGCGGCCACACTTAACCAGCTGGACAGGTCGGACAGAGTCGCCTACTTCAACGCCAAGCGCTTTATGAGCTTCCAGCTGGCGAAGCTACTGGACAGCCTGCAGAACCCGCTGCGCGCCAGCTTCCAGAGCCTGCAGGGCAATGACTTCAATATCAGCACGCGCGGCGGCTATCCGCTGTTCGACAATATTCCGGCGATCTTCTCCGCCACGCCGGTGATCGCGCGCACCGCCACCTATATCTATGCGTGCACCGAGTGGATCGACGACGCGTTTCGCGGCCGCGAGCCGAGCCACGATATCTATTCGCGCCTGCTGAACCCCACTTCCATCTCACTGGCCAATGCCATCGTCGATCTGGAGTGCGGGCCGGAGGCCAATCAATATATGGCTTGGAACTTCAACTCGGGCATGGCGGCGATCGATGCACTGCTGTCCAACCAGCTGAGCCACGGCGACCTATTGATCGTGTCGCGGCATGTCTACGGCGGCGTGCACCAGCTGCTGCAGGACTTTTACGCGCGCCAGGACAAGCTGGCCATCCAGCTGATCTGGTTCGACGGCACCAGCGGCGACGAATTCGAGCAGCTACTGAAGAAAGCGCAGGATGAGCATGCGAAAGCCATAAAGGGGGGCGCGCGCATTCATGTATATATCGAATCCCCCTGCAACCCCCACGGCACCATGCTGGACGTGCCGGCCATCTGCCGCGCCGCGCACCGGGAAAATCTCTTGGTGAGCCTGGATGCCACCCTGGCCACCCCCTTCCTGTACAAACCGCTGCGCCGCGAGGATCGTGCCGAACGGCCGGACTTCGTGGTGCACTCCTATACCAAGGATATCGGCGGCACCGGCGCCGCCACCGCTGGCGTGGTGATCGGCGAGAATCACCGCATGTTTATCCCCAAGGGCGACAGCGCCAACGGGCTGAACTGGAACCAGTGCCTGTTTTGGGATGTGTACTATATCAAGGGCGCCTTCCTCGATGCGGACAAGGCCTGGGAGGTGCACTGCGGTATGCGCACACTGGAGATGCGCATGCTGACCAAGTGCATCAATACCCTGTGCCTGAGCCATTTCTTTGCCAGCCACCCGCAGATCCGCGTCAACTGCCACGCGCTGGAGTCGCACCCGAACAGCGAGCTGCGCAAGGCGTTGTTGCGGTACCAGTTTCCGACACCGCTGTTCACCATCGACATGGAAGCGGCGCAGCTGCCCACAGAGGCGTTCAAACGCTTCTTCGATGCCTTGGAGCCGGCTTTCGGGCAGATGGTTAGCCTGGGGCAGACCAACACCATGGTGCTGTGCCCGGCACTCACCTCACATTCGGAGCTGTCACCGGAAGCCATGGAAGCGGCGGATATTTTCCCCACTACCATCCGCATTTCCGTCGGCGACGAAAACATGGCGCAGCTGGCGGCCCATGTCATCAGTTCGGCGCGATTGCACCTGGATCCGGTGTGCCCGGGATTCAGTGACAGCTTTATGTCGGCGGAGGATGCCGACGCCGTGTTCGCACGCTTTTATTTGAAGTCGCACAAAAAAGTGGTGGAAGCCTTCCCGCGCGTGGCGGACTATCTCTGATTCGGAATACACGATGTTTTTGTGGGAGCCTGCCCTGCAGGCGATTTCATTCGTGCCACCGGACATATTCGATTCGCCAGCAGGGCTGGCTCCCACATCAGCTATTGCAAAGTCCGGATACCGGTACCGGATCTAGTCCGGCACAGACCCTGCGCCGGCATGACGACTCTCTCCCGCGCGCTTGTTGCACTACTCTATATCCCGTAATATCAATCCTCTTCTGCCCATAATTTAATCAAACAAGATGCTGAACCTTTCTGCGCGCCTGCTGACCCTGTTGTTGTGTTGTTTTGCCGGAGTCGCTTTTTCCAACCTGGCCGCAGCACAGGGCTACGAACAGCTCTACAGCGATTATCGCGGCAGCCTCTACCAGATTCGCCTGATCGAAAAATCCTCCAATTCCAAAGCCGGCCTCGGCTCCGGATTTCAGATCTCTGAAGATGGCCTGATCGCCACCAACTACCACGTGGTGGCCGAGGCGGTCAGCGACCCGGACAAATATGTGCTCGAATACCTGTCGGTGGACGGCGTCAAGGGAACCCTGGAACTGCTGGATATCGACGTGATCAACGACCTGGCCCTGCTGCGGCAGGACAACCCGGGCAAGGAATATATCCAGCTGGCCGAGGACACCCCCAAGAAGGGCGAGACCATTGTCTCTCTCGGCAACCCACTGGACCTGGGCATGACATTGATCCCCGGCACCTATAACGGTATCGCCGGCGGCAGTTTCTACGATCGCATTCATTTCGCCGGCTCGATCAACCCCGGTATGAGTGGCGGTCCGGCGATCAATACCCGCGGCCAGGTGGTGGGCATCAACGTAGCCACGGCCGGCAACCAGGTCAGCTTTCTGGTGCCGGTGGATAAACTCGCCACCCTGCTGCAACACTTCCGCCAGCACGGGAATGCCGTCGACCTGCACAAGCTGACCCATCAACAATTGCTGGATAACCAGCAGCGCATCATCGATTCGATCCTGAAGGCCGACTGGCAGCGCCGCCCGCTGGGCGAGGCCAAGGTGGTCGGCGAGATAGTGCCGGCGATCCAGTGCTGGGGTAACACCCAGGAGAGCGATGACAACCCGGTCAAGCGCATCGACAAAGGCTGCACCGGTCAGGAGGTGGTTTTCCTGTCGGAGGAATTCAATACCGGCCGGGTGGAATACGAGTTCTTCTGGCTGGAGGCGAAAGACCTGCTGCCGTCGCGCTTCTACGCGGAATATGAGCAACAGATGAGCAGCTTCTATCCCGGCAATACGGCGGGCGAGAAGGATGTCACCAAGTTCCACTGTCGCCAGGCCTTTACCGCGCAGGAGCGCAACGCCGAGGGAGAAGCACCCGAGTCCAAACCTGAGCGCAACCAGGAACCGATCGTTGCCCGTACCAGCTACTGCGTGCGCCGCTACAAGAAATTCCCGGACCTGTACGACATCTTCTTCCTGAGCCTCAGCGTGGACCGCAAAAACCGCGCCCTGGTCAGCCACTTCACCCTGTCCGGATTTACCCAGGAATCAGCCGAAGCGTTTACCGAGAAGTTCACAAGCGAGATCCAATGGCCCTGATAATCGAAGAACTGAACCGCGCCCACCGGGTGCAGGCCCGGTATCGCATGAAGGGGGACAACTTTACCCTGGGCCGCGGCTACGACAATGACGTCATCCTGGAAGACATTCACGCCGACGCCCGCCACGCGGTGATTCGCCGGGCCGAAGACGGCAGCTTTTACCTGCGCGACCTGAACAGCGTCAACGGCACCCAGTTGCTGGGCAATGCCCGCGACAAGTCGGTGAAATTCGGCGAAATTTCCGAGCGCCAGGTCGAGACCGGTGACCTGGTGCAGTGCGGCAAGACCCACCTGCGGCTGATCGACAGCGACGCGGACATGGTGGAGGCCGTGCCCCTGCATTCACTGGAAAACTTTTTCGAGGGATTGTCGCGCCCGGCCGGCGCCATCGGCCTGCTGCTGGCCGTTGCCGTGGCCACCGTGCTGATCAGCTATCTCGGCTATGCGCGCAAATACGAGTGGACCCTTATCGTCAACCTATTGACGGGCAGCCTGATCGGGCTGCTGCTCTACGCCGGCGCCTGGGCCTTTATCGGCCGCGTCGTGCGCCACGAAACCCATTTCTTCACCCATTTATCCATCGCCGCGATCGGCGCACTGGTCTACACGGGCTGGGAGTGGTTCAGCAGCCTGCTGAATTACAACTTCGCCCTCGGCAAGCTGGTGCAGATATTCGACTTCCTGGTACTGGCGGCCATATTGCCGGCCATGCTGTGGTGCGCCTGCTACCTGGCCACGAATATTTCCCGCGGCTGGCGCTGGGCGGTGGCACTGGTGATTCCCTTGGGCTTTCTCGGCATCGGTCTCGCAGAAGAACTCGTCAACATGGATGAATTCACCGATATCCCGGAAATATCCACCGAACTGAAATACGACGACCTGCTACTGCGCAAACCCGTGCCGATGGAGCAGTTTATTGCCAGCGCCCCGGCGCTGTTTGACATCCCCATCGAGAAAACAGAAGACGAACAAGAGTCCGATGAGGGGAACACCACGCCGGCAAAGGGCGATGCTGAGAGCGATACAACGGAGACAGATTCTTGAGCAATCCATTCTGGAGCCCCGCGCTCGCGCAACTGGAGCCCTACGTGCCCGGTGAACAACCGCGCGGCCGCAAGCTGATCAAACTGAACACCAACGAGAACCCCTACCCGCCGTCTCGCCGCGCGCTGGAAGTACTCGGCGGTACGCAGCTGGCCGACGCCCTGCGCCGCTACCCGGATCCGGAATCCAGCGATCTGTGCGCGGCCATCGCCGGGCGCTTTGGCGTGCAACCGGAACAGGTCTTTGTCGGCAACGGCTCCGACGAAGTGCTCGCGCACAGCTTCTACAGCTTCTTTCGACGTGATGAACCGCTGCTGTTCCCGGACATCACCTACAGTTTTTACCCGGTCTACTGCCAGCTCTACGATATCGAGTACCGCACGGTACCGCTGCGAGAAGATTTCTCCCTGGCGGTAGAGGACTACAGCGGCCCGGCGGCCGGCGTGATCCTAGCCAATCCCAACGCCCCCAGTGGCCGCTATCTGCCGCTGCCGGAAATCGAAAAGCTGCTGCAACTGCAGCCGCAGCGGGTTGTGGTGGTCGACGAGGCCTATATCGATTTCGGCGGCGAGAGCGCGGTGCAGCTGATCGACCGCTATCCCAACCTGCTGGTGGTACACACGCTGTCGAAGTCCTACGCACTGGCGGGTCTGCGACTGGGCTTCGCGATGGGACAGGCGCACCTTATCGAGGGTTTGAACCGGGCCAAGAATTCCTTCAACTCCTACCCCATCGATGCCGTCGCCCAGCGCGTGGCCACTGTAGCAATCGACGACAGCGCCTGGCTGGCGGACTGCTGCAACAAGGTCATCGCCACGCGCGAACGCACGGTGAAGGCACTGCAGGCGCTGGATTTTGATGTGGTTCCGTCAAAGGCCAATTTCGTGCTGGCGCGACCTCGCAAGCTCGGCGCGGAGGCCCTGTATCACGCGCTGCGCGAGCGCGAAATCCTGGTGCGCTATTTCAACAAGCCGCGTATTAGTGAGTACTTACGTATTACGATCGGCACGGATGAGGAAATGGAATCACTGCTGCAGAGTTGCAGGGAGATAATCGCTTCACAGACCGAACAATCCGGGTCTCTATAATTAGCGGGACTCATGCGCAGGGACGCCACATAATGTATGCGCAGCCGATGGCATGGCCGAAATGCCGCTGCGCGCCACTGATCTCTTGTAGTCGAGCGGTTATGTACCTACCTGTCGTTGCCACATTCTTGTCAGCTATTTTGCTCGCCTTCAGCGGCAGCGCCGCTGCCAACCCCTGGGAGGAGATAGTGCGACCGTCTTCCCAGGCCTCTGCCAGTATCGGCACCTACACCAATGGCTGCCTGAGCGGCGCGGAGGAAATGCCGCTGCGCGGTGAGGGCTTCCAGCTGGTGCGCACCGGGCGGGGCCGGCGCTACGCCCACCCCGCCACCGTCGACTTTTTGCAGGATTTTTCCCGCAGTGTGGCGCGCCGCGACCTGGGCCGGCTGCAGATCGGGGATATGTCCATGGCCCGCGGCGGCCCCTTCCAGTACGGCCACCGCAGTCACCAGACGGGCCTGGACATCGATATCTGGTACTCCCAGGACTGGCGCGCGGCGCAGCGGTCGCTGACGGCCTGGGAGCGCGACAATATTTCCGCGGTCCCGCTCGCCGATGAAAAAGAACACCGGCTTATCCAGGAAAACTGGGACGACAAAATTCCGCCGATCCTGCGCCTCGCCTCGGAGGACGAGCGGGTCGAGCGGATTTTTGTCCACCCGACCATCAAGCGGAAACTGTGCGAAATTTCCGGCAGCGACAATCAGTGGCTGCGAAAAGTGCGCCCCTGGTGGGGACACAACTATCATTTCCATGTGCGCCTCGCCTGCCCGGATGGCGAGAAATACTGCAAACCCCAGCAGCCAGTTCGCAACGAGCCCTGTGGTGCCGACCTGGACTGGTGGTTCAGTGATGAATTTTACGCAATGCTGAGAGGTACCGCGCCCGCGCCGGAGAGGCCGAAGCCCAAGCGTATGCCCAAGCAGTGCGAACAAGTATTAAGCGCACCCTAAGTGCGTGCGAATACAAGGAATAACAGCATGATCAACACCCTGCTTATCTGCGGTGGTGGCGGCAGCGAACACGAAGTTTCGCTGCGCACAGCAGACTTTATCGAGCGCCAGCTGAACCATGTGGAAGATATCGCCCTGGTGCGCGTGGAAATGGACGGCAACGGCCGCCTGACGGACAGTCACGGGCGGGTACACCAGCTGACCCAGGAGCGGGCACTGCGCACCGAAGACGGCAAGACCTGGGAAGTCCACTATGTGATCCCGTCAATTCACGGCTACCCGGGGGAGACCGGTGACCTGCAGTCCCAGCTGGAGCTGTTCGGCATCCCCTATTACGGCTGCGGCCCCGAAGCGAGCAAGATCTGCTTCAACAAAATCACCACCAAACTGTGGCTCAGTGCACTGGGCATCGACAACACGCCCTACCAGTTCCTGTGCAGCAATGAGGCGGAGGAAGTCGGCAAGGCCAGCATGGCCCTGCAGGAGTGGGGTCAGGTCTTTGTCAAAGCGTCCAATCAGGGCTCATCGGTCGGCTGCTATAAAGTCAGCTCGGCGGAAGAGCTGGAAGCGGCGCTGCAAGAAGCCTTCGCGCTCTCTCCCTACGTACTGATCGAAAAATGCCTGAAGGTGCGTGAACTGGAGGTAGCCACTTACACCTACGAGGGCGAGCTGATCATCACCCCGCCGGGAGAGGTGTGCGCGCCCGCCGGCACCTTCTATACCTACGAGGAAAAATACGCCGAAGGCAGCCACGCCGTCACTCACATAGAGGCCCAGGGGCTCAGCGATGCCCAGCTGGGCTGGATCCGCGAGGCGTCGCGGCGCGCATTTATCGGCCTGCAGCTAAAGGACCTGTCGCGTATCGACTTCTTCCTGACCGACGATGGCGAAATCTATCTCAATGAAGTCAACACCTTTCCCGGTATGACGTCCATTTCGATGTTCCCCAAAATGCTGGAAAATGCCGGCCACGACTTCTCACGTTACCTGACCAGCCTGATTCGTGCGGCAGTAAAAGAGCGGTCCTGAAAATTGCCCGCTGCGGCAGGATTTTGAACCGGGATCCACTTCTCGCTATCAAGGTCTTCCTCCCTATCGGTTACGACACCTGAAGCCAGCCCTCCTGCCTGCGGCGGGAGAACTGGCCACGCAGAAATTCCATCTGGTCACCGCGAATACGCTCACTGTTGATCAGCGCCAGGTATTCGGCGGCATTGGGACAGAATGGCAGCGCCAACAGCTCCATCTCAATATCCTCCAGCAGGCGGCTGCCCTTGTGCTGATTGCAGCGGCGGCAGGCGGTCACCACATTCTCCCAGGCATCGCGGCCGCCCTTGGACACCGGGTGCACATGGTCGCGGGTCAGCTCCGCCGTCCGGAACTCATTGCCACAGTAGAGACAGGTGTGTGCATCGCGAAAAAACAACGCGCGATTGGTCAGCGGCGGGCGCCTGCGCGGTCGCGCCATGCGCTCACCGCCACAGGCGATGATGGCCGCCAGATCCAGGGTTGAGCGCTCCCCATAGCGGTTGATTCCGCCGTGTACCCGCCGAACGACGCCACCCAGCGACCAGGTCACCAGTTCGCGCACATACAGGCACGCCGCCTCCTGCCAACTCAGCCATTCAAGCGGTTGTCCCGCCAGATTCAGACGCAGAATTCTCGGTTGCATCACGTCGCCTCCCCACAGTGGAATGGATCACAGCCGCTGTTTCGAAACTGCTGCCGCGCCCGCGTTCTCCGGCCAAACCGCTCGCCGGAACCCAAAAGAAAACAAAGCCGGGAGCGTCGGACGCGCTGCCGGACTGTAAGTGTTGACCCACACGGCGGAGCACAGGGATATGCCGCACAAAAAAGCCCCGCCAGTTTCCCGGCGGGGCTTTCGCAAGAATTCAGAGATGAGAGAGGGATCGCCCGCCAGCACATTGGAGGCTGTAGGAAAGCGGACATTGCTGGCGTTGAATTACTGAATGCATCACCCTCCGCCGGCCTGTCAATTTATTGGCCGGACTGCACTGATTAAAGCGGAAATTTGTTTCAATTTCCAGACAGCCGGGACCAGTGCACAGGTTTTTGCCACTGTGACAGTATTGCGTCAGGGAGGTTGCTGAATAAAAACAGGCGGGTAAAAATTAAAACACCGCCCAGGCATCCGGCCCGGGCGGTGCGTCTCACAGGATGGTGCCCATGTCCCTAGGGCGAGCGGCGCATTCCGTTTATCCCTTGCCGCTGAAGTCAGTCCCTTAGTGCGTCCTTGCAATTTAATTATGGACACTGGCGAAAAAATTAGTAGAGGCAATCGGCTGAATTTCTTGTGCGAGATATCTCACAAGGCGGTGAAATACCCCTCCGCAGATAGCGGCGAAGACGGGGGGCGGTCCTTGTGGTAAAACAGGCGCCCTAAGAACGAGAAGCGATCACTATAGCCACTTTTATTACGAGATCAATCGCTGACGTGAAAAGCCTGTTGAAATATACGCTATTTTTATTTCTCGCCCTCGCCCTTGGCCTGGCCACCCTGGTGGTTTTCGCGCCAGGCGTCAGCGTGCCGTGGAAGCAGCTGACAGGCGGCGCGGATACAGACCCTGAAACCGTCGACCAGCAACTGCGGGTGCCCCAGGGTTTCCGGGTCGAACTCTTTGCCGACGAGGTACCGAACGCGCGCTGGCTGGCGGTGACGCGCCACGGTGACGTTATCGTCTCGCAACCCAAGCGCGGCCAGGTAACGCTGCTGCAGACAGACGAAAACCGCGATGGGCGCACCGACGGTCAGCGCGTCTTGATCGACGGGCTGCGCCGCCCCCATGGACTATTCCTGCACGAGAACTGGCTGTATGTCGCCGAAAGCGACGGTGTCGGCCGCGTGCCTTTCGATCATTCGGACGGGCGCCTGGCCGGCAGCTATCAAAAGATCGTCGAGGGCCTCGCCGACGAGGGCAATCACTGGACCAAGACGATCGGCATGGGGCCCGACGGCTGGGTGTACCTGAGCAGCGGCTCCACCTGCAACGTCTGCGAAGAAGAAGACCCGCAGCGCGCCACAATCATGCGCTTCAGGCCCGATGGCAGCGGCCTGGAAGTCTACGCCACCGGGCTGCGCAACAGCGTCGGTTTCGACTGGTCGCCAAAGAATGGCGGCCTCTACGCCACCGACAACGGCCGCGACTGGCTGGGCGACGACTTCCCGCCCTGCGAGCTGAACCGGGTTGAGAAAGACGTCTTCTACGGCTGGCCCTATGCCAACGGTAACCGGGTACCCGACCCGGATCTTGGCGTGAATGCCAGCGCCGAAATCAAGCAGAAAATCGCCGCCTCGCGCCCGCCGGTGCACGACTTCCCGGCGCACAATGCACCACTGGGGATCACCTTCCTGCGCAGCCCCGCGCAGCCGGGTCCGTATCGCGATGCGGCGCTAGTGGCACTGCACGGATCCTGGAACCGAACGATCAAGGACGGTTACAAGGTCGTATCGCTGCACTGGGACGAACAGGGCAATATTCACCAGCGGGACTTTCTCTGGGGTTTTCTGAGCGCCGACAGGACCGAGGTGTACGGCCGCCCTGTTGCCATCGCCGAGGATACCAGCGGCAACATCTATATTTCCGACGACTACGCCGGCGCCATCTACCGGGTAAGTACCGGGCAGGGGTCGCCTGGCGGCAACATCGCCGACACCAAGCCCCGTATGCAGGCGCCCAACAAACCCGTCGTCATCGACTCCGGCGCAGCCCAGCGCGGCGAGGAGCTCTACCAGAGACATCAGTGCGCTCAATGCCACACGGCCCAGGTGCCACTGCGCAACCTGATGAAGAAATACAACCTGCAGACATTGGCGCAGTATTTCGACACGCCCACACCGCCGATGCCCAACTACGGCTTCAGCGACACCCAGAAACGCGCCCTGGCCCACTACCTGATGTCACTGGAAGCCGAAGGCGATTCCAGCGTAAATTAGCGGCGGGTGTTCGGCACTTGTGTTCCAATTGACCCTTACCGCGCCAGCGGCTAAGGTTGCGCGGCAACAAGCGAGGCGAAGCAATGGCGGCAAAAAAGAAATCGGCAACGTTTGAAGAGGCTCTGGAAGAACTGGAGCAGCTGGTCGAGCGCCTGGAGGCTGGCGACCTGCCATTGGAGGACGCGCTGGCCGACTTCGAGCGCGGCGTAAAACTCACCCGCGAATGCCAGCAGAAACTCGCCAGTGCCGAGCAGAAAGTCAAGGTGCTGATGGAAGAGAGCGGCAGCATTCGCGAGCTGCCGTTCGATGCCAACGATGGCGATTCCGACAACTACGGTGCGGAAGACGCCTGAGTGAGCGCCCCAGAGCCCATGTCCGCGCAACTGCAGATGTTCCTGCAACAGGTCACCGCACGCACTGAAACCCAGATCGCCCAGTCCCTCGAGCAGCACACCGCTGGCGCGGAAACCCTGTTCGCGGCAATGCGCTATGCGGCGCTCGGTCCGGGCAAACGCCTGCGCCCGGCGCTGGTATACGCCTGCGCGCAGACCCTGCGCGGCGCGGACTTCGAGCCGGCGAGCTGCGACGCCGCGGCGGCGGCCCTCGAATGTATCCACGCCTATTCCCTGGTCCACGACGACCTGCCGGCCATGGACGACGACGACCTGCGCCGCGGCCGCCCCACCTGCCATATCGAATTCGACGAGGCCAGCGCGATACTCGCCGGCGATGCCCTGCAAACCCAGGCATTTGAACTGCTGCTGGCCAGCAGCTGCGCAGCGGAGCTGAAACTGCGCCTGTTGGCGGAGCTCGCCGAAGCCTCCGGCGCCCGCGGCATGGTGGCCGGTCAGGCGATAGACCTGGATTCCGTCGACAAGACCCTGGATCTGGCGCAGCTGGAAAATATGCACCGGCTCAAGACCGGCGCCCTGATTCGCGCGAGTGCGCGCATCGGTGCCCTGCTCGGCGGCGCCGATGAAGGGCAACTGGCGGCCATCAGCCGCTACGCCGAGGCTATCGGCCTGGCCTTCCAGGTGCAGGATGACATTCTCGACGTGACCGCCGAAACGGCCACCCTGGGCAAAACCCAGGGCGCCGACGCCGCGCGCAACAAACCGACCTATGTTTCCCTGCTGGGGCTCGACGGTGCGCGGGAAAAGCTGCTGGACCTGCACCGGCAGGCGCTCGACGCACTGGCGCAGCTGCCGGGCGACAGTAGCCTGCTCCGGCAGTTAGCCGACTATATAGTCGAACGCAGTCACTGAGAGCGACTTTGCAGCCCGCCGAGGTTGGCGCTCGCGCCCCTGTGGGCCGGCGCAACCGGCAAGCGGGATGCAATATCCCCGTCACAGGCATACAATCCCCTCTCTTACACGTCAGTTGCAATTGATACCTTTGATGTTCGACGAAATTCCACGCACACGCCCGCAGACACCGCTGCTCGACGCCATCGATGACCCGGCTCAGCTCCGCGCCCTCGACGAGCGCCAGCTGCCGGAACTCGCGAGCCAGCTGCGCGAATACCTGCTGTACTGCGTCGGCCAGACCGGCGGGCACTTCGGCGCCGGCCTGGGTGTGGTGGAACTGACTATCGCCCTGCACTACATCTACAACACCCCGGAGGACCGGCTGGTGTGGGATGTGGGCCACCAGACCTATCCGCACAAGATTCTTACGGGCCGCCGTGAGCAAATGCTCACCATACGCCAGCAGGGCGGCCTGTCCGGCTTCCCGAAGCGCAGCGAGAGCCCCTACGACACCTTCGGCGTCGGCCATTCCAGTACCTCCATCAGCGCGGCACTGGGTATGGCGCTGGGCTCGCCGGACGAGCGCAAGGCGGTGGCGGTGATCGGCGACGGCGCCATGACCGCGGGCATGGCGTTCGAGGCGCTGAATCACGCCGCGCACACCGGCCGCGACATGCTGGTGGTACTGAACGACAACCGCATGTCGATCTCCAAGAACGTCGGCGGCCTGGCCACCTATTTCGCCAAGATCCTCGCCAGCAAGACCTACCTGTCGATGCGCGAGAGCAGCCGCAAGATCCTGTCCAAGATCCCCAAGGCCTGGCAACTGGCGCGGCGCACGGAAGAACACGTAAAGGGCATGATCACGCCCGGCACCCTGTTCGAGGAGCTGGGCTTCAACTATGTGGGCCCGGTGGACGGCCACAATATGCACGACCTGGTGCACACCCTGCGCAACCTGCGCGCCCAGCGCGGTCCGCAGCTGCTGCATATCGTCACCACCAAGGGCAAGGGCTTCGGCCCTGCCGAAGCGGATCCTGTCGGCTACCACGCGCTCAACAAGCTGGAGCCGGAGCCCAAGGTGCAGGTGGCTGTCCCTAGCGAGAAGAAGAAGCCCAAGTACCAGGACATCTTCGGCCGCTGGCTGTGTGATATGGCCGAGCGCGACGAGCGCCTGATCGGCATCACGCCCGCCATGTGCGAGGGATCCGGCATGGTGGAGTTTGCCGAGCGCTTCCCGGAGCGTTTCCAGGATGTCGCCATCGCCGAACAGCACGCGGTGACGCTGGCGGCCGGCCTCGCCTGCGAGGGCGCCAAACCCGTCGTGGCCATTTACTCCACCTTCCTGCAGCGCGGCTACGACCAGCTGGTCCACGACGTCGCCATCCAGGACCTGGATGTGACCTTCGCAATCGATCGCGCCGGCCTGGTCGGCGAAGACGGCCCCACCCACGCCGGCAGCTTCGACCTGACCTATATGCGCTGTCTGCCGAACATGGCGATAGCCGCGCCCAGCGATGAGAACGAGTGCCGCCAGCTGCTCTACACCGCCTACCAGCACAAGGGCCCCGCGGCAGTGCGCTATCCGCGCGGCACCGGTCCCGGGGTCGAGATCCGCGAAGAGATGACGGAGCTGCCGCTGGGCGTGGGCCGCCTGATGCGCGAAGGTAGCCAGGTGGCCATCCTGAACTTCGGCACGCTGCTGACGCCGACGCTGGCGGCGGCGGAAAAGCTCGGCGCCACCGTCGCCGATATGCGCTGGGTGAAACCCCTGGACGAACAACTGATCGACGAGCTGGCCGCCAATCACCAGCTGCTGGTCACCATCGAGGAAAACACCGTCGCCGGTGGCGCCGGCAGCGCAGTGATGGAGTATCTGAACAGTAACGGTACCCTGATACCGCTGCTGCAACTGGGCCTGCCCGACAAGATCATCGAGCACGGTAAACACAAGGACCTGCTCGCCGCTATCGGCCTCGATGCCGCCGCTATAGAAGAACAGATCCGCCGCCGCCTGCAGCTGTTACACGGCAAGGGCTTCAAGGGGCAGGCGGCCGTCATCTAGGAAATAAAGGGGCCCACAGGGGCCCTTTTTTGTTGAATTACTCTGCTTTCGAAGAGGGGGGACCATGTCCTTAATCAGAAAATCCCTTGTCGCCGCCATCGGCCTGGTGGCGACCACCAGTGTCGCGGCGATGGACAATGAAGCGTTTGAAAAAGCCTTCGATACGCTGCGGAATAAAGGCGCGAGCGAACAGCTGAAGGCGCTGCAGGATCTCCGCTACCGCTGGACCATGGAAAGTTATCCGGGCTGGGCCACCTATGAGGGCTACCCCGGTGTCAACGATCGCTGGACCGACGCCTCCGAGGACGGCATCGAACGCCGCCAGCAGCAGACGCGCCGCATGCTGGCCGCCAGCCGCCATATCGACAAGACCGCGCTGCCGGAAAACCAGCAACTCGATTACCAGTTGCTGTACCAGGATCTGCTGGCCGAGGTGAAGGGCTTCCAGTTTCCCGAGCACCTGTTGCCGGTCAGCCATATGGATGGCATTCAGCGCAATATCCCCAGCGTGCTCAACAGCATGCCGCGGCGTACCCTTGCCGATTACGAGAACATCCTCGCCCGCCTGGAGAAACTGCCGGCACTGGTCTCCCAGACCCGGGCCCTGATGCAAAAAGGCCTGAAAAAGAACATTACCCCGCCGCAGATCACCCTGCGCGACCTGCCGGGACAGATCCGCGCGCTGATTCCCGCCGACCCGAAGCAGAGCCCGCTGCTGAAAGCCTTCGCGGAAATGCCGGCTACTATCTCCAACAACCAGCAGCGCCGCCTGCAGCAGCGCGCCTTTGCCCTGTATCACAAGGAACTGGTACCGGCCTGGCAGGGCATGGCGGAATTCGTCGAGCGCGACTATATCCCCGGCGCCAAGGTGGACACCGCCTTCACCAGCATGCCGGACGGCCTGCGCTGGTATGCGCACGAGGTACGCGACAACACCACCACCACCCTGAGCCCGGAAGAGATTCACCGCATCGGCCTGGCCGAGGTGAAACGTATCCGTACGGAAATGGACCAGATCATCCGCAAGACCGGCTTCCAGGGCGACTTCAAGGCGTTTACCGACTTCCTGCGCAGCGACCCGCAGTTCTACCACACCGACAAAGAAGCGCTGATGAGCGGCTACCGGGATATCGCCAAGCGCATCGACGGCGAGCTGCCGGCACTGTTCGGCACCCTGCCGCGCCTGCCCTACGGTGTGAAACCTATCCCAGGCTATTCGGAGAAGTCCCAGACCACTGCCTATTACCAGCCGGGATCCAATGAAGCGGGCCGCGCCGGGGTTTTCTTCGCCAACACCTACAACCTGCCGAGCCGCCCGAAATGGGAAATGGAAGCGCTGACGGTGCATGAGGCCATGCCCGGCCACCACCTGCAGATCGCCCTGGCGCAGGAACAGAAAGACATTCACCCGCTGCGCCGCATCGGCGGCTACACCGCCTTCGTTGAGGGCTGGGGCCTCTATTCCGAGAGCCTCGGTTACGACCTGGGGCTGTACAAGGACCCTTACAGCGAGTTCGGCGCGCTGACCTACGACATGTGGCGCGCGGTGCGCCTGGTGGTGGATACCGGCATGCACCAGCTGGGCTGGAGCCGCGAGCAGGCCATCGAGTTCTTTATGAACAACAGCGCCAAGCCGCTGCACGACGTGACCGTGGAAATCGACCGCTACCTGGTGTGGCCGGGCCAGGCACTGGCCTACAAGCTGGGGCAGCTGAAGATCAAGGAACTGCGTGCCCGGGCCGAGGAGCAGCTGGGAAGCAACTTCGATATCCGCGCCTTCCACGACCAACTGCTGGGCGCCGGCGCCCTGCCGCTGAATGTGCTGGAAAGCCGCATGGACGACTGGATTCAGTCCCAGAGCACCAGCGCCGCCGGCACCACAGCTAAACCGGCGCAGGCGGGACATATCTCCGCAAGCTGATCTGTAGAGGCGAACCTTGTGTTCGCCCTTTTTCGTTTTGCGCGCAGTCGGCAACTGGGTGGCGGCCCTGCTGCCGTAGGCCTTATGCGGGACACGCCGTGAACCCATCCCTGGGGGCTTGTCTGCGAGGTCCCTCTCGCAGACAGTCCCGCATAAGGCCTACGGCATCAGAGCCTTCGCATCACGTTTATCGCACTTGATGAGCTTGTTCACCCGATCTGCCGTTACGAAGTTCTCTACTTCAAATCGAAGGCAAAGTGCTGGGTGTACCAGAAACAAAAAGGGCGAACACAAGGTTCGCTCCTACTCGGCCAGCAACTGCCCGATCATTCCCCCCAGCTGCATATCGCTCAGTCGACCGAAATGCGAAAACCGCAGCAGCCCCTGCTTATCGATTAGCACCACCGAAGGTGTGCCCCGCAGGGCAAGCTTCTGCATGGTGACCGGCACCGCGCTGTTTTCCGCCGCCTGGTCGACGGCGATAGGAAATGCCAGGCGGAATTCGTGCACGAAGACTCTCAGCGCCTCGACACCCATCACCCGATGATGCTCAAAGACCGAGTGCAGGCCGATTACCTGCAGCGGTTCGTCAACGAAACACTCCGCCACGGCGGAGGCCTGGGGCGTACCCTGCATGACGCAAGCCGGACACAGCATCTGAAAGGCGTGCACCATGACCACCTTGCCGCGCAGTGCGCGCAGCGACAGCGGCTCCTCGGTATTCAGCCAGGCTGACGCGCTGATTTCCGGCGCTTCTCGATAAGATTCGACCATCCGCTTCCTCCACTCTCAAAATTGTAGAAGCGGACGGCCTATTCTCATTCGCCGCGCTGCTTGCGCTCCCGCGCATGGCTTTGCACGTCGCGATAGAATTGGCCCAGGGCCCGCTCACCGGCGCGCTGTTCGGCCAGGGTGCGATTATTGCGCTCGACCTCGCGCTCCAGCTTGCGCCAGTTGCGCAGGCGGCGTTCGTCCAGGTCGCCCGCGTCGATCGCCCCCCGCACCGCGCAGCCGGGTTCGGATTCATGACGGCAATCGCTGAAGCGGCACTGGCTCGCCAGTACACCGATTTCATCGAAGGTGGCAGCGAGACCGGCTTCGACATTGGCCAACCCCAGTTCACGCATGCCGGGGCTGTCCAGCAGCAGGCCACCATCGGCCAACGGATACAGGGCGCGGTGCCGGGTGGTGTGACGGCCTTTGCTGTCGTCCTCGCGGATCGCTGCCGTAGCGGCCAATTGGTTGCCGGACAGGCTGTTCAACAGCGTCGACTTGCCCACTCCGGATGAACCGAGCAGGGCGATGGTCTCCCCCGGCAGGCACCACTGCCGCAATTGCGCCGCGCTGTCCGGATCCAGCCCGTTCACCAGTGCGACCGGCAGATCCCGGTACGGCTCCAGAGGCTCGATGTAGGGGCTGGTATCGGCGCACAGGTCGGCCTTGGTCAGTACCAGGTAGGGACGACAACCGGCTTCGCGCACCAGCGTCAGGTAGCGCTCGATGCGGGACAGGTTGAAGTCCTGGTTACAGGAGGACACGATCAGCACGCTGTCGACATTAGCGGCGATCAGTTGCAATTGCCGCGCACCGGGCGCCATGCGCCGGAACAGGCTGCTGCGCTCGAGGCGCCGCACAAACTTGCCGCCAGCGCGTTCAACTAACAACCAGTCGCCAACGGTGGGGCGCTGTTCGATATCTTCGCTCGCCAGTGCCGGCACGAGCGCTAGTGAGCGCTCACCCTGTTCACCGGCAATCTCGAGCTGGCTGCGGTGTACGGCCATCACCCGCACGGGCTCGCAGTCACTCAGCTCGGCGAGCGACAGCTGCTGCTGAAAAAATGGCTTCCAGCCCAACCGCTGTAGTGCAGAAAGCTGGCGTTCACCGCTGGACGGCACAGCGGAGCTGCCGCGCCCGATACGGGGGCGGCGTGAAATCAATGATTTACTCAAGGTCAAAACCCTCAGGGCGCACAAGGCGCAATGCGACCGCGAGGATGCGGTCTACGGGGCTTCCGGTGTGGGGAAACCCGACGGTTAGGATAGTCGCCGGGCTGGGGCAGCTTGCTGTTGCAGCTCAGTGCCGAGAGGCCCGGCGAAGGATGGATACAATCATCTGTAGTCCTCCGCTGGTGAATATTTAGGCGCGAATCTAACAGCGCGCCAGGCACTACGCAAGTGTCATTTGCGCCTGTCGCCGATGTATGAAGTCGTGAGACCCGGACTGCTAATAACGAGCGTCGGGCTCGGTTAGGCCATGCCAGAAAAGGAAAAGCCGGCTTAAAGCCGGCCTTCTTATCCAATTGCCGCGAGTGCATCACCTTTCTCGACTCGCCACAATCGGATTGTTCGAGTATAGACACAACTTTTAGTTCCGCTGTGTTTTTACTCGAGGGTAAGAATGCACCCGCCAAATTTCCACGATGTGACGCTTTTATAAAAGTTTTGTGACAAGGGGCGCACTTTGGACTGCCGCCCTCCCCCGTCACCAGCTCCGCCTCCCCGGGGTGGGATGTCCCGTTAGCTGCCGTGCGTTTCAATGCTCACGCGGGAGATGTTTGCAGTACCCCAGGGAATAACAAATAAAACGGGGCCCAACCTATGCGATCGATGAAACCCTCTTATTACCTGCGCGCCTGTCACCCGGACAGCTGGGCGCGATTTCTACTCGGCGGCCTGCTCTGCGCCGCACAACTACCAGCGTTCGGCGCCGACACGCCGGCGCCTTCAGCCGTCAACATACCCGGCACCATTCAGAGCCAGCTCGGTTGTCCGGGGGACTGGCAGCCGGAATGCACCGCGACGATGCTCAGTTACGACAGCAGCGACGATAAGTGGCAGGGCAGTTTCACTGTGCCCGCCGGCAACTGGGAATACAAGGCGGCGCTGAGCGGCAGCTGGGACGAAAACTACGGCCAGGGCGCCTGGCGCAACGGTGCCAATATTCCCCTCAATATCGGCGCCATGCGCGAAGTGAAATTTATCTACGATCACGAGTCCCACTGGATCGCAGACAACGTCAACGCCACCATTGCCACCGTGGCGGGGAACTTCCAGTACCAACTGGGCTGCCCCGGCGACTGGCAGCCGGACTGCCTGCAGAGCTGGATGCAGGATACCGATGGTGACGGCATTTACACCTTCGTGACCGACAAGATTGCTGCGGGCAACTATGAGTTCAAGGTGGCACTGAACGAAAACTGGAGCGAAAGCTACGGCAGTTATGGTTCCAACGTGCCGTTTACCGTCGCCGCCGATAACGACGAAATCTATTTCGCCTTCGACCTCGCCAGCAAACAGGTGAGTGTCAGTAGCAACGGTATTCCCCGCGGCGACCTGACACTCGATAAGGCACACTGGGTCGACGCTGAAACTTTCGCCTGGAATATTTCCTTGCGGGACGGCGATACTGTCAAGCTGCACTACAGTGCCGATGCCAGCCTGAAACTCGATGCCGACGGCGTCTCCGGCGATGGCGCCATCACGCTGCAAGCGGATACGGCGCTCACCGCCGCGGTACAAAACAGGTTTCCACACCTGTCCTCCTATACCGCCCTGCGGCTGCCGGCGGGCAGCCTGCCACTGGCGGAGCTGGTCACACAGCAGCTGGCACTGGCGATCTACGACAGCGACGGCAAGGTGCGCGATGCCACCGGCGTGCAGCTGGCCGGCGCCCTCGACGATCGTTTCTCCTACGGCGGCGAACTGGGTGCGCGAGTCGGAGACTCCGCCGTTCACTTCGATCTGTGGGCGCCCACCGCGCGCTCGGTGAAGCTGCATCTGTTCAGCGATGCGACACACGACAGCGCCGATATGGTCGTGCCGATGCAGCGTGACACGACAAGCGGGGTCTGGTCCGCCGACGTCAGCAAGGAATGGGATCGCAAGTTCTACCTGTACGAAGTCGAGGTCTATTCCTATTTCAGCCGCCAGCTAGAAACCAACCTGGTCACCGATCCCTACTCGCTGAGCCTGTCCATCAACAGCGGCAAGAGCCAGGTCGTTAATCTCGATGACGCCGACCTGAAACCCGCCGGCTGGGATCAACTGCACAAACCGCGGCTGAAAAATCCGGAAGACATCAGCGTGTACGAACTGCACGTGCGCGACTTCAGTATCGAGGACGACAGCGTGCCGGCAAATGCGCGCGGCACCTTCGTCGCCTTTGCCGAACGCAGTAGCCGCGGCATGCGCCACTTGGCGAACCTCGCCCGCGCCGGACTGACTCACATTCACCTGCTGCCGGCGTTTGACTTCGCCACGGTGAATGAAAACCGCACGCAACAAGCGCAGACGCCGGACCTATCCGTGTACGCGCCGGACAGCAGCGCACAGCAGGACGAGGTCTACAGCATCCGCGATGCCGACGGCTTCAACTGGGGCTACGACCCGCTGCACTATAAAGTGCCTGAAGGCAGCTACAGCACGGATGCCGACGGCGTCGCGCGCATTCGCGAATTCCGTGAGATGGTGCAGGGACTGTCCCGCGCAGGATTGCGCGTGATAATGGACGTGGTCTACAACCACACCAGTTCCTACGGCCAGTACGACAATTCCGTCCTCGATAAAATCGTGCCCGGCTACTACCACCGTCGCAATCTGGAAGGCGGCGTGGAGATGAGCAGCTGCTGCGCCAATACCGCCAGCGAACACGCGATGATGGAGAAGTTGATGCTGGATTCCATGCTCACCTGGGCCAAGGCCTACAAGGTGGACGGCTTCCGCTTCGACCTGATGGGCCACCACAGCCGCGACAATATCCTCAAAGTGCAAACAGCCCTGCAGTCACTGACTCAGGGAAATGACGGCGTCGACGGCAACGGTATCTACCTCTATGGCGAGGGCTGGAACTTCGGCGAAGTCGCCGACGATGCCCGCTTCGTGCAGGCGCGCCAGTCCAATATGGCCGGCACCGGCGTGGGCAGCTTCAACGACCGATTCAGGGACAGTGTGCGCGGCGGCAACCCGTTTGGCGGCTACGAGGAACAGGGTTTCGGCACTGGCTTGTTTACCGACGGTAACGGCAAGTTCGGCGGTTGGGATGAACGGGCAACGCTGCTGACGCTCGCCGACAAGGTGCGCATCTCGCTCGCCGGCAACCTGGCGGAATACCCGCTGACCGACTCCTACGGCAACCGCATCCTTGGCCGCGAACTGATCTACAACGGCCAGCCCACCGGCTACACCGCCGACCCGCAGGAGTCGATCAACTATATCGCCGCCCATGACAACGAAACCCTGTTCGATGGCATCCAGATCAAGGCGAGTAGCAGCGCCTCTCTCGAAGAGCGCGTGCGCATGCAGGCCTTCAGCAACTCGCTGGTGCTGTTCGCCCAGGGTATCCCCTTCATCCACGCCGGCCAGGAATTCCTGCGCTCCAAATCCATGGACCGGGACAGCTACAACTCCGGCGACTGGTTCAATGCGCTGGACTTCAGCTTTGAGAGCGGCAACTGGGGCGCGGGCCTGCCGATCGCCGACAAGAACCAGGACAAGTGGCCGCTGATGCAGCCGCTGCTGGCGGATCCGACGCTGGCACCGCAACGGCAACACCGGTTGTGGAGCATCGCACTGTTCCGCGAACAGCTGGCGATCCGCAACAGCTCGCCGCTGTTCCGCCTGCCCACGGCCGCGGCGGTGAAGAAGCACCTGAGTTTCCTCAATACCGGACCGGCACAACAGCCGGGCCTGATCGCAATGCAGCTGCACGACCCGGACGGCGACTTCGACCGGCGCTACGAGCGCGTACTGGTGCTGTTCAACGGTGACGACGAGACGGTGCAGTTCGGCAGTGACAGCCTGCGCGGTCTGCGACTCAAGTTGCACCCGTTGCAGCGAAACTCGGCAGACGCGCGGCTGCGCGATGTGGACTTCGATCGCGACACAGGCACCTTCACCCTGCCCGGACGGACTACCGCGGTGTTCGTGGAACGGCGCAGCGGAAGTAGATAAGGGTCTGAAAACTGATTATTGGGGCGAACCTTGTGTTCGCCCTTTTTCTTTTTGCGCGCAGTCGGCAACTAGGTGGCGGCCCTGCTGCCGTAGGCCTTATGCGGGACACGCCGTGAACCCATCCATGGGGGCTTGTCTGCGAGGTCCCTCTCGCAGACAGTCCCGCATAAGGCCGACGGCATCAGGGCCTTCGCATCACGTTTATCGCACTTGATGAGCTTGTTCGCTCGATCTGCCCTTACGAAGCTCTCTACTTCAAATCGAAGGTAAAGTGCTGGGTGTACCATTTCAAAGCCGTCGGCGACAGGGCCGAAGGCGCCGTGAATGCCTGGAGCGGCCGGACCGTCGCCGACGGAGCGTACAGGGATGTATTTAAGGGGGGCGCCTAGCCCGGTTGTGAAATGGTACACCCAGTGCTTTGCCGCCGCGGAGCCAATTCAAAGCACCGAGGAATCAGATAAAAAGGGCGAACACAAGGTTCGCCCCTTCACCATAACTTTTGCAGGATTACTCCTGCTCTTCGCTGTTCTCGTCGAACAGGTGCCCCAGCTTGCCCTTTTTGGTGGACAGGTATTTGACGTTGTGCGGATTGCGTCCGGACTGGTGCGGCAGTCGCTCGGTTACGTTGATGCCGAGTTCCTCCAGCGCCTTCACCTTGCGCGGGTTGTTGGTCATCAGGCGAATGGATTTGATGCCCAGGTGGTCGACCATCGCCTTCAGAATCGAGTAGTCGCGCATGTCGGCACCGAAGCCGAGCTGCTCATTGGCTTCCACGGTATCGGCGCCGCAATCCTGCAGGTGGTAGGCGCGGATCTTGTTCAGCAGGCCGATGCCGCGTCCTTCCTGGCGCAGATAAAAAATCGCCCCGCGACCTTCCATCGCAATGCGGTGCATCGCGTGTTGTAGCTGCGCACCGCAATCACAACGCAGTGAGAAGAGCGCATCGCCGGTCAGGCATTCCGAGTGAATGCGGGCCAGCAGCGGCTCGTCCGTATCGATATCCCCCATGGTGAGCACCACGTGCTCCTTGCCGGCTTCGACGTCTTCAAAGCCGTGCATTTCAAACATGCCCCAGGACGTCGGCAGCTTGGAGGATTCCACATAGCGAATGGTCAACTTAATACCTCTTCAATCAATTGCGCGCGCGCAGTATCAGCACGCCGCCCTGCTGTTCCATATCCACCCGACTGAGAAAGCTATTGCCCAACAGAGTGATCTGGGGGAAATCGTCTGCGTGCACCGTGGCTTCCACATTGTGGAGTTTGATTCCACCGATGGTGACGCTGTCGAGATTGACTTTGTAAGCCCGCGCAATACCGTTAGCCGTCGACACATGGATCGGCTCTGCGCGTTCCAGGTTCAGTCCCAACCGTCGCGCGGTGGGGTAATTGAACGCAATAACGGTCGCTCCGGTATCCACCATCATCGCCACGCTGCGGCCATTGACCCAGGCGTTAGTGCTGTAGTGGCCGCGGCCGTCCGGTGTCAGCCGGATTTCGGCACGGCTGGCTTCCGCATAGCTGGCGGCCACCGGCGCATCCAGGGTCAGCTTCTGCTCGCGACCGTCGATAAGCACCCGCGCGTGTTTGGTCGTGGCCTCGAGCAATTTTACGCCTTCCGGGGATTTCTGCCCCGCTTTCAGCAAACGCTGGCGCCCGTCAATCTCCAGCATGGCACTGCTGCCAAACAACCCTTTCAACTGTACCTGCTGTGCCACGGCGCCGGCCGATAATAAAAGACTCAGCGAGAACAGGAGAAAGTGACGCATTGGTTATCCCTACCCCATAAAATGCGCAGTCAATTGCAGGATCAGTGCCGCGTATACGGCTGCCAGTATATCGTCCAGCATGATTCCGACACCACCGTGCACCCGGCGGTCCGCCCAGCGGATCGGCTGGGGCTTGGCGATATCGAACAGGCGGAACAGCACAAAACCGTACAGGGCCCAGCCCCAACCGGCCGGCGCCATAAACATGGTGAGCCAGTAACCCACCATTTCATCCCAGACGATGCCACCGTGATCGTGCACGCCGAGTTTTTCCGCCGCCGCGCCACACAGATAAAAGCCCACCAGCGCGGCGATGATAACGATCGCCAAATACCAGCTCGGCGACAGTCCCTGCATCAGCCACCAAAACGGAATGGCCGCGAGGGTGCCGAAGGTACCCGGCGCCTTCGGCGACAGGCCCGAGCCGAAGCCGAAGGCCAGCAGCATGGTGGGGTCGCGCAGCAGTTGGCCGAAGGTGGGGTTTTGCATAGTTGCCGTCATATTAAAAATGTTCGTAGCCGGCGGCCTCGGGAAACCAGCGCTCGCCATCGAGCCAGGCGTGCACCTCGCCCCGGCCTTCGACAATGGTACCGATGCACACCGCATCCAGGCCGAGTTTCTCCAGCGTCGCCACCTGCTGCTGCGGCACGGTAAAACAGAGTTGGTAGTCATCGCCACCAGTAGCAGCCAGTTCCAGCGCCCGTTCACCGGCCAGCTGTCGCGCCAGCGGCGCCACCGGCAGCGCGTGCATGTCGACATCCGCACTCACGCCGCTCGCCGCGCAGATATGCCCCAGGTCGGCCAGCAGTCCGTCAGAAATATCCAGCGCACTGCTGGCAAATCCGCCGATAGCCGCTGAAGTCACCAGCTGTGGCTCGGGATAGTAGAAAGCCCGTTCCGCGGCTTCCATCTCGGCCTTACCGGCGAGCTTCTGTCCGAGCACCAGCGGCAGGGCCGCGGCGCTGGCGCCGAGTTCGCCGCTGACATAAATCGCATCACCGACCCGGGCGCCGTCCCGGCGTAGTGGTTTCTGGCTACTGCCGGTCACCTGAATGGTGAGCGACAGGGGGCCGCAGGTCGTATCGCCACCCACCAGCGCGACACCGTAGGTTTTCGCCGTCTGTAGCAGTCCGTCGGCGAACGCCTGCAACCAGTCTGCATCGCTGTGTGGCAGCGTCAGTGCCAGGGTAAACCACAGCGGCTGCGCGTTCATCGCCGCCAGATCGCTGAGATTGACCCGCAGCGCGCGGGCGGCGATGGCCGCCGGATCCGCACTGGCGGGGAAGTGGCGGTCGGCGACCAGGGTATCCACTGACGTGGCGAGCAGGGCGCCCGCCGGCGGCTGCAGCAATGCGCAGTCGTCACCGATGCCCAGTACCACGCCCTCGCCGATCGGCGCCCCGGCAAAGTATTCGCGGATGATTTCAAACTCGCCCGGAGCTGCCCGCTTCACTGGTCGCGCCTCAGGCGTTCTTGTCGGCCGCCACTTCCGCCGCGCGCAGGTCGGCAGCGGTCTTATCGAGAATGCCGTTGATATATTTGTAGGCGTCGGTGGGGCCGAACTTCTTCGCCAGCGCCACCGCTTCGTTGATCACCACTTTGTAGGGCACGTCGATACGGTGTTGCAGCTCGTAGCTGGACATGCGCAACAGCGCGCGGGAAATCGGATCCAGGTCGTCGACCTTGCGATCCAGGTGCGGGGTGAAGGCAGCCTCCACCTCATCGAGATTCTTCGCCACGCCGTGGAACAGGTCGCGGAAATAGGCCACGTCCGTCTTGCTCATGTCGTTGTCGGTGTGGAACTCAGCCTCGATCACGTTCAGGCTGGCGCCGGCCATCTGCCACTGGTAGAGCGCCTGCATGGCATAGTGACGTGCCTTGCGGCGCGCGGATGCGGTTACGGTCATTGTCTAATCCGATGATTACCTTGTAGGAGCGCCCTAAGGCCACCCCCAGCAATTTTTCCGAGAAAAAAATTAAATCTTGCCGAGCAGGGAAACCATCTCCAGCGCAGTTTCCGCCGCTTCACAGCCCTTGTTGCCGGCTTTGGTGCCGGAACGTTCGATCGCCTGTTCGATGGAGTCCACTGTCAGCACGCCGAAGGTCACCGGAATGCCTGCGTTCAGCGATACCTGGGCCAGGCCCTTGGTGCACTCGCCGGCAACGTATTCGAAATGCGGGGTGCCGCCGCGGATCACTGCGCCGAGGGCGATGATCGCGTCGAACTTTTTGCTCTCCGCCAGCTTCTGCGCGGCCAGCGGGAACTCGAAGGCGCCCGGCGCATAATAAATAGTGATGTCCTCATCCTTGATGCCCTTGCGACGCAGGGTGTCCAGGGCGCCGTCTTTCAGGCTCTCGACCACGAAACTGTTCCAGCGGCTGACCAGCAGTGCGTACTTGCCTGTGCTGTTGACAAAATCGCCTTCGATGACTTGGATGTTGCTCATAATTTCTTTTCCATTTTTTCTGATGGGCACGTCGCTTCGCTCCTTTGCCCATCCTACGGCTCGTTTTTGGACTCTGTAGGAGCCTACCTGTGACCGCCATGGATGGCGGAAATGCAGATTTTGCAGGAGCAAAAATCTGCCAGGCGAAGGCTACGGAGCTCCGCGCCATTGCGCCTGCAAGCAGGCTCCTACATCGCTCGAGTTGGCTATTCCTGATCCGCGTTCAGGTATTCTTCCACTTCCAGGTCGAAACCGGAGATGGCGCTGAATTTAAACGGCGCGCTCATCAGGCGCATTTTGCGCACTTTCAGATCGCGCAGTATCTGTGAGCCGGTGCCCACCTGCTTGTAGACGAGGTCCTGGCTGGGGCGCTGCTGCTTGCCGCTGATCAGCCAGTCGATGCTCTCCTCGATTTCCTCGGTGGTCTCGTTGTGACAAATCACCACCACCACGCCCTTGCCCTCTTCGGCGACTTTTTTCATCGCCCGGTGCAGCGTCCAGGGTGCATATTTTTCATCGGCGCGACGCAGCGTGAACAGGTCGCGCGTGGTACTGGCCACGTGCACGCGCACGAGCGTCGGCTCTTCCGGTGTCGGCTGGCCCTTCACAAAGGCGAAGTGGCGCTCGCGGCGCGCCTTGTCCAGGTAGGTGCGAAGCTTGAACTCACCGAACTCGGTGTGCACCTTGCGCTCGTTGGTGCATTCGACGGTTTTCTCGTTCAGGGCGCGATAATTGATCAGGTCGGCGATAGTGCCGATCTTCAGCTTGTGGGTCTTGGCGAATGTCTCCAGGTCCGGGCGGCGGGCCATGGTGCCGTCTTCGTTCATGATCTCGACGATCACCGCCGCCGGCTCGAATCCGGCCAGGCGCGCCAGGTCGCAGCCGGCCTCGGTGTGACCGGCACGGCTCAGGACACCGCCGGGCTGCGCCATGATCGGGAAGATATGGCCCGGCTGCACGATATCGCTCGCCTTGGCATTCCTGGCAACGGCGGCGCGAATGGTACGGGCGCGATCGGCGGCGGAAATGCCGGTCGTGACCCCCTCGGCCGCCTCGATGGATACGGTGAAGTTGGTGCTGAACTGAGCGCCGTTGTCGCGGGACATCAGCGGCAGGTCCAACTGCTCGCAGCGCTCCCGGGACATGGGCATGCAGATCAGGCCGCGGGCGTGGGTGGCCATGAAGTTGATGTCCTCAGCGCGCACCTGCTCCGCGGCCATCACCAGGTCGCCCTCGTTCTCGCGATCCTCGTCATCCATCAGGATCACCATCTTGCCCTGGCGGATATCGTCGATCAGTTCTTCAACCGTATTGAGTTCCATAAATCTCTCTAAATCGTGATTTGTGGTCTTGCTTCAAGCCCGCGTCGGCCCGCTCAAAGCCATTAGTAATGGCGGCTAACCCCGGTAAAAACCGTGTTGCGCCAGAAATTCCACGGTGAGGCCACCGCTGTCCGACTTGGCCGCCGCCTCGCCGAGCAACAGCCGCTCCAGATAGCGCGCGATCAGGTCCACTTCCAGATTGACCCGCGTGCCGGCGCGGTAGCTGTCCATCACCGTTTCCTGCAGCGTGTGCGGCACAATGGTCAGCTCGAACTCGGCGCCATCGATCGCATTGACCGTGAGGCTGGTGCCGTCGACGGTAATCGAGCCCTTGTGGGCGATATATTTGGCCAGGTTGTCCGGCGCGCGCAGGCGAAAGCGCTCGGCGCGCGCTTCGGACTTGCGCCACACCACTTCGCCGATGCCGTCGACGTGGCCGCTGACGATGTGGCCGCCGAGTCGGGTCTGCGGGGTCAGCGCCTTTTCCAGGTTCACCCGGTCACCGAGCTTCCAGCCACCGATCGTCGCCACCGCCAGCGTCTCCGCCGACACGTCGGCCCAGTAGCCGTCGCCGGGCAGATCCACCACCGTCAGGCAGACGCCGTTGGTGGCGATGCTGTCACCCAGTTGCACGTCGGCCAGGTCCAGCTTGCCGGTCTTTACCCGCACCCGCAGGTCACCGCCCTTGGGTTGCAGTGCGGCGATCTCGCCGATAGCTTCAATAATTCCCGTAAACACTCGCGGCCCTCAGCACTATCTCTCGATATCCGTCGTCGCGGTAATACGCCAGTCGTGGCCGACGGCACGCATATCGGTAATGGTAATCGGCAATACAGAACCCATACGCTCGATCGGCAGTTCAAACAGCGGTCGGGCGGTACTGCCCAGCAGTTTCGGCGCCACGTAGACAATCAATTCGTCCACATGGCCGCGATACAGGAACTCGCCGGACAGGGTGGCGCCGCTCTCCACCAGCACCTCGTTGCACTGGCGCCGCGCCAGCTCCTCGAGCAGAGCCTGCAGATCCACGCGCCCCTCTTTGTCCGCCGGCAGCACCAGCACCTCGGCCCCGGCGCTTTCCAGGCGCTCGCGGCGCGATGGCTCGGCCTGTTCCGTAGTGCACACCAATGTTGGGGCGTCCCCCTGCAATATAAAGGCCTTGGCCGGGGTGCGCAGTTTGCTGTCGACGATCACCCGCAGCGGCTGCACCTCCTGTATCGCTACCGCCTGGGCGGCCTGCTCGCTGGTCAGCAGCTCCAGTGCCATCTCGTCGGCGCGCACATTCAGGTTGGGGTTGTCGAAACGCACTGTCTCAACCCCGGTGACAATCGCGCAACTGCGCGCGCGCAGGCGCTGTACATCGGCGCGCGCGGCCGGGCCGGTGACCCACTTGGACTCACCGCTGGCCATGGCGGTGCGCCCGTCCAGGCTCATCGCCGACTTGCAGCGCACCAATGGCAGCCCCAGGCTCATGCGCTTGATAAAACCGGGATTCAGCGCGCGGCACCGCTCTTCCAGCAGTGGGCCCTCCACCTCGATGCCGGCATCGCGCAGTTTCTGCAGGCCCTCGCCGCTCACCGATGGGTTGGGGTCCTGCATGCCGAATACGACCCTGGCCACGCCGGCCTCGATCAATGCATCGGCGCAGGGGCCGGTCCTGCCGGTGTGGCTGCAGGGTTCCAGCGTCACATAGACGGTGGCGCCGCGGGCGCGCTCGCCGGCATTGGCCAGCGCTTCGATCTCCGCGTGCGGCAATCCGGCGCGCTGATGCCAGCCCTCGCCAACTATCTGGCCCGTATCGTCGGTGATGACACAGCCCACGCGGGGATTGGGCATGGTGGTATAGAGGCCGCGCTCGGCCAGCTGGATCGCGCGCGCCATCAGCGCCTGGGCGCTGTTTCCGGCCGCTCCGCTCATGGCGTTTTCGCCCCCTTGCTGGTCAGGCGCTCGATTTCCTCGCGGAACTCGCTGACGTCCTCGAAGCGCCGGTAGACGGACGCGAAGCGCACATAGGCCACCTGGTCCAGCTCGCGCAGCTGGTCCATCACCAGTTCGCCGATGGCGCGGGCCGGCAGTTCGCGCTCGCCGGTGGCCTGCAGGGCGTGCTTGATCTGGGACACCGCGGATTCCACCCGCTCGGTGCTGACCGGGCGCTTTTCCACCGCGCGCTGAATCCCCGCGCGCAGCTTGTCCTCGTTGAACGGCTCGCGCTGGCCGTTCTGCTTGATCACCCGTGGCAACAACAATTCGGCAGTTTCAAAAGTGGTGAAGCGCTCGTGGCAATCGAGACATTCGCGCCGGCGGCGCACCTGATCGCCTTCGGCCACCAGGCGGGAATCGACGACTTTGGTTTCTTCTGCGCTGCAGAAAGGACAGTGCATGACGGGAGGGCCCTATCAGAAAATGGGCCGCAGTTTACCACAGCCGCCCCGGTGGTGCGGCTGTGGTGCAGCGCTCAGAGCTTTTCGCGGTCGATGATGCGGGTCCAGAGCTTCTGGCGCAGCGCCAGGGTGTTGGCGGGTGTGGCGGCGGGTGTCCAGGAATTGCCCAGCGCGTCCGCCTGCGGATACACGATGGGGTTTGCCAGCAGTTGGGTGTCGACCAGATTGCGCGCTTCCAGGTTGGCGTTGGCGAACTGGGTCGCGTTGGTGACCTGCGCGATCACCTCCGGGCGCATCAGGTATTCCATAAACTTGTAGGCGGCGTCACTGTTCGGCGCATTGGCCGGCATGGCGACCACGTCGATCCACAGCGGAAAGCCCTCCTTGGGCATGATGTAGCGGATATCGAAAGCCTCACCCGCCGAACGGGCCAACTGCTGCGCGCGCAGAATATCCCCGCTCCAGCCGTGCACCATACAGTGTTTGCCGCTGGCCAGGTTTTCCACATAGTCGCCGGAATCGAAGTCCGTAACATACAGGCGCACCTTGGCGAGCAGATTACCCACCAGGAACTGGTGCGCGGCGTTCATGCTGTTGGGGTCTCGCCCCAGATACTTGAGCCCCACGTCGAAGATTTCCTCCGGCGAGCGCAGCAGAGTCACGCCGCAGTGATCCAGCTTCGACAGATTTTCCGGGTTGAACAGCAGCTCCCAGCTATCTTCCGGCAGCTCACCGCCGAAAGCGCGGCGTACGGCGTCGACGTTGTAGCCGATACCGACGGTGCCCCACAGGTAGGGAAAGGCGTAGCGATTGCCGGGGTCTGCGCCCTGCAGGCGCTGCAAAAATTGCGGATCGTTGCGGGACCAGCCGGGCAGACGGCTGCGATCGAGCGGACTGAGCAGGCCGGCGGCGATATACGCGGGCAGGTTGTCGGAGCTAGGTACCACCAGGTCGAAGCGGCGCCCCTCGTTAATCCACACTTGCTCCAGCTCTTCGATATCGTCGAACTCGAAGTAGTGCACCTTGATCCCGGTTTCCCGCTCGAAGTCGGCAATGGTGTTTTCGCCGACGTAGTCCGACCAGTTGGCGATATGTAATTCCTGCGCCGTGGCTACCCGCGCGAGGCCGGTTACCAACAGCAGAACGCCCAGAGTATTGATTATGGTGCGCATGCTTCCCCCTAATCGCAGCCGCGCTGCGGGACTGACTGGAACCCGTTCGCCCCGGCATTCCGGCCAATACGACGGGTGGAGAGCCCGGTAACCGCTGGGACCCTCAGATAACTGCTTTTTTTTGTGCAGACGACACAGCACGTCCCAGTGCTGCGCAGGCCGAAAAAACCGAACCTTTATTCGACTTTATCAAAGATGCCAGCAAAACAGAATCGGGATGGCAAATGGCGTGGAGGGGCGAGGGGGAGAAATTGAGGGAGCCAAAAACAAAAAAGCGGCCCGATTGAGCCGCTTTCGTCTACTTCGCTATTGGAGATCAGCCCTTATAGACGGGGTATTGGGCACAAATATCCAGCACCTTCTGCTTCACTTCGGCGATGGTCGCTTCGGCGTCGCCTTTTTCCAGTGCGTCCAGCACGTCGCAGATCCAGTGGGTCAGCTGCTGGGTCTCCTTGACGCCGAAACCGCGGGTGGTGATCGCCGGGGTGCCGACACGCAGGCCGCTGGTGATAAACGGTGAGCGCGGGTCGTTGGGGACCGCGTTCTTGTTCACGGTAATGTTGGCGTTGCCGAGGGCCTCGTCCGCGTCCTTACCGGTGTACTCCTTGCCGATCAGGTCCACCAGCATCAGGTGGTCGTCGGTACCGCCGGAAACGATGTTGATACCACGATCCAGGAAGGTCTCGGCCATGGCGCGGGCGTTTTCCACCACTTTCTTCTGGTAGGCCTTGTACTCGGGGCTCATGGCTTCCTTGAAGGAGACCGCTTTGGCCGCGATCACGTGCATCAGCGGGCCGCCCTGACCGCCGGGGAATACGGCGCTGTTGAGCTTCTTCTCGATCTCTTCGTTGGCCTTGGCCAGGATGATGCCGCCGCGCGGACCGCGCAGGGTCTTGTGGGTGGTGGAGGTCACCACGTCGGCGTGGGGAATCGGCGTTGGGTATTCGCCGGCGGCCACCAGGCCGGCCACGTGGGCCATGTCGACGAACAGGTAGGCACCGACCTTGTCGGCGATCTCGCGGAAGCGCGCCCAGTCCATTACGCGGCTGTAGGCGGAGAAACCGGCCACGATCATCTTCGGCTTGTGCTCCAGCGCCAGGCGCTCTACTTCCTCGTAGTCCACCTCGCCGGTTTCCGGGTTCAGGCCGTATTGCACCGCGTTGTAGATCTTGCCGGAGAAATTGACCCGCGCGCCGTGGGTCAGGTGACCGCCGTGGGCCAGGCTCATGCCCAGCACGGTGTCGCCGGGTGCGCACAGCGCCTGGTAGACGGCGGCGTTGGCCTGGGAGCCGGAGTGCGGCTGCACGTTGGCGTAGTCGGCACCGAACAGCTTCTTGGCCCGCTCGATGGCCAGGGTCTCCACCTTGTCCACATACTCACAGCCACCGTAGTAGCGCTTGCCCGGGTAACCTTCCGCGTACTTGTTGGTCAGGCTGCTGCCCTGGGCCTGCATCACCAGCGGGCTGGTGTAGTTCTCGGAGGCAATCAGCTCGATGTGCTCTTCCTGGCGGCGGTCCTCCTCCTGAATGGCTTCCCAGATATCCGGGTCGTAGGAGGCAAGTGTGACTGATGAATCAAACATGGTGTTCCCTCGGTAATGCGGGCTGAGTAGAGACTCGGTGAAACTATAGAAAGGCGCGCATTGTACACCAAGGAAATATGGCCTGCGCAGATATGACGACGCGGTCATCAGCCCGCATAGCGTACCTTGGACCGCGCTCTCGCTTGATCCCTGCATACCCTGCCGGTTTTTGCGGCTAATACATGCAGTCAGCATGCATATACGCCGCAAAAACCGGCAGGGCGCACAGATCTCGGCGCGATCATCACGGCCCCGGCACGATATCCGGGCTAAACCGCGTCGCGAGGAAGGATATAGGAGATACTTAGAAGTTCAGGGTCACGGTACCGGACCAGAAGCCGATATCTTCCTCGATCATGGTGTATTCGAGCTCGACATTGGTGTTAGGGGTGTAATTGAAACCCACGCCAGCGCCGAGGGAGATACCGGTGTCGTCCTCACTGAAACGGCCTACGGAGACGTCTTCATACAGCAGGCCCAGGCGGCCCTTGAAGTAGAGGTCGCCGTAGGTGCGGTAGGTGCCATAGCCGGCCAGTGTCTGCACGTCCACGTCCACATCGCGGTCAAATACATCCGCGTCGCCGCTGATCAGCGAGTTGGTGTATTCGGCCTCAAAGCCCCAGCCGGACGGCAGGGTATAGCCGCCACGCAGGCCAACGTTGAGCGGGCTGTCGACATTGTTCTGATCGATATCCATCAGGCCGACGGTAGCGCCCCAGTAACCGCCTTCGGCCGTGGCGGCAGAAGAACAAACCAGCGCCAGTGCAGCTACACCTTTTGCAATCTTACGCATAGGAAATCCCCAATATTGTTGTTCCCAAAATGGTTGCGCGGATTCTATCCGCCTTGTTACCCGTCGACCAGTTACCGCGTCACATCGGTTCAGTGGTAATCGCCGCAGGGCATCCTGTGACAACCGTCTCACTCGATTTGTTCCACCCGCCATTTCCGCCGCCCCGCAACGCGGAATTCCACTCGAGCTTTCACAATCCTATCGCGGCTTGATCCAAATCAAGCCGTCCGCCTCACCCCGGGCAAGAATGGATACATTGGTAAATAGAAGGAGGCAAGGAATGGACGCTATCTACCGGCAACTGTGCCGCGATCACAAGCATATGCAGCAGCTGCTCGACGCCTTCGAGAAGTTGCTGCACCAGCTTGGCAGGAGCGACCGCGATCCCGCGACCCTGAGCCTGATACTCGACGCCCTGGACTACCTGTCCGTCTATCCGGACAAGTGGCACCACCCTACGGAAGAGCTCGTATTCGCCCGCCTGTTGACGAAGCCCGCCCACGACCGCGACGCAATATATTCGGCACAAATGCAACACGAGCGGATTGCCGCTGCCACCAAACATATGAGCGGTCTGTTTTACGCCGTTGCCAACGATTCGGCTGTGGAGCGGCACACGCTGGTGGACGCCTGCACCAACTATCTGCAACTGCAGCGCGAGCATATGGAGCTGGAGAATCGAGTCATATTTCCGCAGATAGAGTTATACCTGACCGACACGGACTGGGACGCCATCCGCACCCAGATCGGCACCCAGCAGGACCCGCTGTTCAATGACGACACCAGGAAAACCTATGAGTCCCTGCGCCAGCATCTGACAGAACCACAGAACCCGGTGATCGCGGTCGCGTAGTCAGAAAAGGCTTTTCACTACCGCCTCAATTCAAGGAGGAACCATGGACATCAAGCGTCACGGCATATCAATTGGTATCGAGCGTATCGGCTCTGAATTCTTTCTTTACTTCAAACCCATCGGCCGCCTCACGCACGACGATTACGAGCGGATCACGCCGCTACTCGACGACGCGCTGCAAGGCGTTAAGGATCCGAAAGTACAGATGCTGGTCGATGCCACGGACTTTGAGGGCTGGGAGCTGCGTGCTGCCTGGGATGATTTCACACTGGCGCTGAAACACGGCAACGAGTTTTCCCGTGTCGCCATAGTCGGCGACGAGAAATGGCAGCAGCTGGCAGCGCGTATCGCGTCCTGGTTTGTCAGCGGGGAAGTGCGATTTTTCGATGAGCAGGACGATGCCCTGGAGTGGCTCGCGCAACCGCTCCCGAAAGAACCTGCGGCAGACACCGATCGCGGCGACAAGCGGATCTTTCCCGCGCACTCATAGACAATCGCCCAGTGGAAGAAGCACGGTCAGCAACCGCTGGCCGTGTTTCTTTAGCGTATTGTTATTTGCCTGGCCGCGCGAGAGTCCGACTCCTGGCTATGGAGCCGCACAGAATCAATGGATGGTACGGATCAACCGAAGCAGGATTGCGCGCGCACTGCTGCGCCTCAGCCGTCGCTGTCGTAACTGCAGTGGGTACCCGCCAGCTCGCTGAGCCCGACCAGATCGAGAATCTCCACCACCCGTCCGCGCGCCTGGATCAGCTTTTCCTTCTGGAAGCGCGAAAACAGCCGGCTGACGGTCTCCGCCGTCAGGCCGAGATAATTAGCGATGTCGGTGCGCGGCATGGAAAGCACGAATTGGCTGGCGGAATAGCCGCGACGCGCGTAGCGGCTGGAGATGTTGATCAGCAGCGCCGCCAGACGGGTGTCGGCGGAGCGCTTGCCCAGCAACATCAGGATATCGTTCTCCTGCTTCAATTCCTCGGAGAAGATACTGTAAATCTGCTGCTGCAGCGCCGGCACCTGCTGTGCCAGTGTTTCGAGATGCGCGAACGGCAACACACAGACACTGCTGTCTTCCAGCGCTTCCGCGTAACTGGGATGGCAGCGATCGCTATAGCCGTCCAGGCCGAGCAGCTCTCCCGGCAGCGCAAAATGCGTGACCTGGGTGTCGCCGTCGGCGGCAATCACCGCAGTCTTGAAGCTGCCGGAACGAATCGCATAGAGGTTGGCAAATGGATCACCGGCGCGGTAGAGCGGCTCACCGGCCTTGACGATCTTCTTCCGCCGGGTGACCTGTTCGAGGCGATCAATATCGGCGGCCGACAGCCCCGCGGGCAGGCACAACCGTCTGACCGAGCAGTTTCCGCAACTTACCGCTGTCGGGGAGTCAGTCATGGCGATACCGTCCGGAGAGTTCAAATCGGGGGTTAATTGTACACTCTCACCGGGCAGTCGTCTTCTGCAGAGGGTTATTGC
Source organism: Microbulbifer donghaiensis (assembly GCF_900129095.1). Classification (GTDB taxonomy): domain Bacteria; phylum Pseudomonadota; class Gammaproteobacteria; order Pseudomonadales; family Cellvibrionaceae; genus Microbulbifer; species Microbulbifer donghaiensis. The sequence continues at coordinate 1,796,198 of NZ_FQVA01000001.1, forward strand.
ACCGTTGCCGAACTAATAAGCTGCTCCCTACAGTACGCGGGAATAACGCGCCTCGGTCTCGCGGCTGTGCAGGTAGCGATCGAAGGCGGCAGCGGCATTGCGCACGAACCAGCGGCCGCGCTCGGTCACGCCCAGGCTGCCGGCGTCCTGCCACAAGAGGCCGTCCTCGAACATCGGTTGCAGACGCTCGAGTTCCTCGTGGAAGAAGACATCGAAAGGCGCACCGGCACGGCGCGCGGCCTCGCCTTTGTCCAGCCGCAAACGACACATCAGTTCGCTGATCAGCCACTGGCGCAGCCTGTCATCGTCGTTCAACTGCCAGCCGCGACACACCGCATGGCCCCGCTCGCCGATCGCCTGGGCATACTCCTTGAGACGGTGCAGATTTTGCCAGTAGCCATCGCGGCTATAGCTGATCGCCGAAGCACCCAGCCCTACCAGCGCGTCCGCCGGCATCAGTGTGTACCCCTGGAAATTGCGCTGCAACATTCCCGCATGGGCCGCCTTGGCGAGTTCATCGCCGGGCTTGGCAAAATGATCCATTCCCAGAAATTCGTACCCCGCCTGACCGAGTTGCGAAACCGCCGCCAGCTGCATGGCGATTTTTTCCGACGCCGACGGAACCAGGTCGGTATCGATCAATCGCTGGGCCTTAAAGCGGTGCGGCAGATGGGCATAGTGATAAAGCGCTATGCGATCCGGCGACAGCTCCAGCACCTGCTCGAGGGTAGCCTCCAGCGTGGTGAGATTCTGCTTCGGCAGGCCATAAATAAGATCGTAGGAAATGGACTCGAAACCGCGCTCTCGCGCCGCATTTGTAAGTTGCGCCACCTGTTCGGGCGTGCAGACGCGATTGATCGCTCGCTGCACGTCGGCATTGAAGTCCTGAATGCCGAGACTCAGGCGGTTGAAGCCGAGTTCCCGCAGGGTGTCCAGGGTTTCGACTTCCAACGTGCGCGGATCCGCTTCGATGCTGTACTCGACATCGTCGCCGGGGCGCAGCTCGAACACCTCTCCCAAGCCTTCCATTAGCCGGCGCAGATCACCGTCACTGAGAAACGTCGGCGTACCGCCGCCAAGGTGCAGCTGGGTGACCGGCACCCTCGCCACCTTGTCCCGATACCACTGCGCCTCCTGTAACAGTCGTTCGAGGTAGCTGGAAGCCAGTCCGTACTGCTGGGTGATGACTTTGTTGCAGGCGCAGAAATAGCACAGCGACTGGCAAAAAGGGATATGCACATACAGCGACAGGCTGCGGATGTCCTGCAGCGCGCGCCAGGGTTCCGTACCGCCCAGCGGCGCAAACCGGTCCGCCGTCGGATAGGAGGTGTAGCGCGGGCAAGGGCCGCTGTAGCGGGCCAGCAAGTCCGCGGACAACTCCCAACCAGCCGGGTTCGACTCTTGAGTCATTGAGTATCAACCTCGATTCGGGGCTTGCGGAGCGACCCCGCAAACCCACAGATTGTCGCGGCCCACCCTGGCGGGGCAATGGCCACGAACTTTCGGTCTCGAGCGTTCCTGACTGCGGTCAGAAACGGTATCCGAGGCCGGCCATATACACCAGCGGATCCAATTCCACATCCGCCATGATAGTGCCAACACCCGGCACCTTTACTTTTGCCTCGGTATCGATATCCATCCACCAAACGGAAGCGTTAAACAGCCATCGCTGATTTGGACCAAAGGCAAAGTCGACACCGGCTTCCGCAGCCAGTCCGAAAGAATTTTTCAAGGAAAGCTCGGCGCTATCGTTAGCGCCCAGGGCTGAAGAGAAGAAATCGTTGGCGTTGCGGTCAACTTTTTCATCAAAGAAAGCCGTGTAGTTCACCCCCAGGCCCACGTAAGGCTGAACGGCGGAGTTCGGCTGCAGCGGATACCACTGTACCAACAGGGTCGGCGGCAGGTGTTTGGTTTCCCCCAAATCCAGGGGCTCACCCAAGCCCTCGACCTGGATATCGTGGCTGAACGGGCTCGCCGCCACCAGTTCCAGTCCCCAGTGATCCCGCAGCATGTACACGCCGGTCAGACCGAGCGCAGTGCCGTCGTCCACGGCGGCCCCGGTGCCCGTCAGCTCGCTACCAGACAGCGACAAGGCGCTCGAGCTTACATCGGGACTGACCGTAGCGGCGCCACCGCGCACTATGAAGCTGCCGGCTTCGTACGCATAGAGCGGTGCAGACAGGACAGCGGACAGGGTGACAGCGGCGCACGCACAGATTCGTTTCATCAACTTCTCCAGAATACTGTTAGCATTTTTTTTCGACTCATGGTCGGCGCGATCAGCGCCAATCCGCGAATCATGCGCACTTTAACCGGCGATTGGCGCGCGCCTGTTGATCCAAATCAATCATCAGCTGCGTTTGCGGTCTATGATGGAAAAAATTTTGGAGATGCTGAGATGAGTGAGATTAGTGAAGACGTCGCGCCGCCTCGTTTTGAGGCCAGCATTTTCTTTGACAACAATTTATTGGAAAAAAAATGCGGCGACGACCCGGCCGTACTGGAAATCTGGATGCATTCCCAAGCCGGCCTGAGCGGCAGTAACAATGGCAGAATTATTGACCGCAGTGCCGGCGGCAAACAGGTGCGGGCTTTCCGCTATTCGGCGCCGGATTCCTGATCCGGCGCCGCAGCTATCGCATTCAGTCGCCCGCCGGACGCCGAAAGAGATTCTGAATACTGGAGAAATCCAAGCGGCGGATTTCCTCGCGACTACCGTGCAGCTGGTAAAGATTTTTCGCCAGCGCCCCGAGCGGCGTTGACGAAGCGCTGCCGGCCGCCGTATCCATTGCCAGCCCCAGGTCCTTCAGCATCAGCGCCACCGCAAAGCCGCCGGCATAGCCATTGGCAGCTGGCACATTGTCCATGACCCCGGGATAGGGATTGTATTTTTCCAGCGACCAGTTGCCACCGGAACTGGCTTTCATGATGTCCGACAACACCTTCGGATCCAGGCCATTGTCGACGCCCAGCTGCAGCGCCTCCGCGGTGCCGATCATATGAATGGCGAGCAGCATGTTGTTGCAGATCTTTGCCACCTGACCGGACCCGGCCGGCCCGGCATGAAAGATGTTGGCGCCCATCGCCTGTAAATACGGTCGCGCCGCATCCACCGCACCGGCATCGCCACCACACATAAACGACAGGGTTCCCGCCACTGCCGCCGCGGTACCACCGGAGACGGGGGCATCCACCGCGCGTATATCCCGCTCGCCGGCGGCGGCAATCAATTGGCGCGCGTCGGCGGCGGAAATCGTGGAACAGTCGATCACCAATGCTCCCGCATCCAGGGCCTGCAACAGCCCGCGCGCACCCAGGTACAGGCCTTTGACGGCGGCGCCGCTCGGCAACATCGAGATCACCACGTCGGCGCCCCGCGCCGCGCTTTCGGCACTCTCCCCGCGGGTGCATCCGCATGCGACCGCCTGCTCCAGAGCCACCGGGGACAGGTCAAAGGCAGTGACTGCGTACCCCGCCCCAACCAGGTTTGCGGCCATAGGGCCGCCCATATTGCCGAGACCGATAAAAGCTATTTTCTCCATGGTGTTCACCCCTTGTTTTTTATTCTTTGCCCATCCTACAAATCTACAAATCCGACAGCGGATGCTCGCCCCAGGGCGCCTCGAAACACCGCTCTACCTGTTCCGCGGTAATTCCCTCCAGGGCCGCCGGCTGCCATTGCGGCTGCCGATCCTTGTCGATCAGCAGTGCCCGCACCCCTTCCTTGAAATGACCACTGGCACAGAGATTTACCGCCAGCGCCAGCTCCATACGAAACACATCGGCCAACGACAGGTGACGCCCGTGCCTGAGCTGCTCCCAGACGATCCAGGGTGTCAGCGGTGAACCACCGGCGAGGGTTGCCGCTGCTTTCTGCAACCACTTGTCGTCCCCCTGGTAAGCGGTGATGGAGCGGCAGACCTCGGGCAGACTGGCAAAATCGGTGAGCTGCTGGATTTGGTCGAAATGCTCGCGCAACGCGGACACCGGCCGCTCGGCGAGCGGCAGCTCCAGCGGCTTCAGACAGTCACTGATCAAGCGGTGATTGGTCTCGTGATTGGCGGCAAAGTCCAGCCCTGCCAGCGCCGCCTGTGCCGCTTCCCGCTGCCCGTCCGGCAACATGCGGTCGGCCATGCCGGCAAAGAGTGCGTCGCTGCCGTTGAACTGTGCGCCGGTGAGCCCCAGGAACAGGCCGCAGCGGCCCGGCATGCGGTTGAGGAACCAGCTGCCGCCCACATCCGGGAACAGGCCGATAGTCACCTCCGGCATCGCCATGCGCGTGGTTTCGGTCACGATACGGTGGCTGGCGCCGGCCATGATGCCGATACCCCCCCCCATCACGATACCACCCCCCCAAACCACGATCGGCTTCTTATAGGTGTGGATCTTGTGGTCGAGGCGGTATTCACGGGAGAAGAAGTCGGTCGTGTAGGCGTAGTCCGGCGTCTCACCGTACGCCGCCGACTCTCGATACAGGGCGACGACATCGCCACCTGCGCAAAAGGCCTTGTCGCCGCTGCCGTCAATCCAGACGGCGGCCACTCCGTCGTCGTCAGCCCACTGATCCAGCTGCGAGGACAACAGCTCGATCATGTCCAGATTCAGCGCATTGAGCGCCTTGGGCAGATTCAGGGTGGCGATCGCCAGGGCGCCGCGGCGGGAAAACAGTACTGGGCCATCACCCATGTTCAGCTGGTCCATCTCTACTTCTTGTTTTGCTGGAAGTTGCGCCGCAGTTAAACACAGATGGACCGCTACGTCAGCCGCACCGGCGGCGGGAGCCGATCGGCGGGATTTTGAATATTGCCGCGCCCGGTTGCACTTTTCCGGCAAACTGATAAGTTGCGCGCAAATTCTGACCTATGCAGCCTGCGGAAAGCCGGGTTCGGCTCTTTTGTGCGCAAATCCTCGTTAAATAACGGGCTATTCGCCTCGAATTTGCGCAAAATATAGCTCGATCCGGACTTTCCCCCGCGACAAACGCCTAAGTCCGGCGGGCTGCTAGCAACTCCCTGACTGGAACCCTCAATGGCCGAATACGTATATACGATGAACCGGGTGGGCAAGGTAGTCCCGCCCAAACGCGAAATTCTCAAGGATATCTCCCTGTCCTTTTTCCCCGGCGCCAAGATCGGCGTGCTGGGTCTGAACGGCGCAGGTAAGTCCACCCTGTTGCGCATCATGGCCGGCGTGGACCAGGACTACAATGGCGAGGCCCGCGCCATGCCGGGCATCAAGGTCGGCTATCTGCCGCAGGAGCCGCAGCTGGACCTGTCCAAGAATGTGCGCGGCAACGTCGAGGACGGCATGCGCGAGGCCATCGACGCCCTCGCCGGCCTGGAACAGGTCTACGCCGATTACGCCGAGCCGGACGCCGACTTCGACGCGCTAGCGAAGAAGCAGCAACAGTATGAAGACGTCATCCAGGCCTGGGACGCCCATAACCTGGAACACCGCCTGGAAGTGGCTGCCGACGCGTTGCGCCTGCCGCCCTGGGACGCGGACGTGAATCTGCTGTCCGGCGGTGAGAAGCGCCGCGTGGCCCTGTGCCGCCTGCTGCTGTCGCGCCCGGACATGCTTCTGCTGGACGAGCCGACCAACCACCTGGATGCGGAGTCCGTATTCTGGCTGGAGCGCTTCCTGCACGATTTCGACGGCACCGTGGTGGCCATCACCCACGACCGCTACTTCCTCGATAACGTCGCTGGCTGGATTCTGGAACTGGACCGCGGTCACGGCATTCCCTGGGAGGGTAACTACACCACCTGGCTGGAACAGAAAGAGAAACGCCTGGAGCAGGAACAGAAATCCGAGCAGGCGCGCATGAAATCCATGCAGAAGGAACTGGAGTGGGCGCGCCAGAACCCGAAGGGGCGCCAGTCCAAGAGCAAGGCGCGTCTCGCCCGCCTGGAGGAAATGCAGTCGCAGGAATTCCAGGCCCGCAACGAAACCAACGAGATCTACATTCCGCCGGGTGAGCGCCTGGGCGACAACGTGATTGAGTTCGTCAACGTCCGCAAGGGCTTCACCGATCGCCTGCTGATCGACAACCTGTCCTTCCGCGTACCCAAAGGCGCGATCGTGGGTATCGTCGGCGGCAACGGCGCCGGTAAGTCCACCCTGTTCCGCATGATTACTGGCACGGAAAAGCCGGACAGCGGCGAGATCAAGATCGGGGAAACCGTGAAGATCGCCTACGTCGAACAGGGCCGCGAGAATCTCGATGACAACAAGACCGTGTGGGAAGCCATCTCCGACGGTCACGACATGCTGAAGATCAACAACTACGAAGTTGGCTCCCGCAATTACGTCGGCCGCTTCAACTTCAAGGGCAGTGATCAGCAGAAGCGCGTCGGCGAACTGTCCGGCGGTGAACGCGGTCGCCTGCACCTGGCCTATACCCTGAAGCAGGGCGCCAACGTGCTGCTGCTCGACGAACCGTCCAACGACCTGGATATCGAGACCCTGCGCGCGCTGGAAGAAGCCATGCTGAACTTCCCCGGCTGTGCCCTGGTGATCTCGCACGACCGCTGGTTCCTGGACCGCGTCGCCACGCACATCCTCGCCTACGAGGGCGAGAGTGAAGCGGTCTTCTTCGAGGGCAACTACACCGAATATCACGAAGACTTCGTGAAACGCAAAGGTGAGGACGCCACGCCGCACCGCATGCACTACAAGAAGCTCAAGACCTGATAAAAAAGCCCGCAGTTCGCGGGCTTTTTTGTTGTCGACACTCACCACCAACCACGACAAACAGCATGTACGTCTCCGCGCTCTATCACTATCCGGTCAAGTCACTACAGGGGCACAGCTGCGACGCGCTGGCGCTCGACCGCTTCGGCGCCGTCGGTGACCGTCGCTGGATGCTGGTGGATGAAGACAACCAGTTCGTCACCCAGCGACGCCTGCGCGCCATGGCGCGACTGATCGCGAGCAACACGGCCAACGGACTACGCATCGAAAACGACGCCGGAGAGCAGATCGAAGTGCCTCACCCCGGCGACTCCGCCGCACTGCGAGAAGTCGCCATCTGGCACGATACCGTTACTGCGCGGGATGCGGGTGAAGATGCCGCCGCCTGGCTGAGCGAACAGTTACACACACCGGTGCGACTGGTGGCCATGGGGGCGGAATTCCGGCGACCGCTAGCGGCCCCCAGGGAGCGGTTGCAGGTCGGCTTCGCCGACGGCGCTCCGTTACTGCTGATCGGCCAGGCCTCCCTCGACGATCTCAACGGCCGCCTCGAAACGCCGGTGTCGATGTTGCGCTTTCGCCCCAACCTGGTGATCGACGGCGCCGCGCCCTTTGCCGAGGACCACTGGCGACTGATCCGCATCCATACGGCTGCAGGAGCGGTGGAACTGGAATGCACCCATGCCTGCGCGCGCTGCGCTATACCCGGGCTGGACCCCCTGACCGGCGCGGTAACCAAAGAACCGCTGCGCACACTGGCCAGATACCGCCGGGGAGATGACGGCCAAGTCTACTTCGGCCAGAACCTCGCGCCGCGACTTAGCGACCCATGCGACATCACCATAAACTTGGGAGATCGAGTAGAAATAGAGTAAACAACGGCCAGTAGGCACCGACCATGAGTATCACCCGCTACTGCGCGGAATTGCTGGAAGCAGCCAGCCGCTACCATGTCCGCTACGGCGACCGCCTCGCCAACCACTTGCCGATGGTACTGATCGCGCTGGACAAGATGGGAGCCAGCCGAGAGCAGCTACGGCACGCCTTCGACCGCTCCGTTCCACATCTCGAACGGCCCGAGTTCCTGCCCCCGAAGTCCAACGTATCGATCGCCGAGTGCCGCAATCGCGAAGAGCTGTTTCCCAGCGCGCTGCGCTATTACGAAGTCCAGATCAAACAGCACGGTATTGGCGAATGCCTGCGCCGCGAATTGCCGCCATTACTGCCGGCAATTGCCAGCGCCGCCTTCCACCCGTTGATCCGTACTGCCTACGGCGTAGACGCCGATCACCAACAAGAGGTTGCCGCAGGGCTGGCTTACTGGAATCTCGAATATCACACACTGCCCGCCAGTGAAGAGCGGACCAGCGAGCATGCATCGGAAATATTGCCGCGTTTGGCCGAGCGATTTCCGCTGATCTCGCTGGCGCCCGGAAATATTGCCGACCATATGAAGTCAGTGACGCAGCAACGCGGCTGGATGGATACTGCAATTCAGCCGGAGCAGCTGGGGCTGGAGGATATTGCGCGAGTGGCGATCGACGCCTACTGCGGAACGAGGGAATTCACGTTACTGCACGGAGTGACCGGCTGTCATGCACTCAGGTTGGTATTGCCCTATTGCCCAGAGCCTGAAACTGCACTGCGTTATTTCTGGGAGGGGCTGTCAGTAGCCTATCTAAGTACCGGCCCGAAACAAATCACAATTGTGGATAGCAATGAAGAACTTCCCACATGGAAGGGAGTCAGGAAGAAGGCCTGCGATAGTAACGATGACCATGTCATCAAACTCTGTTACAGCTGCTGGCAGGAATGTGAACACTACTCGGCGAGGAATTACCAGATTGCCGCCAGCTCCGCGGCGGACTTTTAACTGAACTAAATTTACCTGATTCGACTAACGTAACCTTAACGCTCAGGTTTCTCTTCCAGGGTAACTCTCTACTGTCACTGTTCTCTAGTTAAAGCAATTTCTTTTGTTCTGCCAGCCCAATAAAAGGGCTCATCGCACTTTAACAGGACAACAACTACTTCGTCCTGAAAATCTAGACGGCGTTTTCCGGCAAAGTACGCTGAACCTAAAAAAAGCGAGCCTCAAATGAGGCTCGCCCTGTGTCTGCTGAACTGTGAGGCAGCAGTGGCCATGTGGCCGGTTTCTTTAGGGAAAGATAAGCCCCCCAATGAATAAAGCTATTCTTACTTCTTATCGTTCAAACCGGAAACCCCAAACGAGCTTGTAGCTTCCGGAAAGCCTTTCAGCAAGTTAGAAGTTATAGCTAGCAGTGAAGCGAACAGTCCTCGGCTTCTGGAAACGAGTGGGCGTTTTCCAGAAGGGATTCGGGTTCATACCACCGTCTTCGCCGAGCTCGTCCACCTCTGTAGCCGTGTCTGAGTCAAACACGTTGAAGATATCCGCTTGCAGAACCACTTCGGAACTGTCGGTGAAACCGCTTACCGGAATTGCGTAGCGTGCCGTCAGGTCGAAGTTGAAGATATCGTTTGTACGGCCGTGACTGCCTCGCGGCTGCAGCTCGCCACCACAGTACATGCCTGCGGCACCGTAGGCTCCGGCGAAGGGATCAATAGAATCGGGCACAACACCGATACAGTTGATGGGACGACCATCCTGAGCGGTGAAGGAACCACCTAGCAGCAGACCATTGTCAAACTGATAACTGGCCCAGGTTTTCATGACCCAGCGGCGGTCGTTCGGCAGGTATCCATCCATACCGTGGGTGAGGCCGGGCTGGTCGAACGAAGTGGTAATGCCGGCGTCATCCTGCGCGTTGTCAGACTTCACGTAACCTTCGTGGTTACCTTCAGACTTGGACAGCACCAAGGAGCCACCCATCATCCAATTGCCATCCCACTCACGATCGAAGGTGAATTCCAGCGCCTTATAGGTACGAGTGGCTTTCGGGTAACCCAACTCTCCTGCAGAGAATTCGAAGGGGCCATCGAGAGTGCCATCGCCATCCACATCCAGGTTGACGTTCATATCAAAGCCAGGATTGGTCAGTACATACCAGTGGAAGCCGCCACAGAAGCTCGGATCACACAGACCGCGATTCAGCACAGCCGCGTCGATAGCGACGTCTTCGATGGTGCTCTTCAAGTCGCGGTATACACCACGCACGCCGAAATTCCAGCTGTCGCCGACATTCCACTCGTAACCCAGGATGAACTCGTCCTGGTACATTGGCTCAATGTTGGTGTCGAGGATTTCCGATGTGTCGGCAACGGTACCGTCGCCGTAGACAACGCTATCCAGCAAGTTGGCTTCGTTGTATATCGGTGTCCAGTCCGAATTGATGCCGTCCAGCTTGTACCAATCCGCAGTGAAATACTCAGCACCGGCCATGCGAATATTGGTATTCGCGGCAATCGGCAGGTAGTAACGTCCATAGTTGGCATAGATGCGCGAGGTTGCATCGCCAGTCGGGTCGTAGGAGACACCCAGTCGCGGAGCCCACTGGTTGTCGATTTTGATAAAAGAATCGCCTTCGGCATTCTTGTTATCGAACGACTCGTTACGGATACCCGCATGCAGGGTCAACTGATCGTTGATCTGCCATTCATCCTGGATATACAGCGCTGACGCGACGGTTTCGAACTCGCCACCCGACTGGTAGACACGCTTGCGCACATACTCATCGCCCTCTTCGAGCAGGCCAGCAGTAACAAATCCGTTGGATGCGGAGGCTTCATAATAACGGTAGTAAGCCCCACCGGAGTATTGCGTCACATCGGTGGCAGTATTGATTTCGTGATCGATACCGAAGCGGATACTGTGATCGCCGAGATACATATCAACATCCAGACGGAAAGCTTCACGCTCGTCGTCTGCCATTGATGTCTGGAAGGACGCCCAGTCGCCTACCGGAATCAGAGTCCCCTGGCGGTCGTCATAAATTGCCGGGAATGCGTCCGCGGAGCTGGTTGTACTACGCGCATATTCATTCATCCCCCATTGAGCGCTGACTGTCACCCAGTCGTTCATGACCCCGGTGTACTTGATCGAGTGGTTTTCACCGCCACGGAAATACTCAGTAGTTCCAGGTTCACTTGTGCTACTCGGATCATTGGCCCGGTTTGTTTCTTCCTCTACGCGGGTATCATCGAACCCGGTATATTCCAGCGTGTGACCATCGGCGATGATGTAATCGAGCTTCACGCCCCAGAAGTCGTTCTGCCAAGAACTGTCGTAATTACGACCAGCAATATCCAGGTCGCCGCCATTGAATTTGTCGGTTGCCTGGGGTGCGTACAGCGCATAGTAGAACAGCTTGTCTTGAATGATGGCGCCACTTGCCCACATAGCGTAGGTAACCTGGTCCAGCTCATCGCTCTTGTTACTAGCACCGCCTGCAGTGTCCGGGGAGGATCCCTGTAGAGAGCCCGGCTCCCAGATGACCTTGACCCCACTTTCAAACTCGTTACCACCGCGCTTGGTAGTGGTATTGATTACACCGCCGATAGAGCGGCCAAATTCGGCGTTATAACCACCGTTCTTGACCTGGACAGTCTCAATGAAGTCAAAAGGAATCTGGCTGCAGCCGAGACCATTTCGGAAGTTGGTAATGTTCAGGCCATTGACGAAACAGGCGTTTTCCGCAGCAGAGGCACCGCTGATCGCCGGCGTAGCCACGTCATGGTTATTTGCAGCAAATGATTGGTCCGCGGCAACGGCGCTTGGAGCCATCAGAGCGACAGAGGTGAGGTCGCGTCCCAGAGGAATCTTTGCTGCCAGGTCGCTGGTATTAACTACGAAGTCTTTGACTGCAGAACTGGTATCCACATCCATCTGCTTACCGACAACTTCCAGCTCCTCAATTGTGCCGGCCCCAGCAGCGACAAGATTAAACGTGGTCTTGCCGCCCAGGCCTACTTCCACGCCTTTTTGCTCGGCAATAACCAGGCCATCCTTCGTGGCTACAATATCGTAGACACCAGCGGCAATCGCCGGGAAACGGTACTCACCGTCACCGGTGGTAACAAAAGTTCGGGATATACCCTGCTTTTGGCCAGTAATAGTAATGGTTACGCCGGAAGCATTTGCCCCATCAGCTATAAGTGCTCCCCGCAGGTGACCCCTAGTATCGTCCGCAGCATAAACGGGAGCTGACAATGCAGCGCCCACAGCTATAGCCAGCAGACTCTTACGGAAGGTGGACTGAATCATAGTATCGTCCTCTTGATCGTTGGATCGTTTTGTTTGTTATTGGTTAGCGGCCACCCCCCAGCGGCCACTTTTTTTCCCAACACATTGAATTCAACGAACCAAACGGATAATCCCCGACCCGAAAAATGTGAACCACATCACATTTTTACGTTTTTTTAGACAGGCCGAAGTTAATTTGAGCCCAACTGCATTGACAATCCGCACTTACCGAAGACAAAAAATCATTGTAACCAACTGTTTTTGTTAATTTTTTTTGATTAAGGCCGCTCTTGCGACTTAAACCGCTTCTGGTTTGAGCCCCTGGCAGCCCACTACCAACATTTTTTCTGCCGGACTCCTCCGGACATTTTTACAGCGGACATGACATCCCCATACAACCGCTACCAGATGCCTTCATGTGTAATCACGGCTCTTATGTAAAACATATGGCCGCGGCTCTAGCAGAGCTTGCACAGAAATATAGAGGAAGGACTGATCATCATTGCTATTAACAGCAACGAGTTTAATAGCGACCCAACGTAGTGCCAGAAAGTAGCGGGGACGCTCGGAACCGCCTGTAGGTCAGTTTTTTTCCTGTACGGTCGTGACCACAAGCTGATATACCGCGGACAGTTTGACAGTAGCCGGCCCGGTAACAACAAAGAGATTAACGAAAGTGACCTGCGCGCGGCGGCGGATACCAGGCTGGGGGAGAAACCCAGCTAGAACCAAGGGCCTTCGCTGGGCTGGAATATCAAGTGGAAGTGAGGCGGGCACTGCCCGCCTGCAAAAGAAAGGTTACTTACGCAAAAACTCCACCATCCACCTGGCCACGGCACTCTCGTGGATGTCGTTCTGCAGTGAGGCATGCCCCTTGTCCGCCAGTTCCTCGCCGAAGGCCTCGCGGCGCAGTTCCATCAGGCTCTTGGAATAGGTTTTGGTGAATTCCGGGTGGGCCTGGAAAGTGAGCATATGGTCGTCCACCTGCACCATCGCCATTGGGCAGAACTCGCTGGAGGCCAGTACCTTGGCGCCCGGCGGCAGCTCCTCGACCTGGTCCTGGTGGCTGACCAGCAGGCTGAAACTCGGCATCGGCTCGGACATCCATGCAGGGGTCTCCTGCATCTCATAGCTGTGTACGCCGATACCCCAGCCCTTGTCAGACTTGCGCGTTTTGCCTCCCAGGGCGTGAGCGATCAGCTGGTGACCGAAACAGATACCGATGGTCGGCTTCTTGGCGTCGTGCAGCTTGCGCACAAACTCCATCAGCGGCGGAATCCACTCCTTGTCCTCGTAGACACCGGTCTTACTACCGGTAATCAGGTAGGCGTCCACCTCGTCGATATTGTCCGGGAAGTGGCCCCGCTGAACTTCGTAGGTCACGAACTCAAGCTCTGGATCCTGGCTACGCAGCAGCTCGGCAAACATCTCCGGGTACTCGCCGAATTCGCCCACCAGCTCCTTGCGCACGTCGTCGGTTTTCAAAACTCCAATTTTCATTATTTCACCGCTGAGTTGACTGCTATCGGTTGTCGATTGGGAGCGCGGATTATGACATATCCGAGCGCTTCAGATCGCCCCGCGCAAATGGCATCTTTCTGTCGCCGCATACAACCAACAGGAGTCGCCCAACTGAACCGGTGTCTAAACTGACTAGTGGAAGCCCCTCCTCGTAGTTCACGGAGCGATCGCAAATGAAATCCACCAGCCTCCTCGCCGCCGCCCTGGCACTGGTCCTCGGGGCCGGCCAGGCCTTCGCCGATTACGAAAAGGGCAGCATTATTCTGCGAATGGGCGCCGGATTAGTGGACCCCGACGATGACTCCAATTGGCTGCGATTAGATGGCACCCAACTTCCCGACACCCGTTTGTATGTCGACGACGGCGAAAGCGCCACCATTACCGGCACCTGGCTATTTGCCGACCACTGGGGACTCGGTCTGCTGGCCGCCTTCCCGTTCAATCACGACCTGAAAGTCTCCGGGCTGCCGGATCCCGCCGGGGGGACGCCGCTCGGACGCATCAATCTGGGCGACACCGATCAACTGCCGCCGACACTCACAGTGCAGTGGTTCCCGGTCTGCGTGGAGTCCTGGGTCCAGCCCTATGTGGGCCTCGGTATCAATTACACCACCTTTATGGACGAGAACATCAGTCGCACCGCAAATGACTACTTCATGATGGTGCTCGGTGCCCAGGCCGGTGCCCACCTGAAGCTGGACGACTCCTGGGGACTGGCTGGCGAGCTCGGCATCGACATCGCCCTCGGCCGCGAGAGCCGCTGGCTGGTGAATGCCGCCGTCTGGTACCTGGATCTCGACACTGAGGCGAGAATTCGCTTCCCAACCAATTTCGGCCGCACCGTCATTAAGACCGACATCGATTTCGATCCCTGGGTCTATTCCGTGGGCATCGGCTATCGCTTCTAAGCCGTGCGAACTGGCGCTGACCTAGCCAACACTGGCGGGGTGGCGCCAATACAGCAGGAACCCCGGATATCATCAGGGACTTCCAAATTTTCTGCGCGATACAACGCAAAAAACGCTCGCTTCACCTGATCGCACAGTTTCTATACACAGCTGCGTATGATGAATTTTTGTTTCAAGTGCATTGCGCCTCCCGGGAAAAATGAAATATGTGCCACCACCAATGAAACAAATATTCCAAACTAATGGTGAAATTTAGACTATTTTTCTGGCGCAACTTATTCCATGCACCACCAAACGTAACTGAATGTCACCACTCGCCAACAAACTGTCCCAAAAAAACGAGTAATATCCTGTGACTCTTATTAGCTTATAACCAAAGTTAATAAAGCATTCGCCGGTGTTCGTGCACGTTTGGCGTTTGTTAGCGAGCTTATTGAAATCCGCCACAAGAAAAATCTATTCATTGCGGGTGATAAGTCTCAGCGATATCGGAACCGGGGTATTTATTCCAGCTCATCACAACAAAAACTTTTAGCAGAATTAACAAAAACACGCTGCCACAACGGACGACCCGATGGATCGCTCCGGCAGAACAAAACTCGCTCCGGCACTTCCGGAGCACACTGGGAACTCACAGGAAAATGACTCAGCTGATAAAAACCGCTTCATTGACGGGGTTTTATGAATTGGTTACTCGGCTCAACGGAAATCCAGATGCCTTGCTGAGCAACTTCAATATAGATCCGGATACGGTAAAAAATCTCGAAGGCGTATTGCCGCTTAACACCACGATAAGACTGATCGAAGAGGCATCACGGCAACTGGACTGCCCGGACTTCGGCCTGCGCATGGCACAGTACCAGGGGTTAATGGTATTTGGCCCGCTGGCCGCTTTGGCGCTGAACACTCCGACGGTCGAGAGTGCGCTGCGCCTGATCATCAACAGCCTGCACTATTTTACCCGGGGACTGCGCATGGGGTTGGATAATGACAGCGCTAGTAACTGCCAGCAGCTTTGGTTCGAGCCGGAAGCGGGTCTGCCAGCGCTGCGCCAGAACCAGGAGTTGGTGCTCGGCGTCGCCCATATGGCCCTGAAAGTGCTTTATGGCGATGGCTTCCGCCCTCAGGCTGTTTTACTGAAAGCTGCCGAGCCCCTGCACGATAGATACCAGGAATTTTTTGGTGCCCCAGTATATTTTTCCCAGGAGCGCGACGCTCTGGCACTGAGCCCGCAGCACCTGGAACAAAAGATCCCACAGAGCGACCCACTGCTGCAGCAATATCTAAGCCAATACATCGGCGAGGCGCTGCAGCATGAGCCGATGGAGCTGCAAAACCAGGTTGAACTGCTGATCCACCGCCTGATGCCAATCCAGCGTTGCAGTCTGCAGGAAGTGGCAAAGCAGCTGGGTATGCACAAGCGCACACTACAGCGCCGACTCAGCGATCGCGGGGTAATTTTCGAAGAGCTGCTCGATAATATTCGCCGTGCCCGTACCGAAAGCTACCTGTCCGAAGCGGAAATGCCGATGACCCAGATCGCGGCGTTACTCGGCTACCGCGAACAGAGTTCTTTCAATCGAGCCTGCCGCCGCTGGTTCAATGCTACGCCGCTGAAAGTTCGACGGCGACTACTGCAATTAGCAGCTCCCGAGCTTGCGCAACCTTGCGAAAGCGAAAGCTGCTGAAATAATTCGTGAAGATTGCTGATTCGGCAAATTATTTTTTCCGGATCGGCACTTCAGTCATTCCGGCGGGCTACCACTCTATTCCCTTGCGGGCCGCGATACCTTCACTGAAGGCGTGCTTGAGCGCGCGCATTTCGCTGACCGTATCGGCGATATCTTTAAGATACTGCTTGGCACCGCGGCCGGTAATCACGACCGTCTGCTGTAGTGGTCGCTGTTGAATCGCCTCGACGACTTCCTGCTTGTCGAGCCAGTGGTAATTCAATGCATAAGTGAGCTCGTCGAGCACGACAAGGTAGGTTTCTTCATCTTGCAGTGCCACCCGGGCTTTACTCCACAAGGCGCGCGCAGCGGCTTTGTCCGCGTCGAAATCCTGGGTTTCCCAGGTGAAGTCGGTTCCCATCTCATGCCAGTGCAGCGAGTATTTTCCCTCGGGAAGCTGTGTGAGCAAGTTCTTTTCCCCGCACTCCCAGACTCCCTTGATAAACTGCGCCACGAAAACACGGTAGCCATATCCCAGTGCGCGCGTGACCGTACCTATAGCCGCAGTGGTTTTCCCTTTGCCGTCGCCGGTATAGAGAATAACAGTGCCGCGTTCTTCCAGTGCGCGGGCCACGCCTGCGTCGACAATTTTCTTGCGCGCCTGCATCCGCTTCTTGTGGCGCTCGGCTTTGTCTTCGGGTTCAGTCATGGGAAAGTTTTTAATCTGCCGCCGAAAGGAATTGCAGTAAGGCCAAGGGCGGGTTGGGTTGGGTTAGGTAAAGGGAGCGGACGGACAAACCCGTACCGCCCCGGTACAGCGACAATAGATTACAAACTCAGCTGCACACCGGCGTAGACAGCCGCTCCGGTAGTGTTGAAGCCAGCCACTTCACGGTAATCCTCGTCGAGCACGTTTTCGCCGCGCAGCGTCAAACGCAGTTTCTGCGTCAGTCGGTAAACGGCGTTCAGGTCCAGTTTGCCGTAGTCGTCCAGCATTTCGCCACTGACATCCAGGCGGTCCTCCACCTGCTGCCAGTTGCCGTTCAGCATCAGCCGGTCTTCGAACAGGTAATAACTGACGCCGAGATTATAGACCCTTTGCGGCACCTGTAACCGCTGCTCGCCGGTGGTGTCCACGGCGTCAAGCCAGGTGCCGTTGAGATACCAGTCAAAACGGTTGCCGACCTTGCCGCCCAGGGACATCTCCACGCCCTGGGACTGACTCTCACCGTCGTCCTGGCCATAGGCACCCCAGGTACCCAGCGAGTAGTCATAGACAATCGCATCAGTGATTTCCTGGTCAAAATATACCAGCTCCAGTTGCATCAATTGAGCCAGTTGATATTCGACTCCCAGTTCGAATCCGCGGCTGGTCTCCGGACCCACCGCCTCGACACCTTCGGCGAGGTTGAGACTGATCTCGTAGGGGCTCGGAGCGCGGTAACCGGTGCCGAAACTCGCGCGATACTTCAGTTGCTGCTGTTCACCCAGCAAAACCGGGTAGGCAACGGATGCACGCCAGCTATTGTGATCTTCGGTTTCCAGGCTGTCGCGGCGGTAACCCAGCGTATAGAAAAGTTTACCGGCCAGATCGCCGCGCCACTCGGCAAACAGGCCCAGGCTGTCGATATCCTGGTCGCTGTAATCGCTGCTGAATTCCTGCTGCTCGTATTCGCCGCCCCACAGCAGCTGCCCGCCGGCCAGGTCACTACTGGCGACATAGTTCAGCTCGGCGATGGCGCCATCCACGGCAAAACTGCTCTGCCCGGAAGCAATGGTGTCGCGCTCAATTTCCTGGCGCGCAACGGCCAACTCATGAGCGATGGAGCTTGGCTTGTAGTTGCCGGCGAGACGATAACTGGTCTGGGCAAACTGATCCTCGCAGGCATTGGTCTGCAAAAAGTTCGCGTCAAAGCAGCCATCGTATTCCGACTCTGCATCTGTGTGCCGCATCTGCCCTTCGACAGAAAATTTTTCGCTGAACTGATAGCCCAGTCGCGCACTGCCAGAGAGATTGTCGTAGCCGTCGCGCTCGCCGCTGATATCGCTCTCGCGGCTGTTGAAACCGTCGCTGGATAAATCGGCGAGACTCAGATCGTAATCCCACTTCTCATGGCTGCCACCCAGCTTGGCACTGGCTTTGCGGGAGCCGTAACGGCCCGCCTCCGCACCCAGCTGCACACGCAGCGGTTCACTGGCTTTCTTGCTGATGATATTGATCACGCCGCCGGCGCCGGCGCCGTACATCATGCCCTGCGGACCGCGCAGCACCTCGATACGTTCGATATCGGCCGACTGCAGGTGCTGGAACTGCGCGCCGACTTGCGGTGCCGCCGGGTCGGCGATATTCACGCCGTCCAGAAGTACCAGGGTGCGGAAGTTACTTTCACCGCGCAGGTAGACAGAGCTGACCTTACCGGCACCGCCATTGTTACTGACAGAGATACCCGGCAGGGTGCGGATCACATCCAGCAGGCTGCTGTAGCCGAGGCGCTCGATATCCGCGGATGTCATTACAGAAACGGAAACGCCGACCTGTGCTTTCGGTATTTCCACACGGCTGGCGGTGACCGTCATCTGTTCCAGCTCATCGGCAACAGACAACAGCGGCTGGCCGGCGGCAATAAGGGCCGCGGCGATAAGAGTTTTTTTCATGGTGAATCCCCAATCTCGAAAGTGTTCGCAGAGCACCTATAAAACCGCAACGAGCGGGTGGCTGGTGGTGGCCGCCGGAGCGCAGGGAGCGGAGTGTACGTGCAGTACATGAGCATTCCGAGCACCGCCGGACGCCGTCAGACGCACGCGCAGTAGGGTTTAGAGGTGCCTTGCGGATTGAGGGAGGGTGTATGCAATCGGTGCGCGGTGATACTGGCGGCACACAGACCAGACAAAGCCCTCCGCTTTATCCTCCGGCCGAGACATGCCTCCGCAACAAGGACTGGGGGGCATGTCAGGGCTATCACCGAGGGCCGGTATCGGGCTTACCGCGATTGCGCGGTTTACCGTTGCGGGGGCAGCGCCGGACTCTGTGTTGAAGCACATCACCGGACTTCCCGTTTACCCCAGCCAAGTGCAAAAGCACTGCTGGGCACCCACGGCGGGCGGCAGTATAGCAGCGGTTAGTGATTGGTGGTTAGTAGTCGGAATTCCATGTAGGAGCCTGCGTGCAGGCGAATGGCTACAGAGCTCCGCCCTTTCGCCTGTAAGCAGGCTCCTACAGGGAGGAGGCAGAGGTCGGGTAGGCGACAGCAACAGCGCTGCGAAACTCGCCCCTACGGATCAGGTACCGGGTGGGAAATGATTTTCACCGCTACAGCAGATCCAGCGGCACGAAGTCGGCGACGCCGTCGCGCCAGCGGAATTCGCAGCTGACGCCGTAGACATCTCCGATCAGCGCCGGGGTCAAGACATCTTCCGGCGTGCCCTGGGCGCGCAGCTTGCCGTCCTGCAGCAGCAGGATGCGATCGCAGTAGCGCGCGGCGAGGGGGAGATCGTGCAGGGCCAGCACCACCGTCTTACCCGCATCCGCCTGGCGGCGGAAATTCTGCATCAGTTGCAGCTGGTGGCGGATATCCAGGGCTGAAGTGGGTTCATCGGCAATCAGCAGCGGCGCCTCGCCGACCAGCAGTCGCGCCAGCTGCACGCGGCGCAGTTCGCCGCCGGACAATTGAGTCACCGGTCGATGCGCAAACTGCTGCGCGTCCACCAGCTGCAGCGCTGCGGCTACGCGCCGCTCGCGGTCTGGGGGTCTGCCCCACGGCAGCAGCCCCAGTGCCACCAGGTCCGCGCTACTCAGGCTCCAGGCCGGCGTCTCCGACTGGGGCAGATAGGCACCGCGGCGCGCGCGCTCCGCCGCGGAGATTTGCTCCGCGGCTTGGCCGTTCAGCTCGATTTGCCCGGCGGTCGGCATCAGCACGCCGGCGAGACACTGCAGCAGGCTGCTCTTGCCGGCGCCGTTCGGCCCCACCACCGCGGTCAGCTCAAAGGGTTTGAAAGTGCAGCTGATGTCACTCAGCACCCGCTGGTGCCGGCGCTCCAGCGCCAGTTTCAGACAGGAAATTTCAAGGTGTTTTTCCCGGCTCACAGCTGTTGCCCCCTGCGCGCACTGACAATCAGCCAGAAGAAGAATGGCGCCCCGATAAAGGCCGTCACCGCCCCTATCCTAAGTTCCTGCGCGCCGACAAAATTGATCACCACAATATCCGCCAGCAGCAACAGCAGCGCTCCGGCAAGGGCACTGCTCCACAGCAGCCGGCCCGGATCCTGCTTCACCAGCGGGCGCGTCAAATGCGGGACGACGAGACCGACAAAGCCGATGGTACCGGCCACCGCCACCGCCGCGCCCACGGCGCTGGCGATGCCGAGCAATACCAGCAACGGATAGCGGCGGCCGCGAAAGCCGAGGGACGCCGCGCTGTCTTCGCCGAGGGACAGAGCGCGCAGATAGTTTCTCGCGCAGTACAGCAGAATGCCACCGAACAGGATAAAGGGTAGCGCCAGCAGCAACTGGTCCCAGCCGCGATTGGCCAGTGAGCCCAGCAGCCAGAACACAATTTCCTGCATCGCGAACATACTCGGTGCGTAATTCAGGGCCAGCGCCATCAGCGCAGAAAGAAACGCATTGATGGCCACGCCTGCCAGCACCAGTCGGCTGGCGCTGGCGCCGCGCCCGGCCAGCATCCACACGCAGGCCACTGCGCAGAAGGCACCGAATATGGCCAGCGCCGGCAGCAGCCAGCCGGATTGCCAGGCGAGGCCGTAATAAAGCAGCAGGATGGCGGCGAGCGCCGCGCCGCTGGACACGCCCAGCAGTGCCGGTTCCGCCAGCGGATTGCGCAGCATGCCCTGCATGGCCGCACCGCCCATGCCCAGCGCCGCGCCGACGAGAATCGCGAGCAGTGCCCGGGGCAGGCGCAACTGCCACAGAATCACCGCATCGCTGCTGTCACTGTGCCAGCCCTGACTCAGCGCCGCGCCCAGATCTACGGACACGGGTCCACTGAGCAGCGCAGCGATCAGCGCCAGCGGCAGTGCGGCAAACAAAATGGCGAGGACAAATTTACTGCGCGTCAACAAATGATTTTCTCTTATCCGTGAGCTGCTCTAATACTTCCGCCGCTACCAGCGCCGGGCAAAATCCCAGCTCTTCCGGCAGCGTGTAGATACGACCGCTGTCGATATAGTTTTTCAGTGCCGGGTGGCGCGTGGCCAGATGTGCAACGGCAAAATCTTTTTCACCGCCGTAAAACACCAGCAAATCCGGCTGCGCGGCGACCACCTCTTCGAGGCTGACCCGGCCCAATTGCTTGACCCCCTGCTGCGCCGCGAGGTTGCTGAAACCCGCGCGCTCCAGTAACTGGTGTTCGAGCATGCCATCGCCGTAGGTGATGTTGTTGGCGGAGAGTATAAGCGCCGAGGCCTGCGCCGGCGGCAGCGGCGCGGCGAGCAGCTTAGCCAGTTGCCGTTTCTGTTTTTGCAGAGGCGGCAGTTGTCCCAGCGTAGTTTCCAGCGCGCTCAGCTGATCGCGCAGCTGTTCCAGGCTGTAGGCATCGGGAATGGCGACGACATTCAGGCCGAGATCGCGCAGCCGCTGCGCCGCGCGCTGGGCGCCAAACTGGCCGACCAGTATCAGGTCCGGCTGCAGCGGCAACAGCTCTTCCGCCTGCGCGCGATTCAGGTACACGTGCTCAGGCAGCGGTGCGCGCCGATAGTGGTCTTCGCCCGAGAGCCAGGTAACGGAAACAATATTCTGCGGATCCACCCAGCGCAGCAGTATCTGGTCGAGGCACAGATTGAGGGAGGCGATCCTCTGCTGGGCGAGCGCGGCAGGGGGAAGTGCCAGTACCACCAGCAGCAGTATCCGGGACGCAAAATGCATTTCTATCTCGACTTCCTATACTGTCCGTTCCCGGGGCCCGCTGCCATGCGGGGGCACTGCGGTCCGCCGATCCTGTCAGTTCCGGGTGAATCCAAATCGCCTTGCGAACGCATCATACCGGCAGCACAAACAAAAAGTTAACGACAATAACTGGAGAACAACATGAACGAAGGCACTCTTGCACTACTGGTTCCCTTCGGCTTCTTCCTGCTGGTCGGGGTTTCAATCTGGCTGGTGTTGCACTTTCGCGCCAAGAAAGACCTGGAAATCCAGCAGACCGTGCGCATGGCCCTGGACAAAGGCGCGGAGCTGACACCGGAATTGATTGAGCAGCTCGGGGCCAGCAACAAGCCACATCCACTGCAGGACGTGCGACGCGGCATTGTGTGGATAACTGTTGCCGTGGGAATCGCGCTGTTTGGCTTTTTCGTTCCGGACCCGAGCAACCACGCCTTCCTGGCCTTACTGGCAATCGCCATGCTGCCCTTTGCTATCGGGCTTGGCTATCTGGCCATGCACCTGTTCTCCCGGCAGCAGCCGGCGTAACCCCGCCGGCCGGCATGATGTGCAGGGGCGCCCCCGGCCAGGCGCCCCCGGCTAGGCGCCCCCAGCCCGAGTCCCTCAGCTCATATCAATCGCGCTCAGCGCTTCCGCCAGGGTCTTGACCGCAATCATTTCCATGCCGTCGATATCGTTTTTCAGGCGATTGGCGGCCGGCACTATCGCCTTGCGGAAACCGTGCTTGGCGGCCTCGCGCAGACGCTCCTGGCCGGAGGGCACCGGGCGGATCTCGCCGGCGAGCCCCACTTCGCCGAACACGACCAGGTCGCGGGGCAGCGGGCGGTTGCGGAAACTGGACACCACCGCCAACAGCAGGGTCAGGTCGGCGCTGGTCTCCATCACCTTGACCCCGCCGACCACGTTGATAAATACGTCCTGGTCGCCGACCAGCACCCCGCCGTGGCGGTGCAGTACCGCCAGCAGCATGTTCAGGCGGTTCTGGTCCAGGCCGACCGCCACCCGGCGCGGATTGCCGAGACTGCTGTCGTCCACCAGGGCCTGCAGCTCCACCAGCAGCGGGCGCGTGCCCTCCCACACCGAGGTCACCACCGAGCCCGCGGCCACTTCCTCGGCGCGCTGTAAAAAGATCGCCGACGGATTAGAGACTTCCTTCAGCCCCTGCTCGGTCATCGCAAACACCCCCAATTCGTTCACCGCGCCGAAGCGGTTCTTGTGCGCGCGCAGGGTGCGGAAGCGGGAATCGTGGGTGCCCTCGAGCAGGATGGAGCAGTCAATAATGTGTTCCAGCACCTTTGGGCCGGCGAGGCTGCCGTCCTTGGTCACGTGGCCTACTAAAATGAGCGCCGTGCCGGTCTGCTTGGCGAAGCGGGTCAGGTAGGCGGCGCTCTCGCGCACCTGGGCCACGGAGCCGGGCGCCGACTGCACCTCGCCCATATGCATCACCTGGATGGAATCCACCACCATCACCCGCGGCTTCACCTCCTTGGCCACCTGGCAGATGCGCTCCACATCGGTTTCGCTGAGCATCTGCAGATCCTCTGCCGGCAAGCCCAGGCGCCTGGCGCGCATGGCGACCTGCTGCAGGGATTCCTCACCGGTGATGTAGAGCGCGGGCATGGCCTTGGACAGATGGCAGAGGGTCTGCAGCAGCACCGTCGATTTGCCGGCGCCCGGGTGGCCGCCGATCAGCACCACGGAGCCCGGTACCAGGCCGCCGCCGAGCACCCGGTCCAGCTCCGACGCCGAAGTAGGGATACGCGGCAGCTCGCTGAGATCTATCTCCGAGAGCTTCTGCACCTTGCCATGGCCGGCACCGGCGGCGCCGGCATAGCCGCTCTGGGCATCGGTAAAGTTGGCCGCGCGGCTGTCGCGGTGCTCGGGGCCGAGGCGCACTTCGCTGAGGCTGTTCCAGGTGCCGCAGGCACTGCACTGGCCGGCCCACTTCGAATAGTCGGCGCCGCACTCATTACACACATAGGCGGTTTTGCGTTTCGTGGCCAAAGCCGGTCCCCTGTCATCAAACTCACTGAAAAAACTGCCGCACAGTTTACCCCGTATCGGGGGCAGCCGGCCAAACCCCCGCTCAGCTGCGCGGCGCGCTTGACCCAGATCAATCGTCGGCCCCTTTCACCGACTAACATCGCCACGACCCGAAGCGGCTGGATGGGTCGCTTACAGGCATTTATCAGTTAGCGATACGCCGCGGCGAGAATTCGTCGATAGCAAAAGTGGTACATCACTAATAGGCCTTTGCGTCTCTGTGTTATGGTTCTAACTCTGTCCATTAGCCTTCGGGGTTATTCCCGGTGAAACGCAAGCTCGCAGCAATACTGATTCTCGCGGTGGCCCTGATCGGCCAGGCCGTCGCATCCGTATTGCCGCCGGCCTGGGCCCCGGCGGAACAGGGTCCTGCGGCACAGATGCCGATGGACTGTATGGAGATGTCCGGCATGGCGATGCCCGGCATGGACATGCCCGACATCGAAATGCCCGGCGCCAACCCTGCCGCGCATAAATCCGGCACAGCGGGCACAGACGGTTGCGACTGTTGCCCAACTCTCGGCAGCGCCTGTACCGCCGGTGGCTGTAGCCTGTCGATGCTGCCGCCCTCGCCGCCGGAATCTCCGACATCCACCTCTCCATTTGCGGGCGCCGCAGCCCTAAGCAACCCCATCCCTCAGGACCCGCTGTCCCAGCTCTTCCGCCCGCCGATTACCTGATTTCCCAGGCGAAGTGCGCCTACAGATCCCGTAACCGGCCATCAGGCCGCCGTTACCCATCGAGCAGTGAAGAGCAAAGTCAATGAGATCCCCTATGTACGCCGCGACGCTGTTGCTCGCGGCCGCGCTGACGTCGCCGCCCGGCGCAGCGGAAGACAAGCTGACATTTGAGCAGGCCATCGCCATCGCCGTGGCGAGCGACCCCTGGCTCGACGGCAGCCGCTACTCCGAAGCCGCGCTGGCGGATGAGGCGGTGGCCGCGGCGCAGCTGCCGGACCCGAAAGTAGAAGTGGTTGCGATGAATTTCCCCACGGACACCTTCAACTTCGGTCAGGAGCCGATGACTCAGTTCGCCGTCGGCATCAACCAGATGTTTCCACGCGGGGCGAGCCGCGCTCTCTCCCGCCAGCAGAAAGAACAGCTGGCCGCCCGCGAACCCCTGCTGCGCGCGGACCGGCGCGCCAGGGTGACCGCCACGGTCGCGCAGTTGTGGCTGGACGCCTACAGCGCGCGCGAGAGTATCCAGCTGATCGAGGGCGACCGCGCCCTGTTCGAGCAGCTGGTGGATGCGGCCGTGGCCGGCTACGCATCGGCCCGCGGCCGCGCGCGCCAGCCGGATGTCATCCGCGCGCAACTGGAACTGACCCGTCTCGACGACCGCCTGACGATGCTGCGGCAACGCCAGGACGGCGCCGAGCGCAGATTGGCGGAATGGGTGCAGGACGCCGGGGCTACCGGCGGCGCCCTGCCGCGCTTGGAGCCGCTAGTGCCGGTGACGGACAAGCGCCCCCCGTCCGACTGGTATCAGCAGTTGCGCCTGCACCCGGCGGTACTGGCGCTGGACGTCAAGATCGATGCGGTGGCCACCGGCATCGATCTCGCGAAACAGCAATACAAACCCGAGTGGGGCCTCAAGGCCGCCTATGGCCTCCGCGGCGAAGA
Source organism: Microbulbifer donghaiensis (assembly GCF_900129095.1). Taxonomy (GTDB): domain Bacteria; phylum Pseudomonadota; class Gammaproteobacteria; order Pseudomonadales; family Cellvibrionaceae; genus Microbulbifer; species Microbulbifer donghaiensis. The sequence goes on from NZ_FQVA01000001.1 coordinate 1,821,712, forward strand.
CCCTCAGGGAGAGGACAGGACAGACCTATTCACCGTCGGCGTCAGTTTCGATCTGCCGCTGTTCACCGAAAAACGGCAGGACAAAACCCTCAGTGCCGCAGTGGCGCGCACCGCCGCCACGGAAACCGAGAGATCCCTGTTGCTCCGGCAACTGGTGGCGCAACTGGAGAATGCGCGCCTGCAACTTGTCCGCCTCGATCAGCGCCGCGCCCTCTATCGGCAACAGTTACTGCCGCAGATGCGCGAACAGGCCGAGGCCTCCCTGGCCGGCTACTACAACGATGAGAGCGATTTCGCCGAGGCGGTGCGCGCACGCATCGCCGAACTCAACGCCAAAATCGACGCGCTCGATATCGAGGTCGAGCGCCTGAAAATCATCGCGCAGCTGAATTACCTGCTCGCGCAGGTTCCCGCGGAAACAGGCCAGCCAGCAGTAAACAAAGGGACGCAGAAATGAATAACCGTATCAAAACGACACTGCTGATCGCGCTGGGCGTCGCTGTCGGCATCGCCATCGCACTGCTGCTGCGCGGCGACGGGGAAGAGGCGGCCAGCGGCGGCGAGCGCAAGCCGCTGTACTGGGTTGCGCCGATGGACCCCAATTACCGCCGGGACAAACCGGGCAAGTCGCCCATGGGTATGGACCTGATTCCCGTCTACGAAGAGGAACAGGGCACAAAAGATTCGCCGGGCACGGTGCGCATCTCTCCGGAAGTGATCAATAACCTGGGCGTGCGCACCGCCGCCGTCGAGCGCGGCCGCTTCGATGCGGAAATCAGGACCGTCGGCTATGTGCAGTACGATGAAAAGCAGCTGGTGCAGATCAACCCCAGGGTCGAGGGCTGGATAGAAAAACTCTACGTCAATGCCGAGGGGGATCCGGTGAACCGCGGCATGCCCCTGTACACCCTCTATTCGCCGGAACTGGTCAATGCCCAGGAGGAGCTGGTGCTGGCGCTGAAGCACAATAACCGCGTCCTGACAGACGCGGCGCGCGAGCGTTTGCGCGCGTTGCAACTGCCGCAGAGTGCCATCGAGCAGCTGATCAAAACCCGTAAAGTCCAGCGTACCGTCACCGTCTACGCGCCCCAGTCCGGTGTAGTGGACAAGCTCAATGTGCGCGAGGGTAATTTCGTCAAGCCGGGCATGGCGCTGCTGTCCATCGCCGCACTCGACGAGGTGTGGGTCATCGGCGAAGTGTTCGAGCGCCAGGCGGCACTGGTCAACAGGGGCGACCCCGTCACCATGCGGCTGGACTACCTGCCCGGTCAGAGCTGGACCGGCAGCGTCGATTACATCTACCCGACCCTGGATGAAAAGACGCGCACGGCGCGAGTACGCGCGCGCTTCGGCAACTCGGAGCACAAGCTGAAGCCGAATATGTTTGCGCAACTGACCATCCACGCGCGCCGCGGAGAGGAGACACTGTTGATTCCGACGGAGGCACTGATCCGCACCGGCGGCAAGCCGCGCGTGGTACTCGCGCTCGGCGACGGCAGGTTCAAGTCGGTCAACGTGCAGACAGGCCGCATCGGCGAACGGCAGGTGGAAATACTGGCAGGGCTCCGCGAGGGCGAGCGCATCGTTACCTCGGCGCAATTCCTGATCGACTCCGAATCCAGCAAGACCTCGGATTTCATGCGTATGGCTCCCCGGGGCCCGATGAATCACGGCGAGCATGGCGAACATAGCAACCACGGTACGCACAAAGAGAACAGCGAGCATAACGAGCATAACCAGCACAGAGAGGACAACGAGCACGAAGGGCACAACGACAACGGCGAACACAAAGAGCACGGCGACCATAGCGACCACGGCAAGCATGGAGAGCAGCCATGATTGCCGCCGTTATCCGCTGGTCGGTCAACAACCGCCTTTTCGTGCTGCTGGCCACACTGTTCCTGGTGGGCGCCGGTATCTATTCGCTGAAGAAGACACCGGTGGATGCGATTCCGGATCTGTCCGACGTGCAGGTGATTATCAAGACCAGCTACCCGGGCCAGGCGCCGCAGGTGGTCGAGGACCAGGTTTCCTACCCGCTGACCACGGCGATGCTGTCGGTGCCCGGTGCGGTCACCGTGCGTGGCTTTTCGTTCTTCGGCGATTCTTATGTCTATGTCATCTTCGACGACGACACCGATGCCTACTGGGCGCGCTCGCGGGTACTGGAGTATCTCTCCCAGGTGGCGCCGACGCTGCCGGCCAATGCGCGGCCGCAACTGGGGCCGGATGCCACCGGCGTCGGCTGGGTCTATATCTATGCGCTGGTCGACCGCAGCGGTAAACACGATATCAGCGAACTGCGCAGCCTGCAGGACTGGTTCCTAAAGTACGAACTGCAGACCGTGCCCGGCGTCTCCGAAGTGGCGGCACTCGGCGGCATGGTCAAGCAGTACCAGGTCAAGGTGGATCCGGAAAAGCTGCGCGCCTACGGTATTCCGCTGTCCCAAATCCAGGTGGCGATACAGCGTGGCAACCAGGAAGTGGGTGCCTCGGTGGTGGAAATGGCGGAAGCCGAGTACATGGTCAGGGCCAGTGGCTATATCCAGGCAATCGACGACCTGAACGAAATACCGCTGGGCATGGATGTCAACGGCACACCCCTTCTGCTCAAAGATGTTGCCGATATCGCCCTGGGCCCGCAGCTGCGGCGCGGTATCGCCGAACTGAATGGCGAGGGCGAGGCGGTCGGCGGCATCGTGGTGATGCGCTTCGGTGAAAACGCCCAGGAGACCATCGACGGCGTTGTGGCCAAGCTGGAAAAACTCAAGGCGGGCCTGCCCGAGGGCGTGGAGATAGTTACCGTCTACGATCGCTCGGCGTTGATCGAGCGCGCGGTGGACAACCTCTGGCACAAGCTGCTGGAGGAATTCATTGTGGTCGCCTTGGTGTGCTTGGTGTTCCTGTTTCACCTGCGCTCGTCGCTGGTCGCCGTTATCAGCCTGCCGGTAGGCATACTCGCCGCCTTTATCGTCATGCACCTGCAGGGCCTCAACGCCAACATCATGTCGCTGGGCGGCATTGCCATCGCCATCGGGGCGATGATCGACGGCGCGATCGTAATGATCGAGAACATGCACAAGCATATGGAGCGCACACCGCTCGACGATACCAACCGCTGGCAGATCGTCGCCGAATCCGCGGCGGAAGTGGGCCCGGCGCTGTTCTTCAGCCTGCTGATCATTACCGTCAGCTTCCTGCCGGTATTCGCCCTCGAGGCACAGGAAGGACGCATGTTCTCGCCGCTGGCATTCACCAAGACCTATGCGATGGCGGCGAGCGCGGCGCTGGCGGTGACGCTGGTGCCGGTACTGATGGGCTACTTCATTCGCGGACGGGTATTGCCCGAGCACAAGAATCCGCTCAACCGCTGGATGATCGGCGCCTATATGCCGATGCTCAAGCGGGTACTGCAATTTCCGAAAACCACCCTCGCACTGGCACTCGTATTGCTGCTCACCGCGCTGTGGCCACTCGGCAAAATCGGCAGCGAGTTTATTCCGCCACTGGATGAGGGCGACCTGATGTATATGCCCACCACCTACCCCGGTCTCTCGATCGGCAAGGCGCGCGAGCTGCTGCAGCAGACCGACAAACTGATCCGCACCGTGCCGGAAGTGAAAACCGTGTTCGGCAAAATCGGTCGCGCCGAAACCGCCACCGACCCGGCGCCGCTGACCATGATCGAGACCTTTATCCAGCTGCAGCCGCGCGACCAGTGGCGCGACGGCATGACCACGGAAAAATTGCAGAAGGAACTGGATGCACTGGTCAAGCTGCCCGGCGTCACCAACGCCTGGGTAATGCCGATCAAGACCCGCATCGATATGCTCGCCACCGGCATCAAGACACCGGTGGGCATCAAGGTCGCGGGCCCGGATCTCGAACAGATACAGCAGATAGGACAGCAGCTGGAGCAGATTCTGCAACAGGTGCCCGGCACCGCGTCGGTGTATTCCGAGCGGGTTGCCGGCGGCCGCTATATCAGCGTGGATATAGACCGGAAGCGCGCCGCCCGCTACGGGCTCAATATCGCCGACGTACAGCAGGTGGTCGCCACCGCTGTCGGCGGTATGAATGTCACCCAGACTGTCGAGGGACTGGAGCGCTACCCGGTCAACCTGCGCTACCCGCAGGATTACCGCGACTCGCCCGAACAGCTTGCACAGCTGCCGATCGTCACCCCGGCAGGGCAGCGCATCGCCCTCGGCGACGTGGCAAAAATTGCGGTGGAAGATGGCCCACCGGCAATCAAGAGTGAAAACGCGCGGCTGAACGGCTGGAGCTTCGTGGATATCGAGGACGTCGATATAGGCAGCTATGTGAAGCAGGCGCGGATCGCCGTCGACAACAAGCTGCAGCTGCCGGCCGGCTACTCGGTGACCTGGTCGGGGCAGTACGAATATATGCAGCGGGCGATAGAAAAGCTCACCTACGTGGTACCACTGACGCTGCTAATTATCGCGCTGTTGCTGTACATGAATTTCCGCAACGTTCAGGAAGTGGCCATCATTATGGGTACGTTGCCGCTGGCAATGGTCGGCTCCCTGTGGCTTATTTATCTGCTCGATTTCAATTTTTCCGTCGCCGTTGGAGTCGGCTTTATCGCGCTGGCCGGGGTGGCCGTGGAAATCGGCGTGATCATGCTCGTGTATCTCAATCAGAGCTACGCCAAAATGCACATTGACAGCGAGCATGAGGGCGCAGTCCCCGGCGCGGAGTCTCTGCGCGATGCGGTACTGGCCGGCGCCGGGCTGCGGGTGCGGCCGGTGATGATGACCGCCGCCGCCATCGTCGTCGGCCTGCTGCCGATACTGTTCGGTTCCGGTACCGGCTCCGAGGTCATGAGCCGCATTGCCGCGCCGATGGTCGGCGGTATGTTGAGTGCCCTGTTGCTGACACTGCTGGTGCTGCCCGCAGTATTTTATTTGTGGAAACGCCACGCGCTACTTGCGGCGAACACTCCAAATCATCAATAGTCTCTCGCTTAAATGTAATGGCGCGCCTTATGCAAAATAAAAACCACTGGGAAAAGGTCTACAGCTCAAAATCGGAAGACGAAGTCAGCTGGTTCCAGGAGCACGCCGAGGTGTCGGTCCGGCTGATCGAGCAGACGGACGCACCCAAGTCCGCAAATATTATCGACGTGGGCGGCGGCGCCTCCAAGCTGGTGGACGATCTGCTGGACAAGGGCTACGACAACCTCACCGTGCTCGATCTGTCCGGCCAAGCACTGGCCAAGGCACAACGCAGACTGGGCGCAAGAGCGGATAAGGTGCGCTGGCTGGAAGGCAACATCCTGGAGATCGACCTGCCCCGACAGGTTTATGACGTCTGGCACGACCGCGCGGTGTTCCACTTCCTGACCGACGAACGGGAACGCAAGGCGTATGTGGATGCAGTGCTGCGCGCGGTAAAACCCGGTGGCCATGTGATAGTGGCCACCTTCGCCGAAGACGGCCCGGAAAAATGCAGCGGCCTGCCGGTGGTGCGTTACAGCGCCGACCAGCTGCACGGCGAGTTCGGCGCGCCTTTTGATTTGCTCGGGCAGGAACGGGAGGAGCACCACACGCCGGCGGGTGTGGTGCAGCGCTTCGTCTACTGTTTCTGCCGCAAGCTGGATTGATCGCAATGATCGAGCGGCTGAGGCGCTTTGCACGGCGAATGCAACAGCAGCTGCAGGTGCTCTACCTCGCGAGTCGCGACCCGCGCACACCGCTGATCGCCAAGCTGATCGTGATTGTCGTGGTCGCCTATGCACTCAGTCCGATCGACCTGATCCCGGACTTTATTCCCCTGCTCGGCTACCTGGACGACCTGCTACTGCTGCCGCTGGGTATCTGGCTGGCGATTAAGCTGGTGCCGGCCGAGCTGTGGCACGAACTGCAGGCCCGCGCCGAGGCGCAGCCGCTGTCATTGCCGAAAAATTTTCGCGCGAGCGTCGTCATCGCGATCTTGTGGATCTCTGCGCTCGCCGCTGTCGCCTACTGGCTCTGGAAAGGGCTGAACGGTTAGAACCATCGCGTACCTCAATCAGTGACGATGACCGGCGTACCCACCGGAGCATAGCGGAAGAATTTCTGTGCCATATGCCGCGGCATGCGCACGCAGCCGTGCGATGCGGGATAGTTGGGTACGTCTCCGGACGCGTGCAGTCCGATACCACCGTTGAAGCGGATAAAGTAATCCATCTTGGCGCCGCGGTAATAAGTGCCCGGCGGGCGGCGGTGCTTGCGGGTATCTACGTCGGCACGCACCACGCGGTGAGTATTTCGGTCGACATAACTGCCATAGAGCGTGGATCTGTGTCTGAGTTTCTTGCCCCTGACCCGATAGCTGCCTTTCGGTGTACGGTAACCGGCCCGACCGGATGAGACCCGGGAAATCCCCACCAGCTCTCCGCCCATATAAAAATAAGCGCGCTGCTCGCCCAGGGAAATTCGAATAGATGGCGCCCGCGAGATGTCAACCGCAGCCTCCTCGTCAAACCAGCCGACCGTATCGGCGAAGACCTGAGCCGGAGCTGGCAGCAGGACGACAAAGCACATTACCAGCGCGGCGATAAACGGACTGTACTGGCTGTTCGGGCGCATTGAATCACCTCCCGGACTTCTAGCTTAACGTCGCACGGCGAAGTTCCGTAGACGTGACTGCGCCGCCGGCCGCGAAACAGGTAGAGGCAATAATTGCTCGTGTAAAGGCTCACGGAAGTGCGGCGGCGTTTAGCCGTAAACCCGAGCAGCCTTTGCTGGCTGAGGTTTAGGGCGCAATAGTGCCGTTCAACAGATGAGATCCGTCATAGGGAAAGACAATATCCGGATCTGGAGCCTCTGCGCGTTGGTCGCACTCCGGACACTGCACCGCAGTAAGCAGGTGGCGGATCACGTTCAGTCGCGCGATTTTCTTGTTGTTGGCTCGTACCACATACCAGGGCACCAATTCGCTGTGGCTCTTGGCGAACATTTCGTTGCGGGCGACGCTGTACTCTTGCCAGTGCTTTACCGCCACCTCGTCCACCGGGCTGATTTTCCACTGTTTGAGCGGATCCACCCTGCGGTCCTTCATGCGCTTTCGCTGCTCTTCTTTGTCGATGTCCAGGTAGTACTTGATGATCTGAATACCGGAGCGCACCAGCATCGTTTCGAAAGGCACTACCGAATCCATAAAGTCACGGTATTCCTGGTCGGTGCAGAATCCCATGACCCGCTCGACCCCGGCGCGGTTGTACCAGCTGCGGTTGAACAACACCATTTCCTGCCGCGATGGCAAATGGGGAATGAAACGCTGGAAATACCAGCTGGCGCTATCCCGGTCCGAGGGCTTGCCCAGCGCCACCACACGTGTCTCCCGCGGGCTCAGGTGCTGGACAATACGTTTGATAGTGCCGTCCTTGCCGGCCGCATCGCGCCCTTCGAACAATACGAGAATCTGCAGATCGTGTTCGATCAGGTGGCGCTGCAGTGTCACCAGCCTGATCTGCAGTTCGCGCAGTGCCTGCTTGTAACCGATTTTGCCGCTCAATGTTCACCCTTCCCTTTCGCCCCATCGGCATCGCCAACCCCGCGGCTGAAAACTGATTCTCTCTGTCAGGTCATCAAATCTTCGCGAGATGGTGCCGGGGTAGCAATCCCATATCGGCAAACTATAGACTGTGCGGATAGTATTCCGCAGCACGCCCGACTGCCCGCTATCTATCCCCGCTTCCGCATTGATGAATTACTTGCCCAGCGATCCGCGCGATGAACGGCTGTCAGCGCAAATGCAAGCAACGGGGCTTGTTCTTTCCAGTTTTCACACGTAATCTCAACAGGAGATCAGATAATAAAAACTTCGGGCCACCCGAAATTATTCCATGAACGACGCGCTTTCCCGGATACTGCTGATATTTTTGCTACTGGCACTGAACGGCCAGGCCTTTGCAGCACCCTGCGCGTCCACTGGCACTGGCGATGACAGCCACCACCAAAGTTCCGATCTGGCGACCGCTGATCACTGCGCCATGGATGAGTCTGCACATCACTGCGATTCCGGTGGCACAGGTAAAACCCTCGAGGCCTGTGAACAGGCCTGTAGCTGTTGCCCGGGCCACTGCGCCAGTGCCATGCCCGGCAGTGAAATCCATGGTTCTGTGAGCCAGCCCACAACGGCGAAAGCCATCTATGTGGAACTCCACTCCTCTCCTCTGCCCGAAGCAGCTCTGCGCCCTCCCATTGCCGCCTAACGCGGGATAGGTGCGCCTACTGAAAACCCATTCTGCCACTGCGCAGACTGAGCAAGCATTCTGTAGGCTGGGGTATCGCCTGAATTCCCGCTCTAACCAGTCATGTCCAATATCGCACGGCGTACATCGTATACGCCGGTGCGTTAGTCCCTGCACAACCATCGCGCGGGACTCGAAAAAATAGAAGATAAAGGAATTCGAGATGACACATACGAGCAACAAGATCGCGAGAACACCGCTGTTTATTGCACTGGCGGCTGCCGCTGCCGGTTACGGCCAAATGACTTACGCCCAGGCAGAAGATGCCGGCGCCAAGTCGCAGATCGAAGAAGTCAATGTCACCGGTACCCGCATCAAGCGGGCTGATATCGAGGGCGTCGGCCCGGTTACCGTACTCGATGAGGCCTCCATTGAGGCCACGGGTATCAGCTCGCTGGAAAACCTGCTGCAGTCCCTGCCCGCCGCAGCCGGCTTCGGCGGCAACCAGACCAACGCCTACTGGACCTCAAACGGCTGGGGCACTCCGCAGATCAACCTGCGCGGCCTCGGCATCAATCGCACCCTGGTCATGGTCAACGGCCGCCGGGTAGTCAACGGCGGCACCGGCGCCAATAGCAGTGTCGACCTGTCCATGATCCCGATGTCACTGGTTTCCAGTGTCGAAGTACTGAAAGACGGCGCCTCCGCCACTTACGGGGCCGATGCCGTGGCCGGTGTGGTCAACCTGATCACCAAGAAGGAATTCGATGGTCTCGAAATCGAGGGCAAATATGGCCAGACGGCGCTCGGCGACGGCGAGGAGACGGTACTCGACCTGACCTGGGGCGTATCCGGCGATCGCGGCAACCTGATGGTCAATATGAGCTATCAGAGCAACGAGCCGTCACCGCTGGTCGACCGCGTGCCCTGCCCGCTGGACGACGATAGCCAGTGCAGTGGCAGCTCGTCCACCATCGGTGGCCGCACCACCCTGCCTGCCGGCGCCGTACTGGCAGACGGCACAGTGCTGACCGAACCCACCCGCGTCAACTTCAACCAGGACCCTAACGGCAACGGCGATTTCTACGAGCCCTACGACGGGCTGAAGCACGGCTTCAACTACAACCCGTATTTCAATGCGGTGCAGCCGATCGAGCGTTTCAGCTTTACCACCCTCGGCAACTACGAGATTTCGGACAAGGCCACCCTGTTCACGGAACTGATGTTCACCAACCGCCAGTCGATGCAGCCCGCCTCACCGGCGAGCCTGTCCAGTCTCGCCTACAGCGCCGATCACCCCACCAATCCCACCGGCAGCGATTTCGTGCTGGAGCGCCGCCGCCTGCTGGAAAACGGTGCGCGGGATTTCTACCAGGAAGTGGACACCTGGCGCATAGTCACCGGCATCGAAGGTGACATCAACGACAACTGGGGTTACGACGTCGCGTTTAACTGGGGCCGCAACACCGCCACCGACGCCATCGCCAACAACATCAATATGCAGCGCGTGGGCGAGACCATCGACACTAACCTGTGCGGCAGCAACGGTATTCCCTGTGCCGACTACCTGGGTTACGGCGACGTCACCCCGGAAGTACTCGACTACATCGTCTTCAACCAGGAAGGCACCGGTGGCAACGAGCAGAAAAGCGTGAGCGCGAATATCAACGGTTCCCTGTTCGAACTGCCGGCCGGTACCGTCGGCATGGCCGCGGGTGTGGAGTGGCGAGAAGACAGCGGCTGGCGCAAGCCGGACTCGCTGGTACAGGCGGGCTATGCACTCGGCAACCAGGAAGACCCAATTTCCGGCTCCACCGAAGCGCGGGAAATCTACGGCGAGCTGCTGATACCGGTACTGGCCGATCTACCGCTGGTGCAGTCACTGGAGCTCGACCTGGCCCTGCGCTACTCCGACTACGACTTGTTTGACGGCAATGATACCTACAAAGCCGGCCTCAATTGGCAGGTCAACGACATGCTGAAAGTGCGCGGCACCATGACCACCGCCTTCCGCGTGCCCAACGTGCCGGAACTGTTCGGCGGCGTGTCCGAGGGCAACCTGACCACCACCGACCCGTGCTCAAACTATGCATCACTGGACCCGTCCAGCACCGTGTACCAAAACTGCCAGGCCGCGGGCGTACCGCTGAATTACACCCAGCTCGGCACCACCATCCTGACCGACCGCGGCGGCAACCCGAACCTGACGCCGGAGAGCGCAGAGAGCTTTACCCTCGGCATGGTGTTGCAACCGCTGGATGGACTGTCGCTGACCCTCGACTATTTCGATATCGAGATCGACGACGCCATCCGCGAGGTTTCCGGCTCCACCAAGCTCGCCATGTGTTACGAATCTGCGAATCTGGGTCACGCTTTCTGTGCACCGGACCAGCACACCCGCAACCCGGTCAACGGCGACGTGAACTACCTGTCTACGCAGAAGTTCAACACCGGTAACGAAGTGATGCAGGGTATCGATTTCGGTGCACTGTATGACTTCGACATGGCCGGCCTGTCGCACACTTTCGACTTCAAGGCCTCATACGTGAAGAAATATGAGACCACCGCCTTCGAAGGCGACGAGCCGTTTGTACTCGACGGTTTCATCGGCAGTGGCAATGGTGGCTACCCGCACTGGCGCGCCAACGCGTCTCTGACCACGCGCGGCAACCAGTGGAGCGGCACCTACTCGATTCGCATGATCGGCGAAGGTGATGACTTCAACGCGGACAGCGGTATCGGTTCCAGCATGCCCAACGTCTTCTACCACAATGTGCAGTTCTCCTATGCGATGAGCGACGCACTGCGGATGAGTGTTGGCGTGGACAACCTGTTCGATCAGGAGGCACCCCGTGTCGCCAGCTGGACCGATGGCAATACGGACACCATGACCTACGATCTGGCCGGCATGCGCAGCTATGTACGCATGACCTACCGCTTCGACTGAGCTAGCGGAGACATTCACAGCGGCGGGGGTTAGACTCCCGCCTGCTGTTTATTTTCTCAGCAGCGGTAACCAAGAGAAAAAACACAATGCAAACAGCTTCTATGACCAGAAAGGTCCACAAATGGATCTTCCTGTTTGTCGGTGTCCAGGCACTGTTGTGGACCCTGAGCGGCGCCTACATGGTGGTGATGGACCTGGATTTTATCCACGGCGACCACCTGGTGAAAAACCTGGAAGAGCCACTGCCCGCCGCAACGGCAGAATTATTTTCTACCATTGAACTGCTGCGCGATCGCACCGATGTTAAATCTGTGCAGCTGAAGTCCATTCGCGAAAAATTATTTTACGTGGTGCGCGACGCTGACGGCGCCCACCTGATCGACGCCCACAGCGGCGCTGAGGTTTCCCCGCTCGATCAGCAGACCGCCATCGCCCTGGCGGAGTACTACTACAGCGGCAACCAGTTGGCGTCCTCGGCAGAGTTGATAACCGATAATCCGCCGACCGAACTGCAGTCCCGCCCGTTGCCCCTGTGGCGGGTGAACTTCGATGATCGCTACGGCACCAGTTTCTATATCGATCCTAATACCGGCGCCCTGGCCACGCGCCGCCACGACTACTGGCGCGCGTTCGATTTCTTCTGGATGCTGCACATCATGGATTACGAGGCGCGCGAGAATATCCACAACCCGCTGCTGCTGATCGCCACCCTGTTCAGCCTGGTCAGCGTACTGGCGGGGCTGGTGCTGCTGTTTTACAGCTTTGGCAAACGCAGTAGCGCACAGCGACAGCAGGAGGCCACCGCATGAATTTTGTCAGAGTGGCCCACAAGTGGCTCAGCCTCGTTATCGGACTCCAGCTGGCACTGTGGCTGGCCAGCGGACTGGCCTTCAATCTGCTCGATTCCAGTGTCGTCAGCGGCCGGCACTTGGCCGCCGACCCAGCGCCCGCCGAACTCAGTACGGCTGACGTGACGGTCAGCCACGATGCTATCGCACGCCTTTACGCACCCGGGTCCGTGATCGATATCCGCCTGCAGCCTGGCTTTGAGCGCCCGGTCTACCGCGTGCAGACCCAAGACGCAGTAGAGCTGCGCGATGCCCAAAGCGGCACGCCGCTGGTGATCGACAGCGCACGCGCCGCCGCCATCGCCGCGCGGGATTACGCCGGCGACGACCGTCTGATCGGCGAACCGGTGCCTATGGAATCGGCCAATATGGAGGCGCGCCGACACCAGGGAGCCATGTGGCGCGTGGACGTCGCGGACGACTTTGCCACCAGCCTATATATCTCCGCGCAGGACGGCCGGGTGCTGGAACGCCGCAATGACAGCTGGCGGCTGTTCGATATCTTCTGGATGCTGCACATCATGGACTACACCGAGCGGCAGGATTTCAACAACCCGTTCGTGATTGCATTTGGTCTCGGCGCGCTGTTGATGTCCCTGTCCGGCTGCCTGCTGCTGTTCACCAGTTTTTCCCGTCACGACTTCAACCTGGTGGCGAAGCTGCGCCGCAGCCGCGTGGCGGTGCAGCTGTTTGACAGCAATGCCAACCCGCTCAATGAGCTGGCGCTGGCGAGTGGCAGCAACCTGTTCGACGGCCTCGCCGCCAACGGTGTACAGCTGCCGTCCAACTGCGGCGGTGGCGGCAGCTGCGGCCTGTGCCAGGTGCGCATGGACACGGATGCACCGGTCAGTGCCAGTGAAAAGGCGCTGCTGTCCCGAAGTGAGCTGGACGCAGGTTACCGGCTGGCCTGCCAACAGCGCGCCAGCGCCGCAACGCGCCTGACCCTGGATGACAGCCTGCTGCAGGCCAGCCAGTACACTACGGAGGTGGTGCAAACCCGCTTCCTGACACCGTTCATCAAGGAAATTCACCTGCGCCTGCCGGATACAGCCAACTTTGCCTTCCGCGCCGGCAGTTTTGTGCAGATCGAAGTGCCGCCACACCAGCTGCGGCTGGCGGACCTGCCGGTGGATACCGAGTTCCGCGCGGACTGGCACCAGTGGCAGGTTGCGGGCAACGCCGGACACCGCGAACCCGTGCGGCGCTCCTACTCAATGGCTAACGCGCCCGGCGAGCCCATGGCCAACGCGCCCGGCGAAGTCATGCCCGGCAACCAGTCCGCGAGCGGCAACAGCGTCGTACTGAACGTGCGTATTCAGCCACCACCCCAGAGCGACCACACGGTGCCCGGTGGCGTGGGATCGAGTTTCATGTTCAACCTGCAGCCCGGTGACCGCGTGAAAGTATCCGGGCCCTTCGGCAATTTCCATGCTGCGGAGACTGGCCGCGAGATGGTGATTATCGGTGGCGGTGCAGGCATGGCTCCGCTGCGCTCGATCATCGTGGACCAGCTGCGCAATCGGGGCAGCGGCCGCAAAATCAGTTTCTGGTACGGGGCGCGCAGCCTGCGCGAAGTGTTCTACGCAGAGGAGTTCCACCAGCTGGCCGCCGAGCACGGCAATTTCGCCTGGCACCTGGGCCTGTCGGAGCCGCGCGCGGAGGACAACTGGTCCGGAGCCAGCGGCTTCATCAGCGATATCGTCGCGGAACAGTACCTGCGCAGTCACCCGGAAATCGGCAACTGTGAGTTCTATCTCTGCGGCCCGCCGCCGATGCTGAAAGCCTGTATCGCCATGCTCACGGCACTGGGGGTCGCGGAAGACAGGATCGCATTCGACGACTTCGGCTGCTGATTGCGCGGCTGGTGCCGGCCGCCGGAACCCCCGGCGCCGGCGCTTGCCAAGCCGCCGTGCAACCTCTAACCTTCGGGACCAGATTTCACCCAGCGCCGCATATGCAAAAGATCATCGCGAAATCACTGCTGTTGCTGATGTTGATCACCGTTTTCGGACAGGTGATGGCTCAGCCGTGCGCGGATATGCATACGCAGATGATGACCAGCAGCACGGAAATGATGGGCGACCACCGGATGGAAGACGGTGGTGACGAGCACGACGCCCACTGCGGCGACGGTATGGCGATGGCTGCCGAGTTGCAGTCCCACTGTGGCGAAGCCCCCAGCGCTGCGGACGACTGCGGCCAGAGTTGTACCTGCTGCCCCGGTCACTGCGCCTCCGTACTGCCCACCACCGAGCTCGGCAGCAATGCCGTGCCGCCGGCCTTCGCGATCAATACCTATCGCGATATCACCTCCTCTCCAAACCCGGAATCCGCGATCAAGCCGCCGAGAGTTGGCTGATACGGGGTCAATCCGTCCAGAGCTAACGCTCCCCCCTCCCCAATTGGACTGATTCCGCGGTGTCGTTTTTTGCTCCGCGGTAGCGAACCGGTTAGCAATCCGGACAACGACTGCAATTCACTGCACCCGAACAAACTGCAAATACAAATTGAGAGAACTGCCATGACCATCAAGTCCATGACTTCTGCCCTGGTTGCGTGCGCCCTGCTGGCCCTGACCGCCTGTGCGGACGCGGAGTCCGGCAACGCGCAAAACAGTGCGGCACAGACCGCCGACAGCGCCACTATCGAACTGACCACCTTCAAGAGCGCTACTTGCGGCTGCTGCAAGAAGTGGGTGAATCACGCGCGCGATAATGGCTTCAACGTCACCGCCCGCGATGTGGATGACCTGAACGGCGTCAAGAACCGTCACCAAATCGAACCCCGCCATCAGTCCTGCCACACCAGCGTGTCGAGCGAGGGCTATGTTTTCGAAGGACACGTCCCGGCCAAGCTCATCCGCCAGTTCCTGCAGAATCCGCCGGCGGGCGCCCGCGGCCTCGCCGTGCCGGCCATGCCGCTGGGCAGCCCGGGTATGGAAGTGGATGGCCGCTTTACCCCCTATAACGTCATGCTGCTGAACAGCGACGGCAGCGAGAGCGTCTACGCGCGCCTGGACAGCATCGAACAGCAGCACTGAGGCGGCCATGACAAAAACAGTGAAAAGAAAAAACGGACCCCAATTTGAGCTGCCGCAACTGACCCGGCGACGCTTCGTCACCGGTATGGCGGCCGGCGCGGCACTGCTGGGAATGCCGGCCGGGCTCTCCGCCAGCGCACCGCGTGCGGGCGCGGCACCGCAGACGCTGCGCGGCAACCAGTTCGACCTGAACATTGGCTACCTGCCGGTGAATTACACCGGCCGCGAGCGCACTGCAGTGGCAGTGAACGGCAGCGTGCCCGGCCCGATATTGCGCTGGAAGGAAGGGCAGACAGTGACGCTGAACGTCACCAACCACCTGGCCCACGACACCTCGATACACTGGCACGGCATCATCCTGCCGAGCAATATGGACGGCGTGCCCGGACTCAGCTTTAACGGTATCCGCCCGGGCGAAACCTTCACCTACCAGTTCCAGCTGAACCAGAGCGGTACCTACTGGTACCACAGCCACTCGGACTTCCAGGAACAGCAAGGCCTGTACGGCAGCATTGTGATCGATCCGGCCGACGCCGACCCGGTGGCCTACGACCGCGATTACGTCGTGCTGTTGTCCGACTGGAGCGACGAATCTCCCCACGACATCTACGCCAAGCTGAAAAAAGAGGGCCACTATTACAACCGCCGCCGCCGCACCGCCGGCGACCTGTGGCGCGAGGTCAAGGCCAAGGGCGTGGCGGCGACTTGGCGCGACCGCGAGATGTGGAACATGATGCGCATGTCGGATCGCGATATCTCCGACGTAACCGGCTACACCTACACCTTCCTGATGAACGGCCAGACGCCGGATGCCAACTGGACCGCGCTGTTCCGCAAGGGCGAAAAAGTACGGCTGCGCTTTATCAACGGCGCGGCCATGTCCATTTTCGACATCCGCATCCCCGGCCTGAAGATGACCGTGGTGGCAACCGATGGCCAGAACATCGAGCCGGTCACCGTAGACGAATTCCGCATCGGCGTCGCCGAAACCTATGACGTGATTGTCGAGCCCGACGGCGACAGCGCCTACACCCTGTTCGCGCAGACCATCGACCGCAGCGGCTTCGCCCGGGGCACCCTGACTTCTGAACCGGGGCTGCAAGCTGCAGTGCCGCCGATGGACTACGCCCCGGTACTAACCCACCGCGATATGGGCATGGGCCACGGCGCCCACGCCGGCATGGCGGGTATGGGCGGCATGGACCACAGTCAGCACGACATGGGTGGCATGGACCACAGTCAGCACGACATGAGCGGCGTGGATCACAGCCAGCACGACATGAGCACCGTGGATCACAGCCAGCACGATATGGGCACCGTGGATCACAGTCAGCACGATATGGGCACCGTGGACCACAGTCAGCACCAGGCCGGCATGCAGGGCTACAGCCTGCACGGCGGTCGCCCGGAACTGGGTGGCATGCAGGGCGTCTGGTTCACCAGCAACCTGGGCCGCGCCGGCCACGGCAGCAACAGTCCTATTGTGCACCTGCCCAGTGAATACGGTTACGGCGTGGACATGCGCTCGGAAATGCCGATGAGCGGCCTGCACGACCCGGGTATCGGTCTGCGCGATCACGGTTCACGCTACGGCCGCCGCGTGCTTAATTACGGCGACATCCGCAACCTGACCCCGACCATCGACCGCCGCGAGCCGACCCGGGAACTGCAGCTGCACCTGACCGGCAATATGGAGCGCTACATGTGGTCGATGGACGGTATCAAGTTCAATGACGCCGAACCGCTGATGCTGAAATTCGGCGAGCGCATTCGTATCACCCTGGTCAACGACACCATGATGACGCACCCGATTCACCTGCACGGTATGTGGAGTGAACTGGAAACCGGCGATGCCGAATATATTCCGCGCAAGCACACGATCATCGTGCAGCCCGGCTCGCAGATCAGTTACCTGGTCACCGCCGACGCCTACGGCCGCTGGGCCTACCACTGTCACCTGCTGTATCACATGCCGGGCATGTTCCGCGAGGTTAGAGTCGTATGAGAATCGCGAACATGAAAAACACCGTAATGCTATGTGCCGCGCTCACGGCCAACGCCGCCCTGGCCCAGGACGACATGTCCCATCACGGCCACGGCGATCACGCCGCGCAGATGGATTCCTATCCGGCAGGACAAGGCGCGACCAGTAACCTGGAACACGCGCCGGATTCCCCGGATCATGTGATGGATCACGAGGTACTGCTGACCAAGGTCACTTTCGACCAGTTGGAAGTGCGCGAAAACGATGGCGGCGCTGTGAAAGGCGACCTGTGGTTCGGCAGCGACCGCAACAAGTTCTGGCTCAAAACCGAGTGGGAGCGGAGCGAAGGGGAAACCGAAAAAGCGGAGCTGCATGCACTGT
Organism: Microbulbifer donghaiensis; assembly: GCF_900129095.1. GTDB lineage: Bacteria > Pseudomonadota > Gammaproteobacteria > Pseudomonadales > Cellvibrionaceae > Microbulbifer > Microbulbifer donghaiensis. The sequence continues at coordinate 1,839,112 of NZ_FQVA01000001.1, forward strand.
ACAGCCGCGCCGTATCGCCTTACTGGGACCTGCAGCTGGGCGTGCGCCACGACTTCGAAACCGAGAGCGACAGCCGCAATTGGGGAGTCATCGGCTTCAATGGCCTGGCCCCTTACTTCTTCGAGGTGGACTCGGCGCTGTTTGTCGGTGAAGACGGCGCTACCGCCCTGCGCCTGGAGGCGGAGTACGAACTGCTGTTCACCCAGCAGTGGATTTTGAGCCCGGAAATCGAGGCGGACTTCTTCGGCCAGAACGACCGCGACGCCGGTACCGGCTCAGGGCTTTCGGACATCGAGCTGGGCCTGCGCCTGCGCTACGAATTTACTCCGCAGTTCGCGCCCTACATCGGCGTGCACTACGAGAAGAAATTCGGCAACGCCGCCGACTTCGCCCGCGACGAGGGCGAACACACCAGCGTCACCAGTTGGGTGATCGGTCTGCACGCCTGGTTCTGAACAGGCTCTTCCCGAAAAGACGGTGAGGGTGGCTATTGTTAGCTGCCCTCACCGCCTTGCGGAAATTGCTAAATGCCGACGCCGTCTGTTCGTGACACTAACGTGTAGATTATTTGACGAGCGACATAACCGCGCGATCGAAGAGTCGGTCGCTGAACCATTTGCGGATAAACAACAGTGTGCCGGCATACTTACCACCCGAGTAGCGGGTTTTCGGGCGACGCGAGCGCACAGCCTTCATCACCAGATCGGTAATCACGCTGGGCGACGAGCAATTTCCCTTTTCGAACGTATCCTTGGAGGCCTGTGCAATCTTGTTGGCCAAGTCCCGGTAAGGGCCTTCATCGGAACGCTCGAGCATCGGCCCATTCATGACATCGGAAAACTCCGTCGCTATGATACCGGGCTCAATCAGCACCACGTCGATACCAAACTTCTGCACCTCGATGCGCAGGCAGTCGGACCAGCCCTCCAGCGCGTGCTTGGTGGCGTGATACCAGGCACCGAGCGGCGTATATACCTTGCCGCCGACGGACGAAATATTGATGATCTTGCCGGCACGCTGTTTGCGCATATAAGGCAAAACCAATTGCGTCAGCCGCGCGAGACCAAACAGGTTCACCTCGAACTGGTAGCGCGCGTCGTCGATACTGGTGTCCTCCACCGCGCCATACATACCGAAGCCGGCGTTGTTGATCAGCAGATCGACGCCACCGTGATCCCGCTCGATCTGCGCCACCACCGCTTCGATATCGCCGGACAGGGTAATATCCATCTGCAGCGGAATAATGCCCTCGGCCTCGAGGTCCCGCATATTCTCTAAGCGACGTGCAGCCGCGTATACGACCATGCCCTGCTTTGCCAGCGCTCGGGCGAAATCTTTACCCATACCGGAGGAAGCGCCGGTAACCAGTGCAACTTGCTTGCTCATTTCAATTGCCTCTCTTACTCATTCGACAAATATCTGCGGATACCGGGATCACTGGCTGGTCGCCAGTTGCGCCGGCTCGCGCAGCATTTCCTCACGCCACCACGCCAGTGTTTCGGCCGGTGTGCGCACATTGAGCGGGGCACCAATAATTGGCGTCGCCAACCGGACCCCGAACTTTTCCGCAGCGATGGCTGCGCGCTCGAGCGGTTCGTACCAGTCGTGCAGGGCCAGGTCGAAGGTGCTGTTGTGAATCGGCAGCATCGCTTTGCCGCGCAGATCCAGGTGCGCCTGCACGCTCTGCTCCGGCAGCATATGAATCTGGCTCCATAGATGGTTGTAGGCACCGGTCTCGATCAGGGTCAGGTCGAAGGAGCCGAAGCGCTCACCGATTTCCTTGAAGCCGCTGAAATAGCCGCTGTCACCACTGAAAAAGATGCGCGCCTCGTGGCTCTCGATCGCCCAGCTGGCCCAGAGGGTTTCATCCCGGTCAGTCAGGCCGCGGCCGGAGAAGTGCTGCGCCGGCGTCGCGGTGAATTTCAGGCTTCCCACAGAAACCGACTGCCACCAGTCGAGCTCGACGATCTTGTCGCTGGCGATCCCCCAGCGGCGCAGGTGATTGCCCACTTTCAGCGGCGTGATGAAGCGCTCCACCTTGCTGTCCAGCGCCAGCACACTGGCCTTGTCCAGGTGGTCGTAGTGGTCGTGGCTGATCACCACTGCCTTGATGCGCGGCAGGGCTTCCAGCTCCAGCGGCAGCGGATGGAAGCGCTTGGGCCCCATCCACTGCACCGGTGAAGCCCGCTCACTGAACACCGGGTCAGTCAGCACATACTCACCGTCCAGGCGCATCAGCACTGTGGAGTGGCCAAGCCGGTAAACGGTGGCCTCACCCTGCCCGCGCGCCAGCTCCTCGGCGCTGATAGTGCGCAGCGGCAGGGGCCCGGCGGGCACCGGCGCGGCCCGCTCTGCGCGGACATAGGCCTTGATCATGTCGACTACATTGCCGGGCTGAGCCCGGAAATCGACGGATGTGTTGCGGAATTTCTCCTCCTGCGTCGAGCAGGCGCTGAAAACACCAACGCTCATAAGCAATACCCCTGCGAGTGCGAGCCAGCGAAGTCTCATGGAAGCCTCAAAAGTAAACTATACGGTGCAGTGTAGATTCCGAATCGCAAGAAGTAAACTATCTAGTGTAAAATTTGTGCAGCGAGCGAAAGCGGTACTGACTTGTCAGTCCGGCAAAAGACAGCAGAGAACCCGATGACCAAGAGAAAGCTGACGAGAAGTGAGATCAAGCGCCAGGCCATCCTGGATGCGGCCAAGCAGACCTTCCAGGAACTGGGCGTACAGGGCACCAGCATGGATGAGCTGGCGGCCCGCGCGCAGGTGTCGAAGCGCACCGTCTATAACCACTTCGCCAGCAAGGAAGCGCTGATCATGGAACTGATCGGGGAACTCTGGCAGCAGGCGACGCTGATGCCACAGGGTGCTTACGATCCGACGGCCGATCTGCAGGTCCAGCTGAGCGCGCTGATCGAATCGGAAATCGCAGTAATCTGCAGCCGCGAATATATCGAGCTGAACCGGGTGGCCTTCGATCACTTCTTTCACCAGCCCGAGGCGCTGCAAAAGGAAGTGGAAAAATTTGCGGCGATCGAAACCGGTATCAAGCGCTGGATCAAGGCTGCGCGGGTGGATGGCCGTTTGCGCGAACTGGACACGGAAATCGCCGCCGGCCAGATTCACAATCTGATCAAGGGCAGCTGCTTCTGGCCGCAGCTGGTGCAGGTGGCGCCCATCCTCAACGAGAAAGAGCGCCACGAACTGGCCGAGCGCACTGCGGCCATGTTTCTGAGTCACTATCAGAAATAAAAAGGCGGACTGAAATAAAAATCGGCGCTATCTGCTCAACTTGTGGATAAATCCCGCGTTCCGCTTTCGTCGAGTGAGGTGGCGGCAAAGCACTAGGACGGGCATTTCGAAACGCTGTGAATACATCCCTGTACGCTCCGGCGGCGACATCCTGTCGCCGACGGTTCGAAATACCCGTCCTAGCACTTTGCCTTCGATTCAGACTGCATGACTTTGTCAGAAGTTTGTGTAACGTAACGCCGCTCCTAGCTTACTCCACCACCAGCGTACCGCGATACATCTGCATCTGGCAGGTAAACGGATACTCGCCCGGTTCCGCCGCGGGGATTTTTACCGCGGTATCGCTGTGCACCGCCAGCTGTGCGCTGACCTCCAGATCCGGGAACAGCACCCACTCGGCGCAGGGGCTGACATCCTCGCGGCGGAAGCGCAGTGTGGCTTCGGCGCCCGCCGGCAGGCGGATACGGTCCGGTTCGTAGACGCCGTCCTTCACCAGGATCTGCAGTTTTTCCCCGCCGCCGACGGCCTCCGTCGTGTGCCGCCGGGGCCCCAACCAGAACCACCAGAGAATTGCCGCGATCAGCAGCAGACCGACGCCGTTAATCAGTAAAGCCAACATCATTGCACCTCCGTCGGTTGGAAGAATCGCAGGCGATTCGCGTTGCTCACCACCGTCACCGAGGAAAACGCCATGGCCGCGCCGGCGATCACCGGGCTCAGCAGTGCACCGGTAAACGGAAACAGAACGCCGGCGGCGACCGGGATACCGAGCGTGTTATAGACAAAGGCACCAAACAGGTTCTGCTTGATATTGCGCAGTGTCGCGCGGGACAGCTCAATCGCATTCGCGACACCGTGCAGTGACGAGCGCATCAGGGTGATATCGGCGGTCTCGATCGCGACGTCGGTGCCGGCGCCAATGGCGAAGCCCACATCTGCGCGCGCCAGTGCCGGCGCATCGTTGATGCCATCGCCGACCATGCCAACCCGTTCGCCTTTTTTCAGCAATTCGCCGACGATTTTTTCCTTGTCCTCGGGCAGCAGTTCCGCGTGCACCCGGTCGATGCCCAGCTGCTGTGCCACCGCTTCGGCCGTGGCGCTGCTGTCGCCGGTCAGCATCTCGATGCGCAACCCCAGCCGCAGCAGCCGTGCGATAGCGGCCTTGGCGTCGTCACGGATCGGATCGGCCACCGCGATAATGCCGGCGGCCGCGCCATTCACCGCCGCGTACATGGCGGTGCGGCCCAGGTCTGCCAGTTCCTCCGCGCGCTCGTGCCAGGCGGCGATGTCGATGTTCTCGCGCTGCATCAGCTTGCGGTTGCCGAGCAGAATTTTTTTGTCTTTCACGGTGCCGGAAACGCCGTGGGCGGTAATCGCCTCGAAATCGCTGACTGGCAACAACTCGAGATTCCTTTCCCGCGCCGCGGCGACTACTGCTTCCGCCAAAGGATGTTCTGAGCCCTGCTCCAGACTGGCGAGCAGTGCGAGCAGTTCGTCCGCATCGCCGTCACCACCTCCAACGGTTTCGAGGTCCGTCAGTTTGGGCGCACCCTCGGTGAGGGTGCCGGTCTTGTCCACCACCAGCGTGGTCAGGTTACTGGCCTGCTGCAGTGCCTTGCCGTTGCGCACCAGCACGCCGTACTCGGCCCCCTTGCCGACGCCGACCATTACCGACATCGGCGTCGCCAGGCCAAGGGCACAGGGACAGGCGATAATCAGCACCGAGGTGAGCACCACCAGCATATGCGCCGCGCGCGGATCCGGTCCCCAGTTGAACCAGATCAGGGCCGCGACGATGGCGACGATCATCACCGTGGGCACAAAAATGGCCGAGATCTTGTCGGCCAGCCGCGCGATCGGCACCCGCGAACTCTGCGCGTTTTTGACCATCTCGATAATCTGCGCCAGCCGCGTCTCGGCGCCCACTTTTTCCGCCCCGAACAGCAGCGTTCCATTCTTGTTCAGCGTACCCGCCGAAAGCGCATCGCCCGCGCCTTTTTTCACCGGCACCGGTTCACCGGTGAGCATCGACTCATCGACCAGGCTGCTGCCCTCCAGCACCTGGCCATCCACCGGGATTTTTTCTCCCGGCCGCACCCGCAGCCGGTCACCGACCTGCACCTCCTCCAGCGGAATATCCACTTCGCGCCCGTCGCGCACTACCCGCGCGGTCGGGTCCTGCAGCTGCAGCAGTTTTTCCACCGCCGCGCTGGTGCGGCCGCGGGCGCGCACTTCCAGCGCCTGCCCCAGGTTGATCAGGCCGATAATCATCGCGCTGGCCTCGAAGTAGACGTGGCGCGCCGCCTCCGGCAACAGCTGTGGCAGCAGTACCACCAGCATCGAAAAGGCCCAGGCGGTGCCGGTGCCCAGTGCGATCAATGTATCCATATTGGCGTTGTGATGGCGGAAGGCGCGCCAGGCGCCACTGAAGAAGTGCCCACCGCAGTACACCAGTACTGCCAGGGTCAGCAGGCCCACCGCGCCCCAGGCCAGCTGCTGCCCGGTATTGTTCACCATCATCTCGCCGGTCAGCAGGCCCCAGGCCATCAGCGGAACACCGAGGCCCAGCGCCAGGCCGGAGCGCCACAGTAACTGGCGGTAATGGCGCTGTTCCTCGGCGTGCTGCTGCTCGCGCAGCTCGCGCTCGCTGCGGCGCACCGGTTCGGCGCCGTAACCGGCGCCCTCTATCGCGCTCTGTATCGCGCCGGCGTCCGCGCTGCCGCTCACCTGCAGCGTGCGGTCGGCCAGGTTGACCCGCGCCTCGCCCACCCCCGGAACGGCATTGACGGCCTTCTCGATCTTGCTGACACAGCCGGCGCAGGAAACGCCGCTCAACGTAAAGGTCTGCTGCTTTTCACTCATGTCCATATCCTAGCGGTACCCGACCAACGGGCATTGACTCAAATCATAAAAGCTTTCCCTTGGAGCAAGGCAACAGCCGGCGCAGCGGACGCAGAACGTACTTCGCGGTCACCCTTCGCAGGGAAATTGGCTCCCGACGGCTTTGTCGCCAGTGTTATCATCCCTGCCCATGAAGCATCCCCTGTTACCGGAAAGACCTCTCAGCATTTCCCCCACTCTGGCTGCCACCCTCGGCCTGGAGGAGGCGGTATTGCTGACCGCGCTGGGCGACCTGCTGCCGTTCCTGTCGGTGGAGGCCCACCCGGGGCGCGACTGGTATACGGCGGATGGCGAGCAGCTGCACCAGCTGCTGCCCTTCTGGCAGCCGGCGGACATCCAGCGGGTGGCCACCAGCCTGCGCAATCAGGGCGCTCTGCTGCTGGGCTCGGCGCCCTACGGCAGCAGCGAGATTCTGAAGTTTGCCCTGCCCGGCGAGCACACCCGCCCGGCGCCGGCGGCCCCACAGCAGCCGGCCCCGCAAGTGCCGGCCGCACGTAGCGCCAATACTATCGGCCCCGGCTGGCAGCCGGATGCCGAGACCATGGCGCGTATCGCCCAGCTCGGCGTGCCCGAGCACTTCGTGCGCGAGCAGCTGCCGGAGTTCGTCACCTACTGGCGCGAGCGCGGCGAGCCGCGGCACTCGTTCGGCTCCCTGTTCCTGAAGCAGGTGAAGAGCAAGTGGGAGGCATTCCGCGCCACCGCACAGCGCAAGCAGCCACTGCCGCAGGACTGGCGCCCGGGCGAGGAGACGCTGCGCAAGCTGTCCGACGAGGGCGTGCCCAGCACCTTCGTGCGCCGCGGCCTGCAGCGCTTCGTCGACTACCACGGCTCCAGTGGCAAGCAATCCATCTCCTGGGACCTGGAGTTCAACGACTGGGTGCTGGAAGACTGGGAAAAACAGGATGCGCCCTTTATCGAGAAGCGCAAACCCACCGCCATGACCCGCGACTGGCAGCCCAGCGAGCACACCTGGGAGCAGTTGCGCCGCCTGGCGATCAACCCGAACTTTGCCGCCGAACTGCTGCCGGAATTTATCTACAAATGGCTCGAGCGCGGCGGCCACAGCGCGCGCTGGGGTGAACTGTTTATCGAATACGCGCGCGAGGAGTGGGCCTACTACTGCCAGGGGATCGAGAAGAACCCGGTAGCCAAGCCCATTCCGCGCAACTGGCAACCCGGCGGTGACTGCTTGAGTCACCTGGTCAACCAGTGTGAAATAGATCGCGACTTCGCGCTCTCGCTGGTGCCAGAATTCATCATTTACTGGCGCGGCCAGAACGCCGCGCGCAAGAGCTGGGACGCCGTCTTCGTGCGTCACGCACGCCACCAGTGGGCGGAGCGCAACAAGCTGGCAATAGGACATTCAAATGGCAAGCCGCAATACACCAACACCGACAACCAGCGCAGCGATAACCAGAGAACAAGGGACCGCTCAGTCCTCGACATCGTCACGGACACAGACTGGTAGCGGCGAGAGCCAGGACGCGCTGAACGAAAAGAAGCGCGCGCTGAACGAAGTCTTCGGCCTGCTCAAGCTCAGCTACCACAACCAGTTCAACTCGGCCTTCCCGGATACCGAGACACTGAACCACGCCAAGCGACTGTGGCTGGAGTCTCTGGCGGCTTTCTCGCCGGTGGAAATAGTGGCCGGCGCCAAGCGCGCCATCCGGCAGAGCGAGTACCTGCCCACCGTGCACAAGATGCTGCAGCTGTGCGCTGCCGGCGACAACGGCCTGCCCGATGCCCGCGCCGCCTACCGCGAGGCCTGTAACGCGCCGAGTCCCAAGGCCAACTACAATTGGAGCCACCCGGCGGTCTACCACGCCGGGCGTGACTCCAACTGGTTCTTCCTGGCGAACAACGCCGAATCGGCGGCCTTTCCGGTCTTTGCCGAGCACTACCGCAAGATCTGCGCGCGGGTGCTCGAGGGCGAAAAACTGCCGGCACCGGAACAACTGCGCCTGGAGGAAAACCCCAGCAAGCCGCTGACGAAAGAAGAGAATGCGCAGAAGATGGCAGCATTGCGGGCCGAATTTGATATTTAATACCCAAACTCGGGGAGCCATTACCCGACTCCCCGTTTTATTAACCTGGCAATATGTAATTGCCGGGTTAATAGCTTTTTGATTTCGTTGTTTTTAGGGACGTTAAAAAAACACTCACGCAACCCAGCAGGTATTGCCATGAATCGGCCACTCTTTCTGCTAGCGGTACCCCTCCTCGCCCTCAGCGCCCAGACCCGGGCCGACTTCTACTCGCATAAATACGCCGGCATCGGTTACAGCGATATGAAACTGCGGGGCTTCTGCAGCGACGCCAACGCGTTTGTGCAAGGCCTCAACATATCCGGGCAGACAGCCACTGCCGAAGCATGCAGCGACTCCGGCAATGGCTGGAAGGCTTATGGCGGCTGGCACTGGACGCCCTACCTGGCGGTCGAGGCCAGTTACCAGCAACTGACCAAGGGCGAACTGGACTTCCGTATCGACGGCGACAGCGGTGCGTACCTGGCCTTCGAGGACGAAGTCGAGACCCAGCTGCTCAACGCTTTCGCCATAGGTCACTGGCCGCTCGCGGGCGGTGTCAGCCTGTTCGGCAAACTGGGGGGCGGCCTGTGGAATAGCGAGTTCACCGAGCGCCAGTCGGGCGAGCTGTTTTTCCTCTATCAGGTGGGCCCGGATGCGTTCGAAGAGCGACTGACCGAAGTCAGCGGCCGCGCCGGGCGCAACGACAACGGTTTCCACTGGGGCTACGGGGTTGGTATCAGTTACAGCTATGGGAACGATTGGACATTGCGCGCAGAGTGGGAATCATTCCGCGATATCAGCAATGAAGATATGCGCGGCGGCTTCGATGTCGAGGCCGCCACGCTCGGCTGGAGCATGCATTTCTGATCCGTCGCGATCGCGGCCTGCCGACCGCGATCACGATAGTGTTTATGGCAGCCCCAGTTTTTCGGCGATATCCGCCCAGGACACCAGTTTGAAATTCTGCGCCTGGCTCGGCAGGCGGTTGCGCCCGTCCTGCACAATCAGCAATCCCTGCGGATAGGCAGCGCCCAGACCGGCACTGGTCACTTCGAGCCCGTCGGTTTCCGAACTGCCGTCGATGCCCAGGTCCAGGTTCATATCCACACGGAAGTGGCCGACAAACTCGCTGCCATCGCGAGTGAACAGCGCATAGCTGTTGTTGCCCTGGCTGGAAACCACCAGATAGCTCTGCTCGCCACTGCCCTCTTCATTAAGATAGAGGCCCATCCCCTCAACATCGGCCACCAGTTTTTCACCGTCTACCGCTGCCACCAGCTGCGGCCTCCCTTCGCCGGCAACAAATGCGGCGATGTCCAGGCGCCAGACGCCGGCGTCCTCCTCGCCAAAGAACAGCAGCTCCCGCTCGTCATCGACCACACAGCCTTCGACCTGGCTCTGCACCTGCACATTGGCCCGCTGGCTGAGTTTCCATTCGAGTGGATTTTCCCCCAGCAGAATCTCGGCCAGGTGCAGGCCGCCGTCCTTATCGGAAACCCAGCTGAACGTCTTGCTGCCCTTGTTGAACAGGCACAGCCCGTAGGGATCGGCCAAGTCCATTTCACGCAGGCCGAGACTGTCGACCTCGCCCGCAGGCGTTATGCCAAACAGGCTGACACCAGGCGTGGTGCGATTGGACGCGGCGGCCAGTGCGGTATAGCGCGGGTGCTCGACACTGCGCAGATCCACATTGTTGACGCGGCCAACGGGGAACTGCTGCAGCAGTCTGCCGGACAGATCGTAAACGTTCAGTCCGCTCTTCTTGTCCGTACCGAGAATCAGGCTGTCGGCGACGTTGCGGGGATTGATCCAGATCGCCGGATCGTCGGCCGCATCACCAGCGGAAGCGACGGGCTCTGTCTGTGCGCGCGGGGCCACGCGGGGAATCTCCTTTTCACTGAGCGGTGTCGCGGCCGTTGCCGCCGGCAGCGCGGTTGCGAGGCGCAAGATGGAGTCGCTCTCTTCTTCCAGCGCCAGCAGCGCCTGGCCCTGCCGGGCCACCGATACGAGTTCCGCACTTGCCACAGTACCGGCAAATACCGGTTCGGACATCGGCTGAGTCAGGTCGAAGGCCAGCACCCGGTCAGCGCCGGCGAGCCACAGATTGCCCGCCTGCCGATCGATCCACAGGCCGGCGAAGTTTTCTCCGAGCCGGGAACCCGCCGCAAATACGCGGCGCTCCTCATCTTTTTCCGCGTCGGCATTCAGGCTCCAGATGCCGAGCGGCGGCTGCGCCACCAACAATTGTGCCCGCGTGTCATCCACCGCACAGGCACTCACCTGCTCGCCAAAATACAGTGGCCGCACTTCACTGAAAGACCACAGCTGCTCGCGCGGTTGTACCACGTATTCGTAGCCGAGGCCGGTCTCATCGATACTGAACAGGTGGTTGCGGCCTCCCTGACTAGAGAAGCACAGTGCCACCTGCGGTGCCTCGCTTTTGCGGGCACCGAGAAATCTGAACTGCGGCTGGTTGGCAGTCGCTTCGCGAGCTATCTCGTACAGTTGAATTTCACTGCGGCCTTCTTCGTAGATCGCCACCAGCCAATTTCCAGCGGCCATTGCCTGCAGCGCAAAGCGCTCGACCTTGCCGGTATCGAGGGATGCAACTTCGCTGCCGTCTTCATCGACCAATACGAGTGCGCGCTCTTCGCTGGCGAGCAGAAGGTAGTTTTTTTCGCCGAGGGTAAGCGGAGCCAGCTGGCTGGATACGATCCCCGACAGGGATATGGATTGCTGAGGTTTGAGCTTTTCGGTCTGCGCCTTCGGCTCGGCTGTCTTTCCGCAGCCCACCAGCAGGCCACAGAGCGCTGCGGCGGAAACAAAACCCAGAAAATGCTTGTGCATCATTTCATTCACTTTTTCGCAACTGCCGGCAATCATTTTTATTGCCGCATAAACATAACAGTAAACCCAGCTCCCTAACGGGAGCTGGGTTCTTAAACCGGGATCAGACAACCGGTATTAGAAAGTGCTGTAGGTCAGGCCCAGCACGTAAGTGGGACCGTACTCTTCGTACTGGCCGTTGTAGCCGGAGTTGTGCACGAAGAAAGGTTCGTCGGTCAGGTTCACACCACTGAAGGTCAGCTGCAGTCCATTCTGGAAGCTGTATTTGGCCGACAGGTCTACCTGCATGTGGTCATCCTCGTAGCGATCGGCCGCCGCGTCTTCCAGATCCACCTCCAGCAGGCGCTCGCCCTTGAACGTGGTGGACAGGCGCAGGCTCAGCGCGTCGCGCTCGTAGCCGATGATGAAGTTGCCCACCAGATCCGCCTGGGACGGCAGCGATATTTTGTCGCTGCGCTCGGCGTCAGCACCGAGGCCCAGGCGGGCATCGGAGTCGGTGAAGGTGGCGTTGGCGCGCAGCAGCAGGCCGTTGTCGAAGCCCTGGGTCCAGGCCAGTTCGGCACCGGTCAGTTTGGCGGTGTCGCCGTTGATCGGCTGCAGGACTTCCGCTTCATCCACTGCCAGGTTGCCCACGTACTGGGTAAAATCGGCAGTGCTGGCCACATCGGCGACGACGATAAAGTTGTCGATGCGCTTGTGGAATACGCCCACCGAGAACATGCCCAGGTTGTCGGCGTAGTACTCGGCAGAGAAGTCCAGGTTCTGCGCTTCGTAGGGATCCAGTGACGGGTTGCCGGCTTCGACTTCCAGCTCGCCCTCGTCGTATTCGATCGCCGCCGGTGACGGGTTCAATGCACCGAAAGACGGGCGGGACAGTGACTCGGTGTAAGCCGCTCGCAGTACGATATTGTCGGTATAGTCGTACTTGAAGTTCACACTCGGGAACAGCTTGCTGTAGTCGCGCTCGAAATTGACCGCTGTGACGTACACGTCCTCAGCCACTTCCTCGGCCCCCTCGATGGGCTCACCGGATTCCGCTACGCGATAGCCCTCAGCGGAGAAGTCGGTGTTTTCGTAACGCACACCGTAGACCAGCTGCGCGCGCTCGAAGTCGATGCTGTTCATCACATAGAGCGCGGAGATGTCTTCGTTCATCACATAGTCGCGCGCGGAATCGAGCGCTGTGTTCGTCTCGTCGATTTCGAAGCTGGACAGGTTGGCATTGATAAAGCTGTTCAGCGCATTCCTGTTGATGCCCGGGCCGAAACCGCCGAGGCCGTAGTCGACGCGGTTCATAACGAAATCGGCCAGGGTGTAGTCACCGCCGAAGCCGTCGTAAGTGGTGGCGTTGAGGTCGCCGGATTTTTCGCGGCGGCGCTCGTGCAGGCCGAACTTCAGTTCGGACGGGTTGCCGGCCACCTGGATCTCGCGGCTGATATCAATGCGGAAACTCACTTCCTCGTCTTCGGTGAAGTTGTCCTCGATCACCAGCTCGTCCAGCTCGTAGTTGCCGGCGTCCATGGCGGCGTCCAGGTCATCGGCAGCGACCGCCATGCGCGGCTTGTCACCGGCACTGGTGTAACCCAGCTGCAAGCCCTCCAGCACAAAAGCAGTATCGCGGCGATGCGGTTCCGCTTCCTCGGCTTGGGAGTAGCCCAGCGCATACTCGAGCCCCCACTGGTCGAAGTCGTGTTCGCCACCGAAAATAACGGAGAGAATTTCCTGTTCTTCGAAGCGGTCCTTCAGCGACTTGTCCAGTGCCGCATCTTCCCACACCGCGGAGTTGGCGCTGATGCTGGCCGGATCGTCGTTCTCTTCGTCCAGCTTCCAGGAATTGCGCTGGCGCTCTTCCTCGTCGGAGAAGTCGGAGTAGAGGCTGTGCAGGTACAGCTGGCTGGTCTCGCTCAGGCGCAGGTCGAAATTGGCGGCGACGCCGGTGCGCTCGCGGGCAATGGTGTAGTCGCGCTGCTCAATTTCCGCGGCGCCGAAGGCTTCACTGCCGTCTGCGGCGGTGAACTCTTCCCAGACGCCGTCGGTCTCCACATTCTCGGAGCCGAATTTGCGCTCCTGGTGGCTGGCGGCGATGGCGACGCCCAGCGCGCGGCCGCCGTCCAGTTCAAAAACATTGGTGAAGGTGCCGGCCAGCTTGGGACTGTTTTCTTCCTGCAGCTCGCTGTAGCTGTTCTCGGCGCTGACTTTAAAGTTCTGGCCGTCGTGATCCAGCGCGTTCAGGCTCTTGATCTCGATGGCGCCGCCGATGGAATCGGCGCTCATGTCCGGGGTCAAAGTCTTGAAAACTTCCAGGCTGGCGAGCAGGTCGGACGGAATCACGTCCAGTGCCACCGCGCGGCTGTCGGTCTCCGGCGCCGGCAGGCTCATGCCGTTGATCGTGGATGCGTTCAGGTTCGGATCGATACCGCGCACACCGACGAAGCGCCCCTCGCCCTGGTCCCGAGCGATAAATACGCCCGGCATGCGCTGCAGCGCCTCGGTGACGTTGGCGTCCGGCAGCTCGCCGATGGCGTCGGAGGTCTGCACCGCAACAACCTTGTTGGACTTGCGCTGGCGGTCGATATCGCTGCTGGCGTTGGCGGCCTGGGCGGTCACCGTGATGGTTTCCATGGCCTGACGTTCCATCTTGGCTTCGCCCTGCTGGGCGGCAACGTTTACCGAGATGACGGCGGCAGCCAGTGCCGTGAGCGGCATGGCGAGCCGGCGCAAATTTGTCTTGTTACTGTTCATAGTGTCCCCATTCCGCAAAGTTAGTATTAGTGGCGGTCGTTTTATGGAATGGGGCGGAGACTAATCAGCACTTGTGAATATTGCGTTACGCTTTTTTTAAATTTGTCACAAACGCGCCATAGGATAAGCGGCGAGTTAATACTTATCGGTAAATAACAACCGCAGTCAGTGGCTGGAGACAAACATGTGTGACGAAGTGGAAGATCCCGGGCGCAGAAAACTTTTCAAGGCGCTGGGCGCGGCAACGGCCGCCGGCGCCACAGCCAGCCTGCTGCCCGGCTGTGGCAAAGGTGAAAAGAGCGCCAGCAAAAACCTGACCTTTGCCGAAATTCCCCACACCCTGGATGCCCAGCACCATCTTCCGGAAGAATACAGCGCCGACCTGCTGCTGCGCTGGGGCGATCCGCTAGTGGAAAATGCCAGTTCATTCGATCCCGCAATTCTTACCGCCACCGAGCAGGAAAAGCGCTTCGGTTACAACAACGACTTTATCGCCTATATGCCGCTGGACGAGGAAGCCAGCCCCGGCGAGGGCGAACGCCACTGCAAGAGTCGCAACAGCGAGCGCGGCCTGCTGTGCGTCAATCACGAATACACGCAGCCGCACCTGATGTTTTCCGGCTACAACGATGAGTACAGCGCCACGCGCGGTGTCAGTGCGGAACACGTGGCGGTGGAGCAGGCCGCCTGCGGCCACGCCATCGTTGAAATTGAAAGGACCGCGGATGGCTGGCAGCCGGTGCTGAACAGTTCCTATAACCGCCGCATAACCCTGAATACGCCGATGAATATCGTCGGCCCGGCCGCCGGCGACAGCCGCCTCAAGACCCAAGCCGATCCGAGCGGGACCCGCGTATTCGGCACCGTCGGCAACTGTGCCGGCGGCAAGACACCCTGGGGCACGGTGCTGATCGCCGAGGAGGGATTCGGCGGCGCCTTCCAGGGCGATCCGGACAATATCGCCGATCCGCAGGAATCCGTTAACCACCACACCTTCGGCATAGCGCCCGACAACCGCAACTGGGGCGATCACGATCGCCGCTTCGATATCGCGGTCGAGCCCCACGAACCCAACCGCTTCGGCTGGATGGTCGAATACGATCCCTACGACCCGACGTCGACGCCGCGCAAGCTGACCAGCCTGGGCCGCTTCGAACACGAGGGCTTCACGCTGGTCAGCAAACCCAATCGGCCGATCGTCGCCTATGGCGGCGACGACGACGAACACCAGTTTGTTTACCGCTATGTCTCGACAGGCAGTTACCAACCCAATGACTTTTCCCACAACCGCGAGCTGTTAGTCGACGGCACACTGTACGCGGGGCAGTTCAACGATGACGGCAGCGGCCGCTGGCTGCCGCTGCTATTCGGCCAGGGGCCCCTGACCGCAGAAAACGGCTTCCGCAACCAGGCGGATGTTCTGATCGACGCGCGTCGCGCCGCCGCCCTGCTCGGCGCCACGCCGATGGATCGCCCGGAGGACGTGGAGACCAATCCGCTCAACGACTGCACCTATGTGATGCTGACCAAGAACAAGAAGCGCGACAGCGACGAAATCGACGCCGCCAATCCGCGCTCCCGTAATGCCACCGGCCATGTGCTGGAAATCGTACCGCCGGGCCAATTCGGCCAGCGCGACCACAGCAGCGATACCTTCAAGTGGAACACTTTCTTGCTGGGGGGCAATCCCAACGCGGAAAACCCGAACGAGCGCGGCGCCTACGGCCAGCGCTCCCCGGGCACCATCTCGCCAAGCGGCTGGTTTGCCAACCCGGACAATGTGGCCTTCGATCCGCGCGGCAATATGTGGATCGCCACCGATGGCTGCGAGGATTTCGGTTTCCACGACGGCCTCTGGGCCATGGCCACCGAGGGTGAACTGCGGGCGGCGCCGAAACACTTCTTTGGTTGCCCCCAGGGCGCCGAAGTCTGCGGCCCGGAATTCACGCCGGACGGCAAGACCCTGTTCGTTTCGGTACAGCACCCGGCAGACGGGAGGGGTTCTACCTTTGACGAGCCGATGCACCGCTGGCCAGACCAGGATCCGGCGCTGCCGCCGCGACCGTCGGTGCTGGCCATCTATCGCCGCGATGGCCGGGAAGTTGGCAGCTGATCCATTTGCCCACTTGCCCACTTGCTGCAAAGCGCCGCTCCCATGCCGACAGCCGCTCGGGAGCGGACAGCCTGCTACTATTTTCTACTGAAACAGTGTCATCCAGTCTTTTGTCCCGCACTAAAACCAGCCATGCCGGCCAACCGATCGAGAGGTAGCCATGACGTTCGGGCGCACAATAGTTTCGAGCTGTGTCCTGATCGCGACACTGGCTATCGGCTTCGCAACTTTTGCGTACGGCCCCATCCCGCGGCCGGGGATCACTCTGCGGGGAACCGGCGCCAGCTTCCCCTATCCCATCTACACCAAATGGTTCCGGGACTTTTCCGATCGGGAAAACAATATTTTTGTCGACTACGAGATGACGAGCAGCGGTACCGGTATCCGCGACTTTATCGGCGGCACCGTCGATTTCGCGGCGTCCGACGCAGCCATGGACTTCAGGGAAATCGTCCAGGTCAAACGGGGGGCCGTATTGCTGCCGATGACCGCCGGTGAAATTGCCCTGGTCTTCAACATCCCCGGAGTAACCGCACTGAATTTGCCGCGCGATGCCTACATCGATATCTTCCGCGGCGAAATCGACAACTGGAATGACCCGCGTATTGCCGGTGCGAACCCGCATACAGAATTGCCCGATCTGAAAATTACGGTCGTCACCCGCTCCGAGGACTCGGGTACGACATTCATATTTACCGGTCACCTGGCCCATATCAGCAAGGATTTCAGCGAGGCCATCGGCCACGGGCGAAAAACCTCCTGGCCCGCCACCGCCAATTTCAGAAAGGCGCCCGGCAATCAGGGCGTGGCGGCACTGGTGAAGCGTACTCCCGGCGCTATTGGCTATGTCGAATACGGCTTCGCCAGGCTGGTGGAATTGCCGGTGGCAAAGTTGCAGAATCGCGCTGGCAATTTTGTCTCTCCCGGGACTGAAGCCGGCACCATAGCCCTGGCTGACGTCAAATTCGCCGACAGAGCATTGCCCGGCAGCGATGTGCCCGACCTGGTAGCCTGGCCCTGGGACCCCGAAGCGGAGAATGCCTACCCGATCACCAGCTTTACCTGGCTGCTGCTTTACGCCGACCAGGAAGACAAAAAAGCAGAAGCATTGCGGCAACTGCTGACCTATATGGTCAGCGACGAAGCACAGAGGCAGGCCACTGAACTGGGCTATGTGCCATTACCGGAGGGGGTCAGGGCCAGGGTTCGCAGGGCTATCACCTTTATTCAATAGCCCCGGCACTGGCCGCTTGTCCCATGCCGCAGTACTCAACCACCTGGTTGCGGCCCTGTCTCTTGGCGAGGTACAGGGCGCTGTCGGCCTTCTGTAACAACGCCTCGATGCCCGTCTCATCACTCAAGTGCGCAACGCCGATGCTGGCGGTAATCTGCAGCGAAACTCCGTTACTCTCTATCGCGATCCGCGCAATCTCCCCCTGCAGGCGCTGAGCGGTCTGCAGGGCCCCCGCGCGCTCTTCACTCAATATCAGCGCAAATTCCTCGCCGCCAATCCGGCCAAACACATCGATATCGCGAATATGGGTGACGATAGCCTCGCTGAAGACACGCAGGGCGAGATCCCCGGTCGCATGGCCGTGGATGTCATTGATGGATTTGAAGTGATCGATATCGAGCATCAGCAGGCTGAGCGGCAGACGCTTTCTTTGCGCCAGCTTGAACAGGTGCCCGCCCTCGGCAAAGAAACTGCGGCGGTTGAAGACGCCGGTCAGGGGGTCGGTGCGCGCTTCCTGCTCCGCCCGCGTCTTGGCGGCCTCCAGCTCGCGGGTACGGATCTGAACCTGCCTCTCCAGATCCGCCTTGGAAACTTCCAGTTGCTGCGTATATTTTTTCTCGGCCTGCTCTTTCAGCATACGCAGCCTCTGCACCAGGATGCCGATTGCGGCCATGATGGTCAGCATTTCAAAGAATGACGCCACCGGCGGCCAGTAGTAATTGATGAAGTTGTGCTCCACGTAGCCGAGGTCGCGCATCGCCTGCACCACCAGCCCGAGCACCAACAGGCTCCAGGCGAGAGCAAACACAATCGCCTCTTTGTAACCCTGGCGCCAGCGGATGAAAGCGACTACCGCAATCAGTGGGTACATCAACAGTGCCACAGTAATCGAGATAACCGACAGTGCCGTCAGCTTCAGCAGGGCACAGACCAGCAGGAAACCGGCGTTGACCAGCATGAATCGCAGCAGGTAGTCGAGCCGCGGCGTATGTTTGCGGGTCTGCAGAAACATGCGCGAGAACAGCAATCCACAGAGGATGGTGACGGCCCCGGCGAGCGACATGTAACTCCAGTGGAAATGGTCGGTGACCACATACTGATGCGTATAGCCGAGGATAGTGCTCCAGACAGCGACTTTGGAGGCCGAGTAAATCGAATAGATGTAAAAGATTTTACCCCTGCTGGTAATACCCCCGATCAGTGCAAATATCGACATCAGGAAGTAGCCGCCGAACAGAAAGGCCATCACGCCGGTTTCCAGCTTACTGCTGGACTGCAGGGCTTTCGGATCCCAGATGCGCATGCTCGGAAATACCACCCCCAGCTCGTCGGAGCCGAACCTGACCATCAGCTCGGCAGTCTCGCCGGCGGGCAGGGTCAGCTCGAAGACAAAACGGTTGTGGGGTATTTCCCTGGCGCTGAAGGGATCCGCCAGCGACAGCCGCCCGACACGCTCAAAGTCAGCACCGCTGGCGAGCTCCCGCGCAAAGGCGTCCAGCGCAATCAGTTGGTGGTCCACATATTCGATGTGCAGGGTAAGCGCGCTGCCGCTGCTATTCCTGAGGGCAAACCGCGACCAGAAAGCACCGGGCTGCAATCCCGTCGAGCCGGCACTTTCCAGGGGGCGATAGTCGCCGCGCAGATATGCCTCTCGCGCCTGCTCAAGATCGCTGGTGCCATCGACATCGTGCCATATCTCAGCGAGCCCGGTTAATTTTTGCCCATCTTCGTGAATTCCCACATCGATGGGTACCTGTGCCAGTCCTATCAAAGGCAACAAGAAAATGACGGTCGCCAGGTATTTCATTACTATCTGACTCCCACACAGCGCGTGAATAATGTCACTGGCGCTCGAATGAAATGGCCAGCAAAAGGGTTTTTTGTTCATTTTATTTGTGGAAAGGCGGCTAATCGCCGTCTTTATAATGTCTCGATATATCGGTGTAAATATGAGTGAGACGGCGAGACCGGCATAAACCTCAGGCCGGGATGGTGTGGACCGGGTAATTCCCGCGGCAACGAATCGCGTTGCGAGCGATCATATACGGCCGCACCGACAGGGATTGCATTGATAACAGTCGCTTCGCCGGGCTTGCGGCGGGCACCAATTTAGGGAGGAAGAGGTGCAAACAGTCGATTTCCATCAGGTCAGTTGGTACGCGCTGCGCGCAGCGGCCGCTTACCAGGCAGAGGCGGATATTCGCCAGGCCTTTCCCGCTACCACGCTGGTGAAGACCACCAGCAACGACGTCCAGTTTTTTCTCGAGAACGACACCGCCAACCGGCGCCAGATCGTCAGCATCCGCGGCACTGCCAACCTCAGCAACGCGCGCGAAGATGCCGAATACATGCAGTCGAAGAACGCCAAACTCGGCATCTACCTGCACAGCGGCTTCGACGAGGATGCCATGCAGGTGTTCGACGCACTGTTTCCCAGCCTGGACAAATCGCAGCAGATCATCCTGACCGGCCACTCCCTGGGAGCCGCCATCTCCACCATCCTGATGATGTACCTGCACGAAGAGGGCTTCGAGCTGGGGCCATCGATCAACTTCGGTCAGCCCAAGGTCACCAATGACAAAGGGGTCAGGAAATACAGCACACTGCCGCTGCTGCGGGTGGTCGATGAAAATGACCTGGTGCCGCTGGTACCACCCAACGACCTGATCGATGCGATTCACGGCGGCTACCAGCACCTGGGGCCGGAACTGATGCTGCTGGAGGGCCAGTACTACGTCTACGAGAACGCCCATACGGCGCGCCACTCAGGCATCAGTGACTTCTGGAAAAACCTGGGCGACATGAGTATCGGCGCCCACTACATGAAGCACTACCAACACAATATCAATTCAAAGCTCGAGCACGCGATTCAGATCGCCTACGGCGAGCGCGCTGCATATATCGATTGTTAACTTTGATCCTTGGGGGGGCTCTGCTATGCGTCTCGCATACAGAATGCTGGCTGCACTGAAAAGCGCGACCGGCAAAATAATAACTGCTACATCAAAACTCCTGCTGAAAGTCTGGCACTGGCTAAAGGGATTGCTCCGCGCTATCGCCAATCTGTGGAAGGCGATTGGTCCGCGCTGGTTTAGAAGAAGCGTCGCACTGGTCGCCGTCGTGCTGCTCGGCTACACAGCAGCGGCCGCCTATCTCGCGCCTAACTTCACCCGTGAAACCATCTACCGCGTCCATTACCTGAACGAGGGCTGGAGCGAGCAGCAGCGCCAGAGCTACTACTACACACCCCAGGGTACCGAACTGCTGGGCATGGACTACGACTGGTTCGTGAACCTGGAGCTGCCGCTCTCTCACGAATTGCTGGCCAGCGAGAGCAATATGCGCGGCTGGGGCTTTGTCGTCGACCCGAACCAGCGCCCCAGCGCGATGAATCCCGGCAACCTGCCGGTAGGGCTGACCCGCCATATAGATCCGCAGAGCGGCCGTGAGCGCCTGGATATCGGTTGCGCGACCTGCCACACCGGTGAGTTGCATTACCAAGGCACCGCGCTGCGGGTCGACGGCGGCCAGGCACTGCAGAGTATTCCCACCTCCAAGCGCGGCGAGTTCATCACCACCCTCGGTGCCTCGGTATTCGAGACGCTGCTTAACCCGGCGAAATGGGACCGCTTTGCGACGCGCCTGGTCGGGGACGACACGGACAAACGCGGCGAGCTGCGCGCACAGTTCTGGCAGTTTGCCGGCAAGCTGAAAGAATTCAGCAGCACCGCAGGCGCCGCCAAATACTACCCCGTGGAAGAGGGGCGCGGCCGCACCGATGCCGTCGGCCGTATCGGCAATGTGGTCTTCGGCTTCGACCTGCAGGAACCGGCCAACTACAAGGTCGCCGACGCCCCCGCCAGCTACCCGTTCCTGTGGGATATCTGGCGCTTCGACTGGGTGCAGTACACCGGCTTCACCAACCAGGCGATGACCCGCAACGTCGGCGAGAGCCTCGGTGTACTGGCACCGATCAAACTGGTGGACGCGGACGGCAAACTGCTGACCGGCAGTGACTTTGGCGAGACCGCGGTCGATATCGACGGCATGCACTGTGTGGAAGGGCTGCTGCGCGAGCTGGAGCCGCCGAAGTGGCCGCAACAGATTCTGGGTGAAATCGATATCGCCCGGGCGCGCGCCGGCAAGGCGCTGTTCGCGGAGCAGTGCGCCTTCTGCCACGGCCCGCATATTTCCAAGCCCTTCGAGTGGCAGGTGGCCGACGGCCCCGATGCCAAGCTGCCGGGCCAGATCGCGGTGAACTGGCAGTGGGACATGGCCGGGGAAATCACCCGCAGGGATGGCCTCGCCTACCGCGCCGACTGGCGCGAGACGATGTGGGCCCTGCCGTGGATCGCCACCGATGTCATCGGCACCGACCCCAAGCTGGCGGATAACTTTGTCGACAATCGCTACGATATCAGCAAACTGATTCCGGACGGCGAACCGGTCAATGCCGGCTACGGCCTGCAACTGCTGCTGAACACGCTGGTGCCGAAACTCTATCAGCAGTGGGATATCGACGATGCCCAGCGCGTGGCCGACTTCGATGGACTGAATGTACCCTTTCGGATAGAGAACCAGCGCGCCTACAAGGCGCGGCCGCTGCACGGCGTCTGGGCCACCCCGCCCTTCCTGCACAACGGCTCGGTACCGACCATTTACGACCTGCTGTCGCCACTGCGCGCACGGCCGCAAACCTTCTATGTGGGCAACCGCGAATACGACCCGCACAAGCTCGGCTACGTCACCGAGTATTCCCCCGGCAGCTTCAAGATGGATACCACCATCGCCGGCAACCGCAACAGCGGCCACCTGTTCACCGACGTCGATATGCCGGGGCGCATCGGCAAGCTACTCAGCGAACGCGAGCGTTTCGCCATCATCGAGTACCTGAAAGTCATGGGTAACCCGGACTTCGACACGGCCCTGGGCGGTGACCCGCTGAACTGGGACAGCTACAGCCAGGCACCGGCCAGCGACTCGACGCAGCAGGCCTGCGCCAACTCCCACCGCAGTATTGGTATCGGCGGTACCCACCTGCTCGCACAGGAGACCGCACAATGATCCGGCAAATACTGAGCACCTCACTGCGCCCCCTCGTCGTTGGCCTGTGCCTGTACGCGGCACCGACCCTCGCCAACAGTCCCGCCGAGCTGAGCGAATTCGAACAGATTGCTCTGGATATGGAACTGTCGGCGCAGGAAATGGAGGCCATTCAGCGCGCCATGGAATTCGGCCGCGAAATTTCCCGCAGGGCGGAGAAAATCAACGGCCTGCCCTACAGACGCGACGCCCACGCCAAGGCCACCGGCTGCCTGCGCGCAACCTTTTCGGTGAACGGCGATATCCCGGCGCATTTCCAGCACAGTGTCTTTGCCGAGCCGGGGCGGGAATACCAGTCCTGGATCCGCTTTTCCAACGGCGACATGACCGTACAGCCGGACAAGAAGGGCGACGCGCGGGGCATGGCCATCAAGCTGGTCGGCATCGACGGCCAGAAGATTGCGCCGGAGTTCGAGGGCCCCAAGACCCAGGACTTCATCATGACCAATACCCCGGCCTTCTTTAATCGGAATATTTTCGATTACGTCGACAACATGAGTCACCTGGCGAAACTGGAGCGCACCAGCTGGTTCGTCAGCCTGTGGCCGCCGCGCTTTCACCCCAAGCTGTTCTATCGCGCCGTACAGACGGTGTCGTCCGAAATCGACACGCCGCTGCAGCCACAGTATTTCTCGATGCTGCCCTACCAGCTCGGCGATTCCCCATTGAAGTTCTCCGCCCGCCCCTGCCCGGGCATGACCCATGAAATCGATGTCGACAGAAACGATGCGGACTACCTGACCGAAGCCATGACCCAGCAGCTCGCGACGGGCGGGGCCTGCTTTGACTTTATGCTGCAGGAAAAGGCGGCCGGGGCCGATATGCCGATCGACGACGCCTCGGTGATCTGGTCGGAGGAGGATTCGCCGTTTGTGCCGGTGGCGCGCATCAATATCCCGCCGCAGTCCTTTGCCAGTGAGGCACAGCAGCAGTTCTGCGAGAACCTGTCGATGAATCCGTGGCACGGCGTCGACGACTGGCGCCCGCTGGGCAGCCTGAACAAGGCGCGCCGACTGGTTTATCACGCGGTGTCGGAGTTCCGCCACCAGGAGAACGAGGCCCAGGTTTTCGAGCCGGACAGCTGGTGCCTCGAGGGCGGCGAGGAGTGCGACCTGTCTGCGGTATTCCACAGCACCAAACCGACCTGGCCACTGCCGCGCTGCTTCGACCCCCAGTATCAACCGGTCGACGGCTCCGCACCGCCGCCGCGCTGCTGGTATTAGGCGACTCTGAGCGTAGGAACAGGCGGTGGCCGCGATCACGGCTCGCCGGCTGGCACTGTCAGGTCCTGCTGCCGGTGGCCGTCCGGCAAATAGTTACCGATAAGGTTTTTTGCCGGATGGCCACCGGCAGCAGGGCCGATCGGAGCCACTGATTCGATGGAAGTCTGATCGCGTCCGCCGATTGCTGCTACACGGAAAAGAACTGCTGTATCCCCAGCAGCACGTTGGTGGTCGCCACCGAGGCCAGGATCAGCCCCATCACCCGGCTGACGATGCTGGCACCGGCATTGCCGATCCAGCGGTATATCCAGTTGGCCGTGAGCAGGATCAGCAGCACTATACCCAGCACCGCCAGCATGGCCGTGGCGGTGCGCGCCTGGTGGATCGGGTCGAAACGGTAGTTGTCGGTCAGCACCACCGCCGCCAGCATCGCGCCCGGCGAGGCAATCGACGGCACCGCCAGCGGGAATATCGCCGTCTCGTGGCCCTCCTTGACGATCTCCACTTCCTGCTCCGGCTTGCCCTCACCGAAGATCATCGTCAACGCAAACAGAAACAGCACCACGCCGCCGGCCACCTGGAAGGCCGACAGCGGCACGCCGATGGTCTCCAGCAGGTACTGGCCGGCCAACAGGAAGAACATCAGGATGCCGGTGGCGACTATGACCGCCAGTATGGCGATCTTGCGTTTCTGCCACTCGGCGTGGCGGGCGGTGACGGCGATAAATACCGGCAGGGTGCCGACCGGGTCGATGACGGCAAAGAAAAAGACAAAGCTGCTGATCCAATCGTTCAAGGGATGCTCCGGCGCGCCGTGCTACTATCCGGTTACTCTCACTGTAGGAGCGGCGAGGCGGCCATCCGCCAGTGGCCGCGATCGAAGGCTGCCGGCTAGCACTGAGTCAGGCCCTGCTGCCGGTAGCCGCCCGGGAAAAGCGCCGGCGGCTCGAAAACAGAACCGATCAGGTTTTTTCCCGGGCGGCTACCGGCAGCAGGGCCGATCGAAGCCACCGGCTCCATGGAAGCCCGCTTGTGGCCAACGGCGGATGGCCGCCCCGCCGCTCCTACAGTCGTTCGGCTGAACTTGTTTTCCAGAACCAAAGTCTAGTGCATGACCAATCACTCACCGACAGCGCGCCGTATCGCCAAGACCATCCTCAATGGCTTCGATGCCTATTTCGCCGACTACCAGAACATCACCCTCGGTGCCAAGGCGCGCTTCGAGACCGCGTCCTGGCAGGCGGTACACCTGGCCAACAAGGAACGCATCGACATCTACAAGACCAAGGTCAACCAGGTGCTGAAGCTGGTGCACTCGGTCACCAGCAAGGACACCAGCATGCTGGACTTGTGGCGCGAGGCGCGCGCCACTTACGCACAGCTGGTCGCCAACCACAGCAACTACGAGATTGCCGAGACCTTCTTCAACTCGGTGTTCTGCAGCCAGTTCCAGCACGCCAACATTCACGACAGCAACCTGTTCGTGAAACCCTCGCGCACGCCGGACGACAAACCGCTGCGGGACTACAGCATCTACATCAGCTACAGCGCCCGCGACGGCCTCGAGTACATGATCGAGGACATACTCAACGACTACGGCTTTTCGGTGCCCTGGGAAAACCAGCAGCGGGATATCGAAAACATCTGCGCGGCCCTGCGCGCCGCCCCGCTGGCCGGGCTGGAAAACGAAAAGAACCTGCGCGTGGACATGCTGGAATCGGTGTTCTACCGCAACAAGGCCGCCTACCTGGTCGGGCGCATGATGTTCGGCGGCGAAGTGATCCCGCTGATCCTGCCGTGCCTGAACAACGGCCGCGGCGGCATCTTCGTCGACACGGTGCTCTACAGTAACGACTCCGCCAGTATCATTTTCAGTTTCACCCGCTCCTACTTCATGGTGGACGCGCCGATCCCGTCGCGCTTCGTGCGTTTCCTGTCCACCATCATGCCGCTGAAAGAACGATCGGAACTGTACAATTCCATCGGCTTCCACAAGCACGGCAAGACCGAGTTCTACCGGCACGTCCTCGCCCATATGAAGGTGAGCAACGACAAGTTCATTATCGCGCCCGGCATCAAGGGCATGGTCATGAGTGTATTTACGCTGCCGTCCTACCCGGTAGTGTTCAAGGTCATCAAGGACAGGTTCGACCGCCCCAAGACGGTCACCGAGGAAATCGTCCGCGAGAAGTACAAGTTCGTTTCGCGTTCCGACCGGGTCGGGCGTATGGCGGATACGCAGGAGTACACCAACTTCATTTTTTACCGCAACCGTTTCAGCGACGAGCTGCTGCAGGAGCTGCAGGAGCTGGCGCCGTCCAAGCTGCATATTGATGACAAGTGGGTGATCATCAAGCACCTGTATGTCGAACGCCGCATGGAGCCGCTGAATCTCTACCTGCAGAACGCCAGCGAAGAGGAAGTGCGCGAGGCGATGGAGGAATACGGCAATGCCATCAAGCAGCTGGCCGCGGCCAATATCTTCCCCGGCGACATGCTGCTGAAGAACTTTGGCGTGACCCGCCATGGCCGCGTGGTTTTCTATGACTACGATGAATTGTGCCCGCTGACCGACTGCAACTTCCGCGCAATCCCTACTGCGCAGACCGAAGAGCAGGAACTGTCGGACAAACCCTGGTACACGGTGGATGAAGCGGACGTGTTCCCGGAGGAGTTCCGCCTGTTTTTCTCCGGCAATCCGACTGCGCGCCAGGCCTTCGAGGACCAGCACAGCGATCTCTACGACTACCGCTACTGGCAACACCTGCAGGAGCGCATTCGCGCCGGCCACGTGGAGAGTGCCTTCCCCTACCGGCGCAAGTGGCGCTTCAAGCGTCGCCCCTCTGGCGCGTCAAAGCACTGATTAGCGGCTATAGTGGATAGAGGGGTCCGTTAGCGCGAGGTGTGGATAGTGCGTTTTATTGGCTTGGCGGCGAGCATCGGCGCGCTGGCGCTGGCCGTCACCAGTGGCTGCGGCTACCTGCCGAGTGAGATGTCCGGTGCGAGAAAGGACAAGTCCGGAGCCCATGCGCGGATCAAGGCCAAGCAGCACACTGTCAGCTGTAAGACGCCGGCGCGGGGGTTCCGCCGGATAAAGTTTGACGACCTCTACACATTCACCGACAACTCCGCAGAGCCGTTTCGCGAGGCGGACAATACGCCCGCGCAATACGATGTCGACGCCTATGTCTGGGGCTTCGACAACTGCATGAAAAGGGGTACCTGTACCGGCGGTGATCACTACTGGCTGATCGGTCGCGGGCCCGGCAATGACTTCAGCACCTGGGTTGTCACACCACAGTTCCCCCGCATTACCATCCAGTCGACATGCCAGCAGCAACTCAGGGTCGGCAACCGCTATCGCTTTTCCTTCAGCCGCGGCAAACTGGTCGGCATGAGCCGCCGCTAGCCAGTCGACGACGCAGGTTTTCCTACACCTTGCCGGTGCCCTGCCGTTTCAGATAGCGATAGATCGCGTCCTGGGAACGACAGCCCTTCTCGGTATTTTGCGCGATGCGAGTATTGCTCTGCTCGGCATCCAGCAGCCACGCCTTCTCGTTGTCACTCCACTGCAGTTCCATGATTTCCTTCACCATCCGCTGGTGTCCAGCGTCGGTGATCGGGAAAGTGACTTCGACCCGGTGGTCCAGATTGCGTGTCATCAGGTCTGCCGAGGACATCCATACCCGCTCGTCGCCGCCGTTGTGGAAGATATAGACACGGGCGTGCTCGAGGTATTTGTCCACCAGGCTGATCACGCGAATATTGTCCGACAGCCCGGCAGTCTCGCAGACCAGTGAACACATGCTGCGGACGATGATGCGTATTTTTACTCCCGCGGCACTGGCCCGGTACAGCCGCTCCACGACCTCACTGTCCACCAGGTTGTTGCATTTGAAAAACAGCTCGGCTTCTGCGCCCGCTTCAGCGGCTGCGATCTCGCGATCGATGGCGTGCAGCAGCGCCGGGCGATTGGTGTAGGGAGAAACGGCAATATGCTGGTAGTCAGGCCGCAGGTGCGT
The DNA here is from genome assembly GCF_900129095.1 of Microbulbifer donghaiensis. Classification (GTDB taxonomy): domain Bacteria; phylum Pseudomonadota; class Gammaproteobacteria; order Pseudomonadales; family Cellvibrionaceae; genus Microbulbifer; species Microbulbifer donghaiensis. The sequence continues at coordinate 1,866,582 of NZ_FQVA01000001.1, forward strand.
GAACTGGATGAACTCGAACACGTTGTACACATCCTGGCCCAGCGCCTGATCACTGGTCAGCAGGCTGAAATCGCAATAGACACGCGCGGTGCTCTCATTAAAGTTTCCGGTACCCAGATGGCTGTAGAAGCGGTCTTCGCCGTCCTCCTTGCGCACGATCGAAATCAGTTTGCAGTGCACTTTCAGCCCGGGAACGCCATAGATAACGTTGACCCCCGCATCGCGCAGCTCGTTGGACCAGTGGATATTGGCCAGCTCGTCGAAGCGCGCCTGCAGTTCCACGACCGCAATCACCTTCTTGTTGTTGCGCACTGCATTCACCAGCGCGGCGACGACTCGGGAATTTTTCGCCACGCGGTAGAGATTGATGCGGATCTCCTTCACCTGCGGATCCAGCGCCGCCGATATCAAGAAATTCGTGATCGCGCGGAAGTCGTGATAAGGGTAGTAATACAGCTGATCGCGGCTGCTGAGCAGATTGAAGACACTCTCGTTGTCCGGCAGCGTCGGCAGCGGACTCAGGGGCTTGTAACGATGCCGCGCCGAATCGGCGGGAAAGCCCATAAAGTCCTTGGAGTTATGGTAGCGGCCACCCGGGGTAAAGCTGTCATAGCGCCCCATCTTCAGTTTTTTCTTCACCAGACTCAGCAGTACCTCCGGCATCTGCGCATCGTAAGCCATGCGCACCGGCTCTGCCTGCTTGCGTTTCTTCAGCGACTTGGCGACGCGATCGACAATATTCTGCGTGATCTGTTCGCCCAGCTCCAGTTCCGCATCGCGACTGATCTTGAACATAAAAGCCTCGGCTTTCGCGATCGGCAACACATAGCGGAACACCTCTACCAGACAGGCACGGATAATATTGTCGAGGACGATATACACTTTTTCGTGCTTACCCTGCCGCGGCGGGATCACCACAAAACGCGGCAAAGTATCGGTGGGAATTTCCATCGCGGCAAAACGCTCGGAGCCGTCCTCCAGCTGCAGGTAAATCGCGAAGTAAATACTCGCCTCATTCAGCAGCGGCATGGTATCGCGATCATCGATAAAAAACGGCTCCAGCTCCGGCAGCACCTCGCGGTGAAAGTAATCCACGACAAAGGCTCGCTGGCGCTCACACAGCTGGGTTTCGTTAACCAGGTGGATATGTTGCTTGTCCAGATCCGCCAGCACCTTGGTATAGGCGGAAAATGAGCGCCTCTGCAATCGCAACACCTTCTCGTTGATACTGGCCAGCAACTCGGCGAACTCCTCCTTGCTCTTTGCACCTTTGGCAAAAGTGGCCAGGCGCCGCACATCCGCCACGCGCACCCGGTAAAACTCATCCAGGTTGTTGGAGAAAATCCCGAGGAAGCGCACCCGTTCGATAATGGGCACACTTTCATCCTCCACTTCCTGAAGCACACGTTCGTTAAATGACAGCCAACTTAGCTCTTTCGGATAGACGGGCGTATTATTAGACATGGACAGACTGCTTTTAGTCCCAGGGGTTTGCACGGATCGCCGGGGCGATCGATATAACCGAATTAAATAGTAGAGCAGTTTGCTACATTAAAATGACAGTTTTTTGACAGGGAACAAATAGTGCCAGACAGTGAACGCTACGCCGCTCTCGACCTGGGCTCCAACAGCTTCCATCTGCTGCTGGCAGAGTTCCGCGACCAGCGCATGGTGCGACTGCACACCGATCGCGCCATGGTGCGCCTGGCGGAGGGGCTGGACGCGGAGCGCAACCTCGATCCGGCAATTGCCGAGCGGGCGCTGACGTCACTGCACCGCTTTCGGCCGGCCCTTACAGAACTGCCCGCCGACCATATCCGCGTAGTGGGCACCAATACACTGCGCGCGGCTGCCAATGCGGACGGCTTCCTCGAGGCCGCCGAAGGCATTCTCGGCGCGCCCATCGAGATCATCAGCGGAATCGAAGAGGCGCGCCTTATCTACAGCGGTGTCATGGCGGCTGCCGACGGGCCGCCGCGATTGCGCTGTGTGGTCGATATCGGCGGCGGTTCCACCGAACTGGTGCGCGGGCGCGAAATTCCCCACCAGCTGCAGAGCCTGTATATGGGCTGCGTCTCTTTCAGCAAGCGCTTCTTTGCCGATGGCCTGATTACCGAAAATACCGTCAACCACTTCAATCGCGCCCGCCGCGCCGCCCGTGCAGAACTGCAGGAGCTGCAGCACCTGGCGCAGCACGCCGAAGTGGTCGGCTGTTCCGGCACCGTCAAGTCGGTCGCACGGGTGCTGAACGACGGCGAACTGACGGAGATCAGGCGCAAGGATCTGGACCGGCTGGCGGAACAGGTCGCCGGCGCCAAACATGTCGCGGACCTGAATTTACCCAACCTCGACGAGGAACGGCGCCCGGTATTCGCCGCCGGCCTGGCGATACTGCACGCGATTTTTTGCGAACTGGATATCCAGAGCATGCAGGTTTCGCCCTATGCCATTCGCGAGGGCATAGTCCACGATCTGGCGGGACGCCTGCACGGTGGCGACCGACGCGCGGACACCGTCGCCTCGCTGATGCACGACGGTCGCGTGGACGCGGCGCAGGCGCGGCGCGTGGGCGATTCGGCGTTGGATTTGCTACTGCAATTGCAGCCACTGGCCGGCGTCAAAGATCAACAGCGCCTGCGCTGGGCGGCGCAACTGCATGAGATCGGCCTTGCGCTCTCCCACAATAATTCCCGCAAGCTCGGCGCCTACATGATCGAGCAGGCGGATCTGGCGGGTTTTGCGAAAACGGAACAGGAAAATATTGCCCACCTGGTGCGCAATCAGCGTGGCCGCATCAAGCCGCCGCGGGAGCACTACGGCTTCCACCCAAATCCCGACCGGCTGCTGTGCCTGCGCCTGGCCTGTATTGTGCACCGCGACCGCACCGACCGGGCGCTGAGCGCCCTGCAGTTAACCGCCGAAGAAGACGGCTACCAGCTGCGCATTGAGCGGGAGTGGCTGGAGAAAAACCCCGCTATCGAAGAACTGCTGCAGCAGGAGGTGGAGCACTGGCGATCCCATGAGCGCAAACTGCGCTTTGAGGCGGTTTAAACTCCGCGGTGACACGACCAGCGCCAATATTCGTCCCCCATCGGCCCTACAATAGCTATTTATGAAACTCAGCGAAGTCACCCTCAGCCACCACTACGCAGATCTGGGCGACGCCTTCGGCACCCGCATCGAGCCCACACCTTTCCAGCACCCGAAACTGATTCACGTCAATCCGGCGGTGCTGCAGTTGCTGGGCATCAACAAGAGTGAGGCGCAGAATCCAGACTGGGCGCAGCTCGGTTGCGGCCAGAAGCTATTCCCCGGCAGCCGCCCCTTCGCCATGAAATACACCGGCCACCAGTTCGGCGTTTACAACCCCGACCTGGGCGATGGTCGCGCACTGCTGCTCGGTGAACTGGAAAATGGCGGCAGGCGCTGGGAACTGCATCTCAAGGGCGCCGGCAAGACCCCCTACTCCCGCTTCGGCGACGGCCGCGCGGTACTGCGCTCCACCATTCGGGAATACCTCGCCGGCGAGGCGCTGACCGGGCTCGGCATCAGAAGCACACGCGCCCTCAGCATCGTCGGCAGCGACGAGCCGGTGGTGCGGGAACAGATCGAGAGCGGCGCCATGCTGATCCGCGTCGCCGAGACCCATGTGCGCTTCGGCCACTTCGAGTATTTCTTTTACACCAAGCAGTTACAGGCACTGCAGCAACTGATCGACTTTATCTGCCGGCGCTTTGTCACGGATGCTACAGAGTTGCCCGTCGGCGATCAGGCGGAGGCGCTGCTGCGCTTCACCACACGCCGCAGCGCCGAACTGGTGGCGGGCTGGCAGGCCGTGGGCTTCGCCCACGGGGTACTGAACACCGACAATATGTCGATCATCGGTGACACCTTTGACTACGGCCCCTACGGCTTCCTCGACGACTACGAGCCGACCTTTATCTGCAACCACTCGGATCACACCGGCCGCTACGCCTTCGAACAACAGCCGGGAGTCGTATTGTGGAACCTGAATGCCCTGGCCCACGCCTTTTCCGCCTTTGTCAGTGTCGAGGCGCTGCGCGACTGCCTGGAGGAATTCCAGCCGCAACTGATCGACGCCTATGCCGCACAGATGCGCCGCAAGCTGGGCCTGCAGACCGCAGAGGACGGCGACCAGGCGCTGTGTGCCGATCTGCTGCAACTGCTCACGGACGCGAGCGCCGACTACACACTGTTCTTCCGCGCCCTGGCGCACTACCGCGGTGAGCGCCCGCCGGCGGCGCTGCGCGAACTGATGCCGCCGGCACAGCATGACGCCCTCGAGCGCTGGCTGGATCACTACGATCAGCGCCTCGCCCGCGAGCACAGCGATTCCCGCGAGCGCAATCGCGCCATGCTCGCCGCCAACCCCAAGTTCGTGCTGCGCAATTACCTGGCACAGAAAGTCATCGATGCCGCCGCCGAGGGCGACTACCGGCCGCTGCAGACGATGATCGAACTGCTGCAGAAGCCGTACGACGAACACCCGCAGCACGAGACCTGGGCGGTGGCGCCACCGGAGTCCGGCAAGCATATGCCGGTCAGCTGTTCGTCGTAGAAGGCAACGCTAAAACAAAATTCTCACGCCAGGACTACACTGGAAATAGATTCCTGCTGTTATCCGTGACTTCGTGTAATATCCCGGTCACATATTTATCGAGGGGTAACCGACATGATGAGAAACCTGCTGCTGGCGGCCTGCTGCCTGCTGTTTGCCCTGCAGGCCAGCGCGGCGGATGTACTGGGCAAGTGGCGCACGGTTGACGACGAGACCGGCCAGCCGAAGTCCATCATCGAGATCTACCAGAGGGGCGGAAAATACTACGGGCGCGTCGTGGATCTGCTGATGAAGCCCGACGACACTGTCTGCGACAAGTGCCCCGGCGCGCTCAAGGGACAGAGGATCGTCGGCATGGACGTGATCACCGGCATGGTGAAGAACGGCGATATCTATGAGGGCGGCCAGATTCTCGACCCGGCCAAGGGCAAGGTTTACGACTGCAAGTTCTGGCTGGAAGGCAACCAGCTGAAGGTGCGCGGCTATCTCGGCTTCTTCTATCGCACCCAGACCTGGCAGCGAGTGCAGTGAGGGCCGCTACCTGCCGTTTGCCAACTAACTCATAGTTGACCCGTCATACCGGCGCAGGCCGGTATGGCGAAAGAGCACGCGACGCCCGCGCGGCCGCAATCAGGCCGCGGCCGCGACTTCCCGCTGCGGATTCGACAGCAGAAACACCAGCGGAATCGCCGCCAGGTTGATCCACATCAGTAGCTGAAAATCATTCACGTAGGCAATCTCGGCCGCCTGCCGCGAAAGCTCCTGCATCACATTCGCCGGCAGCGCTCCCAGCTCGCCGGCGCTCGGCAGGCCGCCGAGCAGCTCCGGCGACAACTGCAGCCGTTCGCCGAGCTGCTGCTGGTTGATCCACAGGTTGCGCGTCAGCACCGCCATTACGATAGATACGCCGATACTGCTGCCCAGGTTGCGCGACAGGCTGAACAGCGCCGTGGCCTCACCGCGCAGCTGCGCCGGCAGGGTCGCGTAGGCCAGGGTCGAAATGGGCACGAATACCAGCCCGAGCCCCATGCCCTGCAGAATGCCGGTCCACACCAGCACGCTGCGGCTGACCTGCAGGTTAAAGCCGGCCATAAAATGCAGGGACAGGCTCACCAGCAGCATGCCGACAAAAATCAGCGCGCGACCGTCGATGGTGCGCAGCAGCCGGCCCACCAGCATCATCGCCAGCATCACGCCCAGGCCCCGCGGCATCAGCACCAGGCCGGTGGTCACCACCGGGTAACCCTTCCACTGCTGCAGGTAGGACGGCAGCAGCGCCATGGTGGCCAGCAGGATGATGCCCACCACGAAGATGAACACCAGCCCGGATACATAGTTGCGGTCGCGGAACAGTCCCGGCGACAGAAAGGGGTTCTTCGTCGTCAGCGAGTGTACGACAAACAGGTAGAGTCCCAGTACCGAGGCGATGGCGTACAGCTGAATCTCCAGGGACTCGAACCAGTGCACCTGCTCGCCGCGGTCCAGCAGCATCTGCAGCGCGCCGACCGCCAGCGCCAGCAGGCCAAAACCGAGGGCATCGAAGCGGGTTTTGCGCGTCTCGCCTTCCGGCACATACAGGTAGATACCGATCAGCGACAGGATGCCGAACGGCAGGTTGATGTAGAACACCCAGCGCCAGGAGTAGTATTCGGTGAGCCAGCCGCCGAGGGTCGGCCCGAGAATCGGCCCGATCATCACCCCCACGCCCCAGATACTCATCGCCGAAGCGTGCTTCTCCCGCGGGTAAGTATCCAGCAGTGTGGCCTGGGACAGCGGCACCAGCGCGGCGCCAAATACGCCCTGCATCAGGCGCCAGAAAATCATCTCGTTCAGGCTGCCGGCCTGGCCGCACAGCATAGACGTAATGGTGAAGCCGGCCACCGACCACAGGAACAGCCGGCGACGGCCATAGCGCTGCGACAGGTAGCCCACCGGCAGGGTCATGATCGCCGCGGCGACGATATAGGACGTCAGCACCCAGGTGATCTGGTCGTTGCCGGCGCCGAGACTGCCCTGCATATGAGGCAGGGCCACGTTGGCAATGGTGGTGTCGAGCACCTGGATGATCGTGGCCAGCATGATGCTGACCGTGATCATCCGGCGGCGCCCGTCGGTCATGGGGACTGCCGTCATGCCACCGGACTCACGGCGCCAGGACGACGCGGCCGCTCTCACCACCGCTGGTGCGCGCGGCTACCAGCTTATCGTCTTCGCTGGTATCGATACGCACCCTGGCGCTCATACCCGCACGCAGCGCGGGCGCGTCCTTGGCCGGTAAGAGGCGCAGACGCACCGGTACCCGCTGAACCACCTTGACCCAGTTGCCGCTGGCATTCTGTGGCGGGATCAGCGCAAATTCACTGCCACTGGCGGGGCTCAGGCTGTCCACCTGCGCCTGCCAGCGGAAATTCGGATAGGCGTCGAGGGTAACCTCGGCCTGCTGGCCGGTGCGCACCCGCTCCAGCTCGGTCTCCTTCAGGTTGGCCTCCACCCAGATACCGTCGGCACCCAGCATGCTGATCAGGCCGATACCCGCCGGCGCCATCTCCCCGGCCTGCGGTACCGTGTTGGCGATCACGCCATTGACCGGCGCCATGATCCGCGTGCGGGACAGCTGATAGCGCGCCTTGTCCAGCTGCGCCTGGGCCACCTTCAGGTCGGCCTGCTCCTCCAGCGGAAATTCCGGGTTGCCACCCAGTTCGGCGCGCAGGCTGGAGAGTTTTTCGGTATTGATCGCTATCTGTGCCCGCGCCCGCTCCAGCTGCTGGCGCGATTCGTCCAGCTGCGCTTCCGACACCGCCACCTTGCCGAGTTTCTCGTTGCGCGCCAGCTGGCGGCGATAGAAGTCTGCATCCTGGCGCGCCTGTTGCAGGGCGGCCTCCGCCTCGGCGTAATCCGCGCGTCGCGCCAGCAGCTCGTTGCGCACCTGCCCCAGGTGCCCCTCCGCCTCGGCCACCGCCAGTTCAAACGGCGTCGTATCCAGCTGCACCAGCAGTTGGCCTTTTTCCACCGGCTGGTTGGCACGCACCAGTACCTGTATCACCACACCGCTGACTTCCGGCGCCAGGGATATTTTGTCCGCCTTGATATAGGCATTTTCGGTTTCCACGATGCTGCGGCCACCAAACAGGCACCAGCCTGTGACTGACACGGCGACGAGAATACCGGCGAGGAACCCCAGGCGGCGCACCGTGATTTTCCCCGCGACTTTCCCCAATTTCCCCTTCACTTCAAACCTCCTCACGTGTCAGGTTCTCCCGCAGCCGCTCCAACAGCCCTTGCAGCTGGTGCACCTCCGCCGCCGAAAAGCCGGCCAGTGCCTGAGTGCGGGTCTGTTGTGCCAGACCGCGCAGCGCCACCAGCGCCGGCTCCGCCGCGGGGGTGAGATAGATACGAAAACAGCGCCGGTCGCCAGGATCTGCGCGACGCTCCACCAGGCCCTCTTCCTGCAGCTTGTCTACCTGGCGCGCCAGGCTGATGGGGGCCACATCCATGCGCTCAGCCAGCTCCGCCTGCTTCTGCCCCTCTTCCTTGGCCAGGTGCCACAGCACCTGCCAGCGCGAACGGCTGAGGCCGTGCGCCTTGGCGCGACGATCGAAGTTGCGCCGCAACAGGCGCGCGGCACTGTGCAGCTCGAAACTCATCTGAGCGGCGGTATCTTTTAAGGACATGGCTCCCCCTTTGAAGGGCGCTTATTATAAGGATGCTTACAATTATCGCAATGCGATGTGCGGGCCAAAATATTTCCGCCCAAACCGAAAAAGGCGAACCATTTGGTTCGCCTTTTTTGCCGAAAGCGGAGCAATTTACTTTTCGACGACTTCCACCCGATCCACCTTCTGGAAGCCCCGCGGCAGTTTGTTACCCCGCCGGCCGCGCTCGCCGTGGTAGTGATCCAGTTCGGAGACCTTGATCTTGGTGTGGCGCTTGCCGGCGTGAATCACCAGGTGGGCGTTGCCCTCCAGCACCGCCACACCGACCACTATCTCCTCGCGGCTGGCGGCGCGGGCCGATGGAATATTGATGATCTTGTTGCCCTTGCCCTTAGCCAGCTCCGGCAGCTCGGACACCGGGAACACCAGCATGCGCCCCTCACTGGTCACCGCAGCCAGCAGCGCCTCGTCCGGATTCTTCACCTCGCACGGCGGCAGCACCCGCGCACTCTTAGGCAAGCTCAGCATCGCCTTGCCAGCCTTGTTGCGCGACTGCAGGTCCGCCAGCCTGGCGATAAAACCGTAACCGGCGTCGGAGGCCAGCAGCACGCGCTGGTCGTCGGCGCCCATCAGCAGGCCTTCAAAGGTGGCACCGGAGGGCGGGTTGATACGGCCGCTCAGCGGATCGCCCTGGCCGCGTGCCGACGGCAGCGTATGGGTGGCGATCGCGTAGCTGCGGCCGGTGCTGTCCAGCAGCAGTGCCGGCTGATTGCTCTTGCCGCGGGCGGCAAACTTGAAGCCGTCGCCGGCCTTGTAGCTGAGCGCGGTTGGATCGATGTCGTGGCCCTTGGCGGCGCGGATCCAGCCCTTGTCGGACAGCACCACGGTGATCGGATCGCTGGAAAGTAGTTCCGCCTCGCTGAAGGCCTTGGCCTCTTCGCGGGCGACGATCGGCGAGCGGCGCTCATCGCCGAACTCATCCGCCGCTTGCAGCAATTCCTTTTTGATCAGGCTCTTCAGGCGGCGCGCGCTGTCCAGGGTCTTGGTCAGCATATCGCGCTCTTTTTCCAGCTCCGCCTGTTCGCCGCGGATCTTCATCTCCTCGAGGCGCGCCAACTGGCGCAGTTTGGTGTCGAGGATGTATTCCGCCTGCACATCGGTCAGCTCGAAGCGCTCCATCAGGGCCCGCTTCGGCTCGTCTTGGGTGCGGATGATCTCGATCACCTCATCGATATTGAGGAAGGCGACCAGCAAGCCGGCCAGCAGGTGCAGGCGCTTCTCGACCTTGTCGAGGCGGAACTGCAGGCGGCGTCTCGTCGTAACCGTGCGGAAGCTGAGCCATTCACCCAAGATCTTGTCCAGCGACTTCACCTGCGGGCGGCCGTCGATACCGATCATGTTCATATTGATGCGGTAGCTGCGCTCGAGGTCGGTGGTGGCGAACAGGTGGTTCATGACCTGGTCCATGTCCACGCGGTTGGATTTCGGCACTATGACGAGGCGGGTCGGGTTTTCGTGATCCGACTCGTCGCGCAGGTCCGCCACCATCGGCAGCTTCTTGGCCTGCATCTGCGCGGCAATCTGCTCCAGCACCTTGGCGCCGCTGACCTGATAGGGCAGCGCGGTGATGACGATATCGCCATCCTCCTTACTCCAGATCGCGCGCATCTTGACCGAGCCGCGGCCGGTCTCGTAAACCTTATGGATCTCCGCGCGCGGCGTGATGATCTCCGCCTCGGTGGGCATGTCCGGCCCCTGGATGTACTCGCACAGCTCCGCCACGGTCGCCTTGGGATTTTCCAGCAGCGCCACGGTCGCATCGACCACTTCGCGCAAATTGTGCGGCGGGATATCCGTGGCCATGCCCACGGCGATACCGGTGGTGCCGTTCAGCAGGATGTTCGGCACCCGCGCCGGCAGCACCGCCGGCTCGTCCATGGTGCCGTCGAAGTTCGGCTGCCAGTCCACGGTGCCCTGCCCCAGTTCCGACAGCAGCACTTCGGAATACCTGCCCATGCGCGATTCGGTGTACCGCATGGCGGCGAAGGACTTGGGATCGTCCGGCGAGCCCCAGTTGCCCTGGCCGTCGATCAGCGGATAGCGGTAGCTGAACGGCTGCGCCATCAGCACCATCGCCTCGTAGACGGCGCTGTCGCCGTGCGGGTGGTATTTACCGATCACGTCGCCGACGGTGCGCGCGGACTTCTTGTACTTGGCGGTGTTCTTGAGCCCCAGCTCGCTCATCGCGTAGACGATACGCCGCTGCACCGGCTTCAGGCCGTCGCCGATATTCGGCAGGGCGCGGTCCAGAATCACGTACATGGAGTAGTCCAGGTACGCCTTTTCGGTGTACTCCTTCAGCGGCAGGCGCTCGGTGGCCTCAAAGACGGAGGTATCGGTCATACAACGCTCGTTATTCTGTTCGGGAGGAGCGGATTATGGCGGCGAATTGCGGCCGGTTCAAAGAGGAGCTCGCAGGCGACCTCACTTGCCGCCCAGCCCTGGGGCTGCGGGCAGATCATTTTTCAACCAGGAACGAAATGCCTCGACTTTCTGCTGCTGGCCGCGGTCACCACACAAAAGGTAGTAGCCAAAACCCGGCAGGCGGCAGCTCCCCCGGTAACGCCGCAGCCAACCCTGCTGCACGGCGGAGTCTGCCAGCAGGTTGCTGACAAAAGCCAACCCCTGCCCCGCCAGCGCCGCCTGTATCACGTACATCTCCTGGTCGAAGCGGTATTGCGCCGGCATTTTTCGACGCGGCATAAAGCGCCGCCACCACTGCTCCGCGGTAACCGCCGGCAGGCTGCGGCTCTTCCACTGGGTTTCAAACAAAGTGATCGGCCTGCCTTTTTCCAGCTTCGCGAGACTATCGGCAGTGCCGTAGATACCGAAGTCCTCACGCAGCAACAGCTCGGCCCCGCCCTCCGCCGGCGGCAGGCCGTAGCGGATGGCGATATCCACACGCCGGTCGCGCTGCAGGTCCACCAGTTGCTCATCCGTCTGCACCACCACCCGCAACTGCGGATGCCCGCGGTAAAAATCCTGTAGCCGCGGCGCCAGCCACAGGGCGGCAAAGGCACTGGTGGTGTTGACCGTGAGCACCTTGGGCTGACCGGAGATTTCCTCTATCGCATCCGCCAGGGTCTGCAGCGACAGGCGCGCGGCATCGGCCAATTGCCGGCCGGCCGCCGTCAGGTAGACGGCGCGGGTACGCCGTTCGAACAGCGCCGTGTCCAGCTGTGCCTCCAGGTTGCGGATCTGGTGGGAGACAGCGGTGGGCGTGATATGCAGTTCTCCCGCCGCATCCTTGAAACTGCCCAGGCGCGCGGCCGCCTCGAATACACGGATGCTGTTCAGGTTGCTCAATCGGTCGTACATGGCATCTCTATAAATGAATTTAATTCACCTATAGATGAAAAAGCATCCTTTGTCAACGACAGGTCGGGACAGCATATTTGCACTACAAACCCAGCCGATATCGGAGACAGACATGAAAAAAGTGCTGAAAATAGATGCCAGTGCACGCAGCGTCGACAACGAAGTGCCGACCTACCGCTCCCTTTCCCGACTGCTGTCGCGGTATTTCCTGGAGCGCTGGCTGGAGCGCAACAGCGAAGATCTGTTCATCCACAGGGATGTGGGCGCGACGCCGCCCGCATTCGTCAGCCAGGACTGGATAGCCGCTGTATTTACCCCCGAGGCCCAGCGCAGCGCGGAGCAGCGGGCACTGCTCGCGCTTTCCGACCAGCTGATCGACGAGGTGACGCAGGCGGACTTGATCCTGATTTCCACGCCCATGTACAACTACGGCATGCCGGCCAGCCTCAAGGCCTGGTTTGATCAGGTGGTCCGGGTCAACAAGACTTTCTCTTTTGACCTGGCCCGCGGCGACTTCCCGCTGCAGCCGATACTCTCGGGCAAAACCCTGGTGCTGCTGTCCTCCAGCGGCGAGTTCGGCTTCGAGCCCGGCGGAGTCCGCGAGAGCATGAATCACCTGGGGCCCCATGTGCGCACACTGGGCCACTATCTGGGTGTGGAGGACTTTTATGAGATCCGCATAGAATACCAGGAGTTCGGCGACGAGCGTCACCGCCAGTCCATCGAAAATGCCTACCGGGAGGTGGACAAGCTTGTGGAGACATTAACCGGAAAAGTGCACTCAATGGCTTGAGACGGCGTGCAGCCTGCATATTGCCGCCCGTAAATATTTACACCATTTGTGATACCTTCTCCCGCATTCTGGAAATAACAATTCCCAGCGGAATACGGGAGACCACTGATGCCCACTCTGTTCGCCTTTCTACACCACCTCACCGCCTTCGCGCTGGTCGCCGCCATCGCCATAGAACTGGTGCTGCTGGGGCAGAAGTTCACCGTGGAGAGCGCGCGCAAACTGCAACGGGTCGACCGACTGCTGGGTATTTCCGCCGGCCTGCTGCTGGTGGTCGGTCTGCTACGGGTTTTCCATTTTGAGAAGGGCGCTGCCTACTATTTCCACAACGGCGCCTTCCACGCAAAACTGACCCTGTTTTTCCTGGCCGCATTGCTGTCCATCTATCCGACGATACGCTTTATTTCCTGGAGTAAGGACCTGAAAAAAGGACAGCTGCCGGACGTCAGCGACGGCCAGTGGCGATTGATGCGCAGGATCGTACATATCGAGCTCGCCGCGATCGTCGGCATTCTGCTGTGTGCGGCGATGATGGCGAGGGGGATCGGTTATTTCGGCTAAATCCAAGCGCGCGCTGCGACTGCAGCAGGTCGCGGTAGGCCCGCTCGACAATGTCGACCTGGAAGTGGCGCCGGGGGAGATCGTCTGCCTGTCCGGCCCGTCCGGCTCCGGCAAGAGCCGCCTGCTGCGCGCAGTCGCGGACCTGGAACCCCACGGCGGCACCGTGCAGCTGGGCGACCGGGAGCAGGATTCGGTGGCCGGCCACCACTGGCGCCAGTCGGTGATGATGGTCCCGGCGGAGACCGCCTGGTGGTTCGACAGTTTCGGCGAACACCTGAGCAAACCCATGCCGGACGCCCTCGGCGCGCTGGGCTTCCCGGAGGACACCGGCAACTGGGCGGTGTCACGCCTGTCGTCGGGAGAGAAACAGCGCCTCGCCCTGATCCGCGCCCTGTCCCGTGAACCCCAGGCACTGCTGCTGGACGAGCCCACCGCCAACCTCGACGACGACACCAGCCTGAAGGTCGAGCGCTGGCTGCAGGCCTACATTCGCCAACACCAGTGCCCGGTACTGTGGGTGGCCCACCGCGAGGATCAGATTCGGCGCGTGGCCAGCCGGCACTTTCGCATCGACGGCGCGGGGCTGCGGGAACAGGAGCTGCGGCAATGAATGTGATCGAGCTGTCCTGGTGGCAATTGGGGCTGGCCGCCACGCTGGTACTGGCGCTGGCCGCCTGTACGCAGCTCGCGCGCCTGGGCCTGGGCAAATCCCTGCTGGTGGCCGCGGCGCGCACCGCGATCCAGCTGACGCTGGTGGGGCTGGTACTGGAGACACTGTTCTCGGTCGGCAGCCTGCCGTGGGTGGCGCTGATGGGAGTGGCGATGCTGCTGCTCGCCGGACGCGAAGTCATGGCGCGGCAGCAACACCGGCTGCGCGGCGGTTGGAGTTTCACCATCGGCACCGCCGCCATGTTCGTGTCCGCGTTCAGTGTCACCGTGCTGACCCTGACGACGATTATCGGGCCGACGCCCTGGTACACGCCTCAGTATGCCATTCCGCTGCTGGGTATGCTGCTCGGCAACACCATGACCGGCGTGGCGCTGGCCCTGGACCGCCTCACCGAAGGCGTGTGGCGCCAGCGCCAACTGGTGGAAAACCGCCTGATGCTGGGGCAGACCTGGGTCGAGGCCTGCGGTGATATTCGCCGCGACGCCATGCGCTCGGGGCTGATGCCGATTATCAACGCCATGGCCGCCGCCGGCATCGTCTCCCTGCCCGGCATGATGACCGGCCAGATTCTCTCCGGCACCGCGCCCGCACTGGCGGTGAAATACCAGATACTGATCATGTTCACGATCGCCGCGGGTACCGGCTTCGGCACCTTTGTCGCGGTCAGTGTCGCCTCGCGGCGGCTGTTCGACCGGCGCGAGCGGCTGCGGCTGGATCGGTTGACTGGCAGCGCCGGTGATTGAGGCTAGTTACTCTGGATAAAAGCGTAGGGAAGTAAAATTTTCACCGTCACTTGCAGGGCGGTTTCATCACCATGGCAGGCTCGATCAATCCGCCGCCTCGGGCGCGCGGAAGGCCTTGCTGTAGTAGCCGGACTGATCGAAACAGCAAACACGCTTCTTTCCGCTGGCAAGCATGTCGCAGGCATCGCCAATCCGTTTTGCCCGCGTCCTGGATTGCTTGGCCGATGTTATCCAATGTATCCAGTCGAGGCGCGCGATGGTCGTCGTAGCGTCCCAAACGGCTCTCGCCTCGGGAGCGGCCGCCAATGCCCGCTCCAAATCAGGAGGTATCTCCGGCTCGGGCTCTTTCTCCACGGGTCTGATTTCCAGTGCAACGACGTCACCAGAGCCCGCGCCCGCGGCTTCCTGAAGCGCTCCGCTCACCGGCAGCCAGTGGCTTAACTGGCCATCCGGCTCGAGCGTAGCCTGGAAATAAAAGCCATTGATGGTACCTTCCACCGTCGTTCTTCCGCGCCTCGGTAGCTTTTCACTCACCTGCTTTGGCAGTACTACGAAAGTCCACGAAGCATCACCGCCGGGTTTCGCCGGGCGAAGTAGTTTTGCTTCGAAGCGGGAAGATCGTTCGACGTGATTCATCTCGAGCTCGCCAAAATTGCACCTGTTGTTGTGATAACTGGCAGAGAAGGTTGCATAGCTCGCGCCAGGCTCATTAGTTTGTCAAGGCTTGCGCAGGTACTGCCAGAGGTAAAATCCACCGACAAGGGTACCAACAGGGACATTCAGTATACTAACAATTGAAAATGGCAGCGCCAGTCTCGAAGCAGAATCTTCACCCCTGACGACCAGTATGCCTGCGATCAAGCCCAATAGATTGATCAGAATGAAGAACAGCAAAGCCGTACCATAAATGCTAAACAGACTGGCTGGGGCGCTAACAACTACCTCGCCGAAATTTGCAAAAAAAATCAAAAAAGCAGCGCTCAACACCAGCAGCATAAACGATGCGTAGACGATGATCAGCCACCCGGAGATCCTCTCTTCCCTGCTCACAGCCTATTCCTCCCTATCACGTTTTAAGCGCGGCCAAACCTGCGCAAGCCTTGCACGAAAGCAGGAGCACCGCTGGCCGCCCTCCCGGTTAAGTTAAAGCCGCCGAGCCTGGCCGTCTGCACCTGTCGACCGACAATCTTATTTCCTGAAAATCCGCTGCCTGCAGATTTGCTTTGCCTCGGTCTTTGATTTTTCCTTTTCATAAAATTGCATACAGTATTCAAACTTTGCGTCGACATCCGTCCTGCTCGGAGCGACCAGGGTAAACAGGATTCCGAGAATGATGCCAAGCACCAGTGACAGTGGATCCACCTTCATCTTCTGACTCCAGATAAAATTTTCCTTTCCGGTTCGCCGGTTCACCAGCACCGCGGTGGCGCAGCCGACACTTTATTTGCCATCCGCCAGGTGCTTCTCCCGCGCCTCGTTGATCAGCCCGCCGGCCCTGATGGTTTCAATTTCCGCCTCCGACAGATCGTGCCGCAACTTGATGGTATCCCCGGCCGAATTGATCTTCAGCTCGACCAGCTTGCCCGGTGCCAGCTGTCCGATCGGGTCGTCCAGCTCCAGCACAGAATCCTGTTCCAACCTGTCGTAATCCTCCGCATCGTCGAACAACAGTGGCAGCACGCCGAAGTTGACGAGATTGCGCCGGTGAATGCGCGCCATGCTCCTGGCGATCACGCAGCGCACGCCCAGGTAACGGGGTGAGATGGCGGCGTGCTCGCGGCTGGAGCCCTGGCCGTAGTTTTCGCCGCCGACGACGAAGCAGTCGCCACTGAGGTCCATGGCGCGCTGATAGAAGTCTTCATCGACACGGGAAAAGGCATAGCGACTGATCGCGGGGATATTGGAGCGCAGCGGCAGTATCTCGGCACCGGCCGGCAGTATTTCGTCGGTGGAGACATTGTCGCCGGCCTTCAGTAGCAGCGGTCCTCGCAACACCTGCGGCAGTTTTTCGAATTCCGGCAGCGGCTGAATATTCGGCCCTTTTACTAGCTCCACCGCCACCGGTATTTCCTGCGGCGGCTGCAGCAGCGGGCGCATGTCCGGCAGCTGCCCGGGTTCCTCGAAGGTCGGATAGTCCATATCCAGGTCGCGCGGGTCGGTGATTTCGCCCCTCAGTGCGCTGGCGGTAGCGACTTCGGGGCTGCACAGGTAGACCTGGTCCTCCTTGGTGCCGGAGCGGCCGGGGAAGTTGCGCGGCACCGTGCGCAGGCTGATGCGGCCGCTGGCCGGCGCCTGGCCCATACCGATACAGCCGCCGCAACCGGTCTGGTGCAGGCGCGCGCCGGCTTCGAGCAGTCTGGCCAGATCGCCACTGCGGCTGATTTCTTCCAGCAGCTGGCGCGAGGTGGGATTGATATCGAAGGACACATTGTCGTTGACGTGGCGGCCGGCGACGATGCGCGCCGGTATCGCGAAGTCGCGCAGCCCGGGGTTGGCGGAGGAGCCGATATAACTCTGGTAAATCGCTCGTCCCGCCACTTCGCGCACCGGCACCACTTTGTCGGGACTGGACGGGCAGGCGATCAGCGGTTCCAGCGCCGACAGGTCGATACTGTCCTCTTCATCGTAGCCGGCGCCTTCATCCGCCCTCAGCTCGACAAAATCCCCCTCTCGCTGTTGCTGCGTAAGAAAAGCGCGCACCGCCTCGTCGGCCGGGAAGACACTGGTCGTCGCCCCCATTTCCTGGCCCATATTGGCGATCACATGACGATCCATGGCCGTCAGCGTGGCGAGACCGGGCCCGTAATACTCGACGATCTTGTTCACGCCACCCTTGACCGTCTGGCGGCGCAGCATTTCCAGAATAATATCTTTCGCACTGACCCAGGGCGGCAGTTTCCCCTCGAGTTTGACGCCAAGAATTTTTGGCATTTTCAGCGCAAAAGGCACACCCGCCATGGCCATGGCCACCTGCAGGCCACCGGCGCCGATCGCCAACATGCCCATGGATCCGGCGGCACAGGTGTGGCTGTCGGAGCCCAGCAGCGTCTTGCCGGGGATGCCGAAGCAGGACATGTGCACCGGGTGGCTGACGCCGTTGCCCGGCCGTGAAAACCATACGCCGAATTTGCGGCAGGCGCTCTGCAGAAACAGGTGGTCGTCGGCGTTCTTAAAATCCGTCTGCAGCAGGTTGTGATCGACATATTGGGCGGACAGTTCGGTTTTCACCCGCGGTAAACCCAGCGCCTCGAACTCCAGCATCACCATGGTGCCGGTCGCATCCTGTGTCAGCGTCTGATCGATCTTCAGTTCGATCGGGCTGCCGGGCTCAAGCGAACCGCTGACCAGATGACTGTCGATAAGTTTCTGTGCGAGATTCTTTGCCATGGCATTCTGTCCTTCGCATTAATTGGAAAATTCCACCCGCGGCTCGTCGAAATCACGACCATTGTAGTCCGGCGCACAGGGGATCAGCTCCGCGGCGGTTATCCCGGCATCAATCAGGAAACGCTCGATCTGGCGACTGCGCTCCAGCGCCAGGTGCTCAAGTTCCTCCAACAGCTCTATCGGCGGATGGCGATAGAATTGCTCCAGCGCGGCGTTGCTGCCACGCAGATCGGGGGTCGAATTCGGGTGGAGCGCATGCCAGTCGCGCGGGTTGGCAATACCGCAGACGCCCGGCCTCGCCTCGGGGTGTTCACGCAGTACCTGCAGCATTTCCTGCAATTGTTGATGCGCGACAGTGCTGAGCTCCGCGCTCCCGGGCTGGAAAATAATGGAGTCAAAGTCGATCGCGCGGAACCGTCGCCAGGCAAACTTGGCCAGGGTGTAAAAGCCGAGTGGCGTGAAATAACTGAACAGGGCCTCCATGATCGCACTCTGCAGCAGGTCGCTGAAAATAAAGCTGAACGAAAACTCCGGGTCGTAGAGGTCGCCGGCTATCGGCATGCTGAAACGGACATTACTGTTACCATCTTCCATTAGCAGCAGGGCAATATTCAGCGGAATCAGCGTGGATTTAACCGGCAGCTGGTCTTCTTCCCGCACGCGGCGCACCCGGATTTTTTCCAGCTTCATTTCCGCAATGGCATCCACCTTGTTTTCGCGCACCCGAATATCGAAGATCGCGTCCAGCTGCCCCTGCAAGATTTTATAGCCGAGCAGCTCAGCCATATATGGCGTGGCCGGAATCAGATTGGCATTGTTGATGTAGCCGGTCAGGTCGGCATTCCACTTGCGCGTATCCAGGTAGTCGATGGTGCCCGCCAACTGTATTTCGCCGAAACCGCCGGGGCGCCCGTTTAGCAGCACCACCATGGGGGGAACGTCCGGCTCGTTGCTGATATTGTGCGCGGTCAGGTAGATGGCCCTGATCGGCAGGTTTGCTCGGTACTGACCCTGGCGGTCCACCCAGGTGAAAGTACCGTGGCGCACATTAAGGTCGTGGACGTGATAGTGAAACTGTCGCTCTGCTGCGATTGCCCTCTCGGCCACCGGCTCGACCCGACCCGGCGGCGCGCCGGTCAGCGCGGCGATCTCTTCCAGGACGGGGTATTCCCCCGCGCGATTGCGCATCAGTATGAGGCGGGGCCGCAGCGCGTCGACGTTGGCGATCTCCAGCCGGCGACCAACCTTGTCGTACCCAAGTTGCTCCACCCGCAGCCCCGCCAGTCGGCCGATCACGGAATGACGATGGTATTCCGGCGCGCCCTCGCGCCGGCCAAAGAATTCGAAGCCCGCCGCCTCCAACCAGTCGAAGCGCAGGTAACTGAGATCACTTAACAGCGCCGCAATTGCGACACTCTCACCCCGCACCAGCTGCTTGCCGTCGCCGGACAGCAATTGAATGTCCTGCAGCTGTAACTGCGTCAATGCCAGATTTTTTTCGCCGGTAATATATTGACCGCTCGTCAGTAGCCTGCCCGTGGAGATACAGTGATTGATGCCGTCGATATAGCCGCGGGGGATGCAGCTGGAAACGCCCTGCAATTCCAACTGCTGCGCCTCAATTTCACCGCCACCGATACGAAGGTGCCGCGCGGCAATAGCTTCCATCTGCAATAACTGGGCGGGCAATGTTCCCGGATAATCGTGCTGACTGAATTCCACGCCGGCGATTTGCAGGCCGTGAAGTAGCGTCGCGCGCCCGACAGGCGTATCGATGCGATCCACGCTTTGCACTTCTACCCGCCCGAGCCGGTAGCAGGGGGCCAAACGCGAGTCGCCCAGCATGCCGGCCGCCAGGCAACCGCTCGCGCCCGACAGGCGGCCGATGGGCACACCGCCATAGGCAAACTGGTCCAGCTGGATACGTTCGAATACCAGCGGCTTGTCCGCCCCTCTGCCCACGCTGAGGTCCACCAGCTCGATCGAACCATTGCTGGAAAAAGGGCTGGTAAGCGCAATTTTCTGCGTGCCGGACAACCGCACTTCGCGCACGCCGTAACAGGAACCGACTTCCCGATCGCTAATATCCTCCAGTAACTCGACCGTCACCCGCGGCGCCGCTCCCGGCGCGCAGCCGCGCAGTTCGCTCATCGACAGATCGGTGACCCACAAGACCGGATCACCATCCCAGATCAGCTTTTTCCAGCTCAGGTGCCGAAAGCCCGCCTGCACGTATTCACCGGCCTCCTGCCAGGTGGCCACGGGCCGGGCCTCCAGCGCACCGAGTTCGACCATTGGCACAGACGGCGTCAGGCCTATGCGGCTGACACCGACAAAATCCAGCTGCCGCGCCGTAATACAGTCGGCGAAGCCGATATCGCGCGCGCTGGCTGGCAACAGGTCGTGCAGGCCACAAAACAGGACTTGCTGAATGTCCAGCCCGTGCAGATCGAGTGTGCTCGGCGACAGAAAAAAACTGTCGATCTGGACACTCTCGATGCTCCACAGCGACGGCGCTGCCGGCGACGCCTTGAAAATCGTTTCGCCCAGGCGCAGGCCGTTTTCACCCACCGTACGCAACTCCTTGGAAAAAACGCAGCGGGGGAGCCCAGCGCGCAGTTCCGCACCTTTGGGCAGACAGGCCTGTACGGAGGCAACGGATAGATTTTCAACCTTTATTCGCGAGGGTTTGCTCTCCCGGCGCGACCAGAGGATTTCCAATTGCGGCGCCAGCAATTCGTGCACATCGGCGACAAGCTGCCCCTCTTCCTCCTGCAACCGGATTCGATCGGCCAGCGTGCCACCCAGATCCGCCGCCAATTGTCGGCTGTCGAAGTTGAGCTGAAATTTCCGCCCCAACCGCAGGTCGTCCAGGTCGGCGCAACGGGTGTCCGACTGCGGCGAAACCCCACCCGGCAGACAACCGTACAGCGATTGCAGGGAGAGGTGCGGCAGCGATAAAAAGACGCCATGCTGCGGCAAATAGCGGATGCGCCCGCTGGGCAGTCGCAGGGCGGACAAATCCAATAGAGTTTGCCCCGGCGGGGTCCTGGCCAGGGCGCGATCGAGCGTCAGCTCCCCGACGGCCATATCCAGCCCGCCCTGCCAGGCGATGACCAGCGGGCTGTGCTGGCGCAGGTTGCGCATGTCAAAGCAGCCTGGCATCTGTTGCGGCTGATCGTAAAACAAACGCGCCCAGGGTGCGGGCAGGCAGCCCTGCAGGCGGCTGAGCGATGCGCTGTGCAGATTCAGGTTGGGGCTGGCGATATTCGCGATAGGCGCTTCTTCCGTGTTCGCCGCACTGCCCGGCTCCTGCTGTCTGCGGCGCTCCGCAGGTAGCAAGCCCTTTTCATCGACGACCTCTTGCGGCGGAGCCGGGCTCGCGACAAGCGGAGGCGCAGTCGACGCCACTGACGCCGTATCTATCCATGGATTTTCGCCGTCAGCGTCGCGGCGCATGTAACCTTCGCCGGTATGCAGCTGTTGCAATAACAGTCCCTTGTCGCTGTCCAGGCGATCTGCCAGCAGCAGTCGTTCGAGTCTCAACTCGCCGAGGATCGCGTAGCCGTCGGCACCGCCGCGCCAGGCAAAGTTACCGCTGCCAACGAGGGTGTTCAGCTCTGCGCAGAGCGATTGCCACTCGCGCGGCAACATGGAATCCGGCAGGCAACCGGACAGGGCCTGCAAACCGAAATCCTGCACCACCAGCGGTGCATCAGAGCTACCCGCGCCCCCCATCAGGTTGATGCGTTGCCAGTGCAGTTTCTGGAGCTGCAACTGGGGCTGATCCTCGCGCCGCAAACGCAACTGGCCCAGCTTCAGCGGGCCACTGGCAAAACCCCAGGGCTGCTTCTGCTCCCGCGAAGGAAAACGCAACTGAAAAGGGTCGCTGGAGTGCAATCCCGCCAGCTGTACACAGTATTCCGGCTGCTGCCACAACTGTCCGGGTGTACAGCCGGTCGCGCTTTCCAACTCCACGCCGTCAACTGCCAGCGTGCGACTCTCACCTGCGTATTTGAGCGGGCCGAGCAGCGCCAGGTGCGCGGTAAGCGGATTGCGATTGGCCCCGTCCAAGTCCAATAACTGCGTTTGCTGCAGGCGGCTCGGGCCGGCGCTCACACTCAGTTTGCCAGTCCAGTCGAACGTCACCGGCTGCGGCAGCTGCAAGGTGCCGGCGCGCACACAGTAGTGGTGCTCGTCGTTGCGCAGCCCGCCCGGACACCAGTCGAAGGCGCTGGCACCGCCACTCGTCCAGCTCAACTGATCCTGTTTGTCGACATAGGCGAAGTCGTTCAGCGCTATGGTTTCAGCGCGCCAGTTCTGCCAGCGGCGATCGCGGTGGCGCAACTTGACACCCTGACCCGTGCCGCGACGCCAGTGCACCTCGGCATCGCTGCCGAATACGAACTGCAGATCCCCCTCCAGTTGCAGGCGGCGCGCGGTACCGCAGTGGCCGACCAGGTGCCGCAGTGGCCGCAGCGCCTCCGCCCAGCGGCGCGGCGGACAGCTGCCAAACTGTTTCACCGCCACCCGCTCGGCAGTGATGCTCGCCGCCGGATGAACGAAGCGCGCCGCTGACAGCTCCAGCTCCACCAGCGCCGAGTTATAGGCGGGTGCATTTTTCTCCCCCACCAACAGGTCGCGCAGGTTGATATCCTCCGCAGCGATATTCAACTGCAGGGGCTCGTCGCCGCTGCGCTGCAGCGTCAGCAAAAAGTCTTGCGCCTGCAGGTCGTCGAAGCGCAGGCAACTGGGCGTCGGCCAGGCGGGCCCATGCCGGTAACACAGCTGGCTGTCATGAATACGCGCCCAGTCGAATATCAGCTGAAAGTCGCGATCCTTGCGCTTGCCTTTGGTGAGATCCCAGCCGAAGACTTCCCATAACCGCCCCTCCTGGCTGTCAATGGACTCCAGGTCCATATAGGCGCCTTCCAGGTAGGCCCGCTGCAGCTGGAAACGGCCGCGTATCAACTGCCACCAGCTGTAGTCGAGCATCAGCTCGCGGGCGTAAAACCCGCGCCCTTCGCTGTTCTGGCCGCGAAAGCCACGGACCACCATACGCAGACGCGGAACGGAAACCTGCAGGTAATCTATTTCCGTCTCGACACCGCGCCGCTCCAGCCACAGTTCGACCCTTGTCGCCACCAGCGCCGAAATGGCGGCAGAGCCAGCGCCGAGCAACAGCATGCCTAGCAACAGCCACCAGAGCAGGCGGCGCAGGGCATCAGTTGGCGTCGAGGGTTTTGGTGGCATGCGTAAAATAGGTGCCGGAAAATGAATTTAGCGAAAGCTGCAATTACAGCTGTGCCAATTAAGTAAAGACCAGGGCATCGTCATTGATTACGCTGCCACCGGGATTCGCGATAAAGCGCCGCCGGGCCGCGCCATTCGTCTTGCGGCCCGGCAAGCTGGCTAGTATTTACTCAAGGGTTAAAATGTACGGCATTACCCGTCATGCAATTTGACGGCCGCGATGATTACACCGCCCAATCGAAAT
This sequence comes from Microbulbifer donghaiensis, assembly GCF_900129095.1. GTDB lineage: Bacteria > Pseudomonadota > Gammaproteobacteria > Pseudomonadales > Cellvibrionaceae > Microbulbifer > Microbulbifer donghaiensis. Next base: position 1,889,843 of record NZ_FQVA01000001.1, read on the forward strand.
TTTTTGCCAGCGAGTGACCATGCAGGAGTACCCAAATTACCAGGACATCGTTCTGGTCGGCGGCGGCCACGCTCACGCGATAGTGCTGCAGATGTGGGCCATGAATCCGCTGCCGGGCGCGCGCCTGACCCTGGTTTCCCCACAGGTGCAGACCCCCTATTCCGGCATGCTGCCGGGCCTGGTCGCCGGACACTACCGCCTCGATGAAACCCATATCGACCTGGTGCGCCTCTGTCGCGCCGCCGGCGCCCGCTTCGTACAGGCATGCGCCCACCGCATAGATCCAGCGGCGCGCAAGGTTTCTCTGCTCGGACGCCCCGACCTCGAGTACGACGTCGTATCACTCGATGTGGGCGCGACACCGGCACGGGAGCTGCCGGGTTCGGAATTGGCGATACCGATCAAGCCGATCGGCCACTTCTACCGCTATTGGCAGCAACTGCAGAGACGCGTACAGAAAACCCGCGCGCCGGTGAAGCTCGGCGTGGTCGGCGGCGGCGCCGGCGGCTGCGAACTGGCGATGGCCATGGCGCATGCACTGGAAGAGCAGGTCTATTCGGGGCGTGTGCAAATACACTTGGTTCACGCCGGCGCGCAGGTACCGGAAGGCTATCCCTACCTGGCGCGCAGACTGGTGCAGCGGGAACTGCACAAACTCGGTGTCCAGCTGCATGCCAACTGGCCGGTGGCGGCGATCGCCGAACAGGGTCTACGCGGCGAAAATGGCGACACCCTGGAGCTGGACCAGGTGCTGCTGTGCACCAATGCCTGTGCGCCGCCCTGGCTGGCCGGTTCCGGGCTGCCATTGGATGAACAGGGCTTCGTATCCGTGGATGAGCAGCTGCGCGCACAGGGGCACGATAATATTTTCGCCACCGGCGATGTCGCCAGTTTTGCCCATAGCCCCCTGCCAAAAGCCGGGGTCTACGCGGTGCGCCAGGGACCGGTGCTGTATCACAACCTGCGCGCGACGCTGCTCGGCCGCACATTGAAACCCTATCGCCCGCAAAGGGATTTCCTCAGCCTGCTTTCCTGTGGCGACAAACGCGCCGTCGCCGTGCGCAATGGTGCCGCCGCGGTCGGCGGAATGCTGTGGCGCTGGAAGAATCGTATCGATCGCAACTTTATGGATCGCTTCAGTGATCTGCCGGTGGTGATGGACAATGCGCCGCCGCGGCGACCGCGGGAGATCGTCGGCGAACGCGGCGGCGTTTCCCTTTCCGCGATGCGCTGTAATGGCTGCGGCGCCAAGGTCGGCGCGGAAATCCTGCACCGGGCGCTGCAAAAATTGCCGGCACAACAGTCCGGTTTTTTGCTGCGCGGCGCCGGTGACGATGCGGCAGTGATGGAGCTGCCCCAGGGCAAGCTGCTGGTGCAGAGTTCCGACCAGCTGCGCGCGCCCGTCGCCGACCCCTGGCTGTTCGGCCGCCTGGCCGCACTGCACGCCCTCTCCGATCTCTTCGCGATGCATGCGCGCCCGGTCACCGCCCAGGCGCTGGTGACCCTGCCGCTGGCCGCGGCAGACATCACCAGGCGCGACCTGCAGCAGTTGCTCGAGGGTGCGGTCTACGAACTCAACCGCCACCAGTGTGCGCTCTCCGGCGGCCACACCGCCGAAGGTGCGGAGATGCAGCTCGGCCTGACGGTAAACGGCCTCGCCGAGCCGGATCAGCTACTGGAAAAAACCGGTGCCCGCACCGGCGACTGCCTGATCCTGAGCAAGCCCCTCGGCACCGGCACCATTTTCGCCGCCGAAGGTTTGGGCAAGGCGCAGGGGCGCTGGGTGCAGAAGGCACTGGAAACCATGCTGCAGAGCAATGCCGCGGCGGCGGACATATTTGCGCAGCACGGCGCCCGCGCCCTGACCGACATCACCGGCTTTGGCCTGCTCGGCCACCTGCTGGAAATGCTCGAAGGCAGCGGCGCACTCGGCGCAGCGCTGATCGCCGAGCGCCTGCCATTGATTAGCGGCGCGGCCCCGTGTGCGGAACAGGGCTGGCTCTCCAGCCTGCAGCCACAGAACAGCGCCGCTTATGCCTACGTCGAAAATCCGCAGGAGTGGCAGCAGTTGCCGCACTGGCACCTGCTCGCCGACCCGCAGACCTGCGGCGGCCTGCTGGCAGCAGTGCCGGCCGAACAGGCGGAGCAATGCCTGCTGGCACTGCGCCAGGCCGGCTGCAACCACGCGTCCATTATCGGCGCAGTCACCCGCACCGATCGCCCGCAGGCCCCGGTACGATTGCTGCGCAAAGCGGATTGGCGCCAGCTGATCGCACACGAGACAGAGACGGTGCAGGGACAAATTTGAATTGCCAAATCCAACTCATCGGGGGATACTGCCGCCATACAAAAAAACACCGGAATAACAAGTTACCGGTGTAACAAAACATGGTCTTCACAGATTGGGGAATCGGCTTTTTAAGCTAAGGAAGACCGTAGTATGAAGAAAATCGTAATCGTTGGCGGCGGTGCCGGCGGCCTGCAACTGGCCACCAGGCTCGGACACTATTTCAGTTTCACACCACTGCTGAAACGCCGTCGCAACTCCCCCGCCGCACAGATCACCCTGATCGACAAAAACCGCACCCATATCTGGAAGCCCCTGTTGCACCAGGTCGCCACTGGCGCGCTGGATTCCGGCCTGGACGCACTCAATTACCAGGTGCATGCGCGCGCCAACGGATTCAATTTCCAGCTGGGCAGCCTGCAGAAACTCGATCGCGGTCGCCGCGTCATCGAGCTGGCACCGGTGGCCGATAGCGAAGGCCGACAACTGGTGCCAGCCCGGGAGATTGAATACGACTTATTGGTGCTGTGTATCGGCAGCCAGAGCAATGACTTTCGCACCCCCGGTGTGCGCGAACACTGCGCATTCCTCGACAGTACCGAGCAGGCACAGAGATTCCACCGCCTGCTGCTGGACCGCTTCCTGCAGCTGGAAACCGATATCGCGGAAAAGGTTCAGGTCGCCATCGTCGGCGGCGGCGCCACCGGTGTGGAGCTGTCGGCGGAACTGGTGGATGCCAGCCGGCAGATGGGCAACTACGGCCGCATCAGGCGCGACTCTCTGGAGATCACGTTGATCGAGGCCGGTCCGCACCTGCTGCCGGCACTGCCGCCGCGCCTGGGCAACAATGCGGAGCGCGAACTAACCAGGCTGGGCGTGCGCGTGTTGACCGGTTGCGCCGTTGCCGAGGCGACCGCCGATGGCCTGGTCACCAACGACGGCGAGGAAATCCCCGCGGCGATCCGCGTCTGGGCCGCGGGCGTGAAGGCGCCGGACTTCCTGCAACAGCTCGACGGCCTCGCCACCAACAGACAAAACCAGGTTGAAGTAAAAACAGATCTGCAATCCACCACCGACCCCCATGTCTTTGCCATCGGGGACTGCGCGGGCTGCATCGACCTGGCCGAACAGCGAGTGCCGCCGCGCGCCCAGGCGGCGCAGCAGATGGCGACAGTGGCCGAACACAACCTGATTGCCCTGGTCGAGGGCAGGCCGCTGCGGGAATTCCGCTATCGCGATCGCGGTTCCCTGGTGTCGCTCAGTAAGCACACCGCGGTCGGCAACCTGATGGGCGCACTGGTCAAGGGCAGCCTCACGATTGAGGGCCGCATCGCCGGGCTGGCCTATCGTTCCCTGTACCGGATGCACCTGGCCGCGGTACACGGCTGGGCCAGGGCGATGCTGATTTATCTCGTCGGCCAGGCCAACCGCTTCGTTAAGCCACGCCTTAAAATGCATTGATCGGACAAGCGGGCGCCCGTGGGCGCCCGACTTACTAAGAAGGTGGAAGGGAAGAATACCCCTACCCGGGACCGTATGAGGCATGGATGCCGATTACGAGCGTACAGGGATGTATTTAAGGGGGGCGCCCAGCCCGTGTCTCGGGAGAGGGGTATTCTTTCCTTCCGACCCGGTAATAAGCTGCGCAGAAAAAATGAAATACCAGAGTATCGTTGTGCTCACCGGCGCCGGCATCTCCGCCGAGTCCGGTATCCGCACCTTTCGCGGCGCCGACGGCCTGTGGGAAAACCATCGGCTGGAAGATGTCGCCACTCCGGAAGCCTTTATCCGCGACCCGCAACTGGTGCAGCGCTTCTACAACGAACGCCGCCGACAACTGCTTTCGCCGGATATAGCGCCGAACGCGGCACACCGGGCGCTGGCACAGCTGGAGCAAAATTTTCCCGGTGACTTCCTGTTGGTTACGCAGAATATCGACGACCTGCACGAGCGCGCCGGCAGCCGCAATCTGATTCATATGCACGGGGAATTACTGAAAGCCCGCTGCGTTATCAGCGGCGAACTGTTTCCCATCCGCTCCGACCTCGGCACGGAAGCAGTATGCGACTGCTGCCAACGCGGCGGCACACTGCGCCCGCACGTGGTCTGGTTCGGGGAGATGCCACTGGAGATGGATCGTATCTACCACACACTCGGCGAGTGCGACCTGTTTATCAGTGTCGGCACCTCGGGCAATGTGTACCCCGCCGCGGGGTTCGTCGAGTGCGCCAATATGGCCGGCGCGCATAGCGTGGAACTGAACCTGGAGCGCAGCAGTGTCGGCGATGCGTTTGCTGAACACCACCACGGTCCGGCGTCCGAGGTGGTGACGGCATTCGTGCGCGCGTTACTGCAAGATACTGGCAGCGTGACTCGGGACGATTAGTCCTGCGGGCGACGCCCGCTCGAACCGAAACGCTGCAGTAATGTCGTTACCCTGTCGCCATCGCGAATCAGGATATACAGCCGGTCGTACTCCGACGCCTCATCGATTGGCGCGCCACCGTCACCGCCGAGTAATTCGACCAGTTGCGGCGTGGTATTGCTGTGGCCGACCACCAGAATGCGGCCACCCAGTTGCTGCAGCTGCTGCGCAAACGCCGGCAACGCCCGCGGGTCGTAGGGCTGCATGTTGAGTCCCAATTTTTTCGCCAGCGGCTCACCGGTCTGGCGCGTGCGCCGATAGTCAGAGGTGTAAATGTGGTCTATGCCTATATCACCCAGCACGTAGGCGAGGTGCTGCGCGCGCGCATCGCCAGTATCCGTCAGCGGCGGATCCTTGTCTTCGACACCAGCATCCACGCGTTTTTCCGCGTGACGCACCAGATAGATGACCTGCTGCTGTGATCCTGCGCGCCCCTCCTGCGTTGCCGCCCAGGCAGAACCGGCGATCAATAAAAATAAGATACCGAATATGCGCAATCTCATCGCTCGAAACTCCCCCGCCGCGAAAAATATTATTGTTACCGCTAAATAAGCGACAGAATACCGCGATCTGACGATGACTGCAGGGAATAGCTGCGCAAACAGGGAAACTATAAAAAGACGGGGAGATAGTGTGGGCGGGATTCCCGGCACCGCCAGAGGCGATGCCGGACAGAAGCTACAACCGGGCAGGGATCAGATCTTCCACTCTTTCACTATTTCCAGGCCGTGCTCTTCCACCCACTGGTTCAGCTGCTTCGGATTGCGCTTCTTCTTTTCCACGGTGCCACCGGTGTAGGGATTGCGGTAGTGACCGACCTCCAGTTTCGGTTCACTGGAACCGTTCGCACTGACGCGGCGGGCGCGGCGCGGTGCCTCACTGCCTTTCTTCAGTGTGCGAGCGACACGGGCTTTCAGGGTCTGGACATAGTCCGGCGCGTCTTCATCATTCAGCTGGCTCACCAGCCACTCGACGATCTGTTCTCCGCGGGCGACATAAAGTTCGCGCTCATCCATCTGATATTCGGCGGCCAGGTTCACGAGGGCTTTATCAAAGGCGATTACACCTTCTTTTTTGCGCTCGGCACGGGCCATCTGCTCCTGCAGCTCTTCGATCCGGGCCTGGTGCTCGGCGATCTGCTGTTCGATTTGTTCGTATTCCTGAAACATTCAATAAACCTCAACGGCGGTTATTTATAAACACAGAAATATCACTGTGACGATATAGACACAGAATTAATTTCCGGACTGCGCAATATCAGTATTTGTTAAATAACACTATCAACCAAAGGGACTCGGTTTAATAATGCTACCTTCGATATATTGGCGGTTTGGCCGATATTTCACCGTAAACATCCGCATAACGCCGGATTAAACACGGCATATATACGGCAGTCGCTGAAAATAAGATTAGCCGAAAATGGCAACCCGCCAGCGGTATGCGGGGCGCTCTATATATCCATCGGCTGAGGCGGCGAATAATAAGCCTTCACCGACAAATATCAACTGCTAATTGGCTATAGTGTACCGGGGCCCGGTGCTAACCGATCCGATAACAGTTGGCCTGGCACCGAATGACTATTCTGAGATGCTAAAGACCAGGGTTAAGTTCCATGTCCAAACCCCGCGATTTCCACCATATGCCGACTCTGGCGGCGGTGATGACACCGTTCCCCTACCATATCGATATCGATGCCACCGTGGAGGCAGCCCTGGCACTGATGGAAGAACACAAGGTGCACCACCTGCCGGTTACCCGCGATGGCGACCTGGAAACCGTGATTTCCCGCAACGATATCGAGCGGGCCAATGCGCCGGGACACCGCCTGGAGGAACAGCAGCTCTATGTGCACGACCTCTGTGCCCGCCGCCCCTATATCGCCGATATCCACGACCCGCTGGACCGCATACTGCAGGCCATGGCGGATACCGGTATCGGCTCCGTGCTGGTAATGCGCGAGGGGGAGCTGGCTGGCATAGTCACGGTCACCGATGCACTGCGCTTTTGCGGTAAATATCTGGCAGCACTGGCCCAGCCGGTCGACGACTCCGTCGCGTAAGACCAGTCAGCCACTTTCAGTCACAGCGGCCATACCCATAACAAGGTTGGTATGCCGACCAACACCACCAGTATTTCCAGCGGCAGCCCCATACGCCAGTAGTCACCGAATTCGAAACCACCGGGACCCAGGATCAGGGTGTTGTTCTGGTGGCCGACCGGCGTCAAAAAGGCGCAGGAGGCGCCGATGGCCACGGCCATCAGAAAGCTGTCCGGGTTGACCTCCAGCTGTCCGGCGACGCTCACCGCGATTGAGCACATCACCGCCGCCGTAGCGGCGTTGTTCATAAAATCCGACAGCGTCATGGTGATAATCAGTATCAGCGCCAGTGCCACCACTGCGCTGCCCTGGGCCAGGTTGTCGAGCATCCCCTGCGCGATCAGGTCTGCGGCGCCGGTATTTTCCATGACTTCGGCCACGGAAATCAGCGTGCCCAGCAACACGATTACCGAGCCGTCGATCGACTCGTACATACCTCGCAGAGGCACCACTTTCAGCACCATAAAGGCCAGGGCACAGGCGGCAAAGGAAATGGCCGCGGGCAGCAGGCCGAATGCCGCACCACTGACCGCCAGCGCCATCGCCACCAGCGCGATCGCCGCCTTCTCCTTATTCGGAATACTGATGTCGCGCTGGGCCAGTGGCACACAGCCCTGCTCGCGGGCAAAGTTATTCAGGTTGTCATCGCTCCCCATCATCAACAGTGCATCGCCGGCGAGCAGCGGTGTGGAGCGCAGGCGGCGCACCGAGCGGCGCCCCTGCCGGGACAGTGCCAGCAGGTTGATCTGGTAACGCGCCGGCAGACGCAGGAACTGCGCGGTGCGACCGACCAGAGCCGAATCCGGCATTACCACCAGTTCACGCAGCTGTATGTCGGATCTGTCGCCGGCAGCTTTGTCTTTCTCTTTTTCCTTGCCTGCACGGGCTTCCTTTTCTTTTTTTTCACCACCGGCTTTGCCTTTCGCCTCAGCCTTAGCCTTGCTCTCGCCCTCTTTTTCCTCCTTGCTCGGCTCGCCGGCCAGCCGCAGCCCCAGATTGGAGATGGCGGAGGAAAGGGCTTCCGGTTCGGCCTCGATCACGAGAATGTCGCCGGCGTTGACCCGGTGCCAGGGCGTGGCCGGGGATACGCGGGCATCGTTGTGCACTACGCCGACCACCTGCGCGTCCTCGCTCTCGAGCATCTGCGCAATTTCGCGCAGGCTCTTACCGGCGGCGGCACTCTTTTCCTGGATCAGGGCCTCCGTCAGATAGGAGCCGGTATCGAAGCTGGCCGCACCCGCCTGGGTGCGCGCGGGGACCAAGCGCCAACCGAGCAGCGCCACGAACAGCACGCCCAGCAGTGCCACCACCACGCCCACCGGGGTGAAATCAAACATGCCGAAGGTGCCGGCGCCGGTGCTGGCGCGGAAACCGGACACGATCAGGTTCGGCGGCGTGCCGATCAGGGTGGTCATGCCGCCGAGAATCGTGCCGAAAGATAATGGCATCAGTACCTTTCCCGGCGGCAGCTGGTGCTTGTCCGCCACATCCGCGGCCACCGGCATCAGCAACGCAAGGGCGCCGACATTGTTCATAAAGCCGGACATCAGCGCGCCCAGGCCGGTCAGTGAGAATATGGCCAGCGCCGTGTTGCCGCTCCTGGGGACCACCCGCTGCGCCAGCGCATCCATGGCGCCGGTATTCTGCAGCCCGCGACTCAGGATCAGTACACAGGCCACCGTCACCACTGCCGGATGGCCGAAACCGTTAAAGGCATTCGCCGGATCGATCAACCCGGTAAAGACGCAGGCGAGCAGCGCTGCCAACGCCACCATGTCGTGCCGCCAGGGCCCCCAGATAAACAGCACCACGGTGACGGCGAGAATAATCAGGATGGTCAGCTGGTCGACAGTCATAAATAGGTGATTCCCCGGGAGACGCGGCGCTACGGAATCATCCAATGCCGCCTATTCAGGTTACACTGCGCAAAATTTGGGGAGACAGGATTTGCGCCAGAACACCGCAGACTACCGCTATCTATTTCTGAACGATGTTCCGCTAATGGACGCGCGCGCGCCGGTCGAGTTTGCCCGTGGCGCCTTCCCGCAGGCGGAAAACCTGCCGCTGCTGGACGACCGCCAGCGCGAGCTGGTGGGCACCGAGTACAAGCGCTCCGGCCAGCAGGCCGCCATCGACCTGGGCTGGCGTCTCGCCACCCCCGAAGTGCGGGCCGAGCGGCTGGCGGGCTGGAGCGACTTCGTGCGCCGGCACCCGGACGGCTACCTCTACTGTTTCCGCGGTGGCCTGCGCTCGCGCACCACACAGCAGCTGTTGCGCGCCGAGGGTATCGACTTTCCGCTGGTAGAGGGCGGTTACAAGGCGATGCGCAATTTCCTGCTCGACGAGCTGGATAAGCAGTGCGCCCGGCTGCCACTGATCGTTATTGCCGGCCACACCGGTTGCGGCAAAACCGAACTGGTCCAGCAAGCCGCGCGCGCGGTGGATCTCGAGGCCATCGCCCGCCATCGCGGCTCCAGTTTCGGTCGCACCGGCCGGGAACAGCCGGCGCAGATCGATTTCGAAAATCGCGTCAGTATCGACCTGCTCAAGCTGGCGCAGGCCGCCGGCACGGTATTCATAGAGGACGAGAGCCGCCTGATCGGCCGCTGTGCGGTACCGCCGGTCCTGCAGCAGGCTATGCAGGGTGCCCCGCGGGTACTGGTGGAAGAGTCAGTAGAGGCGCGGGCGGAGCGCATAGTGCGTGACTATGTCAACGCGGCGTTGCCGCGCTTTGCCGGCAGTGAGCGCGGTCCGGCGGAAGCCCTCGGCGAGGAGCTGCGCAATAACCTGGGTAAGATCCAGAAGCGTCTCGGCGGGCTGCGCTACCGGCAGCTGGATGAGCAATTGCAGCACGCCAACCGCGAGCTGGCAGCAAGCGGCAGTGCCGACGCCTATATCCCGCTGGTGATGGCACTGCTGGGGGAATACTACGACGGTACTTACGATTACCTGATGGAAAAACGCGAGGGAGAGATAGTGTTTCGCGGCAGTTTCGCCGAGGTGGCGGACTGGCTGGCGAGTAAAAACCCGCGCTAGGGCCTGTTGACACTAAATTCGATGGCCGCGACGGAGGCCGTTTTTTCGCAAGGCAAGGCGCAGTGAGCGCTGTGTGGTCATTCCACATAAGCGAACTGCAACGCAGTATTGCGGAAAAACGGGCCCGTCCCTTCGGGTTCCGTCCCAAAACGGGCCATGCCGCGTTGCTCGTCACTCATTTAGCCCGCTAAACCACGCTCCTCGCGCCTTGCCTGGCTCGTTTTGGGACGGCAACGCGGCTATCGAATTTAGTGTCAACAGGCCCTACCCTTTGTGCGGTATGCGCCGCAACTGAAAGCGCCGCGAAATGATCCAGTCGCGCATCCGGCGCGGCAGCCAGCGCGCCATCCACGGCAGCAGGCGGCTCTTGTTACCGATGCGCACGATCGCCGGCGGCCGCTTGCGCAACAGCTCTTTCACCAACCTGCGCGCCATGGTGCTGGACAGTGTCGCATTCTGCTGCGACTCCTGCGCGCGTGCGCGCACGGCATCCTCCTGGCGCTTGTACCAGGAGTCCGGGGCCAGCAGGCCGCGCAGTGACACCTGGGCGTGGCGACCGAACTCCGACGCAATGGCCCCGGGTTGTACCGTCATCACGCGAATACCGAAGGGTTTCAGCTCCAGGCGCAATACTTCAGACAGGGTGTGCAGTGCCGCCTTGGACGCACAATAGGCTCCGGAGAAAGGCGTCGGCATAACTCCGGAGACCGAACCGATATTACACACGATACCGCGGCGCTCGGATCGCATCAGCGGCGCGCAGGCACGGATCAGCGCCAGTGGCGCGAACACATTGGTGCGAAACTGTTCCTCCAGGGCGCGGGTATCCAGCTCCATCAACGGCCCCATCTGGCCGTAGCCGGCGTTGTTGATCAGGATATCCAGGCGGCCGTAGGCCGTCTTCAGGGCGTGCACCACGCGGTTGATATCCGCCTGTGAATTGACGTCCAGCGCCTCGGTGGCGATACCCAGGTCCGCCAGTTCCTGCAGGCTTTCCGGACGCCGCGCGGTGGCGATGACGATGGTGCCGCGGCGGTGCAGCGCCAGCGCCAGCTCGCGGCCAATGCCGCTGGAGCAGCCGGTAATCAGCGCCACCCGGTCCGGCACCACATAGCCGCGACCGATCTGCGCCAGGCTCTCGGCGGCGAATGTCTGGTCGGAGGGGCGGAACTTCGACGCCGGCGGTTTGCTCACGGGAACTGCTCCGGTTACTGATCCTGCGACTGAAAACCCGGGTTTTCGATCAGGCCAAAAATATTGCCGTAAGGGTCGAGGAAGCTGGCCATCAGTATGCCCTCCCCCACGTCCACGATTTCACTGTGCTGGCGCGCGCCCATGGCGCTGAGGCGCTCCACCTGGGCGGCCAGGTCGTCCACACCCCAGTAAGCGATAACGCCGTCGGCGCGGCTGGTGACACTGCGCGCATCCGGGTTCAGGCCCAGCTCGTAGCCGCCGACGTTGAAGCCCACGTAACATTCGGAATCGAAATAGGGCTCCTGCTCCAGCAGTTGCGTATACCAGGCCTTGGCTTCGGCAATATTGGTGACACCGTAGATGACCGTCCGCACACCGCGAAGCTGTCCCATCCTGAGACTCCCGTCGTTAGTGTTTTTATCCCGTCGACAACAGCCGCTGGCGCCTGCTTACTGCAGTTCCTGCTCCAATTGCTCGAGCAGGTCCAGCGGCTCCAGTTCGATACCCTCGAGCTCGGCGTTCCAGTTGATTCCCACCAACAGTACATCGTCGTGCATGCCGGTGAGCCAATCGTCCATAAATTCTTCCAGGTCGATGGCCACGACCTTGTAATCGCCCCAGTCACCGTCGGCGTGGATTTCGGCAAATTCGCGCTGGGACCAGAAAGGCATGACCTCGGTCTGCGGATACTTTTCGGATTCGCACAGGGCGAATCCCTCCTCCCCCTCCAGCGCCCAGACGCAACCCTGCTCGGTGGCTTCCGGCAGAAAGCGCCCGCAGTTGTCCTCGAAATCGTCACTCAGGGGTTCGACTTGCATATCTTCCACGCCTCACAGGTTTAAGGCAGTTTACGCCAGATTGTCTGGCGCACCAACGACGGGGCGCCAACCTTGGATACCGCGGTGCTTCGCCGAAAAAATTCCAACTGCCGGGCGCCATCATTTGACTCGTTCAAACAGCGCCATGGATTCAACGTGCGCAGTGTGCGGGAACATATCCATCACTCCGACTTTGCTCAGCCGATAGCCGAGCGTCGCCAGTTCGCCTGCGTCGCGCGCCAGGGTGGCGGGATTGCAGGAGACATAGACGATACGTTGCGCACCGAACCGCGCCAGCTCGCGCACCACTTCCAGTGCGCCACTGCGGGGCGGGTCGAGCAGAATCTTGTCAAAACCGCCCGCGGCCCAACTGTGCGCGCCGACATCCCGGGTCAGGTCGGCAGCGTGAAACTGGACGTTGTGCAGCCCATTCAACGCCGCGTTGTCGGCACCGCGACTGGTGAGGGCGCCCTCGCCTTCCACCCCCACCACCTCGCCAGCACGGCGAGCCAGTGGCAGCGTGAAGTTGCCGAGCCCGCAGAAAAGGTCCAGCACCCGCTCGTGCGGCTGCGGATCGAGCAGTGCCACCGCACGGCTGACCATCTGCCGGTTGATCTCGAAGTTGACCTGCACGAAATCCAGCGGGTGGAAGCGCAGCGTCAGCTCGAATTCCGGCAGTTCGTAACTCAGTAATTCCTCGCCATCGCCGGGCCAGATTCTGTGCGCAGTGGCCGCGTCGCCGGGCTGCAGGTACAGGTGAATACCGGTGTCGGCGGCAAACGCCAGCCAGCGCGACCGGTCTGTATCAGTTATCGGTTTCAGGTGACGCAGTACGATTGCCGCGGCGTCGTCGCCGACCGCCACTTCCAGCTGAGCGAAGTGCGCGCGGCCGTCGCTGTCGGCGACCAGCTGTTTAAGACGCGGGATCTGCACGGCAATGGCCGGATGGAGCACATGGCACTCGTCAATATCGGTCAGATCGTTGGAGCGCTTCTCGCGGAACCCGAAGACCAGCTTCTTTCCCGCGCCTTTGCTGTGGCGGCGGGCACTGACCAGGCGGATACCGATACGCCCCTTGCGCCGGTAGCCGAAGGGATCGCCGACCAGCGGCGAGAGTATCTCCGGCCCCTGCTCCGATAATTCGATATCGCCGAAGCGGGCCAGCTGATCCAGCAGGATTTGCTGTTTTTCCTGAATCTGCGCACTCGGCTCCAGGTGCTGCACCGCGCAGCCACCGCACAGCTTCACATGGGGGCAACGCGGCTGGCAGCGCTGTGGTGACGGCTGTAGCACCTCCAGCACTTCACCTTCGTCAAACCGCGAGCGCCGCGCGCTGTAGCGGAATTTCACCGTCTCACCGGGCAGGGCGTTGTCGATAAATACCGTCTTGCGAGCGACGCGCGCGATACCGCGCATATCGTGGCTGAACTTTTCCACCCGCGCCTCGCCCGCTGCGGGTAGCGGCTTCTGCGATGGTTTTTTCGGAGTAAAGAAACGGGGCTTCTTGGCCATAAATTTTTACAAATAAGAAAACGGAATAGTCGTAGGGTGCGCCATGTGTAGTTGGTAGGATGGGCAAAGCGCAGCGTGCCCATCAGCGCTCCGAGTGATGGGCACGTCGCTACGCGCCTTTACCCATCCTACATACTGGGCCCATCCTACATACTGGCTCCCACATCAGAGCGTGAGGCGGTGACCGTTGTCCCGCAGCCAGCGGCGCAGTTCCCGATAGCGCGGACATACGCTCTCCACCAGCTGCCAGAATGCGCGACTGTGGTTGTGGTGCTGCAAGTGCGAAACTTCGTGCGCGACCAGGTAATCCACCACCGGCTCCGGCGCCAGGCACACGAGCCAGTTGTACTGCAGCTCGCCGCGAATACTGCAGTGCCCCCATTTGCTCTTGGTGCGGCGCACCCGCACCGAGGAAAACTTCAGTCCCAGCTGCTGTGCCAACCGTGCGGATTTGCCGCTCAGCAGATCCAGCGCCTCGCGCTGGTACAGGCGCTGCAGCGCAGTCTGCAGCTGCTCTTCATCCGGATCGCGGTAACGGGTATAGAGTGAGATGACTTCGCCGATTCCCGCGTCCGCCGGCCGCGCCGCGCGCACCAGCGGCAGCGGGCGCCCCAGCCACGGAAAACTCTCGCCGAATGCATAGCGGTATTCCGGCACCTGTGCCGCGCGCTGGTCGACCCGCAACAGTTGCGCGCGCACCCACTGGATATTCTCCTGCAGGAACTGGTGCCCGTGCCGCGCCGCGCAGCGCGCGGGAATCCGCACCTCGACACCGGACTCCGCCAGCACCAGGCCGAGCCGCTTGCGCCGGTGCGAGCGCACCAGCCGGTAGGGAATATCCTCGTAGACGAACGCCTGCGGCTCCATTGAGGTCTGCGCTTCGCTCATCAGCGGCCGTGCGCTACCACCGCCATGGTGATGCGGGAGATGCAGTTGAGCTTGCCGTGGGAATCGGTAATGCGGATTTCCCACACCTGGCTGCTGCGGCCGACATGCACCGGCCTGGCGGTGCCCGTCACTTTACCCTCTCCCACCGGGCGCAGGTGGTTGGCATTGATCTCCTGGCCGACGCAGTAGAATTTTTCCGTATCGACCACCAGGTTGGCGCCGACGGAACCGAGCGTTTCCGCCAGCACCACGCTGGCGCCGCCGTGCAGTATGCCGAACGGCTGGCGCGTGCGGTGATCCACCGGCAGCGTACCCACCAGGTAGTCGTCACCGATCTCGGTAATTTCCAGACCGATGTAGCCGGGCATACAGTCGGCCGTACCTTGATTCAGGTCTTCGAGTGTGGGATTGCCGTGCCAAATTGCCATTGCGTTACTTCCTGGTTGGGTAATATGCGTGATTTGGAGCTGCGCGGATCAGTAGAAGAAATCGAAACCGAACACGCCGTAGCGATGCAGCTGCATGTCCAGCAACTGCAGTTCACGCGCGAGCGAATTGCGATGGAATCGCAGTGTGCGGATGGTTTCCTCGTCGTTGGCGCCGGCCAGCGCGGCGCGCACCGTGTAGAGTTCGCGCTCGAGGTAATCGCGGCGGTCCACCAGGCGGCGGTACTCCTGCTCCACCCGATAGTCCGCCAGGCCGCGCCGGTACTCGGTCATAAACAGGTCGGCGGTGGGGCCACTGCAGACACCCTCGTAACTGTTGCCGCGGCGCCCCTGGTAATAGCCGTTCTTCGGTGTGCAGAACTGCTCCACGCCCTCCTCGTGGCCGCGCAGCCATTCCTCGCTGTCTACCCGCGCACCGTACTCCTGGCACTTCTGCGCAATCTCGTAGATGAGTGACTGGCCGCGCCCGCGGGCGCCGTCCTGTATACCGCGCTCGTACCAGAGCCCCGCCTGGCACTCCTCCTCGGAAACCACCGCGCAACCCGCCAGCAGTAGCGGCAGGGCGAGCAGTAATGTGCGCAGTCTGTTGACGGTTCCCATGGCGAAATTCTCGCAGTAGCCGTTGCTAATTCCGCACCTCGGCTGAATCAGCCAAAGCGCTTGTCAGCGACGAAGGGGTTGGTCTGCCGCTCCTGGCCGAAGGTGGACATGGGGCCGTGACCGGGAATAAAACGCACATCGTCGCCGAGCGGCCACAGTCTTTCGGTAATGGAGCGGATCAAGGTGTCGTGATCCCCCTTGGGGAAATCGGTGCGGCCGATGGAGCCGGCGAAGAGTACATCACCCACCAGCGCCAGCTTGCCCGGGCGGTGGAAGAAGATCACATGGCCCGGCGTGTGCCCCGGGCAGTGGTGCACCTCCAGCTCCTCGTCGCCGACGGTCACGGTATCCCCCTGCTGCAGCCAGCGGTCCGGCGTAAAGGCCTCCACCGGTGGGAATCCGAACATCTGCGTCTGCATCGGCAGCTGCTCGATCCAGAAGTTGTCGTCTTCGTGGGGCCCCTCCACCGGCAGTTGCAGCTGTTTCGACAGCGCCGCGGTACCGCCGACATGGTCCAGGTGGCCGTGGGTCAGCAGGATCTTTTCCAGCTGCAGGCCGCGCTCCTCGACGGCGGCCAGGATCTTGTCCAGGTCGCCACCGGGATCCACGACCGCGGCGCGCTTGCTGGCTTCATCCCAGAGCAGGGTGCAGTTCTGCTGGAAGGGCGTGACCGGGACCGTGTGAAATTGCAGCGACATAGGAAAAACCCACTACTTCGGAAAATGAACGCGGGATTATACCGTGGCCGCGGCGGGAGTTCGCGCACCGACAACCGGCCGGCGGGCCACGCCCTTCTTCAGTAGTTCGCGCAGGTCCTCGAGCAATTGCTCGTGCACCATCTCATTGCGCCAGTAGCCATCGTGGGCCACCAGCTGCGGCCCCCAGTTGGACGCGCTCCAGTCCGACAGCGGGCGTGTCTCGTAGTCGCGGTAAACCGCCTGGTTGTAGGAGGCGCTGAGCGGCTTCAGCGGCCAGCCGAACAGGTCGTCCGGGTGGTAGAAGTTTTTCCAGCTGAACTTGTAGCCGCGGGTATCGGAGGTCACCGCCTGAATCTGATCCCGCGGCATGCCCGCGCACCAGAGCGGATTGGTGGCGCCGAGGGTATACCAGTGGCTGAGGGTCTTGAAACGCAGGAACAGGTCGCGCCCGGAGCCCTTGTGGACACCGCGGGGACCGCCATCGCGCCACACGCCGTGATTGGTCGTGGGGCGCTGCGCATCCCAGATAAAGTTGGACAGGTTTACACACCCCACCGAGTGGGAAATAAGAACGACCGGTGCGTTGACGGATGTGGCCGCGGCGGCCTTTTCCAGGGTGGCGTAGATCGCCTGCTGGGTCTTTTCGTAGTTGCCGCCGCGCTGCTGGATGTCGCCCATCTGTGCGGCGCTCTCGGCCATCCCGTACAGCATGAATTTGCGCGCGCGCAGGAAATCCATATCGCGCTTCTGCATCCCCTCGAACACCCGCTCGATATTGGTCTGCATGTGTCCCTGGCACTGGATGGTGTCGCAGTGCAGTCGCGACCAGTCGCTGCCCAGGCCTGCACGCAGCGCCGCAAACAGCGGTTCTGCAAAACTTTCGTCCGCCGCCCCCATGCCCGGTGCCGCAAGGATCACTATATCTGCCATGTTCGCCCCTGTTTTTTGTTCTAGCTACGGCGCTCAAGAGAATTTTCGCGCCATCATTATTATGAAATGGGCACCGCTGATCAGAGGGAAATTACCATTTGGTACCGCCTCTGGCAAAGAAGAGTACCCATCTCCCCCCTATCGCCGGGGGATGTCACAACCCTGTCGCGATGCCACCCTCATAGTGCATAATCACGTCTGTACAAATATCAACCAGAACCCGCAGTGCTCATAAACGTCCGTAGCGAGGCGGATTCAGAGTGCGTCATGGCTGGTTTCCGCGACAGAAGGAGTGCGCAGGCGTACTAGCCGTACGTCGAGCGCTCCGACCGAGCGAAAACCAGCCAGGGCGTGCTATGGAGCCGCCGCAGTAGGAGGTTTGCGAGCAGTGCGGGTAAAAGACGACCGCATTCAGCGATGCTACTGACTTCCAAATACAGCCTGCCGGACTGCCCCGAACACACGCTGGCGCGCCCACGCCTGCTGTCGCTCCTGAACGACAGCCACAGCGACCAGTTGCTGTTGGTCACGGCACCGGCCGGCTACGGCAAGACCACGCTGGTCTCCTCCTGGGCCGCGGCCCAGGACAACCCGGTGGCCTGGTACTCGCTGGATGCCAGCGACAACGAACCCACCCAGTTCTGCCGCTACCTGGTCGAGAGCGTGCACCGCGCCACCGGCAACGGCGTGCCCGAGACCCACAGAGAGACGCACAAGCTGCTCGCCGCCCAGCAGCGCCCCGATCCGGCCCAGGTCATCAGCCAGCTGCTGGCCGAGCTGCGCGGCCTGCCCAGCGAACTGCGCATCGTGCTGGACGACTACCACCAGATCGACAACGAAGCGGTGCACGATGCCACCCGCTTCCTGCTGCGCCACGCCCCGGCCGGTATCGGTGTAGTCCTCACCAGCCGCAGCCAGCCGCCGCTGGGCCTGGCGTCGCTGCGCGTGCAGGGGCGCCTGCTGGAGTTGGGCAGCGACGAACTGGCACTGAACACTGAAGAAATAGCCCAGCTTCTGCAGCAGCGCCTGCCTTTTTCTCTCGACAGCGACCGCGCGGAACAGTTGCACCAGCTCAGTGAGGGCTGGCCGCCGGCGGTACAGCTGTTCGCCCTGTCGGTGCGCGACCGCGAGGAAGTGGACCGCTACCTGGGAGAACTGGAACAGGGCCACAGCCACATCCTAGATTATCTGGCGGAGGAAGTGCTGGAGCGACTGGAGCCGCAGCTGCGCGAGCTGCTGGCCTGCACCTCCATCCTGACCCGCGTCAACGCCCAGCTGGCGGAGCGGCTGAGCGGCCTCGATGGCGGCCAACAACTGCTGGAACAGGCCGCACGGCGCGGGCTCTTCCTGCAGGCGCAGGATTCCAGCCGCCAGTGGTTCCGCTACCACCCGGTTTTCGCCCGCTTCCTGCAGCGCCAGCTCACCGACCACTCGCGCCTGCTGGAGCTACACCGCCTCGCCTGCGACACCTGGCAGCAACTGGACCAGCCGCTGGAGGCACTGCGCCACGCGCTGGCGGCGGAGGACCGCGAACGCTTGCGCCAGTTGCTGAGCGAGCAGGGCGAACAGCTACTGCGCGAGGGCCAGACGCGGGTGCTCAACGACTGTCTCGACTGGCTCGGCGCCAACGAGCTGCAACGCAACGCCCGCTTCACCCTGCTCGCCGCCAAGATGGCGCGGGACAACTTCGAATACGACCGCTGCGAGAAAAACCTGGTTGCCGCCGAGAGCTGGCTGCAACGCGAAGACCCGCAGCAGTGGCGTAAGTACGAGGGCGCCTTCGCCACCATGCGCGCCCAGGCCGCCGTGGCCCGCGGCCAGACGCTGCAGGCCAAGGAGTACGCCGAGGAGGCGCTGGGCCTGCTGCGCGACGACCAGCCGGGCGAGCGCACCACCGCACTACTGGTCACCGGTGAGACCAGTTTCTGCCTGGGCGAACTGGAACAGGCCATCACCTATATGCAGGAGGTCGAGGCCCTAGCGGTGGCCGAGCACGATTACCCCAGCGCCGCCTGGGCCATCTGCCAGCAGACTGAAATTGCCATCGCCCAGGGGCTGCTGAAGAAGGCGGCGACACTGCAGGAGCGCGCCAAGCAGCTAGTGCAGAAGCACCAGCTGACCGGCCTGCCGATCTATGAGTTCATCTGCCGTCTCGGCGGCCAGCTGCAGTGGGAACAGGGCCATTTGGATGAGGCGGCCCAATCGGCCCGCCGCGGCATGCAGATCAACCGCAAGGTGGGTGAGCGCTGGTTGCTGCCGGAATACACGCTGCTGCTGAAAGTGGCCCAGGCCCGCGGTGAGAAAGAGGAATCCCTGGAATGGCTGGCACGCATCGACCGTCTGCTGGCCGGCGAACGCTACCACCGCGACTGGGTCGCCAACGCCGACGCGGCGCGCATGCGCGCCTGGCGCGCGCTGGACAACCAGCAGGCCATCGCCACCTGGCTGGAACAGGCGGCGCCGGTGGCGGATCGACCCAGCAATCACTTCGAGCAGTGCCACGGGCGCAACCACGTGCGCGCGCTGATCGAGCTGCACCGCTGGTCCGACGCCAACCGCCTGCTCAGCCGCCTGCAGCAGGTGGCGCGGGACTGCGGCCTGGTGACCGACTGCCTGCGCAACCTGGTCCTGGAGGCCCACCTGCTGTGGCTGCGCGAGCAGCGCGACGGTGCCATCAACGCCATCCGCGAGGCCCTGAGCATCGCCATAGAGCGTGACTTCAGCGCCAGCTTCCTGCAGATCGGCAAGCCGCTGATCGTGATCCTGAAAGCGGCCCTGGAGGATGGCCTCAGTGACGCGGAGGCCGATAAGGCCCAGGAGCTGATCCGCCTGACCCAGCAGCAGCCTGAGCTGGACGGCGGCATCCGCATCGAACTGGACGAGACCATCATCCGCGAGATTCTCGACAGCGACGCGGTGCCGGATTTCCTGCGCCACTCACCGCTGACGCCGCGGGAGTGGCAGGTGCTGAACGCGATCCACTCGGGGCTCTCCAATGAGCGCATCGCCCGCCATTTCAAGGTGGCACCGAGTACCATCAAGACCCATATCCGCAGCCTGTACCAGAAGCTGGACGTGAAGGACCGCCAGGAGGCCATCGCGCTGGCGGAGCAGATGCTGCGCTCGGTGCAGGACCAGCCCTAGCCGCTCCGCCGCCGAGGTTTCGGGCGACCCAACTGCCGAACCCGCCATACCATCCCCCTCCCCCCTCGGCGGGGAGGAGGAAGCCCACCATTGGCTACTTCATACTCACCCTATCCTTAACAGGAGTGGGCCCCGCCCGCGATCTCGAATAATGAAATAGGCAGTAACCTATGAGTGGCAAGACCATCAGCGACAACAACGGGGAATGGTGGCGCAACAGCGTTATCTACCAGATCTACCCGCGCAGCTTCTGCGACGCCAATGGCGATGGCGTGGGTGACCTGCGGGGCATCACCCAGAAGCTCGACTATGTGCAGTCCCTCGGTGTGGACGCCATCTGGATCTCGCCGTTCTTCAAGTCGCCGATGGCGGACTTCGGCTACGACGTGGCCGATTACCGCGATGTGGATCCGATCTTCGGCAATCTGCAGGATTTCGACCAGCTGATCGAGGCGGCCCATACGCGCGACCTCAAGGTCATCATCGACCAGATCCTCAGCCACTCCTCCGACCAGCACCCCTGGTTCGAGGAGAGCCGCTCCAGCCGCGACAACCCCAAGGCCGACTGGTATGTGTGGGCCGATCCCAAGCCGGATGGCAGCGCGCCCAACAACTGGATGTCCAACTTTGGCGGCAGCGCCTGGCGCTGGTGCACCCGCCGCCGCCAGTACTACCTGACCAACTTCCTGAAAGAGCAGCCGGACCTGAACCTGCACAATCCGGAAGTCCAGGAGCAGCTGCTGGCCGACCTGAAGTTCTGGCTCGACCGCGGCGTCGACGGCTTCCGCCTGGACGCGATCAATCACGCCTTCCACAACCGTTCTCTGCAGGACAACCCGGCGCGACCGCTGGAACTGGACGAGAAGGGCCTGCCACCGGTCAACACCTATCACTACCAGTGGCATATCCACGACAAGTCGCAGCCGGAAAACCTGGTATTCCTGCAGCGCGTACGCGAACTGCTGGACCAATACCCCGGCACCATGACCGTGGGCGAAGTGGGCGACGACAACACCCACAAGATCATGGCCGAGTACACCACCGGCGAACGCCTCAACATGGCCTACTCCTTCGATCTGCTGACTGAAGAGAGCAGCGCCGATTTCCTGCGCAACACGCTGGAGAAGAACCGCGAAGTGATCGATCAGGGCTGGCCCTGCTGGTCTATCAGCAACCACGACGTGCCCCGCTCCATCACCCGCTGGAACAAGGGCTTCGATACCGAACAGGCCTTGGCCCGCGCGCCGCTGTTCCTGCTGATGCAGCTGACGCTGCGCGGCAGCGTCTGCCTGTACCAGGGCGAAGAGCTGGGCCTGCCGGAGGCGGACATCGCCTTCGAAGACCTGCAGGACCCCTATGGCATCAACCTGTGGCCGGAATTCAAGGGCCGCGACGGTTGCCGCACGCCGATGCCCTGGGTGAACCACGGCGAGATCAACGCCGGCTTCTCCAAGGTCAAGCCCTGGCTGCCGGTACCGGAAGAGCACCATCACAAGGCGGTCAGCGTGCAGGAGGGCGACAGCCACTCGATGCTGAACCAGTTCCGCACGGTCATCGGCTGGCACAAGCAGCTGTCGCCGGCGCTCGCCACCGCGGCACAGGAAGTAGTGGATACCGGTAACGATCTGCTGGTGTTCTTCCGCCGCACGGAAGAAGAAGTCTATTTCGTCGCCCTGAACCTGGGTAAAAACGCGGCGAGCTTTACGCTGCCGGCGGAGTTTACCGGTGCCGAAGACATCACCCCGCAACTGTTCGGCGGCGCGCGCGACGGCGACAAACTGGAATTGCCGGTGGCCGGTGCACGGGTACTGCACCTGAAGAAATAATCCATTTGCAGGATGGGCAAAGCGCAGCGTGCCCATCCTGCCAGATAACAACTACCGGAAAGAAAGTCAGAAGTTTTAGAAACATCCCGGTGCCAGAACCGCCATTCGTCCACCGGGGTGTTTCGCCCTATCAACCCCCAAGTAGCTTGCGTACGTCTACCTCTCCTTTCGACGTCTGCTTCTCTCGCCGGCCACTGGCCGGCTTTTTTTATTCTGCTGGCGGCGCCGCAATGAACTAGGGCACAAAGCTGGCGTTACGAAGCCCCACGATGCGAATGGTGCCTATACCCCCTACTCGATAGGTTCGCTATTGACCCGAGTCACAACACCCCTCCCCTTCCTGAATTGGAGGGCAGGGCACTGTGCCGAACGAACAGAACACACAGCAATCACCCATCTTCGGCTTCAGCAGGGCATGGCAGGCCTCGCACTCATAAAAATACTGGCAGGCATCCGTCGGCATAATTTCTGTTTTTCGATGACCACATTCCGGACAGGTAATCGTCGACTCCAAAATGACTGCCACCATCTTCGCCTCCCCCTCGCATGATTGAACGGCCCGCCTGAAACTCTCAAGCCACTGAAAGACCAAGCCACAGGCCAGCGACACGTGTCGCCTCGCGCGTTGCTCTACCTGATACCTGAACTCACTGCTCGGACTGCCCCCAGCAGCCCCTTACTTCAATTTGAGGATACCGATTATCAGTGAGATAGCCCCGCCCACCATACCGACCCAAGCCTCAATGGGTGTATCACCACTGATCGCCCTGCTGATCTGCGAGCCGGCTGAATCATAAACACTGTAACCCCACGCCATCAGAGCGGCGCCCGCGATGATAAGCACAATACCCAGATATTTTTTCTTCATAGTTAACTCGACACTTCTTGTTTGAATTGAAAAAAAGACTTTCTTTTTAGCCTTGATCAGACTCAAATTTTACGATGGTGAGACATCCACTATTTGCGGGCAAGCCTTATGTATAACGCCCGTAACAGCGGTGAGCAACTTATCGCGAGCTCTGCTGTGGGCGTCTGTTAACTCTCATTTGTAATGTGAATTGTTGATTGCCTTTCTTTATTGATCGACAGTTTAAAAACATCTGGGCGAGCATAATGACCCGCAACATCTAATGCTCGTTTAGATTTAACAGCTTTATCGACATCAATATCTAAAAAAAGATGACCTTTTTCTTTTGTTAACGGACCAGCAACAATCTCGCCGCCAGGCGCTACAATAAGTGAGTCTCCAGGGTTGATCCAGTTTTCATTCTCTGGGTATAACTTATCAATATTCGGAAAATTTTCAGGCAAGTCTGAACGCTCAAGCGCCACACCGCAACATAAAACCCAGCATCGGCCTTCACGTGCTATATGCTGCATAGTGCCTACCGAAGCTTCGCCACTGTCATAGGTCGGCGCAATATAAATCTCTACCCCTTGAGCGTATAAAGCATAACGCGCTAATGGCATAAAATTCTCCCAACAAATTAGCGCACCTAACTTTCCTACTGACGTATCAACAACATTAAGGCCATTGCCATCACCAGCCCCCCAAACCATTCTTTCTGGATTCGTTGGCATGAGCTTACGATGATGATTAATAACTACACCATCCGAACCAATAGTTACGACAGAATTATATAGAGTCGAACAACTATTTTGGGAATCACGCTCATTAATTCCGCAGACAACTACCGTTTTCGTTGTAGCTGCAATATCTTGAAGTGGCTTGAGATCGTCTGCGCTTAAATCTATGGAGTTATCGAGAAGTCGCGAGTGTAAATCTTCATTAATCCCCCAATCCCCACCAGGCCTCAGCCGCCAAATCCACGCTGGATATCCAGATATAAAAGCCTCAGGAAAAACAACGAGTTCCGCCCCATCAGCTGATACTTTTTGGATAATTTCAACTGCTTTCTTGATCGTTCCTTTTTTATCAAGAATACAGGGAGCCTCTTGAATAATTGCAACTTTAGTCATAAGCCTAATTTCCTTGATGTGGATGAACAGAAAGTTAACGCCGAGCTCAGGGACAGCTTTCTTTAGGCGGATCCTTTTGCGAATTGCGAGCACAGCGATCTGCAAAAAATGTGCATAAAGTCAGTTACCCCCGGAACGACCAGTTATACACCCCCTCGATCGCGCCTTCTACGCTGATAATATACGCCAAGATATGCTCCAAGCAATGAAGACATGACCAGGCTGATACCATACAAAATCTTCAGATAGAATGGGACATCCGAAAAATTTAGCAATCCGAATAGAATGAATGAGGGAAGAACTTGAAAGAAAGAAAATAAAAACCCACTCTTTGAGAAGAATAGGCCTGTTAAAAATCCAAGAATAAAAAATACAATGTGGAACGGACGGAAGAAAAACTGAGCTAAATCACCGAAGGTGTTTGAGATATAGATAGAAACCTGCTGCGCCCTATAGATAAGTTCTGGCCATGAAATCCATAAGATAACTATAGAAACACCTATCGCTAAGTGGATGAGTGCTAGAAATCCTTTCATTTTTCTACTCTACAATTATTTTAGAGCTTTTTGTGCATAACGCCCCGCGGAGGTCCAAAGCGGGTTAGGTTCCCGGTCAGATGCAGCAATTTGGTTAACCCCTTGCCGCTACGTAGAGGCCGCTGCCTACGAGCAATGCTCCAGAGCCTGCTTTAAGTGTGCGTGAGCTTTTGGAACTAGAGTAAACAGAATTTGCTTTATGAGCTAGGTAGGCATACCCGAACATAACGCTGCCTACAGAAACCGTGGCGATTAGATACAGTAAAGCTGCGTCTAGGACTGCGATGCTAGATAGATCTAGAAGGGCAGGAAAGAAGCTGAGGTAAAACAGAATGGCCTTAGGGTTGCTAAGAGTTGTAACTAGACCTGCAAAGAAACTGGCGCTGTGTTTAGGATCTTGAATATCTCTGGCATGGCCAGAGATTGAACTTGACGTGATGAGTGAGATTCCAAGCCAGATTAAATACGCAGCGCCTAGGTATTTGAGTACAACGAACAATTCTCCGAGTGCACTTGAGAGTGTGGCTAGACCAAGAAGGGCAAGACTAATAAATGCAAAGTCGCCGGCTACGATTCCTGCGGCTGTAGAAAGTCCATGACGCAGGCCTGCCGTAGCTGATCTTGCAGTTACAGTTAGAACGCCTGGCCCAGGTATTAGGGCTAAAACAACCATTGATATGAATAGTGCTAAGGAAGTGGTAAGTGTCACGATCTTTCTCTAAGGGTTAACGCCTCAAGAAGGTGCGCCGGTTACAGCGTCCCGCTTACTTGATTTGCTGGCCTTGTCTTTAAGCAGGACGAAGCTTGTTTTTAGTGGTATCACAATACCGGCCACATTGTCTTTTAAAGTAACTTCTACCACCCATTCTCCGGAAGGATCTGCAGGCTCGCCTACATACTCAATGACGGCCTGTGATAGATATACATGCAGGCGCTCACCTAATAATTCGCCAGTAGCACAGGGTATATTCTTTTGATTTACTGAATCAGCACCATCAGGGCGAGCTACTCGGATATTACAACTTATATTTATCACGCCTTTTTCATCAGGTAATGGATTACCGTAGAAGGTGAGAATGGTTAACTTTTGCCCCAAGGATACTTCCTTTGCCTCTGAAAAGTACGGAACATGATCGCTTGGAGTATTCCACTTATCCCACCAATCTAAATCTGGAGTTACAACGAGCCAGCCGCCGAAGCCAGAAATACTTTTCATTGAATCTGTATTCTTGGCAGAAGATCCGTCGCGATTAATCCATGTGAACTCATCACCAACCACATATTCCTCAGCTTTGAGAAATTGTGACATCACGATGGTGAAAATTAAGATGACGTACCTCATGTACTCTCCTAGGGGCTAACCCGAGCTCTGGGGCAGCCTGCTTTATACAGATTTTATGCGAAAATGCGAGTGCAGCGAGCCGCATAAAATGTGCATAAAGTAGGCTGTTCCTCAGCAGCGAATTGTTAGATTTTTACGTCAATATTTTGGATGTGCAAGCAAGGCATAATACTTACACTACCGTCATCGTGAACAACAGGATCTGGGGTGTAGGCGGCGGTAAACTTACTACCATTTAGAAACCCTGATGTCGCTGCCACCTGAAATAGCGCCTTCCCAGGAAACTCTTTCTCCGATACATATTTCATGATGGGAATACTATTTTTTCCTTTGGAAAACTGAACTCCTTGAATACTCCAGCCTTCATATCGTAGCGGCGCCAAAATCATGAGATAGCCCACTTCTGTTTCAGATGGCTTCTTGCCGAATTCAAAGCTGACTTCAATTGGTATTTCCATCCCGCATGCATATACACAATTGGACAAAAATAGGAAGATAGTTAGTAAGAATCTCAAGCCTCTCTCCAAAATCTAACGCCCACAGGCGGGGCGGCCGAAGCGTAGCATAGGCCGTCCCGCAGAGGCCCCGCCAAGAGCCGGCGGGGACTTAACCCGCTTTTGCACACACCATGTTGTTAGCAATTGATTTTATACTCGAATTCATGCGGTGATACATACCCAATAGACGAGTGCGACCTCTGGGTATTGTAGTAGCGCATATATTCAGTCACTGTCGATCTGAGCTGTTTTGCGGTATCGATCGCCTGTCGCTTAATTCTCTCAGTCTTGAACTGGTGAAAGAATGACTCCATGAACGCATTGTCATTCATGTTCTTTACTCGATTCATACTTTGAGTAATTCCGTAGCGCCGCAGCCGCTCACGGTACTGACCCGACAAGTACTCGCTGCCGCGATCAGAGTGAAATATGAGCTCTCGGTGGTGCCCACGGTTTCGTACAGCCCTGTCGATACTGGACAACGTCAGCGAGACATCCCTACGATCACTCAGTGACCAAGAGACAACCTTCCTGCTGTAACGATCCATGACTACCGATAGATACTGCCAGCTACCGTCCCCGAGTTTTATATATGTAACGTCACCCACCCAGAGCTGATTAGGGCGTGTCAACTTGATGCCCTCTATCTTGCATTTAATCCCATAGACATGTCTGTACGTGCCGGGCCGAGCCGTGTAAATCCTCGATTTTACTGCCCTGAGGCCGTGATTTCGCATGATTCTGGCAACTCGCTTCTGACCGACGTTAATCCCCTTCTTTTTCAGTTCTTGGGTAATTTTAGGGCTGCCATAGCAGCCATCGTGCCGGTTAAAAATCGATCTTATGTGTACAAACAGCTCACTATCTTCATGCCGACGCTCACATACACCTCGGCGACGCCAGGAATTGTAACCATCTCGGGTGACACCATAGATCCGGCACATCATAGCAATGCTGTGCCTCTCCCTGTTTTGATCTATGAACTCGAAGATTTCCCTTTTTGTTGT
Organism: Microbulbifer donghaiensis; assembly: GCF_900129095.1. GTDB lineage: Bacteria > Pseudomonadota > Gammaproteobacteria > Pseudomonadales > Cellvibrionaceae > Microbulbifer > Microbulbifer donghaiensis. The sequence goes on from NZ_FQVA01000001.1 coordinate 1,917,107, forward strand.
AAAGAGAATTGGATGGCTTTTTTTAAAAGGGCATGCTCTTCCTGGAGCAGGTTGTGTTCCCGCTCCAGCTTCCTGAGACGTTTCAGCTCGGATTTAATCTCAGGATCTATCTGTATGTCTTTCTTCTTGGCCATGATCTGCCCCCGCCGCATCTCCATGCGCCAACGATAAAGCATCACTTCATGGATATCGAGAGCTTCAGCCACATGCTTGGCTAGAACACCAGGAATCTCAGTTAGCGAGACTGCTGTTGCCTTGAAATCGTCGTCGTAACGGTTGTAACGCGTTCTTCGTCCCATAGGACACCTCCAGATCAGTTAGATGGAGGTGTGTGCAAAAGCGGGTTAGGTTCCGGCCTCCGTGCTGCTGTTTGTTATGTGTGTTGTACACTTAAAATTGCCCTGCGCCAAACAAGCCACCCACAACTAAAGCAGCAAGACCAACGGCACTGCACAAAAAACCTTGGTTATTGCCACTATAGTCTTCTAGGTAGACAGCTTGCTTTGAGGAAGGATATTTTCCGAGAGTGACCAGCTTACAGATAGGCCAGCCAACCCAGTAGCAGATAGTTCCGAAGAATATTTCTGCCAGGAAATACCCTATACCCCGAAAAAATCCCTTCCCAATTTCTCCGATTAAATCATCCATAACTTCATTCTTCGATTACACATAACGCTCGGCTTTGAGGCGGGCTTGGAGCCGCGACGCGGCGGAAAGGCCGTCCCAGCCCCGAAAGCGCGATAACAGCCGCTTGTTAAGGATTTAGCTCCCACCAAATAGCCCGCTTATCGCAGACGACACAAGAACAAGTACAACAATCGGAGTAACCCCCATAACCAACCCAGACTGGACCAGAATACTACTAGCTGGCTTTTTGGCGATTTTACCGTAGGCGCACAGCACTATTCCGGAAACAAGAAAGAACAGCAATGCTGGCCATGCACTAACCGAATGTAGAGCTACAACCAAAAAAATAAGAGCAAGAAGAAAAATCCGTTTGTACATTCTTAGATCCTTAACGCCCACAGCAGGGGCGGCTTACTTTGCGCACTTTATGCGCGAAAATGGGAGCGCAGCGACCCGCGCATAAAGTGCGCAAAGTAAGACGTCCCGCGGAGGCCCCGCCAGGGGCCGGAGCCTCGCTGCCTGTGTTTGTTATGCTTTTGCACCTGCATCGAAGTCCTTAATTAACTTCGCGGCAGCTTTGCAACCAATATCTTCAAAGTTCAAAGATACGGTTTCTGTGGGATTTTCTAGCTCAATTGGCTCAATTTCCTTCTCGCAGAAACTATTCACCAATTTTGCTGCATCAGCAAGAGAACCATCCTTGATTTTCATATTGAAGGTAGACTCGGCGAAAGAGTTACCGGATGCAGCCAGCAGCAAAGCAAAAGCACTAGAAGCTATAGATTTCATATTATTTTCCTTTCTTAGTTGGATTTTGAACGCTCTAGGAGCATAACATTTGTATCGTAGTCCTGAGGACCGATATCCCAACGACTATGATTTCAAAATCAAATTCTCGCCAGATTGGCTTCTAGACCAAAAATGGTCAAGCCTTCAGGGAAATTGGCTCGATGGTACCAGCCAGACAAAACGGTCCTAACGACACATATCCCATATTTTGCTGGATCCTCTAACCCTCTGATTTCTATTGGTTTTCACCTGCTTTCTGTAGGGGCCCAGAAATATGCGTCGTCGGGACTGGAATCTCAACTGGATTCTAGTCACCTTTCACTATGGCGGGCTGGTGGCTACTGATTACTTTTGGCGTGCGGCTTCGATAAGTGTGAGCCAGACGCCGCTTCCTTTCGTAATACGATTTATTGGAGGACGGGGATCGCGTGGTCTGAACTCTATCGCTCGGCACAAACGCAGTGCATCCACACGGAGTGCCGTGGATGAACAGAGGGGAAGGCGCGGGTTCTTAGAGAGAACCCGGCACCTGCTCAGGCCTTTTTGCGACTTTCGCAGAGTGCTTGGCATTAGCAAAAATTCTACGGATCAGTGGCAGCCCTTTTCGCAGGCCGAGAATGCTCTGGGCGGATATCAGGCCGGCAAACATGGCTCCGGCGACACCACAACTCATGATGTCCTGGCCGGTCAAGTAGAGACCCTTGATGCGGGTCTTGGGGCGCAGCCAGCGCTGCTCGAAGCGGTTCGGGTCGTGGTCCAGCCCGTAAATCTCGCCGCGGGGATAGAAGCAGAAATAATCGGTCGACAGCGGCGTGGACAGTTCGCAGTAGTCGACCTGCCCGCGCAGTTGGGGAAAGTGTTTGTACAGGTGTTCGAGTAGGCGCTGGCTGAATTTTTCCTTGAGCGCCTCGTAGTCTTCGCCGCGCTTGCCCCACGCCTTGTCGTGCCACTCGGCGAACCACTCGTACTTGCCCGGCGCGACGATTTCGATGGTGGCGCGGCCGGGGTAGCGCTGGTTGAAACTCGGATCCTTCGCGGACGGGAAGGAAATATAGACCAGGGGAATTTCCGCTTCGCTGTCGGCGAGGAATTTCTCCACCTCGCCTTCGTAATCCTCACTCGGGTACAGCCAATAGTTGGTTTTCGGCAGGCCCAGCTCTTCCGCCGTTTTCTGCAGGCCGATATACAGGCAGACGTGCGCCATCGACGGCTGCACCGTTTGCAGGTCGCGGTCGTAGCCGGCGCGCTCGCTGGCGCTCTGTGGCAGGAGTTTTTCGAAGGTGTTGAAGACACCAGCTCCCGATACCACTAACGGCGCTTCGATCTCGGTGCCGTCCGCCATGCGCACGCCGCGCACCCGGTTGCCATCGAGCAGGATGGTCTCCACCTGCGCATAGGTGAACACCTCGCCGCCGCCGGACTGTACCTGCGGGATGATCGTTTCGGCCATCTTGCTGGCGCCGCCAACCGGGTAGTAACCGCCGTACAGGTAGTGTTTCACGATCAGCGCGTGAATGATGAAGCTGCCGGTTTTGGGCGTCATGCCGTTGTCGCCCCACTGGCCGGTCAGTACCGCGATCAGCTTTTCGTTGTCGGTGAGTTCGCGCAGCACTTCGTAGGTCGTCTTGTTCAGCCATGCCGGCTCGCGCAGTTTGCGCCACAGTCTGATCCCCGGCCCGCACCAGCGCGGCAGCAGCTTCTCCATCGTCAGCAGCGGCATCGCCTTGGCCACCGCATTCACTCGATGCAGGTACTCCTCGATGGTGCGTTCTTCGCCGGGGAAGCGCCGCACCAGTTCCGCGACAAATTCGTCGCGCCCGGCACGCAGGTCGTATTGCTCGTCACCGATACAGATGCGGTCGTAGGTCTGGTCCATCGGCGCCCAGTGCAGCTTGCCGGCGGAGAGGAAATCGAACAGCTGGCGGGTCATGGTCGGGTGCTCGCCGACATCGCCGATGTAGTGGACGCCCACATCCCACTCGTAGCCGTTGCGGTCGTAGGCATGGGTGAAGCCACCTGCGGTGTAGTGCTGCTCCAGCACCAGCACCTTTTTGCCGCAGGCACTCAACATCGCCGCAGTGGTCAGGCCGCCGATACCGGAACCGATTACGACGACATCGTAGGGTCCCTCGACGCGACTGGGGCGGTAGCGCCGACCGATGCGCAGGCGACTGGGTTTGGGCGCACTGCGCGGGGATTCTGTTGACTCCACCATGAGAAGCTCACCGTTGTTGCTGTTGTTATCGCTCAACCATAGCGCCGCGCAACGCCATATGCAACAAATTGCATATTAAGGTTTCGAGATGCCGGTCGCAGTCTTTGCGCCGTATGTACACTTTATATATGATTCATATATTCATATTGAGGCGCTCACCGATGGGCATAGTGAAAATTTCCGAAGACCTGCACGACGAAATTCGCCAGGCGAGTTCCGCCATGGCGCGCTCGATCAACGCCCAGGCAGAATTCTGGATCAAGATCGGCATGCTGGCGGAGCTCAACCCGGAACTCAGTTACAACCAGCTGTGCAAAAAGCTGCTGCGCGCGCAGACACCGATGCTGAAAGAGCTGATCCGTGAGTGACATCAAAATAAAGACGGCCCGCGAGCAGGCGCTGATGCGCAAATCCGGCCAGCTGCTGGGCAGGGTCTTTGCGATGCTGGACGACTTTATCGCCCCCGGTATTTCCACCATGCAGATCAACGACAGGGTAGAAGATTTTATCGTCCGCGAACTGCGTGCCAGGCCAGCCAGCAAGGGCCAGTATGGCTATCCCTATGCGTTGAATACCTCTGTCAATGAGGTGATCTGCCACGGTATGCCACGGGAGTCTCAATGGCTGGCACACGGGGATATCGTCAACGTGGACATCACACTGGAAAAATCCGGCTATATCGCCGACTCCAGCAAAATGTATCTGATCGGCAGCGTTTCGCCGGCGGCAAAGCGGTTGGTACAGACGACTTACGAGGCTATGTGGGCCGGCATCGACGCGGTCAGGCCCGGCGCGACGCTCGGCGATATCGGCCACGCGATACAGGCCCACGCGGAGGGCCGCGGCTACAGCGTCGTGCGGGAATACTGCGGCCACGGCATAGGCCGGGAGATGCACGAGGCGCCGCAGGTACTGCACTACGGCCGCCGCGACAGCGGCACGGTATTGGAGGAAGGTATGACCTTCACCATAGAGCCGATGATTAACCAGGGCAGCCGCCGCACCAAAACGAAAAAAGACGGCTGGACCGTAGTCACCCGCGACGGCAAGCTGTCGGCACAGTGGGAGCACACGGTCCTGGTTACCGCTGCGGGCTGCGAAGTGCTAACCATGAGGAACGAAGAAGCACCCCGCAGTTCGTAGCTATTCAGTTCCGCGGCTGGGCCGCGGGTTCCGCTTCTTTCCGGGCCCGCATTTTTCCGGTCACCGCCCAGGCCAGCAGTGCGAACCACACCACCCAGGAAGCGATGGCGGGAATATTGGCGAGGAAAATCTTGCCCAGGTGGCGGCGATTGAAGAAGAGCGCGGCAATTGCGGGCAGGAACCACACGGCTAAAAAGAAGAGCGCGAACAGCACACCCTTGGCCAGCCCCATATTGCTGAAGGCATCGATAAAACTAGTCAGCATCTGCTCGAAATCGGTAAACATTTTTAATTCCCTCGAAATTTTCCTGATTCGAGTCCTACAGTCCCGACCGAGTGCATTTCCTTACAGAAAGTTTTCGCTATTCTGCTGCAGCTCGCTGAACACTCTCCGCTCGCGCTTGCAGCGCAGCCAGACAAACAGGCTCCAGCCACCGAGTACCGCTGTGACTCCCAGAATCGTGGCGAGCGCACGCACTGAAACGAAGCTGAACGACGCCTCGATGACATCGAATCTTGCCAGCAGCTCCCAGCCGGCAAAAATTGCCAGTTCGACGGCGTATAGCAACCAGGCAAAGCGAATCGCCTGGCGATGTCTCTCGATGCGCAGCAGCGCCAGTTCGATGTAAGCCTGTGCCGATTCTTCCGGCGGACACCAGAGTCCGCGGCGATTGGCTGTGGAAAAGCCCACGGCCCAGGCTACCAGGGCGAAAACCACCAGCAGCCATAAAACGCCGTTCGTATTCCGGTTTTCGACCGCAAACCAGATTGCATAGGTGCAGAGCGCTATGGCGACCAGCCATTCCAGCACCGCACCGATCCGCATACGCCGCTCCTGGCGGCGCACCCTGCGGCGCATTTCATCGGGTATCGGCGCCTCGGCGGGCTGCCTGCGCCACAAATTCTCCAGCGTTTGCCACTGCTCTTCTTTTGCGGATTTCACTTTCCTCTCCCTCCACCCAGGCGAGTACTGAGACGCTCGCGTGCGCGATTCAGGCGCACGGCAACATTGGACTCGCTGACCCCCAGAACTTCGGCGATCTCCGCATAGCTGAGCCCTTCGAGGCGCAGCGTCAGCGTCTGCCGCAGCCCCAGCGGCAACTGCTGCACGGCCCGCACCAGCCGCTCGGCATCGCGCAGGTCCTGCAACTGCTGCTCCGGTCCGGGGGCGTTATCTTCAATGGTCTCCAGTTCGCCCGCACCGCCGTGCGCGGTGCGCCGCCGCGCAAGCTCGGTGACGCTGCGGTTGTGGGCGATGCGGAAGATAAAGGTCTTAAGGCTGGCCTCGCCGCGGAAAGACGGCAGCGCGCGCCATACCGCCAGCCAGATTTCCTGCACCAGGTCATCGCGCTCGGCGGTACTGCGCACATAGCTGCCGGCGACCCGGGTAACCCCCGCGCCGCAATCGGCCATGGCTTGTTGGAACAGGCGATCGCGCGCGTCCACCGGACTCTCCACTGATGATTGAGAGTACTGTATCGGCAGGGCAAAAAAACTTACACAAATTTTGAGACTGGAATGGACAGCTAACAGTGCCGGTATTGAGCCTCGAGCAGCCATCCCTGGCGCCCCTAATTCGCGTTCGCTCAAGCCCCGGCCCCGCCATCCATGGCGGGTCGCCAAGGCGCGCACAAAGCTGCGCTTTGTTTCCGCGCGCCTTGGCCCTGCAAGCAGGCTCCTACATTCTGTGCTCTAGCAGGGCTAGAAGTTGTAACGCACCTCGGCACCGTAAGAGCGCGGCTCGGAAATGGACGTATAGGGAGTGCCGAACACATCCAGGGTGCGACCGCTGGGGATAGCCGCGCGCTCGTTGTCGAGCAGGTTGCGACCCCACAGCGCCAGCTCATAGTTGCCGCCGCCGCTTTGCCAGGCAATGCGGCCGTTCAGGCGCTTGTCATCCTCACCCACGCCGTCTATCGCGCTGAAACTGGCCAGATATCCCGGCTCCAGTTCATCGGTATTCTCGGCGTAGATGTAGTCCATGTGGACGTTGATGGACCCCAGCGGAATCGCCGGCGCCCAGTCCATGGCCAGGGTGTAGGCGGTATTGACCGAGGATTTCTCGCGCTCATTCTGCAGCTCGCCCTCGGCGTCGTAGAAGGGATTCCACTTGGACTCCTCATCCCGCACTGTTGTCACCAGCCCGAGACGCAGGGTATCCAGCGGCAGCCAGTCGACGGTCACCTCGATACCGTTGAACTGCTGATCGCCGTTGATAACCCGGGGCAGTGCGTTGGCGGAACCCGGTGGTTTGCTCTCCACGCTGCGCTGGCGGTTGTCGACGGTCATGTCGAAGTAGCTTACCTGCAGCCGCAGGTTGTCGAGCAGATCGCCCTTCACGCCCAGTTCGATATTGTCGACTTCCTCCGGCTCGATCGGTGTATCTGCGGTGAGCAGGTTCAGTGAATCGAAGCCACCGGACTTGTAACCAGTGGAATAGGACAGGAAGGCCATCGCGCTTTCGCTAAAGTGATACTGGCCGACGAGCCGGCCGGTGGTAGCGCTCCACTCCTCACGCGCCTCGCGCACGCCCTGCCCCACGTTGTAGTCGTCGGCAGTTGAGAAAATCACCTCTTCGACACCGGGGCGGATCCTGTGGAAATTGGTACCCGGTGTCAGCCAGCTGAAGGACTTTTCGTCGGTGCTGTAACGCAGGCCGGCGAGCACATTGATCTTGTCGGTCAGGGCGTAATCCATGTCGAAATACAGGCCCCAGTTGGTGAAGTCACCCTCGTTCTCGACCCGCTCGTTCCAGTGCTGGCCGGCGAATGAGGGGCCGAACAACATGCCGGTGCCGAGCACGTTGTAGGCGATCGCATCGTAGTAGTCGTCCACTTGTGGCAGCGGGCCGGCGAGCCCCATGGCCGGTGCGATCAGCGAGGTAAAGGTGGCCCAGTCGTCCGGCTCCCACAGGTGGTCGACGCTGTCCAGCGCCGCCAGTGCCTGACCCGCGGCCATATCGCCGATGCCCCCGTCACCGGGGAAACCGCCGACCGACAGCGCCGCGCCGCCGGCAATCTGCGCGCGCAGTTCCGGGTTGTTGACGATATCGCCGGTGACCAGCCGCGTCACCGCACTGGCCGTGGAGGTGACATCGGTGCTCTGGTAGATGTTCTCGCGGGAGTAGTTGGCCCCCATCACCGCGGTCACTTTGTCGCCGGTGAAATTGATCTGCAGTTCGTGGTAGCTGATATCCGAGTCGAAGATATTATTGGTATCCAGGTAGCGGCTGATATCGGCCGTGCCGTCCTCCTCTTCGCGGTTGCTGGTTTCCCACTGGCGGTAGCTGGATACCCACTTCAGGCTCCAGGCATCACTGAAGCTGTGCATCAGCTTGGCATTGACGGCCGACATGGAGCGCGTTTCCTCACCGCCCATCACATCATTTTCCACCTTGCCGGCGAAGGGATCGAGGCTGTAACTGTAGGGACTGACGCCGATGGCCTGACGCGGCGCATTGTCGACCTCATCCCAGTCGTAGGAGAGCTGCGCCGAGGTCTTGTCGCTGATATCCCACCACGCGGACACGCGTCCGGTCAGGATATCTTCCGAGCCCGAGTCCACCCCGCCGGGAAAAATGTTGTCCACATAGCCATCGCGCCGGTAACTCATCAGGTTGCCGCGCAGGAAGACGTTGTCGGTCACCGGCGCGTTGACCATGCCCTCGAACTGCTGCAGGCCATAATTGCCGAGACGCGCGGACACAAAGGCATCGAACTCGGCCTCGGGCCGGTTCGGCACCATATTGACCGTGCCGGCGGCGGCATTGCGCCCGAACAGCGTCCCCTGCGGGCCCTTGAGTATTTCCACCCGCTGCATATCCGCAAACGACATCGAGGTCGCGGGGCTGGGTACATAGGCGTCGTCATAAAATACCGCTACCGAGGGATCGCCGCCGGCGCTGATGCTGGGACTCTCGATACCGCGAATTCTCAGACCGGATTGGGTGACGCTGGAGCCGGCTTCGAAGCCGGGGACATAGTCGGCCATGTCGCTCAGCTTGAGCGCGTTGGTGTTTTCCATATCGGCGCTGGAGAAGGTGTCTACGGTCACCGGCACCTCGAGCGCGTTCTGCTCGCGCTTCTGCGCGGTTACCGTGACTTCTTCCAGCGCGAGTTCTTCGGCAAATGTCGGGGTACTTAAACTGCCGACAATAGCCACAGCCAGCGCGAGGGGATGCCGCACAACCAGTTTGGTTTTGCTCATCGTTCTCTCCGTTCAGTTATTGTTTTTTTCTGCGCGGCATATGCGCGCAGCTGGAGAACGACAAATAAATAACGAAGCTGATACGCCCGAGGCGGCGTAGCGGGTACTGCTGCGAAATTCGTTATTATTTTCTCCGTCAGTTATTTCGAAACAGCATTCTGAAATTAGCACAGGGTTTTTGCCCTGACTAGACGTTCGTACCAACCAAGCAAATTGCTTGTTCCAATTAGCGGATCGCATACCCGCTACAGCCCCGCTTCCGCAGTTGCGCTAAACTGGCGCAAGATTGCCGCCAGTCCTTTACTGAGTGCCCTATGGCCAAATCCGACTTTGAAGACCTGAAACTCGACAACCAGCTCTGCTTCAGCCTCTATTCCACCTCACTGGCGATGAGCAAGATGTACAAGCCGCTGCTGGAAAAGTTGGGGCTCACTTACCCGCAGTACCTGATGATGCTGGTGCTGTGGGAAGAGGATGGCATTACCGCCACGGAACTGGGCCAGCGCCTTGGGCAGGACAAGGGGGCGCTGAGCCCGGTGATCAAGCGCCTGGAGGCCCAGGGCCTGATCGATCGCCGCCGCGATCCCACGGACGAACGCCGCATCCACCTGCAGCTCACCGCCGCCGGTAAAGCCATGCAGCACGAGTCGCAGGCCATTCCCCCGCAGGTACTGCGCGCCACCGGCCTGGACCGCAAGTCCGTGCGCCAGCTGAAGGCGCAGATCGAAGCGGTACGCCGGGCGTTGAACAGTCTCGACGACGCCACTGACTGATACGTCACCCTCTCTTAACCCACCGCAAAGCCCACCGCCAACTACTGTGAACTGAAGCTATCGACGCAATAGCGAAAATTGATTATCGCAACAACTGTTATCGCGATAACTTTCTCTCCGTGCCCAGCACAACCCCTGATTCCAACATCGCACCTTGAGGACACAGACATGCAAGTACTCTACAAAGCCGTAGCCACTGCCACCGGAGGCCGCGACGGCCAGGCCAAATCTTCCGACGGCATCCTGGATGTAAAACTCTCCACGCCGAAAGAGCTGGGCGGCGCCGGCGGCGACGCCACCAACCCGGAACAGCTGTTTGCCGCCGGTTACTCCGCCTGCTTTATCGGCGCGATCAAATTCGTCGCCGGCCAGGAAAAGGTCAAGGTGCCGGAAGACACCAGTGTACGCGGTGAAGTGGGCATAGGCCCGATCAACGGCGGCAAGGGGTTCGGCCTGGATATCGACCTGTTTGTCAGCCTGCCGGGCCTGGACCAGGCGACCGCGGAGAAGATCGTGAACCGCGCCCACGAAGAGGTCTGCCCCTACTCCAATGCCACTCGCGGCAACGTAGACGTACGCGTGCACGTCGCCACATAAACGGAACCCCAAATCACTCGCAGCAGACCCCGAAAATTCCGGAGGTAAGAGTCATGAAAAAGTCACCCGTATCGAAGCTGGTTTTCTCACTGTTCTTCGCCCTGGACGCCGCCGTCGCCTTCGCGGCCGGCTCTGCCGGCGTCGAGCAGAACACACAGAAATTTCTCGAAGCACTCGAGCAGGGCGGCGGCAAGCCGCTCGAACAACTGTCACCCCGGGATGCGCGCGCGGTACTGACCGGCGCCCAGCAGGGCGCCAAGCTGCCACCGGCGGATGTAGCGGAAAAGACCATCGAGGTGGACGGCAAGCCGCTGCGGCTGACCATCGTCAAGCCGCAGGGCAGCAAGGGAACGCTGCCGGTATTTATGTACTTCCACGGCGGCGGCTGGGTGCTGGGCGACTACCCGACTCACGAGCGCCTGATCCGCGACCTGGTCAACCGCTCGGGCGCAGCGGCCGTGTACGTGGACTACACGCCCTCCCCGGAAGCCAAATACCCGACCGCTATCAACCAGGCCTACGCGGCCACCAAATGGGTCGCGGAACACGGTAAGGAAATCGGTGTGGACGGATCCCGTCTCGCAGTAGCCGGCAACAGCGTCGGCGGCAATATGGCTGCAGTGGTGGCGCTGATGGCCAAGGACAAAGGCACGCCGAAAATCCGCTTCCAGTTGCTGCTGTGGCCGGTGACCGACGCCAACTTCGACACGGCATCCTACAAGGAGTTTGCCGATGGCCACTTCCTGACCCGCAACATGATGCGGTGGTTCTGGGACAACTACACCACCAACCCGAAGGAGCGCGCCGAGATCTACGCATCGCCGCTGCGCGCGACCACCGCGCAACTCAAGGGACTGCCACCGGCGCTGGTGCAGACCGCGGAAATGGACGTGCTGCGCGACGAGGGTGAAGCCTATGCGCGCAAGCTGAACGACGCCGGTGTGACCGTCACCGCAGTGCGCTACAACGGCATGATCCACGACTACGGCCTGCTCAATCCCCTGAGCAATGTGCCGGCGGTGCAGGATGCCCTGGATCAGGCTGGTGCCGAACTGAAGGACCACCTGCAGTAAACGGGCGATCCAGCCAAGAAGGCCCCTTTTCAGGGGCCTTCCAGGTTGCTGACAAAGTTACGCAGTCAAAATTTAAGGTAAAGTGCTAGGACGAGTATTTCGAACCGTCGGCGACAGGGCCGAAGGCGCCGCGAATGCGTGCAGCGGCCGGACCGTCGCCGCCGGAGCTTACAGGGATGTATTCACAGCGTTTCGAAATGCTCGTCCTAGTGCTTGACCGCCACCGCACCAGCTCAGAACGGAATGTGGGGTTTATTAACAGTCTGGAAGGCCCCTTTTCAGGGGCCTTCTTTGCTGCGGCAGGGAAAACTTCTACTCTTCTGTGCCCAGCAATTCACGCCGCTCGCGCTGATAGTCGGAATAGGACTGGTCGTACTGCTGGATGCAGTCGCGGTACTGGGGCCCGGAAAATTTTTCGCAGTCTTGCAGGCGGTTCTGATGGACCGCGTCATAAACCTGCTGATGGCTGCAAGCCGCCAGTAGCGAAACCGACAACGCGCTCAAGATAATCCTTCTCAGCATTTTTCCTCCCTGAAATCCGCCGGTCAAACTCCACGCGCTAGCGGTTTGCCGTCGCCCCATTGGCGATCTGAAAGCCGATGCGCGCCGCGGTGCGCGCCGCGTGGTCCTCAATGTCGAAATACGGATTGAACTCCGCCATGTCAGCGAGACATACCTTGTTGGAATCCAGGACCGTGTCCAGCAGTGGCTCGAACAGCTCCAGCGACAGGCCGCGGCCGGCCGGCGCACTGACGGCGGGCATCACCGCCGCGGGGAATACGTCCAGGTCGACAGTCAGGTAGACGAAGTCCACCCCGTCGATAAATTCGCGAATCTGCTCCTTCACTGATTCCAGCTGCCAGCTGGTGATGTCGCGGTCGCGGATCACCTTCACCCCCAGCTCGTCAGCGCGGTTGTAAAGCGCCGGGGTGTTGGCATTGTCGGCGGCGCCGACGCAGAGGTAATTGAACGGGCGGCCGTTGATCTCGCACTGCTCGGCGATCTGGTAGAAGGGTGTACCGGATGAGCCCTTGGGCGCGGGGATGCGCAGGTCCAGGTGGGCATCGAAGTTGATGACGCCGAGGGTCTTTTCCCGGTGCAGTTCGCGCATCCAGCGCGCTATGCCCTGGAAGCTACCGTAGGCAATTTCGTGACCGCCGCCGAGCACCAGCGGGAAATGACCGCCGTTCAGCAGTTCGCTAACTCGTGCACCGAGCAGCGACTGGCCGGATTCAAGGTCCTCTTTCTCGACTTTCACGTTGCCGGCGTCATACAGCGGCGCATCGAAGGTGGCGGGCAGGTTGGCCATGGCCAGGCGCAGGATGCGCGGCCCCTTGGCCGCACCGATACGGCCTTTGTTGCGGCGCACTCCCTCGTCGGAGACAAAGCCGAGAATGGCCAGGCCCGGCTCGCTGTCCAGTTGCAGCGGCGTGATGCGCTGGTGCCAGCGCTCACCGGCCTTACCGTCTTCGGTATCGGTGCGGCCGCTCCACAGATTCATATCAGCCAGCTGTAACATCTCTGCCTCCTACTGTTTTACCAGCGAAGAAAATCTGCGCGGGTTTCAGCGCGCCCACTTCATAGGCCAGCTGGTCGGGAGTTTCCATCGGCCACAGCACCATGTCGGCGCGCAGGCCCGGGCGCAGCACGCCGCGGGAACAGCACAGTCCCAGCGCGCGCGCCGCCGAGCGGGTGACGCCGGCGAGCGCCTCGGCCGGCGTCAGGCCGAACAGGTTGCAGCCCATGTTCATCATCAGGCGCAGCGAGGCAATCGGGCAGCTGCCCGGATTCAGGTCGGTGGACAGCGCCATGCACACGCCCGACGCGCGCAACTTGTCCACCGGCGGCATCTGTGTCTCTCGCAGCGTGTAGAAGGCGCCGGGCAGCAGTACGGCGACGGTGCCACTCTCGGCCATGGCCGCCACATCGGCGTCGGTGATGTACTCGATATGATCCACTGATAGCGCGCTGGAACGTGCCGCCATGGCGGTGGCACCGGTGCGCGCCAGCTGCTCCGCGTGCACTTTCACCGGCAGGTCGAGCTGCTTCGCGCAGTCGATCACCCGCTGGCACTGCTCGACCGAGAAGGCGATGGACTCACAGAACATATCCACCGCATCCGCCAGTTGCTCCCTGGCCACTGCCGGCAGGATTTCCTCGCACACCAGATCGATATATTCATCCGGGCGCCCGTCGAATTCCGGTGGCAGTGCGTGGGCCGCCAGGCAGGTGGTGGTGATCTCCACCGGGTGGTGCTGGGCCAGGCGGCGCGCCGTGCGCAACTGTTTCAATTCGGTGTCCAGGTCCAGTCCGTAACCGGATTTCACTTCCACCGTGGTCACGCCTTCGGACATCAGCGCGTGCAGGCGCGGTTCGGCGGCGCGGTACAGCTCCTCGGCACTGGCCGCGCGGGTGGCGCGCACGGTGGACAGGATGCCACCGCCGGAGCGGGCGACTTCCTCGTAGCTTTCACCGCCGAGGCGGCGGGCGAACTCCGACGCGCGGTGGCCGCCGTAAACGAGGTGGGTGTGGCAGTCGATCAGGCCCGGCGTCAGCCACTGCCCCTCGCCGTCCAGCGTCTTGTCCGGCGCACAATCCGGCAGCTCCTTGCGCGGCCCCAGCCACACAATCTTGCCCCCGGTCACCGCCACAGCGGCATCCTCGACGGCACCGTAACCGCCGACGATGGAAGGGTCCATGGTGGCAGCGTGTACATTGGTAATCAGCAGATCGCAGCGTTCTGTCATAGGCACTCTTAGTTCCCGGCGCTTGCGCGCAGGCCGCCTTCCGGCGTCTGGGCGGCGCGGATTTCCTTTTTCTAACCATAGACGTTCGGTCAGCTGACCGAGTGGGTTTATCGGCGGACAACTTCGTCCATTGCTCGCCCGGCTTGACAGTCACCCCCGGGGCGACCATAGTAAGCACACTCTTGTATATACAACCATATACAAGCAAGAACAGCACTGTACCTGAGTTTATGTCGAACCCCAAGAGCAACACGGCAAGAGAGCCCGCGGCCCAAGGCAGTGAACCGCGCTATGCGGCGATCAAGCGCCATATCCGCCAGCAGATCGAATCCGGCCAGTGGCCGGTGCACTTCCAGGTGCCGTCGGAGAATCAGCTGGCACAGGAGTTCGGCGTCAGTCGCATGACCGCGCGCCGCGCCCTCAGCGAACTGACCGACGAGGGCGTGCTGATGCGCTCCCAGGGGCTCGGCACTTTCGTCGCCGAACCGGTGCCGGCGGGCTCGCTGCTGGAGGTGCGCAATATTGCCGACGAGATCTCCGCCCGTGGTCACAGTTATAGCAATCGCATTCTATTGTTGCAGGAGTGCCCGGCCACGGCTGACGTGGCTCGCGCCCTGGGCATGCACGAGGGCGCGCGTGTCTTCCACTCGATCATAGTGCACTGCGACAACGAGCTGCCGATCCAGTGGGAAGAGCGCTTTACCAATCCGGCGCTGGCACCGGACTACCTGCAGCAGGATTTCAGCGCCACGACACCCAATGCCTATCTGTCCCGGGTGGCACCGCTGACCGAAGCCGACACCACGGTGGAGGCGGTTGCGGCGAATCCGGACATCAGTGCGGCGCTGGCGATAGACGCGCACAGCGCCTGTCTGCAGATATGGCGGCGCACCAAGAGCAGTGCCGGCACCGTGAGTTTTGCGCGCCTGGTGCACCCGGGCAATCGCTACCGCCTCGGTGCCCAGTTGAGATTTTGAATCCCCAAATTCGTCATCCCGGCTCAGGCCGGAATGACGCATAAATTTTCTGAAAATATTTGCGAGGTAATCATGACCGACAAACGCCACGATCCGAGCCGCAAAATTACCGCACCGCGCGGCACCGAACTGAATGCCAAGAGCTGGCTGACCGAGGCGCCGCTGCGCATGCTGATGAACAACCTGGATCCGGATGTGGCCGAGCGCCCGGAAGACCTGGTCGTCTACGGCGGCATCGGCCGCGCCGCGCGCGACTGGGAATGCTTCGACAAGATCGTCGAAGTGCTGAAGCGCCTCGAGGACGACGAGACCCTGCTGGTGCAGTCCGGCAAGCCGGTGGGCGTATTCAAGACCCACGCCGACGCCCCGCGCGTACTGCTGGCCAACTCCAACCTGGTACCGCACTGGGCCACCTGGGAACACTTCAACGAACTGGATAAGAAAGGCCTGGCCATGTACGGCCAGATGACCGCCGGCTCCTGGATCTACATCGGCTCCCAGGGCATCGTGCAGGGCACCTACGAGACCTTTGCCGCGGTAGCCCGCCAGCACTTCGACGGCGTTGCCACCGGCAAGTGGATTCTGACCGGCGGCCTCGGCGGTATGGGCGGCGCCCAGCCCCTCGCCGCGACCATGGCCGGCTTCTCCATGATCGCCGTCGAGTGCGACGAGACCCGTATCGATTTCCGCCTGCGCACCGGCTATGTGGACAAGAAAGCCACGAGCCTCGACGAAGCCCTGCAGATGATCGAAGACGCCAAGGCGCAAGGCGAAGCGATTTCCGTGGGTCTGCTCGGCAACTGCGCGGATATCTTCCCGGAAATCGTCGCGCGCAATATCCTGCCGGATTCGGTTACCGACCAGACTTCCGCCCACGACCCGCTGAACGGCTACCTGCCGAAAGGCTGGACCCTGGATCAGGCCGCCGAGATGCGCAAGAAAGACCCGGCGCTGGTGGTCAAGGAAGCGAAAAAATCCATGGCCATCCAGGTCGAGGCAATGCTGGAGCTGCAGAAGCGCGGCGCCGCCACCCTGGACTACGGCAACAACATCCGCCAGATGGCCTTCGAGGAAGGCGTGCAGAACGCCTTCGATTTCCCCGGCTTCGTGCCCGCCTATATCCGCCCGCTGTTCTGCGAGGGCATCGGTCCCTTCCGCTGGGCGGCCCTGTCCGGCAACCCGGAGGATATCTACAAGACCGATGCCAAGGTGAAGGAGCTGATCCCGGACAACCCGCAGCTGCACAACTGGCTCGACATGGCGCGCGAGCGCATTCAGTTCCAGGGCCTGCCCGCGCGTATCTGCTGGGTCGGCCTGAAAGACCGCGCGCGCCTGGCGCTGGCATTCAACGAGATGGTCGCCAACGGCGAGCTGGAAGCGCCGGTAGTGATCGGCCGCGACCACCTCGACTCCGGCTCCGTGGCCAGCCCCAACCGCGAAACCGAAGCGATGATGGACGGCAGTGACGCCGTGTCCGACTGGCCGCTGCTGAACGCGCTGCTGAATACCGCCTCCGGTGCCACCTGGGTGTCCCTGCACCACGGCGGCGGCGTCGGCATGGGCTTCAGCCAGCACTCCGGCGTGGTGATCGTCTGTGACGGCACCGAGGCGGCGCGCAAGCGCATCGAACGCGTGCTGTGGAACGACCCGGCCACCGGCGTAATGCGCCACGCCGATGCCGGCTATGACATCGCGAAAAACTGCGCGAAAGAGCAGGGGCTAGACCTGCCGATGCTGAAAGACTGATTAGAGGCTGGTTCACAACTACTGCGCGGGCGCCTGGCGGCGTTCGGCGGTGCTCGGCATCCTCATGTACGCTCTGTACATTCCGGTGCCTCCGCTCCGGCGACCACCACCAGCCACCCGCTCGCTACGCTGTGAACCAGCCTCTAGCGACAGAGAATTTGAAATTCGTCATCCCGGACTCGATCCGGGATCCAGCAACCGCACCGTCTGCAAGCACGGTACCGCACAACTGGACACCGGCCTGCGCCGGTGTGACGACAAGGTAGATAATTATTTTCGGTGAATAAATCTATGTACAAACTGGAAATCGATCCCGGTCAACTGAGCCTGGCGCAGCTGCGCCGCGTGGCGCGTGAACCGGTACAGCTGTCACTGGCGAAAAGCGCCTACCCGGCCATCGAGGCGTCGGCCAAAACCGTTGCCCAGGTGCTGTCGGAAGGGCGCACCGTCTACGGCATCAACACCGGTTTCGGACTGCTGGCCAACACCCGTATCGAGAAGAAGGATCTGGAAGCACTGCAGCGCGCCATCGTGCTGTCCCACGCGGCCGGTACCGGCAACTTTATGAGCGAGGCCACCGTGCGCCTGCTGATGGTGCTGAAGATCAACTCCCTCGCCCGCGGTTTTTCCGGCGTGCGCGCCGAGCTGATCGAGGCGCTGATCAAACTGGTCAATGCCGAGGTCTTCCCGGCGATTCCCGAGAAGGGTTCTGTGGGCGCCTCCGGCGACCTGGCACCGCTGGCGCATATGAGCGTGGTACTGCTCGGCGAGGGTGAAGTATTTATCGGCGGCAAACGCCAATCCGCCGCCGCAGGCCTGAAAAAAGCCGGCCTGGAGCCGCTGACGCTGGCGCCGAAGGAAGGTCTGGCACTGCTGAACGGCACCCAGGCCTCCACCGCCTTCGCGCTGCTGGGCATGTTCGCCGCGGAAGACCTGTTTGCCGGCGGCCTGGTGACCGGCGCCCTGACGCTGGAGGCGGCCAAGGGTTCGCGCCGCCCGTTCGACGATCGCATCCACGCGGCGCGCGGCCAGAATGCACAGCGCCAGGTAGCGGCGATGTACCGCGACCTGCTCGGCGACCGCAGTGATATCGGCGAATCGCACCAGTTCTGCGAAAAGGTACAGGACCCCTATTCCCTGCGCTGTCAGCCGCAGGTGATGGGCGCCTGCCTGCAGCAGATTCGCTTCGCCGCCGAAGTGCTGCTCGCCGAAGCCAACGGCGTGTCCGACAACCCGCTGGTGTTTACCGACGAGAAAAACCCGGAGAATTCCGACATCATCTCCGGTGGCAACTTCCACGCGGAGCCGGTGGCGATGGTCGCCGACAACCTGGCGCTGGCGCTGGCGGAAATCGGCGCGCTGTCCGAGCGCCGCATGGCGCTGCTGATCGACACCAACCTGTCCGGCCTGCCGCCGTTCCTGGTGGAGAACGGCGGGGTCAACTCCGGCTTTATGATCGCCCAGGTCACCTCGGCGGCACTCGCCAGCGAAAACAAGACGTTCGCCCACCCGGCCTGTGTCGACTCGCTGCCGACCTCCGCCAACCAGGAGGACCACGTGTCCATGGCGACCTTCGCCGGTCGCCGCCTGCGCGATATGGCCGACAACACCTGCGGCATTCTCGCGGTGGAACTGCTGGCCGCCTGCCAGGGACTGGATTTCCGCGCGCCGCTGAAGAGCACGGAAAAACTGGAGGCCGCCAAGGGCAGGCTGCGCGAGCGCGTTTCTTTCTACGACAAGGACCGCTATTTCGCCCCGGATATCGAGCAGGCCAAGCAGCTACTGGCCAGTGCGGATTACCTGCAGTTTGTCGACCCGCAGCTGCTGCCCAGCACGCACTGACTGACTGCCCCCTCCTCAAAGGCGCCGCGTTAAACCGGCGCCTTTTCTTTTGGCGACGCGCCACCCTGCCGCCGCTTTCCAAGCACCGGGCATTGTGCAATGCTGCCCGCGGAGTAACGGATGTACACCAAAAATAATGCAGGAATTAGCCATGAAAAAACCAAGCGGATTTTTAGGGGTAATCTCTCTCTTTGTACTAGTTACCGCCTGCGGGCCAAAAAACGAATCGACAGCTGACATAGCAACCGGCGCCGAGAACAATGCGCAGCAGGTTGCGTTGATTGACCGGGAGCTGCTGTTCGGCAACCCCGACCGCTTCCAGGGACGCCTGAGCCCCGATGGACAAATGATGAGTTTCCTGGCGCCGCTGGACGGCGTGATGAATGTCTGGGTCGCGCCGGCCGGGAAAATAGAGGCAGCGGAGCCCTTGACCAATGACACCGGGCGCGGAATACAACAGCATTTTTGGGCCCAGGACAGCAAGCACCTGCTGTATCGGCAGGACAAAAACGGCGATGAAAACTGGCACCTGTACAGCATTGATTTGCTAAGCAGGAAAATCGTTGACCTGTCTCCCTATGAGGGCGTGCAGGCACAGATGATTGCGCAGAGTGAAACGCAGCCGGGCGTTGTCGTCATCGGCATGAACGATCGGGACGCACGCTGGCACGATCTGTACAAGGTGAACCTGAAAACTGCCAGCCGGGAACTGATCCTCGAAAACGACGGTTTCGCCACTTTCTATCTCGACAACGAACTGCAGTTACGCCTCGCCACCGAATCAACACCGAGCGGCGGCTTTAATGTGTTCGAGTGGCGCGACGAGGAGTGGCTGCAGCTGTTCGAGATTCCCGTCGCAGACACCTTCACGACCCAGATTCTCGGCTTCGATGCCGCAAACAGTGGCATCTATCTGCTCGATAGCCGCGATCGCGACAAGGCGGCCCTGGTTTATATGGACCTGACTTCCGGCGATACAGATACGCTGGCGGAGTCACAACAGGCCGATATTTCCAAGGTGTTTTTCCATCCGCGCAATCACGAGCCCATCGCCTATTCGGTGAATGTGCACACCAACCAGTGGACTGCACTGGAGGAGGAATACACGGATGCTTTCTCCGCTTTGAACTCCAAGGTAATGGGGGATTTCGACATACTCGCGTCCACACTGGACGCCTCCAAGTGGGTGCTCTATACGGATAGCGGCAACGCGTCACCGGTCTACCAGGTTTTCCAGCGGGAAAACAACGCGCTGGAAAAGCTTTTTGTCACCAATCCGAAGCTTGCCGACCTGGCGCTGGCGAAAACATACTCGCATACCATCCGCTCGCGGGACGGCATGGACCTGGTGTCCTACCTGACCCTGCCGCGAGATGCGGATGAAAATGGAGGCGTGGCCCAGCCGGTACCGATGGTGCTACTGGTACACGGCGGCCCCTGGGGACGCGATAATTTCGGTTACTCGGGCATTGTGCAGTGGCTCGCCAATCGCGGCTACGCGGTGCTGCAGGTGAACTTCCGCTCATCCACCGGCTTTGGTAAATCCTTCCTGAATGCAGGAAACGGCGAGTGGGCCGGGGCCATGCACAACGATCTTATCGACGCGGTGGATTGGGCAATCAAACAGGGCGTCACCTCCACAGACAAAGTTGCCATCATGGGTGGCAGCTACGGCGGCTATGCGACACTGGTAGGACTGACATTTACCCCCGAAAAGTTTGCCTGCGGTGTGGATATCGTCGGCCCCTCTAACCTGAATACGTTACTGGATTCTATTCCTCCCTACTGGGAGAGCTTCCGCAATACCCTACACGCGGCGGTGGGTAATCCAAATACCGAAGAAGGCAAAAAGCTGCTGCAGGAACGCTCACCGCTCAACCATGTCGACAGGATTGTGCGGCCGCTGCTGATCGGCCAGGGCGCCAACGACCCGCGCGTGAAACAAGCCGAATCAGACCAGATAGTCGCGGCGATGAAGGCAAAGGGTATCCCGATGACGTATATCCTTTACCCGGATGAGGGGCACGGCTTCCGCAAGCCGGAAAACAACCTGTCGTTCTTCGCCGCCTCCGAGGCCTTCCTCGCCGACTGTATTGGCGGGCGCTACCAGCCGCTTGGTGATGACCTCGCCGACTCCAGTATTCAGGTCGTACACGGCGCTGAATTTGTGCCCGGTCTGGGGCCAGCGCTGGAGCAGGCAAAGGTCATTGCGACCAAAATGGAAACTGCCGAGTAACCCGTCCAAAAGCCCGATGGCGCCGGGGTTTCCGCGCCGTCGGGACACTCCTGTCCAGCCCTTCCGCCGAAAAAAATTCCCAATTTAATGAAATCTGCGCCAGCAGTGCTAGGCTGAATAGTAGACGTTTTACCCGCCATCAGGCGCGGAGGCCGAAATGAAACTGCAGCCCAGAAAGCTGCTGCTTTCCTGTGCCGGCTGTGCTTTTGCTGCGGCGGCGATGCTGACGCTGCCAGCCTGTACAGATACCGGCTATTACGACAATTCCGCCACCAGTTACGGCAGCGCCCACTATCGCGTCGGCAGCGGTAATTACCACTGCCACCCCGGCGGAATCTGTCACGATGTCCAGCACGAGAATTACGACTGGCGCGGCGGCTTTCGCCGGCCCATTCGCTATCACCAGCGGTCGACCTACCGACCGGCACCACCACCGCCACGCCCGAGACCTCTGTAAGCCAGCACTGTTGATTTTTCCCCAGACAGGCGAGCGACATGCATGTGCCGCAGGGAATGCCTCAAACCAAGGAGCTTCCCACTATCGGAGACTGCATTATGAAGAGAGCACTTAGAACCGGACTCATCGCCGTCACGGTTTGCACCGCCCTGACTTTGGGTGCCTGTGCGACGGACGGCTACTACGGCGGTAGCTACTATGGAAGTGGCTACTATGGAGGCTATCCATACGTTTATCCATCCAGTGGCGTTTCCTTCTACTACTCATCGCCACGCTATTACGGTTACCGCTATCACCCCCGCTATCGCTACTACGGTCGCCCCTATTATCGCCACCATGGCCGTTACTATGGCCACGGCCGTTACCATGGCCGCGGCCGCTACCATCGGGGCTCCGGCTATCACCGCCCGGCACCGCGCTATAGAGGCGGCGGTGGCGCCCGCTACCGCGGTGGTGCTCATCGACCGGCTCGCGGCCGGCGCTAGAAGCTGATCAAAGTCGCACTTGAGCGAACTGTGCCTCGCCCCTGCAGCTGCCGCCATCGCCTCCAGATGCAGCGCTGCAGGGGCCTTCATTTATTAATTTAAGACGGTGTCGGCGCGATGAAAAATTCCTTCTCGCGAGGGTGCACACTCCTATTACTTTGTCTTGCCTATGCGCTGAGTGCCTGCACATCCGGTAGCTACTATTCGAGTGCCGCGCCCAGCTACGCCCGGCCCTATACCTATCCATCCAGCGGGACGTCTTATTACAGCGAATCCGCCGGTCGCTACTCGCGCTCATATTCTGAGACGATCGGCACAGCGACTCTGCCATATTCGTCCTACTACACCCGTTATCCCGATTATCCGCGCGAAATTTATTACAGCGCCTCGGACTACTATCAACCCTACGAGTATTATCGACCCTACCGGTTCTATTCCCCGTACCAGTATTACCGCCACCGCCCCTATAAGTACTATCGCTATCCGCCGCACAAGAAAAAAGACCGGGATTATCGTGCGGGCAAGCGCCAGCGAATTTACCGCGGCGCCACCATAAAGCAGCGCTATCGCACAGATGGCGACCTCGGCTTGCGCGGCACTTATCGCATCCAGCGCAGAGGCAGCATTCGCGGTGAATATCGTGGCGGCGGTGCGGTGCGGATACACCAGGGCTATCGCACTCGAGGCGATCGTCGCCTGCAGCGGAGCCACCGCAGTCATCGCGGCTCTCCAGCCCGCTATGATCGACGGGCGGGTGGAATAAATCGTCCATCCACTGGCCGCTACCGGCATCGAGCAACGAGCAGAGGA
This sequence comes from Microbulbifer donghaiensis, assembly GCF_900129095.1. GTDB lineage: Bacteria > Pseudomonadota > Gammaproteobacteria > Pseudomonadales > Cellvibrionaceae > Microbulbifer > Microbulbifer donghaiensis. The sequence continues at coordinate 1,939,830 of NZ_FQVA01000001.1, forward strand.
CACAGACCCGCGACCAGCGGCCTGCGGCGCTAGCGCGGCCCCCCGTCTCATACCTTGGTCATACAGACCACCACTCCCGCCGCTGTTAGCATTTAGAAAAATGCATAAGGCAGCTCTGCCCGGTGTCTGGAAACCGGACAATGTGACTGCAGAGCCGATAACAGCCGCGGGAGTCTTTCAGTGCAGCGGGAACAGAAACAACCTGTCTTAATCACCGGTTCCACCAGTGGCATAGGGCTCGCGATCGCCCACACCATGGCGCGTGCCGGTCACGCAATCATGCTGCACGGCTTGACCAGCCCCGAAGAGGGGGAAGATCTGCAGCGGCAATTCCGCAGTGAATACGATATTGCCTGCGGATTCAGCAACGCCGACATCGCCACAGAAACCGGCTGCGCACAGCTGGCAGCGGATACCCGCGAGGCGCTCGGCAACCCGGGAATCCTGGTAAACAATGCCGGCGTGCAGCACACCGCGGAAACCCACGAGTTCCCCGCCGAGCAGTGGCAGAACATCCTGGCGATCAACCTGAGCGCCGCATTCTTTCTCACCCGTGATCTCCTGCCCGATATGCGCGCAAACGACTGGGGGCGCATCGTCAATATTTCCTCCGTGCACGGCCTGGTGGCCTCGCAGCAGAAAGCCGCCTACTGCGCCGCCAAGCACGGGCTGATCGGCCTCACCAAGGTGGTCGCGCTGGAGAATGCCGACCGCGGCATCACCGCCAACGCCATCTGTCCCGGCTGGGTCGAGACACCGCTGATTCAACCGCAGATAGAAGCCATTGCGCGCGAAGAGAATATTGATATCGAAGCGGCGCGCACGCAGCTGATCGGCGCCAAGCAGCCGCTGCCTCACGCGACCAACCCCGAGGCCATTGGCGAACTGGTGCTCTACCTCTGTGGCGAGTTTGCCCGCACCATTACCGGGACGTCACTGCCGGTGGACGGAGGCTGGACCGCGCAGTAACATTTCCACACCCGACAATAATTTATAAGGGTGTGACGTGAATTACCGACTGCTGATTGCCGACGATCATCCCCTCTACCGCGACGCCCTGGCGACCACGCTTGCGCGGCATCTCCCCGACTGTGAGCTTCGGCAAAGTGAAGACCTGCAGTCGACCCTGCAGCAGCTAGAAAATTCCACGATCGACTTGTTGTTGCTGGATCTCAATATGCCCGGCAGCGAAGGGTTCAACGGCCTGGCACAGATCCGCAGCGAATTCCCGGCCGTGCCGGTGGTCGTGGTGTCCGGCAGCGACAAGAATTCAGTAGTGCAACAGGCCGCCGGCTTTGGCGCCAGCGGCTTTCTGTCCAAGACCGCAGTACCTGAAGAGATTCTGCAGTGCATCGACAGCGTGCTCGCCGGGGGACAGTGGTTCAATGCCGAAGCGCTGGAGTGCGCCGAGGAATCCGAGCTGGCCGCACGACTCTCCCGCCTGACGCAGCAACAATTGCGCATATTTCAGATGATTGCCCAGGGCCTGCTGAACAAGCAGATTGCCTACGAGCTGGACATTACCGAGCCCACGGTGAAGAGCCATGTCACGGCAATATTGCGCAAACTGGAACTGCGCGACCGCAAACAACTTATCCGCGAAGCGCAGTCGCTCGTCCAGCTTTAGCGTCACACTATTCAATACCGCGCACAAACTCGCTTACATGGCGATAAAATTTTTCGCAGGCCTTCGGCGCAAGAGCTTCCAGGTTCAGGAACGCGTGGACCATGTCGTCGAAATGCAGTAGCTCTGCCGCGATATTGGCTTGCCGCAGTTTTTCCAGGTAGGCAAACCCTTCATCCCGCAAGGCACAGAACTCAGCCGTCACCAGCATCGTCTGCGGCAGTTTGCCGGTAAACTCGCCGTACAGTGGCGACGCGTCGCGGCGATTCTCGGTCCGCTGGAAATAGTTCTCGAAATACCAGCCGATCTTTTCCTTCTCCAGCAGGTAACCACTGCCGTTTTCGTCGATCGACGGCAACTGCATCGTGTAGTCCAGACTCGGGTACACCAACACCTGGGCGGCAATGCTGTGGCGTTCGTGCTGCAACAGCCGGCTCGCACTGGCGCAGAGCGCACCACCGCCGGAATCCCCCATCAGCAACCAGCGACCGTCGTGGGCAATCTTTTTTCTGTCCAGCGCGGCGCCGAGACCCCGGACGACACTGAGCAAATCTTCCAGGCCCGATGGGTAGGGGTTTTCCGGGGCGAGTCGATAGTCGACAGACACCACCCTGCGTCGGCACTGGTCGGCAATACGGCGGCAGATCGGATCGTAAACCGTCACGCTGCCGGCCATATGGCCACCGCCATGGCAGTAGATAATCGTCGGACCCGATTCAATTTCTGTCGGGCAATAGAGGCGAACCGGTACGTTGTAACGCCTGCCGGGAACGACGGTTTCACTAACCACCATTTGCGGGCCCGGCGCGACAAAAGCGCTGGTCAGGTTTGCCAGGCTCTCACGCGCACTGATCGGCGTCGGCTCAAAGCCCGCCGCCTTCAGTTGCGCCACCTGTGCGTTGACACCCTCGAGCCACTCGGCAAGTTTCGGATCAAGCTGTCGCATTTTCGGCTCCACCTTCTGTTTCAACAGTCACAGACTTTTTGCCGCTCTCCGGCAGCAGGAAGGAAAACACAAACAGCGATGCCGAGCAGGCCACGGCAAAGTAGGCCGCGTATGCCGGCTCGCCGCTGATATCCGCGAGCAGGCCGGAGACGGGTATCAATACCGAGGCGATGGCGTAGGAAATGGACCAGAACATCGCAAAAGTGATCGTAATCCGCGCCGGCGTCATGCCCGGCAGTTCCTGTGGCAGCGTCACCAGTGCCGTCATCGGCAGGAACATGAAGAAACCTGCCAGCGCTGCAGCAGCGTAAGCAATATAGGGGTTTTCGCTGGCCAGCATCATCGCCGCGAAGAACACCAGCGCCAGTCCCGCGTAGCGCAGCACCGGTACGCGCAGCGGAAAGCGCTTGGTGATCAAGATGCCCACTGCGGTGCCCACCATACCGGCAGCAATCATGACCGCCGACAAGTGGCTGCTGTCCACGGCAAAGCCGTCGATCAGGGGGAAGAGCGAGAAGACGGCGATGTAACAGAAGAGCACGCCGCAGTAGGCCAGCGGCAACCACCAGTTGAAACCCTCGCGAATGCCATGTCGCCAACCGTAATCTTCGCCATTGTTGCCTGCGCCGCCGGCGAGCGGGAAGTTTTCTGCACACAACCACCAGAGCACTGCCAGTGCGGCCACCATTACGCCGTAGAGCACCACCACCGACTGCCAGCTGCCGAGCCAGACCGACAAGACGCCGGTGGATAGCAGGGCGAGCAGGTTTCCGGTATTGAACGCGGCGGCGTTGATACCATTGATCACCGGCCGTTCGCGCGCGTCAAAGTAATGCAGCACGATCGGGCTGAAATAGACAATTGCCAGCGCCCCGCCGAATCCCATCGCCAGTCGCGATAGCAGCCAGCCATTGTAATCGCCGGCCAGGGCGCCGAAGCCGCCAGCGGCGATCAACAGCATGGCCAGCGCAAACGCATGTTTTGCGCCGATGCGCATCAGGATTACCGCTGCGGCCAGATTACCGATAATCTTGGCTACAGTGATCATCAGGCTGCCCCAGGTCGCGTTGGTAAATCCACCCTCGCCGAAGGATGCCTGAATATCCGGTGTCAGCATGGCTCCGGACACCCAGGAAGCGGCAAACAGCGCATAAGCGCTGAACATCAGTATCTCGAGCAAATATTTTTTCATTATTTTCACATCTTCATCATCGCGATATCGAAAGAGTGCGCCGGGCTTGGGCATCCGGCTATACGACCTTGGTCGCAAACGCAAACTGCAGTTGTTTTTGCCGCGCCTGCAGCAGAGCGCGCAGCGCCGCGGGGCGTAGGGGTTTTTGCAGGAACTGCCAGCCTTCGCGCTGGGCGCGGTTCTTCACCAAATCGGTATTTTCTGCCGAAATAATGACGCAGGGAACCGCCTCACCCCAGTGACCCATCAACTGTCGCGCCAGGCCAATACCGTCGATGTTGTCGCCCAGGTGGAAGTCCATCAGCAGCAGGTCGGGCTTCGCCAGCTGCAGCGCTTCACTTCTTCCCCGCGCACATTCGATGTTGCAGCCCCAGCCACTGAGCAGCGCCTGCATCGCCTCGAGAATGGCGGGCTCGTTATCCACACAGACCACCCGTAGCTGCAGCAGGGACTGGGGCGATGCCAGCCGTGCCGGCGCCGTGGCCGGGCGCACCTGCTCCTGCGCTCGTGACAGCTGCACGCGGAAAACGCTGCCGCATTCCGGCTTGGAATTCAGCGCGATCGGGGACTCCAGCAGGCGACACAGGCGCTCTACCGTGGCGAGGCCAAGGCCGTAACCGTGCTGTCGATCAAACCCCCGTTCCGGGGTTTCGAGCCGGCAGAACTCGCGGAAGATATTCCGCTGTTGTGACACATCGATACCGCAGCCGGTATCCCAGATTTCCAGAGAAACGCCGCCGCCCCGTTTACGCGCACCGATCAGCACACCGCCGCGACGCGTGTATTTGATCGCGTTATCCAGCAGGTTCTGTACCACGCGGCGCAGCATCTTCTCATCGCTCAAAACCCACAGACCACTGCGGCGATAGCGCAGCTGGATATTGCGCGCGCCGGCCGCCGGGCGCGCCTGGTCGACGACTTCCGCCAACACCCGGTCCAGCTCGGTAGGACGCATTTGCGGGTGGATATCACCGGCGTCCATACGCGCAATCTGCAGCATATCGGTGATCAGCTGTTCCGCCGCGGCCAGCGCACTGTCGGCGCGCCCCAGCAGGCTGCGACTGTCGTCATCGAGCTGCCGCCCGTCCAGCGCGTCGAGGAACAAACGGCTGGCGTTCAGTGGTTGCACCAGATCGTGACTGGCGGCGGCGAGGAATCGGGTCTTGCCGACGCTGGCCGCGTGCAGCTCGCTGTTCAATTGCTGTAGCTCCGCGGTGCGGGCCACCACCTTCTGCTCGAGAGAGTCCTTAACCTCAGTCAGTTCGGCCAGTGCCCGCTGATAGTCCGACACGTCGGTATAGGTTGTGACGAAACCACCCCCCGGCAGCGGATTGCCGCGGATCTCCAGCACAGTGCCATCGGTGCGGTGGCGCTGCACGCGGTAGGCAGTGCCCGCTTTCAGGTGTTCCACCCGCTTTTGCACATGCATTTCCACCGCACCGGGGCCACATTCGCCGCGGCTCGCGTTATAGCGCACCAGTTCCGCCACCGGCTGGCCGACATAGATCATCGCCGACGGGTAGCGAAACAGCTCCACATAACGGCGGTTCCAGGCGACCAGGTTGAGATTCGCATCCACCACCGAAATACCCTGGTCGATATTGTCGATGCTGCTTTGCAACAGGCCGCGCCCGAACTGGTAGATGGCCGAAGCCTGCTCCAGGTTCTGCGCACTGGACTCCGCGCTATTGTGTTGCCGCACCAGTCGGCGGGCACTGGTGGAACCCACAATACCGGCGAGAATTTTCTCTACCGCGCCGCGGTAATCCCGGCCGGATTTTTCCTCGAGGCCGGCAAAGGCGCGCGCAGCGGCGTCACTACCGATGAAACGGGCCAGCAGTTCGCGCAGCTGCGCCCGGTTTACCGGTCCGTCGTCCGCTCCGCGCTGATGGGGACGGCGAATATCCAGCCACTTGGAAACCAGCAGCAGTGCAGTGCCGTTCAGCCCCAGGCCGAGTACACAGCTGATCGACAGTGAACTCCACTGCAGCCCCAGCCACCGGGCAATCAGGTCCACTTCCCCCACCGCAGCCGGCAGAGCCGACAGCGCCCAGACGAGCGCGCCGGCGGCGAGACCGGCAATAACGCCGGCGGAACGCAGGCGCATCCAGTCCCGCGGCCAGCAGACCGCGGCAATCATCGCCGGCGCCAGCTGCGCCACCAGGGCCAGCGACAGCAGGCCGAAGCTACCCAGGCGCACACCGGCACCGATGGCTTCGTTAACCGCGAAGGCCGCCAGCATGATCAACCCGATAATGACGCGGCGCACGCGGCGCAGGTCCGAGCCGAGCTCGCCGCTGGCCGGGCGCAACTGCATACGCCGCAGCCACCAGGGCACCACCATCGTATTGGCGATCATGGTCGACAGCGCGATGGTGGCGATGATGACCATACTGGAACCGGCGGACAGTCCGCCGATAAACGCCAGCAGCGACAGCCACTCGGAGCCGCTCTGCAGCGGAATGCCGAGCACGAAGCGCTCGGGATTGTCATAGGACTCCGGCAACCACAGCAGACCGCCGTAACCCACCACCAGAATCGCCACCGACAGAATGCCCAGGTACAGCGGAATCAGTTTTCGCACCGGGCCTATGTCCCGTTCGCTGTCGCTCTCGATCATCAGGATATGGAACTGGCGCGGCAGGCAGAACATGGCGGCCATTCCCAGCACCACCACGGCAAAAAAACCGGTGTCTGCGGGGCGCGCCTGTTGCAACTGCGCCACCCGCTCGCTGGCGAGCGCCGAGCGCGCCAGGTCGGCGACACCGTCGAAGGCACTGTTAGCAACAAACCAGGCCACGGCCACGAAGGCGCCGATCTTGATCAACGCCTCGAAGGCGACGGCCAGCAGCATGCCGTTGCGGTGCACGCTGCTGTCGATATGGCGGGTACCGAACAGCAGCGCGAACAACCCGAGGGTCACGCTGACGATCGCAGTGACCACAGAAGCACTGATTTCTCCACTGTCCGCCAAAAGTAGAAAACTGTCCGCAACTGCGCGCAATTGCAGCGCCAGATAGGGCAGAACTGCGACCAGCGCGAGCACGGCCACGGCGGCCGCCAGCCACTGGGAGCCGCCGAACTGGGCACTGATAAAGTCGGCGATGGAAGTGGAGCCCTGCTGTTTGCACAGGCGCACGAAACGGGTCAGCAGCGGCGCCCCGACGATCAGCATCAGGCAGGCACCGACAAAGGTGGGCGGTATCAGCCAGCCTTCCTCAACCGCCTGCGCGGATGTACCGAAGAACATCCAGGCGCTGGTGTAGGTCCCGGCCAGTGCCAGCAGCAGGGGCTTAAACGGTCGGATTCGCACCGCCGGCAGGCGATCGCCCCAGAAAGCGATGGCAAACAACAGCAACAGATAGGCCAGCGCGACGGCCGCCAGCGTGGTCAGGCTAAACAAGCGACAATACCTATTTTATTTTGGCTTCGTTATTCTTGGTCCGGTGACACAAACAATACCCCAGTGGCTGTTTTTTGTCCTCCAATCCGCGAGCCGCTCGCGTCATACCTTGGTCTAACAGGCAAATGGACCCGGTACCGCTAGAGTTGCAATCCCGGATATTTATAAAAACCATAAATTTGGTGATTGGAGAGAGCCATGAAAAGAGCAATCAATTTCCACCCTTTGGCCGTTGGCGTCATGTTGGCCTGCGGTGCCAGCTTTACCTACGCCGAACCGGCCCTTGAGGAAGTAACGGTAACCGCGCAGAAGCGCGAGCAGTCGCTGCAGGAGGTACCGGTGGCGGTGACCGCGATCGGTGAGGATGCGCTGTTACAAAACGGCATCAGCGACCTGACTGATATCCAGAAGTTGTCCCCCAATACCACTCTGCAAGCGAGTCGTGGTACCAACTCCACCTTGACTGCATTTATTCGCGGCATTGGCCAGCAAGATCCGCTCTGGGGATTCGAGCCCGGCGTGGGCATTTATGTCGACGACGTGTACATCGCCCGCCCCCAGGGTGCAGTACTGGACATCCTGGATGTTGAACGTGTGGAAGTGCTGCGCGGCCCACAGGGTACCCTGTACGGCAAGAACACCATCGGCGGCGCGGTCAAATACGTGACCAAAAAGATGTCCGGGGATTCCCGCGTTTCTGTCAGCGGCGCACTGGGCAGCTACAACCAGCGCGATCTCAAGGTGGCGGGCTCTGCTGAAATTGCCGATGGTGTTTACCTCGGCGGTGCGGTAGCGAGCTTCCAGCGCGACGGTTTCGGTGAGAATGTGCTAACCGGTGACGAGCAGTACAACAAGGATATTTTCAGTGCGCGGGTTGCGCTCGAATTCAATCCCAGTGACACGCTGTGGGTGCGACTGGCTGCAGATCAGACCAGCGACAAGTCGGCGCCGAAGCATGGCTATCGCCTTGCGCCGGGCCTGGGTGGAGAGCCTGTACTCGACAGCGTCTACGATACTGAATCGAACATGCTGTACGACAATCTCGTAGAGACCAGTGGAGCCTCGCTCACCGCCGAATACCAGCTGAACGACAGTATTACCCTGAAATCAATTACCGCCTATCGCCAGGGTGAAACCGAAACCGCTATCGATTTTGACAGCGTGAATCGCCCGGATTTCGATGTGCCGGCCTTCTACGAGGACGACCAGACCACGCAAGAATTCCAGCTGATCTGGGAGGGTGACAATGCCGACCTCGTCAGCGGCGTTTACTACTATACGGGTACTGCCGCCGGCGCCTTCGATGCGGTGCTGGGATATTTGGCCAACGTGCCCACCGTTGGCTTCCCACTGACCCAGCAGGTAGCGGGCTCCGTGGATACCACCAGCCTGTCGGCCTACGCGCACTATAACTGGAGTTTTGCCCCCGACTGGAACCTGAGCCTCGGCGGCCGCTACACCCGCGACGAGAAAGATGCGTCGGTGTTCAAGGGTAACTTTATCGGTGTTTACAGCCCGCTGTTTGCCGGCAAGTACAATCCCGGACAGCCGGCGGCAGTTTTTGCCGGTGCCCTCACCGACTATGAAAATAGCGACTCTTGGGGAGAATTCACCCCGCACTTTGGTATCGATCACCAGATCAGCGAAGAGACGATGGTATACGCAACATACAGCGCCGGCTTCAAGAGCGGCGGCTTTGATATGCGCGGTGATGCCAGCCAGTTGCCCTCCACTGTGGATGGTTTCGATCCAGAGACCGTGAACACCTATGAGTTCGGCGTTAAATCCGATCTGTTTAACAACCGCCTGCGCCTGAACGCTGCCGCCTTCCGTGCAGATTACAAGGACATGCAGGTCACCGTGCAGCAGTTCAACGCAGGCGGCGGCTTCTCCAGCGCGGTACTGAATGCGGGTGAAGCGCGTATTCAGGGCATTGAGCTGGAAGCCACTCTGGCGATGACTGACAACCTGCTGGCCAATCTGGCACTGGGCTATGCAGAAACCGAGTTCCTGGAGTTCATCAGTGGCGGAGTCGATGTGGCCGACCAGCGCGATATGCAAAACACGCCGGACACCACAGCAATGTTTCAGCTGAACTACTCAATGCCGATGCAGAGCGGTGCGGAAATCGTGTTTAACCCGACGATCTCCTACCGTGCAGATACCCAGATATTCGAGACTCCAAGCATTCTCGACCAGGACGCCTACACGCTGGTGGATATGACCGCGATGTATTACAGCGCAGATGGTACCTGGCAGGCAGGCCTGGTGGGCAAGAACCTGGCTGACGAGGAATACCGTATCGCCGGTTACGCATTCGGCGGAGCCTTCGATACCGGTTTTTACGGCGCACCGCGCACTATTGCCCTGACCGGCAGCTACAGCTTCTAACCGGTTACCCAGTCCACAAAGATTGTTGCGTCTTTTCTCCAGTGGGGCGGTCTTCGCCCCACAGCTCAGTGAGCAACGACTTGCCGCCGTTAGTCTTTAACGGCGGCTTTTTTATGGTCGAGAGACTGGAATTCTTGAAAGAAGGCGCAGCTAGCACGCCTTGGAGATGGGAATCGCCTGTAAATGGGCATTTAAGGTTCGGCTCGTTTTTCCACAGACTCCTGCAGCTGATCCTCGACCTTCCTGGCTTTTTCCAGTGCATCCAGTTGGTATTGCGGAATCACGCCGCCCGCTTTATCCGCCGATTCTTCAGCTTCGACCTGCTGCAGGGATTGTGGCTGCTCATCGGCTCCACAACCCACCATCAGTACCAGCGCCGGATAGAGGAAATACCCCGCTCGCATAAATCACCCCTTGTTGTCGTTATCTTTGTCGCTCCATTCTATGGGGGAAAGGCGCGGCAGCCCAGCACCAAGATCACAGAAGCACTGTCGTCAGTTTGAACAAATTGGCGGGAAAAACCTCACTTTGACGGCTGCTTCCTCTAGGCTGAAACAGAGCGCGGAGCAAATTCGCGTCTGCCATAAACGAGTCTCGAGGTACCTGCGGTGCAGAAATTAAGTTGTATTCTGCTGGCCGTGGCCTTGGCGACAGGAGTTGCCGGTTGTTCGACAACCGCGCCCGAGGGAGCCCCCAAAGCATTGACAATGAACGGTCAGAAGTTCTACTGCGTGGAACAGGAGCTGGAAACCAAGACCCTGGTGCGCTGCGTGCGCGCCTCTTAGCAAAGCTGGCGCAGACACGCTGGCCACCAGGGGCTTAGTCGACCTGCAGGATACGCAGTGTATCTGTGCTGCCGCCCACGTCCTGGTGGTAGCCGCGGGATACCAGTACGAAGTCCCCCTTCTGTAACAGCTTGCGCTCTTTGAGGTAGTTGATGGCCTGCAGGTCCCGCGACGGCCCATCCATGCCCTCTACGTCCATCAGGACCGGATCGACGCCGCGATAGAGTGCCACGCGGCTACAGCTGCTGCGGTGGCGACAGAAGGCGAATATCGGTATGTCCGAGCGTACCCGCGACATCAGCAATGCGGTATTGCCGGTTTCGGTCTGGCAGATAATGGCCTTGATATCCCGACAGTGGTTGGCGATGGTCATCGCGGCCATTGCGATACACGCGTCCCCGGCCGGGTAGTTGTCCTGCATGATCCGCGGCGGTCGCCGGGTAGCGCGGTGCTTTTCCGCCCCGGCGATTACGTCGGCCATATGTTCGACGGTTTCCACCGGGTAGTCACCGGCTGCGGTCTCCGCCGACAGCATGACCGCGTCGGTGCCATCCAGCACCGCGTTGGCCACATCACAGACCTCGGCGCGGGTGGGCACCGGACTCGAGATCATCGACTCCATCATTTGCGTCGCCGTAATTGCCACCCGGTTGAGGTGCCGCGCGCGGCGGATCAGGTATTTCTGCACCCCCATCAGTTCGGCATCGCCAATTTCCACCGCCAAGTCACCGCGCGCCACCATAATGGCGTCGCTGGCGAGTATCAGCTCGTCCAGGTTTGTCTCGTCGGCCACCGCTTCCGCGCGCTCGATCTTGGCGACGATATGGGCACTGCCACCGGCGGCGCGCAACAGCTGGCGCGCCTTTTCGATATCGGCGGCGTCGCGGGGAAATGACACCGCCAGATAATCGAGTTCCAGCTCAGCCGCTACCTTGATGTCCCTGCGGTCTTTCTGCGTCAGCGCCGGCGCAGTCAGCCCGCCACCCAGCTTGTTGATGCCCTTGTTGTTGGACAGCCAGCCGCCGACTTCCACACGGGTTGCAAGGGCGGAGCCGTCGATTTGCAGTACCTGCAGCCGCAGGCGGCCGTCATCCAGCAGCAGTGTGTCACCGATGGCGCAGTCGTCGGCGAGTTCCGCGTAGTCCACCGACACCCCTTTGACATTGCCGCCGCCGTCGGGCCAGGCCGGGTCCAGTACGAAATCTGCCCCCTTCTCCAGGCGCGCGCGCCCCTCGCTGAACTTGCCGACGCGGATCTTGGGGCCCTGCAGATCCCCCAGCACCGCCACATGGCGCCCCTGGCGCGCCGCCTCCTCCCGCACCTGCTCGGCGCGGCGACGGTGATCCTCGGCAATACCGTGGGAGAAGTTGAGGCGCACCGTGTCCACCCCGGAGGCGATCAATTGTTGAAGGATGCCGGCCTTGTCGGTTGCGGGGCCGAGGGTGGCGACGACCTTGGTACGTCTGATCATGCGGAACAACTTCCCTGCCGTTGATCACCGGCTGCTTTTTCCGGCAATAGAGCAAGCATAGCTTGTCGCCTAAATCGACTCCGCGCCGCGTACAGCAACTAAGCTTTCCTTAGCAGTTTTTTGGAGACCGGCGTCCGCTACTGGTTGAAATCGGCGCCATTGTCAGGGAAAGAAAGGGAGTTGCACGCCAATGAGCAGACTCATACTGTTATGGCTGCTGGGAGCGGTACTGGTGGTGGGGGGGTGTCTCGGCGTAGGCACCGAAGAGGCGCCGGTGGTCCAGTCCGCCGGCAACATGAATGCCGTTTGCGGCAACAAGTGGCAGCTCACACGCCTGCGGGTCAACGGGGAGGCCGTTTCCGTAGCGGAGGCCGATCGCTTTACCTTCCTGTGCAATCTCGACGGCAATGTGATGGGCAAAAGCGGCATCAATACCTATCGCGGCTCAATGCAGATTACCGACAACGGCCAGCTGCTGTGGGATACCTCCAGTTTCGCCTCCACCAAGATGGCCGGACCCGATGCGCTGATGCAGCAGGAAAATGCCTACTTGCGTGCCCTCTCCGGGACCCGGCAGGCGTTCACCAAATCTGGTGGTGCGCGACTGATACTGCGCGATGCCGCTGGGGATATCTATATAGAATATGTCAAGGTCGGACCTTGAACGAGGCCACAGACGGCCCGGCCTTTTTCAGGTTAAATATCATAAAAATAACGAGACGGGTCTTATGCTGCGATCCCACAAGCGCTTTCCATCACTGGTTCCGGTTGCACTGATGCTGGCCCTGTCGGGCTGCGGCACGGTTGAAGAAACCAGACTGGCGGAAAGCGAGGGGGAGCGGTCAGTCTGTGATCATCAATGGCTGCTGGAAAGCCTGTCGGTCGACGGGCGCGAACATCGCTCGCGCCTGCTGTGGAAAAAATTCTGGCGCGACCGCCCTTATCTCACCTGCGATGACCTCGGCTACGTGCGTGGCAGTGCCGGCAGTAACCCATACCTGGGCCGTTTCTCACTCTCCGATAGCGGCGCAATTTCTTGGCCTCAGGTGCCAGCAGTTTCGCGCATGAGCGATGTCCGGGACAGCAGTGAACTGGAAAAGGATTATCTCAAGGCACTGCCGCAAACCGAGAGCCTCAAAGTAGAGGGCGATTCGCTGATTATGCGCAGTGAAAGCGGTAAAACCCGGCTCGAATTCAGGCGCGTCGCGGAAATGCCGCGCAAGTAATCGCGGGCCTCACTTATCGACGCCGATGCAGCTTGTCTGCTACCCCCCCAAAAAAATGGCGACCAATTAGGTCGCCAAACATTAACAATCAAGAAGGGTCAAAATCCGCAATTCGCGAATCTAATGAGAGAAGATCAACGCTGCTTCTGACTGCCGCTCGAACCCTAACGAGGCGGACAAGCAATTCGTTGTGATTGCATCTTAGCTGTCGGTAGTGACAAACAGATGACAGAAATGGCTACTTCGTGGCCGAGTTATTGATCCGACTCTTCCTCCCCGAGCGGGGTCCTGATTCCACCCTGAATATGCAGCCTTAGCGGTTGCGGCGCTGGTGCTGCTCCAGGTTCTCCTGTCTCTTGCGCTCGCTTTTACGCAGCAGTACATAAGTAGCTCCCAGGCCACCGTGCTGCTTCTGCGCACTGTGAAAAGCCAGAACTTCACGGAGTTGCGGCAACCAGTGGTTGACGCAACTTTTCAACAGCGCCGGCTGCTTGCGACCCTCGCCCTTGCCATGGGTTATCAGCGCGCAGCGCACATCGGCCTCCACGCAATCGCGCACGAATTCCACGACGGCGCGGCGTGCCAGTTCCACCGAGTGGCGGTGCAGGTCGAGCCGCGCATCCACCGCGTATTTACCCAGCCGCAGGTTGCGGTAGACACCGTTCTGCACACCGTCGCGCTTGAATTCCAGCGGATCCCAGGGGTCGACAAGCTCGACATACTCACCGGAGAGAGGGTTCAGCTCACGGGCAGTTTCTGCCGTGGCGGCTTCGCGTCGCGCGCGTCGGTTCAGTTCCGCATCCTTGCTCTCTTTGTTCAATGCCACGCGGCGCTCCTGCGCCAATGGCTTGACGTCGCCCAACTCGCCGAGCGCGTCCTGAAAAAGATCGCTGTCGCTTGTGTACTGCCCCATACCAAATGCCCTAATCAGAGCCCTCCAAATTGTTCACAGTAAGGCGCCGCTCGAAGGGAATGGCCCACCCTTTCCAAGAGCGGCAACGCCGCTGTGGGCAACTTGGGGGGCTCCCTTCGGGCGAGCCGCTAGGCAACCATCTGCTGCGTTGCATTAACTTGACGTAGCCGGCTACGCCGGCGCAAATGCGCCTTGCACCTGGCCGCCTAGCGGCTCGCTGATTAGGGCATTTGGTATGGGGCAGTACACATTTACTCCCCCCAGCTTAATTACGGTTCAAGAAACAGATCGACCGCCAACTGGTCGGCCATGGCGGGGTTGTGGGCATAGTCGGTTAAGTCGGTAACGCCGCGCTCGCCCAACAGCTCCTCGTCGATCAGCTGGCTGCCAGTCAGTGCGCCATTTTCCGTGATCAGGATTTCATAGGCCGCATCGGCCATGACCGCCGGCTTGCGGCTCTGCTCAAACATCTCGCGATTACCGACGGCAAACTCGATCGCCGCGGTGGCCACCAGGGTGCGCGGCCACAGCGTAGTGACACTGATACCCGCCTCGCGCAGTTCCTCGGCCAATCCCATGCTCAAGATGGTCATGCCAAACTTTGACAGCGCGTAGGGAGCGAAGGGTCCCAACCACTTCGGCTGCAGGTTCAGCGGCGGCGACAGGCTGAGGATATGGCCGTTCGCCGACTGCTTCAGGTAGGGCATCGCCAGATGTGCCGTCAAATAGACGGCGCGGCTGTTGATGCTCTGCATCAGGTCGTAGCGTTTCGGCGGCGTGGACTCGACGTTGGTCAGGTTGATGGCACCGGCATTGTTCACCACCGCATCGATACCACCGAACTGCTCGGCGGCCTGCGCCATGGCCTCCGCGACCCGCTGCTCATCGCGCACATCCACCTGCAATGCCAGCGCCCTGCCACCGGCGGCCTCGACCTCCGACGCCACCGAATAGATGGTGCCGGGCAGCTTTGGGTGGGGCTCGGCGGATTTGGCCGCAATGACGATATTGGCCCCGTCGGCCGCACACTTGAGCGCAATGGCGCGACCTATGCCGCGGCTGGCACCGGTAATAAAGATCGTCTTGCCCTTGAGGGCACCGGTGTTGTCAGTCAGGGTGAGATATTCTTCCGTCACTATCGGCCTCCGGGGCAATGACTGCCGGGCAGTAAATTTCCTTAAAGATTTGGGGCATACGCTTCGGCTTGCCGCTGGACAGCTCGATACACACCATCTGCCACTGGGCCCGCAGAATCAGCGCCTCGTCGGAGGCGCGGAACACCTGGAAGCGACGGGTCATATTGAGGCGCCCGTCCACCTTGGTGAGCCAGGTGCCAAACAACAGCTCGTCGCCTTCCCTGGCGGCCAGTATATAGTCGTACTCACCGTGACGAATGGCCATTCCGCGGTCGAGGCCCTGGTAATTTGTGACATCCAGCCCCAGCGCTGCGCTGTGTGCCCAGCCGGCCCGCTCGCACCAGCGCACGTATTCGGCGTTGTTGGCATGATGCAGGCCGTCCACATGTCCCGGCGCTACAGTGACTTTCCAGATAAAGGGCCGCGGTAAGTCCCACTGCATTGGCGGATATCTCATTTTGCTGTGATACCGGGGAGCCTATGTGATCTCCCTGCTAGCGACAAGGCGCCGTTGCGCCAGCGGCAGATGCAAAAAAGGCCCCGGTTGGGGCCTTTTCTTGCGATTCTCGGGGAAGACTTAGACTTCCGCGTCTGCCTTCGCGCCTTCGCCCTGCTGCTGTGCCTGGGCCAGTGCCGCGGCGAAGAGGGCATCGAAGTTGATCGGCGGCAGCATCAGGGCAGGGAAGGAGCCCTTGGTTACCACGTTGTCCACCACTTCGCGGGCGTAGGGGAACAGGATCTGCGGGCAGGCAGTGTTCAGGGCCTGCGCCAGCTGCTGACCTTCCAGACCCTTGATACCGAACAGGCCGGCCTGCTTCACTTCCACCAGGAAAGCGGTCTCTTCTTCCAGCTTGACGGTAATGGTCAGAGTCAGAGCCACTTCGTACAGATCTTCGTCGATCTTCGCAGTCTGGGTGTTAAGCTCCTGGTTGACCTGGGGCTTCCACTGCTTTTTAAA
Source organism: Microbulbifer donghaiensis (assembly GCF_900129095.1). Taxonomy (GTDB): domain Bacteria; phylum Pseudomonadota; class Gammaproteobacteria; order Pseudomonadales; family Cellvibrionaceae; genus Microbulbifer; species Microbulbifer donghaiensis. Next base: position 1,955,875 of record NZ_FQVA01000001.1, read on the forward strand.
GACCTCAGCGCCCATCGGTGTTTCGAAGGAGAGATCTTTCAGATAAATGCGTTGCATCGCAAATTGCACTTGCGGGGCCTCTGCGTTTGCCGCTGCGCCGTTTTGTTCTTCAGCCATGTTACTGCCTGTTCTTTATATAAATGGTTTATTCATGCCTTCCGTGAGAAAGACTCCCTGTATGAGTCTTTCAAATGGGGCCTTCGAATACCGTTTCAAGGCCGGAAATCGATAAATAGCAACTTTCTGCGTCGGGCGTTGCGGCCCTGACTGTGACCGGCTGTCCCGTCGGTGCCTGCTCTTCAGCCGAGCAATCCGTCCAGCTGGCGACTGCGCTCCAGCGCCATCAGCTCATCGCAACCGCCCACGTGGCGGTCGCCGATCCAGATCTGCGGCACGGAGCGTCGACCGGCCCTGGCGGCCATCTGCGCGCGCAGGTTGGGGTCGCTGTCCACTGCTATCTCGCGATATTTCACGCCCTTGCTGTCGAGCAGTTGCTTGGCGCGAATGCAGTAGGGGCAGAAACGGGTGGTATAGATAACAACGTCTTGCATAAATGGATTCCGCTAAACCTCAGCGCAGCAGTTACTGCAGTATCAACCCTTGACCAGCGGCAAATTCTGGTTCGCCCACTCGCTCATACCGCCCTGCAGGCGCCGCACCTGGAAACCCTGCTGCTTCAGCAGGCGACCCACGGCGCCGGCGTGCTGACCGAGCTTATCGGCGACAATCAGCGGCTTGTCCTTGTATGAGGTCAGTTCGCTAACCCGCTCGGCCACCTCGCCGTGGGGGATATGCACCGCGTCGACGATATGGCCCGCGCTGAACTCACTGCGGTCGCGCACGTCGAGTACCCGCGCGCCGTCGATATTGATCAGACGCGTGACTTCGTGCACCGAAGCCGGGGTGCCGGCCTTGTAGCGCTCGCTCAGCGCAAATGCGTAGAGTAAAACCACCAACAGGCTGACCAGCAGCCACTGCTCGCTCATAAAGACGAAAAAGTCCACTTCGCTTCCTTTTATTTCCAGCAATCCAACAGGTCGTCCTGACCTGTTGGATTGTCGCCCGCAACAGGCTGGCGCAGCTGCGCGGAGCCGCTTGCCAGTTGCGGGCTCGCGCCGGCCATGGCCGGCGTCGGCGCATCCCCGCGCCGCATCGTTCGTTTTATTGTCAATGGCGCCAGCGGCGCCCAATGCGGCGGGAGTATACACGATTGTGGCGAATTCTTAACCAGCCCACCCCCTTTTAATAGCAGGGTGTACCGGATCCACCGGGCGGCCTCGCTGGACGTGGTTAAAGGGTGCACAAACAGGTTAAAATCCGCGTCCCCGATTGAATCCACCGGCAGAGGAACACTTTCGCTATGGCCGCTGAGCAACAACCGCATAAACGTCCCCTGGTCCTGCTGATCCTGGACGGCTTCGGCCACAGCGACAATCCCGAGCACAACGCCATTCAGGCCGCCAACTCGCCGGTCTGGGACCGGATCTGGGCGACCAGGCCCAAGACCCTGATCCAGACCTCCGGTATGGCGGTGGGTCTGCCGGAAGGGCAGATGGGCAACTCCGAGGTCGGCCACATGACCCTCGGCGCCGGCCGGGTCGTCTACCAGAACTACACCCGCATCAACAAGGCGATCGAGGATGGCGATTTCTTCCGCAATCCCGCCTATACGGCGGCGGTGGACAAGGCCATCGCCAACAGCGGCGCCGTCCATATCATGGGCCTGCTGTCCGAGGGCGGCGTGCACAGCCACGAGGACCACATAGTCGCGATGGTGACCCTGGCGGCCCAGCGCGGCGCCACGGAAATCTATGTCCACGCCTTCCTCGACGGTCGCGATACACCGCCGCGCAGCGCCGAGCCGTCCCTGGCGCGCGTGATGCAGGTGTGCGATGCCGTCGGCACCGCGCGCATCGCCACACTGGCCGGGCGCTACTTCGCCATGGATCGCGACCAGCGCTGGGAGCGCGTTCAGCCGGTCTACGATCTGCTGACCCAGGGCAAAGCCGAGTACCAGGCTGAAGACGCGCTCGCCGGTCTCGCCGCCGCCTACGAACGCGGCGAAAACGACGAATTCGTCGCCCCGACCCAGATCGGCGCCGCGGCACCGATCAAGGACGGCGACGCCCTCATTTTCATGAACTTCCGCCCGGACCGCGCGCGCCAACTGACCCGCGCCTTCACCGAAGCGGACTTCGACGGCTTTGCCCGCGAAGTTGCGCCGAAACTGGCAGATTTCGTCATGACCACCCAGTACGCTGCCAGCATCCACGCCAGTTGCGCCTTCCCGCCGGAAAACCTGGTGAACTCCCTCGGTGAGTACCTGGCCGCCCAGGGCAAGACCCAGCTGCGCATTGCCGAGACCGAGAAGTACGCCCATGTGACCTTTTTCTTCAGCGGCGGCCGCGAGGAGCCCTTCGCCGGCGAGACCCGCGAGCTGATCAAGTCGCCGAATGTGGCCACTTACGACCTGCAGCCGGAGATGAGCGCACCGGAAGTGACCGACAAGCTGGTCGCGGCCATCGAGAGCGGTGCCTACGACGCCATTATCTGCAACTATGCCAATGGCGACATGGTGGGCCACACCGGAATTTTCGAGGCCGCAGTCAAGGCCGTGGAGGCACTCGACGCCTGTGTCGACCGCGTAGTGAGCGCGGCCCTGGCCGGCGGCGGCGAAGTACTGATCACTGCTGATCACGGCAACGTCGAGGAGATGTTTGACGCCGGTTCCGGCCAGGTCAGCACCCAGCACTCCACCCTGCCGGTGCCCTTCGTCTATATTGGTGAGCGCAAAGTGAACCTGCGCGAGGGCGGCAGCCTGGCCGACGTGGCGCCGACCATGTTAGCGTTAATGGACCTGCCGCAACCCGCCGAGATGACCGGTCAGAGTCTGGTGCAATTCGACCAATGAAATATTTCGCCGTAATTATTTTCGCGCTTTTGTCCCTGCCGGTCTGGTCGCAAGCCGCGGCCGACGAGGACCAGCAGGCGCGCCTCGCTGAAATCAAGCAGCGCATCGAAACGCTGCAGCAAGAACTCAACGAGGTGCGCAGCCAGCGCGACCAGCTGCTCAAGGACCTGGAGAACAACGAGAAGAGCATTTCCGATCTGCACCAGCGCATCGACCAGATCAAGCGGGACATGCGCAGCCGCACGGACAAGCTGCAGGAGCTGAAGCAGGAACAGCAGCAGCTGGAGGAGTCGCGGCGAAGTATGCAGCGGCGGGTCGAGCAGGAAGTCGCCGCCGCTTACCGACTCGGCAGACAGGAGCAGATCAAGCTGCTCCTGAATCAGCAAGATCCACAACACATCGCCCGCCAGCTCCGCTATCACGAATACTTCCTCCAAGAACGCAGCCGCGTCATCGACGATTACCTCGACACCCTCACCTCCCTGCAGACCGTCAGCACCTCGATCCAGCGCGAGCGCGACACGCTCGACACGGAACGACGCCAGCTGCAGGAGCGGGAAACCCAGCTGCGCGGCGCGCAGCAAGAGAGGAGCAAAACGCTGGACAAACTGGCGGCGCGCCTGGCGGACAAGAGCGGCGAGATGCAGCAGTTAAAGAGCGACCGCTCGCGCCTGCAGAAACTGGTGGACGAGGTGGGCCGCGCCATCGCCTCCCTGGTCAACCCCCAGGACCAGCAGCCGTTCACGAAACAGCGGGGGCGCATGCAGTGGCCAGTGCAGGGCCGCCGCGCCAACGCCTATGGCCAGCGGCGCGCCAACGGCATCACCTGGAAGGGCATCACCATTCGCGCCAATGAGGGCGAACCGGTGCGCGCCATTCACCGCGGCCGCGTGGTCTTTTCGGATTATCTGCGCGGCCAGGGCATGCTGATGATCCTGGACCACGGCGACGGCTTCATGAGTCTCTACGCGCACAACCAGTCACTGACCCGCAGCCTCGGCGAGTGGGTCGAAAGCGGCGATACCATTGCCCGTGTCGGCAACAGTGGCGGACTCGCGCACAGCGGTGTCTATTTCGAAATCCGCCACCGCGGCCAGCCACAGGACCCCACCCTCTGGTGCCGCACGTGATTTAGCGCTGCCGGGCGGCCGCGCAGATCGCCCCGCAGAAAAATCGCACAGTTGATACAGCCGCCAACTTAGAAACCCTGCCAGCCGCCTCGGTCTACACTTTCGCAAAGAAGCGAAGAAATAAGGCAGAGGTTTCAACGACATGTTCACGCCCAAAGCGCTGACTACTTTTATCGGCGCAGCCGCCCTCACCGCTCTGCCCCTGATGGGCCTCAGTGAAGGCGGCTCTTCCCCCAAACTGATTCCCGAAACCACAAGCCGGCTGCCGCTGGAAGACCTGCGCAGCTTCGCCAAAGTGTTCGAACAGATCCGCCAGGGCTATATCGAAGAAGTGGACGACAGTACCCTGCTGGAATACGCCATCAAGGGCATGTTGCAGGGCCTGGATCCACACTCCTCCTACCTGGACCGCGAATCCTTCGACGACCTGCAGGCCAATACCACTGGCGAGTTTGCCGGCCTCGGCATTGAGGTGGGCATAGAGAACGACCATATCACTGTCGTCACACCGATGGACGACACCCCGGCCGCCCGCGCCGGCCTGAAATCCGGCGACATCATCCTGCGCCTGTCCGGCAAATCCATGAAAGGGGTCAGCCTGGATGAGGCGGTGGAACGTATGCGCGGCCCCAAGGGCAGCAGTGTCACACTGACGATCGCGCGCAAGGGCTACAAGGCCCCCTTCGAGGTTACGCTCAAACGCGACACCGTTCGGGTGCGCAGCGTGCGCGGCGAGATACTCGATGAGGGCTACGCCTATCTGCGTATCAGCCAGTTCCAGCTCGATACCGGCAGCGATGTGGCGCGGGAAATTCGCAAACTGCAGCAGAAGGGCAAACTGAAGGGCCTGATCGTCGACCTGCGCAACAATCCCGGCGGCGTGCTGCAATCATCGGTGGAAGTTGCCGACGCATTTCTCGAGGAAGGACTGGTTGTCTATACCGAGGGCCGCACAGAATCCTCCAACCTGAGCTACTCCGCCGAACCCGGTGACCTGACCGAGGGCGCTCCGCTGGTGGTACTGATCAATGAGGGCTCCGCCTCCGCCGCCGAGATTGTCGCCGGCGCCCTGCAGGACCATCGCCGCGCCGTGGTAATGGGCACCGACAGTTTCGGCAAGGGCTCGGTGCAGACGGTCATCCCGATCAACAATGAGCGCGCCATCAAACTCACCACTGCGCTCTACTTCACCCCCAATGGCCGCTCGATCCAGGCTCAGGGCATCACACCCGATATCGTGGTGGAACGGGTCAAGGTGACCCGCTTGCAGGAGCGTGCGCGCGCTACCGAGGCCGACCTGGCCGGCCACCTGGGCAACGGCAACGGCGGCCAGGAGCGCAATGCCGCCGATCGCGCCAAGGAAAAAGAGGGCCGCGATGACTGGCACGATCGCGACAACCAGATTTTCGAGGCGCTCAATGTGCTCAAGGGGCTGAATCTGTACGCCCAACGGGACAGGGAATTGCGGGAGCGCGTCGCCAGCGCTAATTGATCCCGCCACGGAGGTAGGGCGAATCCTGCATTCGCCTTTTCGGCAGTCAGCGAAACCGCGCGAGTTACCTTCGTGCACGGTTTTGGTAAGTTGTTATGCAGCAGTATCGCGCCGGCGAAGAGGGACGCCCCATCCCCCTGCGCTCCGACCGTTTCTATAAATTGGGAGACGACTGGTACTTTCAGGTGCGCGGTGGCAAATCCTTCGGCCCGTTCGCCTGCCGCAGCGAGGCCGAACGCGCAGTGCACTTGTTCTTTGATCCTCCGACGAAGGGCGGCGGCAATCAGAAAGGCGCGGTAATCCATCCATTCGGCCGCCAGCGCGCCAAATTGTGGCGCGATAACCACAAACACTGAGCAGCGCCGCCAGCCAATACTGCGCCCCTAGAGACGCATCTCTATTCCAGCCTCCGCCATGAAGGCTTTCGCTTCGGCGATGCTGTATTCGCCGAAGTGGAAGATACTCGCCGCCAGCACTGCATCCGCACCACCCTGCAATACGCCATCGGCCAGGTGTTGCAGATTGCCGACGCCGCCGGACGCGATTACCGGTACCGGCACGGCGTCGGCCACGGCGCGGGTCAAGGCCAGGTCGAAGCCATTCTTGGTGCCGTCCCTGTCCATACTGGTCAGCAGAATTTCACCGGCGCCCAGTTCCGCCATCCGTTTCGCCCACTCCACCGCATCGATGCCGGTGGGTTTGCGCCCGCCGTGGGTGAAGATTTCCCAGCGCTCTTCACCTTTCTCTCCACCCGCCTGCCCCACCTGCTTGGCATCGATGGCGACGACGATGCACTGGCTGCCAAAGCGCTCGGCAGCCTCGCGCACGAAGTCGGGATTTTTTACCGCAGCGGAATTGATCGCGGTCTTGTCTGCGCCGGCGTTCAACAGATTGCGGATATCCTGCAGGGTGCGCACGCCGCCGCCGACCGTCAGCGGAATAAAGACTTGCGACGCCATCTTTTCCACGGTGTGCAGCGTAGTGTCACGCTCTTCATGGGTGGCGGTGATATCGAGGAAGGTAATTTCGTCCGCGCCGGCCTCGTTGTAGCGGCGCGCGATTTCCACCGGGTCGCCGGCATCGCGGATATCGACAAAGTTCACGCCCTTCACCACGCGACCGGCGTCGACGTCCAGGCAGGGGATAATGCGTTTCGCAAGTCCCATTCTCGGGCACCTCGTAAAATTATCTTTTTGCACGATAGCGGCGTCGGCTCCGTGCTCGAATCCTCATGTATATCTATACATTGCGGTTCTGCGCGCGGGGCCTCCTTGCTCTCGCGCAAAAATCTTAATTTTCAGCGGCACCCGATTTCCGGAAGCTGTCGCAGAGCTGCTGCGCCTCGCGCAGGTCGAGCTTGTCTTCGTAGATCGCCCGGCCGGTGATTGCGCCGGCTATTTTGTGGGAAGAGTCACCGGCTTCGAGCAGTTGGCGGATATCCTCGATACTGCTGACGCCGCCGGAGGCGATGATCGGCAGCTGCACGGCGCGCGCCATTTCCAGCGTGGCCGGAATGTTCACACCCTGCATCATGCCGTCGCGGGCAATATCGGTGTAGACAATCGAGCTGACACCGCAGTCGGCAAACTGCTTCGCCAGTTCGGTGGCCTGCAGTTCGGATACCTCCGCCCAGCCCTCGGTGGCGACCAGCCCATCCTTCGCGTCCAGGCCGACGATGATGTGACCTTCGAATTCGCGACAGGCCTCTTTCACCAGCTGCGGATTCTTCACTGCGGCGGTGCCGATAATGACCCAGCTGACGCCCGCATCCAGGTATTTTTCGATGGTGTGCAGATCGCGGATACCACCGCCGATCTGCACCGGCAGATCCGGAAACTGTTTCGCGATCGCAGTCACCGCCTCGCCATTGACCGGGTTGCCGGCGAAGGCACCGTTCAGGTCCACCAGATGCAGCCGTCTTGCACCTTCGTTTACCCAGTGCTGGGCGGTGGCCAGCGGGTCGTCAGAAAATACTGTGGCGTCGTCCATCTCGCCCTGGCGCAGGCGTACACACTGGCCGTCTTTCAAGTCAATTGCGGGGATAACTATCATATTCGATAAAAACGTAGGGTGGGCCGAGCGCAGTCTGCCCTTCTTGCGAATTTTCTGGGCAATCTGCGCTTTGCCCGTCTCACAGGTCGAAAAGATCAGCAGCGACCGTTCCAGCCGACAAAATTTTTCAGCAACTGGAGGCCGGCATCGGCACTCTTCTCCGGATGGAACTGGGTGGCGAAAATATTGTTGCGGGCCACCGCGGCGGCGAGCGATACACCGTACTCGCTCTGACCGGCAACATCCGCACTGTCGTCGGCGGGCACATAGTAGCTGTGCACGAAATAAAAGCGGCTGCCGTCCTCGATACCCTTCCACAGCGGATGCAGACGCGTCTGCACCACCTGGTTCCAGCCCATATGGGGAACTTTCAACCTCGCGCCGCTGGCGCCTGCGTCGCGCAACTCATTGCCAAAAAACTTCACCGGGTGGGGGAAGATATCCAGGCAATCGACGCCGTTGTTCTCCTCACTGCGGCGCATCATGATCTGCATGCCGACGCAGATGCCGAGCACCGGCAGTCCGGATTCGATCGCGTCGTGCACCAGCGGCACAAAACCCGCCTCGACGAAGCCCGCCATGCAGTCGCGAATAGCGCCGACACCGGGCACCAGCAGGCGATCGGCGCCCTGCACCTGTTCCGGCGTGGTCGCCAGCACGACTTCGTCGGCGGGCGCGACCTTTGCCAGGGCACTGGCCACCGAGTGCAGGTTACCCATGCCGTAGTCGAGCACGGCGATCCTCTGCATCACAGCACACCCTTGGTCGACGGCATGGTGCCGGCCATGCGCGGATCCGGTGTCAGCGCCATGCGCAGCGCGCGGCCGAAGGCCTTGAACACCGTCTCCACCTGGTGGTGGGCGTTGTGGCCCTTGAGGCAGTCGATGTGCAGGGTCACCAGGGCGTGGTTCACAAAGCCCTGGAAAAACTCATAGAACAGCTCGGTATCGAAGTTGCCGATGCGCTTCTGGGTGAAGGGCACGCTCATCTCCAGGCCCGGGCGACCGGAGAAGTCCACCACTACGCGTGAGAGCGCCTCGTCCAGCGGCACGTAGCTGTGGCCGTAGCGGGTCATGCCCTTCTTGTCGCCCACCGCCTCGTTGATCGCCTTGCCGAGGGTGATGCCGATGTCCTCCACCGTGTGGTGGTCGTCGATGTGCACGTCGCCCTTGCAGGCGATATCCAGGTCGATCATGCCGTGGCGGGCGATCTGGTCGAGCATATGCTCGAGAAAGGGCACGCCGGTGTCGAACTGGCCGCGGCCGTCACCGTCCAGGTTGACGCTGACGGTGATCTTGGTTTCCAGGGTATCGCGGTTGACGCTGGCCTTGCGCATCGGATAGCGGTCCTTTTTCGGCGGTAAGACAGAAGGCGCGAATTATAGGACGAATGGGGCTCCCTGTGACCGGATAGTGTCAGATGAAACTTGATTCCGTGTCGCGGACGAATATCATACACCGCATGGTCATTCACTCCCGCCAAAGATCCCGTTTCTGGGCCAGCCTGTTGCTGCTGATCGCACTGATCGCGGCGCAGCCGGTATTGGCGGAGCATATTCACTTCAAGGACCCGACGCACGAGCTGTGCGATCTGTGCTTCAACCAGATGCCCGCCGCACCGGGCAGCGAGTACCGGACCTACCTGCCGGCCCGGACTTTCCACTACCTCACGCAGAGCGCCCCTGTCCCCGGCGACAGCCAGCCGGAGCGCCAGAGCGCCCGCGCACCCCCAGTACGCCTGTCATTCGCATAAATCACAACACCGATAATTTTGCTTAGTGGCGACGACCGCAGTTTCCGCGGTGTTCGTCCACTGTGACAGGAATAAAAACTGATGAACAAGACCAGCAAACTGGCCCTGGCGATTGCCGGCGCCCTGACTGCGCCCGCAAGTTACGCGGCGACCAATACCGGCCAGCCCCTCGAAGAGGTCAATGTCACCGTATCCCCACTGGACAAGCCCGCCGACGCGGTAGCTGCGCCGGTATCCGTGCTGTCCGGCGATGCGCTGCGCGACGCGGCCTCCGCCACCCTCGGCCAGACGCTGCAGAGCCAGCCAGGCGTGACCAACGCCTCCTTCGGCGGCGGCGTCGGCCTGCCGGTGATCCGCGGCCAGAGCGCCAACCGGGTCAAGGTACTGAACGACAACCTGGATGTGGCCGACGCCTCCAACACCAGCTCCGACCACGCCGCCAGCATTGAGCCCCTGCTGGCCGAGCGCATCGAGATTCTGCGCGGCCCGGCCGCGCTGCGCTACGGCAGCGGCGCCATCGGCGGTGTGGTGAACGTGATCGACGGCCGCATACCGACCGCGGTGCCGGAAGAGCTAGGGGGCGCGCTGGAGCTGCGCCACAACAACGGCAACAGCCAGGACGCCGGGGTTTTCCGCCTGTCTGGCGGCGCAGGGCAGCTGGCCTGGTACCTGGACGGTGTCTACCGCGACAGTGGCAACACAAAGATTCCCGGCCTCGCCATCATTCACCATGAGGACGAGCATCGCGAAGAGGAGCACGCCGGCGGGGCGCACGAGGAGGAGGAGTTCAATACCGACGGCTATGTCGGCAACACCAATTCCCGCGCGCACGGCTACAGCGGCGGCGCCTCCTGGATCACCGACAGTGGCTTCGTCGGCCTGTCGGTTAACCGCCTGGAGAACAACTACGGTATTCCGCTGGGCGCCCATGAGCACGACCACGTAGAGCACGATGAAGAGCACGCAGGCGAAACCGAAGAGGAGCACGCGGAGCACGAAGAGCTGGCCGCGGGCGAGGACGCCGTGCGCATCGCCATGCAACAGACCCGTTACGACCTGAAGGGCGAGCACCACTTCAGCAGCGAGTACTGGGAAAAACTGAGCGTGCGCCTCGGCTACAACGACTATGAACACGTGGAAATCGACGCGGGCGAACCCGGCACCCGCTTCACCAACGAAGCGTGGGAGAGCCGTATCGAGCTGACCCACGATAACGGCGGCGCCTGGCGCGGTGCCTACGGCCTGCAGCTGACCGACAAGGACTTTGCCGCGGTGGGCGACGAGGCCTTTATCCAGCCCAGCAATACCCGCAGCGCGGGCCTGTTCACCATGAAGGAACGCACCTGGGGCGACTGGCACCTGGACCTGGGCGGCCGTGTCGAGCACGTAACCGTGGACCCGGAGCAGGACGAATCCGCGACCTATAACCTGCTCGGGCTGAGCAGCACCCTGCAGTATTTCCTGGCCGAGCACCAGCACCTCAGCTTTGGCGCCACCCGCGCCGAGCGCGCACCGGTAGCCGAAGAACTGTTTGCCGATGGAGCCCACCTGGCAGAGGCCCGCTATATCGAGGGCGAAGAGGACCTCAATAAAGAGAGATCCTTCAACCTGGAGCTGGGCTACCACCACCACAACGAGGAAGCCTCCGGCTGGCACGCGGCGCGCGTCGAAGCCAACCTGTTCTACAACCGCGTGACCGATTACATCTACGCAGCCAATACCGGCGAGGAAAACCTTGCAGAAGAGCTGCCCGTCTACGCCTACACCAATCGCGATGCGGTGTTCTACGGCGCCGAGGCCTCAGTGCGCTTCCCCCTGGCCGGCGGTCACTACGTGGAGCTGTTCGGTGACAGCGTGCGCGCCAGCTTTACCAGCGATCTCGATCTCCATCACGGGGAAGGGGAAGCTGACCACGCTCACGAGGAAAGCGAGGGCCGCGCATACAGCCGCGACGTGCCGCGCATGCCACCGCTGCGGGCCGGCCTGGCACTGGGCGGCGATTACGGCCAGTGGAACTGGGAGTGGCGCACGACTCAAGCCGCGGCCCAGGATCGCGCCGGTGCCTTCGAGGAAGCCACCGACGGCTACACGCGCATGGACCTGACGGGACGCTACAATCTCAAGCTGGGCAATACCGACGCAGTGCTCTTCGCCAGCGCGCGCAACCTGCTGGACGAGGAAATCCGCAACTCCACTTCGCTGCTGCGCGACTTTGCACCGGAAATGGGCCGCAGCGTCGAAGCGGGTGTGCGGTTTATTTTCTGACCCGCAACTGCTTCAATTGACCCACCCGGCAATTAACTAACGGCCCCCGCCTGTTCGCGCGGGGGCCGCATCTCCTACAATACGCGGATAAATGCCGTTCAACACGGCTGTAACCGGGAACGCCGGGCCGCGATCCGGCGTCTCACGATAGAGCATTCCCGACAAGCCTCTCGATAACAAACAGGGATCATTCACTCCATGGCCTGGATTAAGCGCACTCTCGTCGCCCTTCTTGTCGTCTTCCTGCTGCTCGCCGGCGCCGTCGCCTGGCTGCTGTCCGGCCTGGACGTCAACAAGTACAAGCCGCAGCTGGAACAGCTGGCCGCCAAGCAGGGCATTGCCCTGAAACTGGATGGCGATATCGGCTGGCAACTGTGGCCGAATGTCGCACTGGAGCTACAGGGTGTGCAGCTGGCGCCACTGCCGCAGCCGGACCAACCGCTGGTGCGCGCCGACACCATTTCCATCGGCGTGGCCTTGATGCCGCTGCTCAAGAAGCGCATCGAGGCCCAGGAAATTGTCCTGATGGCGCCGCAGATCGACCTGAGTGTCGACGAGCAGGGGCGCGGCAACTGGGAACTGCTCAGCGAGGCCATGGAGGCGCAGAAAAAGCAGGCCGAAAAGCAGCCGCCGAAACTGGAAATTCCCGAGGAAAAGCCCCGGCAGGACCTGCACCTGGCGCTGGAAAAACTGCGGATTGAAGACGGCCGCCTGAATTACCGCGATGCCAGCAACAAAACCGAATATGCCGTGGAGCAGCTGCGCGTGGCCGCGGACAACCTTGTGCCCGGCGGCGAGCCGGGCCTGGTGGAAGTCAGCGCGCAGGTTAGTGGCAGCGCCCTCAAACAGCCGGTGCAGATTTCCCTCGACAGCACCCTGGCGCTCGATGAGGGCCTGAACGGCCTGCGCCTGCAGCCAATGGAACTGTCACTGTCGAGCGGCGAAGCCGCCGCGACTGTGTACCTGCGTGGTCACGTGCGTCGCAGCGCTGCCGATCAGCCGTGGCAGATTCAGATGAACGTCAATGCCAATGCCGAACCCCTGCGTCCCTGGCTGGACGTCACCGGCACGGAACTGGTCACCCAGAGCGGTGCCGTGCTGAAGAAGCTGAGCCTGGAAACCAGCGTCGAGGGATCAGAACGGAAGCTCGATCTGACACCTCTGCAACTGCAGCTGGACGACACCGTCTTCGCTGGCAGCGCACAGCTGCGCAATGCCGAAATGCCGGGGCTGGATCTGACCCTGCGCGGCGGCACCCTGGTGCTGGATGACTACCTGCCGCCGCCGGCGCCGGAAGCCGAACAGCCACAGCAGGAAGCCGCCGAGGCTCCCGCGGCCGAGCCGGTACCGCTGCCATTGACCGCAATGCGCGGCTTCAACGCCAACCTGGACCTCTCCCTCGAGCGGCTGCAGGCGGTCGAGCTGCAGGTAGACCGGCCGCAACTACAGCTGACCGTCGACAACGGTCTCTACCGATTGCAGAAACTGACCGCTGACCTGTACGGCGGTGAGCTCAGCAGCAACGGCCAGTTCAACGCCCGCGGCCAGTCCGCCGAGGCCGAACTGAGCGGCGGTCTCGCCCACGTGGAAATTTCCAAAGTGCAGCAGGCGCTGTTCCCGAGCGACCGGGTGCAGCTGGCCGGCAAAGCCTCGGTGAACTGGGCCGTACAGACCAGTGGCAGCGATACGTTGCAGCTGCAGGAAAAACTGCGCGGTGCCGTGCAACTGTCCAGCGACCAGCTGTCCCTGGCACCGTTCAACCTGGAAAAGGGCATGTGCCAGCTGGTCAGCTATGCCGAGAAGACGCCGCTGCCGGAGCGCGACTGGCCCGCCCGCACCCGCCTGCAGGACCTGCGCGCCAATATCGCCATCAAGGGTGACAAGGTAACGGTTCAGGAAGTACTCGCCGGCATCGAGAATATCGCCATGACCGGCGACGGCGCGATCGATCTGGACAAACAGGAATTCGACTTCGCCCTCGGCATGGCCCTGGTCGGCGAGCGCACCTCCGCCGACGGCTGCACCGTGAAAAACGACCGCTGGCGCAACCGCCCGCTGCCGCTTCGTTGTAAAGACAGCTTCGCCGATGCCGGCGCCACCAGCTGCAAACCGGACAGCCGCCGTCTCGACGATCTGGTGCGCGACGAACTGAAATACAAGGCCGAGAAAAAATACGGCGACAAGGTGCAGGAAAAGGTCGAGGACCTGAAAGACAAGTTCAAGGGGCTGTTCAAGCGTGACTGAACACTCGCCACTCCGCCCGCAACAGTTTCAGCGGGCGGTCCTGGGTTGGTTTGACCGACACGGGCGCAAGGACCTGCCCTGGCAGCAGGACATCAACCCCTACCGGGTGTGGGTGTCGGAAATCATGCTGCAGCAGACCCAGGTCACTGCCGTGATCCCCTACTTCGAGCGCTTTATGGCCAGCTTCCCGACCCTGGGGCGCCTGGCCCGGGCACCGCTGGATGACGTACTGGCCCACTGGAGCGGCCTCGGCTACTACGCCCGCGCGCGCAACCTGCACAAGTGCGCGCAGACGGTGCTGAACGAGCACGGCGGCGAATTCCCGCGCGACGTCGAAGCGCTGGCAGAGCTGCCCGGTATCGGCCGCTCCACCGGCGGCGCTATTGCCAGTATCAGCATGGGTCTCAGGGCGCCGATCCTCGACGGCAACGTCAAGCGAGTCCTGGCCCGCCTCCACGCCGTGGACGGCTGGCCCGGCCAGAGCGCCGTGGCCAAGCGCCTGTGGGAAATAGCGGAGCGCTATACACCGGAACGGCGCACCGGCGACTATACCCAGGCAATGATGGATCTCGGCGCGACTCTCTGCACCCGCTCCAAGCCCCGCTGCGGGGAGTGCCCAATGGCCGATACCTGCGTCGCGCGCGCCCAGGGCAACCCGCAAGACTACCCCGGTAAGAAACCCAAGAAAGAAAAGCCGGTGCGCTGCTGCACCATGCTGCTACTCGAGTGCGAAGGGGAAATCTTTCTGCAACAGCGCCCGCCCACGGGTATCTGGGGTGGCCTCTGGTGCCCGCCGCAACTGGATGAGGACGACGGCGGCGAGGACAGCCTGCAGGAGTGGCTGGCCGTGCGCGACCTGTATGCAACGCAGATACAGGCGCTGCCGCAATTGCGCCACACCTTCACCCACTTCCACCTGGATATCACCCCGGTGTGGGCGCAGCTGCACAAAGTCTCCGTGCAGGTGGCGGAGACCGGCGGCGGCTGGTATAAACTGCGCCGACTCAACCGCCCCCGCGCGGCACAGGAACTGGGGCTGCCGGCACCGATCGTCAAGCTGGCCAAACAGCTGCTGGCACTGCAGGCGCCACTGCTGACCCCTTGTACCGCCGATTGAACCGAGGAGATGTCCATGTCCAGAACCGTATTCTGCCGCAAGTACCAACAGGAAATGGAAGGCCTGGATGCGCCGCCCTTCCCCGGCCCCAAAGGCCTGGATATCTACGACAATATCTCCAAGAAAGCCTGGCAGGAGTGGATGGCCCACCAGACGATGCTGATCAATGAAAAACGGCTCAACATGATGGAGCCATCCAGCCGCGCCTACCTGGGCGAGCAGATGCAGAAGTTTCTCAGCGGCGAGGCCTACGATGAGGCGGAGGGTTATGTGCCCCCGGAAGAGGACAAAAACGACTAAATAGTGAGCGCCCACTAACAGGGAAAACTATTTAGCAATCAAAGGCTTGACTCGGCTCCGGGGAGCAGGTTTAATACGCGCCTCGCCGCCGGGGACAGCCTGGCAAACAGCGAAGCCCAGATAGCTCAGTCGGTAGAGCAGGGGATTGAAAATCCCCGTGTCGGTGGTTCGATTCCGCCTCTGGGCACCATACAAAAAGCCTCACCCGCAAGGGTGGGGCTTTTTTTATGGTGCCGAGTGGCCGGATGAGATCACCGATGTGGTTCGACCAATTGCGCAAGCAATTGGATACGAGCGCGCAAGCGCGAAGCCCGCAGGGTCGTAACAGCCCCTAGGCTGTTACGATTATTCCGCCTCGACACCGGCCGGTACGCCACCCATTGTTTTTTAAAAACGCCCAGCGGCCGGATAAGAATCACCGCCGGTTCGACAAATTGCGACAGCAATTTGAAACGAGCGCGCAAGCGCGAAGCCCGCAGGGTCGTAACAGCCCCTAGGCTGTTACGATTATTCCGCCTCGACACCGGCCGGTACGCCACCCATTGTTTTTTAAAAACGCCCAGCGGCCGGATAAGAATCACCGCCGTCCAACCAATTGCGCAAGCAATTGGAAACGAGCGCGCAAGCGCGAACCCCGCAGGGGCATAACAGCCCCCCGCCTTTTCCGCCTCGATAAGATCCCACACCAATGTATGCCATCCACTTCATTCATCTCCTTTACCGACAGCTGTAGCGGCCAGCCCAGCCTCGCCATGACGATCCAAGGCTAGTTAAACAAATTCATCGCCGCTGAACTCATAGCAAGGCTTAAGTAGTCGTTGCAATTCCCCGCTCGAGTCGCAAAATGCTAAGGGAGCGCCAATACGCTACTCACGTCCACTGACAGGAGCCACCGATGAATAAATTTATTCTTACCGCCCTAGCGGCAGCCCTGACCGCTTCCCCGGCCTTGGCCGACAAGCCCGCCGACAAAGGCAAGCCCTCCCAAGAACAAATGGAAGCACATCACGAGATGATGGAAGCCAAAGCCGGTGAAAATCAGGCCAAGGCAGAAGGATACCGCCAGATGGCCGCCGAGAAGCGCTCTGAAGCAGAAGCGAATCGCGAAGAAACTGAATTGACCGAAGACGAAGCCAAAGACAAAGCCATGAAGGCCGAGAAAGTACGCAAGAAGGAAGTGGAAAAGCGCAGCGGCTTCGAAAAACAGAAAGAGAAAAAGGCCGAGCAGGCCCAGAAGGAACTGGATAAAGGTTCAGAAAAGGGGCAGGCGGCCCGCGAGGAACACAGCAAGAAGTGGTGGCAGTTCTGGAAATAATCTGCGGATTCTGACACTACTCGCCGGGCAGAGAGCCAATCTGGTTCTCCACCCGGCCAAGTTTCCCACCTCAATGGTGAGGTTTGGAAGCCAATTGACCAAATCCAAAAGTTGGGCGATAGCAGCCCGCTACTGCACGAATACCTTACCGCCCTTCATCACAAAGTCGACGTCCAGCAACTCTTCGATATTCGCAAGCGGTGAACCGTTGGTGGCGATAATATCTGCCTGCTTGCCGATTTCCACAGTGCCGATGGCATCGCTCATGCCGACCAGGTCCGCCGCATTCACCGTGGCTGACTGAATGATCGACATATTGTCCATGCCGGCTTCGTGCATCAGGACAGCTTCGCGGGCATTGTCGCCGTGCCGGGAAACACCGCTGTCGGTCCCGAAAGCGACCTTTACACCCGCCTTGACGGCATTGCCAAAGTTGCCCTTCATATCGCTGCCGACGCGGATGGCCTTGGCTTTTTGCGCCTCCGTCAGTACTTCGGTGTTTTTCGCCATGTTGACCACCGTTTCACCGGCGAGCAGGGTCGGCACCAGGTAGGCCCCGGTGCGCCTGAACAGACGATAGGAGTCCGGCCCGGCATAGGATCCGTGTTCGATACTATCGACACCCGCTTCCAGCGCCGCAATGATGCCCGCCTCCTGATGTGCATGGCTGGCGACCTTGCGCCCCATGCGCTTGGCCGCGCTGACCACTTCCTTCAGCTCGTCCATTTCCATCTGCTGGCCGGTGCCTGTAGCACGGTCCGTCAGTACGCCGCCGGTGGAAGTGATCTTGATCAGGTCGGCGCCGTACTTAATCGCGTGGCGGGTAGCGCGGCGGCACTCGTAGGGGCCGTCACAGATGGTCTTGTTCTTGTCATCGTGGAACGCCATGTACTCAGGACTGACACCACTGATATCCGCGTGGCCACCGGTGATCCCGACACCTCCCGCAGCAACGATCCGCGGCCCATCGATCCAGCCGTTGTTGATCGCGTCGCGCATCGCGTACATTTCCTGAGGGCTGGAGCCCACATCGCGCACGGTAGTGAAGCCCGACTGCAGGGTGCGGAGTGCGTACATATAGGAGCGCATCTGCACCAGCGGCAGGGACATCTTCAATGCCTCGGTGTCGTTATCCGGCCCCAGTTCACCCTGCAGATGCACATGCATATCCATCAGGCCGGGCATCACAAAACTGTCCTGCAGATCGATCACGTCGGCGGAACCTTCCCGCACAAAGCCCGCGCGGACATCGGTGATCACTCCGTCCTCGATAAAAATACTCTGCTGCTTCAGTGGTGCCTCACCTGGCACAGCCAGTAACTCTCCTGCATGGATAATCGTGGTTTTGGCGGAAACGCCCGTGGAAATGAGTGTGGCTGCCATCGCAGCAATGAAAGACTTCTTCATAATCGGTTGGCTCTTGTTATTGTAAGAGGCTCGCTACTGAATAATCCGCATTGGAACAAATCACTTAGCGCTCGCCCGCCAAATGAGCGAGTAGAATCCCCTCGATAATATCACTCAACCAATCTACTGCCGCTGGCACCCGCCGCATTGTCACCTTTTGGCAAAACGATAGATTTAAACACCACGGCGGCTACATTTACGGCTGTCACCTAACAGGTGGCGCAAACATGCATCATGCATTGCCTTATCCAGTCGGTTGTCGACCACTTTTATCGAGAATCAAGCGGAAGGGAAACACAAGTTCTCAAAGAAACCATATCAGTGGAAGAAGTATTCTTCCTGTATTTTCGTATCAGCACATCAAACAAGCTGTCTAACCATTCCCTCGTGACGAGACGCCACAGCAACAACCAACTTACCTGATTGTGCCATTGAGAAGCGGGCTCAGGATTTAGTTGCACGCGCTAGGGTAGCTGTAGTAAAAATTGTGACATCGATCACCTTTTGGGCGTGATTTGCATCTACCTGTTGGTGTCACCATACAGCAAAAAATGTGACTACAGAGCTTTTTCGGATCCACCTGAGCAGGTATCCAGGCTGTAGGCTGGCCGTGAGTGACTCTCACAACGGGCAACTGTCGGCAATCAGGCTCCAGACTATCCAACGCGGTCACCAGACGGGCAGCGAGAATAATAACGATATTCATGAAGCCAGATACCCAGTTATTAAAATCCGTCTGGGCCGAATCCCAGAAACACATCAGTAGCAGAAACGTTGATCTGCAAAAAATCGAACTGGATAAGCTGGTTACGACAATTTTCAGCAACGGCCCCTTCTATTTCTATATCGTCGACTTCGCCGATATGGCACTAGAGTATGTCAGCCCATCGATTGAAGAGATTCACGGGCTTTCCCCGCAACAGGTAACCTTTCAGGACATTCTCGATCAGATTCATCCCGACGACATGGAATTCGTTTCTAGGGCAGAAGCAGTAGCATTTGAGCTGATCTACGGCCAGATTGCCCCGGAAAAGCGCACGCGTTACAAGGTTTCCTATTGTTTTCGATTTAAAACAGCCGATGGCTCCTACCAACTCTTCAACCACCAGGCAATCATCCTCAACACTGATGAGCAAGGCCGACTTTCCAAGGCACTTAACATTCACACCAATATCAGCCACCTGACGACAGAAAATAATTACCGAATTTCCGCTATTGGCATGCTGGGTGAACCTTCCTTCCTCAATATCAGTGCACAGATGAGAAAAACATGCCTTCAGCATATGAGCGCGCTATTCAGCGAGCGGGAAATGGAGGTTATCAGACTGATGTCCAATGGAATGACCAGTGCGGAAATTGCGGTGAAACTGTGTATTTCACCGAACACCGTAAAGAATCATCGAAAAAATATCCTACAAAAATCGGAGTGTAAGAACACCGGGCAGCTCATCACAAAATGTATTACCGAGGGCCTGCTGTAATAAGAATGACTTTCCCGCAATATTATTTTCAGAAATTTAGCCCTTTGGGGCTATTGCGATAGGAAGCAGATATTGGCATTTTTAACTCGAGCCTTCGAATCCCCGAAACTATTCGAAGCTCAGCGGAACAGGGAAGTACCGCTCACTAACCAGCTTGAGAGATTAGGCTTTTGGCGACGGATACGCCGAATTGAAGTGAGCGGGCGAAACAATCTTCAAATCAATTAAGCGTGGCGCGCATAGGTTCTGCAACAGACTGCGCGGTATCCTCTCCGAAGAGACAGCACACTAGCGCCAGCGCAAAATTCATCGCGGTACCCGGTGCCTGACTGGTGATTAAGTTGCGATCCCTCACCACTAATTCGTCACTCAATTCCCTGACCGCAGCGCCTAACTCGTCGACAAATGCGCTGTGACAGGTTGCACGATAGTCTGAAATCAAACCCTGCCTGCCGAGCACCACAGCAGGTGAAGCACAAATCGCGCCCAGCCAGAATCCCGACGACAGCTGATTGGCGAGTAAATCCTTTAATACTGCACAAGTATGCAGATGCTCTGCACCAGGCATGCCTCCAGGTAGAGCAATCAGATCCCAGTGGATACCGACGCAGCTGTCAATATGACAATCGGCCTCGATAATCACGCCACGAGAAGCCGTAATACGCAACGTTTTCATCACGGACGCCAGAGCCACTTCCGCATCCGCGCGACGTAGAACATCTACAATAGTAACGACTTCTATTTCTTCAGACCCATCGGCAACGGGAACTAGTACTCTGGTCATAGGACATTTCCACAGGAATGCTATAGAAGCACAATAACGACGAGGAACGACATCCACGAAAGAACCAATATCTTTTGCACACAGCGGGCTCTAGTACACAGCGCGGAGAGAGAGGCACGGCGAGCCGATTAGATTCTGCGAATCAAGGTGACCCCCAATGGAAAATAGACTACATCACTTAGACCTATTACGAGGATCAATGATGTTTCTGGGTGTGCTGGTGCACTCTAGCTACGCCGACTATGGCACAGAGTCACTTGACATAATTCGATTCATCTCTGATTCGTTTCGCATGGCATGCTTTTTCGTTATCTCTGGATATTTTTCAGCAATGATCTATGAAAAGCAAGGTACCGTTAATTTCTACGCAAATAGAATGCCGCTGCTGCTGATACCTGCGCTATTTTGCACAACGCTACTTGTTCCGATAACGAATCACTGGATGCACCTCTATTTTTCAAATTACGATTCATCCGCGCTTTTTATCAGCGGATGGATGGGCCATACATGGTTTCTATATGTCCTCCTTCTATATACGTTAGTAACACCTATAATCGTTATCGGTTTGAGAATGGTATCGGATACACAGGGGCAAGGCCCAAGCGGAAATATTTTATTAGCCACTCTCTTTATATTAATAGTTTTTGGTTCTATCGCTTCACTAAAAATACTTCATAAATTTGGGCACCTACTGCCACTTTATGAGACCTTTGACCTACTGCTTAGCGCAACATTTATTTACCTACCGTATTTCGTGCTCGGAATATACATGCGCCTCAATTATCATCTCTTCAATTTCGCGCATAAATACCGGAACTTTTGGCTGCCGCTTGCTATCGGTCTCATCATCTATCGATACTCACTGGCAGACCTTCAATTAACCAACACAGTTCAGCATATATTTGCAATGTCAGTCGACTACGTTACTGCCATAGCGATCTCATTTGCGCTATTCTCCCTGACGAGTCACTACTTGAAAAAACCCAACAGTACAATCAGGTTATTATCCGACTCCTCGTACACCGTTTACATATTACACTTTATTGTTATTGCGGCAGTTCTTCTCTTTACCCAAAAAATCCATTTGCCAATAAGTATCCGATTTTCTGCTGCGGCTGTAATCGCCACTTTCGCAGGAGTCCTTATCCACATCCTCCTCGTGCGCCGCTATTGGATCATCAAACTTATTCTCAATGGACGCAAGCCATTACAATGGCCGTTTGTGAACACACCTGAATCGAAGAGTGATTTGAGAAGCCCGCACTAGGCGACGAACTACTTGCAAATAATGTAATTGTTATTGCAGCACCTCAACCGGAGCCGAGACTACCATCTTTTATGGAATGCCAACATTTTGAAGGGATAACCACCCAGGTTAATCAATATTATTTCGTGCCCTCATGTAGAACTGGCAACATCTTCTCAAAATGCAATTTGATTATTCCACGTTAAATAAGTTACGGAGTTTTACCGGCCCTTAAAAAAATATCGTATTGTTAGCCTTTCTCTGATTTGGATGTAAAGGACAGCGGACCACTGTTACCCTGGGAAAGCGTGACGCCAATATCCATGCATTTTCTATTTATTAAACTACCGGTTACATGTACGTTTTAGAATCGCGTTGTATTTTGGTGAGCCTGCATCAGACCTGTCATCGACATCTACAATACCCCAGGATCCCCACTTTCCATAGTTACTGGTCAGTGAAAACCAGTTGATTAGACCTCCACCCTCTTCTATCCATAGGTCTATCATTTTATGGTAAAGAACGGCTATCCGAGGATCCCTATTCATCCCAACTAATTTCTCTGTGAGCTCTTCATTGTCGGGTAAATAACCACCCAATTTCCGACTGGACCCGTGACCGACTATATGCTGTCCAGCCTCATAGGCGTCAAGCTCCATTCCATACTTGTCTGCCAGACTCTTCTGCCGTCTCAGATTCTGTTTAAGTATTGGCAGCTCGACACTATCCAAATATTCAAACAATCTATTATTGTCCATCTTGAGCGTCTTCGCCGCCATTTCCGGGGATCCAAGAGAATTTCCGAGATAGTAGTTCACTGCCAACACATCAAATAAATCCTCGGGATTTTCAAAAGCTTCAAGCATTTGCTCCGTTCGCGAACTATTGTGTAACTGCGTACCGAGCACTCTAGTGATTCGCCGTGCATCACCCGAAAACACAGAGCGCCATATCGAATGAACATGGCGCGCCCTGCTCGCGTAGTACTGCGCCGGGCTAACGCCTGCCTTCTTCGCCTGATCTTCCGCCCACTTGGCCTGATCGAAAGAACCGTTCCAGACTTCGTTAGAATATTCAACATATACGGTCAAATCCCGATCCAGGTTGGCGAGTGTATACTCGGCCATCCTACGAACATAGTTATCGTCAGCGAGATGCGGGATGTTTAGCCACGGAATTGCCTTAACTTCGTTTGCCAGCGCTACTATATCTTCAATAGGAATAGGACCTTGACCATATTGCATTGGATGGCGCCTATCCTGCCAGCGAGACTGCGTACTATCATTCGTACTTAGGAAATCCATAAATCTTATGACAGAAAATGGGCGCACGAGCTCCTTGAACTGATCGTTATAGACGCTGTCGGATGGACTAGATAATTCAGAGGTGGGTATCAGACGAATATTTCTAATGGGATCTTTTTCGTTTATCGAATCAATCATCAAGGCGACGGTGTCTGCCTGCGGACCGAATTCAACATCAATTTTATGCTCATCTCTGGAGACGATTTTTGGACGATCAAACTTAAACTCAATATCGCCCTCCCCGTCGAACAGTAAAGTGTAATTCTTCTCCCCGAATGAATGGCTGTCGAACCGCACGGTTACAATGGAGTAAACCGGCTCATCACTATCGTCGAGCCTTTTTACATATAGATCTGGCGTAAGGTGTAAGGGCACCTCTCTATTACTGCTATCCCAAGGCCGACGCCATTCGTCACTGATCCTAATTAGATTGACAAAGGGGTTAATGTTTG
Source organism: Microbulbifer donghaiensis (assembly GCF_900129095.1). GTDB lineage: Bacteria > Pseudomonadota > Gammaproteobacteria > Pseudomonadales > Cellvibrionaceae > Microbulbifer > Microbulbifer donghaiensis. The sequence continues at coordinate 1,979,127 of NZ_FQVA01000001.1, forward strand.
ACCAATACGTCACACGTTCAATATTGATCCCGGAATTGATACACTGCTGTGAATCCGCAGCCGCCAAGCCGAGCAGGTAAATCGCCAGCAAGTTCATTTTAATACCCCATCAAGTACTATCCGGTAAGCCCAGGGCTTGTGTTGCGTTTTCTCAAACCCCAAACAGAAACGAAAAATTGGATTTCCATCCAGAGAACAATCCCCACCAACGTCCAGCGATCCTGTACTCAGGTCAAGTACTCGCCCGAAGAAGCATCGGAAATAAAATGACAGGATGCGATGATTTGTGGATTACCCCACACCAGCTCCCAGGAATTTGACTCACCGACCAGTTGCTCTGCCGCCCGGCGCCCCGCATTTAAATTGGGGGGGCGACGCGTGATATGATGTGAGTCCGTAGCCAACACGGTAATAAATCCCCGTCTCACCATTTTTTCACTACACAATTTTGCAGCCTCTCCAAAATGGCCGGTCAACGATGTAGCCGTCACCTGGAAAAGACATTCATTCCGCACTAACGGTTCGATTTTACGAAAATCTCTCATTATGTCTTTATTACGCTCTGGATGCGCTATCATCGCTCGGATATTTCTGTCGGCGAGCCATTTCAGAAAATTTTCAATGCCAGGTGGTATATGGCTGTGTGGTAGTTCTAACAGAAGAACCTTGCTGCCATCCCATTCACCAAGAAATGGAACTTGATCTTGTATCAGCAATAGAGGAAGCTCGGCGCAGAGACGCACCTCGGCCGCAAAACCTAGATGTAGCGGTATACTCTCCCGCTCCAGTACTTGGCAGAATTCCTTGTGAACATTCGCGATGGAAGCGGCGCTATTCTGATAGCGCCCGGCATGAATATGCGGTGTCGCCACCGCGTGCGTAATGCCGTCATCTACTGCGGCGCGAGCGAGCGCAATACCCTGCTCGATATTTTCCGCGCCGTCGTCAATCCCGTGGAGGAGGTGGCAATGAAGATCGATCATACGACATCAAGTTTCTGCTTATCCGACTCCGAAGCCTCCGATTGCTCGATATCCTCCGGGTGACCTTCACCCTTATCAGAAACTTCTACCACTTCGCTCTGTTCCAGGTCATTCACAGCTTCAACATCTTCCGTTACGGCTGTATATCCGTATCCATACTGATCACTGTAGTAATCGAAACTTTCATCACTGATGCTAGCGTCTATCTGATTAACCACAACACCATCTACGTCCAGACCAGATTTACTGAATCGGGAGATTCCCTTTCTAATCCACCGCTTACTAGTTGAATTAGCCTTGATGACATAGAGTCGAGAATCAACCAATTTGCCAATCAGCAGTGCATCACTGACCGCCCTTACAGGTGGTGTATCGATAATGATGCGATCGTATAGTGACGCCAGAACCTTAATACTATTAGCGAAGGACACCGAACCGATAACTTTTTGCGCGTCTGGTGGTGTCGTTCCCGCCGGCATTATATCCAGGCCACTTTCCTTGTCATGGAATATGCACTCTTCCAGAGTCTTATTCTCTGCGATTAAGTCTGTAAGACCCGGATGGCTATTTGCCAAACCAAAAGCTTTGGCAATAGATGGTCGCCGCAGATCGCCATCGATCAGAAGGACGTTTTCTATTTGGGCGAGAGAAAATCCGAGGTTAATTGCGACCGTTGTCTTACCTTCCTCTGGAACAGAGGATGTGACCGAGATTACTCTCCCACTTGATTCCAGGTGGTAGAGTACGAGGCTTGTTCGCAATGTCCGGACCGCCTCTATAAAGTTGTACTTTTCAGCATCGAAGTAGGTGCGAAGGTCCAGCATTCCATTGGATTTCGCGCGCATAGCAGGTACCACCCCGAATAAATTCTGTCCCAATCCACGGTCTACGTCTTCAGAACTCTTAACACCGTCATAGACAAACTCAATGAAGAGCACAATCAATACGCCAACACCTAATCCCAATACGATTGCCAAGGCCACTATCAACTTGACTTTCCTTTCGATTGGATCACGCGGCACTACGGCCGGATCTGCAATACGTGCCAGGTCAGAATTCAAGCCACTAGTTTGGTTTGTTTCCTTCAAACGGGTCAGAAATGTATTATAGAGTCCCCTATTAATTTCAACTTGCCGCTGCAATTCTTCGTGTTGAGCGTCCTTTTCTGTAACCCTCTGGTACTCCGCTTTTGACTTTTCAAACTCACGCTCTGCAGCGCCTTCATTAGCCAAAGCGACCTGGTATTCACCATCTATACCTGTCACTAACTGCTTTAGTTCGCTATTTAATCCTTGTGTTACTGCTTGCAGTTCACTTTTAGCCGCGACCATTTTGGGGTGCTTAGGGCCATACCGTAGTGCAAGTTCAGATGCCTTCAAGCGAGCTTCCGCTTCTTGTTTCTTTATTCCCTGTATCACAGTGCTGGCCTGAAACGCCGGCATAGCGCCCAATACATCAGGATTATTTATATTGCTATGTATTTGTTCTCTCGTGTTAGCTACACGCTGTAAATCGCGGCGCGCCTCCATTAGATGCGCAGTTGCGTCTGTTAGCTCTTTAGCTGCCAGGCCACGAACGCCCTCCATATCGACAAGATTTTCTCTCTGTCTAAACTCAAACAATTTTGCTTCGGAACCTTCCAATGTCTCCCTTAGATTTGCAAGCTTTTCCGAGAGCCAAGAGTTGGCGCGATTTTGGATCTCATTCTCTGTGTTTTGCAAACGGTCCATATAGGCACTGGCTACCGCATTAGCTACAGTTGCCGAAAGTTCTGGCGAACCAGACTCATATCCAACTGTAATCAGTTGTGTATTTGAAATATTCTCAACTTTAAGATTTGACTTGATTACTTTTAAGACATTCGGCCTGTCCGCGCTCTTCATCAGAGCCTGCTTATTAGTCGATCGCTGTGTATTTCCTTGCGCCCTGCTCTCCAATGGCACTTGTTGATCTACGGCGGCCTCCGTGTTATTAAGTTCTTGCTCAAATGACGAAAGATCTTCCGTGATGGTGATACTGTTTGCATGTGGCAAGTCACCGGCCTCTGTACCATTGATCGATGACGGAAATCCTGCGCTGCCATTCGAACTTGTACTTGCACCATCTTCACTGAATGCATTGCTGCCCAAAGAACCCGGCTGCAGTTCCGCCGATCCCTGCGCTTTCGCCAAATCCGGATTAAATTCTGGATGCATCTCCAGATTGAGATCCGTGATTACTTTGTCAATAATTTGACGCGACTTAATCAGTTCAACCTGCGTTTGCAGGTATTCCCAATTTTTATTCCCCCCTTCATAAACTTCATCGATAGCTACTACATTTGCCCTACCGGTATCGAAACTTATCGTCGCTGACGCCTCATACTTATCAGGCAGGTTTACCACAAACCCCAAAGCCAAAGCCCCAGCGATCATTCCCGATAGACAAACCTTCCACTTATGCCGCGATAGGATTTGTAAATATTTGCGAAGGTCAAAATCGCTTTCATCATACATTTCCAGCGCCACAGCTTCCTCTCCTGATCTACCTTTACTTTCCATTAGAAAAATCCCTGTTCAACCGTGACAATGTCACCAGGTAGAAGCTCAGTATTGAGATCTGCCTTGAATTTATTTTGCTTTTTTCCTTGATCTCTAATCACAAATATCTTTTCTTTCGATGCTCTTTCCGTGAAGCCTTGAGCAAGTGCTGCTGCCTTGCTAATGGTCAGTCCTGGCTGATATGGATATCCTCCCGGCACCTTAACTTCACCATCGATAAAGAATGGACGGTATTCATTAATTGACACCCTTACCACCGGGTTTATTAAATAGTCGCCTTTAAGGCCCTTTGTGATTAGGGCTTCGAGCTGGCCTATCGTGAGGTTGTTAGCATTGATCTCACCGAGAAAAGGATAGTTGATGACGCCGCTTTCGCTTAAAGTTGTCTCCACCGTGAGATCGTCTTCTCCGTAAACGAGAATGTTGATTTTATCGCCCGTCCCCAGCTTGTACTTTCCGGAACTGGCCTGCTCGCTAGAAAATGCGTTTTCTGATGCCAAAGGAAGTACAAAAATAAAGAGGATTGGCGCCACCTTTTTAAGAACACGATGCGCCCAGGAAAATTCCATTTTCATTGTCGATCCTTATTCTTTAGGTTTGTGTTGTTTTAAATCCGTCTATTAAAGCGTCACCGTAAAACCCAGATACATTATATTTCTTGTGTACGCGAAAATGTCGTCAGTAGATCCGTTGACAGTTTTATCGTAACCAGCGCGCAAGATTATCCATCGCTTCATTTCATAGCGTAGAGCGGCACCGACGCCCTTATAAGTATCTCGCCCCAGGCCGGGGTCAGCACCTTCGTAGTCAATCTTTTCAAAGCTATATGTTAGTTCAGAAGAGAATCTTTCGCTCCAGCCATGATCCCAACTGGCGGAATTCATTGTGATATCGACGTAATCTCCATCGCCCTGCATTTCTTCGGTCTTTCTCTCTGTCGTAAATTCTAAAGTACTGTAGGTCAACGGCTTCCAACGAAAGGTCCCGGACCAACGCATTCCAGAAAAATCGCCACGACTTGTACTATCGAACGACTTGGTCCTTGTGCCCAGTCTCGCACTTATCTCAGATTTTGCGGATTCCCAGTCAACCCCAACCAGGTAGTCTGTTTCACTGCTATCAAGAGTCTCTTCGCCCAATCTGCGCTCGTCATATTTTATACGCCAATGGCCCAACTCAGCGACCAGACTCGTCTTGCCAGCAGCTTTAAAAAACACCCCGACCTTTCCGTGTTGGTTAATTCTATTTCTATCCTTCTTTAAAATTCCCGAATAATCTAACTTGCCGATACCAAGTAGCGTTTCAAAACTTAGTCGACTTTGTTCTGCACCCAATACCACTGTCGTCGATATTCCATACTCACTAAATTTGTCCGGTTCCGCGAGCAGCTCTCCAACGCCTCTCGAAAACCTCTCACCTCGCTCGTCATGACCCAGGGAATAATTGCCGTCTATGGATATGCTCTTACGGCTATTCAGCTCCCACTCTGCGCCCAATATAACGTCATGATCTGTATAGTTATCTTCAACACTGTCTAGATATTCCGCCTTCTCAACTGTGTACTGGAGCTTGTACTTATCTGAATTGTTTTGCCCCTCTAAGAGAAAATCCGCGCCGCCGACAAGCACTAAGCTGTCGATCTCTCTGTTACTAGAATTAGTAACATTATCATCGTATAGAACGTCGATATTTACACTGGGCACAAAGTCGATACCGGGTGTTAGCTTTACTCCCTCCGCTAAGGCCAACGGTGGAATCCCGCACATAAAGAGACCAAGCAGTTGACAGAGATCTCGTTTTAACGGTGGCTTAGAGCTTTTATGAGTGGTTTTACGTCGATTATCTTTAATATGAATTTTCACTGATAAATCCTTTGGAAAACGTTAACATTAGAATTCTTAGATCCAATAAAATTGACCAATTACGAATGTAATGGAGGTCATGCTCAACACGGCGAGCCATTTTCTCTACGGTATCCGTTTCCCCACGCCATCCATTGATCTGCGCCCAACCGGTGATACCAGGCTTTACTTTGTGACGGAGCATGTAGCCGTTTACGAGGCGGCGATATTGCTCATTGTGCGCCACGGCATGCGGACGCGGCCCGACGATAGACATACTCCCCTGTAACACATTGAATAGCTGCGGAAGTTCATCGAGTGAAGTTCGGCGCAGGAATCGCCCAAACTTCGTTACCCTGGGATCTTGTCGCTTCGCCTGTACGACAGTCTCTCCATTTTCCTGTACGGACATACTGCGAAACTTCCATACATCGATAACGCGGCCGTCCAGTCCATAGCGCCGCTGTCGGAAGATAGCCGGCCCAGGAGAGGTCAAGCGGATTCCTACCGCGATCGCGGCCATGAGCGGCGCGATAAGAGTAAGAATAGCGGTCGCCAGCACCAAATCCTCGAGCCGCTTGAACCAGACATTCAGTCCTTCTATTGGCGTATCAAATACACTCAACAAGCTGGACTGCCCAACCTGGTACCAATTTGACTGAAGCATATTCGCGACGAATATATTTGGCAGCAGATGCACCGTAGCAGTCGTGTCGGCGAACTCCACTAAAATCTCGCGTATTTGCTCTTCCTCGCGGAGAGGCAATGCCAGGTACACATGATCCAGCATACCCGCGCGCGCGGCGGTCACAGCATCCTCCACACCGCCGATAACTTGTGTGTCATTTAGCAGCGAGTCAGTTTCCGCATCGCTAATAATGCCATCGACGCGGAAGAAGCCCAGAATGCGTATTCCCAGATGCGGATTGTCCGCGATATCTTTAGCAAGCTGTCTGCCTGCCTCGGTCATACCAATAATGGCGCCTGTGCGGATATTGCGGTCTCTCGCACGAAGGCGGAACAGCAATTGTCGCGCTAGGAATCGCCAGACTGCCAAGGCGCTAAATGTGCTGACAATCCACGATCCTACGACGAGGCGCGAGAAGTTAGCCCCTAGCTTGGTAAAGTAGCCCAGCAGGAGCAGTAAAGCACAGGTTGCTATCCACGCGGCAAGGCAAGTACCTATCATGCGGAGGTAGCTTTCGACGCGCCAGGACCGGTAGAGCCCGACGGACTCCGCGAGAAAAGCGAAGCTGGTGACAGCGATCAGCCCTACAATCAGCCAATCCTTCGTCAAACCATGATCAAAGATCGTCAGTGAAACCGCCAAAGCGGAAAAAATAAGAAACCCATCCAATAGTCTGTACAGGGCGGCAATACCTCCCTGGTGAAGACGACCCCATCCCTGTTGCATCTACCTCTCCGTACCTCGTACATCCATGCAGTCTTGGTCGCTGTAAACCACCGATCTTTAACCGCAGTTTCGTCGCCCTCGCGGATCCCCAACCACATATTCACTGACTTTTTACCGGTCAATTTTGTATGAAGCTTGGGACAGCAAGAACACACGACAGTAAATCTCTGCACTTACTGCGTTGCGGTTAAAATATAGCCGTGTTTTTCTCGTCCTCCAGCTATAAATTGATTTTTTTTTGCTCTCGCGTTTGCTTATCTGCCGGCCATTAATTCGGCGTGGAAGGGGCTGTCTAATGGAGGTTTGATCAGAACTTATTAACTGGGTAAGAGGACGATAAATGCCTGATGGAACGCTCAACAACTCAATGTGGTTGGCGCTGTTTTGGTGCAATTCGGCAAAGGGCTGACAGCCCGACAACTATGCATCCCAGTCACAGAGAGCCGCATGGATAGCCGACAAAATACACTATTCAATTAAGCCCTGGCGACCAGTCAGGTCGCCATGTGTGGGCGATGGGGCGCATGAATTTATTGGCTGTGAATACTCAAATGGATTCCGCCACCTGTGATGCGGGAACAACGTTCACACCATGTCCTTTCATATAGTCAGGCGGGCTTATCCCCATTTGAGTCAAAATGGTCGGCGCTAGATCAATCGCATGTCCGTCTCCAATACGCGCCCCTTCCTGAATATCTTTCGCTTTCTGGACTATGAAACCCTCAGGTCTATGGCTGCCTGCGCGATAGCGTGACACCGGTCCGATTCGTCCTAGAGCGGATGCTTAATTGCATCGCTCGCATACTTGTCTTGCCAGCCTATTACAATGTCGGTAGCCGGTTTGCGAACGTCCGGCCCATCGGATCGTCACGCATACACATTATTTTCTATACCAACAGCTCTCCACTGCGCGCAGGTTGCTGACTCGCCATCTCTCCAGATTCCTTATCAAAGATGGCCCTGGCCAAAGATCGATATGTCACGCGCATCGTACGTCTTCAGAATGAGCTCAAGAAATCGAGAATGAGCGGTCCGCCCCCAGCCAGGCGCATTGACCTGCACACCCGCAGCAATACTCAGCGCGTGATACATTTCATATAAATCGTACCGCTAAAGCTATTTCGATCAAATGCGTTGTGCGTGGAAAAAATGGCTATTTTCAACACTTGTATGCACCTACCATGATCTGCTTACCTTGAGTGCTGCTAACTGAAAGCCAGCAAAACATATAGACCAATTAGCGCCAGCGCCAACATATCGGCCTTTATCCGCGCAAATCCCTTATAGTAAGCAACTGCCAAAGCCGCGATGTAGCCAACGAACGCTCCCACACATAGGCCGTATAACATCCCGATCACACCGCCAATGCTGTGGCCGATCAGGATGCCGGTGTTGCAGGTAATCGCTGTTGCCAATTTCATATAGAAAGCGGAGAGGCTGTCACCCTTTGCCAGCGCAATGCTCATGTAAAGCATCTGCAGAAATAGTATGGCGCCATTGACAGATAGAATTGAAAGGTATTCCCCTGCGGCCATGTAACGAGGGTCATACAATATCTCAATGAGTAGCGTGGATATCAGTGACAGGAAGAGAAAGGCCGCCACCCCTAACATGTTACTGATAAATTTCAGCTGACTAATTACCTGATTCAACTGCTCTGGTTTTTCCCTGGCCACACGGGACAAGGCGGGAAAACCGACACTCGACAGCAATTTATCGCTAAGCTCTGCCAGAGCACTGATAAACGTCATCGCTATAGCCAGCAGACCAAGCGTTTCGGCCGATACAAAATAGCCCTGTATCAGCGGCTGTCCGGTACTACCGAGAAAATTCGCCAAGGTTGCCAGCAGTATCCAGCGTCCAAAACGAACGATTTCCAGCACTGCCCCGCGTTCCCAGCACCAGGTGTGCCGATGCGACCCCAGATACTTGTGGCTGAGCACAGTTGCAATCAGGCTGCCAGCTATTGTGCCAATGACAAGAGCCCAGACAGATTTCAATATCAGGGCCATCGTGATGGTAATTGCCGTGGCAATTCCAGCTTTCACAATGTCGAGTATCACCAGGCGTCTGAATTGCAGTTTTCGATTCAGCGTAGAAAGACCCGTAGATGCGAAACCCTCAATGGCAGCGGATGCTCCAACTACACACAGGAGCGGGAACAGGATCGGCTGGTCGTAAATCTTCGAGACCGGCCAGGCCAGGATACAGGCGATTAGCCAGATAACGAATCCACGGATGATTTTTATGGTCCATGCCGTATTGAGATAGTCTTTCTCTTCTCCCCGCTTGCTATGGACGATTGCCTGATGTATCCCCAGATCACCAAACATGGTGATACCCGCCAGGAAGGTGCAGGCAAGCGCCATGATGCCAAATGCTTCCGGGAACAGGATTCTCGTGAGAACCAGGTTGGATGCTAGCTGGATGACTTTTTGTACTGAGAAGCCGGCGACGGACAGAATGGAACCTCGAAGTGAGGCTGCACGGATGCCTGTTCCGCGAATACTGCGGATAAATACCCTGAGCTTCTCGCCAGCATCTAGCGATGTTACCTCGGCGACCCGCTTTGAAGTTGCATCATCCGTCACCCAAACACCCCGTAATTTATGACGCTCGACAGCGACGTCCCGTAGCATGACTTGTGATTTGATCGCATTACTTCCCGCCTTTGAATCTGCGATCCTTATGACGGCATGTCTTTAGCGAAGATGGCGATTGGTCGCAGTACGCTTCTGCGACAGTACGTTTTTTAGCATGCAAAATTGACTAAGATCTTCCTGCATTAAGCGATTCAACATGCACTCTATTTACTGGAGCAAAAACTCTTCGGTTACCAATAAATACCAGGTCATTGATGCTTTGTAGCCTGATACGCTGTCGCTGCCGCAGCGCTTGCCTGTGCATGCGGGATGTGACGCCAAGAACACCACCGAGCAGTAGCCAGAAACAGGGTGTTAGTGAGCTGTTGGGTATTTGATCTATCATGACCAGCATCAGGATCGACATGGTTCCGGCGATCACGCCAATGGCACGGCGATCCCGTGAGCGCTGTGCAGTTCGGACGGTGTAGATGAATGCGCTGAGCAGTAGTCCGGTTTCCGTCAGGTAACCCCAGATCCCATATGTCCCCAGCACGCCAATCAAGTGTCCGTCGGAAATCGAATTGCTCAGCTGATGGCGGCCCCACATCCCCCACCCAAAGGCAATCTTTTTGGCGGCATGTTCCAGCAGCTCACTTTCCTGCGTGAACCTGAATGCGAGAGAATGGGCCCGTTCGCTGCCGAATATTGTTGAGAGCTCAATAAGTTTTTGATAGGGAATAAGGCCATTAATGGCTAGTAATGGATAGACAACTATAAATAGCGTCACGATTATGCTCGCCCTCATTTGTACCTTAGGCGGCAAAAAGAGGATACATAACATGGCGCCAAAGCCTAGCAGCCAGGCACTGACGGCTTTGCACAGAACCAGGATGACCGCAAAATAGATGACCAACAGCCCAATCGGCAGGCCGGAAATTCGATATTTTCTCCGCCAGAGAGTGGCTGTGGCGCAAAGCACCATCGCGATAAATGTCGCAACCAGCAATCCGTGCCCGAGAAAAACCACGGGTCGGAAGCCGTCAAAGCGTATCTGCTGGGTAAACTGGTGGGGAAAAAATCCGTAAACCCAGGTGTGCAATTGTGGACTAATCCTGATCTCCAGTAGCATCAATGGAGAGTATGCTATTCCGGCATAGATAAGCAGTTTTAGAAGCTTGACGATATCTTGTGTATTTCTAACTAATGTTATTCCAAGTAGCAGAGGTAGGATTTTCAAGTAGTTCCCTACCGTGTCTGCTATTGCGTCGTAGTAAGTAAGTCCCGGCTTCTGCCGTAGACCATCAAACATTGGCTCAGGATTTGTGATGGCAGACAGGAGTGGAGCCAACATTAAACAAATAAACAGGCAACGCATGATCGTGCCGTCGGGAAGCAATTTAATACGGACTTTCCTGATGAGAATGCAGCAGACGGCAGCGCTGATTGCCGGTATCGTGATCTGATCCAACGGCGGTATCAGGGGCAGGTCGATCTTAGTCCTGACGGGCAACAGTAAATACCCTCCGACCAGCACCCAAAATGTTGCCGTTAGCGTGCTCATTCGCGACATTCGATAGATAACAATCGCGACCAGCGGCCAGCTTATCAGGGCAATATAGGCAAATGTATTCGGCACAAACTAACTCTCAAGGGTGGATTTATTGTGGATAGTTATCGATGTAGATATGGCACTATCCATTGGCCTTAATTTTTCTAGTGTGTGGCCCATGCTGCCGCAATGTGTTAACAATGCCCGGAAGGTAAATCAGGTTCAAAATATATCTCCTTACCAGTCGGCGCGGGTTGCTGATCATACGATAGAGCCACTCGCAACTGATTGTTTGCATCCAGTCAGGCGCACGCTTCTCTTGCCCTGTCATAAATAGCAACGAGGCACCGACGCACAAGGCCACACCTCGGCACGGAGCCGTACCAATGCGATGGGCCAGAAGTTCCTGTTGCGGAGAGCCGACTGCAATAAATATATAGTCTGGATTCAGCGCGCAGGTGGCTCTGACAATCTCTTCAACCTCCTGCGGCTTCTTGATAAAGCCCATGGAGGGATTGATGTGCGAAATGTCGAGGTCACAGTACTGCTCCCGAAGCGCTTCGATCACCTTCCGGTCTCCGCCAATGATCAATATACGATCGGCCGGGCCAAGAAGCTGGTCAAACAGCCTGCAGGTCAGGGTACTTCCCGGAACGGCTTCCGGTACTGAAACTCCAATGACCGGCATAAGCAATTTCAGTACTCTGCTGTCGCAGAGCGAAAGACTGGATTGACGGTAGATTTCACGCAAGCTGGAGTCATCGCTACTAAGATACAGGCGCTGCAGGTGATCTATGTTGGGGGTAATCACATAGTGATATTGCTTCGACTTTGCGAGACTCTGTATTTCCCGTATGGCCTCATCCATCTTAACGGCGTCGAATGGGCAAAGCGGTAAATCTATTCGCTGTGGCTGTTCCTGTGTCCCATATAATGTCTTCATTTTCTCGCCGTCCTAACCCATTCGCGTTGTCTCTTGGTGATGAATCGCGTATAGAGCGCGAGTTTTGTCGCGGGATGGAGTGCCGCCCGACTCAACTCGGACGGACTGATAAGGTCTCTGGCACAAAGCATCCAGGCGACGGAAATGGCACTTGCCAGAGTGGCGCACGATAAGAGTGCAAGGTAGACTGGCGCTGTTTGGGACAAGAAAACGCCAGCCGCAAAGCCGATGGCTGTGTAGACAAAGTTTAGGATTACCAGCAGGCTGATCGGCGGCACAGAAAGATCCAGTGCCATCGCGAATAGGCGGCGATCGAATTTTCTTATCGACCTGACGATCAAGGCCGGCACCCGGCTGAATATGATTTGCAGATGTCCATGCTCCCAGCGTTCTCGCTGAGATTGCATTCCGCCTTTCGACTTGGGAAATTGGCTGACGACGCATATATCCGCGCAGAAGTTTGGATAGGCGGAAATTGTCGCCAGGTTTATGCCCATCTCGATGTCTTCGACCAGGTTAGATGAAGCGAGATTTACCGAGCTGATCATTTCCCAGGGAAACGCCATGCCGCTTCCAGCGAGCTGGCAGGGAAGATCTAGATTTTTCAGGCCCAAAGGTCGCAGATAGTTCTTAAGCCGCCAGGCGAAGTGTCTTATTCGTTCTGAAAGGCTCTCACCGCCGAAGACACGCATGCCACTATACGCCTGTACAGGCATTCGTTGCTTTAGCGCCAATCCGGCAAGATCAGCAGGTGTACCTGTGGAGAACGCACTATCTGCGTCTAATATGATGACGACTTCCGGGGGAGCGCTTTGAAGTATCTGCAAGCCAAAATCCAGCGCGTATCCCTTCCCCAGCTTCGTATTGTCATGTCGCTCGGCGACACTCGCGCCGCACCTTCGCGCCAGCTGGGCGGTGTCGTCAGTGCAATTATCCGCGACCACTAATATACGGCCTTTTGCGGTCATTAATCGCTTCAACGCGGTAATTGCTTTTACGATGGTCGGGGATTCGTCGTGCGCGGGTATTAGCACGACATAGGAGCTCAATTTTTCCGGGCGGGGGATCTTACAGTTGCGACTTTTCAGTTCATCGCGGGCAGACAAAATTTCTGCCAGCAAGATTAGACTCCACAGCAGTAGGACAGCACCGGGAATCAGAAGGAACAGAAACAGCTCATCCATGAGACATCTTCTACTGACGCCAATTTTGTAGTCATCAATGGCGTCGTTTATCTTTAACTTATCTATCTATCTTGATTGCATCACTGACTACAGTGAAGGTCATCAAGCGTGGTATGCAGGTGCACTGCTTTGCGACAGACACGAAATTTAAGATAGGAGATTCACGGAATTCTGCCGTACTTCTTGGCGACAGTTTTCTTCATTTCTTGCAAAAAAGATTTTTTGACTGCATGCGACAATTTATCGGCTTTGAGACAAGCCGCACTGCAGTAACAATATTTTTTTAATTATGAATCGTTCACTAGCAAAGAATTGCAACATCGAACGGGCGGCACGACCAGTAGCGGGCTAAGGACCTTCAACGCTGAAACACAGCAGACACTCATTCACTGTTGAACACTTATTCGGTACTGAAATTGCGGTGCAATTTTTATGAATACGAAAAATACAGCGATTAATTTTAGTAAATCGACATAGAATGGAGAGACGGCGAGAACGGCAATACAAGTTGGTAATAAATATTTAGCGGGTGGTTATTTATATTCGATCAGGCGGAATTCCTTCTTCCGCAAAATCGTTCGATAGAAGTCGATAACACCGACAAATTGTGCAAACTTCCCGATAACGATGTAGCTGCTGTTGATCGCGGCCAGCTTTTTGCTCAAACGTGATCTTCGCACACCATTGACATAAACCTTGATCCACAAAGGGACATACAGAAGCAATACTGACGTCGCTGCGACCACACTAAAGGGAAATAGTAGAAGCGACGTGAGTGGCAGAAGGGCGCCCCAGAATATGACGCTCGCCAGACTTCGCTGTTTGAAAGCACCAAGCGTTTCGCGATGCACATAGTGACTGTGGGCATAGGAGTGACCGCATCGCCGTGCGCGCTGCAGGAGCTGAGAGATCTTGCTGATATCCGATTCATGCACCGCCATCGGCTGGTCGATTCTGATGATTTTCCATCGACTCGATCTGAGGCGGTGACACAGCTCCGGCTCTTCCCCGGCAATCATGGATTCGTTAAACATGCCAACGGTTTGTAGCGCAGCAATACGGCCAAAAAATATGCCGCCACAGGCGTCTATTTCACCGGTATTTCCGCTCCACTCTATTTCACAGAGCTTACTGAATATCGTGCTATCGGCATCTTTCTCCTGAAGGTGGCCACAGACAATGGCGGCCTCGTCATGGGACTTCATGAACTCATGGGCTTCGCTCAACCATTTTTCCTCCAGCGTGCAATCCCCATCGAGGAACTGCACAAATCGAGTTGCTGGCGCAATTCTTCTCAGCACTTCAAGCCCTTCATTGCGGGCTCGCGCAGCGGAAAAGGGACGCACGGGGTCGAGCTGAAGTACCTGGCTACAGTAGCATTTGGCCAGCTCCACACTGCCATCAATGGATCCCGAATCCACGTATATTGTCGGATAGCCACGCCCGTGGACGGAGATAAGGCTCCGCCGCAGCCGCTCTCCTTCATTGCGGCCGATGACAACGATCCCGATGTCCGGCATGGTATTTTTATCGCTCATTGAAAATCAGTTTTCTGCAAGGGTTATGCCGATTGTTACTGAACTGAAGGATGCGTTTTTGTGTAGTGATTTTTCGCGAGCCGGCTTTCGCAACCTGACGAAACGTTGCAAAGTGAGCATTAGCTTAGCTCACCGTGGCGGTTATCAACGAAGACCCTGCCAATGGAGGAGGATCTGTGCGCTTATTTCTGTAGCCACGCCGTAGGACAGCGAGAGGCGGCGACCTTACTCCCGAAGAAGATCAAGCAGGCACTCTGAATCAATCTCCAGCGATTGGCCGGAAGTACCGAGGTGTTCCCAAAAAGATAAGGAAAGAGATGAATGCAGAAAGGCGGGAATTTTTTGGGCACCGGGATTACTGGCCGATGCCCGCGGGGAGCGACGGTACGGCACCGCAGCCCCCCTCAACAATTACAGCCACACAGACCAGAACAGACGGATAACATTGGCGCCGAAACTATAGGCGGGTTCGTCGCCCGGTGCTATATCGCTGCCGTCACCATGCACCGTAACGTCGCGGAAGTTGTCGTAGTCAAACATCATATGGTCCCAATGTAAGTTGAGCGTATTTTTACGCTCAAACAGGGACCAGCGCTCCGGTAGCAGGTAACTGACGCCGATACCAAAGGAGACGTTACTGAAATCACTCAGTTCCTTGTCCCGCGCCCTAAAGCTGGTGGCATTCAGATACGGGAACAGGTCACTGTAAAAGTCAGCGCCACGCTGCTGGTAGAAGCGCAGCTTGCCCTCAAGAATCCACTGGTCTTTCTCGGCCAACGGGTGGGTATACCTGAATTCGATATTATTGGCGCGAATACCCCAGCTGTCGGCGTAGTAGCGATACTCACCTTTTACGGCTGCCCGGTATGGCAATCGATATTTTGCGCGCAGTGCTATCGCATCGCTGTTGCGGGTGGTGGGGTAGAGCTCCGGCTGATAGCTGAAACCCGCGCCCGAGGCGGGATCGAGATAACGGACACTACGATAGGGGTTGTTGAGAAAACCCTCATCGGCGACCGTTTCCACGCTCAATTCGGCGATTAGTTTTTGTGTCAGTATCTGGTTCCAGCTCAGCGCATAGCGCCGGTGCTCTGCCTGCGCAGAAAAGTTGTCATCGCCGTTGCGGTAGACATCATCGTTGCCGTAGCTGACGCGCAGCCCCAGGGTACTGAGGTCGCCAAAGAAACCCTGGCTGATACCAAAGGAGACTGTCTCCGCCTGGTAGTCATTCTCCGAGCTGTTGGTGTAGCCGAGACTGAGGGTCGCTTTGTCCACCAGATAGTCAGCGCCGAGCGAGTACTCATCGCGCTGCTCGGAATAGCGGCTGGCCGTCGCCTCGACATCGATGGAGGCGCCGGAAATCATGTCCACGTAATAGTTCGCAGACAGCGACAGCGAGCTGCCGATATTCTTGCGCACCAGTAGCGAAGGACCGTCAATGGTGACGCCGCCGCCGCTGTAGGAGTGGTACATGCTATCGGCGCGTTCTTCCGGCAGCACCGCAGCGCTGGCAGTGAGCGGAAAAAGCAGCCAAACGCACGCCAGACATATAACAGAGGTGAGGATTTTGTAGGATGGGCAAAGCGAAGTGTGCCCATCAATACCGAAACTGATGGGCACGTCGCTGAGCTCCTTTGCCCATCCTACAATTGGGACTCGGCGCTCCCGGCAAAGATTAGTTACAGCCACAACCGCCCCCGCTGCCGCCTTCCGCGCCGCGAGCCGCCTCGCGCGCTTCGTACACATGGTTCATATAGCGGGCCGCCACCGGGTGCTGCTCGAAACTCATGATCGGGTCGGCGAGATACTGCCGCTCATAGGGGGCGACCCAGGGCGTCGCCGTGCAGCCGCTAACGAAGGCTGCGGCACAGATAAGAAAAAACGCGCGGGCCATAGGCTTACTCCCGGATCAGCTCCTTGATGATTTTCTTGTAGGCGGCCTCGTCGCCGTCGCGATAGCCGCGATGGATTTGGCGTACATTGCCGTCGCGATCGATAAAGACCGAGCTTGGCATGGCGTCGATACCGTACAATTTGCTGACGTTGCCGGCACTGTCGAACAATATGGGGAAATCCACCGGGATCTTGCCCAGCATTTTCTCCGCATCGGCGCGCTCGGCATCGACATTTACGCCCCAGACCTGGAAGCCGGCGGCGGCGTAGCGGGCGTTCAACTCGTCGAGCAGCGGCATTTCCTTGCGACAGGGCCCGCACCAGGAAGCCCAGAAGTTCAGCATGATCACGTCGCCGCGCTGCTCCGCCAGTCGCAGGTTGTCGCCTTTGTTGGACGCGAGGGTGAAATCCGCCGAGGGTTCCGCGGCAGAGGCCAGGTGGGCGGAGACAATCAGAGCCAGGGCGGCTAACAGTCGAAACATCGCAATCAGTCCTTATTGTCGATTTAGAAAAAGAACGAAACGCCGAGCTGCGCAGACAGGTTGTGAGTGGTCTGCGCCTCGCCAAAAATCTCGTGCTCGAAAATGTGGTCGCGAAAATCCAGCCGCACCGCCAGCCAGTCGTTGGCCAGTACGCGGGCGCCGGCGCCGACGTTGTAGGTAAAGTGCTCCTCGTCGGCAAAAGAGGTATTGCCGACACCGCCGATCAGATACAGGCTGCTGTTCAGGGCCCAGTCGCCGAAGACAAAATACTCCCCGGGAAACAGGTTCCACGCCAGCGACAGGTTGTAGAAGCTGAGCTTGCGCTGCTCGTCGGTCAACAGTGGCGCGGAGCCACTCAGGCGCTCAAAACTGGACTCGCCCAGCTCGGTCTCGCCGTAGGCGGCTTCCATAAAGACATCTTCATTGATGTGATAGGCCAGCGCGGCGCCATACAGTGCATTGGAGCCGAAGTCCTCCACATTGATGACGCCAGCGAAGGTGCTGAACTCGATGTTTTCACTGTCGATCTGCGACTCGCGGATCTCGCGGCGCTCCAGGTCCGGAGAAATGATATCGCCTAATACATCATCACCATCCTGCGCGACGACGGCGGGAGTGGCGGCCAGCGCGGCTACTGTCGCCGCGGCTACAGATAAACGTCGAAACCAAGTTTCCACTCGACTATCTCCTGATTGTTTTCCCGCGAAGTGAGCAGGTAGTGATTGGCATACTCCGCTCTGAGGGCAAAGCGGCGGGACAGATAGGTTTTCACCCCCACACCGGTCAACATGGCGGTATCGCGACGATCACTGGTGGCGACAATCGTGGCATTGGGCGAAGTCAGATTGATACCGGTGCCGAGCATAAAGTAGGGCGTCAGCCGCCAGTGGGGATAGGGCTGGTGGAGCACCGCCAGCTGGTAGGTCTGGCTATCGGAAAAGTCGCCCACGGCCTGGGTTGCGCGCAGCTCGACGGACAGGTTGCGGGTAAAGCGGTAACCGAGCGTTGCGCCCATGGAGTTGGCGCCAGCGAAGTCGCCGTAGGAAAAGCCCAGGTGAAAGTGCTGTGACTCCACGTCGCTGAAATCCGGCAGTGGCACCCGCACCAGTTCGCCATCTTCGCCATAGATTTCATTCAGGTCGGCGACGCGTACCCAACCGCTCTTGTCTCTGTGCGCGGCCACCTTGACCCAGTCGGTGCGGCGTTTCAGCAGCCACAACTGTTCCCCGTATTCGGCGACATGAAAGATCGGATAGCCGCGGCCGGGCCCGGTGTAGATATTCACGAAGGGACTGCCGACCGTCACCAGCTCGGCGCCTTCGGGCACTTCCTCCGGCGCCGCCAGGGATCGAGCCGAAACGCCGCTGCACATCAGTAACAGTGCAATGCAGAAAACAGAAAAGCGGGAACAAACGCGCAACATGAATCAGTTCACCGGTGCCGCAAAGGGATCGTTGTAATACTGCGCACCGATATCCAGCCATTCGGAAATCAGCCTCAGTTCCGCCGGGTCCAGATAGTCCGCATGCGCCGCCCCCGGCGCGAACATCTCGAAGAAGCGGCTGCCGTTGGCGGCGTCGCCCATAAGACGGTCGACATCGACGGTCACCATAACCGGAATCGGGTTGCCGTCGCTGTCGAGGATCAGGTTGCCGTCCTCGTCGGTCTCGAACACCAGGTTGCCGTTGTCATCGCGCTCCTGCACCAATATCGGGCTCAGGGCACCGTCCACCAGTTCCTCGGTGGGGTTGTCGAACAGTAGCTCCACATAGGAAGTCATCCAGTCTGCATTGGCTGCGGACGCCGCCGCGGTCAGATCCAGCTGTCCCGCCGGGATCCGCAGCATGCCGGCCGCATCGCGGTTGGAGTGGCAGACCGTACAGGTGCGGTCCTCGATCAGGTTACCGCCGGCGTCAAGCACTTCCCGCGTGCGCTCCCACAGCGGCTGGATATGCTGCGGGTAGTGGATCACGCTGCGGCAGCCGGCCCAGTCGTCCAGGCAGGTAGCCGCAATCGGCAGCGGCGTCTGCAGATCGGCATAGGCAATGCTGCTGCTCGGATCCTTGGCGCGCACGGCCGGATCTGTCCACAGGTCACTGAAACTGATATCGCGTTCCAGTTGTGTCTCGCCGGCGATGCGGGCCAGCAGCTGCGCCATCGTCTCGCCGATTTCCGCCACCAGTGCCGGTTCCGTGTTCGGGAAAGGGACGCCGGATGTGGGCGCTCCGGCCCAGGCGGACGCAGGCTCTTTGTCCGGGCGCCCGTGGGGCACTTCACTGTCACCGGTATGGCAGCCGTTGCAGGTGCGCACCTCGCCGGCGCGCAGCTGCAGCCAGCTGCGGTGGCGGCCGACGATACGGCGGCCATCGGCGTCGACCACGGAGATGGCCAGCGGCATGTCCGCCGGTAGCTTGACCCGCACCGAGCCGTCCGGCTGGATCGGCGTGTAACCGAGAATATCGCGCATGCCGTGGGCGCGGTTGCGGCCGAAGGCGGAACGGTCGAAATCCAGGATATCGTCGTCGGGAATTCCCACCGCCTTGGCGACGCGCAGGAAGCGCGCCGGGCGCAATTCGGCGGGTGTGATATCTGGGTCGGCGAGATTCGGGATACCGGCCCCGCCCTCTCCCGCAAGCATGTCCACGCCGTCGAAGTCATAGACACTGCGGATATCCAGAATACCCACCCCGTCCTGCACCAGTTCGCTGTCCAGGTCGACGCCGGCGATCGGCTCGGGTAGATAGGCGGGTTCGGTGCGCGGCTCCAGGGTGACGCCCTCGGATATCATCTCGCCCTCCTCGGCGACGACGATCGGCAGCTGCGTGCCTTCCGCGTAATCGTAAATCCACAGGCCGTAAATTGGATCCGCCGGCACTACCTCTTCCTGGCTCAGCCACTCGTCGGTGCAGGGCCGCGGCAAACCGGTCTCCGCCTCGAGCACCCGGCACTCACTCCAGCTGACCAGCAGCCGGCTGGTACCGTCGTAGAAGGGCCAGGCGGCGGCGAAGAGTCCGTGGGGCGAGAGGCTGCCATCGGTGATGACCTCTTCCACCGCGATGGATTCCTGGCCGACCACTTCGCCTTCGCCTTCCGGCAGGCTGTAGGCCTCGGTATGGTTGGCGCTGTCGATGGCCACCAGATCGCCACCGTAGCTGGTTCCCGCCGGCGCACGCAGTGTGATCAGCAGGCGACCGTCGGGCATCTGCCGCGGCCTGACGAAAGCGGCATCGGTCTGCGCGGTGCCGGTCTGCTGGCTGTGGTAACCGTAATTGAATGCCAGGTCGGTGCCATCCGGCTCGATGGTGTAGAGACTGAGGTTGTCGACACCGCCCATATTGTCCCAGCGGTTGAACAGAATGCGGCCGTCATTCAGTACCGTCGGGTGCAGGTCGTGACTCTGGTTAAAGGAAATCTGCCGAATAGCGCTGCCGTCCGCCTCCATGGCGTGCAGCACAAATGCCTCGTTGCGCTGGTTCTCGCTCAGCGAGGAGAACTGCGGTTTGTTGTCGTCCAGCAGCAGGGCGCGGGAGCGGCGCTGGCGGGTGGAGGAAAACACTATACGCCCGTCCGGCAGGAACGCCGGGGCAATATCCTGGCCTTCCTCCGCAATCAGGTCCGACTCGATCACGCGCCTGAGTTCGCGGCTCTCGCGATCGTAGAGCCAGATATTCCAGGTGGGCTGTTCATCGTCGTCCGCGCCCTCGATTTCCGGTGCGCGCATGGAGAACACCAGGCGCTGGCCATCGGCGGAGGTGTTCAGATCCTTTACGTCGTAGTCGCCGTCGAACAGCCCGGCGGTCAGCACCGTCTCGGGTGCGCTGGGTGTGGCGCGATCCTTCATGACAAGCTGGGCACCGGGATTGAAGTCCGCCGGCGAGTAGATATCGTCCTCCACCAGGGCGCCGTCGTCCTCGAAGCCGAGCTGGCGACGCACGAAGGCGATCGGGTAGTCCACCACCACCGGGTCTTCGGCCTGATCGCCCCCGGCTGAGGAGTCGCCACTACCGCCGCTGCACGCGGATAACACCAGCAGTGCCGGCAGCGCACGCATATATTTCATTGTTGTTTACACCCGCAATCGGCTCGGTCCACCCGGTGCTCTGCCAGATCTATCGCCGCTGGTCTGAAAATTTCTCTATGCGCGACATTTTTCCCGCGCGGCGACATTCTCTCAAGCCGCGCACAAAAAATTTGCCAACTGGCCCCCAGTTCTCGCAAGTCGCTCTAGCAATACCCAACCCAGCTTTTAGTATTTGGTGTCACTACAGTCAGTGATCACTTCAACACCCTAGCTCGATGAATACTCAACCATCTCGACTGCGCGCGGCCGGGCCCATTGCCGCGGGCGCACTGCTCGGCGCCTGCCTGTGGGCGGGCACGGCCAGTGCGGCACCCCAGGACCAGGCCCTGCAGATGCACAGCCGCCTGACCGGCGTAAAACCCTCGGAGAGCGTGCTGCTCGATATGGCCCAGGATATTGTCGACGGCAACCCGCAGGCCGCCGCCTACACGGCGATGCAGAACGACGCCTTCTACAATGTGACGCTGAAGAACCTGGCCACCCCCTGGACCAATCGCGATCGCGATGTCTTCGCCCCACTGAACGATTACTCCGCGACGGTGATCGGCATGGTGCGCGACGATATCGATTTCCGCGAGGTTCTCTTCGGCAACGTCATTTATACCGGCAATGCCTCCGGGCTGCCGCCCTACCGCAACAGTGACAACGCCCACTATGAGGCACTGGAAGCCGGCGGCTATTCGCTGAAAGACAATCTGGTGCAGCAGGCCCAGTCGTCGGTCACCGGACTGCCGACCAATGCGACTGCGGGCGTAATGACGACTCGCGGAGCCGCCAAGTCCTTTTTCATCGCCGGCACCAACCGGGCCATGTTCCGCTTTACCCTGCTCAACCACCTGTGCCGCGACATGGAGCAGGTGCAGGATACCAGCCGCCCGCCGGATCGCATCCGCCAGGACGTCAGCCGCAGTCCCGGCGGCGACAGCCGCGTATTCCAGAACAACTGCATCGGCTGCCACAGCGGCATGGATCCCATGGCCCAGGCCTTCGCCTTCTACGACTTCGCCTACGACGCCGACAACGATCCCGAAGGGGAAAACGGCAGCATCGACTACAACAGCGCCGGACAAACCGATCCTGTGACCGGCAGCCGGGTCAAGGCGAAAAACCATATCAACAGCGCCAACTTTCCCCACGGCTTCATCCTGCCGGACGACAGCTGGGACAACTACTGGCGCGCAGGGCCGAATATGCACCTGGGCTGGAGCAGCGCCCTGCCCGGCAGCGGCAACGGCGCCAAGTCCATGGGTGAGGAACTGGCCAACAGCCGCGCCTTTGCCGAGTGCCAGGTCACCAAGGTGTTCCGCCAGGTCTGTCTGCGCGAGCCGGAAGACACTGCCGATCGCGCGCGTATCGACGCCATCGCCGACGACTTCAGCAGTAGCGGTTACCGGCTGAAGCAGGTCTATGCCGATGCTGCTGTTTACTGCGCGGGGGATTGAGCTATGAATTTTGAGTTAAGCTCCGCAATTCGTGCAGGGGCGGCCCTGCTGCCGGTTTGGCCTTGCGGAACACGCCGTGAATCCATCCCTGGAGGCTTGTCGGCGAGGTCCCTCTCGCCGACAGTCCCGCAAGGCCAAACCGGCAGCAGGGCCTTCGCATCCAGTTCGCAACCTCGATCAATACTACATATTCCCGGGTTGTTTTTTGCGGCGGCAATCCTCTCCGCCTGTAGCGGCGGCAGCGGCCAGGACACCGAAGAACTTCCCAATACCAATCCGCCGAGCAGCGGTGCCAGTTATTCCGGCCCGGCGCCGGAGACCGACGACGTCAAACAGTACAAACGTTATATCTGGGACAACCTGGCGGCCGAGAATCGCTGCGGCAGCTGTCACGTGGAAGGCGGCCAGAGCCCCCACTTTGTGCGCGGTGACGATATCAATGCCGCCTACGATGCCGGCCGCGATCTGGTGAACCTGGCCAGGCCCGCGGAGTCGCGGCTGGTCACCAAGGTCGGCGGTGGCCACAACTGCTGGCTGTCCAGTGCCGATGCCTGTGCGGAAATCATCACCAACTATATCGAGGAGTGGGCGCTGGCCAGCGGCAGCCTGACCAACACCATCACCCTCACCGCCCCGGTGGAACGCACCGTCGGCGCCAGCAAGAGCTTCCCCACGTCCAGCGGCGGTTTTGGCGGCACCGTCTATCCCCTGCTGCGCACCTACTGCGCGGGCTGCCACAGCGAGGACGCCGGCACCGCCCAGCAACCCTATTTCGCCAGCGCCAATCTGGAACAGGCCTACGACGCGGCGAAGAGCAAGATGAACCTGGATAACCCGGCCAACTCGCGCTTTTCCCTTCGCCTCGGCAAAGAATTCCACAACTGCTGGGACGATTGCGACGCAAACGAAGCGGAAATGACCGCGGCCATCCAGGCGTTTGCCGACAGCATCCCGCTGACCCAGGTGGATGCCAACTGGGTGATCAGTAAGGCGCTGCTGCTCACCGACGGCATCGTCGCCAGCAGCGGCGGCCGCGTGGAGAACAACGCGATCGCCCTGTACGAGTTCAAGACCGGCAGCGGCACCACCGCCTACGACACCTCCGGCGTCAACCCGGCCATCGACCTGACCCTGACCGGCGACGTCGAGTGGCTCGGCTCCTGGGGTATTCAGCTGAAGGGCGGCAAGGCCCAGGGCGCGACCGCCACCAGCCGCAAGCTGTACGACACCTTGAGCGCCACCGGCGAGTACACCATCGAGGCCTGGGTGGCACCGGCAAACGTTTCCCAGGAGGGGCCGGCGCGCATCGTCACCTACTCAGGCGGTAACGACATTCGCAACTTCACCCTCGGCCAGGCGCTGTACAACTACACCTTCCAGAACCGCAGTGACAGCACCGACGCCGACGGCATGCCGGCGCTGATCACCGACGACATGGCCGAGCGCGCCCAGGCGACCCTGCAACATGTGGTCGCCACCTACGACCCGATCGAGGGGCGCAAGCTGTACGTCAACGGCGAATTCACCGGCGATATCGACCCGGCGACGGCCGAACTGCTCAGCACCTGGGACGACACCTTCGCGCTGGCACTGGGCAGCGAAGTGTCCAACGACAATAAATGGGAAGGTTCCGTGCGCCTGCTGGCGATTCACTCCCGCGCCCTGTCCGCCGAGGATGTCGCCACCAACTACGCGGTCGGCGTCGGCGAGAAATACCTGCTGCTGTTCAAGGTTGAAGAGCACACCGGCATACCGCAGAGCTATGTGATGTTCGAGGTGCAGCAGTTCGACAACTACGGCTACCTGTTTAGCGAGCCGACTTTTGTCAGCCTCGACGACAACGCGGATCCCAGCGGCATCGCCATAGAAGGCATGCGCATCGGTGTCAACGGCCGCGAGGCGGAAGTGGGCCAGGCCTGGGCCAACCTGTCGACCGCGATCAACGGCAACTATACGTCCGGAACAGGCCAGCTGCTGTCGCGGCTCGGCACCATCATCACGCTGGACAAGGGGCCGGAATACGACGAATTCTTCCTCACCTTCGAGCGCCTCGGCAGCGAAACCTTTACTCGTGTCGAACCGGTACCGGCGGCACCGGCGGCGCCGGCAGACCTGGATCCGCAATCCAGGATCGGCCTGCGCCGTTTCGAACAGATTCACGCGGCCCTGTCGCGCGCCACCGGCATTTCCAGCGCGCATCCGGATATCGTGGACACCTGGGAAAAGGTCAAGCGCCAGCTGCCGGTGGAGAGCGATATCCAGGGCTTCCTCGCCGCACAGCAGATGGGCATCACCCAGCTGGCAGTGAAGTACTGCAGCACCCTGGTCGATTCCCCGTCGCGCAGCAGTTACTTCCCCGGCTTCGATTTCAGTGCGCCAATCGGCAGCGCCTTCGACACCCCGGCAAAGCGCGCCCAGGTGATCGACCCGCTGATCAGCAATCTGCTCGGCCACGAGATGACCTGGCACGATGGCAGCATCTCGCAACTGGCCGTGGCACCGGACCTGGGCGCGGTCGAAACGGAGCTGAACAGCCTGATCGATACTATGGAAAACTGCAGCGGCAGCGACTGCACCGGCCGCACCGAGACCACGGTTAAAGCCGTGTGCGCGGCGGCGATGGGCAGCGCGATGATTCTGATTCACTGACAATACCGGTTGCGGCCGATGGCCGTTCCTAAGGCCGCATGTTAACTGTTCCGCGCAATCGTCATACCGGCGAAAGCCGGTATCTAGTTTCGAGACAGCTGGATTCCGGCCTTCGCCGGAATGACGAAAACGATTCGCAGGCGCGGCCACTGGCCGCGATCAAATTCGAAGAGAACCTCGGGCCGAGATGTGAAGGGCCTGGTACCGGTGGCTTCCTGGCAAATATTTACCGATCAGGTTTTTTGCCAGTAAGTCACCGGTAGCAGGCCCGCCCGAAAGCCGAATAAAAGCACCTCGGATTAAAAAATCCGGACGAGACTATGAGCAAGAAAAAACATTTCGACCTGGACCAGCCCCTGCGCCACCCGGACCACCATCGCCCGGTAACCCGGCGGGACTTTCTCGCCCAGGGCTTTCGCGCCGGGCTGGGCACGGTACTCGGCGGCTCGGTGTTCAGCATGTTCGCCGATCCGCGTCGCGCGCACGCAGCCCTCTCCTCCGACTTGGAGGCACTGCGCGGCCCCTGTGGTATCAGTGCCGCCGGCGGCGCCGGCAAGATTCCGTTTATCTGCTTCGATCTCGCCGGCGGGGCCAATATCGCCGGCTCCAATGTCTTGGTCGGCAAGCAGGGCGGCCAGCTGGATTTTCTCAGCACCGCCGGCTACGGCAAGCAGGGACTGCCCGGCGACATGGTGCCGTCGCTGACCGACACCTCCGGCAACCCGTTTATCAACACCGACCTGGGGCTCGCCTTCCACAGTGACAGCGGCATGCTGCGCGGCATCCTCGACAAGATCGCCGCCGGCACTGCCTCCGCCACCAACGGCGCAGTGATCCCGGCGCGCTCGGAAAACGATACCGGCAACAACCCGCACAACCCGATGTACGGTATCAATCGCGCCGGTGCCAACGGCGAACTGCTCGCCCTGATCGGTTCCAGCTCCAGCGAATCCGGTGGCAATTCCATGGCCCCCATGGGGATGATCAATCCGGAAGTGCGCCCCACCAAGGTGGATCGCCCCACCGATGTCACCGGCCTGGTGGACGTCGGCGATCTGGTGGGCCTGCTCAGCCAGGCGGATACCGTCGCCGTGATGGAGTCCATGTATCGCATCTCCGATGCGAAACTGGGGCGGGTGAATACCAAGGTAAGCGCGGACGCGGTGATCAAGGACCTGGTGCGCTGCGGCTATATGAAGAGCGCCGACCTGGCCGACCGCTTCGGCAATCCCGCGGACCTGGACCCGGTGCGCGACCCGGATATCGTCGGCCCCGGCGGTATCTTTACCAGCACCGAATTCAATAACGACCGCGAGTTCCAGAAGGCCGCCTCGGTGATGAAACTGGTCGTCAACGGATACGCCGGAGCCGGCACCATCACCATGGGCGGCTACGACTATCACACCGGCGACCGCGCCACCGGCGAGATTCGCGATCTGCGCGCCGGCCGCTGTATCGGCGCCTGCCTCGAGTATGCCGCCCGCCGCAACCAGCCGCTGATGATCTACGTATTCAGCGACGGCTCGGTGTTTTCCAACGGCATGATCGACGACTCGGTGGAGGGTCGCGGCAAGGGCGTCTGGACCGGCGACAACCAGCAGACGGCGGCCTCCTTCTTCCTCGTCTACAACCCGGCCGGCCGCCCGCAATTGCTCGGCGGCAGCGCCGACGAGCAGGCGCGACACCAGCAACTTGGCTATATGCGCCCTTCCGGTGACGTGGAAACCGCATCAAGCCCGGCGGCAAACAATGTTAACCTGCTGGTGGAAACCATCGTGCTGAACTACTTGGCACTGCACGGCGAACAGGGCAGCTTTGCCAGCCTGTTCCCGAATCACGGCCTCGGCAACAGCAGCCTGATGGACAGCATGACCGCCTTTGCACCGATTGTCTGATGAAGCGATTTACCCGATTTTTACTGTTGTGCCTTGCCGCAACGACTTATTCCGCCCAGACACAGGCGGAATGGCACTACGACAAGCAGTCCATTATGGGCACCGAAGTAACGGTGCAGTTGTGGCATGACGACGACCAGCAAGCCGCGCAACTGATCGAGCAGGTGATGGCGGAATTCCGCCGGCTGGACGATGAGCTGTCGCCCTACAAGGAAGACAGCGAGCTGTCGCGGGTCAACCGCGAAGCCGCCACGCAGGCGGTAATGTTGTCCGACGAGCTTGCCGCACTGATCGACAAGTCGCTCTGGTACAGTGAACTGACCGGCGGTGCCTTCGATATCAGTTTTGCCACGCTCGGCAAGCACTACAATTTCCGCAAGCACCAGCAGGCCGATAAGACACTCACCCAGTCCCTGCTGGAAGCACTGAACTACCGCCATCTGCACTTCGACAAAAATGCGCAGACGTTGCGCTTCGGACACAGCAAAACCAGGATCGATCTAGGCGGTATCGCCAAGGGCTACGCGGTGGACCGCGCGGTGGCAATTCTGCAAAAGGCCGACGTCTGCTGTGCGAGCGTCAGCGCCGGCGGCGATGCGCGCATGCTCGGTGACAAGCGCGGCGAACCCTGGCTGGTGGGTATCCGCCATCCGCGGGACAAAGACAAGACTGCTGCGGTGATACCGCTCAACGATTCCGCCATCTCCACTTCCGGCGACTACGAGCGCTACTTTATCGACGACCGCGACACCCGCGTGCATCACATTTTCAATCCGGCCACCGGCAAACCGGCGGACACCACCGCCGGTGACAGCGACAAACTGATCAGCGTCAGCATTATCGGCCCGCGCGGTTTCGATACGGATCCGCTGTCCACCAGCGTTTTTGTACTGGGCAAGGACAAAGGGCTGGCACTGATCGATCGCCTGCCCGGCTTCGAGGCGGTGGTCATCGACAGCAATAAAAGACTATTTTTTAGCCGCGGACTGGCCAACCCAAAATAAAGTTACTGTCCCCAAAAGAAAAATGCCAACGGGATCACATCAGCAACATGATCCCCTGAGATAATTCACCACAATCGGCACTTCCCACGCCGCCCCAATTGAAAGGCCGCACGATGCGACGCTGTTTCCAATCATTATTGCTTTCGCTCGCGCTGGTCGGCGGCCCGACTGCGCTTGCACAGGACTTCCCCGCAGACAAGCTCGAAGCGCTGAAACGCGATGTACTGAAACTCAATCGCGACCTGTTGATCCTGGAAGAGGATCTGCTCTACCCGGCACAGAGCCAGGTGGCTTTTTATGTTTCCATGGACGTCGGCGAGTACTTCAAACTGGATGCCGTCAAGCTGCATATCGACAACAAGCTCACTGCCAGCCACCTGTATACCGAGCACCAGCGCGACGCGCTGGTCCGCGGCGGCATACAGCCGCTGTTCAAGGGCAACCTGAAATCCGGCAGTTATACCGTGTCCGCATTTTTTACCGGCATTGGCCCCCAGGGGCGCGAGTACAAGCGCGCGGCGACACTGGAACTGGAAAAGACCGACGAGCCTGCGGTCATCGAGTTGCGCATCGCCGACTCTGCCGGCAAGCAGCAGCCGGAGTTCGAACTGGTGCAGTGGCCGGCGCCCTGATCCGCAATGCTGTGCCACCCCCTATCCCGCGCAATTTCACTGACAGCAGCCCTGCTGAGCGCTGCCACGCCTGCGCTCGCCGCGGACACGCAGGAACAGGAAAAGAGCGAGAAAGGCAAATATCGGCAGGCACAGGACATGGCCTACGGTGCCGCCCTGTATGAGTACTTCCAGGGCAACTATTTCAATTCTCTCAGCACTCTGCTGGTCGCCCAGCAACGGGACGCGATCAATACCCACCGCGATAACGCCGCGCTGATCGAGGGCGGTATCAGTCTCGGCTTCGGCCTGCGCCGGCGCGCGGCAGAGCTGTTCGAACAACAATTGCAGTTTTCCGACGGTGACAGCGCGTCCGATGCGCGGCACCGCCAGGTAGCCTGGCACAAGCTCGCCGAACTGAATTACCTGCAGGGCGACTGGCCGGCGGCCGCGGCGCAACTGCAGAAATCCGGTGTCGCGGAGGAGTCCGCGCTGGCGCTGAACCTGGCGCTGCACAACCGGGATTTTTCCGCAGCGGAATCACTGCTGGAGGCGGAGAGGCTGCCTCTCGAACAGCGCGTGCTGGGCAATATCAACCTGGCCGCGGCACTGGCGCGGGAAGGGTACCTGACAGCAGCCACAGTGCACTACCGCGAGGCCGGAGAACTGGCCGCGAGCGTCGAAGATGCGCCCGAGGAAATGCGCGTGCTCGCTGACAAGGCGCATATCGGTGCCGGTTACGCCTTGGCACTGCGGGAACAGCACGAACGCGCGGCAGAGGAGTTTCGCCAGGTGCGCCTGCGCACGCCCTGGGCAACGAGCGCACTGCTCGGGCTCGGCTGGTCATCCATCAACAGCGATCAATACCAGTCCGCCATTGACGCGCTGCAATTTCTGGTGAATCAGCACGGCGACTCGCCAGCCGCGCGAGAGGCGCTGGCGGCACTGCCCTACAGCTACGAAAAACTGCAGCGGCCGGCTGCGGCACTGGCGGGCTACCGGCGCGCGGAAGGGCACTACCGCTCGGTACTGCTGCAGCTGCAACTGCTGCAGGATTCGCTCGATTCCGTGCAGCTGGCACCGGCCGCTGGCGCCGACGCGCAGCGCTACGGCTGGCTGCAACTGGCCGAGGCGCCGGAACTGCTGCACGACAACAAGCGCTACCTGCAGCAGATACTGCAGAGCGACAAATTTCAGCTGCGTCTGTCGGAACTGCGCGATCTGCGCCAGCTGGCGCAGGTGATCGAGCGCTGGCAGGAGAAGCTGCCGCAGTTTGACCAGCTCATCGAGGCGCGTCGCCAGCGACGCCTTTCTATTGAAGAAAATTACCACAGCGCGCAGTTCGACCAGCAGGTGGATATCGCCGCGCAGCAATTCCGCGAACTGGAGGAATTGCTGGCCCGCATAGAACGCGAGCGCGACGCGCTGGCGCTGCTGGTCGCCGAGGGCGACGACCGTGAGGACGCCGAAATGCTGTCGCTGCTGCGGCGCGCCGAGCGGCGCTATCAGACCCTGGCAGTCGCCGGCAGGGTCGGCGCACCCCAGCAGCAGACACTGCAGCGCGCCCGCGGCATTCTGCTGTGGCAGGCCAGCGAGCAATACCACGACCGGCTGTGGCAACAGCGCCGGGAACTCGAGCAACTCGGCAAACAGCTGCAGGACGCCGAACAACAGCGCCGCGATACCGATACGGTCGCCCGCCGCGCACCGCAGCTGCAGCAGTTGCAGTCACAGATCGCCGCGGCCGCGCCGGAACTCAGTGCCCAGTACCGCGCCATCAGTCGTGCCAGCGGGCAAATTGACGCCTCGATACGGGCGGACGTGATCGCCGCGCTCAATCACGAACGCACGCAGATCCAGCAGTATATGGCCCATACCCATCTGGCGATTGCGCGACTGCAGGACGCGGCCATGCAGGGAGCGGCCGAACAGGTGGCGGATCCGCTGAAAACCGAAACGGCGGGCGGTAGCGATGAGTAAGTCAATCCACTCGCCGAAATTCCTCGCGAAGAAATCGCTGGCGCTGGCGATCTGTTGTCTCGCCGCCTCGTGCAGCAACAATTCTGTACAAACACTCGCCGACCTGCCGTCGACAGCGCTGCCGGCAGAACCCAGCAGCGTCAGTGTTCAGGCACCGGTGCTCGACATCTCCGCGCTGCAGCGCAGCTACGAGCAGGCCCTGGCCAGTAACGGCGACCCCCACACACGGCGGCAGATACGCCTGCGCCTCGCCGACCTGGAAATGGAGCGGCTGGAGCAGCAACTGACAGAGAATCCACAGCTGGCGGTTTCTTTCGGCAGCGCGGCGCGCCAGTACGAGGCGCTCGCCCAGGAAGCACCGCGGGACGATTACATTCTCTATCGCCTCGCGCGCGCGCGGGCACTGGACGGCCAGCCGCAGGCGTCTCTGCAGGCGCTCGAGGGCATAGCCGCGACGGCGCCGCAGTCGCCGTTTATCACCGAGGTACTGTTCCGCCGAGGCGAGGCGGCGTTCAACCGCCGGGACTATACGGCCGCAGCCCGGGATTTCCGCGCGCTGCTCGAGCACGGTGACAGCCCCTTCGCCGACAACGCGCGCTACATGCTCGCCTGGTCGGAATTCAAATCGTCCGACTACCGCACATCGACACAGACCTTCCTGCAACTGCTG
Organism: Microbulbifer donghaiensis; assembly: GCF_900129095.1. Taxonomy (GTDB): domain Bacteria; phylum Pseudomonadota; class Gammaproteobacteria; order Pseudomonadales; family Cellvibrionaceae; genus Microbulbifer; species Microbulbifer donghaiensis. Next base: position 2,010,411 of record NZ_FQVA01000001.1, read on the forward strand.
GATCTGCTGTACCAGCGGGCGCCCTTCGCAGAATTGCCCCAGGGGCAGCAGCGGCTCGCCGACGACAGCCTGCGGGGGCTCGCGCTCGATTTCAGCTATCAGGGCGGCGCCGCTGTTATCGAGACCTTCAATCCCGACGGCGCCGCGCGCGCCTTCCAACACGAACTGTACCGCGCCCTCGGCGACTGGTATCGGGAGAAAGAGCGCTATCGGGACAGCGCCGATACCTATCTGAGTTACGTCGAACACTATCCAGAAAGTGCGGAGGCGCCGGCCTTGCATCTGCAGGCCGTGGAAACACTGCAGAGCGCCGGGCTCAACGGTGAAGTACTGCCAGCCAAACGCGAGTTTGTCCGCCGCTACGGCGTGCGCAGCACCTACTGGGCGCAGGCGGACGAGCCACAGCGGGAGAAGCTGCGCGGCTGGCTGCGCCCATGGCTGGAGGAGCTGGCGCGCTACGACCACGCCCGCGCCCAGGCACTGGCGGCGCAGGCGGGAAAAATTACCGACATAAAAAAAAGGCGCGAGCAACAAAACGTCGCCGCGGAATCACGCCGGGCCTACCTGGCGGCGGCGGAACTGTATCAGCAGTACGAGGAAACTTTCCCCGCAGATCCGCAAACGCCGCCGCTGGTATTCCTGATGGCCGAGTGCCTGGAGCAGGCGGGCGACTATGCGCGCGCCTGGGAAGCCTACAGCCGGGTTGCCTGGGAGTACCGGGACAAGACCCACGGTGCCGAAGCCGGCTACGCGGCGATACTCTCGTCGGCTCAAGTACAAAAACAATTGCACAAACAAGCAGCCGACAGCGTCGAGGCTGAGAGCCTCTGGCAGGAACGCAACATAGCGGCCAGCCTGAAATTCGCCGACGCCTGGCCGCAGGATGCAAGGGCGCTGCCGGTACTGGTCGCCGCCGCCGACAAGCTGCTGCAACAATCCCGCTATGTGGACGCCATCACCGCGGCCGTGCGCGCCGATGGGTGGCAGCCGCCACCGAATCCGCAACAGCAACTGAATATCGCCATGATACTCGGCCACAGCCACTTCGAAGTGCGCAATTACGCGCTTGCCGAGCAGGCCTACGCGCGAGTGCTGAACAACAGCTCCGCCGACGCCACACTGCGCGACACTGCGCGACAGCGCCTGCAGGCCGCCATCTACCGCCAGGCCGAACTGGCGCTGGCCGACGGCCCGAACGAACGAGGTCTGCAGCACCTGTTGCGCGTGCGCGACAGCGGCCGCAGCGAAATCGCGGCCACCGCCCAGTACGATGCCATCAACCACCTGATCGAGCTGCAGCAGTGGCAGCGCGCCGGCGCGGAACTGGCGGACTTCCGCCAGTACTACCCCGCCCACCCGCTGACACCGACACTGGCCGCCAAGGCGGTGGTGATCTTCCGCGCACTGGAAATGCCCGCGGCCGCCGCCGGCGAACTGCTGCGGCTGGCGCAGAGCGATCCGGACAGCGAGGTGCGACGCCAATCGCTGTATATGGCCGCGGAGAGTTTCCAACAGGCCGGCGACCGGCAGCAGGCGATAGACGCCTACCGCCGTTACAGCGAGCAGTGGCAACAGCCTGCCGAGCAGCGCCTGGAGGCCCAGTTTCAGCTGACGCAGCTGCACGCGCAAACAGAAGAGCACCGCGAACGCAATCGCTGGCTGCAGCAGCTGGCCGACAACCGCGTCGATTCGCCCCGCGGCCGCTACCTCGCCGCTTATTCACAGAGCGAGCTGGCCGAACAGAGCTACCGCAGTTTTGCCAACCTGCCGCTGCGCCTGCCGCTGAAAACCAGCCTCGCCGGCAAGAAGCGCGCAATGGACGCGACCGTAGCCGATTACCGCAAGGTACTGAAATTCAATATCGCCGAGTTCACCACCCAGGCAAATTTCCGTCTCGCGGAAGTCTACCGCCAGCTGAGCCGCGACCTGATGGAATCCCAGCGCCCGCAAAACCTGAACGAACTCGAGCTGGAACAGTATGAAATCCTGCTCGAAGAACAGGCCTACCCGTTCGAGGAAAAAGCCATCGAACTGCACGAGGCCAATATCCAGCGCACCAGCGACGGCATCTACGACGACTGGGTTAAACGCAGCTTCGACTCGCTCGGCAAACTGCTGCCGGCGCGCTACCAGAAACAGGAAAATATCCTGGGGTGGAGCGATGCATTGCACTGACCGGAAAACCCTGCACGGCACATTTGTGATGCGCGCAACCAGATTACTGGTGCCTGCAGTCGCGACGCTATTGTTCGCCGCCTGCTCGTCAACGGGCCCGGCACCAGAGACGACCGCTGAGGCCGCGGGCGCACGCGTGTTGTCACCCAACCCGTATCTGGCCCAGGCGGACAGTGCGCCGGCAGCGGCGCGCGCAGGTATGGATACTGCACGACAGGCATTCGAGGCCGGAGATCTGGCCAGTGCGGAAACCGCCCTACTCAAACTGACCGAAACCTGGCCGAAACTGTCCGGCCCCTGGCTGAATCTCGGCATAGTGCAGGTGCGCGCCGGCAATGCCGAAGCGGCGGAACAGAGCCTGCGCCAGGCGATTGTCGTCAACGACAATAACGTGTTTGCCTGGAACCAGCTGGCCGCTCTGCTGCGCGATGCCGGCCGCTTCGATGAGGCATTGCGGTGTTACCGGGAAGCCCTGCAGCGCTGGCCGGACTACGGCGATGCCCACCGCAACCTCGGCATCCTGTTTGATCTCTACCTGCACCAGCCGGACAAAGCACTGGAGCACTACCGCGCGGCGCAGGCCATACGCGAGGAGCCGGACAAACAACTGGCCGGCTGGATCGTCGATTTGGAGCGAAGACTGTGATGAAAAAAATATTAATGGTTACCTTGCTCGCCGCCATCAACTTCGCCGGTGGCGCCGCGGCTGAAGAGGTCATCACGCTGGAGTCCACGGTGATCGGCAGTCAGGAACAACCCAAGGTGCTGTACATCATTCCGTGGAAACAGACCGACAGCCTGCAGCGACTGGACAGCGTGCTGCCGCAGACAGTCGACGATGTTTTCAGGCACCAGGAATATTCGGAACTGCAACGGGAAATGAAATTGCTGCAGACCGATAAAACAGGCAATTAGGCAAAATTTGTAACGATTCCCTCCCGGGCTGCCGTATAGAGAAGCGTGGGCGGCCCTGCTGCCGGGGGAGATTTACGGGACACGCTGTGGATACGTCCTTGTACGCTATCCATGGCCGTGAAATGTCCCGTAAACCTCCCCCGGCATCAGGACCGTCGAATCGGGCTCTGGCATTCTTTTCCGAGATCCGGGTCCCGAGGCTGGAGTCGTCACCGAAACTTTAATTATCTATCCATTGCGGAGATTGCATTATGGAATTCACCCAGGCGCTGCTGCGCTTCTTTCAAAACGGCGGTCCGTTTATGTACCCGATCGCGCTGGTGCTGGTCATCGGCCTGGCCATGGTTATCGAACGCTGGATATTCCTGTCCCGCGCCAAGGCCGCCAACCGTCGCGCCTACCAGCTGGTGCTGCCGATGCTGCAGAAGCGCAACTACCAGGGCGTAATGCAGCTGGCGCGCGAAAACAAGGCGGCCATGGGCCGTATCGCCGCAGCCGGTATCGGCACCCTGCAATACGCCAAGCGCGACGAAAATATCGCACTGGCCATCGAGGAGGGGATTCTCGAGGCGGTGCCGCGCCTGGAAAAGCGCACCAGTTATCTCGCCACACTGGCCAATATCGCCACCCTGCTCGGCCTGCTCGGTACCATTATGGGCCTGATCGCCGCCTTTACCGCGGTGGCCAGCGCGGACCCGTCGGAGAAGGCAAGCATGCTGTCCACCAGTATTTCCGTGGCGATGAACACCACCGCCTTCGGCCTGATCTCCGCCATCCCGCTGCTGCTGTTCTACTCCATGCTGCAGAACAAGACCAACGAGATCATCGACAGCCTGCAGATGGCCGGCGTCAAGTTCCTGAACTTGCTCACCATGGGTCGCGCCCAGGCGGCCGAACAGCGGACTGCAAAAGGCTAGGGCCCTAAGCCATGCTGAAACTGAATATTCGCCGGCGCACGCACCGGGAAGCCGAGCTGGACATCACCTCCTTTATGAGCCTGATGACCATCCTCGTGCCGGTGCTGTTGCTCAATATGGTGTTCTCGCACATTTCGGTGCTCAAGCTGAACCTGCCGGGCCTCAGCGATGCCAGTGTCGCCAGTGCGGAAGAAAACCGTCAGCTGGAGCTGGTGTTACGGCAGTCCCACGTCGACATCAATTACCCCGCGGGCATGCGCGTGAAGCGTGTTCCGCATGTCGATGGCGAGCCGGATTTTGCGACCGTATCGACGGTGCTGCAGGAAGTGAAACGTCAGCTGGGCGAGAAATCCATCGACAAAAAGGATCTGGTGATTCTTTCGGAGAAGGGCACACCCTATAAGACGCTGGTATCCGCGATGGATACCGCACGCAGCTATCGCGCGGTAGTCGCCGCCTCGGTAGTCGATGCGGAACTGTTCCCGCAGATCTCACTCGGCGATGCGCCCGGGGAGCAGATGCTGCAGGCCACAGCGGGAAAATAATATGAATCTGAATGTAGCCGCCAAGCTGCAAGATCGGAAGCAGCGGCAACAGAAGCAGCAATCGAAGCTGAATCTGGTTTCCCTGATGGATATCTTCACCATCCTGGTGTTCTTTCTACTGGTCAACTCCTCCGATGTGGAAGTACTGCAGACAGACAAGAACATCAAACTGCCGGAATCGACGGCACAGCAGAAGCCGGATGTGACCACGGTTGTTCGCGTTAACAATGCGCAATTGTTTGTCGGCGACCGGCTGATCGCGCAGGTCAAAGATATCGACCAGGGCGCGGACAGCATCGAACCGCTGCGGCGGGAGCTCGAGTACCGTGCCAGCCGTGCCGGCGAACTGCCGGAAGACAAGAAAGCCATCGGCCGTGCGGTAACTATCATGGGAGACGAGCAGGTGCCCTACCAGTTGCTGAAGCAGATAATGCAGACCTGCGCCGCAGCAGACTTCCGCGATATGTCGTTTGCCGTCAGCCAGACAGCACCGCAGGACCCGCCGGGGGTCGACAGCTGACATGACTACCGCGAACTCTGTTTACGCCCCCTGGCAGCTGCAGGAGACGGTACTGCCCTGGTCCGCCTCCGCGGAGGAAGATCGGCGCTTTGTAAAATTCCTGCGCAATGGCCTGATCGCATTCGCGGTTCTCGGAATTGCCGTTGCCCTGATACCGGTGCCGGAACTGACCCGCGAGCAGGCCGAGCGGATTCCGCCGCAGCTGGCCAAGGTCATACTGGAGAAAAAGGAACTACCCAAACCGGAACCCAAGCCGAAACCGGTTGAGAAAAAGAAACCGGAAAATCAACCGGAGAAGAAGCCGCCGGAGCAGAAGAAACCGGAGCCCAAACCAGTGGTGAAGGAAAAACCTCCGGCGGCCAAGGTGGAACTGGCGCGGGAAAAGGCCGCCAACAGCGGCCTGCTGCAGATGCAGGACGACCTGCTGGCGATGCGCGACAGCCTCGATGTAGCCGAGGTCAGCAGCGGCCAGCTTGCGGCGAGCACCGCGGCCGCGAGCAATATCGATCGCAGCCTGATTAGCGACAGATCCAAGACTGCCAGCGGCGGCGTCAACACCGGCAAGCTGAGCCGGGACACCGGCGGTATTTCGCTGGCTGCACGGGAAACCACGCGGGTGACAAGCACCCAGGCGGACGGCGCCGCGCGCGAGGTGGCGAAGAGGGTACAGCGGGAAAAGACCGCGCGCGCGGAGGAGTCGATTCGCAGTGTGATGGAGGCGAACAAGGGCGCTATCTACGCGATCTACAACCGCGCCCTGCGCCGCGATCCAACGCTGCAGGGCAAGGTCACGGTGCAACTGGTCATCGCGGCAAACGGCAGCGTCTCCGCTATCAAGCTGGTCGGCAGCGAACTGGACAGCCCGGACCTGGAGCGCAAACTGCTGGCGCGGATTCGGCTGATCAATTTCGGCGCCGCCAACGTGGAGACCACGACGCTGAATTACTCGATCGACTTCCTGCCGTCCTGACCGGCACGGCGGCGAGATCGAGCGCCGGGGTGAACATGTCGCCGCGACCCACCCCGGTCAGCGCCTAGTTCAGGTCCACCGCGTATTCGCGCAGCACTGTCAGGGGCACCGTCTCCAGCGCCCTGATATGCGTGCGCTGCAGGTAGACCCGCGGCGCCTTGCCCAGCTGCTGAGCCTCCAGCCAGCGCGCCGCACACAGGCACCAGCGATCCCCGGCCGCGAGACCGGGGAAGTCGTGCTCCTCCACCGGCGTGCTCAGGTCATTACCGCGGCTGCGGGAGAATGCCAGAAATTCCTCGGTGACCTCGACGCAGACGGTATGCGAGCCGGCGTCCTGGTCACTGGTATTGCAACAGCCATCGCGGAAAAAACCGGTCATCGGCTCCATGCTGCACGCCAGCAACGGATCCCCGAACACATTGACTGAATTATCCTTTTGCATTTTTCCGCTCACTCCCGATCCACAGTTTGTAGCAATTCGATATCCACCAGCTGCCAGCGCAGGCCGCGGCGCTCCAGCTCCAGCCGCAACGCCGCCTGGTCGCTGTCACCGTAGTCCGCGGTCACGCGGTTGAGGCCGACAAAGCGCCAGGCCAGCCGCTGCCAGCCGGCCTCCTTGTCTGCGTCGTGTTCCTGCGCCTGGCTCTCTATCGATGGCGACCGCCGGCGATACAGGTCGCGCTCAAATTCATACATATTCTTGCCGCCGCGCAACAGGTCGGCAATGCCCTCAGGCGTTACCAGCTGATTCAACAGCGGGCCGATAAACAGGTTGGCGCCGGCGACCAGAAACTCGTCAAACTCTTCCGGCAGGGAGTCGCCCATGGATTCGCGCAGCTGCCGCTGTAAGCGCAGTTTCAAGTTGTCGCGCAATACAGGAAAGTCCACATAGCGCCGCAGATTCTCGACGCCCCGCTGCCGCTCGCCCTGTTCCCGTGCATCGGCCGCCTGTGCCGCCTGCTCCAGTTGCTCCAGCGCAAATCCGGGCAGCGCGACATAGCCAATGATGATCAGCGCCAGTGACAGCAGCGCGACTCCCAACCATTTCTTCATCGATTCAGTTTCCTGTTTTCCTGCGGCGGATTCTATCTACTGGCAGGGACGCCGGCTAATTTGTCTTCGCCTCGGTTGGCGCGGGATTGTCCATCGACGACGGCTGTGAGATATTGATCGCTTATGGCTCTACACCAATAAATACGGAACTGTGAAAGGACATCAAAAATGAGCGATATCTATAAGGCCCCGGAAGCACAGCTGACCAGCGGGGAAGAGGGCGGTGGTTACGGCTCCCTGGAACGCGGCGTAGCCGGCGACTACTCCATCTCCATCGGCGAGATTTTTGGCGAGGCCTGGCGCCGCACCAAGGGCAACAAAGGCACCGTGTGGCTGGCGATTATTCTGTATATCGTCGCGTTCGTGGTCGTTAGCTTCGTGGCCGGCATGATCACCGGTTATTCGGCTTTCGATATCGAACAGCAGGCCAACGCCTCATTTGGCTCAACCATTCTCTACCAGATTCTGGTCAACCTGATCGCCGCGCCGCTGACCGCCGGCATGATGATGATCGGTATCAAAATCGCACGCGACGAAAAAACTTCAGCTACTGAAGTGTTTGCCCATTTCGACAAGCTGCTGCCGCTGGTCGTCGCCAACATCATTATGTCCATCCTGGTAACCATCGGTATTTTCCTGCTGGTACTGCCGGGCATTTACCTGGCGGTGGCCTACATGCTGACCCTGCCGCTGATCGTCGACAAGAATCTCGGCCCCTGGCAGGCACTGGAGACTTCCCGCAAGGCGATCACCAAGCACTGGTTCGCTTTCTTCGGTTTCCTGATCGTTGCCCTGCTGCTGTACGTGGCCGGCGCACTGCCGCTGCTGATCGGCCTGATCTGGGTACTGCCGCTGCTGGCAATCGCCTTCGGTGTTGTCTACCGCAATGTCTTTGGCGGCCCGGAAAGCGCCTGATCCACCTGACCTGATGGGAGTGGTGGTTTGCTGGACACCACCTGTTTGGATACTACCTATAGCGTCGAGACCCCGGAGGGGATCGACCTGCGCGCACAGGCCGCCGGGCCTGTGCCGCGTATTCTGGCCTACGCCGTCGATGTCTTTTATCGCACGCTGATTCTTGCCGCCCTCGGCATTGCGCTGGCGTTTGCCGATCGCGCCGGCTGGGGCATATGGTTTCTGTGCTCCTTCCTGCTCGAGTGGTTCTACCCGGTTTATTTCGAAGTCATGCGCGGCGGACAGACGCCGGGCAAAAAGGCCTTTGGCCTGATGGTGGTCAACGACAACCTCACCCCCATTTCCTGGGGCGCATCGCTGTTGCGCAACCTGCTGCGTTTTGCCGACTTCCTGCCCGTCGCCTATGCGGCGGGGGTTATCTGCATGACACTCGGCCGCAACTTCCAGCGTCTCGGCGACCTGGCCGCGGGTACGCTGGTGGTCTACCACCAACCGGAAAAACCCCACACGTCGCTGCCCGATGTCGCACCGCTGGCGCCGCCCCGCGGCCTGCAGCTGCAGGACCAGCAGGCGCTGATCAGCCTGACCGAACGCCACGCCGACCTGAGTGAGGCGCGTCAGTGCGAGCTGGCCAACCTGCTGGAGCCGCTCACCGGCAAGAGAGACAAAGAGGGGCTCCATTATTTGCGCTCCGTGGGCAGCTGGCTGCTGGGTGGCAAATGAAACAGATCGATTTCGAAAACCGCTACCGCGATCGCTGGGAGCAGCTGGAAAAGTGGCTGAAGGTCGGCGACGGCGGCGCTGAAGCGGCGTCACTGGACCTGCCGGCGGCCTACCGCAGCCTGTGCCAGCAGCTGGCGGTGGCGAAAGAGCGCCAGTACACCAACCAGTTGATCGACCGCCTCAACCGGCTGGTCATGACCGCCCACCACCGCGTTTACCAGCAGCAGACGCTGCGCCGCAACACCTGGCTGTGGTACCTGCTGGCCGGCTTCCCGCGCGCGGTGCGCGCGCAGATCCGCACCGTGTGGCTGGCCACGGCGCTGTTCCTGCTGCCGGCGCTGGTGCTCGGTATCGGCAGTTACCAGAACGACGCGCTGATCTTTGCGGTCATGTCGCCGGACCAGGTGTGGCAGTTCGAATCTATGTATGACCCCGGCAACCGGGTATTGGGGCGCGAGCGCGGCTCCGACTCGGACCTGCTGATGTTCGGCTTCTATATCAAGAACAATATCGGCATCGCCTTCCGCACCTTCGCCGGCGGTGTATTGTTCGGGCTGGGGACAATTTTTTTCCTGGTGTTCAACGGCGTCTACCTGGGGGCGGTGTTCGGGCATATCACCCGTGTCGGCTTTGTCTCGACTTTCTATCCGTTCGTGATCGGCCACGGCGCCTTCGAACTCACCGCGATAGTACTGGCCGGCGCCGCCGGCCTGCGGCTGGGACAGTCGCTGGTGGACCCGGGCCGCCACCGCCGCCTGGTGGCGCTGCGCCTGGCCAGTGTCGAGGCGATGAGGATTATGTACGGCACCTTCCTGATGCTGGTTATCGCCGCCTTTCTCGAGGCCTTCTGGTCGTCGAGCACCGAGATAGCGATCGGCGTGAAACTGGCAGTCGGCGGCCTGCTGTGGCTGCTGGTCATTGCCTACTTCGCGCTCGCGGGGCGCGGAGTCGCTGGCCCTGAGCACGAGGTACAACGTGGAGCTTAGCAACCTCGCCGTACACGCGCGCCTGCGTTCGCCCTGGGAATCCATCGACCTCGGCATCGCGCTGGCGCGGCGACACTGGTGGCCACTGTTCCTGGTGTGGCTGCTGCCGGCGGCGCTGCTGTTCGCCGCCTGCCACTGGCTGCTGCCGGACTCCCCCAACTGGTCCCTGTTCCTGATCTGGTGGCTGAAACCGGCCTTCGACCGCCTGCCGCTGTTTATCGCCAGCCGCACGCTGTTCGGCGAAGCGGTTTCGGTACTCGGGGCACTGAAACAGTTCTTTGCCCAGAACCGCCGCGACTGGTTTGCCTGGCTGACCTGGCGCCGCCTCAGTGCGACCCGCTCCTTCGATTTGCCGGTGACGCTGCTGGAGCAGAGCAGCGGCGCCGCCCGCGCCGCGCGCATCGGTGTGCTGCACCGCAAACACGCCAGTGCGGCGACCTGGCTGACCCTGACCGGCTTCCACCTGGAAACATTCCTGCTGATGGCCCTGCTGGGGCTGATCTACCTGTTTATTCCCGAGCAGGTGCAGATCGACTGGATACCGCTGTTCAGCAGCGGCGCCCCGTGGTTCGAATGGGGTATCAATGCGTTCTACCTGCTGGTGATGGCCGCGGTCGCGCCCTTCTATGTCGTCGGTGGCTTCTGCCTCTATATAGGCCGGCGCATCGAACTGGAGGGCTGGGATATCGAGATCCAGTTCCACCGCCTGCGCGACCGACATCAGCGCGAGCAGAAGCAACGCGCCAGACAGGCGTCCCGCGCCCCGGCTGCCGCGCAACTGCTGTTACTGTGCGCTGTGGCGGTAACGACAGCAATATCGATTCCGCCGGCCAGCGCCGCCAGTGCGGAGACCCCCGTTCAGGCGCGGGAGACCATCGACGAGGTACTCGCCGGCGATGACTTCCATCAGGTGGAAGAGGTCAGCGGCTGGCGCCTGAAAGAGATCGAGCGCAAAGACAGCGAATTTCCCGAGTGGCTGATCGCCCTGCTCGAGTGGCTGGAAAACCGCCCTGTCGACAGCGACAGTGAATCGGACTGGGGCCCGTTTATCGGCCTGCTGATCGAGATACTGCTGTGGGCCACCGCTGCCGGTTTGCTGGCGTACCTGCTGTGGCGCTATCGCGAGCCGATTCGCCGTAGCCTGCAGTTGCGCAGGCAGGTCGAGCAGAAAAAAGCCGCTCCCGAGACACTGTTTGGCCTGGACGTGCGCCAGTCCAGCCTGCCGGCCGATGTCTGCGCCGAGGTGTTGCGCCTGTGGCAGAGCGGCGACCAGCGCGCGAGCCTGGGCCTGCTGTACCGCGCGACCCTGTCGCACCTGATCGAGTCCTACCAGTTTGAGTTCGCCGATCACCTGACCGAGAGCGAATGCGCACAGCTGGTGCAGCTGCGCCAGCAACACCCGGCGCAATCAACCGGGCAGGCCGAGGCGCAGTTGCGGCCGGTCAGTGCCGCCCTGAGCGGCTTCGTGCATCAGCTGACGACCAGCTGGCAGCAGCTGGCCTACGCCCACCGCGCGCCGGAATCCGCGCGTGTGCAAATACTGTGCGACCAGTGGCGGGAGGCGTTTGGCCGTGACCATTAAGCGCCTGCTACTGGGCCTGCTCCTGCTGTTGATCGCCGGTCTGGCCGCACTGTTTTTTACTTTTTTCGAGCGCTACACGGAACAGGTGGACCGCGGCTGGGGCCCCGCGGCCTGGCACAATCCGTTCCTGGCCGCCGAACAGTTTCTCGCCCGAACCGGGCTGCAGGCGCGCCGCGCCGACAATATCGCCGTGTTGGCGGAGCTACCGGCCGACGCCACCCTGTTTGTCGCCAGCTCCACCCAGGTCTACAACCCGCAGCGGGCGCGGGAACTGCTGGACTGGGTAGAGCGCGGCGGCCACGCGATCGTGGTCGCACACGGCGTCGCCTACGGGGAACGCGACTGGCTGCTGGAGCAGCTGCAAGTCACGCTGGAGGAGGGCCGCGAGGAGCTGATTTTCGAACACCCCTTCCGCCAGCTGCTGGACGACGATGCCGAGCAGTACCGCGGCAAGAGCGCCAGCGAAATGCTGCGCGAGCACAACCGCAAACTCAGAGCGGAAAAGGGCGCGGGCGGGAAGGCCGCGAACACAGGGGAAGACGAACCGGCGGAAGAAATAACACCGCCGCGCAATCCGGAGGTGGATCCGCAGGACCTGATAACCCTGCCGACGGACGATGGCAGTGACTACCAGCTGCACTTCGACGCCAGCTACCTGCTGCATCACCCGGCCATCGGCGCTGCCGGCCAAGGCGAAGACTTCACCACCGAGCCGGTGTTCTGGGCGAAAATCTGGCGCGATGACACCGGCGTGCCTTTTATGCAGTTCGAGCGCGGCGAAGGCCTGATCACGCTGATGGCCGATGGCGGCATCTGGCGCACGCAGCGTATCGGCCATTTCGACCACGCCTATTTCCTCGGCCTGCTCGCCACGGAGGGCGAATTCGTATTCCTGACCCAACCGCGTTTCGCCTCCCTGTTCGAGCTGGTGCGCCGTTACGCCGCCGAGTTTTTCCTCGCCGGCGGCCTGGCCCTGCTGGCGTGGCTGCTGCTGCGCGCGCGCCGCTTCGGCCCGCTGGCGGCGGAACCGGAACTGGCGCGGCGCTCGCTGCTCGAGCATATCTCCGCCTGCGGCCACTACTACTGGCGCGCGGAAAAGTGCGCGCGACTCTTACACAACCTGCGCCATGACCTGCTGCGACGCCTCGGCGGCGAGAACGCGTCCATGGAGACCAGGCGCAGGCTCTGCACAAAACTCAGTACCGCCAGCGGGCTGAGCGAATCCGCCATTGCCGCCTGCCTGTGGGGCGACCTGCCCCACAGCGAAGAGGCATTTACCGAACGCATGCGCAACCTGCAGCAAATCGAGGCAGCCCTATGAGCGACACCATCCATCAACCCGAACACCCGCAACAAGAGAGGGCCGGCGCGCACTGGCAGGCGGCCTCCGCCCAGCTGGCGCTGCTGCGCAACGCCATCAACCGGCTGCTGATCGGCCAGGAACAGGTGGTCGACCAGGTGCTGATCGCACTGCTGGCTTCCGGCCACGTGCTGCTCGAAGGCGTGCCGGGCCTCGGCAAAACACTGCTGGTGCGCTCGCTGGCCAACTGCTTCGGCGGCGACTTCCGCCGCATCCAGTTCACACCCGACCTGATGCCGGCAGACGTGACCGGCCACGCGATTTTCAATATGGGCGAGAGCCGCTTCGAAGTTCGCCGCGGCCCCGTGTTCACCAACCTGCTGCTGGCGGACGAGATCAACCGCGCCCCCGCCAAGACCCAGGCCGCACTGCTGGAAGTGATGCAGGAGAAGCAGGTCACCATCGACGGCGAGGCGCTGCCGACGCCGCGACCGTTTATGGTGCTGGCCACCCAGAACCCGATCGAGCAGGAGGGCACCTACCCGCTGCCGGAGGCGGAGCTGGACCGCTTCCTGCTCAAGGTGCTGATCGACTTCCCCAGCCACCAGGCCGAACTGAAACTGGCCGCGGCGGCCAGCAGCGGCCGCATCGAGCAGCAACTGCAGCAGGCACCCGCCGGACAGATGACTGTCGAGCAGCTGCAGCAACTGCAGACACTGCTGCCGCAGATAGCGCTGGACCAGCAGGTACTGGACTACGCCGTGCGCCTGGTGCGCGCGACCCGCGAATCCAGCCAGCTGCGCCGCGCCGCCGGTCCGCGCGCCAGTATCGGCCTGCTGCAGGCGGCGCGCGCCCAGGCACTGCTCGCCGGGCGCGAATTCGTATTGCCGGACGACGTCAAGGCGATGGCGATTCCGGTGATGCGCCACCGCGTCGCCCTGTCGCCGGATATGGAGATCGACGGCGAGACGCCGGACTCGGTACTGGCACAGATTATCGATACCGTCGAGGCGCCGCGCCTGTGAACCCGGGCCCGTCAGCCGAAACCGTAAGCCCCGCCGCCAGCGATGGTGAGCGCGCAGCAGCGCGGGCCGGCGCAACCGGCCCCAGCCGGCGCCTGGTCAGGCTGCTCGGCTACTGGTGCCTGGCGGCACTGGCGGTCAGCGGTGCCCGTATCTGGCAGCCGCAGAGCGCCGCCGCGCTGGAAAATCTGTGGTGGCTCGCGGGCACTGCACTGCTCGCCGCCGCGCTGCTGGATTTCCTCACCGGGCGCCGCGTACAGGGACTGGACGGCGAGCGCCGGCTGCCCGGCAACCTGGCGCTGGGCGTAGAGAACCAGGCGCGGCTGACGCTGCGCAACAGCGGACCGCGGGCGCTGGCATTGAATGTCAGTGACAGCCTGCCGGCACAGCTCAATGCCGAACAGCTGCCGCGCCGCGCGCAGCTGGATCCGGGTCAGCAGGTCGCCATCGACTACCCGCTGGTGCCGCACCGCCGCGGCCGCGCGGACTTTGGCGCTATCCAAGTGCTGGCGGACTCGCCCTGGGGCCTGTGGCAGACGCGAGTGCGGCTGGGCCAGCCGCAGAGCGTCAAGGTCTACCCGAATTTCCTCGGTATCTCCTCGCTGCAATCGCTGTCCACGGAACAGAGCCTGCGCTTTCTCGGCCTGCACCAGCAGCAGCGGCGCGGCGAGGGTATGGATTTCCGCCAGTTGCGCGAGTACCGCCAGGGCGACAGCCAGCGCCAGGTGGACTGGCGGGCCAGCGCGCGGCTGCGCAAGCTGATCAGCCGCGAATACCAGGACGAGCGCGACCAGGAGATCGTCTACATGCTCGACTGCGGCCGCCGCATGCGCGCCAAGGACGGCGAGCTGAGCCACTTCGACCACGCCCTGAATGCACTGCTGCTGTCCGCCTATGTGGCGATCAAACAGGGCGACGCCGTGGGCCTGCACGCCTTCGCCGCCGACGGCACTAGTTCCGGGGGCCGGCTGCCGCCGGTCAAGGGCGAGGGCGGCATCAACCTGCTGCTGAACCACGTCTACGACCTGCACTCCGGCACCGCCAACGCGGACTTCAGCGGTGCCGCCCAGCAACTGCTGGCGAGCCATCCGCGCCGCGCGCTGGTGATTCTGGTGACCAACCTGCGCGACGAGGACAGCGATGAACTGCTCGCCGCTGTGCAGCTGCTGTCCCGCTGCCACCTGGTCATGGTGGCCAGCCTGCGGGAGACCGCCGTCGACCGGCTGCTGTGCCGCCCGCTAGAGAGCTTCAATGATGCGATCGAGGCTGCTGCCGCCAGAGACTTCCTGGCACGCCGCGCCCGCCTGCTGCAACAACTGCGCGCACGCAATGTGCTGGTCGTGGATGCTGCTCCCGACCAGTTGCATATGGCCCTGGTGGAGAGCTACTGGCAACTGAAGCGCAGCGGCAGAATCTGACCTGTCGCATAGGGGAAAAAGGGTGGGATGCGTATAATGCCGCCAGCCTTTCAATGCAGGACCGATAGGAAAATGACAATGCTAAACATCCCAGGCCTGGCATCCGCGGCGGTCAAGGCCGCGCCCTTCCCGCACTTCTATCTAGAGCGCTCGGTGTCGCCGGAACATATCCAGGACCTGATCGCCGACTTCCCACAGCTGGATCAGGGCGGCAGTTTCAATATCAGGGATGTCGAGACGTCGGCGCGCTTCCGCCAGTTTGTCGAGCAGTTCGAGAGCGAAGAAGTGCGGCAGATACTCGGCGAAAAATTTGCCGTGGACCTGCAAGGCAAGCCGATGATGGCCACGCTGCGCGGCTACTCCCGCGCCAAGGACGGCCGCATCCACACCGATTCCAAGACCAAACTGATCACGGTACTGGTCTACCTCAATGAAGATTGGCAACCGCAATCGGGCCGGCTGCGAATCCTGCGCAGTGGCACCGACATGGACGATTACACCGATGAACTGCTGCCGGGGCCCAGCTCCATGGTCGCCTTCAAGGTGACCGATGACTGCTGGCACGGTTACCCCAGTTTCGAGGGCAAGCGCCAGTCCATCCAGATCAACTTCCTCACCGGCGAGGGTGTCAGGGCCAAGCACCAGTTTTTCCACAAACTGAGCGCCAAGCTGAAAGCCCTGTTCCGCTGATGGCTGCGGCAGCTAGTGCCGCGCGCAGCCTGAGTCCACCCCGATAAAAACAATGGCGCAGCGCAAACGGCCCAAATTGCAATTTCGCGCGCGCCTGTCCCAGTGGCAGGCGGCGCTGTTTCTGTGCCTGTTTCTGTGCCTGTTTCTCGCCGTGCGCGGCCTGGTGCCGGCGGGCTTTATGCCCGCATCCCTGGCCGCCGGCACGCCCTACGGCCTTTGCCACGGCGACGGCCGCAGCGCGCTGCTGCTGAATGCGCTGGCGCAATGGGAACACGCCCATCACGGTGCCGGCCACGATCACAGCGCGCTGACGGCGCAGGCCTTCGCCGACAATCACTGTAGTTTTTCCGCCGGCGCCGGTATCGCGACTGCGCCGACCCTGGAGCTGGCGCCGCTGTTCGACGGCGGTCAGCAACCGACAAATGCACCACCCCGTAATCCGCCGCAGTGGCGCCTTTATGTGCTGCCGCCGAAGCGCGCCCCGCCCATCTCCCGTTCCGCTTAGATTCCAATAATTTTCAGTTCGCGACAGGTATAGCCTCGCCGCGATTTCAGTTTATGGCGGCCGCCATTTTTGCGGCGGCCGTATTGCTATGGGAAAAAGCAATGAACGCATTCAAGAAAACCCTGCTGGCCACTTCCGTTGCCCTGGTCACACCACTGGCACTCGCCCACGACGACACCCCCGACTACCTGCCCGACAGCCACGCACCCGCCGGCGTGATGGCCGATCACCTGCACGCAAAAGGTGAATGGATGTTCGGCTACCGGGCCATGCGCGAGGAATACGCTGACGTGTACCGCGGTTCCGACGAGGTCGGCGCGATGGAGCTGGGCATGGCCGGCTACTCGATGATGCCGACGAGCATGACTATGGAGATGCACATGCTCGACATCATGTACGCAGTTTCCGACGACCTGACCCTGATGCTGATGCCCCAGTACATGACCATGGATATGTCGATGGCGATGATCGGTGGTGGACACGATCACATGGGCGGCATGGCCACAATGGATGGCATGAGCGGAACGGACGGCGGCGCTGTGATGGGCGGCCACTCGCACGATGTCGCCGGTGTCGGTGACACCATTATCGGCGGCCTCTTCCGCATCGCCGGCACTCAGGGCTATCGCCTGCACGCGACCCTCGGCTTCAGTGCGCCAACCGGCGCCGTCGACGAGAAAAATGCGGACGGGCGCTTCACACACTACGGCATGCAGCTGGGCACCGGCACCTGGGATCTGCTGCCGTCGTTAACTTACACAAGTGCGTATGAGAGACTGAGCTGGGGTGGTCAACTGTCGGCGCGACTGCCGCTGGAGGGCGAAAATGATTCCGGCTTTGCCGTCGGCGAGCGTTATGCGGCCACCGCCTGGAGTGGATACCGTGTCCTGGACTGGTTGAGCCTGTCGGTGCGGCTGCAATACACGAAGCAGGGAGATATCAACGGCCATTACAACGGCCCGCACAATCATTCCAGCCCGGCAGATCTGCAGACGAACTACGGCGGCGAGTTACTGGATTATGGCCTGGGCGTGAACCTCGTGGGTCAGCAAGGCGCCCTCGCCGGCGTACGCCTGGGGCTTGAGTGGATCGGCAACTTGACCGCCGATTACAACGGCTATCAGCTGGCACGCAAGGACGGCCTCAATATGAGCCTGAGCTACGCCTTCTGATTCTTGCAAAAAGCTATCCGCTTGCGGTCAGCGGCCGCGAGCGGGTAGATACGTATCTAGAAGCGGTAGGCAAAATTCAGTGTCAGTGAGCGCAGGTGGCCGAGGTCTACATCGGCCACCCTGCCGACATCGTTGTAGTTGTACTCGAGGGAGGTGTCGAAATCCCGCGTCCAGTTGTAGCGGTAACCGACGCCTGCGTTCCAGTAGTTATCATCACCGCTGTCATTGACAACGATAAGAGTGTCGTGCCGCTCGACGGTGCCGATATCGAAATCGCCGTAATTCCAGCCGACCATCCAGTACAGGCACTGCACGTCGCACGCCAGGCTAAAGTCGACCTTAAAATTCACGCCATACTGGTCGACATCAACCTGGTTGTCGTCAAAATTGGAGTAGCGGAACTCTACCTGCCACACCCCCACCGATGGGGTAATACCGACGCTGGCATAACCAAAGGCATCCCGGTCATCATTGATTTGCAGGCGTGCATCACCGAGACCGAGCGTGGTGATTACACGGTATTCGCCGGTACAGATACCGACGAAGGGGTTATTCCACTCAACGGCGGCTGCCGTAGCCGAGTACATCAGGGCGAAAGCAAAAAGAATTTTTTTCATTGCATCCTTCCTTGGAGCTTTTTCGTCGATCAGGGTTCTGCTTTCGGAGAGCTGTGCGCATGGCCAACGTCAATAATGGCCCAAATACCCCCGGCAAAAGCCGGATTTTTCCGTAATGCTTCCAGCTCTCCCGCAGGTGGCGGCTGCTCGCCGGCATCCAGCAGCTCCTCCAATCGCTGCAATATGGTCTCCGCCATTTTTTGCAGAGCTGTATCCAGCGTATCGGCGTGGCAGTGACAGTGGGGCAGGTCCGGAGCTATGGCACCGAAGCCGGCATATTCGATGTTGTGGACCACAACCGGATAGCGCATCGCGAGTTACTCATACGGGCATTAACTCACCAAGCGTAGACTTAAATTATTTTTTCGTGGAACAAATACGAGAAAAAATTGGCGCGCGGAAAAATAGCGGAAAAAAGAATTAATTCTTGCTGCGTATTTAGAATCGCAATTGCCTTTTATCAGCGCGGCATGCGCCCGAGCAGGGCGCGGCGGGAAAAAATCATTTCCTTGTAGGTTTGCAACAGCGAAAGATCCAGATCCGATTCGGCACCACCCAGCTCTTCCATTTGCCGCTGCAACCAGGTGATCTCCGTTTCCAGCTGCAGACGCAACCGGCGAATTTCACACTCGCTGATATTGATATGCGCGCTGCGAAGACTGGACATAGCTCTACCCCAACCGGATTTCGCGCCCGCAGGCGCGGAAAGCTTCAGTGGATTCCCGGCTCCGCCCGCCTGTCGCGGACGGAGTATTCGGTAAGCTTAGTCGAATGTCGGCTATTTCGTGAGCAAATCGCGCCAACCGTAGGAAGGGTCGCCAATGACATAGAAGAACGGGTTCAACAGGGAGTCCTTGCGGTTGTAACGCAGCAACTGAAACTGGTCATCGACCACTATGCCGCCGGCAGCCTCAACCACCGCCTGCGCAGCGGCCGTATCCCACTCGCAGGTGGGCGCCAGGCGCGGATACAGGTCCGCAGCGCCTTCCGCGACGAGGCACAGCTTCAGCGAGCTGCCCATGTTTTTACAGGCCACCGCCCCGAGATCGGTCTCGATCCGCTCGACCAGCTGATCCACGGCGCCGGCGCCGTGGCTGCGGCTGGCCACCAGCTCCACTGCCTCGCCGGCATCCAGGCGCGGCTGCAGCGGCCGCGCACTGATCACCCGATCACCCTGCGCGTCGCGCTTGAAGGCGCCATCGCCCTTGAGACCGGCATAGGTGATATTCAATACCGGCACATGCACCACCCCCAGCACCGGTTCGCCGTTGTCGATCAGCGCCACATTGACGGTGAATTCTCCGGTGCGGCGAATGAACTCCTTGGTGCCGTCGAGTGGGTCCACGATCCAGTAGCGCTGCCACTGGCTGCGCTCGGCAAAGGAGGGCATCTCCTGTTCTTCCGACAGTACCGGCACGCCGTCGATCAGCTGCGCCAGCGCGGGAGCCAGTATTGCGTGCGCGGCCAGGTCGGCGGCGGTCACCGGCGAGTCGTCCGCCTTGGTCTCCACCGCCAGCTCGGCGCTGCTGTTATACACCTCGAGGATCGCCTCGCCCGCGCGGGTACAGATCTCGATGACCCGCTCCAATAATGCCTTGTCCATAACTGCTCCCGAATCTATGAACGCCGCATTATACGCACTCGCCGGCGCCGGGCCACGGCACCGGCGGCGCCATCGGCTGCCGCTGCTAGGCGGGGAAGAGGTCGTCGATGGACAGGTAGCGCTCGCCGGTATCGTAACTGAACACCAGCACCCGGCTGCCCGCAGCGAACTCACCCTCGCGCCGCTTGACCGCGGCCAGGCTGGCGCCGGAGGAAATACCGACGAAGATACCCTCTTTCAGCGCACACTGGCGCGCCATCTCGAAGCTGTCCTCCTCGCTGACCAGGATGGTACCGTCCAGCGCTTCGGTGTTGAGGATTTCCGGCACGAAGCCCGCGCCGATGCCCTGCAGGCGGTGCAGGCCCTTTTCACCACCGCTGATCACCGGGGACTTCTCCGGCTCCACGGCCAACACCTGCAGTTGCGGCAGTTTCTCTTTGAGTACCTCGGCGCAGCCGGTGATATGGCCACCGGTGCCGACACCGGTAATCAGATAGTCCAGGCCGTCGCCAAAGTCGGCGAGAATTTCCCGCGCCGTGGTCTCGCGGTGCACCTTGACGTTGGCGGGATTGCGAAATTGCTGCGGCATCCAGCTGTTCGCATGCTCCCGCAGCAGCTCCTC
The DNA here is from genome assembly GCF_900129095.1 of Microbulbifer donghaiensis. Classification (GTDB taxonomy): domain Bacteria; phylum Pseudomonadota; class Gammaproteobacteria; order Pseudomonadales; family Cellvibrionaceae; genus Microbulbifer; species Microbulbifer donghaiensis. The sequence continues at coordinate 2,030,661 of NZ_FQVA01000001.1, forward strand.
GGCCTTGGCAATGGCACCGGGCATGCCTTTCTCTTTCGGGGTCAGCACCAGTTCCGCACCCATCGCCTTCATGACCTTGCGCCGCTCCACCGACATGGATTCCGGCATGGTCAGGATCAGGCGATAGCCCTTTACCGCCGCCACCATCGCCAGGCCGATACCGGTATTGCCGGACGTCGGCTCGACAATCACCCCACCGGGCTTCAGGGTACCGCTCGCCTCCGCCTCGGCGATCATCGACAGGGCGATACGGTCCTTGATGCTGCTGCCGGGATTGAAGCGCTCCACCTTCATCCACACCTCGATATCCGGGCGGAACAGATGATTAATTCTGACATGGGGGGTGTTGCCGATGGTTTCGAGGATATTGGCTGCCTTCATGGCGGAGCTCTCCCTTTAGTTAGTTCGCTGTTGGGGAATAACGCTGGCGGTTAGCGGGTGGCGCGGAAGATTGCGCCGCCGCGATCTTTGCCGAATACTCATGCTGAACGACCGGAACGATCGGTTCATTCACCCGAGCAAACCACAAAATCATAAAAATCGCGAGAAGAGACATGCATATTACCTCCAGTACCGGCAGTTCCACGCCACTGCAACGGGCCGATTTCCGGCTGCCGCTCGCCTTTGTCGCTTTCGCCGCCGTCTACATGGCCCTCGACGCCGGCGGCCTGCGCGGCCCCTGGATGGCATCGTTGAAGATTGTCCCCATCGCGATACTGGCGCTGCTCGCGCTGCGCGATCTCCGCGGCCCCACCCGCACGCTGACGCTGGCGGCACTGAGTTTTTCGGCACTGGGCGACGTGCTGCTGGCGCTGGAATTCCACAACCATTTTGTCTTCGGCCTCGGCGCCTTCCTGCTGGCACAGCTGACCTACGCGGGCAATTTCCTGCGTCGAGCGGACTTTCGCAACCAGCGCACGCTGCTGCGCGCCCTGCCGGTGCTGGCCGCCGCCCTGCTGCTGGCACAACTGCTGCTGCCGGCGGCGGGCGAGCTGGCCCCGGCGGTGCTGGTCTACCTGCTGGCGATAGTGGCCATGGCCCTGAGCGCGGCCGCGCACCGCGGCGACTCGGCACTGCTGTTCGCCGGTGCGGTGACCTTTATGGCATCGGACACACTGATCGCGCTGAACAAATTCATCGCGCCGCTGCCGCTGGCCGGCACCGCCATCATGCTGACCTATTACGGTGCCCAGATGGCTCTGCTGTACGGCATAGGTCGCGCGCGGGCATAATGGGCCGCTGACTAGGGGCGGCGGCGATCTATCCTTTGACTGCTACCGCCCCTAAACGAGAGGTACACCGACCCGATGCTCGACTGGCCCACGTTCGACTGGCAGGAAATCGACACAGTGCTGCTGGACATGGACGGCACGCTGCTCGACCTGCACTACGACAACCACTTCTGGCTAAGTCACCTGCCCCGGCGCTACGCCGAGATCCACGGCCTGGCGCTGGAACAGGCACTGCAGCAGATGAATACCGAGATAGAGGCGCGCCGCGGCACCCTCGAGTGGTACTGCCTGGATTTCTGGACCCGCGAACTGCAACTCGATATTCCGGCAATCCTGCGCGAAATCGAAGACCGCATCGCCCTGCGCCCGCAGACCGAGCTATTTCTCGAGGGGCTGCAGCAGCTGAACAAGCGCACGCTACTGGTCACCAATGCCCACCGCCGCGGCCTGGATCACAAGCTAGAAATCACCGGTATCGACCGCTGGTTCGACGGCATCGTCTCCTCCCACGACTACGGTCACGCCAAGGAGAGCGGGCACTTCTGGCGCGCGCTGCGCGAGCAGGTGGAGTTCGATCCCGCGCGCACCCTGTTCGTCGACGACAACGAGAGCGTGCTCGCCGCCGCGCGCGACTACGGCATCGCCCACCTGCTGTGCATCCGCCAGCCGGACAGCCGCGGGCCGCTGCGCGAGATCGCCGATTTTCCGGCGATTCACCTGTTCGATGAGATCATGGCCATCAGGAGTCGGTGATTCAGCTCCTCCTCCAGATGGATGGCCGCACGGCGGCGCAGGTTGGCACCTTGCGAGGTCCTGCTGTCGGGGGCCAGCCGGCAAATAGTTACCGATGAGGTTTTTTGCCGGGTGGCCACCGGCGGCAGGGCCGATCGGGGCACGTTATTAACGAACAAACCATCAGGCATCAATGGATAAAGTACGTATCGACAAGTGGCTCTGGGCCGCACGCTTCTACAAGACCCGCAGTATCGCCAAGCAGGCCATCGAGGGCGGCAAGGTCCACGCGGACGGCCAGCGGGTCAAAGCCAGCAAGGAAATCACCACCGGCATCACGCTGAGCATCCGCCAGGGCTGGGACCTGGTGGAGGTAGAGGTGCTGGCCCTGTCCGACCAGCGCCGCGGCGCCGATATCGCCCGCACCCTGTACCGGGAAACCGAAGCCAGTATCGCCAAACGCGAGCAGACCCGCGCCGAGCGCCAGGCCAGCAACGCCGGTATTCACAGCGAGCGACCGAACAAGAAGCAGAGACGCCAGATCCACCGCTTCATCCGTGAACAGGATTGACCCACCGGTACTGCGATGGCGAATTAACCGCCAGTTGCGTTTCAGCTGCTAAACTGGCCCCACACTACAGATAACGAATCCCCCCATGATGAAAAGATTCCTCGCCCTGACTCTGCTGCTTCTGCTCACCGCGCAGGCCGCCAGCGCCGACAGCCGCGAACACGAGCAGCTGAAGCGCTCCATCATCAAGATCTACACCACTGCGGCCGCGCCGGACTACTTCAATCCCTGGGCGCTGCTGAACCCCAAACAGCTGTCCGGCTCCGGCGCAGTGATCAGCGGTAAGCGAATACTCACCAACGCCCACGTGGTCGCCAACGGCAGCTTTATCCAGGTGCAGCGCCACGGCGATGCGCAGAAGTTCCGCGCACAGGTGCAGTTTGTCTCCCACGACGCCGACCTGGCGCTGCTGACCGTCGAGGATGACAGCTTCTTCGAGGACACCCGCCCGCTGGCGCTGGGTGAGTTACCGGACCTGCAGGAAGAGGTTACCGTCTACGGCTACCCGATCGGCGGCAAGTCCCTGTCCATCACCCGCGGCGTGCTGTCGCGGGTGGAGCACCAGTATTACGCCCACGCCGAAAGCTACCTGATGGCGGGCCAGATAGATGCCGCGATCAATCCCGGCAACAGCGGCGGCCCGGTCATCTCCGACGGCCGTATCGTCGGCGTGGCCATGCAGACCAACCAGGGGGCGGAAAACCTCGGCTATTTCGTGCCGCCGAGCGTGATCGCCCACGTGCTGGAAGATGCGAAAGACGGCGTCCACCAGGGCTTCCCGGAACTGGGTGCGGTCACCCAGAGCCTCGAGAGCCCGTCGATGAAAGCGGCCGCCGGCCTCAGCGAAGACCAGGATGGCGCGCTGATCGTCAAGGTCTTCGGCGATTCCCCCGCCGCCCAGGTGTTGCAGCCCGGCGATGTACTGCTCGAAGTGGACGGCTACCCGGTAGCCGCGGATCGCACCGTGGAGTGGCGCGAGAACCAGCGCACCAACTACCACTACGCGGTGGATCGCCACCATGTGGGCGACAAGCTGCCGGTGCGCTTCTCCCGCGACGGCGCGGTACAGAGCGCCGAAGTCGCCCTGGCCGCCGCGCCGCCCTCGCGCTCACTGGTATTGGGCGAACAATTTGACCAGCAACCGCGCTATTACATTTACGGCGGCGTGGTGTTCGTGCCGCTGAACATGAACCTGATCAAGCGCTGGGGCAACAACTGGCACTCCAAGGCGCCGATCGAGTACCTCTACGCGCGCAACCAGTGGAGCGATGCGCAGCGGCGGGAGCTGGTGGTGGCACTGAAAGTGCTGCCGGCGATGGTCAATCTCGGTTACCACGACTGGAAGAACTGGATTATCGACTCGGTGAATGGGCACAGCGTGGCGGACTTCGACGAGTTTGCGCAGCTGATGGAAAACAACGAGGAGACCTTCGTGGATCTGCGCGACCAGTCCGGCTACCGCTTGGTGCTGGATGCCGCCGCGGCGCGCGAGCAGGAGCCGCTGATACTGCAGACTTACCATATCCCACAGCGCCACTCCCAGGGGCTGTTCAGCACCCTGGCCAATAAGGAAGAATAGCGCCTGTCACCAATTACAAATCGGAAGGGACGGCCATGAAATCTGTATTTGGGGGAATTTTGCTGGGCGGGCTGCTGCTCTCGAGTGCAGCCGCTTGCGCCGGCGACCTGTACCGCTGGGTTGACGAAGACGGCAAGGTCCACTTCGGTGACCGCCCGCCGATGGAAGCCGAGGCGGAAAATATCGAAGGCGAGTTGCGCCCGGTCAATACCGCCGATGCCCCGGCGCCCCAGCAGACCGCATCGCGACAACAGCACAACGTGGATCAGGAATATGAGAACCGCCAGCGCCAGCGGGAATTGCGGCAAAAGCAGCAAATGACCCGCGCCTGCAATAGCGCGCGCCGGCAGCTGCGCATGCTGCAGGGCCGGGTGGCGTTTATCGACGCGAATGGCAAGGAAATCAAAATGACCGAGCGCGAGCGCCAGCAACAGGCCGAACGGCTGCGGCGGGAAGTCGCGCGCGCCTGCGGCTGACGGCTCCCCGCAGCCCAACCGCCGTTCGAGTCCGCCGCAACCGCGGCGGCTACCATTTATAGATATCCACCTCTAAAATCCCGCGGCTCGCTGATGTGGCGGGCCACACGGCGTTCACCGCGCCTTGGCTCGCAGAAAACGGCCGCCGTCGCGGTCATCAAATTTAAAGTTAACAGGCCCTAGTACCGAGGCACCCGAACCATGTCCGACCAGCTGGAACGCTTTATTTTCTCCCGTCACGATATTCGCGGGCAGATGGTGACCCTCACCGACAGCTACCGCGCCGTGCTGGAGAACAACCAGCTGCCGCCGCCGGTGGCGCGGTTATTGGGCGAGTTCCTCGCCGCCGCCTGTTTGCTGTCCACCACGCTCAAATTCGAGGGCCTGCTGGTACTGCAGGCGCGCGGCGAGGGCGACGTGCCGCTGATCCTGGCGGAGTGCACCCACCACAGCGATCTGCGCGGTATCGCCCGCGTGGCCGAGGGGGCACAGATAGACGGTGACGCCAGCCTGCGCCAGCTCGTCGGCCGGCGCGCGGCCCTGGCAATCACCGTCGAGCCGGAGCAGGGCGAGCGCTACCAGGGCATAGTGCCGCTGGAAAAGGACACCCTGGCGGAGTGCCTCGAGGACTACTTCACCCAGTCGGAGCAGCTGGCCACCCGTTTCTGGATCGAATCGAGCCCGGACACCGTCGGCGGCATCATGCTGCAGGTGCTGCCCGGCAATAACGCCGCCAGCGAAGAGGAAAACCGGGACGCCTGGGAGACGGCGCAGCACCTGGCGGAGACAGTGACCGCCGACGAGCTGCACTCGCTGCCCCACGAGCAGCTGCTGCACCGCCTGTTCCACCAGCTGCACCCGGCCGCACTGGGCACCGCCAATATCCGCTTCAAGTGCAGCTGCTCCCGCGAGCGCAGCGCCCGCGCGCTAATCGCGCTGGGTCCGGAAGATGTGTACAAGCTGCTGGAGGAGCAGGGTGGCGAGATCGCCGCCGACTGCCAGTTCTGCAACGCCCAGTACCGCTTCGACGGCGAGCAGATCGAAGCGCTGTTCAACGCCCCGCCACACACCCTGCATTGATGCCGCTCACCCGCCGCGCCCGGCCCCGTCGGGCGTTGCGGAGGTCGCCGCAATTAGCGGATTTTTCGGCAAAAATTCATAAAATCTATGTAGTAAAACTACACCATCGAAATTTCAAATAATTTAGCGCGTTTTTTCCATTGACAGCGCTATCATTGCACAAAAAACAACCTCTTTGTCTGTCACGTCAATTTGAAGTTTGCCATAATGCGCCCCCCGAAATTTGCCCGGCCGCCGCGCCCCGCGGTGGCCCAACTACTTTCTATTGATACAACTTCACGGGTAATCGACGAATGGCACAGATCGACGACACCGCGCAGGTCTTCAAAAACCTGGCACCGGCGCAATTGGTTGAACAGGCGCTGGCGCGCGGCGAGGGCAAGCTGTCCGACACCGGCGCACTGGTAGCGGAAACCGGCGCGCGCACCGGTCGCTCCCCGGCGGACCGCTTTGTAGTGGAAGAGGCGTCCAGCGCCGACAGCATCGACTGGGGCAACGTCAACCGTCCTTTCCCGCAGGACAAGTTCGACGCGCTGTGGGACCGCGTCGAGGACTTCGTCGCCAGCAGCGACCGCTTCGTGCAGCAGCTGCACGTGGCCCAGGACGAGGACCACTACCTGCCGGTGATCGTGACCACCCAGACCGCGTGGCACAACCTGTTCGCGCGCAACATGTTTATCCGCGCCGAGAAGTACAACCCCAAGGCCAAAGAAGAGTGGCGCATCCTGCACGCGCCCAACTTCGTCTGCGATCCGGAGCGCGACGGCACCAATTCCGAAGGCTGCGTGATCATCAACTTCGGTGCGCGCAAGGTGCTGCTGGCCGGCATGCGCTACGCCGGTGAGATGAAGAAAGCCATGTTCTCCGTGCAGAACTTCCTGCTGCCGGAAAAAGACGTCATGCCGATGCACTGCGCCGCCAACGTCGGCGTGGACGGCGACACCTGCCTGTTCTTCGGCCTGTCCGGTACCGGCAAGACCACCCTGTCCGCCGACCCGGAACGCTACCTGATCGGCGACGACGAGCACGGCTGGACCAAGGGCGCCGTATTCAACATGGAAGGTGGCTGCTACGCCAAGACCATCAACCTGAGTCGCAAGAACGAGCCGGTAATCTGGGACGCCATCCGCTTTGGCGCCATCGTCGAGAACGTGGTGACCGACGAGGCCGGCGCACCGAACTACGACGACACCAGCCTGACCGAGAACGGCCGCTGCTCCTACCCGCTGGAGCACGTGGAGATGCGCCAGCTGGAAAACCGCGCCGGCGAACCGAAGAACGTGATCTTCCTGACCTGCGACGTTTCCGGTGTACTGCCGCCGGTGTCCATCCTGTCCAAGGAAGCGGCCGCCTACCACTTCCTGTCCGGCTACACCGCCCGCGTCGGCTCCACCGAGCTGGGTGCGGAAGCGGGTATTCACCCGACTTTCTCCACCTGCTTCGGCGCTCCGTTCATGCCGCGCGCCCCGCGCGAGTACGCGGACCTGCTGATGAAGCGCATCGAGGACTTCGGCTCCAAGGTCTACCTGGTCAACACCGGCTGGACCGGCGGCTCCGGTGACAACGGCAAGCGCTTCCCGATCCCGGTAACCCGCGCGGTGGTCGCAGCCATCCAGAGCGGCGCGCTGGAAGGTGCCGACACCGAGCACCTGGATATCCTCAACCTGGATATCCCGCTGGAAGTACCCGGCGTGGACAAGTCCTACCTGAACCCGCGCGAAGCCTGGGCGGACAAGGCCGCCTACGACGACCAGGCCGGCAAGCTGGCCAAGCTGTTCGCCGAGAACATCGAAAAGTTCAACGTCAACGACGACGTCAAGGCTGCAGGTCCCAAGGCATAACGCCAGCCAGGATTACCTGCACGCCCATCCCAAACCCCCGCGGTGCGAGCCGCGGGGGTTTCTTTTTTGCGCGGCCACTGCCCGCGGCCGAGTCGGTCTGATTTTGCGACTATAGTGAATAAAGAAGCGCCGACGATCGACAGTCTGCGCCGCAATTTTCCTGGGTGCAGCAGTCGCGAACACAACATGTCCGCAGGCAACTCATATTCCCGCTTCAGAACCGGCTATCCGCAGTCGCCCCCCGGCCAGCGCACCAACCGCCTGGTAGTGGTCGGCCTGGCACTGCTGCTGGTACTGGTGGTCGTCACACTGTGGCTGTACCTCTACCTCAAGTCGCTGGAGAAACCCTACCTCCAGATCAAGGGGTATCGGGTAGCCACGATGCAGAGCTTCAACAATTTCCTGCGCCGGGAAGGCAACCGCGCCCGCGTCACCGAGTTGACCCGCTTCCTGGAGAAAGAGGGTGTCGGCGACGTCATTGCAGTACACGAGCTGCTGCGCCAGGGCACCGATTGGCTCGACATCGACGAGCCGCCCTTCGCCATTCCGCCGAGCGACCACTGGCGCAATATTGTCACCACGCTGGCGATTATCCGCGACGAGGTACAGCCGACCGTCGGTGCGGTTGAAGTGCTCTCCGCTTACCGCACTGACAATTACAACCGCAAGTCCGGCGGTGCCGCGCGCAGCAAACACCGCGATTTCTGCGGTATCGATGTGGTGCCGAAATCCAATATCAGCCGCAAGGAATTGGTGCAGGAACTGCAGAGCCTGCACCGGCGCCTGGGGCCGAAGAGCAACCTGGGACTGGGCATCTACAGCAGCGTGCGCTTTCACATCGACACCTGCGGTTACCGTATCTGGTGAAGCATGGAAATACACGAGAGTGAAGACCACGAGTTCGTCGATATACATATTGAGCGACGCCGCGTTATCTGGATCAGCGCGGTGGTACTGGCCGGCATCATTGCACTGCTCGTCCTGACCATGGACAAGGTGCGCGAGCTGGGCGAGCGCATCGTCACGCCGCGCGAATATATCCCGCCAAAGAGCATCCCCAAGGGCATCGAAATTCCCGATGTCTACGACATCAAAGGCTACGCCGCGGCGTCTCCCAAGGCATTCGACCGGTTTCTGGCCAAACAGGACTTCCGCGAAATTTTCGCCCGCCTGCAGCACTTTCTGTACATTAACGAGGTGGACGGCGTGGTGCCTTCTTTTCAGTTGTTGCGCCAGGGCAGCGACTGGCAGACGATCGACGAGCCACCCTTTGCACTGCCGCCGGAAGAAAGCTGGGAATCCATGGTGAACACGCTGCGCCTGTTACAGGAAGAGATTGTTCCCCGTATCGGTCCGGTCACGGTGTTGTCCGGCTGGCGCACCGATCGCTACAACGCCAAGGCGGGCGGCTCCAAGACCAGCAAACATATGCATTTCTGCGGGCTGGACATGGTGCCGGAGCGGGACTTCACCCGCGAGGAATTACTGCCCATTCTGCGGGACATCCACCGCAAACAGGGTAAAAAATGGAATATGGGCCTGGGCATTTATAAAGGCGTCCGCTTTCACGTCGACACCTGTGGCTATCGCCGCTGGTGAGTGCCGAGCGCCTCTGGTAAAAAGTAGCCGCTTCTGCTTACATAGGCGCCACACGCAAGCCCCAAACCACAGACAGCCACAGCGCGACAATTAGAATAATTGAGGAACACAGCCGGTGCAGGAAAAGCTGGAAAGACGCTCGTTTATATTTTCCCTGTTGCTGGTGACGCTGGCCTTTGCCCTGCTGCTGAAACCCTTCTTCACGCCTATTTTCTGGGCCTGTGCAATCGCGCTGATTTTCTTCCCGTTTTACCGCTACCTGTTGCGGCACTTTCCCAAGTGGCCCAACCTGATGGCACTGCTGACGCTGCTGATGTGTATGGTGCTGGTGGTGATACCGGTGCTGTTGGTGGCCAGTTCATTTGTCAACGAGATGGTGACACTTGTCCAGAAGGCACAGACCGGACAGATAGACCTGTCGCAGCAGGTCGAGAAGGTGCGCAGTGCCTTTCCGGGAATCAACGCCTTTTTTGAGCGCTTCGGTATCGACTTTGACCAGATGAAGGAGCGATTGCTCGGCAGCGTGATGAGCGTCGGCAGCTTCCTGGCCAAGAACGCCCTGGCGGTGGGACAGAACACCGTTAATTTCTTTATGATGCTGGGCCTGATGCTCTACCTGACCTTCTTCCTGATTCGCGACGGGGAGAGCCTGGTGGCACTGCTGATCCGCGCCATGCCTCTCGGTGACGAGCGCGAACACCTGCTGCTGGCAAAATTCGCCGAGGTCACTCGCGCGACGATCAAGGGTAACCTGGTGGTGGCTGTTACCCAGGGCACCCTGGGCGGACTGATCTTCTGGGCGCTGGGCCTGCCGGCGCCGCTGTTGTGGGGCGTAGTGATGTCGCTGCTGTCACTGTTGCCCGCGGTCGGTGCGGCACTGATCTGGTTTCCCGCCGCTCTTTATTTGTACGCCACCGGGGAGATCGTCAAGGCATCGATACTGATGGTATTCGGCGTGATGGTAATCAGCCTGGTCGACAATATCCTGCGCCCGATCCTGGTCGGCCGCGATACCAAGCTGCCGGACTATATCGTGCTGTTCTCCACAATCGGTGGTCTTTTCATGTTTGGCATCAGTGGCTTCGCCATAGGTCCGCTGCTGGCCGCGCTGTTTATTGCCTTCTGGGAGATATTCATGCGGGAGTTTGTCACCCCTTCTGGCATCCACCGCAACCAATAGCACTTCGCCGCCGCCTCTCCCTCATCCGTCGTCATGCACCGGGGGAGGCCCGCCTGTTCGCCGGTGCTCAGCTTCCTGCAGGCGCAAATGCAGTTCCGCCATCGGGCGCTGATCGAGCAACAGTGTGCCCTCGGTGGACCTGTCGAGATCTGCGATCAGCAGGATGACGGTCGAAAACGTCAGCGCCAGCGCCAGCGCTACATGCAGCGAACCGCCGCGACTGACGCCGAACTGAAAGCCGATCGCCAACATCGCCAGCGCCGTCATAAAGTAGATCGCCACCCATATCGCGCCGGGAATACGATATTCCAGCCCCACAGTTATGCGCGAGTTGTGGTCATTGATTACTGCATTGAAAGGTTCGACAAACTGGCGCAGGTAACCGGGATCATAGCCGTCGCGGATATGTTTACTCACCAGCGACCATATCTCGCGATGAATCTCCGCGCTGCGCGCTATGGCGTAATCGCGCGCAGCGGCCTTGAGCGGATTGATATCTCGAATAGCCGCGTACTCCGCCAACAACTGCCTGGCGCGGCCGGCCGCCGGCTCCTGCAAAAAATCTGCGCGCAAATAGGCGGTGTAAATCACATTGACTTCATCCAGCAACAGCACCTTGCGGTCATTGAAGCGGCTCGCCGTCATGTTGAAGGTGAAGGCGAGCAGGAAAGCCAGCATCCCGAGTGTCGCGGCGACAGCGCTGCCGATGGACGCATCCTTGATCTCCCTGTCAGTGCGCAGGTGTCGGCGCCCGAGATACAATCCCACGGCCAGTGCGCATAAAACCAGAAGCACCGAAAAGACGTAAACGACCAGCAGTGGCAGGGTGTGAAAGAATTCGCTTAAATTCATCAGAGTTCTCGGCTGTCCAGCCAAGTCTGGTCCAATTGCCGGCAGGCCGCTAGCGATTCGTCAAGCGCCGAACCTCACGGCAGGTTGGTATAGAATGGGCCCAGCCTTTGTCGCGCCCAACTCGCTGACGACTTTACGAAAAGCAAGTGCAGCCAATGACCATTAGCTCTAACCAGGGACACGTTATGAAACGCTTATTCGGTTTTCTGATTGCCGCATTTACCAGCCTGCCGCTTGCGGCGCTGGAAGTCGGAGATCCGGCGCCCGACTTCTCGCTGCAGGCTTCCGACGGCAAAACCTATTCGCTGGCGGACTTCAAAGGCAAGCAGGCCGTCGTGATCGCCTGGTACCCGAAGGCCTTCACCAAAGGCTGCACCATCGAGTGCAAGTCCCTGGCCGAAAACGGCGATATGATTCGCGCCTACGATGTCGCCTACTTTATGGCGAGCACCGACGAGGTAGACGTCAACACCAAGTTTGCCGAAGAGCAGGGCGCGGATTTTCCGCTGCTCAGTGATCCGGATGGCGAGGTGGCCAAAGCCTACGACGTGCTGATTCCCGTCATGAACGTGGCGCGGCGCGTCACCATTTATATCGGCAAGGATGGCCGCATCCTCAAGATCGACAAGGAAATTCACCCCGCCACCAGCGCGGAGGATATAGCGCGAACGCTGGATGAACTCGGTGTTGCGCGAAAAGGCTGAATTCGAACGGCGCGGGAAGACGGCGACAACGCCCGCGCCTTAACCACTTTGCTCTCGCTTCGCGCCATGCGCAGTTTAGCGGCCACCGCAATGGCGATTACTGCTTGTTGGCTTGCCGGCGCATTCTTTCAGCCGCCGCCAGCCGCGCATTGAGCTCCGACATCGGCGTCTGGTCGACAATCAAAACGCCTTCATAGGCGCGATCCAGATCCGCGATCAGCACGATCACGACGGAGAAGGCCAGTGCGAGCGCCAGTGCCACCTGCGGCGACCCCCGGCGACCGACGCCGAGCTGGAAGCCGATACCGAACATGGCCAATGCGGTGAGCGCGTAGAGCGCCGCCCAGATAGGTGGCGGTATCTTGTAGAAAGTCCCGACATAAAGACGCGAAGTGTGGAAGTCGATGACCTGATTCAGGATATCGTAGAAGCCCCGCAATCTCTCTCCGTCGTACCCCGCCGCGCTGAGCTGCGCGACTATCTGCCAGAGTTCGTTATGGATCTCTGCGCTGCGCGCAATGCGCTCATCGAAGTCGGAAACATTCAGGGGGTCGATATCCCGCAGGTCGGCGTACTCCGCTATCAGTGCGCGGACCCGCCTGCCCTCATCCGGCAGCAGCAGATCCGCGCGCAGATAGGTCGTCGCCATCGCATTGACCTCGTTCAGCAACAGCGCTTTGCGCTGATTGAAGCGGTCTGCAGTCATATTGAAGGTGAACGCCAGCATAAACGCCAGGAGCCCAAGGGTGGCGGCAACCGCACCGCCAATGGACATTTCTCCCACCTTGCCATTGCGCGCCGCGCGGCGGCCAAAAAAATTGCCCACGGCCAGCGACACGAGTACGAGCAGGATGGAAAACCCGTAGATGACGAGGAGCGATATCGTATTGAATTGAGTTAGAAAATTCATCAGCCGCAGAACTGGCATTTTTAGCCAAGTCTGGCTCAGGCGCGCACTGTCTGCCGGATTTTTAGCTGGAGCAGGTCCGGGACCAGTGCACCCGCCGCCTTACGGGGGCGGGTAGTCGTGATAACTGGCGCAGGGATTAGTCGGAGTCGCCGTCGCCGTTCATGCCCAGCTCTTTGAGTTTACGCGTCAGCGTATTGCGCCCCCAACCGAGCAGTTCGGCGGCGTCGCGCTTGCGGCCGGCAGTGTGCTTGAGTGCGATTTCGATCAGCGCGCGCTCGAACGCCGGCACCGCCTCGCTGAGAATCTCGCGACGGCCGGTGGCCAGCGCCTGGTCCGCCCAGAGCCGCAGGGCTTTCTGCCAGTCCTGCGGCGCCTCGCCGGTAGCGGTCTGCTGGTGCAGTTCCTGCGGCAGATCCTCGATATGCACTTCGCGGCCGGAGGCCATCACCGTGATCCAGCGACAGGTATTCTCCAGCTGGCGCACGTTGCCGGGCCAGTCGAGGCCGGAGAGGTATGCCTCGGTCTCCTTGAGCAGAATCTTCGGCTCCACCCCCAGATCCTTGGCGGCGGAATTGAAGAAGTGGCGCACCAGCCGCGGGATGTCCTCGCGGCGGTCGGCCAGGCGCGGAATATGGATGCGAATGACGTTCAGGCGGTGGAACAGGTCCTCGCGGAACTTGTGCTCCTCCACCAGCCGCTCCAGATCCTGGTGGGTAGCGGCAATAATGCGCACGTCCACCTTCACCGGTGTGTGCCCGCCGACGCGGTAGAACTCGCCATCCGCCAGCACGCGCAGCAGGCGCGTCTGGGTCTCCGCCGGCATATCGCCGATCTCATCCAGGAACAGGGTGCCGCCGTCGGCCTGCTCGAAGCGGCCGGCGCGCTGGGAACTGGCGCCGGTAAAGGCGCCCTTCTCGTGACCGAACAGCTCCGACTCCATCAGGTCCTTCGGAATCGCAGCCATATTCAGCGCGATAAACGGTTTGCTCTTGCGCGGGCTGTGGTTGTGCAGCGCCTGCGCCACCAGCTCCTTGCCGGTGCCGGATTCACCGTTGATCAACACGGTGATATTGGAATGGGACAGGCGGCCGATCGCGCGGAACACCTCCTGCATCGCCGGCGCCTCGCCGATAATTTCCTTGCTGCCGGCGCCACTATCCAGGCTGACCTGCTCTTCGCCGCGCTGCTCGCTGGCGTGCGCCAGGGCGCGGCGGGTCACCGCCACCGCCTCGTCGACATCGAAGGGTTTCGGCAAATATTCAAAGGCACCGCCCTGGTAGGCGGCGACGGCGCTGTCCAGGTCCGAATGCGCGGTCATGATAATGATCGGCAGCGAGGGGCGCTCGGACTGGAAGCGCTGCAAAAGTTTGAAGCCGTCGGAACCGGGCATGCGGATATCGCTGATCACCACATCGGGCGAGTCACTGTAGAAGTCGTCCAGCGCGCGATCGCCGCTCTCGTAGCACTTGGTCTCTATGCCTTCGCGCGTCAGCGCCCGCTCCAGGACCCAGCGGATCGATCGGTCGTCGTCAATAATCCAAACGCGATTGCTCATGCTCTAGGTTCCCGTAATCAATTATTCGTTCGAAAGCGGCAGATAAATCTGGAACACGCTCTGCCCCGGTCGGCTGTCGCACTTAATCAGGCCGCGATGCTGATTGATGATGTTCTGTGAGATCGACAGCCCCAGACCCGATCCCTCGGCGCGCCCGGAAATCATCGGGTAGAAAATGCGCTCGCGGATGTCCTCGGCGATACCGGGGCCGTTGTCCTCAATCTCGATGCGGCACACCAGCGGACAGTGGTGTTTGCCGATGGTGAACTGGCGCTGGATACGCGTGCGCAGCACGATTTCGCCGCTGGCGAGGCCGATACTCTCGTCGATGGCCTGCATGGCGTTGCGGGCGATATTCAGCAGTGCCTGGATCAGCTGCTCGCTGTCGCCGGGAATATCCGGGATCGACGGGTCGTAGTCGCGGCGGATCTTCAATTCGCCGTCGCACTCCGCATCGATCAGCTGGGCGACGCGCTCGAGAATTTCGTGCACATTGGTCGGCTTCAGCTGCGCCGGTTTGCGCGGACCGAGCAGGCGATCGACCAGATTGCGCAGGCGGTCCGCCTCGTCGATGATGATCTGCGTGTACTCCGCCAGCTCCTCGTCCGGCAATTCCCGCTGCAACAGCTGTGCGGCACCGCGGATACCGCCGAGCGGGTTTTTCACCTCGTGGGCCATGCCGCGCACCAGATTGCGGGTGGTCTCCTGGGCACTGATCAGCGCGTCCTCGCGAGCGATACGCAGCAGCCGATCCATGCTCTGCACTTCGAGCAGCAGCAACCCCAGCTCCGGCACCGGGCTTACCGAGTAGTCCACGGTGCGCGTTTCGAGGTTGTGCAGCGTCCAGGTGGCGCGGCGGACTGTGTACTTTTCACCGGTGGCCAGGGCGTTGCGCAGCGCCTGCTGCGCGGCGGCGGATTCACGCACCACATCCGCCAGCGGCTGGCCACTGACCCGCGAGCTGGAAGCGGCGAGCAGGTCCTCCGCGGCGGAGTTGAGGTAGCAGAGCAACAGACTGTCATCCAGCACCAGCACGGCGGAGGTCAAACTGTCGAGCAGCTGGCGCAACTGGCGGTCGTTGAGCATGCGATAGGTTCCGATTCAGTTGTGGACGGAGCGCGAACCCGCGGTACACCCGCCGTCGGCTTCGGCCACAAGGCCTTTGTAATCAGTCAGTGCAAGAAGCAAACCAAAATGGCGCACAAAAGTGCCGGGAGCACTTTTGGTCAGCTTTAGCTGACCCCGATAGGGGCGGGGCCCACGGACGGGCCCCGCACTAAAGTGCCGGGAGCACTTTTGGTCAGCGTCACTGGTCATATGAAGCGCACAGTCCCGCAATCCGAGTGCTGCACGCGCGCACCCGGGTGCGGGCGCTGAACCGCAGAGGGGCACGCCGCGGCGATACACGCGTCCGGGGACCACAGCGGGTGCACACGGGGACTGGCGCCCTCTCGCTTGCACCATTATGGTGCGCCGATCAAAAAAACGCCAGCCTGGCGGCCGAGCGTGGGCGTGGGGAAGGGGTATTGCCGGGCGCACAGGGCCCGGCATCCGGGGTTAATTGCCGCGGCGCGACCGCTGCTGCTGTTGTGGCTGGGACTGGGGCAGGCCCGGGGCCACGGGAGCCTTGGGTGCCTGGGTGGCCCGGGGTGCAGCGATATCCGGCAGGGTGCCGCCGGGGCGCTTCACATAGATGGTAATGACCTGGGATTGCGCCAGCACGTTGCCGCGGTCGTCGGCCAGTACCGCCTGCACGCTGTGAGTGCCGCGCTCCAGCTCAGAGATATCCAGGCTCGAACTGGAGGAGCCGCCGCGCCACGGCTGGCCGTCAATCACCGCGAAAAACTGTGCACCGGCGGGATAGGCGGGTACCACATCGACCTGCAGCGCGATAAAGCGCTGGCCCGGCGGAATCGTCGCCCCGTCCGGCGGACTCACGATGGCGATGTCGACGGGACCGATCGGCTGGCTCGCATCGTCGGCGCGCTGTTGCGCGTCCTTCGGCGACAGCTTGCGCGTTGGCAGCGGCCGCGGCAGGGCAATGGGCTGCACATTGGTGGGACCGATCACGACCTTTTCCGCCTTGCCGCTCTTCGGCGGCGTGTCGCTGAACACCACCTTCCCGTCGGGACCGACGGTCTTGTAGACGGTATTGCCGGACGGCGGCGCCTCTGTGCCGTCATCGCCGGCCAAAGTGCCGATAGGCAGGGCGAACAACAGCGCGAACAGATAGGGAATAGTCTTCATCTTGCCTCTCGTGCGGCGCCAGGCCGCTCC
The DNA here is from genome assembly GCF_900129095.1 of Microbulbifer donghaiensis. GTDB lineage: Bacteria > Pseudomonadota > Gammaproteobacteria > Pseudomonadales > Cellvibrionaceae > Microbulbifer > Microbulbifer donghaiensis. The sequence continues at coordinate 2,047,249 of NZ_FQVA01000001.1, forward strand.
GACACGAATCGCGGATTTACAGTCACTTTTAACCCTAGCAGGCTGGTGAAAAACAGCCTGCTAGACCGGGCCAAGGACGGCCCGACCGCAAATCAGGCGCGTAAGTGCTTGATTTGTCGAGGAGGGTTTGCGGACATGCGCCGCAAACCCGGGTTGAAAAAGGCCGGGATGGCCTTTTTCAACAACCTCCTAGTCTACCCGCAATAAAAAAGCCCGCACCAGTCGGCGCGGGCTTTTTCCGAAAACGGACCGGCATCGGGGCCGATGCCGGCGGTCGTTATACGGAGTAGTACATGTCGAACTCGACCGGGTGAGTGGTCATCTGCAGGCGCTGAACCTCTTCGCCCTTCAGGGCGATATAGGCGTCGATCGCGTCGTCAGTGAACACACCGCCTTCGGTCAGGAAGGCGCGATCCTGATCCAGTGCTTCCAGGGCCATTTCCAGGCTGGAGGCAACGGTCGGGTACTCGGCCAGCTCTTCCGGCGGCAGGTCGTACAGGTCCTTGTCCGCGGCGTCGCCCGGGTGGATCTTGTTCTTGATGCCGTCGAGGCCGGCCATCAGCAGCGCGGCGAAGGCCAGGTACGGGTTGGCAGTCGGATCCGGGAAGCGGGTCTCGATGCGCTTGCCTTTCGGGCTGGCGACAAACGGAATGCGGATGGACGCAGAGCGGTTGCGCGCGGAGTAGGCCAGGATGACCGGCGCCTCGAAGCCCGGCACCAGACGCTTGTAGGAGTTGGTGGAGGCGTTACAGATGGCGTTCAGCGCGCGGGCGTGCTTGACGATACCGCCGATGTAGTACAGGGCGGTCTCGGACAGGCCTGCGTAGGCGTCGCCGGCAAACTGGTTCACGCCGTCCTTGCTGAAGGACATGTGTACGTGCATGCCGGAACCGTTGTCGCCCACCAGCGGCTTGGGCATGAAGGTTGCGGTCTTGCCGTAGGCGTGGGCAACGTTGTGTACGGCGTACTTGAGGATCTGCACCTCGTCCGCTTTCTTGGTCAGGGTGTTGGCGCCGACGCCGATCTCACACTGCCCGGCGGTGCCCACTTCGTGGTGGTGCACTTCCACACGCAGGCCCATTTGTTCCATGGCGCCGCACATGGCCGCGCGCACGTCGTGCAGGGAGTCGACCGGCGGTACCGGGAAGTAGCCGCCTTTCACGCCCGGGCGGTGGCCGATGTTGCCTTCCGCGAAGGAGGCACCGGAGGACCAGGCCGCCTCTTCGGAGTTGATCTTGTAGAAGGCGCCGCCCATTTCGGCACCCCAGGTGATGTCGTCGAATACGAAGAACTCGGGCTCCGGGCCGAACAGCGCGGTGTCACCCAGACCGGTGGACTTCAGGTATTCCTCGGCGCGCAGCGCGATGGAGCGCGGGTCGCGCTCGTAGCCCTGACCGGTGATCGGGTCGACGATGTTACAGCGGATGATGACGGTGGCTTCGTCGGTAAAGGGGTCCAGGAAAGCGGTCTCGTCGTCCGGCATCAGGATCATGTCGGATTCGTTGATGCCCTTCCAGCCGGCGATGGAGGAGCCGTCGAACATCTTGCCTTCTTCGAAGAACTCGCCGTCAATTTCCGACGTCGGAATGGATACGTGCTGTTCTTTACCCTTGGTATCGGTGAAGCGCAGGTCGATCCACTTGGCTTCACTCTCTTTAATCAAACCGAGCGTTTTAGCTGACATTGCTGTCCTCCAGGTCTTGAAATGTAATTTGTCGCTATGCCGTTGGCCGGCATGCACTCCCTACCTGGCGTGTAATAAAGCAAGGAGTGTGCCAAATTGGGGCAGCCGCGCCGCCGCTGCGATTGCGGCGTGCGCCGGCAGGTTTGCGGCGCCATCTGCAGCAGAATAGATGCAATGTGGCGGGTCAGCCACCCACGGGCGCACCAAAATGGCGCGCATTTGGGCGCCCGTGCACGAATGCGGTGCGCAAGCAAGTTGTGCTCGGCGGGGGCTCACTAGCTTATAATGCCGCACCTCCTATCAATTCGCGGTACCCCACGGATCCCCATGCACTTTGTCGTCAAATTTTTTCCAGAGATCACCATCAAGAGCAACCCGGTGCGCAAGCGCATGTCGCGCCAGCTCAAGGACAACCTGCAGCGCCTGCTGAAACAGCTGGACGATCGCATCGTGGTGCGCAAGGACTGGGAAAAGATCGATGTGGTCGCGCCGGATGCGGTCGCCCACCTGCGGCAGCGCATCGAGGAAGTGCTCTCTCACACGCCGGGGATCGCCAACTTCGCCCGCGTGTGCCAGTTCCCCCTCGGCGATCTGCACGACATCTATGAGAAAACCCTGTCGGTGTGGGGCGAACACCTCGCCTGCAAGACCTTCTGCGTGCGCGCCAAGCGCACCGGCCAGCACGACTTCAAGTCCCTGGATGTGGAGCAGTATGTGGGCGGCGGCCTGAACACTAATACCGACGCCGCCGGCGTAAAGCTCAAGAATCCGGACATTACCGTGAAGCTGGAGATCCGCCACGACAAGCTGTACGTGATAGAGGCGCAGCACCCGGGCCTCGGCGGCTTCCCGCTCGGCACCCAGGATCCGGTGCTGTCGCTGGTATCCGGCGGCTTCGATTCCACCGTGGCCAGCTACCTGACGATCAAGCGCGGCATCCGCACCCACTACCTGTTCTTCAACCTGGGCGGCCGCCAGCACGAACTGGGCGTCAAGGAGGTGGCCTACTACCTGTGGAACAAGTACGCCGCCTCACACCGGGTGCGCTTTATCACCGTGCCCTTCGACGAGGTTGTGGCCGAGATCCTGGAGAACGTCGACGACTCCTATATGGGCGTGGTCCTGAAGCGCATGATGCTGCGCGCCGCCACCGTGATCGCCAACGAGGTGGAAGTGGACGCGGTGGTGACCGGCGAGGCCATCGCCCAGGTGTCCAGCCAGACGCTGAAAAACCTGGCGGTGATCGACAGCGTCACCGACACCCTGGTGCTGCGCCCGCTGATCACCAGCGACAAGACCGACATCATCCGCACCGCGCGGGAAATCGGCACCGAGGAGTTCGCCGCGAATATGCCCGAGTACTGCGGCGTGATCTCGGTGAAGCCGACCACCCGCGCCAAGATCGAGAAAGTGGAGAAGGAGGAGAATCGCTTCGACTTCACCGTCCTCGACCGCGCCATCGGCAACCGCGTCATGCAGAATATCGACGAGGTGATCGAGGAGGTGAACGGCGAGGTACCGGACGTGGAAATCCGCGATGAGCCCGGCGATGCCGTGGTCATCGACATCCGCCACCCCGACGAAGAGGAGATTGATCCGCTGGAGCTCGAGGGCAAACCGGTGGAGGCCATTCCCTTCTACCGCCTCAACAACGCCTTCGCCAAGCTGGATCAGGAGCGCCACTACCTGCTGTACTGCGCCCGCGGCGTCATGAGCAAGCTGCACGCGTCCCACCTGCTGGACGAGGGCTACCGCAACGTGGGCGTATACCGGCCACAGAAACGCAACGCCGCGTCACCGGAAGATACACAAGCCTGATCCGCCAACCCTGCGCGCGCCCGAAATAGCGCCTGGCAACCATCGCAACTGGCAACCGCGCGCATAAGTGTTATGGTTGCCTCATGACCGCCCACTTTTCTCCAGCCGCAACGGCCCTGAGCCACACCGCGCGCACACGCCCCTCCGGGCGTGCGCCGTCTGCCGCCTTGCAGACTTAGGCCGGGTTTCCATTCGCGCGCGGGAACCCGGCACCCCCGCCCGCTGCGCTCCCCGAAACTCTATCGAAACCCGATTGACGCCACTTTCCACTGGAGAAGTCATGTCTACACTGCCCCCCATTACGGTCTCTCGCGAGGATCGCGACAAGATCTACAACCTGCTGGACAACATGCCCGCGCACGACGAGGTAGCCGAGGGCCTTTACGATGAACTGGATCGGGCGCAAATCCTCGAAAAACAGGCAATGCCCGACGATGTGGTAAGGCTCAACAGCAAGGCGCGCTTTACCAATGAGGCATCCGGCAAGGTTTACCACCTGAAACTGGTAATGCCCGCGGATATGAGCGGAGACCAGTGTGTCTCCCTGTTGAGCCCCGCCGGCGCAGCGCTGCTCGGCCTGAAAGTCGGCGACAGTATCGAGTGGCCGCTGGCCGGCAAGCGGCTGCGGCTGCAGCTGAATACCGTCGAAGCCTAAATACCCACAGCGCTCGGCCCGAAAAGGCGCCAGTCCCGGCATTTCGGGTGTGCACGCCATTCGGGTGGATGCCGGCATCCACCCGAATGGCGAAATCTGCAATTTCAATCCCGCGGCGGAATCGCACAAATTTCCACCAAATTCGCTCCCAATTGTCACGCTTCGCCACTATAATCGCCGCCTTTGGCCGGACCTCCGCTGTCTGGGCCTGGTGACAGGTCCTAAGCCCCCGCCCCACACCATTTCACGCGTTAACGCCCAGAGGCACCCTGTGATAGAGAATTTGCGCAATATTGCGATCATCGCCCACGTAGACCATGGCAAGACCACCCTGGTGGACAAACTGCTGTCCCAGTCCGGCACCCTCGACCGCCGCGACCAGGGCGCCGAGCGGATCATGGACTCCAACGACCAGGAGCGGGAGCGCGGTATCACCATTCTGGCCAAGAACACCGCCATCCGCTGGAACGACTACCGCATCAATATCGTCGACACCCCAGGGCACGCCGACTTCGGCGGCGAGGTGGAGCGCGTGCTGTCCATGGTGGACTCGGTGCTGCTGCTGGTAGACGCGGTGGACGGCCCGATGCCGCAGACCCGCTTCGTGACCCAGAAGGCGTTCGAGCAGGGCCTCAACCCGATCGTGGTCATCAACAAGATCGACCGCCCGGGCGCGCGCCCGGACTGGGTGATGGACCAGGTATTCGACCTGTTCGACAGCCTCGGCGCCACCGACGAGCAGCTGGACTTCCCGGTGGTCTACGCCTCCGCCCTGAACGGCATCGCCGGCCTCGACGATACCGATATGGCGGAAGACATGACGCCGCTGTTCCAGATGATCGTCGACAAGGTCGAGCCGCCGAAAGTGGACCTGGACGGCCCCTTCCAGATGCAGATTTCCGCGCTGGACTACAACAGCTACGTCGGCGTGATCGGCGTCGGCCGCATCACCCGCGGCATTCTGAAGCCGAACCAGCAGGTGGTGATCCTCGACCGCGAGGAAAACAAGCGCAAAGCCAAGGTGCTGCAGGTTATGGGTTACCTGGGCCTGGAGCGCGTGGAAGTGGAGCAGGCCAGCGCCGGCGATATCGTCTGTATCACCGGTGTGGGTGAGCTGAACATTTCCGACACCCTGTGCGACCCGGACCACCCGGAGGTGCTGCCAGCGCTGACCGTGGACGAACCCACCGTGAGCATGACCTTCCAGGTCAACGATTCACCGTTTGCCGGCAAAGACGGCAAGTTCGTCACCAGCCGCAACATCAAGGAGCGCCTGGATCAGGAGCTGATTCACAACGTGGCGCTGCGTGTGGAGCAGGGCGATTCTCCGGATAAATTCAAGGTTTCCGGCCGCGGCGAGCTGCATCTTTCCGTTTTGATCGAAAACATGCGTCGCGAAGGTTTCGAACTGGGCGTATCCCGCCCGGAAGTGGTGCAGAAAGAAGTCGACGGCGAAATCCAGGAACCCTACGAGCAGGTGGTGATCGACGTCGAGGAGCAGCACCAGGGTTCGATCATGGAAGAGCTGGGCCTGCGCAAGGCCGAGCTGACCAATATGGAACCGGACGGCAAGGGCCGTGTGCGCCTGACGTTTATCGTGCCGTCCCGCGGCATGATCGGCTTCCGCAACCAGTTCCTGACCCTGACCAGCGGCTCCGGCATCATGACCAGCATCTTCGACCACTACGGTCCGGTAAAAGAAGGTGACGTGGCCAAGCGCATCAACGGCGTACTGGTCAGCATGGTCAACGGCAAGACCCTGGCCTACGCGCTCTTCGCGCTGCAGGATCGCGGTCGCCTGTTCCTGGGCCACGGCGAAGACATCTACGAGGGCCAGATAGTGGGTATTCACTCCCGCGGCAACGACCTGGTGGTAAACCCCACCAAGGCCAAGCAGCTGACCAACATCCGCGCCGCCGGCACCGACGAGGCCCTGACCCTGACCCCGCCGATCCGCCACACCCTGGAGCAGGCGCTGGAGTTCATCGAGGACGACGAGCTGGTGGAAGTGACTCCGAACCACATCCGCCTGCGCAAGAAGATCCTGCAGGAGAACATGCGCAAGCGCGCCAAGAAGTAAGCGCTGGCAGAAAGAGAAAGGCGGGCTTTGGCCCGCCTTTTTTATTTCCGTTCGCGGCAGCAGTGCGCAATCGGCCCGTTACGGCGCATCGCATCAGATGGCACTTCGTAGTGAAACGCGCAGCGGTAGCCGTTGGGCAAAAAACCTGATCGGTAACTATTTGCCCAACGGCTACCGCTGCGCTTTTCAGTTATCACAGAAATCTAAATCCCCTATCCCGTCAGGACTGCGGGCCGCTTAACCGCCGAAGAACCGCTTCCCCACCCGCCGCCATTCAGCCAGCGCCGTCGGCGTGTGCAGGCAGACGGTCAGCTTGTCGAATTCCCCGACGTGTTCCAGCAGCACTTCCAGCGCCTGGTGTGCGGCTATCTCGTGGGGGAAGCGGTTGGTGCCGGCGCCCAGGGCCGGGAACAACAGGGTCTTGAGCCTGTTTTGCAATGCCAGCGACAGCACACTCTCATAGCAGCGTCGCAGTTCCACCAGCGCCTGGGCACCCCACTGGTCGCCGCTGCTCCACTGGGGCGTCACCGTGTGCAGCAGGTATTTCACCGGCAGGCTGTAGGCGCGGGTGAGCCTGGCCTCGCCCACGGCGCATTCCGGCTGCTGCTCGCAGGCCGCCGCCAGCGCGGCGCCGCCGCGATCGTACACCTGTGCCGACAGGCCGCGCCCGCGTATCAGGTGCTTGTGCGCAGGGCACACCAGTGCGTCAGCGCGCAGGGCGAGGATATCGCCGCATGTCAGTTCAATTTGTGCCACTTCTCAAATTCACACTTTGGTTCATTGATACTTTAGTCCCGACCTTTGGTGGTCGGGCTAATCACAATATACTGCTTGGCTATCCCTTTCTGTGGCGGCTTGTTGAACCGCGCCTGCAGAGGCGGAGCATGAAACAGAAAATGCGGCCGTGCCCCAGGCACGGCTCCGGGCCAGACGGAAGTAAGTGGTCCGCACAATGACAGGGAGCCCCATGACTTCAGGGTACGACCACCAGAACCTGGCTTTTCGCGACCCCATCGAAGAGGCGCACCAACTCGAACTCCGCCGCCGCGTCCAGGCTTCCGGCTACATGCTGATCTTCGCGATGGCGATTACCGGCGCCATGGCGCTCATCGCACTGACCGGCGGTGACATCTGGCAGGCCAGCGCGCTGTTCGGTGTCGGCGGCGTCATTTTGGCCGCCTACATCACCATCAACCTGATCGGCCCGAGCAGGATGACTCCGGTGCTCGTCGGCATTCTGTTACTGGTACTGTATTTTTACCTGCTGCTGTCCGGTGGTGTAAACAATACCGGCCTGATGTGGGCGGTGATGCTGGTGCCCGGTTTCATTAATCTCTACGGCTACAAGCGCGGCACTGGGACCCTGATCGCAGTCGGTAGCGCCACCGCCCTGATCCTCTTCTATCCGGACTTTCCCGGGCTCACCGCCGAATACGACACTGCCTACCGCGCGCGATTCATCGCCGTGTTCGGCGCGCTCACCGCGCTCACCGCACTGCTGGACAGCAGTCGCCACCAGACCCAGCAACTGCTGCAGCGGCTGACCCAGGAACTGGAAAGCCGCGCCTCCACCGATGCCCTCACCGGCCTCGCCAACCGCCGCGAGGCCTACCGCGCGATCAACGAACTCGAGCGCCGCAACCGCCACCTGGAGGGTCGCTACGCGGTACTGATCGGCGATCTGGACAACTTTAAACGCATCAATGACACCTATGGCCACGCCTTCGGCGACCGGGTATTGCAGGACGTGGCGCAGGTATTGCGGGATAACACGCGCGCCGACGACATAGTGGCGCGCTGGGGTGGCGAGGAATTCCTGGTACTGCTGCCAAACACCGACCTGCACGGCGGCGGCATACTGGCGGAAAAGCTGCGCGACAAGGTCGAAGCCCTGAGCGGCAAATACGATCCGCCGGTAACGATTTCCATCAGCTTCGGCGTCGCCGAGGGTGATCCGACCTGTGCCACTCACGGCCAACTGCTGGCAGAAGCCGATGCGCGCATGTACCGCGCCAAGGATGCCGGACGCAATAAGGTGATGGCCGTTTAGCCCCAAATTCCAGCGCTCGGCGCTGTCGGCAGCGCCAGCAAACTGGACTTACCGACACCAAAAGTGCCGGCACGCGGAGCAACGTGGGTAAAAAAACCGAAAATAGCAACAAAAAAAGCCGGCAAATGCCGGCATCAGGATGGGACATCCTAAACTAGTGGTTTAAGCGGTAAATTCCGTAACCGATCTCTTCGCCACAAGCCCCTGTGCTGCGTTGAAAAAGTTTGAATTAGCCCTGCTAGTCCTGCGCTTTTTCGCCTTGCCCTGGAGCCTGTGGCTGTAAGCTTTATTTACCGCATTTACCGCTTAAACCACTAGTGTTCGACCATTTCGTCCAGTAACTGGCCGGTGGTCTTGAGGAACCGATCGGACAAGCGCTTGCTCTTCACGCTGCGCGACAATTGCAGGGCACCGACCATCGCCGCCAGCACCAGTACGCTGCGCTCGTCGGCATCGTCGCCGCCGAGGCCGGCGGCGATCTGCTCCAGGCGCGTCTTTACCAGTTGATCCGTGGTGGCACTGGGCTCACCGCGCTGGCCCAGTTCCGCGGCCATGGTCGGCAGCGGGCAGCCCTGCTCGGCGTGTTTGCGGTGCGCGGCAGAGAGATACTGCGCGATCAGGGTCTGCAGCGGCTCGTCGCTCGCCATGTACTCATCCACGGCATCGTTGCGCTCCTGCACCGCGTGTTGCAATGCGGTTTCCACCAGGTCGTCCTTGGACTTGAAGTGCGCGTAGAAGCCGCCGTGCGTCAGGCCCAGCGCCTTCATCAACGTCTGCAGCCCGGTAGCGCCGATGCCGTCGCGACGAAAGCGCCGCGATGCCTCGTCGACGATACGCTCGCGGGTCCGGGCCTTGTGCTCTTTGGAATAGCGCATAACTCTCTCGCTTCAGATGTTACCTATCATCTTAACGTCAAATCCGCCGTGGAAAAATTGCGCTTATGGCTCCACCCGCTCCAGCAGGGTCGCGACGCCCTGGCCGCCGGCGATGCACTGGGTGGCTACCGCATAGCGCTCACCGCTGTTGCGCAGCAGTGCCGCCGCCTTGCCGGTAATGCGCGCGCCGGTAGCACCAAGCGGGTGTCCGAGGGCGGTGGCACCGCCATGCAGGTTCACTCTGTCCATCTCCACCCCCAACTCCCGCACGCAGGCGATGGACTGGCTGGCGAAGGCCTCGTTGATTTCCATCAAGTCGATATCGGCGATGCTCAGGCCGGCGCGCTCGAGCAGTTTGCGCGTTGCATACACCGGCCCCATGCCCATGATCTCCGGCGCGCAGCCGGCCACCGCCACCGCCCTGATACGAGCGAGTATTGCCAGGCCGCGGCTGCGAGCGAACGACTCTGTACACACCAGCAGCGCGGCAGCGCCGTCGGTCAGCGGCGAGGCGGTACCCGCGGTAACGGTGCCGTCGAATGCCGGCTTCAGTTGCGCCAGGGCTTCGCTATTGGTGCCGGGGCGTATGCAGCCGTCCTCGGAGACCGGCCCGCTGGGCGTTTCCACCGCGGTGATTTCCGCGGCGAGCAGGCCCTGCTCACGGGCGCTGGCCGCCTTGGCGTGGGACTCCACCGCAAACGCCTCCTGCTCGCCACGACTGACGCCGTAGCGCTCCGCCACCTGTTCGGCGGTGTGCCCCATAGACATGTAGACCTGCGGAAAGGTCTCCAGCAGCTCCGGGTTTGGCGAGACATTGAAGCCACCCATCGGCACCCGCGTCATCGACTCGACGCCGGCACAGATAAACGCCTCGCCGGCACCCGCGGCGATTTGCCCATACGCATAGTGCACCGCGCTCATGGAGGAACCGCAGAAACGGTTGATGGTGATACCGCCGAGGTGCTGGGGAAAGCCGGCACGGAAGCTGGCGATGCGCGCGACGTTCATGCCCTGCTCCGCCTCGGGATAGGCGCAACCCATGATCACGTCCTCGATTTCCGCGGGGTTCACGTCCAGGGATTCCACCAGCCCGCGCAGTACCTGCGCGGCCAGGTCGTCCGGGCGCACATCGACCAGCGCACCCTTGCGGGCGAAGTGAAACGGTGAGCGTTTGTAACCCGCGATAACGATAGATTGCATGGCATCGACTCTCTGGTAAGTACACAGGCGGCCGACAAATCCCTGTAATGCCGGCCATTAGATTACAACCATCATACACACATTTGGATTATAGTCATCATTTAATGATTCACCAGCGTTATCTCCGGCTTTTCACGCCCGGGCGGTCGCGAGGTGCTTGATCTATGGATAGGCGCCGGCCAGCTGTGCGGCGCGCATGCCGAATCACCGTGTCAGGCGGCGTCGATGCCAAACAGTTGCCGCAACAGGTAACCGGTCACGTAAGCCAGTGACGCGGCGCCACCGCCGAGCAGCAGAGTACTGAAACCCGCGCGCAGGATCGGCTGCGAGTACACCAGGCTCTTCAGCATACCGATGCACAGGAACATCAGGGCGGCGAGAACAGTACTGGCGACAAACTGTGTCTGCTGCGCCAGAAATGGCATCAGGAAGGGCAGCAACGGAATGGCGCCGACAGCGATAAAGGCGGCAAAGGTGACCAATGCCGAGGTCACCGGGCTGTAGCGGGTGCTGTTGAGGCCGTACTCCTCAGTGAGCATCGTCTCCACCCACAGCTGGCGATTGGCAGTGATGGTGGCGACGATTTTTTCCAGTGTTTCGCCACCAAAGCCCTTGTTGGCAAAAATCTGCCGGATCTCCTCGCGCTCCCCTTCCGGCACCAGCTCGATATGGCGCTCCTCGGTGCGCCGGGCCAGCTCCCGGTATTCGCGCTCGGCGTTGACCGCTTCATAGTTGCTGACTGCCATGCTGAAACCGTCGGCGATCAGGTTGGCGAAACCCAGCACCAGCACTACCAGCGGAGAAAAACCGGCGCCGAAGGCACCCGATACCACTGCGAAGGTCGTCACACAGCCGTCGATTGCACCCAGTACAAAGTCGGAAACCTTCTGCGATTTCGGCTGCTGCTGCAGGCGCCGGGCAATATTTTCCGGCCGGTGCTCGTCGAGCAGGTCCTTCCTGCGCTGTTCTGCCATCGCCAGTCCTTTCGTCAGTCCACTCTTTTGGAGTAGAGCGCTACTGCAGAAAACGCTGCATCACATAGACGTCTTCCAACCCGCGCTGTGGATCAAGGCATGTCTTGGGCAGGGTATCTATGATGGTGAAGCCCAATTCCTGATACAGCGTTACGGCAGCCACATTGTTACCGGGCACATAGTTAAACTGCATTTCGAGGAAATCCGCGTCCTGCGCGCGGGCAATGCTGTGCTGCACCAGTGCGCGTCCGACGCCTCGATCGCGCACTTCGGGGCGCACCAGATAGGTTGCAGCACAAATGTGGTGAGCGAGGCCGGGGTAGTTAACTCCGAGTTTGTATATCCCCAGCTGGTGTGGCCCCTCTTCGGCCACATAAGTCAGCAGGTCTCCACCAAACCACTGGCAGTGGAATGCATCCCGATCGATCGCGCCGGAAAAGGGCAGGTCGCCATCGGCGCGTACCGCGCGAAAAATGCCCCACATGGACTCCAGATCCTCTTCCACGGCTTCGCGGATGTGCATGGTTTACTCCAGTCCGCGGCTCTCGATGGGATAGGGGCGCGGCGCGTTATTTGACGATAAAGCTACCTCGGTCGACACCGGTGTTGCCGGTCTTCGGGTCGTAGGCGTAGACGAGAATCTCATAGACGCCCGGCGCCGAAGTCTCCAGCTTGGTACTGAAGGTATTCATGGTTTCCTGCATCTTGAGTGGCAGGGTCTTGAACGCCTGGCCGTCCTTCTTGACGATGGCCGCCACCTCCAGCTGGCTGCCGTCCCACAGGCCGCCATCGGTTAGCGGGCAGCCGCACATCATCACCACGTTGGCGCGTATCTCAAATGGGCCCTTGTCCGCGGTCGCGTAGAAATGTGTCTGCGGGCTCAGCAGGTCCACCACCATACCCGGTATCTCGACGACGACCCCGTCGCCGGCGATCGGCTTGCCCGGTACCAGCCAGGTCTGTGTCTGTGCCAGTACGCGCGCCTGTTTCTTGATATAGGGCGCCACTACCTCGACGGTGAGGAAAACCGGCTCGCTGATATCGAGTGTAGCCTCGAACTTGGCTGCGCCCTCGGTAATGGAGCCATAACGGCTGTGGGGCTTTTCCATAATGATTTCGGTGTTGCCGGTACTGCCCCGGGTCAAACCCTCCGCCAGAATGCGGCCGCTGTCCGCCTCGCGAATGCGCACCATGGCGCCGCCGATGGAGGTGCCGATAAATTTGGCGTCCTTGGCCTTGGCACGCACGACGATATCGGTGGGGATATCCTTTGCCAGCAACGGCAATGGCGTTATCAGGAGCAATAGCAGAGTGAAAAATCGAGTAATCGGTCTCAAGGCTCTTTCCTTTATCGAGTCAGGGGAAACGGGGCCGCCGGCGGTGCCCGGTAGATACCGGTGTTTACAGGATTCCCCCGGGTTATTTTCATAATGTCGCTTATTGGGCCTGTGCATAAGGCCCTGAGGTACGCCAAAGCTAACTTGGACGGCGGGGAATTGCCATAGGTGTGCGACCGCTCCAGCGGCCAATAAAAAAGGCCGGGCAATGCCCGGCCTTTACATTGGGTAATTCCACTGCAGCGGATTAAGAGGCCTTCACCTCTTCAACCCAACGATTCACACGCGCCTCGAGCATCGGCAGCGGCAGCGCGCCGCCGCCCAGCACGGTGTCGTGGAAACCGCGGATATCGAACTTGTCACCGAGGGCTTCCTTAGCCTGGTCACGCAGTTCGAGGATCTTGTTCATACCGATCTTGTACGAAGTGGCCTGGCCCGGCAGGGTCAGGTAACGACGCACCTCGGAGCGCACGGCGCTCTCCGGGATCGCGGAGTTGTCCAGGAAGTACTCCACCGCCTGATCCTGGGTCCAGCCCTTGGAGTGCATGCCGGTGTCGACTACCAGGCGGATGGCGCGCCACATTTCGGCGGTCAGGCGGCCGAAATCCTTGTAGGGATCCTGGAACTGGCCCATCTCCTTGGAGAGTTTTTCCGAGTAGAGCGCCCAGCCCTCGATGTAGGGCGTGAAGTGCGCCTGGGTGCGGAACTGCGGGATGTCCTCCAGCTCCTGGGCGATGGAGATCTGCATATGGTGGCCGGGGCTGCCCTCGTGATAGGTCACGGTCTCCATGTCGGTAGTGGACAGGGCACTCATGTCAGACATATGCACGTAGTAGGTACCCGGGCGCGAGCCGTCCGGCGTGCCGGATTGGTAGTGCTGGGCGCCGCCGGGAACTTCGCGGAAGGGCTCGACGCGCTTCACTACCAGCTTGGCCTTCGGCAGGATGCCGAAGTATTCCGGCAGCTTCTTCTCGATATCGGCGAGGAAGCCGCGCGTCTCGGCCAGGTAGCCTTCACGGCCCTCATCGGTGTTCGGGTAGTAGAACTGGTCGTCTTCGCGAATGAAGGTGAAGAATTCCGGCAGGTCGCCGTCGAAGCCCACCTGCTCCTTGATGCCCTCCATCTCCTTGCGGATACGCGCCACTTCATCCAGGCCGATCTGGTGCACCTGATCGGCAGTCAGGTCGAGAGTGGTGTAGTTGGCCAGGCGGTTGTTGTAGAAGGCCTCGCCGTTCGGCAGGGTCGAGGCGCCCTTCGGCTCCTCGCTGGCATTCACACGGTCTTCCTGCAGCCAGGCGATGTAGGCGTCGAAGGCCGGCTTGAAGTTTTCCTTCAGGCTCTTTTCCACCTTGGTTTGCAGCTGCGCGGCGGTTTCCGCATCGATCTTGTCGGCTTTTTTCAGCGCTTCGATCTTGCCCTTGGCATCGGAGTAGAGCGGGGCATCGCCCTCACCCGTGAACGGCGCACCGCTGGAGACTTTCTGCGCGCGCTCGATGGCCAGGTCGTAAGCGAAACGCGGCGGGCGGATGCCGTCTTTAGCGGAGAGTTGGGCGCGCTCGAGCAGCTGCCCCAGGGCGCGGCTGACACCATCGATACGGGCGATGTACGCCTGCATATCCTCGACGGAATCCACCTTGTGAATATTGATCAGGAAATTGGGCAGGGACGCCTCCGGGCCACCCAGCTCACCGGCGAAGTAGGAGTGACGCTTGAACGGCTCCGCGGCCTTGGCCTGCTCGTACTGGAAGATCCACAGGTCGTAGGATTCCTTGCCAGCAGTGGTGAGCTTGTCGTAGTCGAAGTTTGCCTTCAGGTCGTCGACGGTCTTCGCCTGCCAGGCCAGCTGGCGGGCCTCCTCGGCCTCGCTCATGTCGTCGATCTGGTCGTAGAGTTCCTTGCGGCCCAGGTAGCTCAGCTGAATCGGGCTGAACTGCAGCTGCTCTTCGTAGCGCTCGTCGAACCACTCGGTCAGGCGCTGGGTTTCGGCGGCCGGATCCGTCGCGGCAGCGGTTTCAGTGGCGGCGGCATTTTGCGCCTGCTGCGCACTGGCGCTGGCTTCGGTGGCTTCGTCGCGCTGACAGCCGCCCAGGATGGCGAGGGCCAGCAGGCTGGGGATAAGGGGGTTGTACAGTTTTTTCATTGGAATCTTCGTGGCCAGATCAAAATTTGTGCAAAAAAAACGCCGGTTACTTTGACATGAAAACGGCGAGGTGTCGATTAACCCGCCCGCAGGGCACTGCGCCTTTGCGCCGAATCGACGGAACGGCGAGACGGGTATTTCAACGAAAGGTTTGACGGGAACCTAGCCGGAACCGGGATCGGCCGGATTCACCAACGCGCGCCGCCGGCGCCAGCGCTTGTAGCGCGCGTGCACACCGCGGGTCAGCAGGGAGGAATAGTTCTCCAGGACATCGACGCCCAGCAGTACGAAGACCACCAGGAATGCCAGGGTTATCGCCGTGCCGGGCACGCCGAAACCGATCAGCGTGCCGATCGCCGCCTGCACCCAGATGGTGGCCGCGGAGGTCACCCCCACTACGACGCCGTCGCGGGCCAGCATGACGCCGGCACCGAGGAAACCGATCCCGGTAATAACCTGCCCCAAAACTCGCGCGCGGTCGGCGTTACCGCCGATGGAAACCGCCAGCGCGGTGAACGCATAGGTGCCGAGCACGATCAGGATCGAGGTGCGAATACCGACCGGCTTGCCGCGCAACTGGCGCTCGAAGCCGATGGCCCCTGCGCACAGCATGGCGGTGATAATACCGCTCCAGGTCAGCGGCGCGACGGTGAGCAAGTCATTCATTCTGCAGTTTCTCGAGGACCTTCTTGCCTTCCGGCTGGCTGACGATATGCAGCTCCCGCTGCGGGAAGGGAATGGTGAGCCCCTCGGCCTCCAGCGCCGGCTTCAGTTTTTTCATCATGCCCCAGTAGATATCCCAGTACTCATCGTTGCGCGCCCAGGCGCGCAGGTGCAGGTTCACGGAGCTATCGGCCAGTGCCCGCACCGCGTAGGCGGGTTCCGGCTCCGGCAGGATACGCGGCTCCTCCGCCACCAGGCGGCGCAACACCGCCATGCCGGTCTCGATATCGTCGCCGTAGGCGATACTGGCGATAATCTCGAGGCGGCGGGTGGCGTTGCGGCTGAAATTGATCAGGTTCTGGCCCCACACATTGCTGTTGGGGGCGGAAATCCGCAGGCCGTCCACGGTGTCCAGCTGGGTGGTGAAGAGGCCCACCTCGACCACGGTACCCATGGTGTCACCGAATTGAATCAGCTCGCCGACGCGGAAGGGACGCAGTCCGAGCAGGATAAAGCCGGCGGCGATATTCTGCAGCGTGTCCTTCAGGGCCAGGCCCACGGCGATACCCGCGGCACCGAGCAGCGCCACCAGGCTGGTGGTGTTGACGCCAAAGCGGTCCAGTATCACCAGCAGGCCGACGATATAGACACCCCAGACGACGATATTGCTGAGCACCGGGATCAGGGTGGCGTCGAGTTTCGACGACAGGCGGCCGACGGCGCGGCGGGCGAGCCCGGCGGCAATCCAGGTAACGATCAGGATCGCGATGGACACCCCGACCTTGAAGGCCAGCGCCATCAGCTGGGGGGCATACTGCTCCAGCAGTTGATTGAAATCCATTGCACAGCTCTCCTCTCAGTGATGTCCGCAAAGGGCCAATGGTCGCAGCATACGGCAAAAGCCGGCGGCCTTCACCGACCAGCTGCGTCGACGAGCGGCCGCGTCAGAGCAGCCCCCGGCGCGCGGCCTCCGCCTCACACTCGGCGTGGGCGGGGCAGGTCACCAGGTGGTCGTTGACCATGCCGGTTGCCTGCATATGCGCGTACATGATGGTGGAACCGACAAAACTGAAACCCACTTTTTTCAGTGCCTTGCTCATCGCGTCGGAGGCGGGCGTGCTGGCCGGCACCTGCTTGAGGCTGCGACGGCGATTGACCAGTACGCGGCCATCGGTAAATTGCCACAGGAATTCCCCCAGGCTGGTCCCGCTATCCCGCAGTGCCAGCGTCGCGCGGGCATTCTTGACCGCCGCCTCCACCTTCAGGCGGTTGCGGATAATGCCCGGGTCCAGCAACAGCTTTTCTATTTTTCTCGGCGTATAGCGGGCGATCTTTTCCGGGTCGAACTGGTCGAACAGCCGGCGGTAATTCTCGCGTTTGTTCAGCACGGTGATCCACGACAGCCCGGCCTGCGCTCCCTCGAGAATCAAAAATTCGAACAGGGTAGCGTCGTCGGTAACCGGTCGCCCCCACTCCTCATCGTGATATGTCTGGTACAGCGGTGTACTGAGACACCAGCCGCAGCGTTTGTCCTGCATGGTTATTCACCCCTGCCCTTTGCCCATCCTACTGTGCCCTATGTTTTCCCATGATGGTTGGCACAACCACCCTGTAGGAGCCTGCTGTGACCGCCATGGAGGGCGGAAATGCAGATTTTGCAGGAGCAGAAATCTGCCAGGCGAGAAACCCGGCCTGAAAAAGGCGCCGACAGTTTTCGCCGGCAAACAGGCTCCTACATGGAGACGCTATTGAGCGCCGGTAAAGAAATAGTGTTGTATCAGTTGCAGCACCAGCAACAACGCGACCAACACGAAAACGATATTATTGCGGTTCACACGCTCTCCTTAATCGCGCCTGCCGGCTTATCCAGCAGTTTCTGTTCGATCAGCCAGTCGCGGCATTCGCGCAACATGGCATCCAGATCGGTAGCGGAATCATAACCGAGTTCCCGCTCGGCCTTTGCACTGCTCGCCACCACGCGCCGCGTAATCAGCGCGGCTTTCTCCGGAGTGATAACCGGCTCGCGGCCGGTAAAGCGTGACAGGGCATCGGATAGCCATCCGACCGTCCGAATCGCCACCGCAGGCGTCGTGCGTTTGGGTACCGGTTTTTCCAGCAGCGCGGCGATCTTGCCGAAGAACTCGAGGAAGCTGGCATCGGTGCCGGCGAGAATATAGTTTTCGCCGCGGCGCCCTTTATGAAACGCATTGATATGCGCGCGCGCCACCGCGCCGGCATGACAGAAAGATCCGCGCCCCGGCGGCACGCCCGGCAGCTGACCTTTCTGAATCATAAAAAATGTCTGCGCCCAGTTGCCGCTATCGTACTTGCCGACGATGGCACAGGGATTCAGGAATAGCGCATCCAGGCCGCGTCCGATTTCCTCGCGCACCGCCTGCTCGGCCCGTTTCTTGGTGTACAGGTAGTGATAGCGCGGGTCATCCGCCAGCTGCGGACTCTCCTCGGTAATCTGCTCGCGGTGATAGCCGTAGGCCGAAATAGAGCTGGTGACGATCAGGCGGCCGGCGGTTTTACTCCGGGCGAAGGTCTCCCGCGCCACCCTGGCGATATTCGCCGATCCCTCGACATTGTCTCGCCACTGCTGCGCATTGCCGCCGCGCCACATGTTCGTGTTCGCCGCCAGGTGAAATACCGCATCGACATTTTCCGGCATGGCCGCGCGCAATGAGCCCGCGTCAGTCAGGGAAGCCTCGACCAGCTTCACGCCCATCTGCCGCAGCAGTTGCGTATCGGAGCCGCGGCGGTGCATGGCGGTGACCTGCCAGCCGTCGCCGATCAGCTGCTCTATCAGGTTGGCGCCGAGGAAGCCGGTGCCGCCGGTGACGAATGCGTATTTCAATTGTTTGCTCTCTTCTTGTTGTTCGGCAAGTCCGGGGTGGAGCAGAGGTAGCCCTTCGGAAAAAAACCTGATCGGTAACTATTTTCCGAAGGGCTACCTCTGCTCCGGCTACCGCTGTGCCACTCGAATAGATTTTTGAAACTTTATTGGAGCTGCAAAAGTCAGAGCGTGTGTAAAAGGCGCGGTGGTGGTCTTGTGGGAAATAGTTACCGATCAGGTTTTTTCCCGCAAGACCACCACCGCGCCTCCCCCCTACGAAGCACAGTTACTCAACCACTCGATCACCGGCATCGAGTCTTCATGAAGGTATTAACGGTTTCTCGCCCTCGCTCTGTCCGCTAATCTAGGCGATTTACTCACCGGGTTCCACAAGCGCAGAGAGGTTGAGATGAAGGGGTTGATCCAGCGAGTGAGCCACGCACGCGTGGATGTGAACGGAGAGTCGGTCGGTGCCATCGATCGCGGCCTGTTGCTGCTGCTGGGTGTCGAGGCGCAGGACAATCGCGACAGTGCCGACAAGCTGCTGCACAAGGTGCTGCACTACCGAGTGTTCGGGGACGAGCAGGGGCGCATGAACCTGAATGTGCAGCAGGCCGGCGGCGCCCTGCTGGTGGTGAGTCAGTTCACCCTGGTGGCCGACACCGCCCGCGGCCTGCGCCCCAGCTTCAGCCGCGGCGCCACGCCGCAACAGGCGGAGGAGCTGTACGATTACTTTGTCGAGCGGGCCCGCGCTCAGTTCGCGCCCGTGGCCAGTGGCGTGTTCGCCGCGGACATGCAGGTCTCGCTGTCAAACGACGGGCCGGTAACTTTCCTGCTCGAAGCCTGATAGCGCGCCGCCAGCGTTTCGAGGCGCCGTTTGCGGGCGCTCTTGTCGAGCTTGCCCATTGCCTCTGCGGCCTCATAGAAGGCCTCCCAGCTGCCGCTGTCCAGATACAGCTGGCGGAAGGCCGGCACCTGGGACTGGTATTCGGCCGCCAGCGCCAGGGTGGCGTTATTGGTTTTTTCGATATAGGCGCGATAGCGCTCCGGATTGGGCCAGTCCGCCGACAGCTCGCGGTAGCAGTGCCGCAGGCGCGCGAGAATGGCGGCTTTCTGTGCGCGCTTGTCGTCGTCGGGCAGGCCCGACTCGTAGAGCGGTTCCAGCCGCTTGCGCGTTGCCGTCATCAGTCGCCTGACCGCCAGTGCCTGGGCGCGGGCATCCGCCGAGGCTCCGGTCAGTCCCTGGCGCCGGCGCCAGTCCGGCAGTGCCAGTTCCGACACCGCGGTAGCGAAGCTCTCGTTGAACTGGGTATCGCCGGAGATATATACGCGCCGGTGCGCCAGCTCGTGGAACAGTAGTCCCCCCAACCGCTCCGGCGACCAGTTGACGAAACTGGACAGCACCGGGTCGTCGAACCAGCCCAGGGTGCTGTAGGCGGGCACCGGCCCCAGGTAGACATCGTAGCCTTCGCCCAGCAGTTCCTGCGCCTTGCCGCGCGCGGCGGCTTTGTTGAAATAACCGCGGTAACTGGCACAGCCCGCAATCGGGTAGCACCAGCGCTTGGGCGACAGGGAGAATTCCGGCGCCGCCAGCACATTCCAGATCGGGTACTCCTCGTCGAGCTTCACGAAGGCACCGTAGGCGCGCCCGACCGGCAGGCGCAGTTCGCCGCTGGCATAGGCGCGAATCGACTGCACCAGGCGCAGCTGCTGCTGCAGCTTTTCCTCGGTGTCCGGCGCCTGCGCCACCTCCTCGATCGGCTGCCGGGCGGCGAGGATTCGCCACTGGCCGGTAGCCGCCTGGGTGTAGTAGCCCGCGGTCTCGCAGCCGCTCAACAGCAGTAGCGCGACGACCAGTGCGATCACTCGCGGGTTCAGTATTGCGATTGGGCGTCCGCTGCTGATATACACTCTTATTCCTATCGATGGATTTCCGATTCGCAGGAGGGTTAAGGCATGGAGCCGGCAGCCACTGGTACCGGCATGGCGCCCGTCGCCGCCGTCCTGACAGTTTTTGCGCTGGTCTTCGGCTTCATCAGCTGGCTGCGCCTGCTGCGCGTCGGCTTTGGCGAGCAGACGGCGCTCGGACTTCTCGCCGTATTCCTGCCACCGCTGGCGTTGCTGCTGCTCCTGCCCCGCTGGCGCCAGGAGCGCGAGATGTTTTTGCTCGCCGCGGCCGCGCTGACCTTCTTCTGCGCGGCCCAGCTTCTTTGAGCCCTGTGGGGCTCCCACATTCTAGGAGGTTTCCGCGCACCGGGTCGCAATCGGCGGCCAACTTGATCCAGGTCAAGTCGCTGGCGCCGCCGGCACCTAGACTGGCCTCATCAGATAGTTGGTATTGAGGAGCCAGAGATGGATGCGTTAATTGATCTGTTCACCAGCTTTTCCGGCCTGCTGAGCCTGGGCATTATCGGGTTCGTCTGCCTGATGGCCGCCTATTTTATCCGCTTGGCCCTGCGCAAAATCGAACAGGAGAGCTGATCCAGCTTCCGTTCCGCCGCTACTGGCCGAAGGGTCATAGAGCCGCCAAATCGAGGAAGGCCGCGACACCGTATGTGTTGCGGCGGCGCTTTTCACGGGTTGTGGAATTTTTCCGCTATGCCGCTTTCCAAAGTGCGGTAACCGCTCGACTCGCATCTTCGAGGACAGGCCAGAATGACCCGCGCCAAAGTTTGCACTCTCACTGCCGGCCTATTACTTGTCGTCGCAACCGCCGCCTGTGAAAAACAGGAGCGCGGCTTCGCGGCGGAAATCCACACCGTTGACTATCGCTGTGAAAATGGCGAACGCCTACAACTCAAATACGTGATTCCCACCGACGGCGAACCGCGGCTGGCCACGCTGACCTATCGCAATACGATGATCCCGATGCACCAGGAACCCGCCGACTCCGGGGTGCTTTTTGTCGCCGACAAGGGACAACCCAACTATCGCTGGCATACCGAAGGGGGCCAGGGCGTGCTGCTCAAGCAATCCCTCGGCGATGGGCAGGTGACTGAACAACTGAAAGACTGCCGCAGCGCAGAGCAACCTGCAGAAGGCGATTAATCGGCCGTACAGTCAAATTGCTCTGCGCGCGCATCGGTAAAATAGCCACGGCTTAAATACTGTAGCGCCTGGAAAATTGCCTGCTCGTCTGCAGCGATACCGCCGTGCGTTTGCGGCAAGACCAGAAAGCTGCACATTCCCGGCAAGCGCGCACTTTCCACCGTGATACGTCCGTCATCCTGGCCCGCCAACAGCGACGAAGCCAGGGGATTAAGAGAGCGGTTGCCGGCAATGATCCCCAGGTTAAACGCCGCCGGCTCGAGTTGTAACGGCACGCTGCCAGCGCCGGTACCGAGCTGGCGCCCGGCGGGCCCATTGATGTCCTTGATATAGGGAATACAGCTGAGGATGTCGCCGACACGGCTGCCGTGATTGGGCGGCGCGAGCATCACGATCCGGTTCAGTTGCGCCACTGAATGCCGCTGCAGATAGTGACGGACCAGGAGACCACCGAGGGAGTGTGTAACGAAGTTCACCGGCCGCGCGTTTACCCGCGCGCACTGCTCCAGCCCCGCTTTGACTGCGTAATCCGCCAGCTCGGCAATTGGTTTTTGTCGCGATGGATAATCGATATTCGCTACGTAGTAGCCGGCATCTATCAGTTGATGCTGCAGTGGGCGCAGGCTGCGCGAGTCTTTGGTAAGTCCGTGCAGCAGGATCACGCATTGGGTCTCTGCGCGCACGGAAGCCGCGAAAAACAACAGAACCGTAACCGCCGCCGCGAGCGACAGTTTCCCCTGGGTGATTCCCCCCTTAGGCACTCTCTTCCTTGGGGCGGGATCTTACCCAGCGCCCCAGGATGAGCCCGAGCTCAAACAGCAGCCACATGGGTACTGCCAGCAGGGACTGCGACAGGATATCCGGCGGTGTCAGCAGCATGCCCACCACGAAGCAGGCGACGATGACGTAGGCGCGCTTCTGCGCCAACACTTTGGGCTCGACCGCACCGCTCCAGATCAACAGCACCGTGGCGATGGGAATCTCAAACGCGAAGCCGAAGGCGAAAAACAGCTTCAGCACCAGATCCAGGTAGCGACTGATATCCGGCAGCACCTTGATATCGGCATGGGCGGAACTGACAAAGAAGTCGAACAGAATGGGGAACACGACAAAATACGCGAACGCCATGCCGGCATAAAACAGGATCACGCTGGAAATCAGGATCGGCGCGGCAAAGCGCTTTTCATTTTTGTACAGGCCGGGGGCGATAAAGGCCCACGCCTGATAGAGCACGTAGGGGATGGCGATAAAAAAAGCCAGGATAAACGTGGTCTTGAACGGTGTGAAAAAGGGCGAGGTCACTTCCGTGGCGATCATGCCGGCGCCTTCGACCAGCCGGTCCTGCAACGGATCGGCGACGATATCGTAGATATCCGCGGCAAAGGGCACCATGCAGGCAAATATTGCCACCACGACCAGCAGTACCCGCAGCAGGCGATCGCGCAGTTCGATCAGGTGATCGATAAATGGCTGATGGCTTTCTTCGGGCTGACCCTGTTCTTGCGGTTGCTCGCTCATGACTGGCTATTTTTTTCCTGCGGCGTTTTTTCCAGGGGCAGGTCTTTTTCTGCAACGTGCTCGGGGTGTTGCGGATTCATATCCGGATCGCCGTAGTCGTGCCAGTGCTCCGGATATTCGGGGTCCTGCAGTTCCTCGGCATTCTCGTCCTGTTCCGGCAGGTAGTCCTCCGCGTCATCGGTGGGATGACTGGGATCGAAAGTTCGCTCGGGTTGCGCAGATTGCGGCGCGGACTCGCTTTGTGCCGGTGCGACTTCCTCGCGGCCGGCCTCACTGAAAGCCTGCTCCATTTCCCGGCGGCTCTCCTCGAGCTCGCGCATGATGCGCTCGTTGTGCAGCTCGCGGCGAATATCGTCCGCGCCCACCTCTTTTTCCAGCTCTTCGCGCGCGTTGTGCAACGTGCGCTTGATGCCGGACCACCAGCGGGCGGTGGTGCGGATCGCGTCCGGCAGCCGCTCGGGCCCTACCACGAGCAGGGCCACGACGCCGACCAGCAGGAGTTCAAAGAAGCCGATATCAAACACAGGCCGAATCTCGCGCTCGTATATTCGGGAAGGGTTGTCGAATTATTTGTCCTGGGACTGTTTTTCCTTGTCCTGCACGGATTCTTTCGTCTGCGGTTTTTCCGTTTCGTCGTGCTGGAGGCGATCCGGCTCCTTGTCGGACTCTTTGTCCTTGTCCTCGTCCTTTATCGCCTTCTTAAAACCCTTGATGGCACCGCCCAGGTCGCCACCGAGATTTTTCAAACGCTTGGTACCGAACAGCAGCAGCACGATCACCAGAATAATCAACAGCTGCC
Organism: Microbulbifer donghaiensis; assembly: GCF_900129095.1. GTDB lineage: Bacteria > Pseudomonadota > Gammaproteobacteria > Pseudomonadales > Cellvibrionaceae > Microbulbifer > Microbulbifer donghaiensis. The sequence goes on from NZ_FQVA01000001.1 coordinate 2,070,929, forward strand.
AGATACTAATTCCACCGAATCCCATAATTTTCTCCAGATTGATTGCGGCCGGGCCGCTAAAGCATCAGTCGTTGTTCGAACGCGCGGCTTTTTCTTCCAGCCCCGAGAGGCCGAAGCGACGCCCCAGCTCACGCAATACGTCCTGTGAATCCGCGCCCAGGTGTGAAAGCATCACCAGGGAGTGAAACCAGAGGTCGGCGGTCTCGGCGATCAGCGCCTGCCGGTCACCGCCGTTCTCCGCGTCCTTGGCGGCCAGGATCACCTCGGTGGCTTCCTCGCCGACTTTCTCCAAAATCTTGTTCAGCCCTTTCGCATGCAGGCTCGCCACATAGGAGCTGTCGGCGTCGCCGGCGCGCTTGCGGCTTGCCAGTACCGCGTCCAGTTGTTGCAGCAGGTCACTCATAGTTCGGGCGACTCGTAGATGGTTTCCGGGCTCTTGATCACCGGCTGAGTGGTCGACCACTCGCCGCCCTGCAACACGCGGTAGAAGCAGCTGCTGCGCCCGGTATGGCAGGCTATGCCGCCCTGCTGTTCCACCAGCAACAGAATCGTATCGCCGTCGCAGTCGAGGCGTATCTCGCGCACCTGCTGCAGGTGTCCGGAAGACTCGCCCTTGCGCCACAGCTTGCCGCGCGAACGGGACCAGTAGACCGCATAGCCCTCGCTGGCGGTGATGGCCAGTGACTCACGATTCATCCACGCCATCATCAGTATGCGCCCGGTTTTGAAATCCTGCGCGATAGCGGGTACCAGGCCGTCGCTGTTCCAGCTGACCTGGTCGATGAATCCGGCTTTAGGATCTGCTTGCGTCAATGTCCCTTCCTTCAGACTTCCAATTGTAGGTTGGACTCCAAACATTGAGTTCCAACGAATACGCAGCGCTTATGCGACCTAGGGCCACAGCAGCAGCACCAGCGCGGCGGCGCCCATGGCCCAGCCCGCCGGTGGCAGCTGCGCAAACCAGTCCGGAGCGGCAAGCGCGGTGGCGCCGAACGCCAACAGCACGCCGGCGATGCGCCGGAAATACTGGCGCCGGCCGCGGCGGTGGCTGCGCGCCAGCTGCTCGCCGATGTTGTCCAGCTGCGGCGCCAGTTCGCGGGACTGTTCCAGCGACGAATACACCAGCTGCGGCAGCTGCGGAAACTTCTCCAGCCACTCCGGGCCGTAGCGCTTGATCTCGCCCAGGATCGTGCGCGGGTGGATGCGGTCGCGCATCCAGCGCTCGAGAAATGGATGAGCAGTCTTCCACAGATCGAGCTGCGGATAAAGCTGCCGCCCCAGCCCCTCGATATTGAGCAGCGTCTTCTGCAGCAGCACCAGTTGCGGCTGCACCGCCATGTCGAATCTGCGCGCCGTCTGGAACAGGCTGATCAGCACGCGTGCGAAGGAGATCTCGCCGAGCGGCTTCTCGAAAATCGGCTCGCACACGGCGCGGATCGCCGCCTCGAAGGTGTTCACCGGGGTGTCGGCCCGCACCCAGCCACTCTGCACATGCAGCTCGGCCACCATGCGGTAGTCGCGGCGGAACATGGCCAGCAGGTTGCGCGCCAGGTAGTACTGGTCCTCGCGCGACAGGCTGCCGACGATGGCGGTGTCGATGGCGATGTACTGCGGGCGGCGGGGATTCTTGCGCGATACGAAGATATTGCCGGGGTGCATGTCGGCGTGGAAGAAATTGTGCTCGAACACCTGCTTGAAGAAGATCTCCACGCCGCGCTCGGCCAGCAGCTGCATATCGGTGTCCTGGGCGCGCAGTTGCGCCACGTCGGTCACCGGAATGCCGTCGATGCGCTCCAGCACCAGCACGTTTTCCCGCGTGTAGTCCCAGTGCACCTCGGGGATATACAGCAGCGGCGAGTTGCTGAAGTTGCGCTTCAGCTGGGTGCCGTTGGCGGCCTCGCGCACCAGATCCAGTTCGCCCTCGATGGTGTGGCGGTAATCCTCAACCACCTCCACCGGGCGCAGGCGGCGGCCGTCGGGTACCCAGCGCTCGATCCAGCGGGCGATGACCCGCAGCAGGCGCAGGTCCTGCTCGATGATCCTGTCGATACCCGGGCGCAGCACCTTGACGACGACGGACTCACCGGACGGCAGCACGGCACCGTGCACCTGCGCCACCGACGCGGACGCGAGCGGCTGCCGGTCGAATTCGGCGAACAGCTCATCGACACTGGCCTCGAGCGCCTGCTCGATCCGCGCGACGCACTGGTCCGTCGGGAAGGGCGGCACATTGTCCTGCAGGTGGTCGAGTTCCTCGACGATATCCGGCGGCAGCAGGTCCGGGCGCGTCGACAGCAGCTGGCCGAACTTGACGAAGATAGGCCCCAGCTCTTCCAGCGCGCGGCGCAGCCGTTCGCCGCGGCCCATCTTCGGCTGCGGCACCAGCTTCAGCGGTGCGAGAAGGCCGCGCAGCCACAGTGGCCGGCGGGTGGCCGGCAGCAGCTGGTCGAGGCGGTAGCGCAGGACGACCCGCGCGATCTTAAAACTGCGAGCAACCGGCAAGGCTATTCGACCTCCCGCCGGGAAAATCTGTCCCGCAGCAGCTGCACCCGCGCCTCGAGGCGATCCGCCGCCAGGGTCAGGTCGGAAAGATCGTCGACGAAGGCCTCGAACTGGGCCTTCGGCGGGGTCAGGTGCCACTCCTCGCTGACGGCCTCCGCCGCCGCGGCGGGTGCGCGCATCAGATTGCCGCGCAGCCAGCGCGAGGCGTCGCGCAGCAGATTGCCGACGGTGTGCGCGGGCACGTCGCCGACTATTTGCGCCAGCGGCGCCTCCCAGTCGATCTCCAGGTCGCGCATGATGGACTGCAGTTCCGCCAGCAGCGCACTGGAGCCGCTGACATGCACGCCCAGCCCGGCCGGGGTCGCCGAGGAATCCCGCAGCAGCCGCACGAAGGCGATCGCCGAGCCGCTCAGGCGGGTCGAGATTTCCCCTTCCCAGTGGTGGCGCACCCGCACCTGGTCGCCCTCGATGCACAGGCAGAACTGCAGGCGCGGCGCGGTCAGGTCCAGCGCCAGCGCCTTGCCGTCGAGTTTCTGCAGGCGCGCGCGGGTGCCGGGATCGTATTGCAGCGCGGTGTTGATTGCGGTTTCCAGCGCGGCATCGAAGCCGGCGCGAAATGTCGGGTCCAAGGTGACGTCCTTAGCTTCCTGGCCTTAGGGTTTGATGCCTTTGTGCAGTGCGACAATGCCGCCGGTCATATTGTGGTATTCGCAGTCCACGAAGCCGGCGTCCGCCATCATCTGCTTCAGGGTCTCCTGGTCCGGGTGCATGCGGATGCTCTCCGCCAGGTAGCGGTAGCTCTCGGCATCGTTGGCCACCAGCTTGCCCATAAACGGCAGCAGGCGGAACGAGTACTGGTCGTAGACCTTCTCCAGCAGTTTGGACTGCGGCTTGGAGAACTCCAGCACCAGCAGGCGGCCGCCCGGCTTCAGCACCCGCAGCATGGAGCGCAGCGCCAGGTCCTTGTCGGTGACATTGCGCAGGCCGAAGGCGATGGTGATGCAGTCGAAGGTGTTGTCGGGGAAGGGCAGGTACTGGGCATCGGCCTGCACCGGCACCACATTGCCGGCGATGCCGCGGTCGAGCAGGCGGTCGCGGCCCACGCGCAGCATCGACTCGTTGATATCCGCCAGCACCACGGTGCCGTCGGCGCCGACGATGCGCGAGAAGCGCGCGGTCAGGTCGCCGGTACCGCCGGCGATATCGAGGATCGTCTGGCCCGGGCGCGCGCCGGAGAGTTCGATGGTGAAACGCTTCCACAGGCGGTGAACGCCTCCTGACATCAGGTCGTTCATCACGTCATAGCGCGCCGCAACCGAGTGGAAAACCTCCGCTACGCGACCGGCCTTCTCCTCTACCGGAACCTCTTGATAGCCGAAGTGGGTGGTCTTGCGATCCTTCATGCTGTGCCTGCTGAGCCCTGTCGAGCCCCTGTCTGGTCAATTTAGAGGGGCGCCATTGTACATCGACGGCGGCGCGCAGGCACCGCCCCCTTGTGATTAACCGGGCCCGCTTTGCGGTCAGCTGAATAAATGCGCAGCGGCACCCACTAGACTTTACGGGGAGCGGCGAGTGGAACGGCAACATGGTCTATCAGCTAAAGCGCAAATTGCCCCTGGCGAAAGCCCTGCGCCGCACCGCGCGCAGGGAAATCGCCGGCGCGCTGCGCGACCTGCAGGCGCTGCCACAGGAAGAGGCCGTGCACGAGCTACGCAAACACTGCAAGAAGATGCGCGCGCTGCTGCGCCTGGTGCGCGCGGATATCGGCGACCTCTACCGCTACGAGAATGCCCACTACCGCACCCTCGCCGGCGGCCTGTCCGGCAGCCGCGACGCCGTGTCGGTGCGCGACGCCCTGCTGGCGCTGGCACCGGCGGAGCGCTTTCCGCAGATTTTGGAATTCCTCGAGGCTCGCGCCCGCGGCCAGGCCGATGCAGATGCGCTGGAAGAGGCCAAGACATTGCTGCAGCAGGGCGGCGAGCGTATCGGCGACTGGCCACTGGAGACACTCAAATGGAAGCACGCGCGGCGGGGTTACCGGCGCAGTTACCGGCGCGCCGCAAAGACCATGGACAAGGCCTTCGCCGAGCGGAGCGCAGCCAGCTTCCACGAATACCGCAAGCGGGTCAAAGACCAGTGGTACCACACGCGCCTGCTGCAAAAGAAATGCCGCCGGGCGCTGCGCGGGCGGCGCAAGCCGCTGAAAAATCTGGCCCAGGCACTGGGCGACTGGCGCGACCTGGCATTACTGCGCGAATTGGTGGGGCGACAGGGGACGCAGTTCCGCGGCGAGCTGATTCCGCTGCTGGATGCCGCCGACGAGCGACTCGACACCCTGCAGCAGGAAATCGAACGCCTGAGCCGACAGCTGTTTACGGCAAAAAAATTCGCATTCAATGGCGGTTCCTAGCGCCGCCAGCGCTAATTCGCCGACATCTGCAGGATAATTTCCGCGACTTGTGCGAATTCTTTGGCATAATCGAGGAAATATCGCGCACGGGAAGGGAGCCCTGCCATCATGCTTGATTGGCTCAACGCACATATCGCCTATTGGCACTGGCTGGTACTCGGCCTGCTGCTGATCACCGCGGAAATTTTCGTTTCCGGTTTCGTCCTGTTCTGGTTCGGCCTCGCCGCCCTGCTGATGGGAGTACTGACCCTGGCGGTGGACATACCCATCACCCTGCAACTGATCCTGTGGGCGTTCTCGTCGGTCGCGCTCGTGGTGATCTGGGTCAAAAGCATCAAGCCCCGCTGGAAAGACCGCACCCTGTCCGGCATGGCCGCCGAGGCACTCAACGGCCAGATCGGCCTCGTTATCGAATCCAATCGCGGGCGCAACCGCGGCAAGCTCAAATTCCCCGCGCCGATACTCGGCGAGGAGGAATGGCTGTTTATCTGCACCGAGGAAGTCGCGATCGGCGACCGGGTCAAGGTAACGGACATCTCCGGCAATTCGCTGATCGTCAGCCGCATCTGACGATCTGAAACCTGTCGTCGTTCCGGCGCAGGCCGGAACCCAGGAACTCCGAACGTTCTGGATTCCGGCATTCGCCGGAATGACGATTCTCAACGCTTCAAAAACTCAAAAATCAATTTCGGCTTTACCGAGCTTTCATCCGGGAGGGGAAAAAACAGTGGAAGGTTTATATGTAGTACTGGCGCTGGTCGCACTGGTGGTCATCACCATCGCCAAAGGCGTGCGCATCGTGCCGCAGGGTTCCAAGCACATCGTGCAGCGCCTGGGTAAATACTACCGGACGCTGACGCCGGGCATGAACGTGGTGATCCCCTATATCGACCAGGTGCCCTACAAGGTCACCACCAAGGACATAGTGCTGGATATCCCCTCGCAGGAAGTCATCACCCAGGACAACGCCACCATCATCGCCAACGCCGTGGCCTACATCAATATCGTCTCGCCGGAAAAGGCCGTCTACGGTGTCGAGGATTACGAGATCGCGATCCAGAACCTGGTGCAGACCGCACTACGCTCCATCGTCGGCGAGATGTCGCTGGACGCGGCGCTGTCGTCCCGCGACCTGATCAAGGCCAAGCTGAAAGAGGGCATCTCCGACGATATCGCCGACTGGGGCATCAACCTGAAGACCGTCGAGATCCAGGATATAAACCCATCCGCCACCATGCAGAAGGCGATGGAAGAGCAGGCCGCGGCCGAGCGCCAGCGCCGCGCCACCGTGACCCGCGCCGAGGGTGAGAAACAGGCCGCAATCCTCGAAGCCGATGGCCGCCTGGAAGCATCGAAGCGCGACGCCAAGGCGCAGGTGGTACTGGCCGACGCCAGCCGCGAGGCCATCGAGCGCGTGACCCAGGCCATCGGCGACAAGGAGATGCCCGTCATGTACCTGCTGGGCGAGCGCTATATCGGTGCACTGTCGGAGCTGTCGCAATCCGACAATGCCAAGAACGTGATCTTCCCGGCGGATCTGCCGCAGGCGGTGAAGGGGTTGCTGAACCGATAACTAGAGCAAGCCCTGGCCGCCACCGGTCCGGGCTTAGCAACGGCACGGATCCATTGTCTTTAGCTGCGCCTCCATCCTTGTGAGCACTCATACAAGCACCTGTTCTCCGCAACGCTGAGAGAAAGCTTTTCCTTCTGCGCCCCCTTAGATCGAAGCAATATTTCTATCGATTAATTAGACCTAAAATCATGAATAGTATTTATAAACTTATATTTTTTATTTTTTTGGTCGGCTGCTCCCATAGCAACAAGTTTGACGCTAATAGCGCGTGGGATGAACTGATTACTACGCTGAGATCTGAATATGCCTATATAGACAGAGTGAATGAAGACTTCGATAGCGTAATCTCAAACTTTCACTCCAAGGCGCTAGCAACAACTTCAAAAGAAGAATTTATCGATGTCGCTCAGTCGTTACTACGCAACTTCCGCGACCCTCATCTCAACCTAGGGCCTTATGACAACGATGACTTTATTGTTTATCCAACTGGCTCAGATATTTACGCTGAAATACAAGCAAGCTCAGTGGTCATTGTTGACATAAAATCTGATTCTGCGGCATTTGAGCAGGGATTACGTCCTGGCATGACGATAAAAGGAGTAGACGGATCAACTATCGACGAAGCAATTGAAGCGGTTACCGGCATGCCTATCGAAAGACTGTCGTTAGCGCAGAAAAATTATGCGCTTAATATCGCTCTGGGCGGCAAACGCTATCAAAGCCGAACGCTAGCAGTTGTAAATGAGGACGGTGAGCACAGCTACTCTCTAGCCCCGAGTTATGACAGCATTAACAGGCTGAAAGATGGACCGGCAGTTAGCTTCAGAGATATCGGCGGCGTCGGCTATATCCGGTTTAATAATGCACTTGGTAATAACACGAGCGTGGACGAGTTTGGCAATGCCATCAGCTCTCTGGAGCAAAGCCAAGCGCTTATTATTGATCTGAGAAACACGCCGAGCGGTGGCAACACCGGGGTGGCGGAGCCCATTTTGGGGCACTTCACTGAAGCTAAAAGGACTTATCAGCGCTATCGCACGCAAACACCAGGTCGTTCCTATAGCGAGGCGACGTTACAGCAAGCAACCGTGTCACCGCAGTCACCCCTTATAAACAAACCCTTTGTCGTGCTGGCCGGACGATGGACCGGCAGTATGGGCGAAGGCATGACCATCGGGCTTGATGCATTGGGCGCGAAAGCTGTTATAGGCGCGCCAATGGCCGATTTATTGGGCGGCATAAAACGGATAGAGCTTAATGTGAGTGGTGCCTGGCTAGAGCTTGGATTTGAGCGCCTATACCATGTAAATGGAAGTTATCGGGAAGATTTTATACCCGACATGCCGCTGAACTCTGCCGACATCGATGAACAGGGTAGGGACCAGGCTTTATTAGTCGCACTTGATGTGTTGACTAAAGGTTGAATTTATAAAAAAGCGATGAAGGAGTCGGGCGCCACCGCAATTCGCGCCGAAGATGAAAAGGCAGACGGCGATCCTCGATATGCATCGCCGCCCCGCCCTCAAGGGTGACGCCAAGGCACATGTAGTACTGACCGACGCAGGCCGCAAAACCATCGAGCACGTCTCCGCCGCTGTCGGCAGACAGGAGATACCGGCGATGCACTCAATCGTTGAGCGCTTTTTAGAGGCGCCATCTGAACTTGCAAGATACTGCGACGCCAAGAACGTGATTCTTGCCGGTGTGCCTGCCGTATCGCATTCCCAAGGTCGTCTTAGCCGTTCACAGCTAATGTGGATTTTTCTGCTTCCAATAGGAAATCGGCCCTTGCTTACCTACAATGCCCGGCGATTCCACCAACTGAGTTTCCGCTGTGACCAAGCCCGATACTGACCACCCCCGCGATTTCCAGTCCCTGCCACTGCAACAGCCCCTGCTGAAGAACCTTCAGGACCTCGGCTACGAGCGCCTGACGGAAATCCAGGCCGCGGCGCTGCCGGCGATTGTGGCGGGCAAAGATGTTATCGGCCAGGCCAAGACCGGCTCCGGCAAGACGGTGGCGTTTGGCCTGGGCGTGCTGCACAAACTGCAGGCGGAGCGCTTTCGCGTGCAGGCGCTGGTACTGTGCCCCACGCGGGAGCTGGCGGACCAGGTGGCGCGGGAGCTGCGCAAACTGGCGCGGGCGATTCACAACATCAAGATCCTGACGCTGTGCGGCGGTATGCCGTTCGGGCCGCAGATCGGCTCGCTGAAGCACGGCGCCCATATCGTCGTGGGTACGCCCGGCCGCATCGAGGACCACCTGCGCAAGGGCAATCTCGACCTGGGCGACGTACAGACACTAGTACTGGACGAGGCGGACCGCATGCTCGACATGGGCTTCCAGGCGGTGCTGGACCAGATTGTGGCGCAACTGCCACCGCAGCGGCAGACACTGCTGTTTTCCGCCACCTACCCCAAGACCATCGACGCGCTGGCGACCCGCGTGCTGCGCGACCCGGTCAAGGTGGAAGTGACCACGGCGCACACCGAGAGCACGATAGAGCAGAATTTCTACCGGGTGGAGAACAACGAGCAGCGGCCCGCGGCGCTGCACCAGCTGCTGGCCAGTAACGACGTTTCCGCCGCGGTGGTGTTCTGCAACACCAAGAAGGAAACCGACGAGGCCGCCCGCGCGCTGAAGAGCGCCGGCTTTGCCGCACTGGCGCTCCACGGCGACATGGAACAGAAGGATCGCGATCGCACGCTGGCCCTGTTTGCCAACGGCAGCGCCGCCATCCTGGTGGCGACGGACGTCGCCGCGCGCGGGCTGGATATCGAAGAGCTGCCGATGGTGGTGAACTACCACCTGTCCCGCGACCCGGAGGTGCATGTACACCGCGTCGGCCGCACCGGGCGGGCCGGGCAGAAAGGCGTGGCGCTGACGCTGGTCAGCAAGAAGGAAATCTACAAGCTGGAGCGGCTGGAGGAGTTGATGCAGCAGCCGATAACGCTGCAGGAAATCCCGCCCCTGCCCAGGGGGTTCGCGCCTGCTCGACCGCTGATGTCCACCCTGCAGATCGACGGCGGCAAGAAGCAGAAAGTCCGTGCCGGCGATATTGTCGGCGCCCTGACCGGCGAGGGCGGTATCGACGGTGCGCAGATTGGCAAGATCCAACTCTTCGACTTCTCCACCTTTGTCGCAGTAGAGCGGACGGTGGCCAAAAAAGCACTGAACAAGCTCGCCAGTGGCAAAATAAAGGGCCGCAAGTTCCGCGCGCGGATTGTGGGAGTCTGAGCTGAATAGCTCCCGGTTAAGAGCTTTGCGTAGGATGGGCAAAGCGAAGCGTGCCCATCAGTTCCGCCGAACATAAAAATTGGTGTCAGAGTAAAATATTTCTACTTATCTGAATCGACAAATTAGGCGCCAAAACAGCAGAATATTGAACCCGGTCCGCCGCAACGATATTGCCTGTTCGTGAACTACAAATTTAAACTCCTCCTCTGTGGATTTGCGATGCACGCAGTACCGCAATCCGGCCTAGCGGACATATTTAATCGAATTTTTCGCATTATTACCGCCTGTTAATTCGCACAGTTTTTCTGACTGGCAATTTATTGCCTGGTCAGCGGCAAAGGCGCTGCCGATTTTATTAACGGCATTTAACAGAATGGAAGCTATCTATATCAAAAGGAAGGGATTGAAATGATTAACAGTAGCGTAGGACTAGGCGGCGCGAACCAGAGGGATGTCGTGACCTATGTGCAGAAGCTGCTAAACCGGTATATCGAGTCCCGCGCGATTTACGTGTTTGCGTTTCTCAAAGTGGATGGCAATTGTGGGCCACATACTATTGCATGCATCAAGGAATTTCAGAGCCATATTGTCGGCCTGGCAAACCCTGATGGGCGCATTGACTCCAATGGCAGAACGATTAAAGCACTGGAAAATTACAGGTCTGCGCAAAAGCAGCGACTTTATGAATTCAGCATCGGAATGCCCGCCCCTCTGTCGTTTACGGACCGGGCAAGCGCCTCCTTGCCAAAGAAAGCTGCCGCAAATTCCACGACCACGGTTACCGATGACCCCAGAAAACTGATGACACGAGCGGCGGTAGCCGAGGCCTACGGCTCGATTTCTGCAAGTAAAGTCTGGGCGAAGAAAAGCACTTACCTGAAAATGTTCAAAATCCCGGATTCGATAACAAAAGATAAAGATTATGCCTGGGTAAACGTGTATGACCCCAAAAAGCGTAAGGTGAGCAAGATCTGGTGCCACCAGGCGATGCACACATTCCTCGACGCCGCGCTGAAAAACTTGCAGAAGCAGAGCTTACTGGGCGACCTGAAGGAATTTGGCGGCTCTCACGCTATTCGAGCGACGAGGGGCACCACAAACTGGTCCGCGCACTCCTGGGCATTGGCCATTGATATCAATATGACCGGCAATGGCCTGGGTGAGACACCGACTATGTCCAAAAAATTTGTGAAATGCTTCACCGACGCTGGGTTTTTCTGGGGTGGAAACTACTCGAGAAAGGATGGCATGCACTTTACAATCGCAGGATTTGACAAACCAAGATCTTCTTGACTGCAATCGGATACCCGGAATAACAATGAAACTGATTTTGAAGACTTTGCTCACTCTGGTGGTTTTTTCCGCGGCTGCCTGCAATAGCGAAGCCGGTAGCGAAACCTCGAAAAAAATGCTGCAAACTTCTTATACGCGCATCGATTCCTGCAGGGAAACCGTGGACAACGTCAACGCGGCTTTTTCCATCCTGGACTGTGGCAAATTGGGCGAACATGATTTGCAGATAACCGTGCAGTCGCCCACTGTCTTCACGGTGCACCTCAAGAACGGCAGTAGTGAAGTCATGTCCGAGTTTGAGGAATTGAGTGGAGATTTACCGCTCGAGACCGGACCAACGCTTGAATGGTACAGCGATAATCACCAGCCGCGTCTTATGGTGTTTCGCGTCCGGTGGGGTACAGAAGAAGCGCCATTCCAGATGAATGAGCGGTTGGTGATCAGCCATATTGGCATAGACCGTATATGCCCGCTCGCTACCGTGGATGTGCAATCCAACAAGAATGCCAACGAGAAAGCGCGCGCATTGATCTACGAAAAATTCCTGTCGATCTCTGAATGCCCTGAATCCGTATTGACGTATTAAGCCGATTCTGGATTCGATGCGGCGCGCCAGCGTGTCGGCCCTTCAGGGCGCGGCTTCTAGCCGCGGATGGCAGACACCCGCATGGAGAGACTGCTTATCCTATTGCGAATTTCATCGTTGATCTGCGGCTCATGCATGGCCCCAGTACACCACTGAACGGCATACCACAGCAAGGTCAGGTACCCGTAGATCACCCGCCAGCGATCGAGCCTCCGCCAATCCTGCCGCGACAAGGGTCGATTCAGGTATTCCGCGAGCAATAGTTGCTGCCGCTGCTTATTCAGACGGTATTCTTCGACAATCACCGCAAGTTCATAAAATGGGTCACCCATGGCGGTGTACTCCCAATCTACGGCATACAGATTTCCGTCTTCGCCGGCTATCAGGTTGCTTGCCAGCAGATCGTTGTGGCAAAGGCAGGCACCGGTACTCATGTCCAATGCCGCAGCGATATACTGCGGGGCTTGTTGAGCCAGGGCTCTTAATGGCTCACAGAAATCCGCTCGTTCATCTATGGACTGCCAGTAGCTCGCCGCCTTGGCGCCGGCGTCCAGCCGCGCATCTATGGCCGGCAATGCGTGAATTCGGCGCAGCAGCCGTGCCAGCTGTTTCAGTTCACCATTGCCGCTCGCACGCCAGGGCTTGCCCTCGACAAAGCGGGTGACCAGGTATTGGTGGTTTGGGTCGCAATAGATGAGCGGTGCACACAGGCCGGCCTTGTCGGCGTGGCTCAGCGCGGCGACCTCGGCACTGCGGTTCAAATCCAGTGCGTCACTGATGGCGGAGTTCTTGCGCAGCACCCATTTTTCTTTGCCGGCGACAATCAGGTAGCTCTGATTAGTCAGGCCACCGGGGAGCGGTTGTACGACGGCCGGCTCGAAGACGCTCCAATGGGGCCAGTCGGCCGGGACAATATCAGTTGGAGATGTGCTCATGCGGGCACCGTTTCGGCATCCCCCGGTAGCAATTCGCTTCTATAAATGGCCAGCCACTGGAAGAAACCGACGATCACGATAATCACGTAGAGCGCAAACAGCAGTGCCGTCAGGTAGAGCCCCCGGTCGAGATACAGATAGATGGAAACACCGTCCACAACAATCCAGTAAATCCAGTTCTCCAGCACCTTGCGCGTCACCATATAGGTGGTGATCACGGCGCCCCAGGTGGTGAAAGAATCCAGATAGGGCAGGGCGGCGTTGGTATTCGTTTGCAGCAGATAACCAAAGGCGACAGTTAACGCTCCGACGCCAGTCGCAACGAGCAGATGTGTGCGCAGCGGCCAGCGGTGGATTTTCAGATCCTGTTGCGCATCGCCGTGATGCCGCCACTGCCACCAGCCGTAGACGGCCATCACCAGGTAAAACACCTGCAGTGCCGACTCCATCAGCAGGCTGACGTCCCAGAACAGGAACAGGTAAATCAGCGTGCTGGCAAAGGCCGCACACCAGCAGCTGATCTTTTCCTTCATCGCCAGCAACAAATAAGCCAGCGCGAGAATCACTGCGGCGATTTCCCACAGCGACATGGCGGCGACGGATGCGGCTATGGCGCTGAAGAATTCTGAACTAAACACTGCTCGTTACCGGCGCCAGGTCGCCGTCGATGAACTTACAGATGAAGATTGCGCGGCCATGTTTTTCGTAGGACGCGCGCATTTCCTGCTTCAGCACGTCCATCAGCAGGTCGTAGTCGCCGAACACCTGGGTGCTCATGGTATTGGTGATCACGCGCAGATCCGGGTGGCGATTCAGCCGATCGATAAAATCCTGGATGCTGGGGATGTACTCGTCCTTCAACGGGTACATGCTGATTTCAACGGAGAGTTTCATTGGTTTTTTCTCCCGGGGCATTGCTCAGACTGCTCTGTAACTCGTCATTCCGGCACAAGCCGGAATGACGAAATGAACTTTCCAATCTAACGAAACAAATCCGCCCCAAATTTCTAGAACGTATAAGTACCGGTGACACCCGCCACGCGCGGTTCGCCAAACTGATAGAAGGCCTCGGGCGCATAAAAATTCTCGGGGTTGTTGCCGAACTGGTTACTGAAGTAGAAACCGCGGGTGAAGTAGTCCTTATCTGTCAGGTTTCTGCCCCACAGTGCCACTTCCCAGTCGTCGCCCTGATAGGTCAGGCGCGCGTTCAACAGCTCGTAAGCGGTAGATTTTTCGTTGTGGCTGTTGGAAAAATAGAACTCGTCTTTTCCTTCCACTTCCAGGCGCAGAATCAGGTAGGGCAACAGTGCAATCTCGGCACCGGTGAAAAACTGGTAGCTCGGAGCGTGCGCCACCTGGCGGCCATCGAGATCCACCGGAGCCAGCGCGATGCCGTTGTAGTCGTCCCGTGCATCCACGTGCGACGTGCTTGTGAAGCCTTCAAATTCCGCCTTCAACCAGCCCGCCGACGCAAACAGGCGCAACGCATCGCTGGCGAGATAATTCAACTCGGCTTCCACGCCGGTGGTTTTGCCACCCGCCGCATTGGTCAGGAAGTCATCGAAGGAAAAATCATTCGGGTCGAAGATGGACTGCTTGGCCTGCACATCGCTGCGGTCCTGATAGAAGGCGGCCAGCTGTGCCTGCAGGCGATTCTCCAGCCACGCGCCCTTGATACCGAGCTCGTAGTTGAGCAGTTGCTCGGTATCGAATTCGAACACATCGCTGCCGATGGCCGGATTGGTAGCCGACGCGGAAATGATGCGGCCGTTGACGCCGCCGGCCTTGTAGCCGCGGGACACGGTGCCGTAGATCAGTATGTCTTCCGCGTACCGGTACTCCAGCGAAATATTGCCGCCCCAAAGGTTTTCATTGTTGCTGGAATCTACCGCGAGCGAGTCGGCGTAATCGGCATCGCGCTGTTCAAAGCGGAGGCCGGTTACCAGCGCGAACGTATCGCTGAGTGCAGTGCGCAGCTGTCCGTACACTGCGGCGCTCTGCGTATCGAACTGGCTGGTGAAGCTCTGGTTGCGCTCCAGGTCCTCGCTTTCATCGCGCACATAGACCCCGGCAACCCAGCTGCCGCGACCATTGAACAGTGCGGAGGCATCCGTCGACAGCAGGCGCAGGTCGGCGCTCAGGTTCTTCTTATCGCGCAGGTAATTGTCGGTAGAGCTGTATTCCCACGGGTGAAAACCCACGTAAGTCCAGTCTTCGTCGTAACCGTATTCGGTATCTGAATCGGCGGCGCTCAGGGTGGTTTGCAGGGTGAACAAATCACTGCCGCTCCACTGGCCAATCACCGAAGCCGCCAGGGTTTCCTGCCGATCCCAGCCCGGCTGGTCCGACAGGGTCTCGCGGGTATTTTGCAGCGAGAAGGCGTCGTAGCCATTGTCGGCATCGAGGTAGAGCAGGGCAAAGTCCAGCTGCAGATCTTCCTGCGCCTGGTAGCGCAGTTTGCCGCGCACGACCGACTCATCGATATTGTTGGTGTCGTCGCGGCCCAGGTAAGTATTTTCGATATAGCCGTCGCCTTGCTGGTTCTGCGCGGCGAGGCGGTAGGTCAGTTGATCGGTCAGCGCACCGCTGCTGACCGCGGACAGGGTGCGGCCGTTGTATTCGGAAACTTCCGCGGACACTTTTGCCATGGGTTCGGCCGTAGGCGCTGCGCTGGTCATATTGATCAGGCCGGCCAGCGCATTGGCGCCGTAAACCGTGCCCTGCGGGCCGCGCAGAATTTCCACCTGGTCGATATCCAGGGTGCTGGCGGCCAGGCCCAGGCCGGTGAAGTCGATACCGTCGATGATCAGGCCCACGGACGGATTGACCGGGTCGATAAACTGGCTGCGCTCACCGATGCCGCGAATCTGCACAAAGCGCCCGCGCGATGCGCCGGCGGCAAAGTTGACGTTCGGGGCCAGGTTGAGCAGCTGCTCCAGGTTGCGGGCGCCGCGCGCAGAGATCGCGGCGTCATCCAGCACGCTGACGCTGGTGGGGAGGTCGAGCTGCTTGGTGTCGCGCAGCTGGCCGGTGACGACGACCTCTTCCAGGCCGGCGCCCTCCGGTTCAGCCGCCGCGAGCGCATTGGCCGCGGAAAGGCTGCCGGCAAACAGCATCGACCAGGCGATTGGTTTTATTCTAAAAACGGTGTTCATGGCTCTCTCTCGATTGAAACAGGAGTGAAAGAGACCCGGGGTGCGACGTGAGGAGGGCTGATGAGTGCTAGGGCCTGGACCCCGACCTATTCCTACGCCGGTATTAACCGGATCAGGTTCAAGGGTTTGCGGTTCGCGATCGTGCAGATCCGAAGCGCATCTCAGGCCGTAGCCACCCCTTAGGTATTGCGGGCGCGATGATAGCAGAAGTGCGCCCGGGGAGTCACAGAATGCACCTTTCCATAAAAAGGCCCCGGCAGCCCATAAAAAAGCCTCGGCAGCGTCACCACTGCCGGGGCTTCCAGGCGTTTAGTCGCTCGGCTTAGTTGCCCAGCAGGCCACCCGCACGCGCCATCACGTGGAACAGATAGCTCTGCTCGTTGGTGCCGCTGACCAGATGCGCACCGGGGCCGCGCGCCCAGACACCGACATCCTCGCCGGCGTGGGATTCCGACGCCAGCGGTACCAGGGCTTCCTGGTGATAGCCGGGCGCGGTGGTATCCACGTGGGTCAGGTCCTTGCGGCCGGTATCAACGTCGTGGTCGTAGCGCTCGTCCGCATCGGTCTCCTCGCCGAAGTCCGCGTAGCCGAAGCCGTTGCCGTAGCTGACGGTGGTGTAGGGCAGGCCGTCCGCCGCCAGGCTCGGGGCCGTTTCCGGCTGGCCGCTGCCGTCGTTGACCACTACCTTGCCGAGGATCGGGTTGCCGCGGGTCGGGTAGCCGGCGATGGTCATCACATGGCTGTGGTCCGCGGTGACGATGATCAGTGTGTCCTCGGCGCTGGTGTTGTCCATTGCCACCTGGATCGCCCTGGCGAATTCCACCGCATCGCTCAGCGCGTTGTAGGCGCTGCCGGCGTGGTGGCCGTGATCGATACGGCCACTTTCCACCATCAGGAAATAGCCCTTGTCGTTTTTCTGCAGCAGCTGCAGTCCCTTCGCCGTCATCTCGCTCAGGGATGGCTCACCGGCGACATCCTTGCCGCGGTCCGCCTCGTACAGCATGTGGGAGGCGTTGAACAGGCCCAGCACCTTGTCGGCGGCGGCGACATCCAGGCCGTCAAAGCCAGCCTGGTCCTCGATATAGGCCACATTGGTCACGCCGTCGCTGTAGCGCTCCTGCCACTCCTCCACCAGGTTGCGGCCGTCTTCGCGCTTGCCGGTCTTGCCTTCCAGATCGGTGACACTGTCCGGCAGGAAGTTGCGGCGGCCACCGCCGAGCACCAGGTCGATGCCGTCACCCGCGGCCAGTTCCACCAGTTGCGTGGCGATATCCTTGCAACCCACCGGCGCCGCGTATTCCCAGTCGCGCTCCGGCACCTTGGCATAGGTGGCACCGGGAGTCGCGTGGGTGACGCGCGCGGTACTGATGATACCGGTGCTCTTGTCGAGGCCCTCGGCCAGTTCCAGCGCAGTGGTCAGTTGCCGCTCGAGACTCGCCGCGCAATCGCCGCGGGCCACGTCTTCGGCCACACTGAGCACACCGGCCTTGGTTTTGACACCGGTCACCATGGCGGTGGCGGTACCGGCGGAATCCGGGGTCTGCTGGTTGGTGTTGTAGGTCTTGACCAGGCCGGCGAATGGCATCTTCTCGAAGCTGAGCTGGTACTCCTCGCCACTGAGGCCCTGCTGCTGACCGGCGAGAATGCGCGCGGCGGTTACGGTGGAGATACCCATGCCGTCGCCGACGAACAGGATGATATTTTTGGCCGCACCGGGTGTATTGTCGATCACCTGGTTGCGAGCACGATCCACTGCCTGCTCGCCATTCTGGAACCAGCTGCTGTCGCGCTGCGCCGCGGACAGGCTCAGTACCTGCTGCTGCGGTTCCGGCAGCACGGCGAGATCACCGGAATTGGAATTGTCATCGCTGCAGCCCGCGGCCAGCCCGGCAATGGAAAAGGCCAGGGCCAGTTTGTTGAATTGTTTCATTGTCATTTACCCCCAAATTATTCCGCGGTCACCGACAGTCCGGTCGCGCCGACCATCAGGTGGAAAACTGCACTCTGTTCCAGCGTGCCCTGCACCAGCTGGGCGCCGGCACCAATCGCGTGCAGGCTGATATCCTCGCCGGCGTGGCTCTCCGAGCCGAGCGGCACCAGCGCCTCCTGGTGGAAGCCCGGCGCCTGCGTGTCCACCGCGCTCAGGTCCTTGCGCCCCGCATCCGCGGCCAGGTCGTAGCGGGCATCCGCGTCCGTTTCGTCGCCCAGGTCGGCGTAACCCAGGCCGTTGGCGTAGGAAAGCGTCGTGTAGGGCAGGCCGTCCAGTGCCGCACCGACCTCCGCTTGCGCCGCGCCGGCGGCGTCGTTGGCGATCATCTTGCCGAGAATCGGATTGCCGCGGGTCGGATAGCCGGCGATGGTCATCACGTGGCTGTGATCCGCGGTTACCAGGATCAGCGTCTCGTCCAGGTTCACCTTGTCCAGCGCCGCCGCCACCGCATCGGAGAAGGCGATGGCATCGTGCAGCGCGTTGTAGGCGTTGCCGGCGTGGTGGCCGTGGTCGATGCGGCCGGACTCCACCATCAGGAAGTAGCCGTCGCCGTTTTTCTGCAGTACGTCGATCGCCGCGCTGGTCATTTCGGCGATACTCGGCTCGTCGGCGCCTTTTGCCACGCGGTCCGCATCGTAACTCATATGGCTGCTGGTGAAGAGACCCAGCAGCTTGTCGGTCGCGGCCAGGTCCAGCGCGGCCAGGTCGGAGCCGCTCTCCAGGTATTGCGCCAGCTGCTCACCGTCGTAACGCTGCTGCCATTCGGCCGTCAGGTCGCGGCCGTCTTCGCGCTTGCCGCCGGCGTCGCTGGTAATGAAATTGCGGCGGCCGCCGCCGAGGATCACATCGATGCCGTCGCCAAACTCACTTTCCACCAGCTGTGCGGCGATGTCCTTGCAGTCGCCCCCGGCGCTGTACTCCCAGTCCCGTTCCGGGCTGCGCGCATAGGTAGCCGCCGGCGTGGCGTGGGTGATGCGCGCCGTGGAGACGATGCCGGTGGACTTGCCGCGACTCTCCATCAGCTCGAGAAAGGTGTTCAGCTCCTTGCCCTTGCTGTCGGCGCAGTCGGCGCGCAGCGCGACGCCGTCGATATTGAGCACGCCTGCCCGGGTTTTAACTCCGGTCATCATCGCGGTCATGGTGCCGGCGGAATCCGGCGTCTGCTGGTTGGTGTTGTAGGTCTTGATCAGGGCACTGTGGGGAAACTCTTCGAACGACAGCGCGTTTTCCTCGCCGTTCTCGCCGCGCAGCTGGCCCTCGAGAATGCGCGCCGCGGTCAGCGTGGAAATACCCATGCCGTCGCCGACAAATAGGATCACATTCTTCGCGGTCTGCGCGCTGCGGGATTCCGCCGCCCTGGCTTCAACGCGGCTGTCACCGTCGGTAAACCAGGCACTGTTGCGCTGGTAGTCCGGCAGATCTGCGGCCTGGACTGCGGGAATTAGTGGGAAAAAACAGCACGCGCCGAGCGCGCGGGCAAATCGCTTTGCCATCGGGAGCCTCCGGTACTCAATGATTTGGCCTGCATTAGAGTCCGGAAATATGACGTGAAAATTACCTTTCTATTATTTTGCTGAGAAAGAGTAATTATTTATCTGCTAGCAAAATTTATTCGCCTAAATTGTTAGCCGATAATTTTTACCGCACTCTCGTCCGGGTCGCGCCCCTTGCCGGCGGCGCGCAGACGCTGTAAATACGCGTCCCAGTTGCCCGGGTAGTTTTCGCCCAGTTCGCGCAGGTATTCCCAGGTGTAAATTCCGCTGTCGTGGCCGTCGTCGAAATTGATCTTCAGCGCGTAGCGGCCGGCGGCTTCGACACTGTCGATACCGACGCGCAGCTTGCCGCTGACCAGCACCGGCTCACTGGCGCCGTGGCCGCGCACCTCGGCGCTGGGGGAAAACACGCGCAGGTACTCCGCCGGCAGTGTGTATTCGCCATCGGCGAAAACGATCTGCAGGCTTTTTTCTGCGCGGTTGAGTCGGATTTTTTGCGGTTTCATTTACAAAATAAAACGGGACAGGTCTTCGTCCCGGGCCAGCTCACCGAGATGGCTGTCGACATAAGCACCGTCGATGGTCAGCGACTTGTTGCCGTCACCGGCATCGAAGGAGATCTCCTCCAGCAGGCGCTCCAGCACCGTGTGCAGGCGGCGCGCGCCGATATTTTCGGTGCGCTCGTTCACTTCGAAGGCGACCTCGGCAATGCGGCGGATACCGTCTTCGGTAAACTCCAGCTGCATGCCCTCGGTGGCCAACAGCGCTTTCTGCTGTTCGGTCAGCGACGCCGATGGCTCGGTGAGAATGCGCTGGAAATCCCCGGAGGTGAGCGAGCTCAATTCCACGCGAATCGGCAGACGCCCCTGCAGCTCCGGAATCAGATCCGACGGCTTGGACAGGTGGAAGGCGCCCGAGGCGATAAACAGTATGTGATCGGTCTTGATCATGCCGTACTTGGTGGTGACGGTGCTGCCCTCGATCAGTGGCAGCAGGTCGCGCTGCACGCCCTCGCGGGATACGTCGGCACCGCCGGTTTCCTGACGCTTGGCGACCTTGTCGATCTCGTCGAGGAACACGATGCCGTTTTCCTCCGCGGCGCGGATCGCGCGCGTCTTCACATCCTCGTCGTTGACCAGCTTGGCCGCCTCTTCGTCGGTCAGCTGCTTCAGCGCCTGCTTGACGGTGAGCTTGCGTTTCTTGGTCTTGCCCTGGGACATGTTGGAGAACATGCCCTGCAGCTGGTTGGTCATCTCCTCCATGCCCGGGGGTGCCATGATTTCCACCCCCATCGGCGCGACCGCCATATCGATCTCTAATTCTTTGTCGTCGAGCTGGCCCTCGCGCAGCTTCTTGCGGAACATCTGGCGGGTGCTGGAATCCTTGTCGCCGGGTTCGGTGGAACGCGCCGGCGGCAGCAGCGCATCGAGAACGCGCTCCTCGGCCGCATCCAGCGCGCGCTGCTCGACACCGGCCATGGCCTTCTCGCGCTCGAGCTTCACCGCCATTTCCACCAGATCGCGGACGATGGATTCCACATCGCGGCCGACATAGCCGACTTCGGTGAACTTGGTCGCCTCGACCTTGATAAAGGGCGCGCCGGCGAGCTTGGCCAGGCGGCGGGCAATCTCGGTCTTGCCGACGCCGGTGGGGCCGATCATCAGGATGTTCTTCGGCGTGATTTCCGCGCGCAGCTCCTCGCTCACCTGCATGCGCCGCCAGCGGTTGCGCAGCGCAATGGCCACGGCGCGCTTGGCGTCCTGCTGGCCGACGATATGGCGGTCGAGTTCGTGGACGATTTCGCGGGGGGTCATTTGGGATTGGGACATAGAAACTCTCGATAGCAAATTCGCTTTGGTCTGGTCACCGCTCCACCCAGGCGAGTGCGGTGGCGGCGGCGCACTGAGGCGAGGGTTTCAAAACCGCTGTGAATACATCCCTGTACGCTCTGTCGGAAACATCCCTGTTTCCGACAGTTTTGAAACCCTCGCCCCAGCACGCCCCCTTCAATTCAGGTTGCAGTACTTCGTCAGTAATTCAGTTCTTCAATAGTATGATTCTGGTTGGTATAGACGCAGATATCGCCGGCGATCTTCAGGCCCTGCTCGACGATGGAACGCGCATCCATCTCGGTATTGTCGAGCAGCGCGCGGGCGGCAGACTGGGCGAAGGGGCCGCCGGAGCCAATCGCGATCAGGTCGTCTTCCGGCTGGATGACGTCGCCGTTGCCCGTAATGATCAGGCTCGCGTTCGCATCGGCCACGGCCAGCAGCGCTTCGAGGCGGCGCAGGGCGCGGTCGGTGCGCCAGTCCTTGGCCAATTCGACGGCGGCGCGGACCAGCTGGCCGCCGTGGGCCTCCAGCTTGGCCTCGAAGCGCTCGAACAGCGTGAAGGCATCGGCGGTGCCGCCGGCGAAACCGGCGATCACCTTGTCGTTGTGCAGGCGGCGCACCTTGCGCGCATTGCCCTTCATGATGGTATTGCCCATGGAGACCTGGCCGTCGCCGCCGATCACGACTTTGCCGTTGCGGCGGCAGGAGAGAATGGTGGTTCCGCGATACTGTTCCACTGGAGGCCTCTTGGATTGCTGTCTGGGTCTGCGGCAGTCGCCGCTGAGCTTCTGCCGGGAGAATTCTGTAAGTGTGGTCGCGGGGGCGGAATTTCAACCGAGGTGACTATAATGCGCGCCTTCTAACTCATGCGGAGTATTGCATTGGCCGCCCTGTCCTCGCGCTACTACACCCTGGTGTTCGCGCTGATCATGTCCTGCTTGATGTCGCTGCTGATGTCCGGGGTCATCACCTTTATCAACACCGGCTTCGACGGCGGTTTCGCGCTGCGCTGGCTGCGCGCCTGGCTGGTGGCGTGGGTGATTGCGTTTCCGCTGGTGTCGTTCATCGCACCGCTGGCGCATCGGCTGACGCGCAAGCTGGTGCAGACCACAGAAGTTTAAGAATTGGGGAGTGGGGCGGCCGCTCAGGATTTGGCGGGGCGCTTGAGCACCAGCGGCATCAGCTTGTGATCCGCCAGCACTTCGCGCGCCTTGGCGACGCGGGAGCGGCTGGAATAGGGGCCGACCAGTACCCGGTGCCAGGTGCCGCGGCTGTCGGTGGCGGTTTCCACCTTCACGTCCAGATTGGCGAGCGTCAGCTGCGCGCGCAGCCGCTCCGCCTCGGCCGCCTCGCGGAAAGAGGCCGCCTGCAGTATGTAGACCAGTGCCGGTTCGTCGACGGGCGCCTCGCTGCGCGTGTTGCCGGAGCTGGCCGCACCGGAAGTCGAGCTGCTCGTACTGGTCCCGTTGTGGCGCGCCGGCTTGGCGGCTTTCGGCGGCGGCACCGCCACTTCGTTTTCCTGCAACAGGGTGTAGAAGTCGAAGCGCGGCGCGTCGGACTTGTCTTCCGCCTGCTTGGCGGGCGGCGGGCGCTTGGCGATGGCGGCGGGCTTGCCGTTATCCTTGAGCCCGTGCAGGAAAATCATCAACACCACGAAGCCGCCGACGAAATTGCCCAGGACAAACCAGACCCAGGCGGGCTTACCGGCGGAACTGCTGCTGCGGCGGCTGGCATTGCGACGGCTCATGAATAGCTTTTCCCTGTTCTTCTAAGTCTTTCTCTCGTAAGACGGGAATTGTAACGCCATTCGCCGCCCTCGCGGTGGCCGGGGCGCAAATTCGTGCCAGCCTGTTGCGGCAACTCCCGGTTACGACAACTCCTGCGCATCCATATCCACCGCCCAGCGCAGCCGGCGATTCTTGTAACCTTCGGCCCACTGACACAGGCGCGCCAGCAGCGGCTGCAACTGGCCGCGCTTTTCCGCGGTGATCTGCACATAGAAGCGGAAGCGGCCGGACTTGCGCTCCAGCAGCGCCGGCACCGGTCCCAGGTACTGCAGCTCCGGCGACGGCGGCGCCAGCGCCTGCATATGGGCGCGCGCCTGCTGCAGGAATTCCTCCGCCCAGCGCGGCTCCTCGCACTCGGCGCGCACCAGCGCCATGGCGCGCAGCGGCGGCAGCTGCGCGACGGCGCGATCGCGCAGCAGCTGGCGGGCGAAGGCGCCGTAGCCTTTTTCCAGCAACATTTGCAGTAACGGGTGTTCCGGGTAGCGGCTCTGCACCAGCACCCGGCCGGCCAGGTCGCCGCGACCGGCGCGGCCGGCCACCTGCTCCAGCAACTGACCGGTGCGCTCGGCGGCGCGGAAGTCGGCGCTGAACAGGCCGCCGTCGGCATCCTGGATCACCACCAGGGTGACGCGCGGCAGGTGGTGTCCCTTGGCCAGCATCTGCGTGCCTAATAGTAGGCACGGCTTGCCGTCGCGGGCCGGCGCCAGCAGCCGGTCCAGGGCCTGCTTGCTGGCGGTGGTATCGCGGTCGACGCGAATTACCGGGAAATCCCTGAAGGTGTGGGTAAGGAAGTCTTCACTGCGTTCGGTGCCGCCACCGAGGGCAGACAGGGAGCGGCTGTGACACTGGGGGCAGCTGTCCAGCAGCGGCCGGCGGTAGTCGCAGTGGTGGCAGCGCAGCTGGCGCTGCCGCCGGTGCATCGTCAGCTTGCTGGAACAGTGGGGACAGTCGGCCAGCCAGCCGCAGTCGTCGCAGGTCAGTGCCGGCGCGAAGCCGCGGCGGTTGATAAATACCAGTGCCTGTTCGCCCCGCGCCAGGGTCTCGCCGATGTGGCGCAGTACCTGCGGCGCGAAGCCCTCCTGCAGCTGCTGGCCGAGGATCGGCACCACGTGAATCTGCGGCGGGCGCGCATTGCCGGCGCGGCTGCGCAGGCGCAGGTGCTGGTAGCGGTCGGTGAGGGCGTTGTGCAGGCTCTCCAGCGACGGCGTCGCCGAGCCCAGCAGCACCGGCACAGCGGCGTTGCGCCCCAGCACTACGGCGAGGTCGCGGGCCGAGTAGCGCACACCGTCCTGCTGCTTGAAGGAACCGTCGTGCTCCTCGTCGACAATCACCGCGCCGAGGCGCGGCAGCGGTGTCAGGATCGCGGAGCGCGTGCCGATAACGATATCCGCCTGGCCGGCGGCGGCCGCCAGCCAGGCCTGGGCCCGCTCGCCCTCGGCGAGGCCCGAGTGCAGTGCGGCGATACTGCGATCCGGGAAGCGCGCGGTGATGCGGCGCAGTGTCTGCGGGGTCAGGCCGATTTCCGGCACCAGCAACAGCGCCTGCCGGCCCTCGTTGAGCACCCGCTCCATCAGGCGCAGGTACACCTCGGTCTTGCCACTGCCGGTCGTGCCCTCGAGCAGGGTCGCGGAGAAGCGATTCGTCGCCACGGCGGCCAGCACCTGCCGCTGCTCCTCGTTCAGTTCGGGCGGCGGCGTCGGCTCGGCGGGGGGCAGCGGTGGCGGCACGGTGGGACCGGCGATCCACTCAACCAGGCCGCGCTCCTGCAGCGCGCGGATAATGGTGGTCGAGTGGCCGAGGGTTTTCAGCTGCGTGCGGCTCAGGCGGCCGCGCCGCAGCAACAGCTGCAACAGCACCTGCTGTTTGGGGGCCCGCGCCAGGGCCGACTCCGGCAAGCCCTTGCCCTCGACGGTGAGCTGCAGCCACTGCTCGGCCCAGTGATCGGCGGCCTTGCCCTTGCGCAGCGCGGCGGGCAGGGCGGCGGCGTAGATCTCGCCCACTGGCGCCTGGTAGTAGTCGGCGGCCCAGTGCAGGAAATCGCGGCTGCGCTGGTCGAACAGTGGCTCGCGGTCGATCTGCGCCAGGGCCGGCTTCAGCTGCGCGAGTGGGGACTCACTGACGATGTCCACCAGCACCGCCACCAACCTGCGCCCGCCAAAGGGCACCTCGAAGCGCTGCCCCGGCGCGAGCGTGGCGGTATCCGCACCTTCGGGGGGCAGGTAATCAAACAGGCGCCGCAGCGGCACCGGCACCGCGAGCCGTAGGATTACGCTGTGTTTGACCGCTCGCTGCTGCACCCCGCCCCTCATTTATCCGTGATCAAAAGGGGGCTAGTGTACTGCTTCACGCCGAAAGCGCCATTTAGCGTGAAACCATGCAGCCGAGTATTTGCGCTTGATCCACCGCGCTAATCTGATTAGTATGCGCCGACTTTTTACACAGCCTGGGACCAATCCGGTTCCTGCACCAACGACGACTCCGTGCTCGGCAGCAGATCGGGTGGCGGATTCGAAAAGAGGCAACCATGAAAGCAGATATCCATCCGAATTACGTCGACGTTACCGCTACCTGCTCCTGCGGCAACAGCATCAAGACCCGTTCCACCCTGGGCAAAGACATCCAGCTGGACGTGTGCTCCCAGTGCCACCCGTTCTATACCGGCAAGCAGCGCGAAGCGAGCACCGGTGGCCGCGTGGATCGCTTCAAGAAGCGTTTCGGCAGCCGTATCGGCAAGTAAGTCCGCCCGCGCTTCAGAGCGCAGCGACGTGACGAACAGAAAGGTACCCAGGGTTTCCCTCGGTACCTTTTTTTATGCCCCTTTTTATGCCCCGCTGCTGGCACTTATTTGTACTCTGCTGCTGGCTCTGCCGGCATTCGCGGACTGCACCGTCGGCGAAGCCGACGAATGGGTCACTCTCGATCGGGTATTGGATGGCGACACCCTGGTGCTGCGCGACGGCCGCCACCTGCGCCTGATCGGCGTCAACACGCCAGAGCTCGCCAAGCGCGGGCGCGCGGCACAGCCGCTGGCGCGGGAGGCGCGGGACTTCACCCGGCGCTTCCTCTCCGGCGGCGACCTGCAACTGGTCTACGATCGCGACCGCCGCGATCGCTACGGCCGCCTGCTGGCCCACGTCTACAACCACCGCGGCGACAGCCTCGAGGCGGCGCTGCTGGCCGCCGGGCTCGCCTTCCACATCGCCATAGCACCCAACCTGACCCAGGCGGAATGTCTGGCGCAGAGTGAGCGGGGTGCGCGGCGCCGCGGCCTCGGGATCTGGGCGCCGGGCGTATGGCCGGTGAAACGCGCCGCGGATGTCCAGCCCGGCGACGGCGGCTTCGTGCTGCTGCGCGGCACCGTGCGCAGAGTGGACCGCAATCGCTACCTGTGGCTCGAACTGGACGGTCCAGTGGCCCTGCGCGTGGATCCTAGGGGGGATTTTGGCCAGCTCAGGTGGCGCGATTGGCAAGGGGCACAAATCGAAGTGAAAGGCTGGCTTGTGGACCGGGGCGAGAAATATTTATCTCGCTTTCCGCAAAATAAACGCTGGATCATTGCGATAGAGTCGCCACACACCCTATCGATTAGTAGAAATTAATCGGCGTGGTCGTTTTTTGGGCTTGTGGCGACAAGGCGCGGTCGGTTATTCTCTCGCCCCCGCAGTAACCAGGGCGGCGTCCGCAGAGACTCCCCCGCTGTATTCGAGAGAACATTTCCAAGATGACGGAATCATTGCGCCAGGCAGCGCTCGACTACCACGCGCTGCCGACTCCGGGCAAGCTATCGGTAGAACTGACCACTCCTGCCCAGACCCAGGAAGACCTGTCCCTGGCCTACAGCCCGGGGGTCGCCGAGCCGGTGCGCGAGATCGCCAAGGATCCGGAGGCCGCCTACTTATATACCGGCAAGGGCAATCTGGTGGCGGTAATCTCCAACGGCAGCGCCATCCTCGGCCTCGGCAATCTGGGCCCGCTGGCCTCCAAGCCGGTGATGGAGGGCAAGTCGCTGCTGTTCAAGCGCTTCGCCGATATCAATTCCGTGGACATCGAGGTGGATGCCAACAGCCCGGAGCAGTTCATCCAGACAGTGGCCGCCATCGCCAATACCTTCGGCGGTATCAACCTCGAGGACATCAAAGCGCCCGAGTGCTTCCATATTGAGGAGGCGCTGATAGAGCGCTGCCCGGTGCCGGTATTCCACGACGACCAGCACGGCACGGCGATCGTAACCGTGGCGGGCATGCTCAACGCGCTGGAAATCCAGGGCAAGAAAATAGGCGAAGTGCGCATGGTGTGCCTCGGCGCCGGCGCCGCTGCCACCGCCTGCTGCAAGCTGATGCTGGCCGCCGGTGCGAAGAAAGAGCAGATCACCATGCTCGACAGCCGCGGCGTTATCCATTCCGGGCGCACCGACATCAATGCCTACAAGGGCGAGTGGGCACGGGACACCGAAATGCGCACCCTGGATGACGCCATCGAGGGCGCCGACGTGTTCCTCGGCGTATCGGGTCCGGACCTGCTGTCCGCCGAGCAGCTCAAGCGTATGGCCGATCGCCCGGTGGTGTTCGCCTGCTCGAACCCGAACCCGGAAATCAAGCCGGAGCTGGCCCACAGCGTACGCGACGACCTGATCATGGCCACCGGCCGCTCGGACTACCCGAACCAGGTCAACAACGTGCTCTGCTTCCCCTTCATTTTCCGCGGCGCGCTGGATGTGCGCGCGGCCCGTATCAACGAGGAGATGAAGCTGGCTGCGATCGAAGCCATCCGCAAGATCGCCCACCTGCCGGTGCCGGACTCGGTGCGCGAGGGGTACGGCGGTGTCGAGCTGAGCTTCGGCGCCGACTATATCCTGCCGAAACCCATCGACCCGCGACTGCTGCCGGAAGTGGCCGCAGCCGTGGCCCGCGCCGCAGTGGACAGCGGTGCAGCGCGCCTGCCGTACCCGGCGCACTACCCGCTCGCCGCCAAGTAAGCCTCTGCCCGCTCCCGCACCTCACCCCGCGGGGGCGGGCACTGACCGCACACCCCCGGCACGGCGCCTTGAGCCGCGCCGCCCCCCTCGCTAAACTGCCCCTCTGTTACAGCATTAAAGTTGTCCTACCGCATGAGCCACGTCTACGTGCTGACCAACCAGTACCAGCAGTTCCTGAGCAAAAGCAACGAATGGATCGACGGCCGCGAAGCCAGTCGACTGTTTCGCAGCGAGTACAAGGATGTCGCCATCAACCAGATGTTCGAAGCCAATACCCGCAATGTGAGCCTGCGCATCGAACTGCTCCAGTGCGAGCTGAACCCCAAGGGGCAGCCGCAGATCCCGGAGGAGGCACTGGGTGAGATTCAGCTGGTCGCCGATGCGGAATCCGCCCAGGGAGATCCCGAGATTGAACCGGGTACGCCGCCGGAAATGCCGCCGGAGAGCAATCCGGAAGTGAATCCGCAACCGACACCGGAAGTAGAACCCGGCGAGGCCCCGGAGATCACGCCCGAGGAGCCGCCGGAAATCGAGCCGGAGCAGCCGGGCGAGGATGCCGAGAGTTCCGCAGCCGCGGCCCGCGCAATCAGCTGACCGGCTCGCGGTCGCGACTTGAGAAAATCGCCGCCGCCCCAATATCGCCCCCAGTTACCCGGCCGAGGCGCGGCAGCGATGACAGGCGCCGGCAGTTTCAATGTGCCCACAGCCCCACCTAGGTGGCTACTGCGCGAATAAGGTGCCTACAGCGCGAATTAAGGTGCCCACAGCGCAAACAAGGAGTCTCGAATGCCCATTTCTCACCTGGCCGCACTGGCCCAGCCGAAAGCGCTGCAACTGCTAAAGGGCATTCGCCGCGGCATCGAGAAGGAGAGTCTGCGGGTCGCGCCGGACGGCGCCCTCGCCCAGACGCCGCACGGCGAAGCACTGGGCTCCGCACTGACCCACGACAGCATCACCACCGACTTTTCCGAAGCGCTGCTGGAATTCATCACGCCGCCGGTGGCGACGCCGGAGGAGGCGCTGCAGATCCTCGATCGTATTCACCGCTATACCTACAGCCAGATCGGCGACGAGCGCCTGTGGGTCAACAGCATGCCCTGTATGATCGGCGCCGACGCGGATATTCCGGTGGCCCGCTACGGCAGCTCCCACAGCGGCACCATGAAAACCGTTTACCGCCTCGGCCTGGGCCTGCGCTACGGCCGCGCGATGCAGACCATCGCCGGTATCCACTACAACTTTTCCCTGCCGGATGATTTCTGGAAGTGGCTGCACGAGCGCGAGGGCAGCAGCGAGGACCTGGGCGAGTTCAAGACCCGCCGCTACTTCGATATGATCCGCAACTTCCGCCGGCACTACTGGCTGCTGATCTACCTGTTCGGCGCAGCGCCGGCGGTGTGCGGATCCTTCGTAGAGGGCCGCGAACACAGCCTGGAACCGTTCGACGGCGACGAACGCAGCCTGCACGCGCCCTACGCGACGTCGCTGCGCATGGGCGACCTGGGTTACAACAGCGATGCGCAACAGTCGCTGATCGTCTGCTACAACGATCTGCCCAGCTACCTGTCCACACTGTGCGCGGCGATCAGCCGTCCCTTCGGGCCCTATCACGAGCTGGGCGTCAAAGACGCCAATGGCGATTACCAGCAGCTGTCCACCGGCCTGCTGCAGATCGAGAACGAATTCTATTCGCCGATCCGGCCGAAAAACCCGGCCAAAATGGGCGAGACGGCGCTGTCGGCGCTGGATAACCGCGGCGTCGAGTACATAGAGGTGCGCTGCCTCGACCTCAACCCCTTCACACCGCTGGGCATAGATGCGCAGCAGATGCGTTTCATCGACAGCTTCCTGCTGCACTGCCTGCTGCGCGAGAGCCCCAAGACCGACGACGCCGACTACCGCGCAACCCAGGAAAACCAGAATCGCATCGTCTACCGCGGCCGCGATCCGGAACTGCAGCTGATCAATAACGGTGGCGAGCGCAAATTGACCGACTGGACCACACAGCTGCTGGAAGAAATGGAACCCATTGCCGAGCTGCTCGACAGCGCCTGGGGCGGCGACGAGTACCGCCGCGCGGTCGGCGTCCAGCGCGCGAAAGTGAAGGGTGAAATCGCCACCCCGGCGGCCCATATCCTCGCGGAAATGAAGGCCCACGGGCAGAGTTTCTTCCAGTGGGCTGCCGACAAGGCCGAACAGCACCGGCAGTACTTCCTCGAGCGGCCGCTCGACGCGGACACGCAGGGGGAGTTCAGGCAGCAGGCCGAGGAATCCCTGCAGCGACAGCAGCAGATCGAGGATGCGGATACGGGCACTTTCGAGGATTTCCTCGGCCGCTACTATTCACAGTACATCTTCTGCCAGAGGTAGCCGGACGGACACCCGGCAATGACGGCGCCTCTAAAGACCGCAGCGAGCAGCGCCGGGGCCCACCGGGCGCTCGCTCCATAGATTGTCAGAGGCACCCATGAACTACCTGGCCCACCTGCTGCTTTCCGGCCCGGACCCGGACTGGCGTCTGGGCGGATTGCTGGGGGATTTCGTCAAGGGCCCGCTGAGCGGCGAGCGCCCCGCGGCGATAGAGGCGGGCATTCGCCTGCACCGTCGCATCGATGCCACCACAGACGAACACCCCGCCTACCGCGAAGCACTGACGCAACTGGACCCGCGCTGGCGGCGCTACGCCGGCATTGTGCTGGATATCTGGTTCGATCACCTGCTCAGCCGCCAGTGGTCGCGCTGGCACCATCAATCGCTGGAAAGCTTCTGTGACCAATGTTGGCAGGACTTTCACGCGCGCAGCCGGTATATTCCGCCGCGCGCGCAGGCATTTATCGCCCGCGCCGAGCAATTTAAACTGCTGCAGAGTTACGTCGACGAGCAGGTGATCGCGCGCACCCTTGAGCGCGTGGGTCAGCGACTGCGCCGGCCGGTGCCTCTGCACGAGGCACTGCCGGAGCTGATTGCCGCCCGGGCAGCGCTGGAGCACAACTTTAACAATCTGTTTACCGACTTGCATCGCGAAGCCGCCAGGTTTCGACAGCACCACACAGTCAATAAATAGCAGCGAATAAACAGCCGGACCCGATTAGATCATGAGCCTACCCAACCCGCGTATTACGTTTTTGCTGGTTTTTCTCGCCGTCGTTTTCCTGCTCGGCGCCGCCTTCTATCTGGAATATGTGCGCGGCCTCGAGCCCTGCCCACTGTGCATCACCCAGCGGGTGATGCTGCTGGGTGTGGGGCTGGTTTCCCTGATCGCCTTCCTGCACAACCCCGCCACCATCGGCCGGCGCTTCTACGGCCTGCTGGTTTCCCTGTGGGCCATGGGCGGTTTGTACTTTGCCGGGCGCCAGCTGTGGCTGCAGAGCCTGCCGGCAGACCAGGTACCGGCCTGTGGCCCGGGCATCACCTATATGATCGACGCCTTTCCGATGGCCGAAGTGATCAAAACGCTGCTTACCGGCGATGGCAACTGTGCAGAAGTGCAGTGGACCATGATGGGACTCAGCATTCCCGGCTGGGCCGCAGTCGGTTTTGCCGGGCTGATTTTCTTTGGCGGCTGGCAGGCGTTCCGCAAGCACTGATTTTTCAAGGGGGACTGGCGCCCCCATTCAACCCTTAAAAGCACGCAACAGCATGGATTCCAATCGCCTCCGCGACGTTGCGCACTGGCTCTGCGGCGCGGCGATATTGCTCGGCTGCGAGCGGCTGGGGCGCGCGATCAGCGAAGCCTTTTCCCTGCCGGTACCCGGCTCGGTGCTGGGTATGCTGCTGTTGCTGCTCGGACTGATGATCTACGGCGGCGTGCCGCGCGGGCTGGCCCGTGTCAGTGAACAGCTGCTGCGCCTGCTCGCGCTGCTGTTTCTGCCCGCGGCGGTGGGCGTTTTTTACCTGCGCGACCTGTCGCTACAGGACTGGCTCGCCCTGCTCGCCGCAACCGTCGTCGGCACCCTGCTGAGCCTCACGCTGTGCGCACTGTTGCTGGCTAAATTCCTGAAAAGAGCGGACGGAGAGGGCGGTCGTGACTGAGCTGCTGCACAGCCCGCTGTTCGCATTGCCACTGAACCTGTGTGCCTTCCTGGCCGGTGTCGCCATCTATCGCCGCAGTGGCACCGCACTGCTGCACCCGATCGTCGGCGCCAGTGTGCTGGTAGCTGCGGTGCTTTGGCTCCTGCAGATCCCCTATGGCGACTACCAACAAGCCAGCGGACTGCTGTACGCGCTGCTGGGGCCGGCCGTGGTTGCGCTGGCGGTACCACTGAAACAGAACCTCGCCATTATCCGCCGCGCCGGTTGGCCACTGGCCGTCACCCTCGCGGCCGGTGCCATTCTGGCACCGGTGGTAGCCGTGGTGATCGCACTGTTACTGGGCGCGGCCAAACCGGTATTGCTGGCACTGTCTGGCAAGTCCATCACCACGCCGATCGCCCTGGCGTTGGCGGAGAAAATCCACGCGGCCCAGAGCCTCACCGCCGGCATAGTCGTGTTCACAGGTGTGGTGGGCGCCGTGGCGGGGCCACCACTGCTGGCGCGCCTGAATATCCATGACCACCGCGTGCTCGGATTTGCCCTGGGCATCAACGCCCACGCCGTCGGCACCGCGCGGGCGCTGGAAATCAGTGCCCTGTGCGGCGCCTTTGCCGCACTCGCCATGGGCCTCTGTGGCGCGCTGACGGCTCTGCTGCTGCCGCTGATGCTCGCCCCGTAAGCCTGTTTTTCGCCTGCCCACTGCACTCGTAAAACCGCAGTGAATGCTTCTCTTCTCGCGGTCACGCTACCCACAAAAAGTCCAAGGTAATCTGGCGCCGTTTGCGCTTTGAACCTTGCTGCCGGCGGGCGAATCTCCTATCTTGCATAGGACCTGTCTAAGAACAATGAATGTTCTGGCGCAAGCGGTAACAGAAACAAAAGGAAGCTTGGAGATGCTGGAAAACTGTAAGTCGGCGCGCGAACGCTGGGGTGGCGTGAGCGAAATCATCGATCGCTGGTTGCACTCGCGGCAGGCGTTGCTGGTGCGCTTCTGCGGCCTGTCGGACAAAAAGGAATTCGACGAGGGCGATGCGGAGACAGAGGAAAATTTACGCCAGCTGTGCCAGCTGCTGATGGATTATGTCTCCGCCGGCCATTTCGAAGTCTACGAACAACTGATTCGCGAAGGCCAGGAATTCGACGACAAGAGCGGCCTCGAGCAGGCCCGAGAACTTTACAAGGAAATCGACACTACCACCGACCTAACGGTCGATTTCAACGACAAGTACCAGGAGACAGATGACCTTTCCAGTCTGGTACGAGACCTTTCCGAATTAGGGGAAGCACTGGAATCCCGCTTCAGCTCCGAAGATCGGATGATCGCGCTACTGCATACGGCGCACAAGAATCAGCTGGCCTGAGGGCCAATTCACAGTGATAGTTTCCCGGGGCGAATATCCAGTTCGCCCTTTGAGTCTGCAACACGTAATGCGCGTAAAAAGAAAGGGCGATCAACCGATCGCCCTCTCATCATCAGCAACAGGAAAATAGCTTATTCCTGCTTGCCTTCTTCCTTGTTCTCTTCAGAAGCTTCGGCAGGCTTTTCTTCCGCAGATTCGCCTCCGCTGACGTTTGCCTTGTGCAGCTCGACCTCAAAAATCAGTGTGGCATTCGGGCCGATCAGGCCGCCAGCGCCACCCGGACCGTAGGCCAGTTCGGCGGGGATATACAGTTCCCACTTGGCGCCTTCCTTCATCAGCTGCAACGCTTCGGTCCAGCCCTTGATGACGCCGTTGACCGGGAACTGCACCGGTTCACCGCGAGCGTAGGAACTGTCGAATTCGGTTCCGTCTATCAGGGTGCCCTTGTAGTCCACTTCGACGGTGCTGTCGGCACTGGGAGTATCGCCGCTGCCCGCGGTGATCACCTTGTACTGCAGACCGGAGTCCGTGGTGACTACCCCATCTTTCTTGGCGTTTTCTTCCAGGAAAGCCTTACCCTCTTTCAGGTTCTTCTCGGCGGTATCCTTGAATTCCTTCTCCTGCTTGGCGAGCATTTCCTGCTGCTTGGCCTGCATCTTCTCCTGGAAGACGGCGATCACCTGCTGCTTATCTTCATCGGACAAGCGCGACTCACGACCGCTGGCTACGTCGTTGAGTGCCATCAGCACAACCTGCGGATCCAGCTTGACGTCCTGGGTTTTCAGTCGATTGGCCATGTCTTCGGCGATGATGTAGCTGACCTTCTTCTCCTGTGAATCCAGGGCAACCTCGGCACCCTCTTTGGACTCCTGTTTGTTACAGCCAGTCAGCGCGAGGCCAAGGGCAACTGCTGCAGCCAAAGGGTATTTATTCATGGGTTTGTCTCTTTGTCCGTATTGCATTTGTTGATTCGCGCGTGACCTGAGGCCGACGCTTCTCGTGGCTTCTCGAGCAATTCCGTGCCCTCCGCAATCCGGGCGGGCCGCTGCATTCGCCAGTGCCTCGCAAGTCTAACCTATGGTGACTGACGGTGCATACAGATGGCACGCACAGTGTGCAAGGCACCACATTTACTCGATAGTTCCCGGGCGATTCGACAAAAATCTGGAACAAGCGCTTTTTTCCCGGTTACGGCATACATTTTTTAAGGAAACAGCGCTATTATCGGCGCTCCACCGGCAGTTGTTGCGGAAATTTCAGGGGTGGTCTGCAACTTCCAAAACAACTGATCAGTGCATGAATCTGTTTCAGCGGCGCTGACCGCACTAACGCCGGGTCCACACTGCCCGGACGCGCTCATCGATAATAAACGTCAGGATATTTACTCATGGCTGCCAAACGAAAAGCTGTCAATCCGGTCGCAGAACTGGAAGCACAAATTGCCAAGCTCACCAAACAACTGGACCAGGCTCGGGCCAAGCAAGTCACCGACGCCGGCAAAGCTGCTCTGAAAGCCGGAAAGGCGCTGACCGCTGCCAAGAACAATCTGGCCAAGGCCAAAACCAAACTCGTGCAGGCACGTGCCGCAGTGAAAAAGAGTAAAACTGCTGCCGCACAGAAACGCGTGGACACTGCCAAAGCCAACGTGGACAAGCTGACCGACGCGGTACAGCAGGCGCAGGAAGCTGCGACCGCAGCCAGTCGGGCGGAAGCGGCAGCCAAGACGGAGCTGAAACTCGCGGAGACTATCAGCAAGGTCGCGGCCAAGGCGGAAAAAGCCGCAGCAGCCAGCAAGCCCAAGAAGAAAAAGGCCGGCGCCAAGAAAGCCGCCAAGGCGAAAGTGACCGCAGAGGCCGCCACCGAGAAGAAAGCTTCCGCAAGCAAAGCTGCACCGAAAAAAGCGGCATCCAAAAAAGCCGCGACCAAGAAAGCGGCCCCGAAGAAAGCAGCGGCCAAGAAGGCCGATACCGCCAAAGCCCCGGCCGAGAAAGCGGCCAAGCCGGCAACCAAGAAAGCCGCAGCAAAGAAGGCACCAGCCAAGAAAGCGGCTGCGAAAAAGCCTGCAGCCAAAAAGGCAGCCGCGCCGAAGACTGCCGAAGCCAAGCCAGATGCACCGGTAGAAAAGAAACCGGAAGCGGCACCCAGCCCGGCACCGATTTTGGGCAAGACTCCGGAAGTGCGCCCCTTCGGCACGCCGGCTCAGGAGGAAAGCAAGCCGGCAGAGGCGTCCAAGCCGTCTCCGAGCATCACGCCGGCAACCCCCGCTAACAGCCTGTTTTCCACGGAAAACCCTGGCGACGAGTAATAGCCCTTCCTAACTGGAATTGGCTTTATAGCTCGCAATCAGGCCCGCCCAGCGGGCCTGTTCTTTTTGCAGCAGACCGTATTGCTGTCCTGCCAGTTCCAGCGCCGAACGATCTTCCGGCCAGCTCTCCGTATACAGTTGCCACAGCGCGGCCAGCTGTAGCTGCTCCAGCTTCATTTCATAGCGTTTGCAATACTCGTAGAGACCCTGGCTGCGCGGGCGCAGTCGCCCCAGCCAGCGGCGCAGTCGACGCACACTCGAAATCATGCGCCGCCGCGGCGCCAGCCCGCGGTCGGCCACGCGCCAGCTCTCATCACTCAGCTGGCGTCCGCACGCAGCAGCGTAACTGGCCCACAACATCAGGCACACATCCGCGCCTTTTCGCTCCTGGCAGTCGAGCAGGAACTGTTCCACGTCACTGTGGCCATAGAAGGCCAGGCTGAACTGCCACAGGGGATTGTTCAATGAACTGGGTGGCGGGGAAGATGGAGGTGCGGATTTTGTCACGTTAGAATCCCGGGCCGGCGGAAGGCACAGGCAACGTCCGCCGCACTGTTATGTCGAATAGCCTAGCATCCATCGCCCTGCGCGTAAGAGGTTTTTTCATTGATCAATTTGCAAGGCGTCTCCCTGCAGCTGGGGGGACGTGAACTGCTGCAGAATGCGGACTGCCGTATCTTCCCGGGTCACAAGGTGGGCATTATCGGGGCCAATGGTTGCGGCAAGTCCACCCTGTTCAAGTTGCTGCTGGGCCAACTGGAGAGCGACAGCGGCCGTGTCGAGGTGCCCACAGGCTGGCGCATCGCCCACATGGCCCAGGAAGTCCCCGCCAGTGAACAGAGCGCGCTGGACTATGTCCTCGACGGTGACAGTGAACTGCGCCAGCTGCAACAACATTTGCAGGAGTCCGAGAGCAGCGGCAAGACCGACGGCCACCGACTGGCGGAGCTGCACGAGCGCATGGCGGCCATCGACGGCTACAGCGGCCCGGCACGTGCCGCCCAGCTGCTTGACGGACTGGGCTTTTCCCACGCGGACCAGCAGCGCCCGGTGCGCAGTTTTTCCGGTGGCTGGCGCATTCGCCTGAACCTGGGCCGCGCGCTGATGTGCCCGGCGGACCTGATGCTGCTCGACGAGCCCACCAACCACCTGGACCTGGATGCGACCCTGTGGCTGGAACAGTGGCTGCAGCGCTTTCCCGGCACCCTGCTGATCATCTCCCACGACCGAGATTTCCTCGATGCTGTGGTTGACGGCATCGTCAGCTTCGAGCAACAGCAGCTGATTCTGTACAGCGGCAATTACAGCGCCTTCGAGCGCGCCCGTGCCGAACGGCTCGCACAGCAGCAGGCGCAGTACGAGAAACAGCAGGCCGAGCGCGCGCACATGGAGGATTTCGTACGCCGCTTCCGCGCCAAGGCCTCCAAGGCGAAACAGGCGCAGAGCCGACTGAAGGCGCTGGACCGCATGGCACAGATAGCGCCGGCCCACATCGACTCACCGTTTCACTTTTCCCTGCCCGCCGCGGAGAAGACCTCCGATCCGCTGATCGACCTGCGCGACGCCGATATCGGTTACGGCGATAAAGTCGTGGTGAAGAAGGTACAGCTGGGCATTCAACCGGGACGGCGTATCGGACTGCTCGGGCCCAATGGCGCGGGCAAGTCGTCCCTGATCAAGACACTGGCCGGCGAGTTGGTACCGCTCAGCGGCGAGCGGCAGTGTGGTGAGCATCTTGCGGTCGGTTATTTTGCCCAGCACCAGCTCGAGGCACTCGACACCGGCGCCTCGCCGCTGCTGCATTTGCAGCGCCTGTCCCCCGAAGCCAGCGAACAGTCGCTGCGCGATTTCCTCGGCGGCTACGGTTTTATCGGCGACCGGGTTTTCGAAACCGTCAAAGGTTTTTCCGGTGGCGAGAAAGCGCGGCTGGCGCTGGCGATACTCGCCTGGCAGAAACCCAACCTGCTGCTGCTCGACGAACCCACCAACCACCTGGACCTGGAGATGCGCCACGCACTGACCCTGGCGCTGGCGGAATTTCCCGGTGCCGTCGTACTCGTCTCGCACGACCGCCACCTGCTCGCCAATACCGCCGACGAATTCATCCTCGTCGCCGACGGTCGCGCCGAGCCCTATGCGGGTGATCTGGATGACTACAAGCAGTGGTTGCTGGGCTTCAATCGCGACAAGAAACGCCGCGAAGAAACCGCGCAGGAGAGTAACGGCAGCGACAGTAGGCCGGTGGAGGACAAGAAATCACAAAGGCGCGCCGCGGCAGCACTGCGCGAGCAGCTAAAGCCGCTGACGAACAAACTCAAGAGCATCGAGCAGCAGATGGCCCGCGCGGAAAAGGCGCTGGCGGAACTGGAAGCCAGGCTCGCCGACGAGAGCCTCTACTCCGGCGGCCAGCAGGACGAGATAGCGCGCCTCAACCGCGAGCAGTCGCAGCAGCGCGAAGTGCTGGAAGCACTGGAACTGGAGTGGCTGGAAATTTCCGAACAGCTGGAGATGATACGCGGCGACGGTTAGGGCATCGATTGCGTGCCGCGCTAGCGCGGACAGCCATTCTCATCCACCGCCGTTCCAACCGGGGTGTTGGGGCAGCGGTCGAGATAGTTGGGCACGCCGTCGCGGTCCGAATCGACCGGGCAACCGTCTGCCTGCACGCTGACGCCAGGCGGAGTCTGCGGACAGTGATCCATATCGTCGAAGATGCCGTCGGCATCCATGTCGTACCACACGGTCGGCGTTTCGATCCACTGGTAGCCGATTGCGACGCTCAGGAACCCATCCAGGCCACTTTCCTCCACGCCCTGAAAAGCGCGGGCATCGGCGCGCGCCTGCCAGCGCGGCCCCAGGCGGTATTTAACCCCCACACCGAAATTGACCATAGTCTGGCGTTCGTGCCAGTTAAAGAAGTCGTCAGAAGAGTCGTCGAATTCGATGCGGATCTCGCCGACACCAAAAGCGACATAGGGCTGCCAGCAGTAGTTGCCACAGAACTGGCCGGCAAACTGGTAGAACAGGTCGAGGTGATAGTTGTAGAGATCGACCTTCTCGTCGACGTCCTTGATGCTCACACTGAAATAATCCACCACCCCTTCCATGGCCCAGCGATCGGTAATCATGAAACCGAAGCCGCCACCGCCACCGGTTGTGTCCCTCAGCTTCAATCCCTGGAAGGGGGTGCCGTCGAGGCGGTCGCCATCGAACCAATACTGACCGCCGTTCAGGTACAGCGTCAGGGTCCCTTCGAGGTCGGCGGAAACCTCCGCACTGCCCAGGCCGAGTGACAGAAATATGACGGGAACGAGCGCTCGATGCTGGCCGCGTATTGTCATTGTTAGCTCCGGAAGATCCATTTACCGGGGTCGGGTCTGATTGAAGATAGCAGACATTTTCGCAGCCCAACGATGCGCCAGCTGAGCGGCGGCCCGAAGGCGGCATCGATGGCAAAAAGATGCTCATCCAGGAGCGGAGGAGGGGGGGGTAACCCGCCGGCCGCGGTAGGGGGAAACTGTTTTCCGCAGCCGGCGGAGCGACGGGATTAGCGCCGCCGGTAGAGCAGGTCCCAGACGCCGTGACCGAGACGCTGCCCGCGGCGCTCGAACTTTGTTTCCGGGCGGAAGGGCGGGCGCGGCGCATATTGGTTTTGGCCGGCGGTGTTCTCCAGCAGTTCTTCCGCCTCCAGTACCTCCAGCATATGCTCTGCGTAGTTTTCCCAATCGGTGGCCATATGCAGGAGACCGCCGGGCTTCAGCTTGCTGCAGATCAGGCGCACGAATTCCGGCTGCACGATGCGGCGCTTGTGATGCTTTTTCTTGTGCCAGGGGTCGGGGAAATACAACTGAAAGCGATCCAGCGATGCCTCGGCGATGCAGTCGTTCAGCACATCCACCGCATCGGCCATATAGACACGCAGGTTTTTCACTTCGGCCTTGCCGGCATTATTGATCAGGCGGCCAACGCCCGGCGGATGCACTTCGATGCCGATGAAATCCTTGTCCGGTTCCGCCTCTGCCATCGCCAGCAGCGAATCGCCCATGCCAAAGCCGATTTCCAGCACCAGCGGTGCCTCGCGACCGAACACTTCACGCGGCCGCAGTGGTCCGTCGAACAGTGACAGGCCGTAGCCGCCCCAATAGTTGTCGAAGGCGCGGCGCTGCCCCTCGGTCATGCGACCGGCGCGAATCACATAACTGCGGATGGATTTTTTCTTGTATTCGGTGCGGTAGGGAAAGTCCTGCGCGGATTCGTCTTGCATGATTCGCGACCTCATATGCGAATGCGATATCGATAACTATTGTAGGAGCGCAGTACATCGCCCCCGCAATGCGAGATTATTTAGAAAGATTCAGGGCGGCGACAAACAGAGCCACCCAGCCGCCGATCATCAGCAGGCCACCGAGTGGCGTAACCGGACCCAGCCAGCGCGGGCCGCCGAACGTCAGGCCGTAAAGACTGCCGGAAAACAGCAGTACGCCCAGCGCAAACAGCGCGCCACTGGTCAGCAGTGCCGTGCGCGCACCCCAGTGCTGTATCAGCAGTGCCACGCCGAACAGCGCCAACGCGTGGATCATCTGGTAGTGCACGCCGGTCTTGTAGGCCTCCAGCAGATTCTCCGCGACTTTGCCGCGCAGGCCGTGCGCGCCAAATGCACCCAGCACCACCCCAGTAGCGCCGAGCAGCGCCGCAATCGAAAGGTAGAGTTTAATCATCGGTCGTCCGTTGTTTCGGCACCCGGGCTCGCATCGCGAGATGGCGGGGTGCCACAGCAATAAAAAAACCGCGCTACTGCGCGGTTTTTTGCCGAAGTCAAAGTGCGCCCGATCAGGCTTCCATGGCCGCGCGCACTTTTTTCATCGCGTTCTTTTCCAGCTGGCGGATACGCTCGGCAGAAACGCCGTACTTGTCCGCCAGTTCATGCAGGGTCGACTTCTCTTCCGACAGCCAGCGCGCCTGGATGATGTCGCGGCTGCGCTCATCCAACTGCTCCATGGCAGCGGCCAGGCTGTTGAGGCTGGTCTCCTGCCAGTTGTCCCGCTCCAGCTGCGCGGCCGGATCGTAGCGACGGTCCTCCAGGTAGTGGGCCGGCGCCTGCCAGGCGGAGTCGTCATCGTCATCCACGCCGGCGTCGAAGGCGGCGTCGTGGGCGGCCAGGCGGCCTTCCATCTCGTGCACCTGGGCCACGTCGACGTTCAGGTCCGCAGCCACAGCCTTGGCTTCGTCGTTGGTCAGCCAGGCCAGTTTCTTCTTCTGCCCGCGCAGGTTGAAGAACAGCTTGCGCTGCGCCTTGGTGGTGGCGATTTTGACGATGCGCCAGTTGCGCAGAATGAATTCGTGAATCTCGGCCTTGATCCAGTGCACCGCAAAGGACACCAGGCGCACACCCTTCTCCGGGTTGAAGCGCTTGACCGCCTTCATCAGGCCGACGTTGCCCTCCTGAATCAGGTCTGCCTGATTCAGGCCGTAACCGGAATAGGACTTGGCGATATGCACGACAAAACGCAGGTGCGACAGCACCAGCTGACGTGCGGCATGCAGGTCTTCGCGGTAGTAGAGGTCTTCCGCCAGACGCTTCTCCTCTTCCGCGGACAGCACCTCGAAGCTGCTGACCGTCTGGATATAGGCGCCCAGATTGGCGCCCGGAGACAGCATATGTACTGGCTGTAGGCTGGTTCCCATGCAGGTCTCTCCTCGCACAATTCTTATGCCGGCGTTCTCTCGCCGACCGCCGCCGGCTCTCGGTCCGGCGACAAATTGGCCCCAGTGTAGCACTTGCGCAACCGCCTTAGGAAGTCCGGGCCACGGCGCAATGCGTTGAATTCCGGGCCTTTAGAGAGGTTATCCACAGGACAGGTTCCGCGCCGCAGCGCCGCTTTACAATTCTTTGCCGGACCACCGGGTCATTTCGGCTCTATCGCCTTGATATGTCGCGCCACCGCAAGCCAGGCACCGATCAGCCCCAGCAGCGCGGCGCCGGCGGTCAGCCCCAGCAGGTAGCTGATTCCGGGACCACTGAGGCTGTAGGCGCTGCCGTAGGACGACGACAGGCCGGCCACCGGGCCCGCCAGCAATGCGACGCCGAGGGCGACCAGCAGCCAGGCGAGCAGGCCGCCGAAGAATCCGTAGCAGAGGCCACTGTATAGGAAGGGCCGGCGCACAAAGGCATCGGTGGCGCCCACCAGCTTGACCACCAGTATCTCTTCACGGCGGCTCTCGATATGCAGGCGGATGGTGTTGACCACTACCAGCAGCACCCCCATCGCCAGCAGTACTGCCAGGCCGGCGGACAGGCGCCGACCGAGATCGGTCAGCTGCGCCAGGCGCTGCACCCAGGCCATATCCAACACCACTGAGTCTGTCATGGCGCTGTCGCGCAGCCTCTGCGCGAGGAACTCCAACTGCTCGCCGGAAGTGTCCCGCGGTCGCAGCAGCAGCACCGCCGGCAGCGGATTCGCACCGAGCCCCGCCAGCGCATCGCCGAGGCCCGAGGACTGCTGGAACTCGGCCAGCGCCGCCTCGGGGGAGATATAGGTGACCTCGGCAATCGCCGGGTCCGCGCGCAGCTTGTCGGCGAAGGACTGCACCGCGCTGTCACGGGCCTCCTTGTGCAGGAACACCGAGATCTGTGGCTGGCCATCCCAGCCCGCCACGGCGCGCTGGAAATTCACCAGGCCGAGCTGCAGGGCCGCGGGCAGCGCCAGGGCGATGGCGATCACCAGCGCGGTCATGGCGCTGGCGAGCGGTGTGGCGAAGAAGCGGCGCAGGGATTCGCCGGCCATCTCGCGGTGGTGGCCGAGCCAGCCGTGCCAGCGGTCGCCGACACTGGTGTGCGCGGTGACCGCACCGGCGGCTCTCCTGGGCTCAGGCGCCCTGGACTGCGGCTGCGATCTGCGCGTGTTCTTGTTCGGGTTAGGGGTATGCGGCTTCACGGCTGGGAATTCCGTCGTAGATCAATTGGCCCGCCTGCAGGGTGAGCACGCGGCGCTTCATGCGCGCAATCAGCTCGAGATCGTGGCTGGCCACCAGCACGGTAACGCCCACGGCATTGAAGTCGGCGAACAGCTGCATGATTTCCGCCGATAGCTGCGGATCCAGGTTACCGGTGGGCTCGTCCGCCACCAGTATGGCCGGCTTGTTCACCACCGCGCGGGCGATACCGACGCGCTGCTGCTCGCCGCCGGACAGCACAATCGGGTTCTGCTTTTCCTTGTGCAGCAATCCCACCTTGTCCAGCGCGGCGCGCACCCGGCGGCCGACCTCGCGCTTGTTGCAGCCGGCCACCGACAAGGGCAGGGCGACATTGTCGAAGACGCTGCGGTCGAACAGCAGCTGGTGGTTCTGGAACACGATGCCGAGATTGCGGCGGTAGTAGGGGATCTGGCCATTGCGCAGCCGGTTCAGGTTCTGTCCGGCCACCAGAACGCTGCCGCGGGTGGGGCGTTCTATAGCGGTCAGCAGCTTCAGCAGCGTACTCTTGCCCGCGCCGGAGTGACCGGTCAGGAACACCATTTCCGCGCGCTCTACCTCCAGGCTGACGCGCACCAGGGCGTCCTGGCCGGATTCGTAGCGCTTGTTGACGTTGTCAAAGGTGATCATGGTTTGCGGGCAGTTTTTCTTGTTCTTGTACGCGGGAGCGGCCGCCGGCCACTCCCGGGGATTCAATTCGGCTCGCGGCCAAACAGCGCGGCGACGAAGTCGCGCGCCTTGAATGGCTGCAGGTCTTCGGCCTGCTCACCGACGCCGATAAAGCGTACCGGAATACCGAAGTGCCGCGCCAGTGCAAAGATCACACCGCCCTTGGCGGTGCCGTCCAACTTGGTCAGCACCAGGCCGGTGACCCCGGCGGCGTCGCGGAACTGGCCCGCCTGGCTGATGGCGTTCTGGCCGGTGCCGGCATCCAGCACCAGCAGCACCTCGTGGGGCGCACTGGGATCCAGTTTGCCCATCACCCGGCGCACTTTCGACAATTCCTCCATCAGGTTCGACTTGGTGTGCAGCCGGCCGGCGGTATCGGCGATCACCACATCGACCCCCTTGGCCTGGGCCGACTGTACCGCATCGAAAATGACCGAGGCACTGTCGGCACCGGTGTGCTGCGCCACCACCGGCACGTCGTGGCGCTGACCCCAGACCTGCAGCTGTTCGACCGCCGCGGCGCGGAAGGTGTCGCCGGCGGCCAGCATCACCGACTTGCCCTCATCCAGTAAGCGGTGCGCCAGTTTGCCGATGGTCGTGGTCTTGCCGACGCCATTGACGCCGACGACCAGAATGACGAAGGGCATCTTGCCGGTATCGATGGCCAGCGGTGCCTCGACGCTGTCGAGCAACTCCGCCAGTTCCTCCTGCAGTGCCTTGTACAGAGCATCGCCGTCCGCCAGCTCGCGGCGGGACACGCGCTCGGTCAGGCGCTCGACGATTTCACTGGTGGCCTCGACCCCCACATCCGCCATCAGCAGCTGGGTTTCCAGCTCCTCCAGCAGGTCTTCATCGATTTCCTTGGCGCCCAGGAACAGGTTGCCCATGCCCTCGGCAAACTGATTGCTGGTGCGGCTGAGGCCGCGGCGAATGCGGGCGAAGAAGCCCTCTTTCTTGACCGGTTTCTGCTGCTCGAGCGGCTCCGGTGTGCGGTCGGCCTCCGGCGCCGGCGCCGCAACCGGCTCGACTTCCGCCGGCGGTGCCGCGGCTACCGGTTGCTCTTCAGCCACGGGGGCCTCTTGCTCAACTACTGGGAGCGCTTCCTCGGGCGTCACCGGACCCTCGGCCGGCTCCTGCTGGAGTTCGGTCTCGTCGGGCTTGGGCTTCTTTTTGCGCAGGAAGTCGAAGATCATGCTTTTGT
This sequence comes from Microbulbifer donghaiensis, assembly GCF_900129095.1. Lineage (GTDB taxonomy): Bacteria > Pseudomonadota > Gammaproteobacteria > Pseudomonadales > Cellvibrionaceae > Microbulbifer > Microbulbifer donghaiensis. The sequence goes on from NZ_FQVA01000001.1 coordinate 2,115,238, forward strand.
CCGGGTGTACCGCTTGCAGAAAGGCGCTAATCTTAGCACCGCTCTGCCTCTGGGTAGAGAGTCCAGTAGTGTGTTCAGCAGAGAGTTACCTTGGCCAGACGTCCCGCGCGCAAGTCCGCCCCGCAATCCCTGTCGCAGCTGCGCATCATCGGTGGCCGCTGGCGCGGGCGCAAACTGAGCTTTGCCCCGGTGGAGGGACTGCGGCCTACCGGCGACCGATTGCGCGAGACGCTGTTCAACTGGCTGCAGTTCCAGCTGCCGGAGGCGCGCTGCCTGGACCTTTTCGCCGGGTCCGGCGCCCTGGGGCTGGAAGCCCTGTCCCGCGGTGCTGCGGCGGTGGATTTCGTCGAGCTGAACCGCAATGCGGCGCAGACGCTGAAGGCGCAGCTCGACTTGTTGCAGGCGGATCAGGGCCGCGTGCACAATTGCAGCGCGGCGGATTTCCTCGCCCGGACACAGTCCCGCTACGATATTGTCTTCGTGGATCCTCCTTTCGCCGGCGACCTGTGGCAACAGACGCTGGCTGCGCTGGCGGATCACCTGGCAGATGAGGCGCTGGTCTACGTGGAGACGCCGCGGGATAAACCCCTATCTCTACCCGCTGGCTGGCGGGTCGACAAGGAGAAGCACGCGGGGCAGGTCAGCATGCACCTGCTGCGTGTCACAGCCGACTCCGCGGAAGCCGGCTGCCAGTGATTTTGAGCCTTCGCGGCAAATTGTTTACCATGCGCGTCCCATTCGGCCCGCAACGCAACCTTGTCCCGCAACGCAACCTTGTATAGAACCGAGGCCCATGAAAAAAGTCGTCTACCCCGGAACCTTCGATCCCATCACCAATGGTCATATGGACCTGGTGGAGCGGGCCTGCCGCCTGTTTGACCACGTGATCGTCGCGGTGGCAGCCAGCACGCGCAAGAACCCGCTGTTTACCCTGGACGAACGGGTGGAGCTGGCCCAGCAGGTACTGGGGCATTTGCCCAACGTGGAGGTTATCGGCTTCGATATCCTGCTGGCCGACCTGGTGCGCCAGGTGGACGCCTACGGCGTGCTGCGTGGTCTGCGCGCGGTTTCCGACTTCGAGTACGAGTTCCAGCTTGCCAACATGAACCGCCAGCTGGCTCCGAACATGGAGAGCCTGTTCCTGACGCCGGCGGAACATCTCTCTTACATCTCTTCCTCCCTGGTACGTGAGATCGCCTCGCTCGGCGGCGACGTGACCAAGTTCGTACCGCCGGCGGTACAGCAGGCGCTCGAGAAGAAATTCCGCTAAGGCCTGGTAACAGGCCCCAGCGGCGATATCTGTTAAACTCGGGCGGATTTACCCAAAGTCCACGAGGTGTTTCGTGCGCTACCTACTGCTCGCCTTCGCTTTCGCCCTGAACCCGGCCATCGCCGCAGATGAACTGCAGCCGGAAATCGCAACAGGGCGCAGCGAGATCAAGTCGGCCAGTGCCGAAACCTATATGGCGGTCACCGCCAACCCCCATGCGAGCCGCGCCGCCGAACGAATCCTCGCCCGCGGCGGCACTGCGGTGGACGCGGCCATTGCCGCGCAGTTGGTGCTGGGACTGGTAGAACCCCAGTCGTCCGGTATCGGCGGCGGCGCCTTTATGCTGAGTTACGACGCCGCACAGAAGAAACTCCAGTATTACGATGGCCGCGAGACGGCGCCGACAGGGGTCGACGAAGATTACTTCATGGCCGACGGCGGACCCCGGCCGTTCCTGCAGGCGGTGATCGGCGGCTATTCCGTGGGCGTGCCCGGAGTCGTGCGCATGCTGGAGCTGGCACACCAGCGCGACGGCAAGCTGCCCTGGGCGGACCTCTTTCAGCCGGCTATCGATCTCGCAGAGTCCGGTTTTGCCGTGTCACCGCGGCTGCACAAACTGTTGCGGGACTTGCCGCAGGTGGCCGCGCGCCCGGCGATCAGCGCTTACTTCTTCGATGACATTGGCCGTCCGCTGCCGGTGGGGCACCGGCTGAAGAACCCGGAATACGCACAGACGCTACGGGCCATCGCGGAGCGCGGCGCCGATGCCTTTTACCGCGGTGCCATCGCCGAGGCCATAGTAAGGGCGGTGGCAGAGGATCCGGTCAACCCGGGCCTGCTGACCATGAAAGACATGGCCGGCTACCAGGCCAAAATGCGCGAACCGCTGTGTTCAGCGTTCCTCGAATACCGCGTCTGCGGCGCCGACGCCCCCTCATCCGGCGGTACCAGCGTGGGGGCGATCCTCGGCATGCTGGCGCAGTTCCCGGTGCGCGATCTCGAGGTTGGCAGCGACGCGCTCACCCACCTGTTCGTCGAGGCATCCGAGCTGGCTTTCGCCGATCGCAACACCTATTCCGCCGATGCGGACTTTGTCAGCGTGCCCAGCCAGACGCTGGTCGCGTCGGGCTATCTGAACGAGCGCGCGGAGCTGATCGATCCCGACGAAGCGACTGAGGCAGTACCCGGCGATCCGGTGGCCTTCGCGCAGAAGCGACTGATGGCCCAGTCGCCGGAACTGCCCAACACCAGCCACCTGGTGATCGTTGATCGCTATGGCAATGGTGTCAGCATGACCACCAGCATCGAAACCGGCTTCGGCTCGCGCCTGCTGGTGAAGGGGTTCCTGCTCAACAACCAGCTGACCGATTTCTCCTTTACGCCGACCAACGCCGACGGCGCGCTGGTGGCCAACCGCATCCAGCCGGGCAAGCGCCCGCGCTCTTCCATGTCACCTACGATCGTCTTCAATCGCGACGGCACCATGCGGCTACTGGTCGGCTCACCGGGCGGCTCGCGGATCATCAATTACACGGCGCGCACCATTCTCTATCACCTGGGACTAGGCGTGCCGATTGCCGAGGCCATTGCCGCCGGTAATATCGGTGCGATCGGCAGTCGCGTTGAGCTGGAATCCGGATATTTCAGCGAAGACACTGTAAGAAAACTCGAACAACTCGGACATAAGGTGGTGCAACGCGATCTGAACAGCGGCATTCACGCCATCGCACTGATCGATGGCGAGCTGCGCGGCGGCGCCGATCCGCGCCGCGAGGGCAGTGCCGTCGGCCGATAATCCAGCTCTTATTCGAGGAAACAATCCATGCGCGCCTATTCCCTGCTGCTACTGCGAATCAGCCTCGGCCTGTTGCTGGTCATCTGGGGCATAGACAAGCTGGTGAATGTCTCCCATGCGGTGGCGGTATCCGAGCGCTTCTATCTCGGACTGATCACCGCGCCGACGCTGTGGAAGATTTTCGGCGCGCTGCAGACCGCCCTGGGTCTGGCGGTGATTCTCGGCCTGTGGCGCCGCTTCAGCTATCCGCTGCAAACTCTGGTCAACGGGGCGACTTTGCTCGGCGTCTGGCAGTCCGTGGTCGACCCCTGGGGCTGGGTGCTCGAAGGCAGCAACGTGCTTTTCTACCCTTCGCTGATCATCTTCGCCGGGTGTCTGGTATTGTGGGCCTTTCTCGGCGACGACCGCCTGGCACTCGACCGACGATAAGCGACAGCACCATCAGGTAATTTTTTCCCCATGACGAGCCCCTGGTTTCTCCTGTTTATCGCCGGCCTGCTGGAAATCGCCTGGGCGGTGGGCCTGAAGTACACCCAGGGATTTACCCGTCCACTGGCCAGCGCTCTCACCGTGCTGGCGATGATCGCCAGCTTTTACTTCCTCGCCCAGGCACTGAAGGTGATCCCGGTTGGTACCGGCTACGCGGTCTGGACCGGTATCGGTGCCGTCGGCACGGCGATTCTGGGAATCGTGCTGTTTGCCGAATCCACCGCGCTGCCGCGGCTTTTCTGTATCGGCCTGATCATCGCCGGCATTATCGGCCTGAAGTTGACCTCGCCCGGCTGAAATCCACCGTTTATTCACCAACGTCTACTTGGGTATCCGCATCGTAAACCGGCTTGCCCTTGTAGTAGGTGCGCAACACTCTGGCCTTGTGGATTTCCTCCACCGGAATCTGGAACAGGTTTTTATCGAACACGATGAAGTCTGCCCACTTCCCAACTTCCAGACTGCCGGTCTCATTCTCCAGGCGATTGGCGAAGGCCCCGTTGATGGTAAATGACTCCACCATCTGCTCGAGGGTGACGCGCTGTTCTGCCCCCAGCACGCGCGCCGGGTCATCCACTGGCGCATCCGGCGCGCGCCGGGTGATGCCGATCTGGATACCCACCAGCGGGTTGTTGGGTATTTCCACCGGGTAATCACTGCTCGAGGCCACGGTGATGCCGCGCTCGAAAAAGCTTTTCATCGGATACTCGCTGTCCGCCCGCGCCTGGCCCAGGAAGGGCAGCTCCAGTTCCTGGTAATAGCGCTCTTTGACGAACCAGAAAGGCTGCACTATGGCAATGGTTTTCGTCTCGACAAACAGGTCCAGGTCCTCGTTATCTACCAGTTGCAGGTGCACGATACTGTTGCGCTGATCCGCCGGACCATTGATATCGCGCGAGTGAATGAAGGCATCCAGGGCCATTCTTGTTGCCGCATCGCCAATCGCGTGTACCTGCACCTGCATCCTGCGCGCATTTGCCAGCTTGGCGAGCTGGTTGATGGCCTCCTGGCTGAAAAGCGGATTGCCGCGGTAGTCCGGGCGGTGCGCATAGGGCTCCTTGAGGAATGCCGTCTGCCCCTCGACGACGCCGTCGGCAAATAACTTGACCGAGTAGATCTGGAAGTCGTCGTCCTGGTATTTCTGTGAAAGGGCCTTTAGCTCATCGATCTGCTTTGACGTGGTGTCGGCATCGATTTCAAAGGAGGCGCGCACGCGCACATGGAGATCGTCCAGGGCCGCCATTTTCTGGTAGGCAGCGAGCTTCGCCGCCTGCTTCTCCGGCTTGATACGCGCATCGTGGATAGTGGTGATGCCCCAGCGCACTACCTGCTCCTGCACTTCACGGATCTCCGCGCGGTAGTCGTCCTCGCTCTTCTGCGGAATGATGTTTTCCACCAGGGCCATGGCGCTGCCCTCGCGCAACACGCCGATGGCGATCCCGGTTTCATCCTTTTCGATCACGCCGCCCTCGGGGTTGGGCGTTTCGCTGTCGATGCCCGCTGCGGCCAGGCCCTCGGAGTTGGTCCAGATAGTGTGGTGATCACTGGAGAACAGGACTATGGGTATCAGGTCGTTGACCTGATCCAGCAGCGCCTTGTGCGGCGACTGCCCGGCAAATACCGCGTTGTCCCAGCCTTTGCCGACAATCACCTGGTGATCCGGGTGAGCGCGGATGAATTCCGCCACGGCGTCCTGGTAGTCGCGGACACTCTTGCCGCCGTACAAATTGACCATGTTGCCGAGGCCGCGCACATGCATATGCGCATCGACAAAGCCCGGCAATACCAACCGGCCGGCCAGGTCTTCCACCCGCGTATCGGGGCCAATTAGGGCGTCGACACCACTGTCGCCACCCACATAGACAATGCGGCCTTCGCGCACTGCCATCGCCTGGGCAATGCGCTTGTCCCGGTCAACCGTATAGATGTAACCATTTCTCAGCACCAGCTGTGCCGGCGATTGCACTGCCTCGTCGGCCGGCGGCGGCGCTACCTCTTTCTTGGGCGCCGGTGGCGGCTCATCGCGGGCGCAGCCCGCCAGTAGTATCAGCAGAGCACTCAGGGCCCAGATCCATCTCATCGGGCGCGTTCCCATTTCCCAATCCCTCACAAGAGTGCCATCGCGCGCAATCCTGCGCCTACCGACAGGCGCGGCAACTGGCAAAGTATAGAAAAGGGCGGGGCTAGCGCCGGGGCGTGGCGCCAATGATCATTTTGGCAGCCATTTGTAGTCGGTGGGATTGTCGGGGCAGGGTCCAAAACCGCATTCCACTGTCGTCGACACCAGGTTGATCATCAGGATGGACAGGAATGCCACTGCGGCGATGCGGGCAAGGGTGCTCAACTTGCGTGGCCTGGCTTCGCTGTCTACCGTGTCACTTAATAACACCAGGCCGCAATATACCAGCAGCAGCAGAAATGCCAGCAGGGCCCAGGTGTACAGATGCAGGCCGAGGAAGGGGGAACCGAAGCCGGTGTCCCCCGGCGCGATATGCAGCAGCACCTGGCGCCCAGCCGATACAGTGCCCGCCAGCGCCGACAGCACTGCAATGCCGTAGTGCAGCGGGCGGATGCCGAAGCGCAGATTCATCAACAGGGCGACGCCCACCATGGCGAAGGCAACCCGCTGCAACAGGCACAGCGGGCAGGGTAATTCGTGCAGCCTTAACTGCCAGACAAACGCCAGCCAGAGCACAGCACTCACACCCAGCAGGGCGAGACAGTCGAGCCAGTAGACGTAGCGGCCGAGAGCGGGAGCTTTCACCAACATCCCCTAAAGCGACAGGTTCAACGGGCTCGTCATATGGTAGAAGCACCAGCAGATGTAGATCGCCAACGTGACCCACCACCAGCCTGCGCCGGCACGGCGATGTCCGCGCCAGGTGTACAAGGCCGACAGCAGGACGGTGGCAAACGGCAGCATCATGATCACGAGCCGGCTCCGGAAAAATATCCCCTGTAAACCTAGTACGAGCGTAGACGGATTCCCAGTGCCAGTTGATCAGCGCTGGCAGCGGCTGCAGAAGAAGGTGCTGCGCTGCCCCAGCACCAGGTCGCGTACCGGTCGCCCACAGGTGCGGCAGGGCTTGCCGGCGCGACCGTAGACGTTCAGTCGCAGGGCGAAGTAGCCGGGTTTGCCGTCGCCACCGACAAAGTCCCGCAGGGTGGTGCCACCCTGTTCGATGGAGCGCGCCAGCACGGTCTTGATCGCTTCGGCGAGGCGCCGGTAGCGCGCTTGGGAAATGGAGCCGGCCTCCCTGTCAGGGCGTATGCCGGCGAGGAACAGCGACTCGCTGGCGTAGATATTGCCGACGCCGACGACGATGCGCCCATCCATCACGAAGGTTTTCACCGATTGCTTGCGGCGGCGCGATGCCGCAAACAGGTAGTCGCCATCAAACTCGTCCGACAGCGGCTCCGGGCCGAGGTGGTTGAGCAGGTCGTGGGCGACGGGATCTTCTGTCGTCCACAGCAGGGCACCGAAGCGGCGCGGATCGTGATAGCGCAGGATCAGGCCGCTATCCAGCAGCCAGTCGATATGGTCGTGTTTCTGCACCGGCACATCGGCGTCGACCAGGCGCAGGCTGCCGGACATGCCCAGGTGCCAGATGGCGCAGCCGCGGTCCGTGTGTACCAGCAGATACTTGGCGCGCCGCTCCAGGCGCAGGATCCGGGCACCGGCAATATGCTTTTCAAAGTCGACTTCGACCGGCCAGCGCAGCTGGCGCTGGCGCACCCGCGCCGAGCGCACGGAATGGCCTTCCAGGTGCGGCGCCAGGCCGCGCCGGGTAGTCTCTACTTCGGGTAATTCAGGCATTCGCTACTGCCGGGGACTCTTCTCGCCAATCGGGCATCACACACAAAATCTGCGCACAAAAAAGCCCGGACTGGCCGGGCTTTTTACGCTGCGCTGTACAGGCAATTACTTGATCTTGCCTTCTTTGTACATCACATGCTTGCGGACTACGGGATCGTACTTTTTGATCTCCATTTTTTCCGGCATGTTGCGCTTGTTCTTGGTAGTGGTGTAGAAGTGACCAGTACCAGCACTGGAATTCAGACGAATTTTATCACGCATTGTTCTGTCTCCGATCTCTAAGCGTTATGCCGCCAGTTACACTTTTTCGCCGCGGGCGCGCAGCTCGCTCAGTACGGTATCGATACCTTTCTTATCGATAACGCGCATACCTTTGGCGGAGACCCGCAGCTTCACGAAGCGCTTCTCGGACTCAACCCAGAAACGGTGGCTGTGCAGGTTGGGCACAAAGCGACGCTTGGTGCGGTTCTTGGCGTGGGATACATTGTTACCGGTGACCGGGCGCTTACCGGTTACCTGACATACCTTGGACATCTGTTGGCCTCTTCAAAACTCTCATGCCCGCCTGACTCTAATCCAGTGCAGAGGAGGTGCGGGGACATCTAATTCGGGATTCTAATCCGGTTCCTGGGCGGCGGCGGAAACTGTTCAGAATCTGGCCCGGCCGCAAAGAGCGGCGTTTTATACCAGAAGTGCCCATGGGGAGCAAGTTTTGTACAGCAGAAAAGGCGACGAAACCGCCGGGTCGCCGGAAGGCTAGTCCGGATATTGCGTCAGGGGCCGCGATGATCGCGCCGAGATCTGTGCGCTCAGTGCATTTTGGCGGCGTATATGCATGCTTATTGCACGTATTAGCCGCAAAAATGTGCTGAGCGTGCAGAGGTCAAGCGAGCGCGCGGCCAGCGGTGGTGGGTAACATTTTGTACCGCAAAAGAATTTTTACAAACAAAGGCCTGGGTGGAATATCAAGCGGCCTGATGCAATATCCGGGCTAGAGCAGCCCCCGCTCCGCAAAAGACAGAGCCGCACCGTCGCCCACGATCATATGGTCGAGAACCTTGATATCCACGAGTTCCAGCGCGCTGACCAGGCGCCGGGTGATCCAGATATCGGCCTGGCTGGGCTCGCTGACCCCGGACGGGTGGTTGTGCGCCAGTATCACCGCCGCCGCACCTTTCAGCAGGGCCGCCTGCACCACTTCGCGGGGATAGACGCTGGCGGCGTTCAGGGTGCCCTCAAACAGCTCTTCGAACGCAATCACCCGGTGCTGGCTGTCGAGAAACAGGCAGCAGAAGACTTCTCGCTGGCGATGGCGCAGCTGCGCGGACAGGTAGTCGCGCACAGCGTCGGGACTGCACAGGGCATCCGTGCGCTCCAGGGTCTCCGCCAAGTGGCGGCGCGCCATCTCCAGCACCGCCTGCAGTTGCACATACTTGGCATCGCCCAACCCCTTGGCGCGGCAGAACTCCTTCTGATTCGCCTCCAGCAGCGGGCGCAGGCCGCCAAAGTCCGCCAACAGCTGGCGCGCAAGATCCACCGCCGACAGCCCCGGCAGCCCCACACGCAGGAAGATCGCCAGTAACTCGGCATCCGAGAGCGCCGCGGCGCCCCGCGCCAGCAGCTTTTCCCGCGGCCGCTCAGCCGCCGGCCAGTCCGTAATCCGCATCGCTTCCTCCCTGAAGTCGGTTGCTTCTACTTCTGTGATTCTGTTTGTTTGCCTTATATGAACAGGCGCAGAAATGCTAATCTTACCCGCTCTCTCAATTTCGGAAACACTGTCTCGGATACAGCGCCTATGTCCTCCCTGGCCGACAAACGCATACTGCTGGGCATCAGCGGCGGTATCGCCGCCTACAAGAGTGCCGATCTGGTGCGCCGCCTCAAAGAGCGCGGCGCCGAGGTGCGGGTGGTCATGACTGCCGGAGCCCGCGAGTTCGTGCAGCCGCTGACCTACCAGGCGCTGTCCGGCAACCCGGTGCACACCGACCTGCTGGACCCGGCGGCCGAGGCCGCCATGGGCCATATCGAACTGGCCAAGTGGGCGGATCTGATCCTGATCGCCCCGGCCAGCGCCCAGGTGCTGGCCAAGCTCGCCTGCGGCCTGGCCGACGACCTGCTTACCACCCTGTGCCTGGCCAGCGAGGCCAGGCTGGCACTGGCGCCGGCAATGAACCAGGCCATGTGGCGCCATGCCGCCACCACAGCCAATGTACAGACACTGCGGGATCGCGGCGCCCTGCTCTGGGGGCCGGCGGCCGGTAGCCAGGCCTGCGGCGACGTGGGCCCCGGGCGTATGCTGGAACCCGACGCGCTGGCGGCAGAGGTCGAAAGCCTGTTCCGCCCGCAGCAGTCGCTCGCCGGCAGGAAAGTGACTATCACCGCTGGGCCGACCCGCGAGGCGCTGGATCCGGTGCGCTACCTGAGCAACCACAGCTCCGGCAAGATGGGCTTTGCTCTGGCCGCCGCCGCGCAGCGCGCCGGAGCGGAGGTGACACTGATTGCCGGGCCGGTGAATCTCGCCACGCCCGCCGGTGTAAAGCGGGTAGATGTGACCGGCGCACTGGAAATGCGCGATGCCGCCGAACGTGCAGCAGACCTGTGCGACATCTTTATCGGCGCCGCCGCCGTTGCGGACTTCCGCCCGGCAGAGGTCGCCGAGCAGAAAATCAAGAAGCGCGACGACAACAGCGAAGAGACTCTGGCCCTGATCAAGAATCCCGACATAGTGGCCGGTATCGCCGCGCGCAAGGAGCGGCGCCCGTTCACTGTCGGCTTCGCCGCGGAGACCGAAAAAGTCGTGGAACACGCACAGGGCAAGCTGGCCCGCAAGAAACTCGACATGATCGTTGCCAACGATGTCAGTGTCGCCGACAGCGGTTTCAACAGCGACCGCAATGCCGTTACCGTCATCGACGCAAATGGCAGTATGGCGCTACCGTCGGCACTAAAAACTGAACTCGCAGAACAACTGATAGAGATCATCGCCGCCAAGGCACAGAAACAATAACAATACGGTTTACTGGGATTTTCCGTGGCTTCTCGCAAAAGTACCGATCGCCAATCGTTTATTCATCGCAGCCTGTTGCTACCTGCGCTGCTGGCTGCAGCTGTCTGGCTGGGCGGGGCCCAGCTGCTCAATGGAAGCATCATTGCCCCGCGCAGTGAGGCACAGGCGGAACTGGCTGCGCAACAGCAGGCGCAGTCCTACGCCACCGAACTGCAGCAGTTTTTGCACAGGCGCACCCAGCAGCTGCGCAGTATCGCCGCCAACAAAAATATGGCCGGCTCGGCGGCCCAGCCCGGCGACACCTCGACCCAGGTATTTGCCCCAGAGCAGGTTCGCGTGGGTGCCGGCACCAATCCCACGCTCAATTTTGCGCTGGTCGATCTGTTGAAGCGCAGCGGCGAGGAATCCGGACAGCCGGTGGAGTTTCTGCGTACGGGCAGCGACAACAGCTGGCAACTGCACAACGGTATCAACTTGCAGGACAACCTGCTGCTGGTCACCCAGTCCTTTAGCACTTTCGAATCGGTGCTGGAACAACTCGACAGCAGCCGCGGCCAGATCCGGCTGGTGCAGAAGTTCCCCGACGGGCCGCCGCAGACCCTGTGGCAGAAAGGGCAGGGTAGCGGCTATACGGCGCTGGCCAGAGTAGATGGCAGCCATCTGCAAGTACAGTTCATTCCTTCCGCCGCCTTCGCCAAAGAGCACGGCATTTCCGCACTGTGGATCTACCTCTGTGCGGCCGCCGGTCTCGGGGTTTCCCTGCTGTTGCTGTTGCGTTTCCTGCCGCGCAACACGCTGGCACCCTGGGAGCGCGGCGATAATAAAAAGTCGCGCGGCAGTGCGGATTACCCGGAACTGAAATCGGGCCAGGCGGGCCTCCTGTCCACCGGCGACAGTGATTCCTCGCCGCGAGGTCCGCTGACAACCCCGTCGAGCGGCGGGGATCGCGGTGCGGAGAAGGCCACACCGACGAAATCCGAACTGCAAGCCAGCACGGACTTTCCGCCGCATGTGTTCCGCGCCTATGACATCCGCGGCATTGCCGGCAAGGAAATCAACGAGCCCTTTGCGTACCAGCTTGGCCGTGCGCTCGGCACCCTGGCGCAACACGCCGGTGAGGAAATCCTGCTGGTTGGACGCGACGGCCGCAACAGCAGCGAACTGCTGTCCAACTGCCTGGTGGAAGGCATCCTCGACAGTGGCTGCCACAGCGTCAACCTGGGCCTGGTACCTGCACCGCTGCTCTATTACGCCTGCGCGAAAGGCAAAAATGCCAGCAGCGGAGTAGTGGTAACTGCGAGCCACAATCCCGCCGAATTCAATGGCTTCAAGATCGTAATGAAAGGTCGCCCGCTGGCGGAGGAAAAGCTGCAGCGCCTTTACCAGCTGATGCAGAGAGGTCCGTTCAAAAGCGGCCAGGGCAGCAACCGCGAACAGGACATCAGGGAAGCCTATATCGACGAGATCTTCAACGATGTGGCCCTCGCCGGCCAGCCACACCTGGTGGTGGATGCCGGTAATGGCGCCACGTCGACGCTGGCCCCGCAGCTGTTCGAACAGCTGGGCTGTGCCGTTACTCCGCTCTTCTGTGAAATCGACGGCGACTTCCCCAACCACCCGCCGGACCCGTCGCGCCCGGAGAACCTCAAGGCTCTGATCGACAAGGTGGCCGAGACCGGGGCCGACCTGGGTGTCGCACTGGACGGGGACGGCGATCGCGTCACGCTGATTTCTGCATCGGGCCGCATCGCCTGGGCGGACCAGCTGGTGATGCTGCTGGCTCGCGATATCCTCGCGCGCAACCCGGGCGAGGATATTGTCTTCGACGTCAAGTGCAGCCGGGCGCTGGCGCAGCTGGTGAACCAGTATGGCGGGCGACCGATCATGTGGAAAACCGGCCACGCACCGATGAAAACCAAGATGCTCGAGACCGGAGCAATTCTCGGCGGCGAACTCTCCGGGCACATCTTTATCAAGGATCGCTGGTTCGGCTTTGACGACGGCATCTACGCGGCCGCCCGCGTACTGGAAATCATGGCGCTGCGCGAGCAGAGCCTGGACGAGCTGCTCGACTCGCTGCCGCAACTGAGCAGCACACCGGAAATATTGCTGCCGGTCGCCGAAGAAGAGAAATTCGCACTGGTGAAAAAGCTGCAAGCGCAGGGCGAATTCGGCGCTGCCGACATTAATACCATCGACGGCATGCGGATCGAATACGCCGACGGCTGGGGACTGGTGCGCGCCTCCAACACCGGCGCTGCACTGACATTGCGCTTCGAGGCAGACAGCGACGAGGCTCTGGAGCGCATCCGCGCGCAGATCATGTCGCAACTCGAAAAAGTCGCCCCCAATCTCGCGGTGCCGGACCGGCAGCTTATTTAACAAGGAATACCGATTTATGTCTCTGGATAGCAAATCCGCACTGCGCGTCGCCCAGGTACTGAACGAGGCACTGCCCTACATCCAGCGTTTTACCGGCAAGACCATTGTGGTCAAGTTCGGTGGCAACGCGATGGTGGACGAGGCACTGCAGAACAGTTTTGCCCGCGACATCATCCTGATGAAGCTGGTGGGCATGAATCCGGTGGTGGTGCACGGCGGCGGCCCGCAGATTGGCGAATTGCTGGAGAAACTCAGCATCGAATCGCGCTTCGTCGACGGCATGCGCGTGACCGACAGCGAGACCATGGACGTCGTCGAGATGGTGCTCGGCGGCACCGTGAACAAGCAGATCGTCAACCTGATCAACAAGAACGGCGGCCGCGCCGTCGGCGTGACCGGCAAGGACGGCCTGCTGATCAAGGCAAAGAAGCTGCAGATAGGGAGTGAGGCGGCCGGCCTGCACGCCTCCGAGATCATCGACATCGGCCATGTGGGCGAGGTGGAGAGCGTCAACACCGATGTGATAGATATGCTGATCCACAGCGATTTCATTCCGGTCATCGCCCCGATCGGCGTCGGCAAGGACGGCGCTTCCTACAATATCAACGCCGATCTGGTGGCCGGTAAGATCGCCGAGTATCTGAAGGCGGAGAAGCTGATGCTGCTCACCAATGTAGCGGGATTGCAGGACAAGGAGGGCGAGGTGCTCACCGGCCTCAGCACCCTGCAGGTGGACGGCCTGATCGCCGACGGCACCATCTATGGCGGCATGCTGCCGAAGATTGCCTGCGCCCTGGACGCGGTAAAATCCGGCGTGAACTCGGCCCATATCATCGACGGCCGCGTACCCCACGCGGTGCTGCTGGAAATCTTTACCGATACCGGTGTCGGCACCCTGATCACCAATAACGGGGCGCATGCCGGGTCCCAGTAACCGCCTGGCAATTGAAGGCGGCCCCGCGAATCGGTAGGATTCCGCCGCCGCAGAATAAACGCGACAACAACAAATCCACCATCCGGCGCCCAACCGGATTAAAGGCAGTCAATGAGCAGCGAAAAAATCAACCGGCGTCAACAGATACTGCAGGCTCTGGCGCATATGCTGGAGGCGAGCCCCGGTGCGCGCATTACCACCGCGGCCCTGGCCAAAGAAGTAGGCTTCTCCGAAGCGGCCCTCTATCGCCACTTCCCCAGCAAGTCCAAGATGTTCGAGGGACTGATCGAGTTCATCGAGGAGACGATTTTCAGTCGCGTGGCGCTGATACTGCAGGACGAGCCCTCCGCGCTGGCCCGCTGCCAAAAGATTCTGCACCTGCTGCTGGCGTTCTGCGAGCGCAACCCGGGCATTACCCGCCTGCTCACCGGCGATGCCCTGACCGGCGAAACCGAGCGCCTGCACGGCCGCATCCTACAGTTCTTCGATCGCCTGGAAACCCAGCTGAAGCAGATTCTGCGCGAGGCCGAACTGCGCGAACAGCTGCGCCCGGCGATTCCCCTGGGCGGCGCCGCCAACCTGTTGATGGCCAGCGCCGAGGGACGTATCGTGCAGTACGTGCGCAGTGGTTTTAAGCGCAAGCCCACGGAATACTGGGCAGAGCAGTGGCCGGTATTGATGGCGGGGTTCTTTCGCGAGACGGCTCTGACGGCTAAGTGATCGGCGGGCAAACCCCCGCCGGATTCAGACTGGAAAGCGCTCGAGACGCTTAATTTTCGGCAATTTCCGCGTAGCGTGCGGCCGCCTGATCAAACTCCCTGTTGATCGACACCGCTTCCGCCTCGCGCCGGCTCAGGCGCTCGCGGAGTACCTTCACTTCTTCGCGCAGGTCGGCGATGCGCTGCAGCAGCTCAGGCGCCACTTCGCGGCCATTGCGCTGAGTGCGCGCGGCCGCAGCCTCTTCCTGTTCTATCTGCCGGCCGAGGCTGGAGACATTCGAGCGCATGATCGCCATATCCTGCTCGACGATCGCCAGTTTGCGTGAGCGCGCGCTCTCGATATCCGCGACGCTGTTGTAGCGCTTGAGCAACCGACGATCCGCCTCCATCTGCGCCTCGCGGCGCTGTTGCTCGCGCAACTCTTTGCCGGTCAGCTGCGGCGGCACCACCTTCAGCAGGCGACCCGTGGGCGTCAGTACTTCGTAGCCCTTGGCCACAAAACGCGGCGGCACCAGGTCGTCCAGCACCTGGATGCCCTTATCATCGGTGTAGCGGTAGAGCACCTTGCCACTGTATTCGTCAGCGGTCTTTGCCTGCGCGCAGGGCAGCGCCAGGCAGGCAAAACACAACAGGGCTGATGCAATTGGGGCGATTTTCATCGCTCTTCTCACTGAATAAACGGGCGCACAGTGGCCGCGGGCAGAAGCATTACTGACCCGAGACGCCGTAGCGCTGCCGGTAGTCCAAGATTTTCTGTAAGGTGTCAGCTTCCCGTGACCCCTCTTCGAGAAAGCTCACGATATCGTCCAGCTGCACAATACTGATGACCGGGATATTGTACTGCCTCTCCACCTGCTGAATAGCAGAGAGTTCACACTCCTCACTGGCCTTCTCCTGGCGATTCAGGCCAATCACCACGCCGGCGGCTTCCGCATCGTGGGCATCGATGATCTGCATCACCTCGCGCACCGCGGTACCGGCGGTAATCACGTCGTCGATAATCAAAACCTTGCCAACAAGCGGCGCACCCACTAAGGTTCCGCCCTCGCCGTGCCCCTTGGCCTCTTTGCGGTTGTAACAGAAGGGCTTATCCACACCTTTCTGCGCCAGCGCCACGGCGGTCACCGCACCCAGCGGGATACCCTTGTAGGCCGGCCCGAAAATGACATCAAACTCCACTCCCGAAGCGAGAATCGCCTCGGCATAGGCCTGTCCCAGAGCCGCCAGTGCGACCCCTGTGTGGAAGCGGCCGGCATTAAAAAAATAGGGGCTCTGGCGGCCGGACTTCAGGGTGAAATCACCAAAACACAGCACCTGATGGTCCAGGGCCAGTTGGATAAAGTCGCGCTGATACTGCTGCATGGAAAATTATTAACTATTGGCTAAGGTGAAGGGAGACTTCTCCGCAGGGCTCTGTCGGAGAGTGACATTAATAATGCTAGTAATCATACACAGTCCGCTGGTAAGGGGCTAATAATGCGAATAGTGAGCTTGTCAGTAGACGGCGTCCATCAGGCGGCGCAGCGCGGTCTCTACGATTGGTTGGCGGAACAGGACGCGGATATCATCTGTCTGCAGGACCTGCGCTCCCTGGAACCGGAGCTGGACCATCCGATCTTCCACCCCGACGGCTATTACAGCTATTTCTTCGACTCCGGTACGCCGCACGAAAACGGCGTGGCTATCTATACCCGCAATCAGCCGAAGGCCATCATTTTCGGCATGGGCTTTGCCAATGGCGAGGATATGTACGGGCGCTATCTGCAGGCGGACTTCGAACGCCTGAGCGTCGGCTCACTGCTGGCGCCGCTCGCCAACGATGAAGCCACCCTGGAAAAGAAGGTGCAGTTCTTCGACGACATGCAGGCGCACCTGCACAAGATCAGTCGCAAACGCCGCGACTTTATCTTCTGCGGCAACTGGGGCATGGCCCATCGCCGGGCCGATGTGCAGAACTGGCAGGACCACCAGGATACACCCGGCTTTATGCGTCACGAACAGCGCTGGCTCGATCAACTATTCAATGAGATCGGCTATGTCGACGCCTTCCGCAAAGTGGTCAAGGACGCCGACGAGTTCTCCTGGTGGCCGAGCGGCAAGGTCGGCGAGGGGGATGGCTGGCGCACCGATATGCAGATAGTGTCCCAGACCCTTAAGAACCGCATCGAGTACGGCGCGATCAACAAGAACGTCGACTTTTCCAGCCACCTGCCGGTGATCATGGATTACGACCTGGAGGTCTGATTGCGGGTCGAAGCCCTGGCAGGGTGTCCCGCCCTGAAACCCGCAAACCGGTTTCAGGACGGGACAGGGGTTACGCTCACTGGACCCGCGACGCCGTCAGCTTTATATCGGCATTGCGCCAGGCGCGCTTGAAGCGCGCTTCAATCAGGTCGGCCTCCTCGGTTCTGCCCTGCGCGCGCAGCGCTTTGCCAAGTCCAAACAGCGCCCAGCCGTTATTCGGGTAGCGCTCAAGATCCTGCCAGTACACTGTCTCCGCCTCTGTCGGGCGCCCGGCGTCCAGTAACACCACCCCCAGTGCAAGGCGAGGCGGGTAGTGCCATTCCGCCGGTTCGGTGTACACCAGGCCGTCCTCAAGCCGCACAGCCCGCTCCAGATACCCGACGGCCGCAGCGTGATCGCCCTTGGCCGCCGCCAGCTCACCGGCGAGCACCTCCGGCGCAATCGCGAAGATTCTTGCCGCACTGTTGGGTGAAAACAGCGTGTAATCCAGCCGCGGGTCGGAGGCAATTTTGTTCACCGCGTCCAACTCCTTTTGCGCCGCATCCAGGTCACCTTTGGCGATGAATGCCAGCCCACGCACATAGTGCCAGGAGCCGGTCAAAAACAGATCTTCAGGTGGTTCCGGCAATGCCAGCACCTCATCCCACTTACCGAACCGCGCCAGCGCCCAGTAGGGGATCACCCGGAAGCCGGCCAGCATCGGCATCTGTGCCAGTGTCTCGTCCGAGATTTTCTCGGCCGCCTTGTTGGCGGACTCAATTGCCTTGGCACTGCGCCCCTGTGCGGTGGTGGCAAACCACAGGAAGTGAATATTGTGCGGGTAGTAGGCCATGGGGTAGAGCCCCTGGGCGCGACACTGGGTGATGTAATCCTCATCGGCCGCAATCGCGCGGACATTGGCTGCGGCGGAATCCTCGTAGCGCCCGACTCGCTGAAAGATATGTGCCGGCATGTGCACGATATGCCCGGCACCCGGCATAAGGTCCTTTAGTGTATCCGCCGCCTTTTCCGCACGCTCAGGTGTGTTGGTGGGTTCAATCAGGTGGATATAGAGATGAAGGGCGCCGGGATGCTGCGGATTTCGCGCCATCACCGTCTCCAGCAGCGCAACGATTTTTTCCGTGCCCTCATAAGGCGTGCCATCGCGCATCCAGTAATTCCAGGGCCGCAGATCCATCATCGCCTCGGCATACAGCGTAGCGATATCCAGATCATCGGGAAACTTCTCCGCCACCGCGCCCATGGCTTCGGCGTAGGCCTGGTCAGCCGCCGCGCGATTCGCAGGATCACCGGTATAGCGCTTGGCCAAAGCTTCGATCAACGCGCGCTCCCGTTCGTTCACCCCGCTGCGCAGTGACATCGCCTTTTGCACCAGCTCCTGAGCGGAGGGCTCGGCCTCCGGGTCCATGGGTGCATTGATATTTGGCCCCAGCACCAGTGCCTGCCCCCAGTAAGCCATCGCGCAATCCGGATCCAGTCGCGCCGCCTCGCGGAACGACCTGCCGGCCTCGGCGTGATTGAAGCCATAGGTCAGGTTGAGAGCCTGATTGAAGTACCGCTGTCCCTGGTCCGAGGCGCAGCTTACTGGAAAGGTGTGCTTGCCGAGGTTCTGTAACTTTGGAGCCAGACTGCCTGTGGGGGAGGGCTTATCGCCGCCGGCAGGTTCCTGGTAATGTTTGTGGTGGGGCTTTGCTTCCTGCTGAGCTTCCGGAGCGGCTTCCTGCGCAAAAACAACGGCAGTGGCGGCCAGCATTAATGCCAGCGCGAAAGTTGCGTTTCGGATGTTCATCGGCTCTCTCGTAGTGCGTCTTATCGCTCTGGGAGAGAAGCCTATGGTAAATCGGCTGTTGCGCGGCGAAATGTCGTGGTAATGCCTGCCTAATTTCCACACGGTCGAGCAGGAAAGAGAAAAGGGCGCCGATTGCTGCGGTGTTCTGCTGTTCGGCGCCGCGAACTTACAAAGACAGCGCTTCTTTCTGCAGGCCGATCAGCTCGTCGATGCCGGCCTTACCCAGCCCCAGCATCTGTGCGAACTGCGCTTCGGTAAAGGGCTCGCCCTCGGCGGTGCCCTGCACCTCGATCATGCCGCCGTCTTCCGCCATGACCAGGTTCATATCCGTATCGGCACTGCTGTCTTCCGGATAGTCCAGGTCCAGCACCGCCTCGCCGTCATAGATACCGACGGATACCGCTGCCACCATATTCTTCAACGGGTCTGAAGTGATGATTTTTTCCCGCTGCATGTAGCGCAGCGCATCCACCAGCGCCACGCAGGCGCCGGTGATTGCCGCCGTGCGGGTGCCGCCATCGGCCTGAATGACGTCGCAATCTATGGTGATCTGGTTTTCACCGAGCAACTCCAGGTCGACTGCCGCGCGCAGGGAGCGGCCGATCAGGCGCTGGATTTCCACCGTGCGACCGCTCTGCTTGCCCTTGGCCGCTTCGCGGGGCATGCGCGATCCGGTGGAGCGGGGCAGCATGCCGTATTCCGCAGTGATCCAGCCGCTGCCCTGGCCGCGCAGAAAACGCGGCACCTCACTGGCCACGGACGCGTTGCACAGCACTTTGGTATCGCCAAACTCTACAAGCACAGACCCCTCCGCGTGGCGGGTATAGTTGCGAGTAATTCTGACGGGGCGCAGTTGCGCCGGCGCGCGGCCGCTGGGACGCTGCATGATTCACCTCGGGGTTTTCTCTAAAAGCGCTGCATTATATACCCCAGCCAGACTGTCAGAGTGGCTGTGCTATGATGCCGGGCCCAAAACACAACAGAGATCGCCTGCAGGGGAGCAGCTATGGCCAACAGCCGGGTTCAGAACAAAGTGCGCAGCATGACCGCCTTCGGCCGCGCCGAGGCGCCCTACGACACCGGCACTGCAATCTGGGAACTGCGCTCGGTCAATCACCGCTACCTGGAGCCCCACTTCCGCCTGCCGGAAGCTGCGCGGCCGCTGGAGACACAACTGCGCGACTCACTGCGCAAGACCCTGTCTCGCGGCAAGCTCGAACTGACCCTGAACCTGAAGCCCAACAATGTGGAAGCGGCGGGTCTGGAAATCAATCAGCCGCTCGCCCAGGCGGTGGTGCAGGCGGCCAGGCAGGTTGCAGCGGGCGCGGACACCATGCCTCTCAACCCGCTGCAGATTCTGCAGTGGCCCGGCGTGATCGCCGAGCCGGAAACCGATGCCGAACAGCAGTCCGCCGCCATCCTGCAGGCCTTTGCCGAAGCCCTGGCGCAACTCAGCGCCAACCGAGAGCGGGAGGGCGCGGAATTGCGCAAATTCATCGAGGCGCGCCTGCTGGGTATCGAAGAGCAGGTGGCCCGCGTGCGCGAGCTGCTGCCGCAGATACTCGCGGCACAGCGGGACAAGCTGCGCACGCGCCTCGAGGAATTGCTCGGTGAGCTAGACAAGGACCGGCTGGAACAGGAAATCGTGCTGCTGGCACAAAAAGCCGATGTGGACGAAGAACTGGACCGCCTCGACGCCCATGTCACCGAGACCCGCCGCGTACTCGAGGGCGGTGGCGCCATCGGCCGGCGACTCGATTTCCTGATGCAGGAGTTCAACCGCGAGGCCAATACGCTGTCGTCAAAATCCGTGGTTACCGACACGACACAGGCAGCGGTGGAACTGAAAGTGCTGATCGAGCAGATGCGAGAGCAAGTGCAGAATATTGAGTAGCCTGCAGATGTACCGCTTGTATCGCTACGCGTCCAGCGCGAATGCCTCGACCTCTATAGCCCGTCGGTTAATCCCGGCTATACCCTTTCCCTCTCGGCGCGCAGCACAACCAAACCACGTGGCCAGGCCGTGAGCGCGCCCGTCAGGCGGGCGCTGCTGCTCGCCAAACAGTGGCCCGAGCCCGCTTCCACGGCTGCCGGTCGGCGCACACTGGATATTCTCGACCTGCTCGCCGAGGCCGGCTATTGCGTGGAGATCGCCAGCCCCGCCCAGCCCACACCCTTCCAGGCCGCGACCGGATACGGCGAACACCGCATCGCGGTCAATGACGCCGGCTTTGATCAGTGGGTGCGCGCATTGAATCCCACACTCGTGATCTACGATCGCTTCGTGATGGAAGAGCAGTTTGGCTGGCGGGTGCGCGAACAGTGCCCACAGGCGCTCACGCTGCTCGATACCAGCGATTTCCACAGCCTGCGCGAGGCGCGCCACCAGGCGCTCAAAAGCGGCCAACCGCTAAACCTGTTTCACCCCACTGCTGAGCGCGAGATCGCGGCCATGGCCCGCTGCGATCTCACCGTGATGATTTCTCAGGTCGAGGTGGAGTTGCTGAAGCAGCACTTTTGCCTGCCCGACTGGCAACTGCACTACCTGCCATTTCTGGTGCGGGAACTGCCCGACGCCAGGGCGCTGCCTGGCTTCGACGAGCGCCAGCACCTGGTGATGATCGGCGGCTTTAAACACGCGCCCAACCGGGATGCCACCACCTGGTTTGCGCAGGAAGTCTGGCCGCAGCTGCGTTCACTGCTGCCCGGTGTGGAGTGCCACGTCTATGGCGCCTACTCTGATCACGCGATGCAGCGCCTCAGTGATCCGGCCACGGGACTTCGAATCCGCGGGCGCACCGAGGATGCGCAGGCCACGATGGCCCGCTACCGACTGAACCTGGCGCCGCTGCGCTTCGGCGCCGGGCAAAAAGGCAAGATCTTGGAGGGCTGGCTTACCGGCACGCCTGTAGTCACCACGCCCATCGGCGCCGAGTCGATGGCGCCTGAAGATGCCTGGGGATATTCGCTTAGCGACACCCCTGATCGGTTCGCGGCGACCACCGCACACCTCTATCAAAGCAAAAGCGCCTGGCTCACCGCGCGTGACGCGGGCACCCAAGCGCTCAAAACCGGGTTTGCCTACCAGCGCCACGCCGCCGCGTTTATCGAACGACTGGAGGCCACCGCCGCGAACCTGGAGGAACATCGCAACCGGCAGATTTGGGGGCGCATCCTAAGGCGCAGCGAACACCGCGCCGAGGAATTTATGAGTCGCTGGATTGAAGCCAAAAACAAAGGGGCAGAAGACACATAGAATGTGTTCAGACTGCTGCTACACCTCGCAATCCGTTCTGAGCCAGTGCGGTGGTGGCGCCGATGAAATGCAGGCGGCTGCGGGGCGTGAGGGTGGTGAGGTCGGTGTGCCAGTCCGGCTCCAACCTGTATCAACAGAGTGCGAACAGCCAAAAGTACACCGCCAACGAAGGCGGTAACCCAGTTAGCTCTTGTTTAGGCGCAAAACATCGAGTGGTAACCGAATTGATTTGATTAATGAGCGCCGGTCAGCCCTACATCCCCCGCCAATAGGGCACCGAAAAACGGTTCCTTCGCGCGCTGTTTTTTAATCTCCCCGCTTCCTCAACATATCCGCACCGTGACGGTGCACGCCACCCGGGCTTCGCATATCCACCGCGACCCACTTCTCACTTATTTTTTGACCGGCACGGTCGTACCCCAACTAATTGCCATTTGGCGCCTTATTCCAAATATTGTCCTGAAAACTAGCTGAGGCTTAGTAAGACATTTCCGTTACAGGCAAGCATTAGGATATTCATCCTTATGCGCGAAACGGTATTTGTGCCTGTGCCGCGCTTCCTGTGCAGCGAATCAGCGCTGCTGAGCTTTGCGGCAAGTCGGCGCAACACCGGCCTCTCTAGTGGAAAAAGTTTTTCTAGCGGTCAGGGAGGAAACCAGTGTTAGCGAACTATCAGCGCTAACCAGGCGCGCCTATGCAGCACCCGGGCGTGTCCGATAAAAATAATTACGGAGATCCTAGCAACAATGAAACCAACGCTAAAAAACCTGCTGCAGAAGTCAGCGCTGCTGACCGCAGCCTCGCTCGTCTGCGCGCTGCCATTGGCGACGCACGCGGTCGAGATCAACTCACCGGCAGCCGCACCGGTTATTGCACAGCCGATGACCGATCGCATCATCGTCAAATACAAAAACGCCACCCAAATGGGCATGGCATCCAGCATGTCGCAGACTGCGCTGGAGCATGCCTCGCGCCTGGCCGGCACCGAGCTGCGCCATATGCGCCGCCTGGCCACCGGCGCTCAGCTGATGCGGCTGAATGGCCGCAAGGGCAATGCCGAGATGGCGGAGATCATCGGCCGCCTGCAGCAGGATCCGAACGTCGAATACGCTGAGCCGGACCTGCTGATGCAGCCGATGGCCACCCCCACTGATCCAAGCTACAACCAGCAGTGGCACTATTTCGAAGCCACCGGCGGCCTGAATCTGCCGACCGCCTGGGACACCACCCAGGGCGAGGGCGTCGTGGTCGCGGTGATCGATACCGGCTACCGCCCCCATGCGGATCTGGTGGATAACCTGCTGCCGGGCTACGACATGATTTCGGACTCCACCGTGGCCCGAGACGGCGACGGCCGCGACAGCGACGCCAGTGACGAGGGCGACTGGGCCCCGGCCGGTGCCTGCTACTCGGGCTCGCCGGCCAGCAACAGCAGCTGGCACGGCACCCACGTTGCCGGTACCGTGGCGGCCGCGACCAACAACGGTATCGGCGTGGCCGGTGTCGCCTACAAGGCCAAGGTGGTGCCGATCCGGGTGCTGGGCCGCTGTGGCGGCTACACCTCGGATATTGCCGACGCCATTATCTGGGGCGCCGGCGGCTCCGTCAGCGGCGTGCCCGCCAATGCCAATCCGGCCCAGGTTCTGAACCTGAGCCTGGGTGGCGGCGGCAGCTGTGGCAGCACCACCCAGAATGCGATCAACACCGCGCGCAGCCTCGGCAGCACCGTGGTAGTGGCCGCAGGCAATGAAAACACCAACGCCAGCAACTCGACCCCGGCCAACTGCTCCGGCGTCGTCACCGTCGCCTCGGTCGACAGGTCCGGCGGTCGCGCCTGGTACTCCAACTACGGCAGCGTGGTGGATGTCGCGGCGCCCGGCGGTGACACCTCGGTATCGAGCAACGGCGTGCTTTCCACGCTGAACAGCGGTACCCAGGGCCCCGGCAGTGACAACTACGCCTTCTACCAGGGCACCAGCATGGCCACCCCGCACGTGGCCGGCGCCGCCGCGCTGCTCTATGCGGTGGATCCGACCCTGACTCCGACCGAAGTGGAGTCGATCCTGACCAGCACCGCGCGCAGCTTCCCGGCCTCCTGCAGCCAGTGCGGCGCCGGTATCGTTGACGCGGCCGCAGCGGTGGCAGCGGCCGGCGACGGTGGCGGCGATCCGGGCCCGGGCGATGGCGTGCTGGAAAATGGCGTAGCCGAGACAAACCTGTCCGCCAGCAGCGGTGCAGAACTGTCGTTTACCCTGGAAGTACCGGCGGGTGCCTCGAACCTGCAGTTCCAGATCTCCGGCGGTAGCGGCGATGCGGACCTGTATGTGAAGTTCGGCTCGGCGCCGACTACCAGCAGCTACGACTGCCGCCCGTACCTGAATGGCAACAACGAGACCTGCAGCATCTCCAATGTGCAGGCCGGCACCTACTATGTGATGGTCCGCGCCTACAGCAGCTTCTCCGGCCTCAGCCTGGTCGGCAGCTTCGACGAGGGCGGCAGTGGCGGCGGTGCCAGCGGCTGGACCGAGACCAATCTGTCCGGCAGCCAGGCCTCGTGGCAGCACTTCACCCTGAACGTCAATGCGGGCATGGCGACCCTGGATGTGCAGATGTCCGGTGGCAGCGGCGACGGCGATCTCTATGTGCGCCACGGTGCCCAGCCGACCACCAGCAACTACGACTGCCGCCCCTACAAGTGGGGCAACGACGAGAGCTGCAATATCAGCAACCCGGCAGCGGGTACCTGGTATATCAGTATCCGCGGTTACAGCAGTTATTCCGGTGTGACCCTGGATGCACAGGCCAGCCCCTGATCAGAGTCAGTTACCGATGTGCTAACGGGAAAGGCCGGCATTTGCCGGCCTTTCTTTTGTCTGTCGCGCCCGATCGTAACGAATCACTGTTGGCCTTCCTGGGCGAGTTGCTCGCAGCCACTATTTGATAGCGCGAGAAGCCACTCCTTCCCACCAGGACTCTAACGGATTCCGAAATCCGCCCCCTGTGGACATTTGCCACGTGACGCCGCTGTGGCAAAGTGCCCCGATACCGAGGGTAGATAACAACAAGAAGAGGTAATCGTGAATCTCATCACCCTGGCCATTCCGTTTTTCCTGATCGCAGTACTGGTGGAACTGGCGCTGGACCGCTGGCGCGGCTGGGGCCTTTACCGCCTCAACGACGCCATCGGCAGCCTGAGTGCCGGCATCCTGAGCCGTATCACCGGCCTGGTGCGCAAGGGCGTGGGGCTGCTGATTTACATCCCGCTGTATCAGCTGCTGACGCCCTACTATGAGACTGTCGGCTTCAGCTGGTCGGCGGCCAATCCCTGGCACCTGCTGCTGGCAGTGGTCGCCTACGACTTCTGCTACTACTGGAAACACCGTTTCGCCCACGAGATCAATATCTTCTGGGCCGACCACCTGGTGCACCACCAGAGCGAGGACTACAACCTGACCACCGCGCTGCGACAGCCGTGCGGCGGCCTGCCGATCGGCTGGATCTTCTACCTGCCGCTGCTGCTGATCGGCCTGCCGGCGGAGCTGATGATCACTGCCGGCGCCATCGACCTGATCTACCAGTTCTGGGTGCACACGCAGAAATTCCCGAAAGTGCGCTGGATGGAGTGGATTTTCGTAACCCCGTCCAACCACCGGGTGCACCACGCGCAGAACAAGGTCTATGTGGACAGGAACTACGGCGGCGTCTTCATTATCTGGGACCGCCTGTTCGGCACCTATCAGGAAGAGCTGAAACAGGAGCCCTGTATCTACGGGGTGCGCAAGCCGCTGAACAACTTCGACCCGCTGGCGGCCAACCTGCAGCACTACAAGCGCATGGCTCTGGATGCCTGGTACACGAAGAGCTGGTGGGACAAGTTCACGCTGTGGTTCCGCCGCACCGGCTACCGGCCGGCAGATGCGGAGGCGGCGATGCCGGTGCCGTCCTGCGACCTGGAGCACTTCGAACGCTTCGACCCGCAGATCGGCCGCGGCCGGCGCATCTATGCACTGTTGCAGCACCTCATATACTCCGGCGGCACCCTGGCTCTGCTCTGGTACGCGCAACAGCTGGATTATTCACAGCAACTGGTGGCGGTGGCGCTGCTCGCACTGGGCCTGATCGCCAATGGCCGCATCCTCAACGGCCACAGCTGGGCCAGGGTTGCGGAGTTGGTGCGCCTGGCAGTGTTGATCGCCGCGCTGCCACTGCTGCCGGCGACCCTGTCCACCTCTCTGGTCGGCTATGTGGCGGTCAGCGCGCTGACCTGGTGGTGGTTGGCTTTTACGGACAAAGAAGATACAGTCGCTCTCGTTAGCGATTAGCAACAGGGAGCAACACTCAGTCGCAGGGGGTAGGTGGTGATTGAGCAAGCTTCCGCTGGGCGATCCCGGCCGGGCTCAGGGACACATGCGCCATGTAGTTTTTTGGTGAGTATCGTGTGCCTGAAAATCCCAACACTCCCCCCAATCCCGGCCGGGGTTTAGCCTTTTACCCATTTCTTGCCAGACTCCACTCCCGTTCCGCTAACGCCGTCAGTTTCTCTTCCCTCAGGTATAATGGCCGGCGCATTAGCCCGGAAACAGGATCAGTTGTGCAAACAGGAACCCTATATACCGTGTCCGCGCCCTCCGGTGCGGGGAAGACCAGCCTGGTGAAGGCACTGGTGGACAGTGACCGTGACGTGACGGTGTCGGTGTCCCACACCACCAGAACCATGCGCCCGGGCGAGCAGCACGGTATCAACTACCACTTCGTGGAGCGCGATGAATTCCTGCAGATGCTCGATCGGGATGCCTTCCTCGAGCACGCGCAGGTTTTCGACAACTTCTACGGCACATCCAAGGAGTGGGTGCAGGAGACCCTGGCCAGCGGCCGCGATGTCATTCTGGAGATCGACTGGCAGGGCGCCGCCCAGGTGCGCCGGCAGCTGCCGGACACCGTCGGCATCTTCATTCTGCCGCCATCCCAGCAGGCACTGCGCGAGCGCCTGACCGGCCGCGGCCAGGATGAGCAGAGCGTGATCGAGCGCCGCATGGACCAGGCGATCGACGAAATGACCCACTATGTAGAGGCCGACTACCTGGTGATCAACGACAATTTCGACGAGGCGCTGCACGAGTTGCGCGCAATCATTACCGCGCAGCGCCAGCGCCTGGAACGGCAACAGGAGCGCCACGGCGAGCTGCTACAGGCACTGCTGCGCCATTGAGCCGATTGATCGAATTGCGTACACTCCGCGGTCCGGTAAAATAGCCGGTCACCCGTAAAGAATTCGCCCCCCGGGCACCCACTGCGCGCGTGCGGCGCGCCAAATTAGATGGAATCGAAAGTTTATGGCACGTATTACTGTTGAAGATTGCCTCGAGCACGTCGACAACCGCTTCGAACTGGTTATCGTGGGCAGCAAGCGCGCCCGCCAGATCGCCACTGGCGGCAAAGATCCGCTGGTCCCGGAAGAGAACGACAAGCCGACGGTAATCGCCCTGCGCGAGATCGAGGAAGGCCTGGTGGACGCCAGCATTCTCGACGAGCCGGAAGAAGAAGTGGCTCCGGCACCGTCCATGGCCGCCCCGGCCTACCTGTCCGATCAGGAAATCTGATCTATCCCCGACTGGAACCCACAGAGAGGCGCGCGCGGCTTTGCACACCATCGATAGTCTGGCCCACCGCCTCTCTTCGTACCTGCCCCCCGACCAGATCCAGATAGTTCGCCGCGCCTATTTCTACGCGGAGCAGGCCCACGACGGTCAGCAGCGCCGCTCCGGCGAACCCTATGTCACCCACCCGCTGGCGGTCGCCACGATACTGGCCGGCATGCACATGGATCACCAGAGCCTGGCCGCGGCCATGCTCCACGACGTCATCGAGGACACCGCCATCCCCAAGGCGGCGCTGGCCGAACAGTTCGGTGACGAGGTGGCGGACCTGGTGGACGGCGTCTCCAAGCTCACCCAGTTTGAGACCGACAGCCCGGCGGAAAAACAGGCGGAAAACTTCCAGAAGATGGCCCTGGCGATGGCGCGGGATATTCGCGTGATCCTGGTGAAACTCGCCGACCGCCTGCACAACATGCGCACCCTGGGGGCTCTCAAGCCCCAGAAGCGCGCGCGCATCGCCCGCGAGACCCTGGAGATCTACGCTCCCATCGCCCACCGCCTGGGCATGAACGACGTGCGTATCGAGTTCGAGGACCGCGCCTTCTTCGCCATCCACTCCCTGCGCGCGAGCCGTTTGCGCGCGGCACTGGTGGCCGCGCGCGGCAACCGCAAGGAACTGCTGGAGAAAATTCAGAACGCCATCGAGGTGCGCCTGCAGCGCGAGGCTATCGATGCGCTGGTCATCGGTCGCGAAAAGCACCTGTACAGCATTTACCAGAAGATGCGAGCGAAGAAGAAGTCGTTCAAGGAAATCATGGACGTCTACGCCTTCCGCATCATCGTCGACAGTGTCGACGCCTGCTACCGGGTGCTGGGTGTGATGCACAACCTGTACAAGCCGGTCATTTCCGAGTTCAAGGACTACATCGCGATTCCCAAGTCCAACGGCTACCAGTCACTGCACACGGTGCTGCTGGGCATGCACGGGGTGCCGATCGAGGTGCAGGTGCGCACCAAGGAAATGGACGAGATGGCCAACAGCGGCATTGCCGCGCACTGGCTCTACAAGGCCTCCGGCGATGAGGTCATCAATACCGGTGGCACCAGCCAGGTGCGCGCGCGGCGCTGGGTACAGGGCCTGCTGGAGATGCAGCAGCGCGCCGGCGACTCGCTGGAATTTATCGAGAACGTGAAGATCGACCTGTTCCCGGACGAGGTCTACGTGTTCACGCCAAAAGGCGAGATCATCGATCTGCCGGCGGGCGCCACGGCCGTGGACTTCGCCTACTCGGTGCACACGGATATCGGCAACTCCTGTGTCGCGGTGCGCATCAACCAGCGCCTGGCACCCTTGTCGCAGCCGCTGGAAAGCGGACAGAAAGTGGAAATTCTCACGCGTCGCAATGCGCAGCCAAACCCGACCTGGCTCAATTTCGTCGTGA
Organism: Microbulbifer donghaiensis; assembly: GCF_900129095.1. Taxonomy (GTDB): domain Bacteria; phylum Pseudomonadota; class Gammaproteobacteria; order Pseudomonadales; family Cellvibrionaceae; genus Microbulbifer; species Microbulbifer donghaiensis. The sequence goes on from NZ_FQVA01000001.1 coordinate 2,143,979, forward strand.
CCGCGAAAGCGCGCAGTGCGATTCGCCACTTCCTCAAGCACCAGCGTCACCACGACTCTATCGCCCTGGGCCGGCGCCTGCTGGAAAAAGCCCTCGGCAAATTCAACACAAGCCTCGAAGAGCTGAGCGAGGAACAACTGCAGAAGGGCCTGCACGAGGCCAAGTGCGCGACCCTCGACAAACTGCTGGAGGAGATCGGCCTCGGCAACAAGGTCGCTTTCTCAGCTGCCAAACTGCTGGCACCGTCTGGCAGCGAGGAGGCCGAGGCCAGCAACATCTCCTCGCCACTGACCATCGACGCCCAGGAGGGCATGATGATCAGCTTTGCGCGCTGCTGCCGCCCGATTCCGGGCGATACGATTATCGGCCACATCAGTTCCGGCAAGGGTGTGGTGGTACACCGGGATACCTGCCGCAACACCAACGAATTCCGCGAGCACCCGGAAAACATCATGCTGGTGAACTGGTCACCGGACGTAAAAGGGGAGTTTCTCGGCGATGTGCGCGTGGAAGTGGAGTCGGAGCGCGGCATCATCGCCCGCCTGGCGACCCGCATCACCGAGGAAGGCGCCAGCATCGAGCAGATCCACGTGGACGAGAAAGACGCGCACAACAGTGTGATATCCCTGACCCTTGAGGTCAGCAACCGCGTACACCTGGCGCGCGTCATGAAGCGGCTGCGCAACCTGCCATCGGTCATTCGGATCGCGCGCCCTTAACGACCCGGATTCTCGCCACGCCAGATTTCCGCAAACGCCCGGTAGCGCAGCAGCGCGAATCCCAAACCCCGGACCGGCGGCAGAACTCTGGCAGACAACCTGATCGGCAATCGTCTGCCAACGTTCTGCCGCCGATCCTCAATGCATGAGTTGCAGCCTCCCCTGCGGACGCCTTTGCTGTATCCGGCGTGAAGGAACAGGGATGATCTCGACAATCCCCTTGAAAGTGGACGGGGTACGCAAATCGCTTGGCGGTCACACGGGTTCTCTCCCATTCCCCCGGAAACCGCGCTATATTCTCCCGCTTTCTTTTTCAGCAAACTCGTTTAGATAGTAACGGAGTACCCCATGACCAACCGCGCCGTAATCAAGACCGACAAGGCTCCGGCCGCTATCGGCAGCTATTCCCAGGCGGTCAAGGTCGACAGCACCGTTTACCTGTCCGGGCAGATTCCGCTGGACCCACAGACAATGGAAATCGTGTCCGGCGATTTCGCCGACCAGGCGCACCAGGTATTTCGCAACCTGAAGGCGGTGTGCGAGGCGGCGAACGGTTCCCTGCAGCATATCGTCAAACTGAATCTTTACCTGACCGACCTCAGCAACTTCGCCACCGTCAATGAGGTGATGGCTGAGTTCTTTGAGGAACCCTATCCGGCGCGCGCGGCGGTGGGTGTAAAGGAGTTGCCGAAGGGCTCGCTGTTCGAGGCGGAAGGGGTCATGGTCATCTGATCCGATTTCCGCTGGGTGGTCGGCCCGAAAGGCTGGCCGCCTAGCAGCCGTGATCCAGTTCCAACACCACCTTGCCCACCGACTGACCAGAGCGCAGCAATTCCAGCGCCGCATGCGCGTCGTCGAACGAGAACCGCTGCCCCACGTGCGGTGGCGGTAGCGGCACCTGATTCAGTTCCGCCAGCAGCACCCGCATCTCCGCCTGCTGCTCCCACAGCCAGATCAGGTTAAACGCCAGCACCGAGCGGTTACTGCTGATCATCTCCATGACGTCATAGCGCGGGCGCCGCAGATAGCGCCAGGCCGCCTTCAGGTAATTCGGGCGCAGTCCCGTCGGGGTAAATTCGGCCGCACCGAACACCACCAGCCGCCCCATCGGTTTGAGCGCGGCGAAACTGGCTCGCTGCACCCTGCCGCCGATGGCATCGAGGACCAGATCGAAGTGCAGGTCCTGCCGCTGCAGCTGCCGGGCGAAATCCCGCTCGCGAACCAGTACAGATGCGAAACCCTGTTCGCCGAGCCAGGATGCCTTGGCCGCGCTGCCGACGGTGCCCACCGGTTCGGCGCCCAAGGCTCGCGCCAGCTTCATCGCCTGCAGCCCCACGCCGCCGGCGGCACTGTGAATCAGCACTCGCTGGCCGGCCTGCAGGACGCCGAGTCGCGTCAGGGCATACCAGGCCGTCAACGTCTGCGCCGGCCAGGCCGCCCCCTGGGCAAAATCCCAGCCGTCCGGCAGCGGCATCAGGTAGTCCGGCTCGCTGTCGATCACCGACGTATAGCCACCGAAGCGGGTCACTCCCATGACCCGGTCACCCGGCGCAAAGCCGGCCGCGTCAGTGCCGACTTCCACTACGGTGCCGGCAAACTCCAGGCCCGGGATAAAAGCCCCGGCCGGCGTGGCGGAGTAGAGTCCGGTCAGGGCGAAAATATCGGCGAAATTGAGGCCCACGGCCCGCACGGCAATGCGAACCTGATCGGGGGGCAGGGCGGAGAGCCGTTCCGTTTGTCGGGTCAACCTGGCGATGTTGCCGGCCTTTGGGGTTTGCCAGAAAGTGCGGTGAGTGGTGGTCATGGGGAAACGCTATTCGGGCGGGAGTTAGTCACTCAGCGAGCTTTGCTCGCTGTGCGCGCGGGCTAGGGTATCGCAAGCAGCCTTCCGTGGGGCTAATTCCGGCCCGGCCAGTCCGGCCGCTCCAGGCATTCGCGGCGCCTGCGGCCCTTGGCCGGGCGCTAAATTGCGCAGCGAGCAGTGCTCGCTTAGCGCGCGGGATAGTTCATCTCAAGCAGCCTTCCATGGGGCTAATTCCGGCCCGGCCTTCCTTGGCCGGGCGCTGAACTGCGCAGCGAGCAGTGCTCGCTGAGCGCGCAGTTCAGCCCTCAGATTCGAGGAGGGCGCTGTAGCCGGATCTGTAATCCGGGTATTTCATCTCGTATCCGCTCGCCAGCATGCGTTTGTTGCTGAGTTTCTTCGAGCGGCGCTCGCTGGTCTGCACGATTTCGCGCAGGTGCGCGCTGGTGTAACCCATTGCCTTGACCAGCCACTGTTGCAGTTCGTACATGGGTACCGGTATACAGTCGGCGCCGATATACAGCTGCTCCGGCGAGCCGCCCTGCTTGTGCTTCTCGATCAGGTGGATCAGAAAGCCGATGCAATCGTCGATATGAATGCGGTTGCTGAACTGTGGCGGTTGCGGCGGCGCGCAGCGGCCGGCCCGCACTTGCGACAACAGGCGATCCCGGCCCGGGCCGTAGATGCCGGCAAAGCGCACCACACAGGTTGTCGGTACGGCACTGCGGATAATCTCTTCCGCCGCCAGCAGAATGTCGCCCTGGAAGCCACTGGGAATGGCCGGCGTCTGCTCGTCGATCAGCTGGTCACCGCTCTGGCCGTAGACACGGGTCGACGAAACCCAGATCAACAGGCGCGGCGGTTTCGGCAGGTTCACCAGTGCTTTGGCCAGCGCCGTAGCGGTATCGATATAGGCGCGGTGATAGCCACCTTGCGTGTGTTCGTCCGGGGTAAAGGTGGCGAGCACCACATCGGCGCCATCGGCCAGCAGCCGCTCGATGTCCGCCTGCTTGGTGGCATCGCCGCGTCGCCAGTTGACCACGTCCGCCCGGCGCTTGCTGGCCAGGGCCACCAGCGGGTTGCGCCTCATGCCGTAGACGCTGTACTCCTGCCGGTTCAGGTGCAGTGCCAAGCGCGCACCCAGGTCCCCGCAACCCAGGATCCAAAGTTTTTCTTGTGCCATAAAAGTCCGGGCAAAGACGCGAGCCGATACTGCGCTTCCGTGCCGCATTCCCCAATTTTTTTAGTTGTTAACCCCGTCGGAGAAGCCGCTAGCCCAGGAAACTCCCCACCAAACAGGGTCCGAGGGTATTCACCTCACCGAAAAAAATAATCCCGCCACGATGTGCGGGTATTGTCATACTTCGGGTCCCGGCGCGAAGCGCGCACGCCGCACCGGAACCTGCCCCTTCATTTTCTAACTGCTGCGCCGTTTCAGCATGCGGTAGACAGCCAGGAAGATTATCGCACCAATCGTGGCGGTAATAATGTCACCGATCCCAAAACCGGTCACCGGTCCGCCAATGCCGACCAGGGAGCCCAGCCAGCCGCCGATAAAGGCACCGACTATGCCGATAACCATCGTGACGATCCAGCCGCCCGGGTCGGGCCCCGGCATGATCCACTTCGCCAATGCTCCGGCAATCAGCCCGAGAATAATCCAGGAAAAGATACCCATGGCGATGCTCCGCTCAATGTGTCCCTACACATATAGCAAAATTTTGCGCCGTAATCGCAAAACCCATCGCACAAATAGCAATTTTTTCTAATTCTCCGTTTCGATACACTCGGTCACGCTCACCGTTGGCCAGCGGCTATTATTTATGAATAATTGCTATCACCAGCAATCAGCTAATTGTCTCAGCCATGACACTCAATGAATTGCGCTACATAGTGACCCTGGCCCAGGAACAGCATTTCGGCCGCGCCGCCGAGCGCTGTTATGTCAGCCAGCCGACGCTGTCCATCGCGGTGAAAAAACTGGAGAAGGAGCTGGGCGTGGCGCTGTTCGAGCGCTCCAAGACCCGCGTCCAGGCGACGCCGCTGGGCGAGCGCATCGTCGCGCAGGCCCAGCTGGTGCTGGAGCAGTCCGCCGCAATCAAGGACATCGCCAGTGCCGGCAAGGACCAGCTCGCCAGCCCACTGTCGGTAGGTGCCATTTTCACGATCGGCCCCTATCTGTTCCCGCACTTTATTCCGCAGCTGCAGCGATTGGCGCCGGATATGCCGCTCTATGTGGAAGAGGGCTATACCGCCACGCTGCGCCAGCGCCTGCGCAAGGGCGAACTGGATGCGATTATCATCGCGCTGCCGTTTACCGAGCCGGATGTGGTCACCCAGCCGCTGTATGACGAGCCTTTCGTGGTACTGATGCCCTCCGGCCACCCGCTCGCGCAGCAGCAGAGTATCTCGCCGGAGCAGCTGTCCCAGGACAATGTACTGCTGCTGGGCGAGGGGCACTGCTTCCGCGACCAGGTACTCGAGGCCTGCCCGCAACTGCAGCAGACGATCGAAAAAGAGTCGGGCAGCGGGCGCATCCGCACCGCCGCGGACGGCAGCTCGCTGGAAACACTGCGCCATATGGTGGCATCGGGTCTCGGCATCACGGTACTGCCGATGTCCGCCGCCACCGCCTCCCAGTACGCCAGCGGCCTGCTGGAGACCCGTCCGTTTACACCGCCGGGCCCGCGGCGCACGGTAGCGCTCGCCTGGCGGGCCAGCTTTCCGCGCCATCGCGCCATCGACATATTGCGCGAGGCCATCAGCCAGTGTCAGCTGAAAGAACAGTGAGTAATCTCGCGGAGCTGTCGGTGACGGCGCTAAAAGGCGTCGGCGACAAGTTTGCCGAGGTGTTGGCCAAACTGCATATCGCCACCGTGCAGGATCTGCTGTTTCACCTGCCACTGCGCTATCAGGATCGCACCCGCATCACGCCGATAGCGGCACTGTTGCCCGGCGTCGATGCGGTAATCGAGGGCGAGGTGCGCGCCGCCGACGTAGTGTTCGGACGCCGCCGCAGCCTGATAGTACGCCTGCAGGATGGCAGCGGCACCATCTCGCTGCGCTACTTCCATTTCACTGCCGCACAGAAAAGCCGCTTCGCCCGCGGCGCGCGCCTGCGCTGTTATGGCGAGGCGCGGCGCGGTGCCGCCGGCCTGGAGCTCTACCATCCGGAAACCGAACTGGTCGACACCGAAGCGCCGGCCACACCGGAAACGTTGACCCCGGTGTACCCATTGACCGAGGGCGTCAGCCAGGCGCGCCTGCGCGGCCTGGTGCAACAGGCGCTGGCACTGTTGAACGAGGGCGGCGTTAGCGAGCTGCTGCCCACCGAGCTCCTGCCGCAGTCAATGCGCTACCCACTGGGCGCCGCCCTGCAGTATCTGCACTCGCCCCCGGCCGGAGCCGACCTGGCGCAGCTGGCCGCCGGGGTACACCCGGCCCAACAGCGGCTGGCGCTGGAAGAACTGCTGGCCCACCATTTGAGCCTGCTGGAGCTGCGCAAGAGCAGTTCGGCAATCGCCGCGCCACCGCTGCCCGCCAACGAGGCGCTGGAGCGGGACTTCCTCGCCCGGCTGCCGTTTGCCCTGACCGGCGCACAGCAGCGCGTCTGTGCGGAGATAGCCGCAGATCTGGCCCGCGGCCGCCCGATGATGCGGCTGCTGCAGGGCGATGTCGGCGCCGGCAAAACCCTGGTGGCCGCGCTCGCCGCATTGAAGGGGATCGGCGCCGGCGCCCAGGTGGCCGTGATGGCGCCGACAGAAATTCTCGCCGAACAGCACCGGCGCAACTTCAGCGCCTGGCTGGAACCGCTGGGTATTTCGGTGGCGCTGCTGACCGGCAGTCTCAAGGCCGCCGAGCGCCGCAGCCAGCTCGCCGCCGTCGCCAGCGGCGCGGCCCAGCTGGTAGTGGGTACTCACGCACTCTTCCAGCCCGAGGTGGTGTTTCACAACCTGGCGCTGGTCATCATTGATGAACAGCACCGCTTCGGTGTGCGCCAGCGGTTGGAACTGCGCGAGAAGGGTGCGGCGAGTGGCGCAACCGGCAGGTTGCAGCCACACCAGCTGATCATGACCGCGACGCCGATTCCCCGCACCCTGGCCATGTCCGCCTTCGCCGACCTGGACTGCTCGGTGATCGATGAACTGCCGCCGGGTCGCCAGCCGATCAATACGGTGGCCATCTCCAACGACCGCCGCGACCAGGTGATGGAGCGGGTGCAGGGTGCGGTGGCCGACGGCCGCCAGGCCTACTGGGTCTGCACGCTGATCGAGGAATCCGAGAGCCTGCAGGCGCAGGCCGCCGAGACCACCGCCAGTGAGCTCGCGAAAGTATTACAGGGCGTGCGTATCGCGCTGGTGCACGGGCGCCTCAAACCCGACGAGAAAGAGCGGGTCATGAATGCCTTCAAGGCCGGTGACGTGGACCTGCTGGTGGCCACCACGGTGATCGAGGTCGGCGTGGACGTGCCCAATGCCAGCCTGATGATCATCGAAAATCCGGAGCGTCTCGGCCTGGCGCAGCTGCACCAGCTGCGCGGCCGCGTCGGCCGCGGCTCCATCGCCAGCCACTGCGTGCTGCTGTACGGCACGCCGCTGTCGCAGAACGGCCGCGCGCGCCTGCAGGCATTGCGGCAACACAGCGACGGCTTCGCCATCGCCGAAGAGGACCTGCGCCTGCGCGGTCCCGGCGAGATTCTCGGTACCCGCCAGACCGGCGAAATTCAGCACCGCATCGCCGATCTGCAGCGGGATGCACAGCTGTTGCCGCAGGTACAGAGGATCGCCGCCTCCCCGTCGCTGGGCGCGGACCTGCGCCACCAGCTGATCGCGCGCTGGCTGCAGAACAAGCCGCGCTTCGCCGAAGCCTGACCATTCGGTCTATCTCCAATACCAATCCTTTCTTTTTGGTCACCAATATTTTTGCGCTGCACGCGCGCTGATGGCAGCCTGACCCCACAGCACAAGATCGTCGAACAACGGCGGCACAATTCTAATAACAGCGATAAATCCGAGAGAACTCAGGGAGAGTCTCGTGCACTACCTATCTTTTTTCAGGCCGGCGCAGATTGGCCTACTGCTCCTGTGTATCAACAGCGCGGCAATTGCGCAAAGCGGTTTCTTCGGCGCGGGAGACGATGAATACATCCCCAGCCTGACCCTGGTTCCGGCGGAAATCGCCGTGGACGTCCCCACTCCGGTACAGGGCAACAATCTGGCGCTGCTGCTGGCGCAGGCCGACGGCGGTAACAGCCTCAGCGCACTGAAAGAACAGGCCGCACAGAAGTTCAGCACGCGCTTGCAGCGCGAATACCACAGCCAGCTGGAGGAATTCTTCGCCGACGAAGAGGTACCGCTGGTACAGCAGAACGGCATGCTGAGCTTGCGAACCTCCATCTCCCTTTCTGTCAGCAAACAGCTCAACGACCTGAAAGACTCGGGAAAATATGAGCTCGAGCGCGGCACCCTGGAATTGTCCGGCGATTTTCACTACCGCCTGCAGAATGCTGCCGGCAGCACCCTAAGCGAGCAGCGAATCGACATCGGCAGCCTGCGCATCACGGAGAAGTACCGGGTAAAGACGCCACACGACGGCGGTGAGGTCGAGGACACCACCAACGCGGCTATCGAGGAAGCGCTGGTGGAAATGGTGAAACGGCTACTGGATCGCGCCGAGGATCAGCTGGAAGCGGACCAGCTGCAGGCGCTGGCCGCCCGCTGAGCCGAACAGACAGATCGGGCCGCGCCCGCCTGCGGCCGAGATCACAGAACACCAGAACAGACCATATGGTCACGCAATTTTTTGCCAGTTCGTCGCCATAGTGGCAGCCTTGGGTTTCACCTGAAGTATCCGCGCGATATTAAATCGCGTCTTATCGATAACAAGAAACCTGGGAGAGTCCGGTGACGAGAATCACCAAGCGCGGACTGGCACTGACCGGTCTGCTGTTGTTTTCTACCACCCCGGCCGCACTGGCCCAGGGTGGCTTCCTCGGTTTTGGCGGCGACGACCAGAACCCCAGCCTCAGGATCCGCCCGGCCGAAATTGCCATCGACGTACCCATGCCTGTGAACAGTGCCAGCCTGGCCATGCTGCTGGCCCAGGCGGGGGAGGGGGGCAACCTGAGCTCGATGAAGGATGCCGCGCTGCGCAAGTACCGGACCTATCTGGAAATTGCCCTCAATGCGCAGCTGCAGGCTTTTTTTGTCGAAGAGGAAATTCCGCTGGTAGACCGGGAAGGGTTGCTATCGCTGCACAACCAGTTAAACGTGAAGGTGGTAAAGCACTTCAGCACGCTGCAGAGCACCGACGGCGTCGATCTGGAAAGCGGTACCATTGAGGTCGGGGGCGAATTTCACTACGCGCTGAGAAGTTTCAATGATCGCCTGTTGCGCGAGCGCAAGCTGGACATCGCCAAAATGAAGATTCACCAGGAGTACCGGGTGAAATCTTCCGGAAATGGCAGCGCCACTGAAGACAACACCGAAGAAGCCATCAAGCTGGCGCTGTCGAAGTTGGTGGAGGAAATCCTCGATGAGATCGAAGACGACCTGGAGGCCGATGAGTTGCGGGATCTGCTGTCAGGCTGAATAGCCGCGCGAAAAAACCGTCGTGGGTGCACCCGGTGCACCCACGAAGTTATTCTCCATCACTGTGCCGCTGCGGCACCGCGCCCGTTGGCAACGCTCTCGTAGTTGCGGTCGTAGAAGGTTTCCTCAGACAGCGCGCCTTCACTTTTCGCCACTATCGCACTCACGACGGAATCACCGGTGATATTCACTGCGGTGCGCACCATGTCCAGCAGCCGGTCGACGCCCATCACAATGGCAATGCCCTCCAGGGGCAGCCCTACCTGCTGCAACACCATGGCCAGCATGATCAGGCCGACACCGGGTACACCGGCAGTGCCGACGGAAGCCAGGGTCGCCGTCAGGATAACCGTGAGGTAACCCATCAGGCCGATCTCGATCCCGTACATCTGGGCGATAAATGCCGTGGCGACCCCCTGCATAATCGCGGTGCCATCCATATTGATGGTGGCGCCGAGCGGGATCGTGAAGGCGGCCACCTTGTTGTCCACACCCAGGCGCTTCTCCACGGTCGACAGGGTGACCGGCAGCGTGGCTGCGGAGGAGGCGGTACTGAATGCGAACACCATCGCCGGGCGCATCTTCTTGATCAGTTCAATCGGGTTGAGGCCGGACAGCAGTTTCAGCAGCAGCGAGTAGACACCCAGCGCGTGCAGCAGCAAAGTGCCGAGCACGACCAGGAAGTACTTGCCGAGATCCAGGATGAATTCGACTCCCAGAGTCGCGAAGGTTTTCGCCAGCAGCGCGAACACGCCGTAGGGGGCGAACACCATCAGCACCCCGACCATGCGCAGGATCACCTCATTGAGGTCATTGAAGAAAGCCGCAACACGGCGTCCCGGTTCCCCGCAACGTGAGATGGCATAGCCCATCAGCAGCGCAAACACGATGATCTGCAGCATATTGCCCTGGGCCATGGCCGCCACCGGGTTGGTCGGGAAAATATTCACCAACACATCGGACAGCGGCGGTGACTCCTTCGCCTCAAAGGCCCCGCCCGGGGCCACATCCACACCGACGCCCGGCTGGATGATCAGCGCCATGGCCAGCGCCAGCGATATCGCCGCAGCAGTGGTCAGCAGATAGAGCAGTACCGTCTTGCCGGCCAGCGGGCCGATTCGGTGCCCCTCGGAAAGGGCGCAGGCCCCGCACACCAGCGACACCAGCACCAGCGGTACCACCATCAGCTTCAGGGACGCGATAAAAATGCGGCCGACGATATCGAACAGCCCCTCGGTGAGGTAACCGTTGATGGCCTCGGTGACGCCGCTGCCGAGCAGCTGGCTGGCATTGAGGAAGTTGAACAGCACACCGACGACAATGCCCAACAGCATCGCGATCAGGATCTTGGTAGTGAGGCCCATGGAACAGCTTCTCATTAATTTGTTGTTGTAATCGCAGCGGAGCACTATAGCCACTGGCGCGGCGCGGGGCAAAAAGAGAGCCCCACAAACCGCCTCTACCCCTGACCTGCCGCCGTCGACCACGGTACAATGCCCGTTTGCGCCTTCTGGCAAGTTTGCGGAGTTTCCGTTGTATCAATCTCCATTTGAACCCGCCGGTGACTGGCTCACGCAGCCGCTTGAGTCACTGCACCGGCAGCCGCCGCCGGCACTGCTACCCTGGCTGCTGCACCCCGGCTCGCTCACGGCCGCACTCAAGCAGGCCAGCGGCGGCGACTTCCGCGTGCAGGTGCTGAGCCAGGGCTGGCAGCAGCCGCGGCTGGAGGAGCGCCGCGCACTGCATCTGCGCGATCGCAGCCGCGCACTGGTGCGCGAGGTGCTGCTATACGGCCGTGGCCGGCCCTGGGTCTACGCGCGCAGTGTGTTGCCGATGCGCAGCCTGCAGGGCAAATCCCGCTATCTGCGCAGCCTGGATAACCGCCCGCTGGGCGAGCTGCTGTTTAGTGAACCGGATATCCGCCGCGGGCCGATTGTCCTGAACCAGTTGAGCCGCAACCCGCACAGCGAGCTTGCCGAGCTGGCCGCCGAGGGCGCGAACGCCTGGGGACGCCGCTCGACGTTCTGGCTGCGGGACAAGCCGCTGCTGGTTGCCGAGGTCTTCCTGGACGCCTTCCAGCCCGAACGGGCGCCGCTGGCGGCAGCAGGGGCCGTGGCCGAAACCGATTAACCGAGGAATCCCCGTGATCAGCCAACAACTATCCCAACGCTGGCCGGCGGCTCTGCCCTACTGGCAGCTGGCGCGCCTGGACAGGCCCATCGGTTCGCTACTGTTGCTGTGGCCCACCTGGTGGGCGCTGTGGCTGGCGGCAGAGGGCTGGCCCGGCCTGCACCTGTTCGCGGTGTTCACCCTCGGCGTGCTGCTGATGCGCGCCGCCGGCTGTGCCATCAACGACTTCGCCGACCGCAATATCGACGGCCACGTGCAGCGCACCGCGGCGCGGCCGCTCGCCACCGGCAGCGTCAGCCCGCGCGGCGCCCTGGCGCTGTTCGCCGCCCTCTGCCTGCTGGCCTTCCTGCTGGTGCTGACCACCAACCGCCTGACGATTCTGCTGTCACTGCCCGCCGTGGCTCTGGCATTCTGCTATCCGTTCGCCAAGCGCTTTACCCATATGCCGCAGGTGGTACTGGGCGCGGCGTTCAGCATGGGAATTCCGATGGCCTTTGCCGCTGCGACCGGCGAAGTTCCGGCGCAGGCGTGGCTGCTGTATACCGCCAACCTGCTGTGGACCGTCTGCTACGATACCTTCTACGCGATGGTGGACCGGGATGACGACCTCAAGATCGGTGTCAAATCCACGGCGATACTGTTCGGCGACATGGACAAGGCCATGACCGGCGCGCTGCAGCTGCTGGTGCTGTTTGCCCTGCTGTTGATCGGCCAGCGCTTCGAGCTGGGCGCGTTCTTTTACAGCGGCCTCACTGTCGCCGCGGCACTCTTCGCCTATCAGCAGTGGCTGATACGCGACCGCGAACGAGAGGCGTGCTTTCGTGCCTTTCTGAACAACAACTGGGTCGGCGCCGCGATATTTGCCGGAATTTTTTTCCACTACCTGCTCAGTTAGGCGCTGCCTGGGGATCACTTTACGCTCGTCATATATTTGTCATGAAAATGCCGTTTAATCTTCGACCCGTAGAGGGAAGAAACTGACAAATGAAGCGGGTACCGCAGGAAGATGCACAGTAAAACGATCCTGATCGTCGATGACGAAGCCCCCGTACGCGATATGCTGCGTGTGGCACTGGAGATGGCGGAGTATCGCTGCATTGAAGCCGAGAACGCCCAGGAAGCCCACGCGCTGGTCATCGACGAGAAGCCCGACCTGATTCTGCTCGACTGGATGCTGCCGGATGTATCCGGGGTCGAGCTGGCCCGCCGCCTGAAGCGCGACGAACTGACCGCCTCGCTGCCGATCATCATGCTCACCGCCAAGGGCGAGGAAGACCACAAGATCAAGGGGCTGGAGACAGGCGCCGACGACTACATTACCAAGCCCTTCTCGCCGCGCGAGCTGGTCGCGCGCCTCAAGGCGGTACTGCGCCGCGCCGGACCCTCCACCCCGGAGGAGCCGCTGACCGCCGGCGGTCTGGTACTGGATCCGCTGAGCCACCGGGTGACTATCAACGGCCAGCCGGTGGAAATGGGCCCGACCGAGTTCCGCCTGCTGACCTTCTTCCTCTCCCACCAGGAGCGCGCCTACACCCGCACCCAGCTGCTGGACCACGTGTGGGGCGGCAACGTCTATGTGGAAGAGCGCACCGTCGACGTACATATCCGCCGCCTGCGCAAGGCGCTGGCCGTGGATGGACACGATCGCTATATCCAGACAGTGCGCGGTACCGGCTACCGCTTTTCTGTGCAAACCGCGGAAAAAGTGTGACAATTTCGCCTGGAGCGAAATTGGACGCCCGCAGGGCGCCCCTGGGCGAGCGCCTGGACGGCGCGAATCAGTATTCACGCAACTTTGCTTAAAACGGCACCAATATGCTGGATCGCAGTATTGGCGAGTTTTCGCGTTTTGTAGTTATCGCCCTCGGCTGCACCATTTTCGGTTTCGCCACCGACCGGTGGCTGCTGGCCCTGCTATTGGCACTGGCCGTCTACCTGGTGTGGATCCTGTGGCAACAGAGCCGCTTCAACCGCTGGCTGGTCAACGGCCGCCGCGGCCCCGCGCCCACCGCCTTCGGCATCTGGGGCGAAATCTCCGACGACTTCTACCGCCTGCAGCGCCGCCACCGGCGCGAGAAGCAGAAGCTGCACGCCATGCTGCGCCGGGTACAGGACAGCACCGGCGCCCTGCGCGAGGGCATCGTAGCGCTCGAGGACGACGGCAACCTGGCCTGGTGGAATCCCGCCGCTGGCGAGCTGCTGGGCCTGCAGCCCGATGATGCCGGCCAGCCGCTGATCAACTTCGTACGCGATCCGGGCTTCGTCCGCTATATGCACCGGCGGGATCAGGGTGCGCGCGAGCCGCTGACCCTGCCGGCGCCGCGCAACGATGCGCGCATCCTGCAGCTGGAGGTGACCCGCTACGGCCAGGACGAGGCACTGGTCATCGTCCGCGACATCACTCGACTGCACAACCTGGAACAGATGCGCCGCGATTTCGTCGCCAATGTCTCCCACGAGCTGCGCACGCCGCTGACTGTTATCGCCGGCTACCTGGAAACCCTCGAGGGCAGCGGTCAGGCACCGCAGGCCTGGCAGCGCCCACTGGGTCAGATGCGCGAACAGACTGCACGCATGACCTCGCTGGTCAACGATCTGCTGCTACTCGCGCGGCTGGAAACCTCCGAGCGCGACAGCGGTCGCGAGCAGGTCGCGGTGGGGGAGCTGATGGAAAGGGTGGCGCGGGAGGCGCGCAGCCTCAGCGGCGGGCGCCACGATATCAGTATCGACTGCGCACAGGACACCACCATTACCGGTGACGCCACCGAACTGCACAGCGCCTTCGCCAACCTGGTCCTGAATGCGGTGAAATACAGCCCGGCCGGCGGCCCGGTGCAGCTGCGCTGGTGGGTGGATCAGCGCGGCGGCCACTTCGCCGTCAGGGACAGCGGTATCGGTATCGATCCGATCCATATCCCGCGCCTGACCGAGCGCTTCTACCGCGTCGACGCCGGCCGCTCCCGCGACAGCGGCGGCACCGGCCTCGGCCTGGCCATCGTCAAGCATGTGCTGTTGCGCCACAGCGCCGAGATGAGTGTCGCGAGCATTCCTGGCCAGGGCAGCACCTTCACCCTGCATTTCCCGCCGCGCAAGCTGGGTACCGCTGCCACCGTCTGAGCGGCTGCGACGGTCGATGCGAAACCATGCCGGCGGAAATGGGCCGGGCAACCGCGGTGCCGCCGTTACTCCAGCTCGTTGAGCGCGACTTCTTCACCGTTCTTGGTATAGGTCACGCTGGCACCTTCACTCACCGCGTTGCACTGCCGGCGCAGGATCACGTGGTGTAGCTGCAGATCGCCGTCGCGCACCAGCAGGTGCTCGCGGCCGTCGTCGTCCAGTGGCAGCGCATCGGCGCCGACCAGCGCATCGCGCAGGGCGCGCAGGCGCGGCATGTCCCGATAGCGATTCAGGTCGTCGGACAGGCGCTTCTTCATGCGCTCACTCTCGTGCAGCGCCGCCGCGGTCTCCCGGTATTTGGCCAAGAAAAAAACTGCGGCGATAGCAAATGCGATAATAACGGCCGTCTCAAACCATGCTGGCATATCAACTCTTCTCCATTGTCATGCGCCAGACCAACAGTTGGTTATTGGCCGGCAGGTAATTCAGTTCTTCGCGCACCAGCCCCGCGTCCAGCGCCAGCTGGTCGAGCCACTCGAGATCGCGAATGCCACTCAGGGGATCGCGCTGCTGCAGCCACTGGTCGAAATCCGCATTGCCGGGGCCGATATACGCACCGGCGATTTTCACCGGTCCGTACACTAGCAGCAGTCCGCCCGGTGGCAAAACCTGCGGTAATTTTCCGAAAAAATGTCGCACCGAATCGGCGGACATGATGTGCAGGGTGTTAGCGCTAAAAATAGCGTCGACGCGGATTGATGGCCAATCGCCATCGACGTCCAGTTCGAGCGGCTCGCGCAGATTTGCGGCCGGTTCCTGCTGGAGCCAGGCGCGGATACCGGGCAGATTTTCCGCGCGATCGGAGGGCTGCCAGACCAGCTGCGGCAGCCGCGGTGCAAAGTAGACCGCGTGCTGGCCTGTGCCGCTGCCGATTTCCAGCACGCTGCCGCAGTCGCCCAGCAGGCGCTGCAGCTGCTCCAGTATCGGTGCGCGATTGCGCGCGCAGGAAGGCGCGTCCGGCAGATCCGCGGGGCTCATGAGGCCTCCGGCACCTCGTCGCGGGTGAACACCCAGTCGTTGCCCTTGGACATGTCGGCGTTGTAGCGATAGCCGGCAATGTCAAAATTTTTCAGCTCCTCGGCTTTCTTTACCCGCTGATCGATGGCCCAGCGGCTCATCATGCCGCGCGCCTTTTTGGCAAAGAAACTGATCATTTTGTACTGGCCATTTTTCAGGTCCTTGAAATGCGGCGTGACGATGTCCGCTGCCAGCGCCTTGGGCTGAACCGATTTGAAGTATTCATTGGAAGCCAGGTTCACCAGTTCGCGGCTCTTCAGCGTGTGCAACTGCTCGTTGAGCGCCAGCGTGACCTTGTCACCCCAGAATTCGTACAGGTTCTTGCCGCGTGTATTGGCGAACTTGGTGCCCATCTCCAGGCGATAGGGCTGCATCAGGTCCAGCGGCCGCAGCAGGCCGTATAGGCCGGACAGCATGCGCAGGTGCTTTTGCGCGTAGGTGAAATCGCGCTTGCCCATGGTCTCGGCTTCGAGGCCCGTGTAGACATCCCCCTTGAACGCGAGCAGGGCGGGGCGCGCATTCTTGTCGGTGAAGGGGCGCTTCCACTGCTGGAAGCGGTCGTAGTTCAGTACGCCCAGCTTGTCCGATATCTTCATCAGGCTTGAGATCTGCTGCGGGCTCAGCGCGCGCAGCTCCTTGATCAGTGCCGCGGATTCCTTCAGGAAGTCGGGCTGGGTGGTATCCAGCGTGGGAATTTCGCTGTCGTAGTCCAGGGTCTTGGCCGGAGAGATAACGATTAACATCGGGGTCCTTCTGTGCAGAGAGTTTATGTCTGAGTGCGCAGTACTATTCGGGCTTCAGGATGTCCTGCCACCAGTTCAGCGGTGTCTGGCCATCCTTGGGGTCGTAGACATTGCCGTAGTACCAGACACTGTTGGCACCGTCGCAGGCACTGTTGAGAATCTGCTCGATCTTGTCGAAACCGCAGCTGACGTGGATCGAGTAGACCAGCAGCCGCGGGGTCTCCATATCCAGTTCACCGCCGAGCTTTTCCAGCTGCGGCGTCAGCCGGTCCGACAGCTCGGTGCTGTCGCCGCGACAGAAGACCCGGATCGCCAGGTTGCCCGACCTTTTCACCAGCTCGAACTTCTGGTCGTCCTTGTCGACCCTGATGGTGTCACCACTGGCGATCCCCTTGATAAAAGCCGGCGAGCGCACCAGCTGGCAGCTGTCGTCCTCGTTGACACGCACCTGCAGCCGTTCGACCACCGGTTCGCCGTCCGGGTTGGTACCGGCAAATAATTCGATAACCTGCAGTGCCGTCATAACCTCGCTCCCGGGGACTGTGTACAATGAGTGGCTGTTAAAACCGAGCATTATACAGGGAGGAGGCGATGATCTCGCGCGCGCTAAAATTCTCTACCGCCACGGTGGGCCTGGCTGCAACACTGCTGGCCGGCTGTGCGGTCAATCCGGTCACCGGCCAGAAGGAGCTGTCACTGATGTCACCCGGCCAGGAACTGGCATTGGGAGAACAGCAGTACCCGATCAACCAGCAGCAGCAGGGCGGCCAGTACGTGATCGACCCGGCGTTGCAGGACTATGTGAACCGGGTGGGGCAGAAACTGGCGAAGGTGTCCGACCAGCCACAGCTTCCCTATGAGTTCGTGGTGCTGAACAATTCGGTCCCCAACGCCTGGGCGCTGCCCGGCGGCAAGATCGCGGTCAACCGCGGCCTGCTGGTACTGCTGGAGGACGAGGCGGAGCTGGCCGCGGTACTGGGCCATGAAATCGTGCATGCCGCCGCGCGCCACTCGGCCGCCGCCATGTCCCAGCAGCAGGTACTGGGCGCCGGCCTCGCCGTGCTCGGCGCCGCTACCAAGGAAACCGCCTATGGCGATCTGGTGACGCTCGGCGGCCAGCTGGGTGGCACCGCCTATATCGCCCGCTACGGTCGCAGCAACGAACTCGAGTCGGACCAGTACGGCATGAAATATATGGCCGCCGCCGGCTACGACCCCCAGGGTGCGGTGCGCCTGCAGCGCAAATTCGTCGAGCTGTCCAAAGGCAAGCAGGCCGGCGGCCTCGAGGCGCTGTTCGCCAGCCACCCGCCGTCCCAGTCGCGCGTCAATGCCAACATCGAGCACGCGAAGCAGCTGCCCAAGGGCGGCGCCAGCAACCGCGCCGCCTACCAGAAGGCCATAGCGCAGCTGAAGCGCGATGCGGACGCCTACAAGAGCTACGACGATGCCATGGCGGCCATCAACGACAAGCAGTACGACCGCGCCTTGAACCTCGTGCGCCAGGCGCAGAAGCAGCAGCCGAAGGAGGCATCCTTCTATGCACTGGAGGGCGATCTGCTCGCCCACCAGAAACAGTACCAGAGTGCGCACACGGCCTACGACCGCGCGGTGCAGAAGAATCCGTCGCTGTTCTCCCACTGGCTGAAGCGCGGCATGGTCGCCGCACAACTGAAGGACTACACGGCGGCGGAACGGGATCTGAACCGCTCACTGCGCTACCTGGAAACGCCGCACGCCCACTACTACCTCGGGCAGGTGTACGAAAATCAGGGCAATGTGAAAAATGCCTACAGTCACTACCAGACCGCCGCCAGCGCTGGTGGCGATATCGGCAGCAAGGCGCAGGCGCGCATGCAGGCGATTACGAACAAGGGATAACGGAAGTTCCTTGTGATTCGCCAATAAAAAAGGGCCGCAGAGCGGCCCTTTTTTATTGGTTACTGACGCTGGCGGCTTACAGCTGCACGGTCAGGCCGAGGGAGAATACGTCCACATCATCGAACTCGGTGTTGGAGCCGTAGGCGACCTTGGCTGCAACATTGCGGCTGAAGAAGTGGGTCGCATTCAGCTCGTAGCTGTCGGCGTCGTCGTAGCCGAAGCCGACGGAGGTGTTCTGATTGAAATAGAACTCGACACTGCCGGCCCAGAACAGGTCGGTGTCATCGGTGTCGTTGACAGAAACTTCCGCTGCCAGGTACTGGCCACCGGCAAACTGGGTGAAGTACTTGGAGGAAATGGTCTTGCTGTCGAGATCGTCGTCGACGGAAACGTCGAAGCCGATATAGTCGGTGCCATTCAGCTGATGGTTATAGCGCGCGTTGACAAACAGTTCGTTGTCCGCGTCCTCAACGTCTACGGCTTCCAGCGACATCAGGAAGTTCGGGGTAAACAGGTAGCCCAGGGAAGCGGACACCATATCCGCAGCGTCGGACTCCACCACGGCGCCACCGATGACGAAGCCGTTCGCGGCAAAGTACTCGCCGCCGACAACCAGGCTGTCGCTATCGCCAAAGTCGCTGTCGGCATAGCTGTAGCCGCCGAAAATGTTGGTGACCTTGTTGATGTATTCGAATTCCTTCAACGGTCCCAGGGTTTCCTTCGGCGCGAAGTAGTAAGTACTGCCGATCAGAAACTGGTCGATATCGGTAAACCCGGTATCGGCCTGGATATATTCAGCTTCGGTGATGGAGGTGTATTGCTCCGCGGCGGCGGTAGCGGAGAGCAGCATCAGCGGCAGGGCTGCAAATTTAAACTTCATTACAAAATCCTTGTTTGACTGTAGTTCCACTAGGAGCCGCGGATTGTAATGATTTTTCCTGAACGGTAAATGAATTAAAAATATTTTCTGGTGGAACGTATCAAAAGCCGATGTTGTTTCCGCCCGGAGTTCCCGGAGGATGTACCACCCACTCCGGATCCTCGAACTCGCCGAGCGGGTGCACTTCGACGAAGGGCGCCGCGCTGCGAATGATTTCATCGATCTTCGGGTTGTGCCCGACCTCCATCGCATCGCGTTCCGCCTTGCTGCTCCAGCTGGCGATGGCGATCAGCGTATTGGGATCGCCGATTTTTCGATGCAGTTCGGTACCGCGGGCACCGGACGCTTGCTGAATTAACTCGGATGCCCGTACCCAGACATCCGCGTATTCCTCCGCTGTGTGCCCCTCCTTGATCCGCACCTCGAAGATATATTTCACCGGCATGTCCTCCTTACTGATCTCCGCCCGTTTTCCACCGACAAAAAAGGCCGCTTCGCGCGGCCTTTCTGTTACAACTTAGGCGACAACCACGCCCTCAGAAATTTTTCAGGTTTTTCTGGTGGCCGTGGCGAATATCCGCACCCTCGACCAGGTAAACCACCTGCTCGCAGATATTCTTGGCGTGGTCGCCGATGCGCTCCAGCGAGCGCAGTGACCAGAGCACATTGATCACCCGCGAAATGCTGCGCGGATCTTCCATCATGTAGGTGATCAGCTCGCGCACCGCGGTACGATAGTCCATGTCGACCTGCTCGTCTTCCGCCAGGGTAGCCATCGCCGAGGCCACATCGAAGCGCGTGTACGCATCGAGGGCATCGTTCAGCATCTTGCGCACGGCAATGGCGATATGGCGGATCTCGGTGTAGCCGCGCGGCGAGGTACCCTCGTCCGTCAGCGCGATGGCCATCTTGGCAATCTTGCTGGCCTCGTCGCCGATGCGCTCGAGATCGCGGGCAATGCGGGTTACCGACATCACCATGCGCAGGTCGGAAGCGGCCGGCTGGCGCTTGGCGATGATCAGCGTCGCGTGCTCGTCCAGCGCCATCTCGCGCCTGTCGATTTCCTCTTCGATGTGCAGGACTTTTTCTGCCAGCTCGCTGTCGGCGTTGGCCAGCGCGTCCACCGCGTCCGCCACCTGGCTGGCGACCATGCCGCCCATCTCCAGCATCTCGGTCTTGATGCTTTCCAGGTCCTCGTTGAATTGACGGGAGATATGTTGATCGAAATGCATTTCCATAATGGTTGTTCTCAAGGAATAAGGCTCTGCTCAGCCGAAGCGGCCGGTGATATAGGCTTCGGTCAATTCGTGCTGCGGATTGGTGAATACGGTTTCGGTATCGTTCACTTCCACCAGGTGGCCGAGGTGGAAGTAGGCAGTGCGCTGGCTGACGCGCGCGGCCTGCTGCATCGAGTGGGTGACGATGGCGATGGTGTAGTTCTCACGCAACTCGTCGATCAGCTCTTCGATGCGCGCGGTGGCGATCGGGTCCAGGGCCGAGCAGGGTTCGTCCATCAGTATCACTTCCGGGCTCACGGCGATGGCGCGGGCGATACACAGGCGCTGCTGCTGGCCGCCGGAGAGACCGGTGCCCGGCTTGTCGAGGCGATCCTTCACTTCGTTCCACAGGCCGGCGCGGCGCAGGCTGTTCTCGACAATTTCATCCAGCTCGGCGCGGCGGCTGGCGATGCCGTGAATCTTCGGGCCGTAGGCGACGTTTTCGTAGATCGACTTCGGAAACGGATTCGGCTTCTGGAACACCATGCCCACCCGGGCGCGCAGCGGTACTACGTCGACCTTGGGACCATAAATCGGCTCGTCGTCCAGGGCCAGCTCGCCCTCGACGCGACAGCCCTCGATGGTGTCATTCATGCGGTTCAGGCAGCGCAGAAAGGTGGACTTACCGCAGCCGGACGGACCGATCATCGCCACCACTTCGTTGCGGCCGATATCCAGGCTCACATCGTGAATCGCCTGGGCCTCGCCGTAAAACACGTTGACGTTGCGCATGCGCAGTTTGGCACTGTCGCAGAACGGCTTGCCAACGGTTTCGCGCACCTTGGTCTTGGTATCCACAGCTTCTTTTTCCAGCGGTTTGGGCTGCACCGGCTCAGCTTGGCCGGTCGCGTCCAGGGTCATGGTATTCATAGGCAATCCCGTTATCTTAGCATCGGCGCTGGCTACCAGCGGCGCTCGAGTTTCTTGCGCAGCAGCACTGCGCTGGTATTCATTAGGATCAGGAAGCTCAACAGCACCATGATCGCGGCAGACGTGCGCTCGACGAAGGCGCGCTCGGGGCTGTCGGCCCACAGGAAGATCTGTACCGGCAGCACCGTGGACGGATCGGTGATACCGCCGGGCACGTCGACGATAAACGCCACCATGCCAATCATCAGCAGCGGCGCCGTCTCGCCCAGCGCCTGGGCCATGCCGATAATCGCGCCGGTGAGCATGCCCGGCATCGCCAGCGGCAGCACGTGGTGGAAGACCACCTGCATGCGCGAGGCGCCCATACCCATGGCCGCCTCGCGGATCGAAGGCGGCACCGCCTTCAGTGCGGCGCGGCTGGAAATGATGATCGTCGGCAGGGTCATCAGCGTCAGCACCAAACCACCGACCAGCGGCGCCGAGCGGGGCAGCTCGAAGAAGTTGATAAAGATCGCCAAGCCCAGCAAGCCGAACACGATGGACGGCACCGCGGCGAGGTTGTTGATATTCACCTCGATCAGGTCGGTCCAGCGGTTTTTCGGCGCGTACTCCTCGAGATAGATCGCGGCAGCGACGCCGATCGGGAAGGACAGCGCCAGCGTTACCAGCAGCGTAAACAGCGAGCCCATCAGCGCGGCGCGGATGCCGGCCTGTTCCGGTTCGCGGGAGTCGCCGTTGGTGAAGAAGGTGGTGTTGAAGCGCTTCTTCAGTTCGCCGCTGTCCATCAGCTGTTCGATCCAGCCGGCCTTCTGGTCCGAGGTGCGGCCGCGGAAGCCCTCGGCGGAATCGGACAGGCTCTTGACGAAGGTGTCGACATCGTCGTCGGCGGTCAGCCAAACGGTTTCCGTCTGGCCGAGCAGTTCCGGATTCGCCTTGAGGCGGTCGCGCAGCGTGAAGGGCGCGCCGGTGGAAATCAGGCTGTTGAGTTCGCGCTTGTCGCCGCGGCTGGTCGCCTGCGGGAAGCGCTGCTGCAGGGCCTGGCGGATAACACCGGTAAAGTTGGCCCACGCCAGGCTCTCGTCATCGACCTTGTCGATGCCGAGCACCTGCTCGTCATAGTGCACGCGCAACTCAATGGCGGTCTGCACGAAGGCGCCACTGCCCTTGCCGATAATGTCGGTGAACAGTATCAGCACCGCGAGCACGCCGAAGGCGATACTCGCGATACCCAGGCCGCGAAACAGCTTTTCCTTGCGATGGCGGCTGGCGAGGCGCTGCTCGATGCGCTCGCGCACCTGCTGCTGTGTCAGTTTGGTTTGGGTCAGATCAGTCATACTGTTCCCGGTATTTTTTCACTACGTGCAGGGCGATAAAGTTCAGCACCAGAGTCGACAGGAACAGCATCAGACCCAAGGCGAAGGCGGCGAGGGTTTTCGGGCTGTCGAACTCCTGGTCGCCGACCAGCAGGGTGACAATCTGCACCGTCACGGTGGTCACGGATTCGAGGGGGTTGGCGGTCAGGTTCGCGGCCAGGCCGGCGGCCATCACCACGATCATCGTCTCGCCAATCGCGCGGGATACCGCCAGCAGCACACCGCCGACGATGCCGGGCAGGGCAGCGGGGATGACGACCTTACGCACGGTTTCGGACTTGGTCGAGCCGAGCCCGAGGGCGCCGTCGCGCAGGGATTGCGGCACCGCGTTGATCACATCGTCGGACAGCGACGACACGAACGGAATAATCATGATGCCCATGACCAGGCCGGCCGCCAGCGCGCTTTCGCTGGAGGCCTGCAGCCCCATGGACATGGCCAGGTCGCGGATAAAGGGGGCGACGGTCAGCGCGGCAAAAAAACCGTAAACGACGGTTGGCACACCGGCGAGAATTTCAATCACCGGCTTGGCAAAGGTGCGCACGCGCTTGCTGGCGTATTCGGCCAGATAGATGGCCGACATCAGTCCCACCGGCACCGCCACGAACATCGCAATGGCGGACACCATCAGCGTACCGGTAAACAGCGGCACTGCACCGAAGGCACCGCTGGAGCCGACCTGGTCGGCCCTCAGGGCCATCTGCGGACTCCAGTGCAGGCCGAACAGGAACTCGGTGATCGGTACCGACTGGAAGAAGCGCAGGGATTCAAACAGTACCGACAGCAAAATGCCGACCGTGGTGAAGATTGCCGCGCAGGCGCAGGTAATCAGCACGCCGCGCAGGACTTTTTCCACCTTCTCGCGCGCGCGCAGTTGCGGTGAAAAACGCAGTACGGCGAAGGCCCCTAGGCCGATCGCCAGGATCAGGCTCAGCGCCGCCTGCAGATTGCGCGAGCCATTGCGCAGATCGGTAAAGCGCTCCGCGGCGGCCTGTACCTGCGGCGACGCCTCGCCAAACAGGTGGCCGGCGGCCAGGTTCTGGATCTGCGCGTAGAGCAGATTCTGTCCGGCGACGGTGTCGGGCTTGTCGGCGATGCCATTCATGACCAAGGCACGGATAATCGCATCGTCAAACGCGAGCCAGATCCCCAGCAGTAACAGCGCCGGCAGTCCGCACCAGAGGGCGGTGTGCAGGCCGTAGTAACTGGGCAGTGAGGCCAGTTTGCGCAGGCCGCCACTGGTGCGCGCGGCGGTCAGCGCGCGACTGAAGCCGGTGCCGTAGGCTACCAGTATCAGCAGCAGCAACAGGGCGAACAGGGTGGGTGTTTGCATCGATTTACCGTGCCATCATTTTTGTTGCCGGCATTATCCGGACTCTTAGTTAGGTTTCCACGGCCACGCTCGTGCGGCCTATAAACAAAAAGCCAAGCCCTTGCGGGCTTGGCTGGTAATTCCATTTACCTACAGCGATTCCTGAAACTTTTATTTCGCAGCCAGGTTGCTCAGCGCGTTCAGCTTGCGCACGTCGGTGGCTACTTGCTGGCGCTTGGCGGTCGGCAGCGGAATCATGCCCTTGTCGGCCAGGTAACCGTCCTCACCCCAGGCGCGCTCGCTGGTGAACTCCGCCAGGAACTGCTTCACGCCCGGTACCACGTCGGCGTGCGCCTTCTTCACGTAGATGAACAGCGGGCGGGAGACCGGATAGCTCTGATCGGCGATGGAGTCAAAAGTCGGCTCATTACCTTCGATCAGGGAGCCCTGTACCTTGTCGGCGTTCTGGTCGAGGAAGCTGAAGCCGAAGATGCCCAGGGCATTCGGGTTGGCCACCAGCTTGTTCACGATCAGGTTGTCGTTCTCACCGGCTTCAATGTAAGCGCCGTCTTCACGGATGGTGTGACAGATGGCCTTGTAAGCGTTCTTGTCGCTGTCTTTCTTGGCGGCGATCCAGTCGAACTTCTTGCAGCCACCTTCCATTGCCAGCTCGGCGAAGGCGTCGCGGGTACCGGAAGTCGGGGGCGGGCCCAGCACTTCGATCTTGTGCGCCGGCAGGGCCGGGTTGACGTCTTTCCAGGTCTTGTAGGGGTTGGCTACCAGGGTTGCGGAGCCGTCCGGGTTCGGCACTTCCTTGGCCAGCGCCAGGAAGATGTCCTTGCGGCTCAGTTCGAAAGGCTGGTCCGCCTTGGAGTTGGCCAGCACGATACCGTCGAAGCCGATCTGTACTTCCACCACGTCGACGCCGTTGCTGTTACACATTTCCAGCTCAGACTGCTTGATGCGGCGGGAGGCGCCGGTGATGTCGGCGGTGTTCTCGCCCACGCCCTGGCAGAACAGCTTCATGCCGCCGCCGGTACCGGTGGATTCGACAACCGGGGTCTTGAACTGGGTCGCGCGGCTGAAGCGCTCGGCCACAGTGGTGGTAAACGGGTATACGGTGGACGAGCCGACGATGCTGATATGATCGCGGGCCGCCAGGGCCACCTGAGATGCGGCGATGGTCAGTGCCGCCAGGGAAGTGGCCACAAGTTTCTTGGCAACGGGGCGTTTGTTCATGGATAACTCCAGTGTGTGTATTTGTTTCACGCAGCGATGCTAGGAACAACGGGTGACGATTCTATGAATGAAAGATGACAAAAAGGTTACAAAGAGCCCCTGAATGGCCCCATAGCCTCTGTGCGGTTGGTGCGGCAGCCCGACTTTCAGGGGGCGCCGCGGAGTTATTCAGGCTCCCAGGTCACCGGATTGCACATCTGGCGCCGAATCTGCTGGCGCGGTAGTCTGTCCGGCAGACAACAGAACAATAAGATGTAATGAGAGACGTCCCCATGTCCCCTCTACTTGGCCTGGCGCGTGCGCTGGACCGGCTGGCCAGCGGCGCCGGCCGGCTGCTCAGCTGGTTCACCCTGGCGATGGTGCTGCTGCAGAGCGCGGTAGTGCTGCTGCGCTACGGATTCGATGGCGGCTCGGTGGCCCTGCAGGACGCCGTCATCTACCTGCACGGCGCCGCCTTTATGCTCGGCCTGGCCTATGCGCTGTACACCGATTCCCATGTGCGCGTCGATGTCTTCTACCGCCGCATGAGTGACCGTGGCAGGGCCTGGGTCAATGCGGTGGGCACCCTGGTATTCCTGCTACCCATGTGCACCTTCATCCTGCTCGGCAGCTGGCAGTTCGCCGCCAACAGCTGGGCGGTGTTCGAGTCCAGCGCCAGTGCCGGCGGCTTGCCCGGGGTCTTCCTGCTCAAGAGCCTGATACCACTGGCGGCGCTGACGCTGGCGCTGGCCGGCCTGGCCCAGTTCGGCCGGGCCCTGGCGCAGCTGATGGAGGTACAGTCACCGGCCGCCCCCACGGCGCCCCAAATGACCGCGCCGCAAGCGCAGGCGGAGGAGGCGAGCGTATGATCGAGCTGATTCCGCTGCTGATGTTCGCCGCCGTCTGCGGCCTGCTGATGTTCGGCTACCCGGTGGCCTTTACCCTGGGCGGCACCGCGCTGCTGGCGGCCGCGCTGGGGATAGTCTTCGGCATCTTCGACGCCGAGCTGCTGCGCGCCTTCCCCGATCGCCTCTATGGCATCATGCAAAATGGCACCCTGGTGGCGGTGCCGCTGTTCGTGCTGATGGGCGTGATGCTGGAGCGGGCGCGCATCGCCGAGGAACTGCTGGTCAATCTGGCGCGGGTGTTCGCGCGGGTGCCGGCGGGCATGGCCATATCAGTAGTGGTGGTGGGTGCACTGCTGGCCGCCAGCACGGGTATCGTCGGCGCCACGGTGGTGACCATGGGCCTGATGTCCCTGCCGACCATGCTGAAACGGGGCTATTCGCCCCGCCTGGCCACCGGCACCATCTGCGCGACCGGCACCCTCGGCCAGATTATTCCGCCGTCCATCGCCCTGGTACTGCTCGGCGACACCCTCTCGAATGCCTACCAGCAGGCGCAGCTGTCCGCCGGCATCTTCAACCCGCAGCCGGTCAGCGTCGGTGACCTGTTTATCGGCGCGATCATCCCCGGCCTACTGCTAGTGGCGGCCTATATCATCTACCTGCTGTTTGTGGCGCGGCGCGAGCCGGCGGCGGCGCCTGCGGGGGCCGTGGAAGCCGTGGATCTCTGGCAGACCGTGAAAAGCCTGCTGCCGCCTATCTCGCTGATGCTGCTGGTGCTGGGCTCCATCATCAGTGGCGCCGCCACGCCGACCGAGGCCGCCGCCGTCGGCGCCCTGGGTGCCGGCATACTGGCGCGCAGTCGCGGTGCCCTGGGCTGGGCGCGGGCGGGGGAGGTCGGCCGCAGCACCCTGCAGGTGACGGCGATGGTATTCGCGATCCTGATCGGCGCCTCGCTGTTCTCACTGGTGTTCCGCGGCTACGACGGCGAGGAACTGGTGACCGGCATCTTCCACAGCCTGCCCGGCGGCGTGGTCGGCGCGACCCTGCTGGTGATGGTGGTGATCTTCCTGCTCGGCTTCATCCTCGACTTTATCGAGATCACTTTCGTGGTGGTGCCGATCGTCGGCCCGGTGCTGCTGGCCATGGGCGTGGATCCGGTGTGGCTCGGCATCATGATTGCAATCAACCTACAGACCTCCTTCCTGACCCCGCCATTTGGCTTTGCGCTCTTCTACCTGCGCGGGGTCGCGCCGGTGGAGGTGGCCACCGGGGCCATCTACCGCGGGGTGATGCCGTTTATTGCGATTCAGCTGTTGCTGCTCTGTCTGCTGGCCCTGTGGCCGGCACTCGCCACCTGGCTGCCCGACGCGCTCGCGCGCTGACGGCGGACATAGTGCTAGAGCCAGGAATTCCAGCGTTTTTGGCTTTAGGAGACTGGCTAAATGCTGGTCAGATTGTGCTAGAATGCGCCACCCTGCCGACCACGGCGGGACTGAATAACTCTAACAATAGATGTGAGCAGTCGATGTCCGCACTTGATGAAGATCCGCAACCCACAGGCACCCTGACGCTGCAGACGCAGACCATGCCCCGGGACACCAATCCCCAGGGCGACGTGTTTGCCGGCTGGCTGATGTCGCAGATGGACCTTGCCGGCGCCATCCTCGCCCAGAGTATCGCCCGCGGCCGCGTCACCACGGTTGCCGTGGGCAGCATGGTATTCCTGCGCCCCGTGCCAGTGGGCTCTACCGTCAGTTGCTACGCCGAAGCCCTCGAAGTGGGCCGCTCCTCCATCCGCACCATGGTGGAAGTCTGGCTGACGCGGGTGGATTCCGGCGAACAGGTGAAAGTCACCGAAGGCGAGTTCGTATTCGTGGCCATCGACGACCGCGGTCACACGCGCCCGCTGCCGTAATCAATCCCCGCCTGTCCCGCTCGGTGCTATACCGAGTGGGATGATCGAATCTCTTCTCGAACAGCTGCTCGTACTGGCGGGAATCCTGCTGATACCGGGCGGCCTGCTGCTGTTGCTATTGGCCAGACTGCGCTGGAGCAGCAAGGCGACCCTGGCCGGCCTGGTGCTGATGGCCCTGGGTGCCCTGCTGCTGGTGCGCATGCACTATGTGGAATATTGGCGGATAGATGGCTGCCTGGACGCCGGTGGCAAATACGACCAAAGCACCGGCAATTGCATACAATAGGTCGCCTTTGCCCGACTACTCCTCCTCAAGTGCCCGCGCCTGGAAGTAGGCCTCTTCGCTGATCTGGTGATAGGGGATCACTTCCCGCTCGAATTCCTGAAACGCCTCGTAGACCCGGGCAAACTGCGGATCTTTCGCCGCGGTCTCTTCCATGATTTCGGTGTTGATCGTCTTCAGGTGCGCGAGCACGTCGGCCGGCAGGCGTTTGAGCTGCACGCCGTGTTTCTCCACAAGCTCTTTTAACGCGCGGTTGTTGCGCGCCGTGTACTCGTCGAGCATATCCTGGTTGGCGTCGCGGGCGGCGGTGCGCACTATCGCCTGCAGATCCTTCGGCAGCTTTTCGAAGGCGGTCTTGTTGACGATGAATTCGAGGATGGAACCCGGCTCGTGCCAGCCCGGGTAGTAGTAGTAATCGGCGATCTGGTAAAAACCGAAAGCCAGATCGTTGTAGGGACCGACCCACTCGGTCGCGTCGATAACACCGGTCTGCAGTGCCGTGTACAGCTCGCCTCCGGGAATCGTGACCGCGGTGCCGCCGGCGCGGTTCAGCACCTCACCGCCGAGGCCCGGGATGCGCATCTTCAGGCCTTTCAGGTCATCGACGGAATTGATCTGCTTGTTGAACCAGCCCGCCATCTGCACGCCGGTGGAGCCGCCGGCCATAGGTATCAGGTCAAACGGCGCATAGATTTCCTCCCACAGCTGCAGGCCGCCGCCGTGGTGCAGCCAGCCATTCATTTCCTGCGCGTTGAGACCAAAGGGCACCGCAGTAAAGAACTGCGCCGCCGGCACCTTGCCCTTCCAGTAGTAGGCGGCGCCATGGCCCATCTGCGCCGCGCCCTCGGAGACGGCGCCGAACACGCCCATGGCCGGCACCAGCTCACCGGCACCGTAGACTTTGATTTTCAGGCGCCCGCCGGACATGACCTCGACTTTTTTGGCAAAACGCTCCGGCGCACTGCCGAGACCGGGGAAGTTTTTTGGCCAGGTGGTGACGAGCTTCCACTCGAAAGTTTCCTGATCGCCGCTTGCGGTGAAGTGTTGCGCGGGGCCGAGGGAAGCGCGGGATGCCACCAGCGCGCCGAAGGTGATCACCAGCAGCGCCAGCAGGCCGAGAATGATGGGCGGATACCAGTTTATTTTTTTCATCGCTTTTTATTATGTGTTTTTCAATTTCTACCCTCGTCACACCGGCGCAGGCCGGTGTCCGGCGGGGCTCGATGCCGCCCCTGAGCTGGATTCCGGCCTGCGCCGGAATGACGGTATTTTTAAACTACAGAGGCTGCAGCTTGGCCATGGCCACCACCAGCCACTTGCTGCCGGCATCGTCGAAATTGACCTGTACCCGCGCGCGCGGGCCGCTGCCCTCGAACTGTACCACGGTGCCCTCACCGAATTTCGGGTGATCGACGCGGCCGCCGAGCGCCAGCGGCGGCAGGTCGTCGAAATCCGGTGCCGGATCGGAGAACTGGCCCAGATTACCGACCTTGCCCCACTGGTTTTCTGAAGAGCCGGGCTGGAACAGCGGCCGCGAAATCTCGGTCTTCAGCCGCACCTCGTGGACTAAATTGGGCGGAATCTCGCCGATAAAGCGCGACGGGCTGTTGTAGGTCTCGCTGCCGAACAGGCGGCGGTTTTCCGCGTAGGTGATATACAGCTTCTGCATCGCGCGAGTGATGCCCACGTAGCAGAGGCGGCGCTCCTCCTCCATGCGGCCCGGCTCCTGCGCCGACATCTTGTGCGGGAACAGGTTTTCCTCCACACCGGCCATAAATACCAGCGGGAATTCGAGCCCCTTGGCGGAGTGCAGCGTCATCAGCTGCACCGCGTCCTCGAACTCGTCGGCCTGACCCTCGCCGGCGTCCAGCGCGGCGCTGTCGAGGAACTGGTCCAGCAGCGGCCGCTCTTCCTCGTCGTCGTCTTCTTCGCCGGGCGGCTGGTCGATGCCGTCGAAGGCGCGGCAGGCGCTGACCAGTTCCTGCAGGTTTTCCACCCGCGTCTGGCCCTTCTCGCCTTTTTCCTTGCCGTGGAATTCCAGCAGGCCGCTGGTCTCGATCACGTCTTCAGCGATGGCATCGAGCAGCTTGTCCTCGGCGTTCGCCGCCAGCCGGTTGACCAGGTCGAGGAAAGACTGCAGCGCGTTGCCAGCGCGCGCGGCCAGCACGCGCTGTTGCAGCATCAGCTGGGCCGCACGCCACAGGGAGCAGCCCTGCTCGCGGGCATAGCTGCGCACCATCTCCACCGTGCGCGCGCCGATACCGCGGGTCGGCGTATTGACGACCCGCTCGAAGGCGGTGTCATCGTCGCGGTTGCCGATCAGGCGCATGTAGGACAGCGCATTCTTGATTTCCAGGCGCTCGTAGAAGCGCTGGCCGCCGTAGATGCGGTAGGGCACCTGTTCGCGCAGCAGGCCCTCCTCCAGTACTCGCGACTGGGCGTTGGAGCGGTACAGTATCGCGATGCTGTCGCGACGATTGCCGTCGCGCACCCAATCCTCGATGCGCTCGACGATAAAGCGCGCCTCGTCCTGTTCGTTGTAGGCGGCGTAGACGGCAATCGGCTCACCTTCCTCGCCCTGGGTCCACAGCTCCTTGCCGAGGCGGCCGGCGTTGTGTTCGATCACCGCGTTGGCGGCCTTCAGTATCGTGGCGGTGGAGCGGTAATTCTGCTCCAGCCGCACCGTCTGCACCTCGTGCATGTCGCTCTCGAAGTGCTGGATATTCTCGATCTTGGCACCGCGCCAGCCGTAGATCGACTGGTCGTCGTCGCCGACCGCGGTGATACGGCACTGGTCGCCGGCCAGCAGCCGCAGCCAGGCGTACTGAATCGTGTTGGTGTCCTGGAACTCGTCCACCAGGATGAACGGGAAGCGGCGGCGGTAGTGGGCCAGCACCGCATCGTTGTCCCGCAACAGTTCGTGGGCACGCAGCAGCAGTTCGCCGAAGTCCACCAGGCCGCCGCGCTGACAGGCCTCCTCGTAGGCGAAGTAGATGCGCACCATCGTCTGCAGCCAGGGGTCGGCGCCGGCGTGGATGTACTGGGGCCGCAGGCCCTCGTCTTTCTGTGCGCCGATCCACCACTGGGTCTCCCGCGGCGGCCACTTCTTCTCGTCCAGCTGCAGGTCGTTCTGCACCCGCTTGATCAGGCGCAGCTGGTCGTCGCTGTCGAGGATCTGGAAATTCTGCGGCAGTTTCGCTTCCTGCCAGTGGGCTTTCAGCAACCGGTGGGCCAGGCCGTGGAAGGTGCCCACCCACATGCCGAAGGTGTTCACCCCCAGCAACTCCTCGATGCGCGCGCGCATCTCCTTGGCCGCCTTGTTGGTGAAGGTCACCGCCATGATCGAGTAGGGCGAGGCGCCCTCCACCTGCATCAGCCAGGCGATGCGGTGCACCAGCACGCGGGTCTTGCCGGAGCCGGCACCGGCCAGCACCAGCTGATTGGCCGGCGGCGCGGCCACGGCCTCGCGCTGGGCGTCGTTGAGGGGGTCTAAAATTTGAGATACGTCCATGGGCGGCGATTGTAACAGAGCTGCCGGCGGATACCTGTGTAAATAAACAGGGTTCAGTGTTGATGGGCACACTCGCTGCGCTCGCATTGCCCATCCTACGCAGCAAATAACCCGACGCGAAGGCCCTGATGCCGGGGGCCGTCTGTGAAACGATTGCCGATCAGGTTGTTGAGCAGGCGGCCACCGGCAGCAGGGCCGCCACACACCTCGAATCAACGCCGCTCGCCAGCCAGAGGCGCAGAAGCTAAACTGCGCTATCCGGCTCGAAGAAGGAAGTCCCGTGAAACCGGCGGAAGTCACGCAAAAAATCAGCGAACAGCTGTCATCCATGCGCAAATCGGAACGCAAGGTGGCCGAGTATATCCTCGCCAACCCGGATGAAATCATCCACATGCGCATCGTCGACCTGGCCACCGAGGCCCAGGTCAGCGAACCGACGGTGGTGCGCTTCTGCCGCGCCGTGGGTTGCTCCGGCTTCCAGGAGTTCAAACTGAACCTGGCCCAGCAGCTGGCTTCCAGCCCCAGTTTCGGCCAGATCGCGGTGACCGAGACCGACACCATCGCCGAGTACAAGCGCAAGGTGTTCGACTCCACCGTCGACACCCTGCTGAACGTGCGCGACAAGATCGACAACCGCGCGCTGGAAGCGGCAGTCAGCGCCATCGCCGCCGCCAAGCGGGTCGAATTCTTTGGCTTCGGCGCCTCCGGGGCCGTGGCCGCCGATGCCAAGCACAAGTTCTTCCGCCTGCAGCTGGCCGCCGCCGCCCACTCCGATCACCACATCCAGAATATGTCGGCCATGTCGATGGTGCCCGGCGACGTGGTGGTGGCCATTTCCCAGAGCGGCCGCACCAAGGCGCTGCTGCGCTCCATGGGCATGGCGAAAGAGCAGGGCGCCACCGTGATCGGCCTGGCGCCGAGCGGCTCGCCGGTGGCCCGGCAGGCCAGCATCCCGCTGGAAGTGGACGTGGAGGAAGATATAGAGATCTACACGCCGCTGTCGTCGCGCATCGCCCACCTGGTGGTGATCGACGTGCTCGCCATCGGCGTCGCCCAGCGCAAGGGACCGCAACTGCAGGAGCACCTGCTCAAGTTGAAGCAGGGCCTCTATACCCTGCGCGAAGACAAGCACTAATCGCTCTGACGACAGGTCAGAGCCGGCGCATATCCAGCAGCGGCATATTGCGCCGCACGGTCGCCAGCTTGTCGGCGCTGAGCTTCGCCACCAGCACCGCCTCGCCCTCGCCGGCCTCGGCGAGGATTTCCCCCCAGGGATCGATAATCACCGAATGCCCCCAGGTGCGCCGCTTCGGCGAGTGCTCGCCACCCTGGTTGGCGGCCACGACGAAACAGCCGTTTTCCACCGCCCGCGCCCGCAGCAGAGTCAGCCAGTGCGCCTGCCCGGTCACATAGGTAAAGGCCGCCGGTACCAGCAGCACCTCGGCACCGGCCAGCGCCAGCTGCCGGTAGAGTTCGGGAAAACGCAGGTCGAAGCAGATACTGAGGCCGAGGGTCGCCCAGGGTATATCGAGGGTGCAGGGATCGTCGCCGGGCTCGATACTGGCCGACTCCCGGTAGCTGCCGGCGGCGTCGGCGACCTCGACGTCGAACAAGTGGATCTTGTCGTAACGGGCGCGCAATTCCCCATGATTGTCATAGACCAGACTGGCGGAGCGCGTGCGCCCGCCCGGCACCGGCGCGCCGTCGGCCCGCTCGGCCAGCGGTACCGCGCCCGCCACCAGCCATATATCCAGTTCCGCCGCCCAGCGCTGCAGCGCCCACTGGATCGGATGGCGCTCCGCACTGGCCTCGCCGGTGCCGGCGAAGGGCTCCGCGGCCACCGCGCTGCCGCGGTCCGACAGATGGGCAAAATTCTCCGGTAACAGCACCAGCTGCGCGCCGCCGGCGGCCGCCTGCTGCAGCAGGCGATAGGCCTGCGCCAGATTGGCGGCGACCGAATTCCCGCTGATCATCTGCACCGCGGCGACACAAAAGTCCTGCACGACTGCTCCCTCGTCTTTCATTTGCACTGGCCCGATTTTGCCACGGCATGTGCGGAAGAGAAGCGCCGCAATTCGCGCATCAATTCCAGCAACGCCGGGACCCGCTTTGCATTTCTTTTGTCGGGCGGTCACTGGCACATGTCGCCGCTCGCCGCTACCATGGCCCGCCCTCGGCGACTAATCTTTTAGCTCAGCAGCACCGGCCGAGTTCACCCCCTCATTCCGCCATGCAGTACCAGAGCCGAATCTATGGAATCCATCGCCATTCCCGCCGAAAAGAAACCGCCGCGCTGGCTGGCGGTGTGGCTGGCGGCACTGGTGGCGCTGACCCCGTTTTCCATCGACAGCTACCTGCCGGCGATCCCGGCGATGGCCGAGGCACTGGATACCGCCGTGGCGCGGGTGCAGCACTCGGTGTCGAGTTTTCTGCTCGGCTTTGCCATCGGCCAGTTGTGTGGCGGGCCGCTGTCCGATCGCTGGGGCCGGCGATTGGTTGGCACCATCGGCCTGAGTATCTATATCGCCACTTCGATACTGGTGCTGTTCGCGGATCACGTGGACCAGCTGATTATCCTGCGCTTGTTCCAGGCCATTGGCGGCGGCTTCGCCACGGTGATCTGCGCGGCTATAGTGCGCGATCTGCACAGCGGCCGCGAGGCGGCCAAGATCATCTCGATGATCAGCACCATGATGCTGGTGGCACCGCTGATTGCGCCGGTAATCGGCTCGGTGCTGCTGGCCGGCGGCGGCTGGCAAAGTATTTTCGTATTCCTAATTCTGTACGCCACCGCCATGCTGGTGCTGGTGCGCTTCCTGCTGCCCGAGACGGTGTCGCGATTCTCCCGCGCGCGGCGCCAGCGCAAGCCCCTGCGCTCGGTGATCAACAGTTACGGTCAGGTGCTCGGCAACCGCCGCGCGCTGGGCTTTCTCGCCGCCCAGGCCTGCGTCAGTGGTTCGATGTTTATCTATATCACCACCGCACCTTTTGTTTTCATGAAGGTTTTCGAGGTGCCGGCGACACAGTTTCCGATCTATTTCGGTATTTGTGTGCTGGGGTTGATCTGCATGGTGCAGGTCAACATCCGCCTGCTGAACCTGTTCGAACCGCGTAATATCCTGCTGGCCGGCATACTGCTGCAGTTGCTGGGCTGCGGGCTGCTGCTGCTCGGAACATTGACGGGCGTCAAGGAGATAACTCTGTGGATGGTGCCGCTGGTGCTGGTGATGGCCTGTATCGGCATTACCGGGCCCAATGCCGCGGCCTGTTTTCTGGAGTTTTTCCCGCGGATAAGCGGTAGCGCCAACGCCCTGTATGGCGCCACCATCTTCATCACCGGTGGCATACTTGGCGGCATCGTCAACAGCCTGCACACGGGTACGCTGGTCCCTGTCGCCGGCGCCATGCTGGGTTGCGCGGTGGCGGCGCTGCTGGCGGCAGTATTCATCGCCCGCGCGTACGAGCCAATCGATGTCGCTGTGCCGGTCACCAAGCGCTATATCCCGCGCTGAGCCGCTCGGTTAACGGCCGCACTCACCCCTTCAGCAGACCCTCCGCGCGCATCGCCTTCTGCACAGCCGGCCGCGCGGCCACTCGCTGTTGGAAGGCGCGCAGCCTCGGCCAGCCCGACGTGTCGATTTTCTGTTGGTCGAGCCAGCCGGCGATGGTGAACAGGTAGGCATCGGCGATGGTAAAATCGTCGCCCATCAGGTAGTCGTGCTCGAGGCGTTGCTCGATAAAATCGAAGCGCCTGGCGATGATTTTCTTCGCCTGCGCCTTTTCTTCATCGCTGCCGTTCCAGAACAGCGGCACGAAGGCCTTGTGCACCTCGGCGGCGATGTAATTCAGCCATTCCAGCAAGCGGTAATGCGCGAGACTGCCGTATTCCGGTGCCAGGTTCGCATCCGGCTTCTGCTCGGCAATGAACTGCACTATGGCCGGCCCCTCCGTCAGAATCTCGCCCCCTTCCAGCTGCAGTGCCGGCACATGGCCCTTCGGGTTAATCTCGCAATAGTCGGCGCCGCTTTCCGTCTTGTGCTCGCCGAGATCCACCTTGCACAACTCCAGTTCGATACCGGCCTCGCAGGCGACGATATGGGGCGACAGGGAGCAGGCGCCGGGGGCGTAAAAGAGCTTCATCGGGATCCTCGCGATCGCAGTTGCAGGGCTTCCTGCAGTATAGGCGCGGGCTATTCGCCGATAGTTTTCAGCCGTCTGCGCGCGCGGCGGCATGCGCCTAAGGCGCGCTGCCTGATGTGATGTAGAGGAGTTATTGCGGTTTTCTTAACCGCGGTTGTGCGGTGCCGCGTAATCCAGTTCCGGGCCCTTCGGCACTATGCCGGTCGGATTGATATTCCCGTGACTGGCGTAGTAATGCGTCTTGATATGGTGGAAATCCACCGTGTCGGCGACCCCCGGCCACTGGTAGAGCTCCCGCACATAGCCCCACAGGTTCGGGTAGTCCGCAAGCCGCTTCTTGTTGCACTTGAAGTGGCCGTGGTAGACGGCGTCGAAGCGGATCAGCGTGGTGAACAGCCGCCAGTCGGCCTCGGTGATCCGCTCCCCGGTCAGATAGCGGTTGTCTGCCAGCCGCTGTTCCAACTGCTCCAGGGTGCTGAACAGTCGCTCGTAGGCGTGCTCGTAGGCGTCCTGGGACGTCGCGAAACCGGCCCGATAGACGCCATTGTTGATGGTTTCATAGACGACATCGTTAGTGGCATCGATATCGCCGCGCAGCAGCTCCGGATATAAATCCGCGTCGTTGCCGGTCAGGCCGTCAAAGGCGCTGTTGAACATGCGGATGATTTCCGACGACTCGTTGCTGACCACACGCTCGCGCTGCTTGTCCCACAGCAGCGGCACCGTTACGCGACCCGAGTATTTGGCGCGGTTGCGGGTATA
This sequence comes from Microbulbifer donghaiensis, assembly GCF_900129095.1. GTDB lineage: Bacteria > Pseudomonadota > Gammaproteobacteria > Pseudomonadales > Cellvibrionaceae > Microbulbifer > Microbulbifer donghaiensis. The sequence continues at coordinate 2,180,423 of NZ_FQVA01000001.1, forward strand.
CAGTTGATGCAGATAGTCGGCGCCAAACAGGTGATCGCCACTGCTGCCCTCGTCGGTATTGAAGGTCCAGCCGTGTTCGCGCATGTAAGGACTCACTACGGAGACGCCGATATAGTCCGCCAGGCCTTTCAGCTGGCGAAAGATCAGCGTGCGGTGCGCCCAGGGGCAGGCCAGGGAAACATACAGGTGGTAGCGGTCTTTCTCCGCGGCGAAGCCGCCCTCACCGCTGGGGCCGGGGCTGCCGTCGGCGGTAATCCAGTTGCGCAGCTGTGCCGCCTCGCGCACGAACTCGCCGTGGCTCTTCTCAGTATCGTACCAGCGGTCCTGCCACTGGCCATTGACCAGTAGGCCCATAGCAATCTCCACACATTAGGAATGTTGTCGACAGGGAGTCGGAAAGGGCGCGGGCTGAACCCGCGCCTGAGGCGGCGCTTATTTGCCGCGCAGATAGTTGTCCAGGCTCAGCTTGCCGGCGCCGGCACAGGCGAGAATCAGGAAGCCACCGGCGATGGTGATATTTTTCATAAAGCTGATCATCTGCGCCTGGTCACCCGGCACATAGTGGAACAGCGCCGCGCTGGCGAAACAGAATACCGCGAGAGCCAGTGCCGCCCAGCGGGTGAAGAATCCGAGCAGTACCGCCAGGCCACCGCCCAGTTCGACCAGGATCACCAGCGGCAGCAGAATGCCCGGCACACCGGCAGATTCCATATAGCCCTGGGTGCCTTCGTAGCCGCCGATCTTGCTCCAGCCGGCGGATATAAAGATCAGGGACATCAGCACGCGGCCGAGCAGTTTGCCGAGATCGCAGTGGATTGGGTGAGTCATCGCTGAATCCTCGCTTGAGATCAGTTGGTCATTGATAGTGAAACTCCACCCAGTCTAGTTCTATTTTTTACGGAAAAAACCGCAAAAATTCGCGAATAGCTTTCGAATTTTTAAGAAATTGGCCTGCCAATCGACTCGGAAACTCACTCCAGCGGCGCCAGTCCGGCGCGCAGCGCCTCGATCAGGTAACCGGTCGCCGGACCGCAGCGGTCCACATCGGCATACACCAGGTAGACGGTGACATCCCGCTCCCAGGGGTCCTCGGTCTGCAGGGGCAGCACCCGGTCCGCGGACAGGGATTCGCGGATGCGTGTCTCCGGCAGCCAGGCGAAACCGAGGCCGCGCTCGATCAGCTCCAATGAGGTCTGCACATTGGTCACGGTGATGCGCTGATCGGAACTGAGCCAGCCGGAATCCTGGCGGTTCCTGATGGCCGAATCCCGCAGCACTATCTGCCGGCAGGCTTTCAAGTCCTTGCGCGCCACCGGCCGCCCCAGCTGGTGCAACGGGTGCTGCGGGTGGGCCACCGGCACGAAGCGCACCCGCGCCACCGGCTCACCGACGAACCCCTGGGGCACCCGCGCGCTGAGGATAAAATCTGCCTGCTGCTGGACCAGCAACTCCTCGGCGCCGGACAGCACCGTCTCGCGCACCTCGAGTCGGGTGTATGGAAACGCCTCGGCAAAATGCTCTATCGCATTGAACAGGCACTCGTAGTCGAAGATGACATCGACCGCCAGCGTCAGGGTGGCCTCCTCGCCGCCGGCGAGGCTGGTGGCGACGGACTCGAGCGCCTCGGCTTCGTCCAGCAGGCCGCCGGCGCGGGCCAGCAGGATCCGTCCGGCGTCGGTCAACTCGGCCTTGCGCCCGCGCACTTCCAACAGCGGCACGCCGAGAGTCTCCTGCAACTTGTGCACGGCGTGGTTAATGGAAGACTGGCTCTTGTGCACCGCCTGCGCCGCCTGGGAGAAGCCACCGTGTTCCACCACCGACTGGAACATCCGCCACTGTTCCAGGGTTACCTTGGCCATCTGCATTCCTCTTGCACTGTAAGGGTGGGCGCTCGAGCGAAAGTCGAAAACTCGTGCGCAAGCAGCTTATATAGCGCAACCCACCTATAGATTCGAATAAAAACAGCAATTTTTTGCCATTTTTAATCGAATTGATCGGCCTATACTGCGGACAAACGCACGAATGGAGGTGTTTATGGAGCAAATGTATAAGCGGCAACCGGGCGCCCGCCCGCTGCTGCGCGGTATCGGCAGCCAGGCTTCCGCGGACGGTGCCGGCGTCAGGATTCAGCGCGTGCCCGGATTCGACAGCCCGGACTTCAGCCCCTTTCTGATGCTGGACGAGATCCGCTCCGAGCGTGCCGACGACTATATCGCCGGCTTCCCGCCGCACCCGCACCGCGGAATAGAAACGCTGACCTACATGCTGAACGGCGAGTTCGAGCACCAGGACCACCTCGGCAATCGCGGTTCCGTTTCTTCCGGCGGCGCCCAGTGGATGCGCGCCGGGCGCGGCATCATCCACTCGGAGATGCCCGGGCAGGCGCCCGGCGGCATGCACGGCTTCCAGCTGTGGATCAATATGGCGGCCGCCAACAAGATGGACGATCCCACCTGGCGCGACATTCAGTCTGCAGAAATTCCCGAGCTGGCCCTGGATGGTGGCGAGAGTGTCAGTGAGGGCTCACTGATCCGCCTGATTGCCGGCACATGGCATATCGGCGGCGAGGAGCGAAACGCGCCATTGACCGATGCGGCCGCCGAGGCGGCAGTCGCGGATATCCGCCTGGCCGCCGGCGCCGAGGTACTGCTGCCGCTGCCGGCGGCGCACAGCGTGCTGGTGTATGTCTACGCGGGGGCGCTGGTGACCGAGCGCGGCACGATACCGCGCGGCAATATGCTGTTGTATGGCGCAGGAGAGGCGCTACAATTGCGCGCCCAAGCCCCGACAGAGGGCGAGGGAGCCGGCCTGCTGTGCCTGCATGGCCTGCCCCTGCGCGAACCCGTCGCCCACTATGGCCCCTTCGTGATGAACAGCCGCGAGGAAATCGAGCAGGCTCTGCGCGACTACAATAACGGCACCCTTACCGACTAGGCCTCCCGTTGGGGCCAGATCTGAGCACCCTGTGGGAGCCTGCAAGCAGGCTCCTACATTTGTCCTGTGGCATCCCCGAAATTCTTGAGAAGCGAGCTCGCACGCGCGATATGGAAGTCTATTACACCTTTTGTTTTCTGGCCGCGGTGTCGGTGTTTCTCGGATTCCTGAACCAGTATGTGCTGCGCGCACAGGCCACCATCGCCATCACCGCCGGCGCGCTGGCGCTGTCGCTGCTGGTCACCGGGCTGGGCAAACTGGGAATTGTCGAGCTGCGCGACTGGGCCGACCAGCTGCTGCCGCTGCTGAACCTCGAGGACCTGCTGCTGAAGGGCATGCTCGGCTTCCTGCTGTTCGCCGGCAGCCTGCACATCGACCTGCTGGCCCTGCGCAACCAGCGCCTGGAAATCGGCCTGCTCGCCATTGTCGGCACACTGATCTCCACCTTCGTGGTGGGGGGGCTGCTCTACTGGTTCCTGCAGCTGGTGGGTATGCCGGTAGCCTTCGTCTTCTGTCTGCTGTTCGGCGCGCTGATCTCGCCGACGGACCCGATCGCGGTACTGGCCATCATCAAGAGCCTCAAGGCGCCGGAACAGGTGTCAATCCAGGTGGAGGGCGAGTCACTGTTCAACGATGGCTTCGGCATCGTCGTCTTTGCGGTTATCTACGCGCTGGCGTTCGAGGGCGGCGAGCCGACATTCCCGGCGGTGGCCCACCTGTTTGCCGTTGAGGCGGTCGGCGGCGTGGTGCTCGGCCTGTTGATCGGCGGGCTGTTCCACTGGCTGATCTGCTGCACCAACGACCACAGCCTCGAGCTGTTGCTGACCCTGGTGATCCCGACGGCCGGTTTTTCCCTCGCCAACCTGCTCGGCGTCTCCGGCGCCCTGGCCATGGTGGTGAGCGGCATCATTATCGGCAACTTCACCCGCGAGCGCGGCTTCTCCCGGGTGAGCCAGCACGAGCTGGACAACTTCTGGAGCATTACCGAGGATTTCCTGAACGGCCTGCTGTTCCTGCTGGTGGGCCTGTTCCTGATTACCATCGACCTGCAGGCCTTTGACTACCTGCTGATGGTGGCCGGCATCGTTATCGTGCTGCTGGCCCGCACGCTGGCGGTCACGGTGCCATTTACGATCCTGAAGCGATTCCGCCGCTACCATCCGTACACCGAGCGCATATTGATCTGGGGCGGCCTGCGCGGCGGCCTGGCGCTGGCGCTGGCGATGTCGATTCCGGCGGGCCATGCCTTTATCCAGGGCCAGGACCTGCGCCACCTCTGGGTCGTGATGACCTACGGCGTGGTACTCTTTTCGATCGTAGTGCAGGGCTCCACCATCGCGCCGCTGATCCGCCGCAGCCGCGAGTTCGCCGAACCGGAGACCGCGGCGGAACCGGCCTGAGGCCTGTTTCCGACTAACAAACGACACCAATCTCATGGAACACACCAGTTACCTGCTGCAGGCGGTCATCTATCTGGCCGCGGCGGTGATCTCCGTGCCCATCGCCACCCGCCTCGGCCTGGGGTCGGTGCTCGGCTACCTGCTCGCCGGCGTAGCCATCGGCCCCCATGCGCTGGGCCTGGTCGGCGATGCCAGCGACGAGATGCACGTGGCCGAATTCGGGGTGGCGCTGATGCTGTTCCTGATCGGGCTGGAACTGCAGCCGCGCAAGCTGTGGCAGATGCGCGGGGCCATCCTCGGCACCGGCTCCGCCCAGGTGCTGCTCACCGCCGCCGCGGTGGCAGCGCTGGCACTGCTGCTGTACGAGGAGAGCTGGCGCGCGGCGCTGGCCATCGGCCTGATACTGGCGCTGTCGTCGACGGCAATCGTGTTGCAGTCACTGAGCGAGAAGGGACTGCTGAAAACCCAGGGCGGGCGCAGCGCCTTCGCCGTACTGCTGTTCCAGGACATTGCGGTGATCCCCATTCTGGCGCTGCTGCCGCTGCTGGCCACGACCCCGGTGGCAGGCGCCGTCACCGGCCTCACCGGCTGGCGCTACGCGCTGGCGGTGATCGGTACCATCGTCGCCTTCGCCGTCGCCGGGCGCTATCTGCTCGGGCCGCTGCTGCGCCTGGTCGCCGGCAGCCAGGTGCGGGAGATGTTCACGGTCACCTCACTGCTGATCGTCATCGGTGCGGCCGCCATTATGAGCGGGCTGCACCTGTCGCCGGCGCTCGGAACCTTCCTCGCCGGCGTTCTGCTCGCCGAGAGCGAGTTCCGCCACGAACTGGAGGCGGACATAGAGCCGTTCAAAGGGCTGCTGCTCGGTATCTTCTTTATCGCCGTCGGCGCCAACCTGAACTTCAACCTGATCGCCGAGTACCCGCTGCTGCTGCTCGGCCTGGTGCTGCTGCTGGTGGCGGTCAAGTTCGCGGTGCTGTTTGCGCTGGCGCGCACCATCGGCATGTCGCGGGGCGAGGACTGGTTGTTCGCCCTGTCGCTGGCGCAGGCGGGCGAGTTCGGCTTCGTGCTGGTGTCCTTCGCCAGCCAGAACAACGTGCTCGACAGCACCGCCGGCAACCTGCTGATCGCCGTGATTGCGCTGTCGATGGCGCTGACGCCGATTCTGCTGCTGATCTACGAACAGTTTATCCAGCAGCGCTTTATACGCGGCGCGGAAAGCGCAGGGGAGCGCGAGGAGGAGCCGCCGGTGGACAGCGGATCGCCGGTGATCATCGTCGGTTACGGGCGCTTCGGCCAGATTGCCGGGCGCCTGCTGAATGCCTGTGGCTTCGACACCACCCTGCTGGAACGCAATGCAGAACAGCTGGACCTGGTGCGTCGCTACGGCATCAAGGCCTACTACGGCGACGCCTCCCGCGAAGACCTGCTGCACGCTGCCGGTGCGGAAAACGCGCGCCTGGTGATCCTGACTCTCAGCGACCAGGCGGCGTCGCTGGAAATCGTCGCGCAGCTGCGCAAGCATTTCCCACACGTGACCATACTGGCGCGGGCGCGCAACCGTATGCACCAGTATGCGCTGATGGAGGCCGGCGTAAAATATATCTTCCGCGAGACGGTGGATTCGGCGCTGTCCATCGGCGAGTGCGCACTGCAACTACTGGGCCTGAGCCCGCTGCAGGCGCGGCGCGCGGCGCGCAAGTTCAAGCAGCACGACCAGCGCATGCTGGAATCGCTGTTTCCCTACTGGCGCGACGAGTCGCAACATATCGCGCAGACGAAGATCTACCGCGAACAGTTGCTGCAGGCGCTGCGCGAGGACAGGCGCGACAAGGACCTGCACCTGGATCACCACTGGGAGGACTCCCGCCCGGGGCTCTAGGTAAACGCGCGGCCGTCACTAGTCTTCGCTGCGCAGGCTCGCCTCTATCAGGTCCACCTCCAGCACCAGTTTGCGGTGCAGCTCATCGTCGATCTGCCGCTCGATGCGCAGGCGAAAAAGCTGATCGCGCTCGGCGGCAAGGGCATCCAGGTGGAACTCGCGCTCGCTGCGCGCCAGCATCCACACGCGCTGCTGCCGGTTGCTGTCGCCGCGGGCCAGGCGCCGGCGGTAGAGATCCAGCAGGTAGTCCAGCGCCTCGCGTTCGACTTCGGCGGCTTCATCTTTCTCCTCTATGCCGTCGCGCAGGGCCTGCAACCGGCTCAAAGCGGCCCGTGCCGCAGCCACGCGCGCACCGCGCTCGTCGCCGATCTCCGCCATTTGCGGTCTTGCCGGCAGGCGCCGCACCAGTGGCGGCAGGGTGAAACTGGCCAGCAGCAGCGACGTCAGTATGACGCCCATCGCAATGACCACCGCCAGTTCGCGCGCGGGAAAGCCGCTGCCATCCGGTAACAGCAGCGGCAGCGACAGGACGCCGGCCAGGGTGACGGCACCGCGCACCCCAGCCAGTGCGGTCACCGTTACCAGCAGCAACCGCTCTCTCGTGTCGGGGATTTCCCGGCGGATCCGCGTCAGATATAGGGATACCCAAACCCAGACAAAGCGCAGTATCAGCAGGGCAGCGGTAATCGCGATCACATACAGCAGCACCGTCCAGTCGCTGGCCGCGGCGCTGAGGCGTGCCGGTCCCAGATACGCATTCAGGATGCGCACCAGCTGTTCCCCCAGCAGCACGAAGATGACACCGTTCAGTACGTCCTGCACGGTATTCCAAACCGCCTGGCGCTCCATGCGCGTGGCGGAGAGTTCGGGGCCGCGCAGGTTCACATACTGGGTGGCGATTCCCCCTGTGGCCGCCGCCAGAATGCCGGAACCGCCAAGATGTTCCGACGCCAGATAGGCGGCAAAGGGCACCAGCAGGCTCACCAGTATCTCTATGCCGGTGTCCTCCCCGCCGAGGCGGCCGAGCCCGCGCAACGCATAGGCGCAGGCCAGGGCCACGCCGACACCGATCGCGACGCCGGCGGCCACCATCCACACAAAGCCAGCCGCCGTCTGCGCCAGGGAAAAGCTGCCACTCACCACCGCCACGACCGCGAAGCGGAAGACATCGAGCCCCGAGGCATCGTTGAGGAGTGCCTCGCCCTGCAGCACATGCCGCAGGCGCGGCGGCAGCGGGGTACTGCCGCGGACGGCGGCCAGTGCCACCGGATCCGTCGGGGCCAGAATCGCCGCGACCGCAAAGCAGACCGCCAGCGGCATGGCCGGCACCAGCCAGTGGATAAACGGTGCCATGCCCACCACGGTGAAAAGCACCAGGCCCACCGCCAGCGTCAGGATCGGGCGCAGGTCGCGAAAAAATGCCCCCTTGGGAATACGCCAGCCATCCAGGAACAGCAGCGGCGGGATAAACAGCAGGAAGAAAATTTCCGGATCCAGCGGAATCTTCACGCCGAACACACTGCCGAGCAGCACGCCGGTGGCGATCTGTATTAGCGGCAGAGGCAGACGCCGCGGCAGCACGCGCGCGATTATGCCGCTGAAGGTCACAGCAACCAGGAGCAGCAGGGCGACGGCAACGTAGTGCATGGCGCGCTATATCCGCGTCAAGGCGTATTCAGCGGCAGCGGAATCGGCGGATACAAACCGTCGAATTGCTGGCCTCGAAGTGGGCAGCGGCAGGGGGACTTCAACGGGACACTCGCTGTAACTCGACGGACTTACAGCGAGTATAGAAAAGCGGAAACCTGTGAATAGGTGTGCGCGAGTTGACCGGTGATTACTCGAACATATCCGGCTGTTCGGCGCAAATCACGCTGTATAACGGCTGAAAACTGAAAAGTCCGGCCAGTTCGGTACCCACCACCGCGCGGGTGCGTATCGCCACCTCCGGCTCTATCAGTATCGGGTCGCCGGCGGCCTCGGCCAGCAGCTGCGCCTGGCAGCTGCGCTCCATGGTGATATACCACCAGGCGGCCTCTTCCACGGACTTGCCGACCGTGAGCAGGCCGTGGTTCTGCAGTATCAGTGCCTTCCTGTTGCCGAGCGCCTGCGCCAGCGCTTCGCCTTCACCCATTTCCAGCACCACGCCCGAGAAGGTATCGAGCAGGCCGTGGTCGCCGAAGAAGGCACAGGCGTCCTGGGTGATCGGATCCAGCAGCCGGCCTAGAGACGACCAGGCCTTACCGTACAGGGAGTGGGCGTGGGCGGCCGCAATCACATCCGGGCGCAAACGGTGAATGTGGGAGTGGATCGTAAACGCGGCGCCGTTCAGGTAACCGTCGCCCTCGACCACGTCGCCGTTGTGATTGACCAGCAGCAGTTGCGACATGCGCAGCTGCTTGAAGGACACACCCATTGGATTGACCCAGAAGTGGTCCTCCAACTCGGGATCGCGCACGGTGATATGGCCCGCCACGCCCTCGTCGAAACCGAATTTGCCAAACAGGCGGAAGGCCGCGGTGAGCTTTCTCTTGCGCTCCTCCCGCACCTTCTCCGGCGGCTGCCAGGGCTCACCGAGCAGCACACTGACATCGCCATTCATTACCGCAGTATTGATATCCGCCATTTTTCTTGTTTTTTCCGCAGTGGCCATTACCCGAGCCTCATATCGCCAGAACCGCCGAAGGTTCCTTATAGCACGTTGTTCGACTTTTGAGCGAGAGGAGGCGCCACTAGTCCGTCCCGGGCAAGGCCTGCGCCAGATGATCGAGCAGTAGCCGCACTTTCGGCGACAGAAAGCGGTTTTGCGGGTAGATGGCCCAGATACCCTCATCCGCACGGCGGAAGTTCTCCAGTACCGCGACCAGTGCGCCGGATTGCAGGTACCGCTGCACATAGAAATCCGGCAGCTGCACCAGTCCCATACCCTTCAGCGTCGCGTCCAGCAGCGCCCAGCCGCTGTTGCAGCGCAGGCTGCCGCCGACGCGGATATCCCGCGATTTACCGCCCTCCTGGAAGCGCCAGTCGTCCAGGGTGCCGCGCAGGCAGTTGTGCCGCTCCAGTTCCGACAGGCTGTGCGGCTCCCCGTATCTGGAAAGGTATTCCGGCGACCCACAGACATACAGGGTGCGCGAGGCGAGGCGCTTGGCCATCAGGCTGGAGTCCTTCAGGCGCCCCAGGCGCACGGCCAGGTCGTAACCCTCGGCCACCAGGTCCAGCTGCTGATTGGTCAGCTGCAGCTCCACCTCAAGTTCCGGATAGCGGACCGCGAAATCGTTCAGCAGCGGCGCTATGGTTTTTTCCCCGAAAGCCACCGGCGCGGTCAGCCGCAGCCTGCCCCTGGGCACCTGCTGCTGACGGGTCACGGCCAGCTCCGCCTCCTGTAGGCCGTCCAGCGCCTGGCGGCATAGCCGGTAGTAGACCTGCCCAAGTTCAGTGACCGTCACCTTCCGCGTGGTGCGATAGAGCAGTTTCGTCCCCAGCCGGCCCTCCAGTGCGCTGACCTGGCGGCTGACCTGCGCCGTGGAGATATCGAGGCGCGCGGCTGCGGCGGTGAAACTGCCCTGTTCAACCACCGCGACGAACTCGCTGACCCCTTCCCAGTTCTGCACCGACCCTCCGCGCGGCTTCGACCGCCATTGTTACCAGCATGGAAAAGTGATTTTACATTTTGCCAGATTATCTCTCACCGGTATCAAACTAAACTGGCGCCCGTTTCCCGCGGCCAGTGCCGCAACCCAATCCTGTCGAGGAGTAGCCGATGACCAAGATGATCAAATCCAAAGCCGCCGTGGCCTGGGGCCCGGGGCAACCGCTGTCGATCGAAGAGGTGGACGTGATGCCGCCGCAGGCCGGCGAGGTGCTGGTGCGCGTGGTCGCTTCCGGCGTCTGCCACACCGATGCGTTTACCCTGTCCGGCGACGACCCGGAGGGCGTCTTCCCGGCGATCCTCGGCCACGAGGGTGGCGGCATCGTCGAGGCTGTGGGCAAGGGCGTGACCAGCGTCGCGGTGGGCGACCACGTAATTCCGCTGTACACGCCCGAATGCGGCGAGTGTAAGTTCTGCAGGTCCGGCAAGACCAACCTGTGCCAGAAAATCCGCGAGACCCAGGGCAGGGGCCTGATGCCGGACGGCACCACACGTTTCTATAAGGATGGCAAGCCCATCTACCACTACATGGGCTGCTCCACCTTCTCCGAGTACACGGTACTGCCGGAGATCTCCCTGGCCAGGGTAAACAAGGCCGCGCCACTGGAGGAGATCTGCTTGCTCGGCTGCGGAGTCACCACCGGCATGGGCGCGGTCATGAACACCGCCAAGGTGGAGAAGGGCGCCACCGTGGCCATCTTCGGCCTCGGCGGTATCGGCCTGTCGGCGATTATCGGCGCCGCCATGGCGGGGGCCGGGCGCATCATCGCGATCGATATCAACGAGCGTAAATTCGAGCTGGCGCGCAAACTCGGCGCCACCGACTGCATCAACCCGACCAAGTACGACAAGCCGGTCCAGGAAGTCATCGTCGAGATGACCGACGGCGGCGTGGACTACTCCTTCGAGTGCATCGGCAACGTCAATGTGATGCGCAGCGCGTTGGAGTGCTGCCACAAGGGCTGGGGCGAATCGGTGATCATCGGCGTCGCCGGCGCCGGCCAGGAAATCTCCACGCGCCCCTTCCAGCTGGTGACCGGCCGCGTGTGGAAGGGCTCCGCCTTTGGCGGCGTCAAGGGTCGCTCGGAGCTGCCCGAATACGTCGAGCGCTATATGAAAGGCGAGTTCAGGCTGTACGACTTCATCACCCACACCATGGGCCTGGAGGATGTCAACAAGGCCTTCGAGCTGATGCACAAGGGCGAGAGCATCCGCACCGTGATCCACTTCGACAAGTAATGGTGCCACCGCCCGCTCCTTCGCCTCCTTTTCCGGAGCGGGCGGCCAACCTTTGGAGGGTCTGATGACCATCGAAAACCTGAGCAGCAACAAGAGTTTCGACGGCTGGCACAAGCAGTACAGCCACCACTCGGACACCCTCGGCTGCGCTATGCGCTTCGCCATCTACCTGCCGCCACAGGCCAGTGCGAGTCAGCGGGTGCCGGTGCTCTACTGGCTGTCCGGGCTCACCTGCACGGATGAAAACTTTATGCAGAAGGCCGGCGCGCAGCGGGTCGCTGCCCAGCTGGGTATGGCCATAGTGGCGCCGGACACCAGCCCCAGGGGTGACGCGGTGGCAGACGACGACGGCTACGACTTGGGCCAGGGCGCCGGCTTCTATGTCAACGCCACCCGGGAGCCGTGGAAGCGCCACTACCGGATGTACGACTATGTGCTGGACGAACTGCCGACGCTGGTGGAGTCCAACTTCCCGGTCAGCGACAGGCGCGCCATCGCCGGCCACTCGATGGGCGGCCACGGCTCTCTGGTGCTGGCGCTGCGCAATCCCGATCGCTACACATCGGTATCAGCCTTCAGCCCGATCGCCAACCCGTCCAACTGCCCCTGGGGCCGCAAGGCGTTAACCGCCTACCTGGGCGGGGACGCCGCCCGCTGGGCCGACTACGATGCCAGCCTGCTGATGTGCCGGGCGCAGGATGGCGTGCCGGCGCTGGTCGACCAGGGCGACGCCGACGAGTTTGTCGCCGAGCAACTGAAGCCGGAGACGCTGGAGGCCGCGGCCGCCGCCAGCGGCTATCCGCTGCAGCTGCACCGCCGCGATGGCTACGATCACAGCTACTTTTTCGTCGCCAGCTTTATCGAGCAGCACCTGCGGTTTCACGCCCGACACCTGGGTCTCTAGCGCCGCTTACTCCACCGTCACCGACTTGGCCAGGTTGCGCGGCTGGTCCACGTCGGTACCCTTCAGCAGTGCCACGTGGTAGCTGAGCAATTGCAGCGGCACCGTGTACAGGATCGGTGCTAGGCTCTCCGGCGCATCCGGTACCTCCACCACGGTGACGCCCGCCTCGCTGGTGAAACCGGCCTGGGGACTGGCGAACACGAACAGCTGGCCGCCGCGGGCACGCACCTCCTGCAGGTTGGATTTGAGTTTCTCCAGCAGCTCGTTATTCGGCGCCACGACGATTACCGGCATATCCGCATCCACCAGTGCCAGCGGGCCGTGCTTCAGCTCGCCGGCCGGGTAGGCCTCGGCGTGGATATAGGAGATCTCCTTCAGCTTCAGCGCGCCCTCGAGGGCGATCGGGTACTCGACACCGCGGCCGAGGAACAGCGCGTGGTGCTTCTCGGCGAAGGCCTCGCTGGTGTCCTGCACCAGCTGGTCCAGGCCGGTGAACTGCTCCATCAGCCCGGGGAGCTGGTGCAGCGCCTGTACCAGCTCCGCCTCGCGCGCAGCACTGAGGCCGTTGACCTTGGCCAGCGCGATACAGAACAGCTGCAGCGCCACCAGCTGGGTGGTGAAGGCCTTGGTGGAGGCGACACCGATCTCCGGACCCGCCTCGGTCATCAGCGACAGCTCCGATTCCCGCACCAGCGAACTGTTCGGTACGTTGCAGATGGTCATCGACGCCAGGTAGCCGAGCTCCTTGGCCTGGCGCAGGGCGGCTAGGGTATCCGCCGTCTCGCCGGACTGGGAAATCGTCACGAACAGGGTGCCCGGGCGCACCGCCGTCTTGCGGTAACGGATTTCGCTGGCGACCTCGACGGAGCAGGGGATACCGGCCCAGTCCTCCAGCCAGTAGCGCGCCACCAGGCCGGCGTGGTAGCTGGTGCCGCAGGCGACTATCTGCACCTGTTTTACTTCCGGCAGTATCTCGTGGGCGCGGGCACCCAGTGCTTCGGACAGCACCGACTTGTCGCCGAGTCGGCCGGCCAGGGTGGCTTCTACAACCGCCGGCTGCTCGAAGATCTCCTTCTGCATATAGTGGCGATAGCGGCCCTTGTCGGCCGCATCGTGGCCGCCGTCCAGCTTGTGCACCGGGCGGCTGACTTCCTCGCCCTGCTTGTCGCGCACGGCGATGCCGGCGCGGCTGATTTCGGCCACATCACCTTCCTCGAGGAAGATAAAGCGGTCGGTCACCTGGCGCAGGGCCATGGGATCGGAGGCGATAAAGTTCTCCTCGATGCCGACGCCCACCACCAGCGGGCTGCCGGAGCGGGCACAGACCAGCTTTTCCGGCTCGTCGGCGCTGATCACACCGAGCGCGTAGGCGCCGTGCAGCCTTTCGGTGGCGGCGGTGACCGCGGTCAGCAGATCGCGGCCGCCGGCCACCAGCGAGTGGACCAGGTGCACCACCACCTCGGTATCGGTATCCGAGGCGAACTGGTAGCCCCGGTCCTGCAGTTCCGCGCGCAGCGGCTGGTGGTTCTCGATAATGCCGTTGTGCACCAGCGCTATCTGGCCGGACACATGCGGGTGGGCGTTTTTGTCCGACGGGGCGCCGTGGGTGGCCCAGCGGGTGTGGGCGATGCCCAGCTGGCCGGCGGCCGGCGCGGCGGCGAGCCTGGCTTCCAGGTCCGCCACCTTGCCCTGGCTCTTGCGCAACTGCAGCTGGCTGTCGCCGTCCACCAGGCAGACACCGGCGGAGTCATAGCCGCGGTACTCCAGGCGCCGCAGTCCTTCCAGCAGTATTTCATTCACGTTGCGCTGGGCCAGCGCGCCGACTATTCCACACATCGTATTAACCTCTATTATTCCTCAAAAAATATAGCGCCAGCCCCCGCCAGCCGTATTTCAAGCTAGGCGTGAGCACTCACTTCGGCGCAGATAACGCGCACGCCGAGAGACTCCAGCTGCCGGCGCGTGTTTTCGTCCAGGCCGCTGTCGGTCACCAGCATATTTACCTGTTCCCAGGGCAGCTCCAGATTCGGGATACGGCGACCGACCTTGCTCGACTCCGCCAGCACCACCACTTCCCGCGCCACTTCCGCCATCACCCGCGACAGGCCGATCTGCTCGTTGAAGGTGCAGGTACCGCGCTCCAGGTCGATGCCGTCGGCGCCGATAAAGGCGCGGTCGAAGTCGTAGCCGCGCAGTACCTGCTCGGCCACCCGGCCCTGAAACGCCTCGAAATGCGGATCCCAGGTGCCGCCGGTCATCAGCAGGGTGGGTTCGTTTTCCAGTTCGCGCAGCGCATTGGCCACGTGCAGGGAGTTGGTCATCACCACCAGGCCGCGCTTGCGCTCCAGCTCCGGGATCATTGCCGCGGTGGTGCGACCGTAGTCGATCACTATGCGGTGGTGATCCGGGATCAGCGCGGCGGCGGCGCGGCCGATGGCGCGCTTGACCTCTGACGGCGCCTCCTCGACCACCAGCTCGCGCGGCACCGGGATGGCGCCGCCGTGACGGCGCAGCAGCAGTCCGTGATTCTCCATCGCGGTCAGATCCTTTCGGATCGTAACTTCGGAGGTTTCGAACTGCCGCGCCAGTTGTTCCACACTGGCCTCACCCGCGTCATTGAGCAGGGCCAGTATTTGATGGCGGCGTTGCTGGGTGTTGCGTTTCGACATGGCACTTTAACTTTCGCTTCGAAAGTTAAAGATAGCAAAGCGAAATCAAAATGCCCACAGGAATTTATCGGAGGCGTCTAACCCCAGGATGGGCATAGCGCAGCGTGTCCATCGCGCTCATAGGTGGGCAAGTCACTGCGCGCCTTTGCCCACCCTACGAAAGGGCCTGGATCATGGCCTTGAGGAAGCGCGCCAGCTCGCCGCCGGTCACCGCGCGATGATCCGCGCTGATCGACAGCGGCAGCAGCGGTCGCACCGCCGGCCTGTCGTCCACGGCGACAACCCCCTGGAAAGTGCGGCCGGCACCGACGATGGCCACGGTCGGTGGCAGCACCACCGGCGTCGCGTAGCGCCCGGCCATGCCGCCGAAGTTGGACAGCAGAATGGTGCCGCCCTGCAGGTCCCGCTGGGCGATACCCTGTTCGCGGGCCTGGTCCTTGTAGTCCTCGATCTGCTGCAGGATCTCCTCATCGGAGCGGGCGGCCACATCCTTGAGGACCGGCACATAGAGGCCACGAGGGGAATCCACCGCCAGGCCGACATTGACAGTTGTCGCCGGGCTCAGCTGTTCATCCTGGTAGAGCGCATTGAGATGCGGCTCCGCGGCACAGGCCTGTTGCAGGGCGCGGATCAGGCGCAGGGTGGCGGATTCCTTGCCCCACCAGGCGGAAATATCCACCTGGTCGCACAGGGTCATCGGCGCCACCTGGTCGCGGGCGCGACTCATTGCCAGTGCCATGGCGCGGCGCGCCGGCGACATCGCCGTTCCCGTGGCTGCCGGTTTCGGCGGCGCCTTCGCCGCCGCTGCAGCGGTGGGCGCCCGTTGCGCCGCCGCCCGTATTTCCGCTGCGCTGAAGCGCTCGCCCTGCGGCCGCAGATCGGCCAGGTCCACACCCAGCCGCCGCGCCAGCGCCCGCACCGCGGGGGTGGCCAGGCGGCGCGGGGTTGTCGATGGCGCGACTTCGGCACCGAGCACCGCGCCGCTCTGCTCGATCTTGCCGACGACGGTACCGGTGTCAGTGCGCTGCCGCTCGTCGGTCTCGCCGCGAGGTTCCGGCGGTGCAGCCGCGCCCGCCTCTTTAAAGCCGACCAGCGGTTCTCCCACGTTGACCGTCTCGTCCGCGGCGGCGAAGAGTTTTTCCACAGTGCCGCCCCAGGGGGCGGGGACGTCGACCAGGGCCTTGGCCGTCTCGACGGTAACCAGGTTGTCGTGGGCGGCGATATGGTCGCCTTCCTGCACGTGCCACTCGCGGACCACCGCATCCGGCAGCCCCTCGCCCAAATCCGGCAATTTGAAGATCTTCACGGCCGCCCCCCGTTCGGGTAGTCCAGGACTTCACGCACCGCCGCCAGTATCTGCTCGACGCCCGGTAGATAGCGATCCTCCAGGCGGTAATAGGGCATCACGGTGTCGTAGCCGGTGACCCGCTGTACCGGTGCCTCGAGCAGGTCGAAAGCGTAGTCGTTGATCTGCGCGATTATCTCGGCGCCGAGACCGCCGAAGCGCGCGGCCTCGTGGACCACGACACAGCGGTGGGTCTTTTCCAGCGAGTCGATAATGGCGTGAATATCCAACGGCTTGAGGGTGGCGGGGTCGATGACCTCGGCCTCTATGCCGTCTTCCGCCAGCTTGTCGGCGGCCCGCAGCGTTTCCTTCAGGGAGGCGCCCCAGGCAATCAGGGTCACATCGGTGCCTTCGCGCAGCACGAAGCAGCGATCGAGCGGCAGGGCCTCACCGCTGTCCGGCACCTCCTGGCGCACCGCCCGATAGATGCGCTTGGGCTCCAGGAACACCACCGGATCCGGGTCGCGAATGGCCGCCAGCAGCAGGCCGTAGGCGCGCGCCGGGGAGGAGGGCACCACCACGCGCAGACCGGGAATATGGGCGAACAGCGCCTCGGTGCTCTCGGAGTGGTGCTCGGGGGCGTGAATGCCGCCGCCGTAGGGGGCGCGGTAGACAATCGGACAGGAAAGCCGACCGCGGGTGCGGTTTCTGTAACGTGCGGCGTGGCTGAGGATGTGGTCGAGGCCCGGGTAGATAAACCCCATAAACTGGAATTCGGCCACCGGGCGCAACCCCATGGCCGCCATTCCCACGGCGATGCCGCCGATCATGTTTTCCGCCAGTGGCGTGTCCAGTACCCGTTCGCGGCCGAACTTTTTCTGCAGGCCGTCGGTGGCCCGGAACACACCGCCGTTGACGCCGACGTCCTGGCCGTAAACCAGCACGGTCGGATCGGCCTGCAGTTCATAGGCCAGGGCTTGGGTGACGGCTTCCACCAAAGTGATCTCGGGCATGGTTATTGCCCCACCAGCTGATCGTACTGCTCGATAAATGCATCCGGCAGGCGCGCGTAGAGATAGTCGAACATCGCGCTGTTTTTTTGCGCGGGGCGCTCGGCAAAGTCCTGCAGCGCGCGCTCCAGCACTTCCGCCAGTTCGCGCTGCAACTCGCCTTCCTGTTCGTCGCCCCACAGGTCCTCGCCGCGCAGGTAGTTGCCGAGCCGCGCCAGTGGCTCGCACTGCCACGCCGCGTGCACCTCATCCTGCGGCTGATAACGGCCGGCGTCATCGGCGGTGGTGTGGTCGCACAGCCGGTAGCAGGTTGCCTCGATCAGCGCCGGGCCCTCGCCGTTGCGCGCGCGGGCCACCGCATCCGTCACCGCTGCCCGCACGGCGATGACATCGTTGCCGTCCACCTGCAATCCGGGGATACCCGCGGCGATGGCTTTCTGCGCGATGGTCTTGCTGGCGGTCTGTTCGGTCCGCGGCACTGAGATGGCCCACTGGTTGTTGTTGATCACGAAAACCACCGGGAGCCGCCACACCGCGGCCAGGTTCATGGCCTCGAAGAAGTCGCCGCGGGAAGTGGCGCCCTCACCGGCGCAGGTCACCGCCACCCGCGGCGGCTCGCCAAACTGTTCCCGTTTGTATTTGAGCGCGAAAGCGACGCCGGTGGCGTGCAGCAACTGGGTGGCGATGGGAATGCACAGCGGCAAATCGAGACGGGCGTGTTGGTAGTCCTGACCGCGTTCGTCACCGCCCCAGATGGCGAGAATCTCCTCGATCTCCACCCCGCGCTCCAGCAGGGCGCCGGTTTCGCGGTAGTAGGGACAGTAGATATCGTCTTTTTCCAGGGCACCGCCGACACCGACGCCGACCGCTTCCTGCCCGAGGCTGGACGGGTAGGTGCCCAACTGACCGGTGCGCTGCAGCTTGACCGCGCGATCGTCGACCAGTCGCGCCAGCGCCATCTGCCGGTAGAGCGCCTGCAGGGTGTCCGGGGTAGCGAAGTCCGGCAGCTCCTGCGTTGCCCGGCCCTGCTCATCGAGATATTGCAGCCTGGCAATGTCAAAGGACGCCAGCAGGTGCATTCTGGGTTTGTGCATCGGGTTATTCCTTTTGTTCCCGATGCGCAAGTGTAGGGGATGGGCGCGGCAGCGCCGCCGCAGAGGAGGGGTTTGCCGCCGTATTTCTGGCGTGGCGACGGGATTGCGCTTTCTATCGGACCTGCCGCGGGTGGTCGTCCCGCAAAAAACCTGATCGGTCCTATTTTCCAGCCGCAGGCGCTTTTCCCGGACGGCCACCCGCGGCAGGACCTCGCTCCCTGGTCGCCAGCGGCCCGCGCAAACTCCCCGGTTCAGCGCAGTCTGCGTCAGCCTTTCTTGGTCGGGCGCTGCCAGCCGGAAATATTGCGCTGCTTGCCGCGCGCCACCGCCAGCTCGTCGCTGCCGACCTCGCGGGTGATGGTGGAGCCAGCGCCGATGGTGGCGCCGGCGCCGACCACCACGGGTGCGACCAGCGCGGTATTGGAGCCGATAAAGGCGCCGTCACCGATTTCGGTAGTCGACTTGTTCACGCCGTCGTAATTGCAGGTGATGGTGCCGGCGCCGATGTTGACCCCCTCGCCGACAATCGCATCGCCGACATAGGACAGGTGATTGACCTTGCTGCCGCGGCCGATCCTGGCTTTCTTGGTTTCGACGAAGTTGCCGACCTTGGCGCCGTCTGCCAGCTGGGTGCCCGGGCGCAGCCGCGCGAAGGGGCCGATGGTGCAGGCTTCGCCCACCTCGGCGTCCTCGATAATGGAGTTGGCCTCGACGCGGGTGCCGTCGGCGAGGCGACAGTTTTTCAGCAGGCAATTGGGACCTATCTGTACGCCCTTGCCGAGCACCACTTCGCCGTCGAAAACACAGTTGATATCGATAGACACATCGGTGTCGCACTCGAGGCGGCCGCGCACATCGATACGCGCCGGATCCAGCAGCGTTACGCCGGCATTCATCAGCGCCAGTGCGCGGCTGTGCTGCAGCGCGCGCTCCATCTGCGCCTGCTGCGCGCGGCTGTTCACGCCGGCCACCTCCAGCGGATCACTGGCGCGCACGCCGGTGACCGGGATCTCCTCGCTGACGGAGCGTGCGATCACGTCGGTCAGGTAGTACTCGCCCTGAGCGTTGTCGTTCGACAGCTCCGGCAACCAGCGCGCCAGCAGGTCCGAAGGCGCCGCCAGTATGCCGGTATTCACTTCGCGAATGGCGAGGGTGTCGGCATCGGCGTCTTTCTCTTCGACGATCGCCAGCACGCGGCCGGCGTCGTCGCGCACTATGCGGCCGTAGCCGGCCGGGTTGGCCATGTCCACCGACAGCAGCGCCGGCCCCTTGTCGGAGGCCGACAGCAGTGACTGCAGGGTGCCGCTCTTGACCAGCGGCACGTCGCCGTAGAGCACCAGCACGGTGGAGCCACTGCGGAAGTTCGGAATCGCCTGCGCGACCGCATGGCCGGTGCCGAGCTGTTCGGTCTGCTCGACAAACTTGACCCCGCTGTCGGCAAAGCACTCGCACACCCGATCGGCACCGTGACCGATCACCACCGTAATCTCCACTTCGCCCAGCTGCTTGGCGGCCTCGATCACGCGGCCGAGCATCGGCACGCCACCGATCGGGTGCAGTACTTTGGGTAGATCGGAGCGCATACGGGTGCCTTTGCCGGCGGCGAGAATGACGATATCAATGGCCATGAAAATCCTGCGAGTAAACAGCTAAACATTGGAGTGGCTGCGAATTGTGGCCACTTAGCGCCATCATCACAAGTTGATCCCGGGAAGATTAGCGGATTTGCCGCTAGAATCGCGCAAGCGGGATTATTCACTCCGCTAGCAGTACAGGAAAACTGAGCAGATGGAAACGCGCGGGCTTTTCACTTCGATATTCGGCTGCCTGGCCATGGCGGCGCTGGGCTTCACTTTCGCATTCTTGACTCACTCCAACGCCATCTTTCTCGACGGGGTTTTCTCGCTGGTCAACTTCGTTATGTCGCTGTTGATGCTGGCCGTTTCACGGCTGATCAAACGCAACGCCGATAACAAGTTTCCGTTTGGCTATGCCAGTTTCGAACCGGCTTTCAACGTGTTGCAGAGTATGGTGATGCTGGGGGTCATGTTGATGGCGCTGTCATCGGCAATCGCGGCGCTGTATGGCGACGGCCGCTCACTGGAGACCGGCATCGCCACCATCTATGCAATTGTCGCCTGCACCGGCTGCCTGCTGGTCTATCTGCTGTTGCGGCGTATCGCCAGGGCGACCGGCTCGCCGCTGATCGAAGTGGATGCCTTTGCCTGGCTGATGGACGGTATTCTCAGCGGCGTGGTGCTGTGCGCCTTCGCCTTTGCCTGGCAGTTCGGCGAGCTGTTGGGCGGCTGGTTGCCCTATGTGGATTCCCTGCTGGTCATCGCCATGGTGGCGGTGATGCTGCCGGTGCCGGTGCGGATTCTGTACCGCAACCTGATGGAAGTGCTGCTGGCCGCGCCGGCGATTCCGGTACAGAGGTCCATCCGCCGTGCCTTCCGCGACGCCATGCACGATATTCCCGGGCGGGACTGGTCGCTCAGCATCACCAAGACCGGTCGCGCCGTTTACCTGCACGCGCGCATCCTGTTACCGGAGGACAGTCGCAACGCCTCGGTGGAGCAGGCCGACGCGTGGCGCGAACTGCTGACCGAGCGCATGGCGGAATTCGTGCGCGAGCGGGAGTTCGACGTCGTCTTTACCACCGACGCTTCCTATATCTGACCGGCGTCGTTGCCGACTGGCGGTATAGCCGTATTTCAGCAGGCCGGCAAACACAGAACCGCCTTCAGGAAAAACTGCAACCTATCGCCAGCCCCGCGGCGATCGGGACTCGCCGATTGCCCGTGGATAGTTGGGGCGGCGGGCGAACCCCGAAAGCGCCGTCGGTGACCACTCTCGACAATTGGTTCAAAAAACTTACCGTTCCGTTCTATTCAGCGCAGATGGGCGCGATTTGCCGCAACTTGTTTGCCGGGGCCAGGTAAAGTCGGTAGTTTATTGTCGGCAAAATAATTATTGCATCCACAACTGATAACCATCGGATAACCGCCCGCTCAAAAGGCGCGGCGGAGAGAATTCCCGTATGAAGAGAAGCAAGCAGGCAAGTACTGTCCAGCAACTGCTGGGCATGACCGCACTGACGCTGGCACTGCCACTGACGTCAGTGGCCGAGACCAGCGCCGCAGAAGAGGCCAGCAACCAGGAGCAGCAGGCTCCCAGCTGGAACATCAACCAGCCGCCCTACGAGTTCAAACCGATCCAGCTCGACACCACGGAGACGACCTGGAGCAACCTGGATATCAGCCCGGACGGCAAGACCATCCTGTTCGACATGCTCGGCGACCTCTACGCAGTGCCGGTCTCCGGCGGCGAGGCGCGGGCGCTGACCAACGAGCTCGCCTGGAATACGCAGCCGCGCTTCAGCCCCGACGGCCGATCTATCGTCTTTGTCAGCGACCGCGATGGCGCCGACAATATCTGGGTCATGGACCGCAACGGCGACAACCCGCGCCAGCTGACCACAGAGAAGGAAAACCTGGTGCACTCACCGAACTGGAGCCCGGACGGCCAGTACCTGGTGGCGCGCAAGGGCTTTATGTCCGGCCGCAGCATCCCCGCCGGCGAGATCTGGATGTACCACTACGGCGGCGGTGAGGGGCGCCAGCTGAAGGCGCGCCTGGGCGGTGACATCGCCCAGAAGAATATCGCCGACCCGGCTTTCTCACCGGACGGCCGCTATATCTACTACTCCATCGACACCACCGCCGGCACCGTGTGGGAGTACAACAAGAACTCCACCCAGCAGATCTTCGCCATCAATCGCTACGACCTGCAGGACGGCAAGGAAGAGACCTTCATCTCCGGCCCCGGCGGCGCCATTGCACCGGTACCATCACCGGACGGCAAGCAGCTGGCGTTTATCCGCCGCCAGGACTTCAACACCACGCTGTTCCTGAAGGACCTGGAAACCGGCCTGGAGACGCCGATCTACAGTGAGCTGGAGCGCGACCTGCAGGAGACCTTCGGCTCCCACGGCAACTATGTGCAGTACGACTGGATGCCGGACGGCAAATCCCTGATCGTCTGGACCCGCGGCAAGTTCCAGCGCATCGCCGCAGATGGCAGCGGCGTGCGGGAGATCGCCGCACATATCAAGACAGAAAAGCGCGTCGCGGACGCCGTGCGCTTCCCGGTGGATGTAGCGCCGGCCGACTTCCAGGTGAAGATGATTCGCTGGGCGCAGAAATCCCCGGATGGCCAACAGATCGCCTTCCAGGCCCTCGGCAAGATCTATATCCAGGATGTCGCCAGCGGCGAGCGCCGCCGCCTGACACGCCAGGACGACCATTTCGAGTTCTACCCGAGCTGGTCCCGCGATGGCAAACAGCTCACTTACGTGACCTGGGACGATAAAAAGCTCGGCCATGTGCGCGTGGTTTCGGCGCGCAGCGGCCGCGGCAAAAACATCACCCGCCAGCCGGGCCTGTATGTCGAACCGAGCTTCTCGCCGAGCGGCGATACCGTCGCCTTCCGCCGCTTCACCGGCGGCTATCTGCTGAGCCCGGAATACTCGCTCGAGCCCGGAATCTACCTGGCCGATGCGGATGGCGACTGGCAGCGCCGTGTCTTCGAGTCCGGCTTCGAGCCGCACTTCGGCGCGTCCGACGAGCGCATCTACTTCTCCGACTTCGATCCCGCCGATGGCGGCAAGCGCCTGCTGAAGAGCGTCGACAGCAACGGCAAGGACGAACGCCAGCACCTGCACGGGGCGGAAATCACCTCTTTCCGCGTGTCGCCGGACAGCCGCTGGGTCGCCTTCACCCAGGACTTCAAGGCCTACGTGGCGCCGTTTATGCACACCGGCAAATCCGAAGTCATCGGCCCGGACAGCAAGGCGGTCGAAGTGACCCAGGTGTCCAAGCGCGCCGGCGAAAACCTGCACTGGTCCGCCGACAGCGGCACGCTGGGCTGGGCGCACGGGCCGAAACTGTTCGAGCGCCAGCTCAAGGACGCCTTCGGCTTTGTCGCCGGCGCACCGGCGGAGCTGCCCGGTCCGGTGGAAGAGGGGATCGACCTGAGCTTCAGCCAGGCATTCGACAACTCCGGCCAATTGGTCGCACTCACCGGTGGTAGCGTCGTGACCATGCGCGATGCCGAGCAGACCCGCGAAGTGATCGACAACGGCGTGGTGCTGTTCCGGGGCAACCGCATCGTCGCCGTCGGCGCAGCGGATCAGGTGCAGATTCCCGCAGGTGCCAAGCGTATCGATGTCACCGGCAAGACAGTACTGCCAGGACTGGTCGACGTCCACGCCCACGGCGCCCAAGGCCGCGAGGAGATAATCCCGCAGCAGAACTGGAACCTGTTCTCCAGCCTGGCGTTCGGTGTCACCACCATCCACGATCCGTCCAACGACAGCAGCGAGATTTTCTCCGCCGCCGAGATGCAGAAGGCCGGCATCATTACCGGTCCGCGTATCTTCTCCACCGGCACCATCCTGTATGGCGCCAAGGGGCCCGGCTACAAGGCCAAGATCAACTCGCTGGAAGATGCCGAATTCCACGTCGGCCGCCTGAAGGACATGGGCGCTATTTCCGTGAAGAGCTACAACCAGCCGCGCCGCGAGCAGCGCCAGCAGGTTCTGCAGGCCGGGCGCGAACTGGGCATCATGGTGGTCCCGGAGGGTGGCGGTAAGTACCAGCACAACATGAATATGATTGTGGATGGCCATACCGGCGTCGAGCACTCGCTGCCGATTGCCAATGTCTACGCGGATGTGGAGCAGCTCTGGGGGCAGACGAAGGTGGGCTATACCCCGACCTTTGTGGTCGCCTACGGCGGTCTCTCCGGGGAGTACTACTGGTACGACCGCACCGAGGTATGGAAGGACAAGCGCCTGACCACCTTCACCCCGGACTTTATCGTCAATCCGCGCAGTATCCGCCGCCCGACCGCGCCGGATTCCCACTACAACCACATCAATGTGGCCAGGCACGCGAAGCAGCTGCGCGACAGGGGCGTGACCGTGCATATCGGTGCCCACGGCCAGCGCGAGGGCCTCGGCGCCCACTGGGAAATGTGGATGATGGAGCAGGGCGGTTTCACCCCCTGGGAAGCCTTCCGCGCCGGCACCATCGACGGCGCCCGCTACCTGGGCATGGATAGGGACATCGGCAGCATCGAGCCCGGCAAGCTGGCCGACCTGATCGTCGTCGACGGCAACCCGCTGCAGGACCTGCGCCAGTCCGAAGACATCACCTACACGGTGATCAACGGCCGCGTGTTTGACGCAGAGACGATGAACGAAGTGGACAGCCAGGAGCGCCTCGCGTTTTTCCACGAGCGCCTGCCGATCAGCGCCATGCCGGCGCCGACGGCGGAGGCGATCCAGCAAAAGATGGAGCGCCACCACTGGGTGCACTGACAGTCTGAAACCATTCAGGTAAGAGAAAAGGCCAGCGGGCATAACCCGCTGGCCTTTTTATTTGGGCGGTAAAGAACGCGTGTAGGATGGGCAAAGCGCAGCGTGCCCATCGGCGGCGCCTGCAGATGGGCACGTCGCTGTGCTCCTTTGCCCATCCTACACGGATAAACTACCTCCACTCGGCGCTAATTGATTCAAGCTTCACTGGGCTCCTGTGCCAGCGCATCATCCTTTTCGTTGGCGCGCTTGAACGCTTCCCGCTCACTGACGCGCGCAAAATAGGTCGCAAACTCATCGCGCTTGTCGATAGTGCCGAATTGCAGGCCCCAGCCAACCTGGGCACCCACATAAACATCTACGGCGGTAAAGCGGTTGCCGGCGATATAGGGGTTTGCTTTCACGGCGGAGGACAGGGCATCAATAGCCGCGGCGTAGTTGCCGTATCCGGCCATGCGCTCTTTCTCCGGCGCGGGATCGCTGCCGAACAGGCTCTTGTTGGTAATGGCGGCCTCGACCGGGCCGGCGGTAAAGAACAGCCAGCGATAGTAGTTCGCGCGCTCTGCATTATCGATCGGGGCCAGACCCGCTTCCGGGAAGGCCTCGGCCAGATAGGCGCAGATGGCGGCGCACTCGGTCACCACATTGCCGTCGTGCACGATCGCCGGGACCTTGCCCATCGGGTTGATCGCCAGATATTCGGGAGATTTCATCGAGGTGCCGTATTCGAGCACTTCGGTGCGGTAGGGCACACCAATTTCCTCCAGCATCCAGCGGACGATACGGCCGCGGGACTGCGGGTTGGTGTAAAAGACAAGATCGCTGCTCATGGTCTCTCCTGCGCCGCAATTCCCTGCGGCCTTATTCGCATTGGATTTTGTGTCGGCACGCCGGTCTCGAGGAAAGCTGCGTGAACCGACCCGGGCAATTTACCACCGCGGCAGTTAACGCACAGTGACATTCCATCTATTGGCGCGAATTGGAAACTGTTGCGGCGGATTAGCCGAGAGGATTAGATTTGCCGCGTGGTTATCCTGCAGAGCCGCTCCGGGAAACTAAACTCGTGGCGAATCCATAAGGTCCGAGGGGCGCTATTGCAGTGACAAGTTCTAGCGGGATAGCGGTAACGTTTGTTTTCGCCGCCGTGCTGATGCTGTGCAGTCCGGCCAACGCGGAACCGTCGGGCAACATCGGCGAGGTGGATTTTGACAACTCATGCGATGCATCCGTCGCCGTACCATTCAATCATGCCCTGGCGCTGTTGCATCACATGATGTACGAGCAGGCGACAGCAGCATTTGCGGATATCGAAAAGCAGGATCCCGCATGTGCGCTAGCGCCGTGGGGGATCGCCATGGCCGCTGTTCACCCGCTGTGGGCACCGCCATCCGAGCAGGAGTTGGCGCGGGGCAGCGACGCCATTCGGCGCGCGCAGCAATTAAAGCCGGGCACGGAACGGGAAAAATCCTACATCGATGCGGCGGCCGCTTTTTACCGCGACTGGAGCCCGGCAAAGCACCGCGAAAAACTGCGCGACTGGAGCGCGGCGCAGGCGCAGATCTATCGCCAATATCCGGGTGATATCGATGCCGGCGCTCTCTACGCGCTGTCGCTGCTGGCCACCGCGCCAATGGATGACAGGTCCTACCGGCAGCAAAAGCAGGCGGGCGCACTGCTGAAGCAGCTGTACCGCGACAACTCCAGCCATCCAGGCGCGAATCACTATACGATTCACGCCCACGACAATCCGGCCATGGCTGCCGACGCACTTGCGGTGGCGCGCGGCTACGACAAGATAGCCCCCGAAGTTCCGCACGCATTGCATATGCCAACCCATATTTTTGTACGTCTCGGTCTGTGGCCCGACACCATCGACTGGAACATCCGTTCCGCGGCGGCGGCGCAGAAACAACCGGCGGGCAATGCGACCTCGCTGCATTACTTTCACGCGCTGGATTATTTGATGTACGCGTATCTGCAGCAGGGCAGGGACGCCGAGGCGGCCGCGGTACTCGAACAGGTTCTGGGCGCCGAGAATCCACAGGACACTTTCGCCGCGGCTTTCGGTATCGCCGCGGCCCGCGCCCGCTATCCATTGGAGCGCCATGCCTGGCGGGAGGCCGCAGCGCTATCGCCCGGTTCCCACGGCGACTTTCCGTGGCAGAAATATCCCTGGGTGCAGGCGATGGTTTATTTTTCCCGCGGTATCGGTGCGGCCAGGTCCGGCGACGCAGGCGCGGCCAATAGCGCGGCCGATCAGCTCGACGGACTCTACCGGCGCGCCGTTGACGCCGAGGAAGAATATTGGGCGGCTTTGGTAGATTCCCAGCGGCAGGCGGTGCGTGCCTGGGCGATTTTCGCTGGCGGGGACGAAGCTCGCGGAATCGCGCTGATGCGCAAAGCGGCCGCACAGGAAGACGGCCTGGATAAGCACCCCGTTACCCCGGGACCACTGTTGCCGGCGCGGGAACTGCTCGGCGATATGCTGCTCGCCGCGGAACAGCCGGGAGAGGCATTGCAGGCCTACATGAACAGTATCGAACTTTATCCGTCGCGCTTTAACGGATTGTACGGCGCCGCGCTGGCCGCCCAGGAAATAGGCAGAAAAACGGAAGCGGAAAAATACTATCGGCGACTGCTGGAAATGGCCGGCGCCGAGGATAGCCAGCGGGAGGCGCTGCAGCAGGCGCGAAAATTCCTTTCCGATCAGTAGCCGCACCGGGGGGAGACGTGTTCTCCCGCACCCACTGGAGTCCGCCTAATGGTGCAGAATCATATCCTCTAGCCAGGTGCGCAGGCGCTCCGCTTCCGCTTCACCGGCGTCAATCGCTTCCGCTGCGCGCGCATATTCCATGCCGCCAATGCTGCCGACCTTCGGCATGATCAGCACATCCGGCGGTGAGCCTGCGAGCCGGGTGCGCTTCAGGCGCCGCTCGAGTATTTCCATTGCGGAGGACATGGTATCGAGCATACCCGGCGCGTGTTGATCGCGCTTCGCCAGACGCACACTCAGCTGGGCAAGATGCGCTTTGCCTTGCTCTACCAGATTGTTAAACGACAGGGCTTCACGTGTTTCTTCCGCCTGCACCAGCTCATCCACAAGTTCCGCTTCCACTGCCGGCGGCGGGGTAACTTCACTGACGACTTTTTTCACCATGCCCTGCTGGCGGTCCTGCTGCGGCGCGCCATCTTCCGTCACATCCACCGCAATCACCCGGGTGGCGCCCATGGCGCGACAGACGTCCACCGGTACCGGATTGACCACCGCCCCATCGACCAGCCAGCGATTGGACAGCCGCTTTGGCGACAGCAACCCCGGGATGGCGCACGACGCGCTAACCGCATCGCGCAGATTGCCACGCTGCAACCAGATCTCCTGACCGCTGTGCAGGTCGGTGGCTACCGCCGTAAACGGCATTGGCAGGTCCTCAATACACTCGTATTCAACGTTGTCGAAAAATGCATTGAACGGTTTCCTGCCGCCGAGGACACCGCCGCTCAGCGTCCAGTTGATGTCCAACAGCGAAAACACCTGCCAGTTATCCAGGCGGCGCACCCACTGCTCGAGCTCCGCCAGGTGACCCGCGGCGTAGGCCGCACCGACGAAGGCGCCCATTGAAGTGCCGGCGACCACATGGGGTCGTATACCCATCTGCTCCAGTACCTTGAGTACACCGATGTGGGAAAAGCCCTTGGCGGCACCGCTGCCGAGGGCGATACCGATGCGAGGTGCGGGATGAGCATTCACGTTCAGTCTTTCCTTTTTACATTGACGTTCGAGAGAGGTGACGAGTTACATTCGAGGCCAATTACCCGCGCCGGTTCCCGAAGCGCAGGAAGCGCTTGCGATCGCGTCGCCCTTCGCGCCCGGCCAGGACCCAGGGGATCCAAGGCGGGGCCTTGCGATGGACAATTGAAAATTTGGGGCACAAAAAAAGCAGCCGAAGCTGCTTTTTTCGATCGCCTGCAAGCAAGCTCTCACAGAGAGTAAGAACTGCTTACTTACCGGCCGCCTTGCGGATTGCCTGCAGGGTACGCAGGCGCGCTTCGGCTTCAGCCAGCTGGGCGGAGATACGCGCATAGTCGATTTCCGAGGGCGCCTTGTGCAGTGCGTGCTCCGCTTCCTCGCGAGCCTTCTGCGCTGCCTCTTCGTCGATTTCGCGCTCGGCCACATCCGCGAGGATGGTCACCATATTCGGCTGCACCTCGGCGTAGCCGCCGCTGACGAACAGCACTTCCTCTTCACCACCTTTCTTGATGATGCGCACCGGACCGGGTTTCAGAGCGGTGAGCAGCTGCGCGTGACCGTAGGAGATACCAAGCTCCCCTTCGATGCCGCTCACTATCACCATCTCCACCAGTCCGGAGAAGAGAGACTGCTCGGCGCTGACAACGTCACAATGTACTGTCATGGCCATATTGTCTGCCTCTGTCGCTTAGCCCTTCGCCTTGTTGGCTTTTTCCACCGCTTCGTCGATGGTGCCTACCATGTAGAAGGCCTGCTCAGGCATGTGGTCGTAATCGCCGTTCAGGATACCCTGGAAACCACGGATGGTGTCTTTCAGGGATACGTATTTGCCCGGTGCACCGGTAAATACTTCTGCCACGTGGAACGGCTGTGACAGGAAGCGCTCGATCTTACGCGCGCGCGCTACGATCTGCTTGTCTTCCTCGGACAGTTCATCCATACCCAGGATAGCAATAATGTCCTTCAGCTCCTTGTAGCGCTGCAGAACAGTCTGCACACCGCGCGCAGTTTCATAGTGCTCCTGACCGATTACCAGCGGGTCCAGCTGGCGGGAGGTGGAGTCCAGCGGATCCACAGCCGGGTAAATACCCTTGGCGGCGATATCACGGCTCAGTACTACGGTGGAGTCCAGGTGCGCAAAGGTGGTGGCCGGAGACGGGTCGGTATTATCGTCCGCCGGTACGTAGACCGCCTGGATGGAGGTGATGGAGCCAGTCTTGGTGGAGGTAATACGCTCCTGCAGCACGCCCATCTCTTCCGCCAGGGTCGGCTGGTAACCTACCGCAGACGGCATACGGCCGAGCAGGGCGGATACTTCGGTACCGGCCAGGGTGTAACGGTAGATGTTGTCGACGAACAGCAGAACGTCTCGGCCTTCATCACGGAACTTCTCGGCCATGGTCAGGCCAGTCAGGGCTACGCGCAGACGGTTGCCGGGCGGCTCGTTCATCTGGCCGTACACCATCGCTACCTTGGATTTGCCGAAGTCTTCGACGTTTACAACGCCGGCTTCCTGCATCTCGTGGTAGAAGTCGTTACCTTCACGGGTACGCTCACCAACACCGGCGAACACGGACAGACCGGAGTGTTCGGTGGCGATGTTGTTGATCAGTTCCATCATGTTTACGGTCTTGCCCACACCGGCGCCACCGAACAGGCCGACCTTACCGCCCTTGGCGAAAGGACATACCAGGTCGATCACCTTGATGCCGGTTTCCAGCAGATCGTTGGAGCTGGACAGCTCTTCATAGCTCGGCGCAGCGCGGTGAATAGACGCACGCTCTTTTTCGCCGATCGGACCGCATTCGTCGATCGGGTTGCCGAGCACGTCCATGATGCGGCCCAGGGTCTCGTGGCCAACCGGCACAGAGACCGGAGCACCGGTGTTTTTCACCGCCAGACCGCGGCTTACACCTTCCGACGAGCCCATGGCAATAGCGCGTACAACGCCGTCGCCCAGCTGCTGCTGCACTTCCATGGTGAGGTTCTTTTCCTCACACACCAGTGCGTCGTATACCTTCGGTACGGAATCGCGTGGGAATTCCACGTCGATGACCGCGCCGATCACTTGCACAATTTGTCCGTTACTCATTTCCGGATCCTCAACTTTAAATTCTGTCTTCGGCCGCCCGTTCGCCTGCGAACACCAGGAGATCAGACCGCTGCGGCGCCGCCCACAATCTCGGACAGCTCCTGGGTAATGGCCGCCTGGCGCGCCTTGTTGTAAACAAGCTGCAATTCATCGATCAGATCACCGGCATTGTCGGTGGCATTCTTCATTGCAATCATGCGCGCAGCCTGCTCGCAGGCCTTGTTTTCAACCACGGCCTGGTACACCTGGGACTCGATGTAGCGAGCCAGCAGTCCATCCAGCAACTCGACCGCGTCGGGCTCGTAGATGTAGTCCCACTCGTGCTTGAGCATGTCGTCGTCGTCTTTCGGCAGCGGCAGCAATTGCTCGACGCGCGGCTTCTGCGACATGGTGTTGATGAACTCGCTGGATACCAGGAACAGGCGATCGATTTCACCCTCCGCGAAGCGGTCCATCATCACTTTCACCGAACCGATCAGCTGGTTCGTCGTGGGCTGGTCACCCACGTCGCGCAACGCGGCGACAACCTTGCCGCCGATAGCGTTGAAGAAACCGGCTGCCTTGTTGCCCACAGCGCAGATCTCGACGTCAGCGCCTTTCTGCGACCAGGCCTGCATTTCGCGTATGGCCGCCTTGAACATGTTGATGTTCAGGCCGCCACAGAGGCCGCGATCGGTGGATACCAGAATGAATCCGACCCGCTTGACTTCGCGTTCCTGCAGGTAGATGTGCTGGTATTCCGCATTGGCGTGGGCGACGTGGCCGATCACCGCGCGAATGCGCTGGGCGTAGGGACGCCCCAGTGCCATGCGATCCTGAGCTTTGCGCATCTTACTCGCCGCGACCATTTCCATCGCGGAGGTAATTTTCTGCGTGCTCTTGATGCTGGCAATTTTTGTGCGTATTTCTTTTCCGCCTGCCATAGAGAGTTACCTTGTTTGCTCGATTCTTCCTGTTATCCCACCCGCTCCCAGCGGGAGAGGGCGGGAAGCGGAATTACCAGCTACCGGTGGCGACGAATTTCTCGATGGCGGCCTTGAAGGCTGCGTCGATTTCGTCGTTGTAGTCGCCGGTGCTGTTCACTTTTGCCATCAGCTCTGCGTGTTCGCTGTTCATGTAAGCGAGCAGGGCGGATTCAAAGTCGAGCACCTTGGCAACGTCCACGTCTTTCAGGTAACCCTTGTCGGCGGCGTATACGGAAACAGCCATGTCCGCGATGGACAGCGGGGAGTACTGCTTCTGCTTCATCAGCTCGGTAACGCGCGCACCGTGATCCAGCTGGGCCTTGGTAGCTTCGTCCAGGTCGGACGCAAACTGGGAGAAGGCCGCCAGTTCGCGGTACTGAGCCAGCGCGGTACGGATACCACCGGACAGCTTCTTGATTACCTTGGTCTGCGCCGAGCCACCTACACGGGATACGGAGATACCCGGGTTGATCGCTGGGCGGATACCGGCGTTGAACAGATCGGTCTCGAGGAAGATCTGGCCGTCGGTAATGGAGATCACGTTGGTCGGTACGAACGCGGAAACGTCACCGGCCTGGGTCTCGATGATCGGCAGGGCGGTCAGGGAGCCAGTCTTGCCTTTCACTTCGCCATTGGTGAACTTCTCTACGTAGTCGGCGTTAACACGCGCGGCGCGCTCCAGCAGACGGGAGTGCAGGTAGAAAACGTCACCCGGGTAGGCTTCACGGCCCGGCGGGCGCTTCAGCAGCAGGGAGATCTGACGGTAGGCCCAGGCCTGCTTGGTCAGGTCATCGTAAATGATCAGGGCGTCTTCGCCGCGGTCGCGGAAGTACTCGCCCATGGTACAGCCGACATACGGAGCCAGGAACTGCATCGCGGCCGGGTCGGCGGCACCGGCGGCAACCACGATGGTGTGGTCCATGGCGCCGTGCTCTTCCAGCTTGCGCACCACGTTGGCAATAGAAGACTGCTTCTGGCCAATCGCAACGTAGATACACTTAATGCCGGTGCCTTTCTGGTTGATGATCGCGTCGATCGCAACCGCAGTCTTACCAATCTGGCGGTCGCCGATGATCAGCTCGCGCTGGCCGCGGCCGATCGGGATCATGGTATCGATCGCTTTCAGGCCGGTCTGTACCGGCTGGTCTACGGACTGACGGGCGATAACGCCGGGCGCTACCTTCTCTACCGCGTCGGTCAGCTTGGCGTTTACCGGACCCTTGCCGTCGATCGGGTTGCCCAGTGCGTCGACCACGCGGCCCAGCAGTTCCGGACCCACCGGGGTCTCCAGAATGCGGCCGGTGCAACGGCACTTCTGGCCTTCGGCCAGGGATTTGTAGTCGCCCAGGATTACGGCACCAACGGAGTCGCGCTCCAGGTTCAGCGCCATACCGTAAACGCCGCCGTCGAACTCGATCATCTCGCCGTACATCACATCGGCCAGGCCGTGGATGCGGATAATGCCGTCGGAAACGGAAACGATAGTGCCCTCGTTCTGGGCCTGGGTGCTCACATCGAGACTTTCGATGCGGCTCTTGATAATTTCACTGATCTCGGAGGGATTCAGTTGCTGCATGCTCTGTTCCTCGAATTCCCGGTCAGGCCTCGCGGCCTGCCGGGAAGGTAAATTAGGAGTTCATCGCCTCGGCGAGTTTGGCCAGTCGGCCGCGCACTGTGCCGTCGATTACCGTGTCACCAGCGCGGATGATCGCGCCGCCCAGCAGACCTTCGTCCACCGAGCTGTGCAGGTGCACTTCCCGTTCAAACTTCTTGCTGAGCGCCTGGGTGATCTGCTGCGCCTGGGCATCGCTCAGGGCACGTGCGGACACAACTTCCACATCCAGGGTCGCTTCGGCCTTCGCCTTCAGCTCTTCAAACAGCGTGGAAATTTCCGGCAACAGCGCCAGGCGGTGGTTTTCCGCCAGCAGCCGGATAAAGTTCTTGCCGGAATCGCTGAGATCGTCTGAACAGATCGACAGGAATTTATCTGCGCGCTCTTCACTGGTGAGCTGTGGATTTTCCAGCAGCTCACGCACTTTTTCGCTCTGGCTGACCGCCGCCGCAGTGGCCAGCGCAGCGCCCCAACCTTTGAGGTCGGAGGCTTGCTGCGCGTAGCTGAATGCCGCTTTGGCGTAGGGCCGGGCCAGTGTGCTGAGT
Source organism: Microbulbifer donghaiensis (assembly GCF_900129095.1). Classification (GTDB taxonomy): domain Bacteria; phylum Pseudomonadota; class Gammaproteobacteria; order Pseudomonadales; family Cellvibrionaceae; genus Microbulbifer; species Microbulbifer donghaiensis. Next base: position 2,213,830 of record NZ_FQVA01000001.1, read on the forward strand.
TCCGCCATGGGGTTCCTCGCTTACAGCTCGGCTGCCAGTTTGTCGATCAGGTCGTCGTGCGCCTTGGCGTCGATATTGACCGAGAGAATCTTTTCCGCACCGGCAACAGACAGCTCGGCAACGCGTGCGCGCAGCTGCTCTTTGGCACGGTTCACTTCCTGTTCGATCTCAGCCTTGGCTGCCGCCTTCAGGCGATCGCCTTCCGCCAGCGCGGCCTGTTTGGCTTCATCGATAATCTGATTGGAGCGCTTGTTGGCACCATCGATGATCTCAGCAGCCTGTTCTTTGGCTTCCTTCAACTGCTCGGCAGCCTTGCGCTGAGCCAGTTCCAGGTCCTTGCCGGCGCGCTCGGCCTCGGCGAGACCGGTCGCGATTTTCTGCTCGCGCTCTTTCATGACGCCCAGCAGCGGCGGCCAGACAAACTTCCAGCAGAACCAGACGAAAAACAGGAAAGTAATCGACTGGCCGATTAGAGTCAGGTTGATATTCACACCGACACCTCTTGCTCTTTGCTCTTTATTAAAAGAACTGGGGGGTTAAGGGCAATTGGAACGATGGAATTAACCAGCCAGACCAGGAGCAACTGCGAAGATCAGGTACATGGCGATACCAACACCGATCATCGGAACGGCGTCCAGCAGGCCCGCCATCAGGAACATTTTGCCCTGCAGAGCCGGAGCCTGTTCCGGCTGACGCGCAGAACCTTCCAGCAGCTTGCCGCCCAGGGTGCCGAAACCGATAGCGGTACCCAGTGCGCCCAGACCGATCAGCAGTGCGCTTGCGATGTAAACCAGACCTAATGCTTCCATTGTGTTCTCCAAAGTAAAGGTAAAGAGTTGTTGTAAAGGTTGAGTAAAGGGTTAACTGTCGAAAACTTATTGATCGTGCTCGTGTTCTTCGTCGCGGTGGTGGGCCATCGCCATATAGACGGTGGTCAGCACCATGAACACGAACGCCTGCAGGGTGATTACCAGCACGTGGAAAATCGCCCAGCCCATGTGCATCAGACCTGCGCCGATAAAGCCCAGTACGCCGACGCCGAATACGATTGCGATCAGGATAAAGATCATCTCGCCGGCGTAGAGGTTACCGAACAGACGCAGGCCGAGGGAAATCGGCTTGGCAATCAGTGATACCGCTTCCAGCAGGAAGTTGAACGGGATCAGCAGCATGTCGAAGTACCACTTGCCGGTGTGGAAGGGGTGCAGCGTCAGCTCCTTGATAAAGCCGATAGCGCCTTTTTCCTTGATGCTGAAGAAAATCATCAGTGCGAACACCGCCAGGGCCATACCCAGGGTCGCGTTCGGGTCGGTGGTCGGCACGACCTTGAAGAACAGGTGATCGTTGCCGGCGGCCTTGGCGGCCGCCATCGGCAACCAGTCTACCGGCACCAGGTCCATCAGGTTCATCAGGAACACCCACACAAAGATGGTCAGCGCCATCGGGGCAACCATGCTGTTGCGGTGCGGGAAGGTCTCCTTGACCAGCTTGTCGATAAAGTCGGTCACCAGCTCGACAAAGCTCTGGAAACCGCCGGGCACGCCCGGGGTCGCTTTCTTGGCGGCACGGGCAAACAGGAAGCAGAAAATCAGGCCCAGGCCAATGGACCAGCCCAGGGTATCCAGGTGAAGAGCCCAGAAGCCCATGTCTGTCGCCTCCTGTGAGGAGTGCGCCAGAGTCCAGGTCGGTTCACTGAGCACAGTGCCATCTGCACGGGTATAGCCAGCCGGCAGTTTGCCGTAGGCCATATTCTGCAGGTGGTGTTGGATATAATCCGTAGCGGTTTGAGCTTCGCCTGCCATAGTTCCTCAACAATCGTAAAATATGAATTCTATTCTGCGCCGGTCAGCGGACCAGGCGCGCTACCAACACCCACTGCACGATCACACAGAGGCCGTAGCTGATAAACAGTGCCGCGGCGTTCAGCGGCCTGACCGCGGCGAATACTGCCGCGAACCCCACCAGGGTCATTACAAACTTGCCGGTTTCTGCGCGGTAGAAGTTGCCTACCACCCGGTGTGCCGCGCGCGCTCCACTATCCCGGAAGGCGCGCAGGCCGAAATATGCATTCGGCAGTGCACACAGGGCACCGCCGATCAATACGGAGAGCGCAGTCACCGGCTTGCCATTCAGGTGCAATACTGCACCCGCCAGCGATACCAGCAGCAGCTGTACCGCGGCAATCACTAACACCGGGGGTTTTGTCATAGGCGGGATAAGCCGACCATCTTTAGCGCTGTCCGCCCAAATTTTGGGCGAGCGAATTATAGGAGCAACCGCATAGCCGGTTCAACCGGCAAATGTCGCCAAGTTATTTAAATTTCGATGGTTTTTACCCACAAATAGTCTGCGGGATACCTTGAAACAGGCAGCGGAGTAAGTATTCGCCAACCGCGGGGCTGTGCGCCAAAATGGCGCACGATTTTCCCGCTGGAATCAGTCCTCGCTATAGCCGAGGTGAGCGAGGATGCCATCCAGCTCGTCCAGGCTGCTGTACTTGAGAACCAGGCGGCCAACGCCTTTGTCATTGTGGTCGATAGCGACGGGGACACCGATCTTCTCGGCGAGGCGCTCGGTGAGGCGACGGATATTGGGATCCTCTTTCGGCTTGGCCGGAGCGGGATGCAGCGCCTGCTGCTGCAGGCGGCGGACCAGCGCTTCGGTCTGGCGCACGGTGAGACCGCGCTCGACCACCTGACGGGCAGCGACCCGCTGGGACTCACCGCCAAGACCGAGCAGGGCCTTGGCGTGGCCGAGTTCGAGATCGCCGCGCTCGAGGAAGGTCCGCACCTCGTCGGTCAGACTCAACAGGCGCAGCAGGTTGGTCACGGCGGTGCGGGATTTGCCCACCGCGTCGGCAACCTCCTGCTGGGTCAGCTGGAACTCGTCCTGCAGGCGCTTGAGGGCCGCGGCCTCCTCGATCGGGTTCAGGTCCTCGCGCTGGATATTCTCGATCAGCGCCATGGCGATGGCGGCCTCGTCCGGCACGTCGCGCACCAGGGCGGGCACACGGTCCAGCGCCGCCAGCTGAGCGGCGCGCCAGCGGCGTTCGCCGGCAATGATTTCATACTTGCTGTCGCCGACCGGGCGGACCACGATCGGCTGCATGATGCCCTGGGCACGGATGGAGTCGGCGAGCTCCTGCAGGGATTCCTGCGGGAAGTCGCGGCGCGGCTGGTAGCGACCGCGCTGCAGGAATTCGATGGGCAGTTCGCGCAGCTCGCCATCGGCAGCCGCCGCGGCACTGTCGCCGGTGGCGACGGCGATGGCTTCGCTGGCGTTTTCGCTGATCAGGTGTGACAGGCCCCGGCCCAGTCCCTTGCGTTTGACGGCCATAGTATTACCTCTTAACCCGCTTCCGCCGCGGGGCGGCCGTGATTGGAACTTTGGTTTGCAGCGCCGGGATTGGCGGCGTGGCGGCGGGTCATTTCACCGGCCAGGGCCAGGTAGGCGATGGCGCCTTTCGAGTGGCGATCGTAGTCCAGCGCCGGCTTGCCGAAACTCGGCGCCTCGGCCAGGCGCACATTGCGCGGGATGCAGGTGCGGTAGAGGCACTCGCCGAAGTATTCGGACAGCTGTTCCGACACGTCGCTGGTCAGGCTGTTGCGGGGGTCGTACATGGTGCGCAGTATGCCCTCGATCTTCAGCTCCGGGTTGGCGGCGCGCTGAATCTGGGTGATGGTGTCGATCAGTGCGGACAGTCCCTCGAGCGCGTAGTACTCACACTGCATCGGGATAAGGACGCCGTGCGCAGCGCACAGGGCGTTGACCGTGAGCATGTTCAGGGAGGGCGGGCAATCGATGACGATATAGTCGTAACTGTCGCCGACATCGCGCAGGGCGCGGCGCAAACGGGATTCGCGCCCCTCCATGTCCAGCAGCTCCACCTCGGCAGCGGAGAGATCGCCGTTGGCGGGCATCAGGTCGAAGCCGCTCTCGGTGGTGACGATCGCCTTGCGCGCCGGGAGTTCGCTGGCCAGCACATCGTAACTGGATAGCTGCAACTCGCTCTTGTCGACACCGCTGCCCATGGTGGCATTGCCCTGCGGATCGAGGTCGATCAGCAGGACGCGGCGCTTGTTGGCGACCAGGGATGCGGCCAGGTTCACGCAGGTGGTGGTCTTGCCCACTCCACCTTTCTGGTTGGCCACAGCAAATATCTTGCTCAAGGTTCTTATCCTTTGTTCTCCCGAAAAGCGCTCTCCTCGATGCTTTTCGAGTCTCGCCGCGGAAAGCCGGCATCAATAGGCACTCGGCTCCTTGAATAGGGAGTGCACGGGTCTTGCAAAATTAAGCGTCTGGAATTGCGGGATTTACGCCAGGCTACCGCGCCCCTCAATCATGTCAGGCATCGCGGCCGAGTACGATAAGGTGGCGATCCGCATCGCAACCCGGTACCGCCAGGGGGTGCACCTGTTCGACCTTAATCCCTTTTGGAAGTGCGCTCAACTCATCTTCCGGTAACTTGCCCTTCATAGCGTAAAACCTTCCACCGGGCGCTAGCAAGTGCTCACTCCCGGACACCATGTCGACAACCGAGGCGAAGGCTCTGGATACCACCGCGGCAAACTTCTGCGCCGGCTCAAATTCCTCCACCCGCTCATTAACCACCTGCACATTGGGCAACGGCAGGGTGGTCGCCACCTGGAACAGGAAGCGGGTCTTTTTGCCATTGCTGTCCAGTAGTGTCACCGGTCTCTCGGGGTGCATGATTGCCAGCGGAATGCCCGGCAGGCCACCGCCGCTACCGACGTCGATGATCGCCCCCTCGCCGCACAGGTTGACGACACTGAGGCTGTCGATGATATGGCGCTCGAGCATCTGTTGCGGGTCGCGGATTGCCGACAGGTTGTAGGCCGAGTTCCAGCGCGCGAACAGCGCCAGGTACTGCAGCAGCTTGTCCTGCTGAGCGGCGCTAAGCTCGAGCCCCATCTGCTGCGCAGCATCACACAAGCGCGGGCGGAATTGTTCCATCTGCGAAGAAATTGTCGGTTCCCCCAATCACACCCCGCGGGGCAGCAAACTCAAAAACAGGTTAAACGGCTTTTTTGCGGGTCAGCAGGCCGCGCTTCTTCAGCTGGATCAGCAGCAGCGACACGGCCGCCGGGGTGACCCCGGGAATCCGCGATGCGCGCGCCAGCGTGTCCGGGCGCGTATCCCCCAACTTCTGCTTCACCTCGCTGGAGAGGCCGGACACCTCGCTGTAGTCGAAGTCGGCGGGAATCGGCGTGTCCTCGTAGGCCTGCAGCCGCTCGATTTCCTCCCGCTGGCGGTCGATGTAACCGGCGTATTTGGCCGAGATCTCCACCTGTTCGGCGACGCACTCATCCGCTACCGCTTCGCCTTTCAGCGATGCCACATCGGCATAGCCAAGCTCCGGGCGGCGCAGCAGGTCCATCAGGCTGTATTCCCGCGCCAGCGGCTGCGGCAGTTTTGCCTCGACGGCGGCGGCCTGCGGCGTCTGCGGGTGCACCCAGGTATCGCGCAGGCGCTGCTCCTCGCGGGCAATGGCCTCGCGCTTTTCGCTGAAAGCTGCCCAGCGGGCATCGCCGACCAGGCCGAGCTCGCGGCCTTTCTCGGTCAGGCGTAGATCCGCATTATCCTCGCGCAGCAACAGCCGGTATTCGGCACGGCTGGTGAACATGCGGTAGGGCTCCTTGGTGCCACTGGTGATCAGGTCGTCCACCAGTACACCGAGATAGGCTTCGTCGCGGCGCGGCGACCAGGCGTCTCGGCCCTGCGCCTGCAGTGCGGCGTTGGCGCCGGCGAGCAGCCCCTGCGCGGCGGCTTCTTCATAGCCGGTAGTGCCATTGATCTGGCCGGCGAAGTAGAGGCCGTGGATAAACTTGGTTTCCAGCGACGGCAACAGGTCGCGCGGATCGAAGAAGTCGTACTCGATGGCGTAGCCGGGGCGGGTGATGTGCGCCTTTTCGAAACCCTTGATCGAATGCACCAGCTCAATCTGTACGTCGAAGGGCAGGCTGGTGGAAATGCCGTTCGGGTAGAGTTCGTTGGTGGTGAGCCCCTCGGGCTCGATAAAGATCTGGTGGCTGTCCTTGTCAGCAAAGCGGTGCACCTTGTCCTCGATGGAAGGGCAGTAGCGCGGACCTATGCCCTCGATCACGCCGGAATACATCGGCGAGCGGTCGAGACCGCCGCGAATGACCTCGTGGGTGCGGCTGTTGGTATGCGTGATCCAGCAGCAGACCTGGAGCGGGTGCTGCTCGCGACTGCCGAGGTAGGACATGACCGGAATTGGGGTATCGCCCCACTGCTCCTCCAGTCCGGAGAAGTCCACCGAGCGCGCATCGATACGCGGCGGGGTGCCGGTCTTCAGGCGTTCGACCCGGAACGGCAGCTCGCGCAGGCGCTCCGCCAGCGCAATCGAGGGCGGGTCGCCGGCGCGGCCACCGGAATGGCTGTCGAGGCCGATATGGATACGCCCGCCGAGGAAGGTGCCGGCGGTAATAACCACCGTCTTGGCGCGGAAGCGCACACCGGCATTGGTCACCACACCGACGACGCGCTCGCCCTCGACGATCAGGTCGTCCGCCGCCTGCTGGAAGATCTCGAGGTTTTGCTGGCGCTCGAGTATCGACCGGATGGCCGCGCGGTAGAGCGCGCGATCCGCCTGGGCGCGGGTTGCGCGCACAGCGGGCCCCTTGCGAGCGTTCAGCACGCGAAACTGAATGCCCCCAAGGTCGGTGGCTTCCGCCATAGCGCCGCCGAGTGCATCCACCTCCTTGACCAGATGGCTCTTGCCGATGCCGCCAATGGCAGGATTGCAGGACATCTGCCCCAGCGTCTCGATGTTGTGCGTGAGCAGCAGGGTGGCCGCACCCATACGTGCGGCCGCCAGAGAGGCCTCGGTACCGGCGTGACCGCCGCCGATCACTATCACGTCATATGTCTTGGGGAAATCCATAGCTGCTGCACGGGATAAAAACGGGCGCACATTTTATAGGCAGTTGCACGGCATCAGCAATTGGTGCCGCCATATTTTTGCCTGCTGCAACTATAGGACCGCTATCGCCCTAATCCATGGTCATTAATTAATCGTGCCTGCTCCGTTTAATTTTTCTTAATTAAATAACTTATACATTTCTTGTATAGGTAGTGTTTTGTATTGGTTGTTTTTATTAGTGGGGCCCGTTTTCTGTATAACTTAGAAAAAGACGGGTAAATCAATGGCTTAGGGTCCTTGTGAAGCTGCAGACAACCACTTGGCCGGGGGCGGAGCAACCGCGGTAGAGGTCTGTGGACAGACGGGATAACTTTGGCCGCTGCACGCGAGGGAAGAAGTTATACCCGGTTCGTTAGGCGGCTGTTCCGGGATTTACCCCCGGTTTTGTCCACACGGGTGAGGAGCTACCTCTCAATTGTTGGCGCTTATGGGAGTTCGACGTGGATTAGCTGTGTGCAAACGGGCGTTTTGGATAAGTCTGTGCATAGCTGTGCGCAACTTTTGTGGTTTTTTCGTGGGTTGGCCTGTATTCGGGCGGGCTCATACCGCAACTGTGGAAGTTTGTGCCGTGCTACAGGGGGAACCTTTGCTGCTTCAGAGGTATCGCAGTGTGGTGCTTTGCGCTTTTACACGGTGCTGTCGCAGGGAGCTAGCGGAGGTTTAATCATGTTGAATATGAATTTTGCCGAGCGTGTGGTGGTGGATACACGCAGCATGCAGTGGCAGCCGAGCCCGATGGCGGGAGTGGAGCGCAAGCCGCTCGCCCGCGAAAGCGCCGAGTCCGGCCACGCGACCAGCATTGTGCGTTACGCCGCCGGCTCGCGTTTCGCTGCGCATCGACATCCGGGAGGGGAGGAGATCTTTGTCCTGGAGGGGGTGTTTTCAGACGAGAGCGGTGACTACCCGGCCGGGAGTTATATCCGCAATCCGCCGGGCAGCTCACACGCCCCTTATAGCCAGTCGGGCTGTACCCTGTTCGTCAAATTAGGGCAGTTTGCCGAGGGGGATACCGCGACGGTGCGTATCGTTACACTCAATGCGGCCTGGTTGCGCGGTCACGGTGGGCTCGAGGTGATGCCGTTGCACACTTTTCAAGGCGAACACACCGCGCTAGTGAGGTGGCCCAAGGGGGAGCGTTTCGCGCCTCACAGCCATTTCGGCGGGGAGGAGGTCCTGGTGTTGTCCGGGACTTTCATGGATGAATACGGCGAGTACCCCCGCTACTGTTGGCTGCGCAGCCCCCACCTGAGCCGTCACCACCCGTTCGTGAAAGACGAGACCCTGTTACTGGTGAAAACGGGGCATCTGCCAGCGCCGTAAGTGTTGGTGCCGGTGATAGAGTCCGGCGCGCTGGATCTGTTATTTGCCGATACAGAAACTGCCAAAAATCTTGCCCAGCAATTCGTCGGCACTAACCGCGCCGGTGATCTCACCCAGCACCTGCTGCGCCCGGCGCAGGTCTTCCGCCAGCAGCTCACCGGCGCCGCTTTCGCGCAGCTGGCTGGCACCCTGTTCGATAAATGCCCTGGCCCGGGCCAGCGCATCGAGATGGCGGCGGCGGGCACTGAAGTTGCCCTCGGCGGCGCCGCTGTAGCCCATGCACTGTTTCAGGTGCTCTTTCAGTGAGTCGAGGCCGGCGCCGGTTTTGGCGCTGATCGCGAGTACCGGCACACCATCAGTATGTGCCTGCAGGCCGGCACTGTATTCGGTGAGATCAATCTTGTTCAGTACCAGTGTCAGCTTTTCCGGATCCGGCAGCTGTGCGGTGAACTCCGGCCACACGGTTTCCGGGTCCAGGCTGGTCGCCTGTTCGGCATCGACCAGCAGCAGTACCCGGTCGGCGTGGCGGATCTCTTCCCAGGCGCGCTCGATGCCGATCTGCTCGACGCGGTCGGGGGCGTCGCGCAGGCCGGCGGTATCGGCGAACTGCAGCGGCATGCCGTCGATATCAATATGTTCGCGCAGTATGTCCCGCGTGGTGCCGGCGATATCGGTGACGATGGCGGCATCGCGGCCGGCCAGTGCATTGAGCAGGCTGGACTTACCAGCGTTCGGGCGCCCGGCGATGGCGACCTGCATGCCCTCGCGCATGATGCTGCCCTGGCGCGCCTGGGCCTCGATCGCTGTCAGTTGTGCCTGCAGTGATGCCAAATCCGCGGCAACCTTGCCATCGGCGAGATAATCGATTTCTTCTTCAGGAAAATCGATCGATGCTTCGACGTAAATACGTAGATGTGTCAGATTTTCGACCAAATCTTCGATTTTTTCGGAGAATATTCCTTGGAGTGATCGCATGGCATTGCGCGCGGCCTGGGTGCTACCCGCGTCAATCAGGTCCGCGATGGCCTCTGCCTGGGCCAGATCGATCTTGTCGTTGAGGAATGCGCGCTCGGAAAACTCCCCCGGCCGCGCCTGGCGGGCGCCGGATTCGATCGCCGCATGCAGCAGCTGATCCAGAATGACCGGGCCGCCATGCCCTTGCAGCTCGACGACATCTTCGCCGGTAAACGAGTTGGGGCCCGGAAAGAACAGGGCGATACCCTGGTCGATCAGCTGGTCGCCGTAAGAGAAATTGCGGTAGTGGGCGTGGCGGGGTTGCAGTGGGCGCTCACCGCAGAGTCGATGCGCTATTTCCAGGGCGCGCGGGCCCGATAAGCGGATAACGCCGATGCCTCCGCGTCCCGGCGCGGTGGCGACGGCGGCGATGGTATCGCGGTTCAGGCTTTGTTGGGTCATTGGCTGAGTGTACTCGACAGAATGCAAAGGGGCCGCAAATGCGGCCCCTCGGTAATGTGAAATGCCTGGCAGGCTGGTCAGTGTCAGACCTTGCCGGCCTCGACCTGCTTGTTGATATACCAGGTCTGGGCGATGGTGATCAGGTTGTTGGCGATCCAGTAGAGCACCAGGCCGGCCGGGAACCACAGGAAGAAGAAGGTCATCATGACCGGCATCAGTTGCATGATGCGCGCCTGGGTCGGGTCGGTGGGCTGCGGGTTCAGCTTCTGCATGAACCACATGGAGGCACCCATCAGTACCGGCAGGATAAAGTAGGGGTCCTTGGCTGACAGGTCGTGAATCCACAGGATCCAGGGCGCGTGGCGCAGCTCGACAGTTTCGGTCAGCATCCAGTAGAGCGCGATAAACACCGGCATCTGCAACAGGATCGGCAGGCAGCCACCCATCGGGTTGATCTTCTCGCGGCGGTAGAGCTTCATCGTCTCTTCCGCCAGCTTCTGCCGGTTGTCCTTGTACTGCTCCTGCAGCTTCTTCATCTGCGGCGCGAACTTGCGCATGCGCGCCATGGACTTAGTGCCGGCCGCGGACAGCGGGAACAGCAGCGCCTTGATGAAGACGGTCAGCAGGATAATGGCCCAGCCCCAGTTGCTGACGATGTGCTCCTGGATAAAGTGCAGCACGCGGAACAGCGGCTTGGCGATCCACCAGAGCCAGCCGTAATCGACGGTCAGGTCCAGGTAGGGTGAGATTTCTTCGAGGCGGTAGACGTCTTTCGGGCCCGCGTAGAAGGCGGCGTCGAGTTCGCCCTGGGTGCCCGCGGCAATCTGCACCTGCGGTGAGGTGAAGCCCATACGGAAGAGGCCGTTGGACAGCTGCTTCAGTTCAAAGGTGTTGCGGACATTCTGCGGCGGTACCCAGGCACTGAGGAAATAGTGCTGGACCATGGCGACCCAGCCACCCTCGACGGAGGTGCGGGTGGGACTTTCGGCAATTTCCTCGAAGTCCCGTTTGAAGTAGTTTTCTTCGCTGGTGTGCAGGGCCGCACCGAGGAAGGGCGAGACGCCGATGCCGGCATCCACCGGTGGTTCGCGATCATCGCGCTTGATCTGGCCAAACAGCGCGGCGGACCAGGTTGTATCGCTGGTGTTGTCCACCAGGTAAGAGACACCGATCAGGTAGTCGCCCCGATTGAAGGTAAATCGCTTGGTGATGTTGGCGCCCTGCTGCTTCAGGGTGAGGTCGATGACCAGGGCATCCTGGCCCTCGCTGAGCGCGTACTTGGTTTTTTCGGCGCTAAACAGCGGGCGGCCGGCCGCACTGTCGGTGCCATTGCGGCCGATCAGGCCACTCTGGGCGATATAGGTGTGGTCGCGGGTCTGATTCAGCAGGATCAGCGGGCGGTCCGGAGTGTGCAACTCCTCCTCGTACTTGCGCAGTGCGACCTTGACGATATCGCCACCGCGGGGATCGATCAGCAGGTCGAAGACGTCGGTGGTGACGCTGATCAGCTTGCGCTCGCCGGTGCCGGTGTCTTCGCTAGCTTCGGCCTGGGTCTGCAGCTGGGGGACATCGCTGTCGCCGGTCTCCGAGCGGGGCGCGGTCGCGGGGCCCTGGCTGTCTGTGCGCACGACGGTTTCCCGATCAAGCGCCGGCGTGTGCTGCTCTTTGAATTCGTTCCACTGAAATATCAGTGCCAGAACAACTGCGGCGATTCCGCCAAGCAGCGTATAGCGTTGCCAATCCATCTTGTTACCTAGAAAGAGTGTTCTTTTGTCGGGCGGGGGGAACCGGATCCATGCCGCCGGGATGCCAGGGGTGGCATTTTATAAGGCGGCGCCCGGTTAAATAACCCCCTTTTAGGAATCCGTGGGTTTTAAATGCCTCTTCCGCATAATGCGAACAGGTCGGGTAGAAACGGCACTGGTTACCGACCCAGGGGCTGGCCAGGTAGCGGTAGACGTGGATAAATTTGATCGCCAGCCAGTTCACTGTTTCTGCTTCGCCGTGCTTGCCGATTGCTCCGCGCGATTCGCCAGCTTGCGCCACAGTTTGTTCATCAGTTTCGCCAGGGCGGCCTTATCCAGCGCGGCGACGCCGGGGCGTGCCAGGAGGACGGCATCGACGGCGGGCAATTCGTGCTGACGCAGGCGGAAGGTTTCGCGGGCAATGCGCTTTATGCGATTGCGGTCGCTGGCGTTGCGAACGTGTTTCTTGGCGATGACCAGACCCAGGCGCGGGTGGCCGAGATCGTTGTGGCGGGCGAGAATCAGGAGGTTGGGGTGCGCGGCGCGTATCTGGTTGTCATTGAAGACTGCACGATACTGCGCCGCGTTGAGCAGGCGCAGCGGCTTGGCAAATCCGAAGTCGCTGCGCTCCTGTTGCATATATAAGGAGGGTGTCCCCGATAGGGGGACCTTATGCAGACAGTACTTTGCGACCTTTGGCGCGGCGACGAGCCAGGATCTTACGGCCGTTTTTGGTTGCCATGCGGGCGCGGAAACCGTGAGTGCGGCTGCGCTTCAAGTTGCTGGGTTGAAATGTGCGTTTCATTGTCTTGCTACCTGAGACTATGTATTCAGAAATTCGTGGGCTTTTCCCCTGCGGGGTTCCGGCCCGGCCGCGGCCTGGACTCCGATACCGGCACGGGTCCGGTGCAGACGGAGCAATGCGCTGCGAGGCGGCGGATTGTATAGAAAGGCACCAGTGAAATCAACGCGCGGATCGCGGAAAATTTGCCCATCGCGGCACCTTTCATCGGGTAATTTTAGCCGCCGATTGGCCAAGTTATTGAGCGCACAAGAGTATTGCGGACTGCCCACCGATTGATACCAAGATATACACAGATTGCTGTGGATAACTAACCGCTAACCTCTTATCTATCTGGTTAATAAGTGTGCAAGTGGTTGAAAGTTAGGGACTTTTTACTGCTGTATTTTCAACAATGGTCGCGTTTCTTGTGGATAACATGGCGGCGGAAAGGTATACTCCCCGGATCTTATAGGCGGCTCCGGCGCAGGTCTGTGTCTCGTATTTTTGTCGTCCATTTCCGAGTTTAGTTTTTGGGGTTTTGGGGGGTTTCTTGTCTGAATCCGTTTGGAAGCAGTGTGCCACCTGTTTGCAGGATGAGCTGCCGTCGCAGCAGTTCAATACCTGGATCAGGCCGCTGCGTGTCAGCCCGGCGAGTGCCGAGGGGGAGTTGCGCCTGCTGGCGCCGAACCGCTTTGTGCTGGACTGGGTTGGGGACAAGTTTCTCAACCGTATCCTGGAGCTGGTCCATCAGTTTGCCGGCGAACAGCCGTTGCAGGTCGTGCTGGATATTACCGAGCGGCGCCCCGCACGTTTCCAACGCAGTCGCGCAGCGACCGAGGTGGCGCAGCCCGCAGTAAGTCCTAAGCCCGCGGCGCGCGGCAGTTTTGGTGGGGCGGGCGTAGCGGCGCACCCTGCGGCGGCGGAGGAGGCGAAGGCCGAACAGATCACCAGTGGTGAGCTGGCGCTGACCGATCTGCGCGCGCCACCGCCCCCGCGGCCGTTGGTCGAACCGTCGCGCAACGTGGAGGTCGAGGGTGCCATCAAGCACGGCAGCTCCCTGAACCGCAACTTCACCTTTAAATCCTTCGTAGAGGGCAAGTCCAACCAGTTGGGTCTGGCGGCGGCACAGCAGATTGCCGACAACCCCGGTGGCGCTTACAACCCCCTCTTTATTTACGGCGGTGTCGGCCTGGGCAAGACGCATTTGATGCACGCAGTGGGCAACGCGCTGCTGGAGCGCAATCCGAACGCAAAGGTCGTCTATCTGCACTCCGAACGCTTCGTCGCGGATATGGTGAAGGCGTTACAGTTGAATGCCATCAGCGATTTCAAGCGCTACTACCGCTCTGTCGATGCGCTGCTGATCGACGATATCCAGTTTTTTGCCGGGAAGGAGCGCTCCCAGGAAGAGTTCTTCCACACCTTCAACGCGCTGCTCGAGGGCGGCCAGCAGATCATCCTTACCTGCGACCGCTACCCGAAAGAGATCGACGGCCTCGAGGAGCGTCTGAAGTCGCGCTTCGGCTGGGGGCTGACGGTGGCGGTGGAGCCGCCGGAGCTGGAAACGCGCGTTGCCATATTAATGAAGAAGGCGGAGCAGGTCGGTGTCGATCTGCCGCACGACTCCGCCTTCTTTATCGCCCAGCGGATTCGCTCCAATGTGCGCGAGCTAGAGGGCGCGCTGCGCCGGGTTATCGCGAACGCGCAATTTACCGGTCGCCCGATCGACGATCTGCTGGTGCGCGAGGCGCTGAAGGACCTGCTCGCGCTGCAGGATCGCCTGGTCAGCGTGGACAATATCCAGCGGGTGGTGGCGGAGTATTACAAGATCAAGGTTGCGGACCTGCTCTCCAAGCGCCGCAGCCGCTCGGTGGCGCGGCCGCGCCAGGTTGCCATGTCACTGGCCAAGGAGCTGACCAATCACAGTCTGCCGGAAATCGGCGACGCATTTGGCGGGCGCGATCACACCACTGTGCTGCACGCCTGCCGTAAAATTCGCGAACTGCAGGAGTCTGATGCGGATATCCGCGAGGACGTGAAGCTGTTGACGCGATCGTTGACCACCTAATCGAATTCGAATAACGGACAATACAAGGCGAAACAACCGATGAAATTCAATGTAAGCCGGGACGCCCTCCTCAAGCCGCTGCAGCTGGTCGCCGGCGTGGTCGAAAAACGCCAGACACTGCCGGTGCTGGCCAATGTATTGATGCAGCTGCAGGGGCAGGAACTGTCGCTGACCGGTACTGACCTGGAGGTCGAGATCGTCGGTCGCCTGCCGGTCGACGGCGTTGAAATGGAAGGAGAGGTCACGGTACCGGCGCGCAAGCTGCTGGATATCTGCCGCTCGCTGCCGGACGGCGCCGAGCTGAAATTTGAGCGCGACGGTGAACGCTTGGTACTGCGCAGCGGCCGCAGCCGTTTTCAGCTGTCCACGTTGCCGGCGGCGGACTTCCCGAATCAGGAAGAGACCAGCGCGCAGACTCGTTTCGCAATTTCCCAGCGCGAGATTCGCCGCCTGATCGAGGCCACCAGCTTTGCGATGGCGCAACAGGACGTGCGCTACTACCTGAACGGCTTGTTGCTGGAGTGTCGCCCGCAGCAGCTGCGTGCGGTGGCGACCGACGGGCACCGCCTGGCGCTGTGCGATCGCGACGCGCCGGGCCTGAATGTCGAGGCGCCGATTCAGGCGATTGTGCCGCGCAAGGGCGTGCTCGAGCTCGGGCGCCTGCTGGACGACACCGATGCACAGGCGGAAGTGGTGCTCGGCAACAACCATATCCGCGTGAATAGCGGCCCGTTCACGTTCACCTCCAAGCTGGTGGATGGCAAGTTCCCGGATTATGAGCGCGTGTTGCCGCGTGCCACCGGCAATGAAATCTACGCCGATCGGCAGGCTTTGCGCCAGGCGTTTTCCCGCGCCGCGATCCTGTCGAATGAGAAGTACCGGGGTGTGCGGCTGCAGGTATCCGAAGGGTTGTTGCAGATTGTCGCCAACAACCCCGAGCAGGAAGAGGCGGAGGAGCAGTTGGTGGTCGACTATGTCGGTGAACCGCTGGAGATTGGCTTCAACGTCTCCTATCTACTGGACGTGACCGGCGCAATTCACAGTGAGCAGATCCGTATCGGCCTCGCGGACGCCAACAGCAGCGCGCTGTTGCAGCAGCCGGAAGAGGGCGATGCCGTCTACGTGATTATGCCGATGCGGCTGTGATCACCATCTGTGCTGATCGTTAACTTCTGCAAAAGAGCCGCCATATTTCCGAATATGGCGGTCTTTTTATATGGGCGCGGCGGTCTGTTCGACGCGCATGCTGCTGCGGGGTTTAATTCGTGGCGCTGACTCGGCTAGCCCTGCGCCATTTCCGCAATATCAGTGCCGCTGAGCTCTCTCTGTGTGCCGGGGCCAACCTGTTCTGTGGTCCGAACGGCAGCGGCAAGACGTCACTGCTCGAGTCGGTACATATGCTGGCGACCGGTCGTTCGTTTCGCTCGCGCCAGCATAAGTCGGTGATCCAGGAGGAGGCGACCGGTCTGACCGTATTCGCGCAGCTGGATAGCGGTTACAGCCTTGGAGTCGAGCGCCTGGCGGACGGCAACGGGCGTATCCGTATCAATCAGGCCCCGGCCGAGTCCAGTTCGCAATTGGCCAGTTGCCTGCCCCTGCAGGTTATCGATAGCGAAAGCTTTTCGGCCCTCGATGGTGGTCCGGGTGTGCGGCGGCGCTTGTTGGACTGGACAGTGTTCCACGTGGAACATTCTTTCGCGCAGGCGTGGAAAAACTACCAAATCGCGCTGCGACAGCGAAATGCGCTGTTGCGACGTGGTAAAATCGACGCTGGTTTACTGTCTGTATGGGAGCAGCGCCTCGTCGAAAGCGGTTTGCAGGTAGACGGATTGCGCCAACAGCTCTTTACCGAGCTGCGCGGTGCGCTACTGGCTTTGACATCTGAACTGCCGCAGTCCCCGGTGTCGCGTGTCGAACTCTCGTACCGCAAGGGCTGGCGCAAGGAACAGGAGCTTCTGGCGGCGCTGCAGGAGTCCCGCGAGGGCGATATCGCCCAGGGCCATACCAGGGTAGGGCCTCACAGGGCTGACTTGAGATTTACCGTCGCCGGCGAGGCGGCACAGAACATTCTTTCCCGGGGGCAGCAGAAGATGCTCGTCTGTGCACTGCGCACGGCGATGGCAGAACTGGTCTGCAATCACCGCGGGCGACCGGTCTTCCTGGTAGATGACCTGCCTGCGGAGCTGGATGAAACGAACCAGCAGCTGTTTGCGCAATGGGTCAGCCGTTGTGCCAGTCAGGTACTGGTGACTGGAATTGAGGTGGAGGCCACCAGCCGACCGTGGCGGCAGCTGCCTTCACCGTGGAATAACCCGCAAGTGTTCCACGTGGAACATGGGTGTATCAGTGCCGAGCCATCGGCCGCACAATAAGTTGAATGGAGCGAATCAATGTCAGAGCAGCAAAGCTATGACTCCAGCAGTATCAAGGTACTAAAGGGCCTGGATGCGGTGCGCAAGCGCCCCGGTATGTATATCGGCGATACCGATGACGGTACCGGCCTGCACCATATGGTATTCGAGGTGGTGGACAACTCCATCGACGAGGCGCTGGCGGGCCACTGCGACGAAATTCGCGTGACCATTCACCCGGACGAGTCTGTGTCTGTGGCCGATAACGGTCGCGGCATTCCTACCGAGATGCACCCGGAAGAGGGCGTTTCCGCCGCAGAGGTCATCATGACCGTCCTCCACGCTGGCGGTAAGTTCGATGACAATACCTACAAAGTCTCCGGTGGCCTGCATGGTGTGGGTGTGTCGGTGGTGAATGCGCTGTCTGCGGAGCTTAAATTGACCATCCGCCGCGGCGGTAAGGTCCACGAGCAGATCTACCACCACGGCGTGCCCCAGGCTCCGCTCGCCGTCGTCGGCGATACCGACAGCACCGGCACCAGCGTGCATTTCAAGCCGTCTGCAGAGACCTTCTCCAATATCGAGTTTCACTTCGATCAGCTGGCAAAGCGTCTGCGTGAGCTGTCCTTCCTCAACTCGGGCGTCCGCATTGTGCTGAAAGATGAACGCTCTGGTAAGGAGGAAGTCTACGAATACGAGGGCGGGCTCCGGGCGTTTGTGGAATTCCTGAACCAGAACAAGACACCGATCAACAAGGTGCTGCACTTCCAGAACCAGCGCGACGATGGCATCGCGGTGGAAGTGGCCCTGCAGTGGAATGACAGCTTTCAGGAAAATATCTACTGCTACACCAACAACATTCCCCAGCGCGATGGCGGCACCCACCTGGCGGGCTTCCGCGCCGCGCTGACCCGCGGTCTGAACAATTACATCGAGAAAGAGGGCGTGGGCAAGAAGGACAAGGTCAACACCACCGGCGATGATGCCCGCGAAGGTTTGACCGCAATTATCTCGGTCAAGGTACCGGACCCGAAGTTCTCCTCCCAGACCAAGGACAAGCTGGTTTCCTCTGAGGTGAAGCCGGCGGTAGAGCAGGAAATGGGCCACTCTTTCAACGACTACCTAATGGAAAACCCGCAGGAGGCCAAGGCCGTCGTCGGCAAGATGATCGACGCTGCGCGAGCCCGCGAGGCTGCCCGCAAGGCGCGTGAAATGACGCGCCGCAAAGGCGCACTGGATATTGCCGGCCTGCCCGGCAAGCTGGCCGATTGTCAGCAAAAAGACCCGGCGCTGTCCGAACTCTACCTGGTGGAGGGTGACTCGGCCGGCGGATCCGCCAAGCAGGGGCGCGATCGCCGCACCCAGGCCATTCTGCCCCTGAAAGGCAAGATTCTGAACGTGGAGAAGGCGCGTTTCGACAAAATGCTGTCCAGCGCCGAGGTGGGCACCCTGATTACCGCACTGGGCTGCGGTATCGGCAAGAGCGAGTTTGATCCGGATAAGCTGCGCTACCACCACATCATTATCATGACCGACGCCGACGTCGACGGCGCCCACATCCGTACCCTGTTGCTGACCTTCTTCTTCCGTCAGATGCCGGAGTTGATCGAGCGCGGCCACATCTACATTGCACAGCCGCCGCTGTACAAGATCAGCAAGGGTAAGCAGGAGCAATACCTGAAAGATGAGGCGGCACTGACCCAGTTCCTCACCAACGCGGCCCTCGAGGGTGCGAGCCTGTTCGTCAATCCTGATGCACCGGCGCTGTCCGGGGAATCCCTCGAGAGCCTCGTGGGCGAATACCGCTCCGTGCTGGCCACCATCGACCGGCTGTCGCGCCTCTATCCCGAAGAGGTCCTGCGCAGCATGATCTATCTGCCGAGCCTGGCTCAGGAAAATCTCCAGTCCAGGGATCAGATGGAATCCTGGTGCGCGGCACTACAGGAAAAGCTGGCGGAAGAGGCGAATGGTGGCGGTCGGCGCCACCAGGTCAGCGTGCACGAAAACAACGAGCGCGGCCTCTACCTGCCGCATATCCACGTGGTCGCCCACGGTGTCGGCAGCGATTACCAGATCAGCCACGAGTTCTTCGACTCCGCCGAATACGGGGCCATCTGCAAACTGGGCGAAAAGATGGTCGGGCTGCTGGAGGAAGGCGCCTTTATCCAGCGCGGCGAGAAGCAGCAACCGGTCAGCAGCTTCCCGGACGCCCTGGAATGGCTGATGAACGAAAGCCGACGGGGCTACGGCGTCCAGCGCTATAAGGGCCTGGGCGAGATGAACCCGGAGCAGCTGTGGGAAACCACCATGAACCCGGAGAGCCGCCGTATGCTGCAGGTCACGGTGGAGGATGCCATTGCCGCCGACCAGATCTTCACCACGCTGATGGGCGACCAGGTGGAGCCGCGCCGCGAGTTTATTGAAAGCAACGCGCTGGCCGTTGAGAACCTCGACGTATAAGGTTTTTCACCGCCGTCCGCAGAAACAAAAACGGCCGCTATCTAGCGGCCGTTTTTTTTTGAATCGGATTGGAAGGTCCCTATTTCTCCAGCAGCAGTCCGCATTCGCGGTGCTCCTCTCCCTTGGTGGGGTCGAAGTAGACGTCGTTATCCGGTAGCTCCTGCTCGTAGACATATTCCTCAACATCGATCTCGCGCAGCTGGAACATGGGCGCCACGCGGATAGTGCCGTGATTGCCGGTGGTGAAGATATCCAGGTTCTTGCGGTGTGCATTCTGGTCGTGGCGAATGCCGTTCAGCCACACGTCCGGCTTCAACTCCTGCATGGCGCGGTTAAACGGCTCCAGCTTCACCGTGCGCGAGAAGAAATCGTGCTCCGGCGTATCCAGCGGCGGAATGCCTCCGTAGACGGCGTTGTAGTGGGCCGCGGACATCTTCGGCGAAAAGGTGCGCAGGTTCAGCTCGAGCTCCTTCACCACGCGCTCGATATGGCGGTAGGTTTCCGGCGTGTTGTAGCCGTGATCTACCCAGATTACCGGGATGTCCGGCTTGGCGCGGCTTACCAGATGCAGAAAGGCGACGGCGAGCGGACGGAAATTGGTGAACACCACCGGATTCTCCGCATGCATCATGGTGAACTCCATGATCTCGCTCGGCTTGGCGTCGCGGAAGCGCTGATTCAGCGTCTCCAGGTCGGCACCGTGATGAAAGGTACGCGCGGGATAAGGGCGGATGGCGTTGGTAGTGGCGTTCAGTCCCATAGCACTCAAAGCAGTCGATCAATAGGGTGAAAAACATGCTACTCCCTAGTGTCGCTACTTAGAAACAATAAAAAGAAGTGGATCAATAAGATAAAGTTATAAGGGCGATACTACTGCCGCCCGCCGAACTCCACATCAACGGGTGGCTATGGCGGGGCGGGACAGCACATTCTGATATTCACCTGTCCCGCCTCTGTGTCGGGGCGGCGTTCGACTTCGACAAAGCCCTGCTGTTGCAGGAAGTAGCGGGCGCCGAGATTCTCCTCGAGCACCTCCACCTGCAGTTGCGGCCGCCCGCGCTTCGCGGCGTCAATCAATTCACTGCCGACGCCCCGACCGGTCGCCAGCGGGCTCACGCAGATACACCCGAGCCGGTCGCCCTCGGTTACCGTGACGAACCCGGACACTGGCTCGCCATCCCCCTCCAGATAGACCAGGCAATCAACCGCGCGCCGACAATCGCGCCGAAAGTTACGAATACGGCGCCGCCAATAGTCCTGCGGCAACGAAGGGTGGGCGCTGGCGGCGGTGTGCAGCCACAGCTGTTCCAGTCTATCGAGTTCTGCATCACTGGCCGATCGAATCATAGGTGCACCGTAAGTAAGCACTTGCGCACAATGCTAGTGAGTCGAAAAGAAGGATCCTAGTGCGGCGCCCGGGTGCGAGGAAATGCTGACCGGTGGGGGGCGTCCGCGCCCGATGGCGGGACATCGGCGCAAACAAGCCGATACCCACATTGAGGTAATGCAGAGACTAATTATTATGATAAAATACAATCATTCTCATTAATAAGTTCAATTATTAAAACGCCAAGTTATATTCCATGGAGGATTCATGAAGCCTTTCCCCCTGTCTCCGCTCGCACTGGCACTGGCTGCAGTGGTCGTCTCACCGGCGATCGCCCAAGAGCGGGACGCGCGCCTGGAAACGATTTCCGTGATCGGCGATGCCGATTCCATTCCCAAGCTGCCCGGCTCTGCACATCTGATTGACGCCGAAGAACTGGCCAAATTCGAATTTGTCGATATCAACCGCATGGTGCGCGCGGTGCCCGGTGTCTACATCACCGAAGAAGACGGCTATGGCCTGCGTCCGAACATCGGCATTCGCGGCGCCAGCGGTGGTCGCTCGGGAAAAATTTCACTGATGGAAGACGGTGTACTGGTTGCGCCGGCACCTTATTCCGGGCCGGAGGCGTATTACTTCCCGACCGCCGGCCGCCTGGACAGCATCGAAGTGTTGAAAGGTCCGGGCACGCTCAAATACGGACCCTTCACCGTTGGCGGCGCCGTCAATATGTTGAGTACGCCGATCCCCGCAGCTACCGCCGGCATGGTGCAGCTGGAAGCCGGCCAGTACGGCGAGACTCGCCTGCATGGCCACTACGGCGCGGTTACCGATAACACCGGCTGGCTGCTGGAAACCCACCAGCAATACGCCGACGGCTTCCGCGACATCGATGGCGGCGACAGCGCCGACATCGCCAAGGAAGACTATCTCCTGAAAGGTCGCCTGAGCTCCGCAGCCGATGCGACCTACCGCCAGCAGCTGGATATCAAACTGCAGTACTCGGAAGAAGAGTCCGGCATGAGCTACCTGGGCCTGACCGACGCCGACTTCGACCGCGACCCGAATCGTCGCTACGGCATCAGTGCCCTGGACGAAATGCAGAACCGCCACAGCGCCGTGCAGCTGAACCACAGCATTCAACTGAGCGACGCCTTCACCATCAATTCCCAGGCCTACTACAACAAGTTCAAGCGCGACTGGTTTAAGGTCGGCCTCGGCGGCCTGATCGATGCGGCCAATGCCGGTGACAGCGATGCGCAGGCCATTCTAGATGGCGAAATGGACTACGATTTCGGCATCAAGCACAACAACCGCCAGTACGAAGCGCGCGGTGTGCAGATCAGCGCCGATTGGCAGTTCCAGACCGGTGGCCTGTCTCACGACATGACATTCGGTGTGCGCCGCCACCGCGACGAGGTGGATCGCTACCAGCCCACCGAGGACTATCGCCAGGTGAGCGGCGATCTGGTCTTCCAGGGCATCAGCCTGCCTAGCGCCAGTAACAACCGCGTCGAGGAGGCCGACGCCACTTCCTTCTTCGCCTATGACGAAATCCAGCTGGCCGAGAAGCTGGTCCTGACCGCGGCACTCCGCTACGAGGATGTCGAGACGCAGCAGAAGCGCTACGACGATCCGGACCGCACCAGCGGCAATATCACCGCTTCCAACCAGGTGGACGAATGGCTGCCGGGGCTGGGCCTTGTGTACGACGTCAGCGAAGCTTGGAGCCTGCTGGCCGGGGTACACCGCGGCTTTGCCCCTCCCGGCGGCGGTGCCGAAGAGGGACAGGGCCCGGAGCTGTCCACCAACTACGAGTGGGGCGCGCGCTACTACAGTGACAGCCTGAGTGCCGAAATCATTGCCTTCTTCAGCGACTACGAGAACGCAATCCAGAACTGTTCCGTCGCAGTGCCCTGCGACAACGGCGCCGACAGCGGCACCTTCCAGTTGGGTGAAGCCGAGATCAAGGGGCTCGAGGCAGCGTTCGGCAGCGAGTGGGTACTCACAAACGGCTGGAGCCTGCCGCTGCGCGCGAGCTACACCTACACCGACGCAGAAATCACCAAGGATAGCGACGGCGGCGACCTGCTGGCCGGCGACAACCTCGCGTACCTGCCGGAAAACGTGTTCGCCTTGTCGGCCGGCCTGGACAGCGGCGCGGCCTGGCGCCTGAACCTGACAGCCGCCTATCAGGATGAGATGTGTGTCAGCACCGAGTGCAACCGCGGTAACACCGATCAGTTCGACTACACCGAGTCACTGTGGGTGCTGGATGCCGTGGCCCACTACGACTTCAGCGAAGACCTGAGTGGATACCTGAAGGTGGACAACCTGTTCGACGAGCAGGCCATCGTCAATCGCGGACCCGACGGCGCCCGCGCCAACCGCCCGCGCACTGCCACCCTGGGAATGAAATTCGCTTTCTGAACCTGACACCAGTACTCCACCAAAAAAGCCCCGGCCCAGCGCCGGGGTTTTTGTTTGCGCCGGCGAAACCTTTCCCGCGCGTCATCCGTCGCGCCTGCTACCCCCGAGCCGGCAGCGGATTTAGGGGGCCGCTGCTGCCAGGTGTACGAAGTGCGCCTTCAGGTAGCGGGTCTCCGGAATCGACGGGTGCACCGGGTGGTCTGCCCCCTGGCCGCCACTGCCCAGCAGCGCCGCCGGGCGCTGCAGCTTGTGCGCGGCACCGCGCACACAGTCGAGCAGTTCATCCGCCGCCAGGTGCATGGAGCAGGAAGCGCTCACTAACAGCCCATCCGCCGCCAGCAGGCGCATGGCCAGCTCGTTGATATGGCGGTAGGCGGCGAGCCCGGCCTTGTGATCCTTGCGCCGCTTGATAAAGGCGGGCGGATCCAGCACGACGACATCGAATTTCTCACCGTCGGCCACCATGGCCTTCAGCACCTCCACGGCCTTGCCGCGCACGGTCTGCAATTTGTCGCCAAGCCCGTTGTGTTCCGCATTGGCGCGGCACCAATCCAGGGCCTGTTCGGACGCGTCGACACAGGTGGCGCTGAGCGCACCGCGGGCCAGCGTCTGCACGCCCCAGCCGCCGGCATAGGAGAAGAGGTCGAGCACCCTCTTGCCCCGTACCCACTGATTCAGGCGCGCGCGGTTGTCGCGGTGATCGTAGAACCAGCCGGTTTTCTGTCCCGCGTGTACCGGCGCCAGCAGCGGCACGCCGTTCTCCTCGAAAGGGGCCATCTCCGGCACTTCGCCAAAAACGACCTCGTTGACCAGCGGCATCTCCTCGACGGCGCGACCCTGGTGATCGTTGCGCAGCAGTATTCCTTTCGGCTGCACCAGTTCGCTCAGTGTCTCCACCACCTGGGGCAGCAATTTCTCCATCCCCCAGTTACTGATTTGCACGACCAGATAGTCGCCGAAGCGGTCCACCACCAGACCCGGCAGGCGATCGGAATCGCCGTACACCAGCCGGTAGCTCGGGTGTTCGAAGTAGCGCTGGCGCATTGCCAGCGCCGCCGCCAGCCGCTCGCGCAGCAGTGCGCCGTCCAGAGCGCCACTGCGTGACACCAGGCGCCCGCAGATCAGCTGGCCGGGATTCACGAATGCGGTACCCAGTGGCTTGCCCTGGCTGTCCAGCACCGGGCACTGGCAGCCAGGCTCTATGCCCTTGAGGGGCGAGCGCTTGGTGTCCACCTCATTGCTGTAGATCCACAGGTGGCCGCGCTTCAGGCGGCGCTCGGCGCCGCGATTCAATATTAATTCCGGCAAGGGGACATCTCCGTCAGCTCTCGGGGGCAGGGGCGGCAATTGTCCGCGTCGCCGGCCTCAGGTCAAGTTATAGCCGCTCACAGCGGACAGATTGTTGAGCTCCTTTTAAAGCGGTTGCCACACCGTTAGAATTGCCCGCTTTTTAAACAAATCTGCGTTCGCTCGCCGGGAGCCTGAATGACCAGCACCACCCCAAAAGTCGGTTTCGTATCCCTCGGTTGCCCCAAGGCCACCGTCGACTCGGAGCGCATCCTGACCCAGCTGCGCACAGAGGGATACCAGCTGGTGCCCAGCTACGAGGACGCCGATGTGGTCGTGGTCAACACCTGCGGCTTTATCGACAGCGCCAAGGCGGAATCCCTGGATGCCATCGGTGAGGCCCTGGCCGAGAACGGTCGCGTGATCGTCACCGGATGCATGGGTGTCGAAGAGGAGCATATCCGCCAGGTCCACCCGAGTGTGCTGGCGGTGACCGGCCCGCAGCAGTACGAACAGGTGGTCAATGCCGTGCACGAAGTGGTACCGCCGCAAGTGGATCACGATCCCTTTGTCGACCTGGTACCGCCCCAGGGCATCAAGCTGACCCCGCGCCACTACGCCTACCTGAAGATCTCCGAGGGCTGCAACCACAGCTGCAGCTTCTGCATTATTCCGAGCATGCGCGGCAAGCTCGCCAGCCGCCCGGTTGGCGACGTGCTCAGCGAGGCGGAGCGGCTGGTGAAATCCGGCGTGCAGGAACTGCTGGTTATTTCGCAGGACACCAGCGCCTACGGTGTCGACCTGAAATACAAGCTCGACTTCTGGGACGGCCGCCCGGTGAAGACGCGCATGCTGGAGCTGTGCGAGGCACTGTCGTCCATGGGCGTGTGGGTGCGCCTGCACTATGTGTACCCGTACCCGAACGTGGATGATGTCATCCCGCTGATGGCCGAGGGCAAGCTGCTGCCGTACCTGGATATTCCGTTCCAGCACGCCAGCCCGAAAGTCCTCAAGGCGATGAAGCGCCCGGCGTTCGAAGACAAGACGCTGGCGCGCATCAAGAAGTGGCGTGAGATCTGCCCGGAGCTGACGATCCGCTCGACCTTTATCGTCGGTTTTCCCGGTGAGACCGAGCAGGATTTCCAGTACCTGCTCGACTGGCTGACGGAGGCGCAACTGGACCGCGTCGGCTGCTTCAAGTATTCGCCGGTTGACGGCGCGCCGGCCAACGAACTCGAAGGCGCGGTTCCGGAAGAGGTGAAACAGGAGCGCTGGGAGCGCTTTATGGCCCACCAGCAGCAAATCAGCGCCGCGCGCCTACAGCGCAAGATTGGTCGCGAGATCGAAGTGCTGATCGACGAAGTCGACGAAGAGGGCGCCATCGGCCGCTCCTCGGCCGATGCGCCGGAAATCGATGGCATGGTCTATCTGAATGGAGAGCAGTCGCTGCAGCCGGGCGACAAGGTCAACGTGCGCGTTACCCACGCGGACGAGTACGATCTGTGGGCCGAGCTTCTATAGGATTTCGCGGCTGTAGAGACTTCTGAGCAAAAGTGGCAGCAGATAGCTGCCACTTTTCGTTTGGACCAATGCGCTACCGGCGCGCTCGATGGACGAAAGTCCATCTACACTTTCCCTGTGATGCGGCGATATATTTCAGATGGAAGGCAGTTTGTTCCATGAAAGCAGGGATATGCAGTTTGCTCGCAGCTGTCTCGATATTGAGCGGCACCATCTCCAATGCGACGCCCTTCGACCAGTACCGCTCGATCGACGGCACCGGCAATAACCTGACGCTGCCACAACTCGGCTCAGCCCATAGCCCGCTCCTGCGCCTCGTAACACCGGCGTACAGTGATGGCATCAGTCTGCCGGCCGGAAGTTCGCGCCCGAATCCCAGGGTAATCAGCAATGCCATCTGCCAGCAGCTTGCCCCCCAACTGGACGGCAGCGGGCACACCAGCATGGTGTTTCAGTGGGGGCAATTTCTCGATCACGATCTGTCACTGACACCGGCCGGCGAGGAACCTCTCCCGATCCCGGTACCGGCAGGTGACCCGGTATTTACCGCCGGCACGTCCATCTCTTTCCATCGTTCACTGTTTGATCCGCAAACCGGTACGACGGCGCCCCGGCAGCAGATCAACGAGGTGACGGCCTTTATCGACGCATCGCAGGTGTACGGTTCCGACATGATCCGCGCCGCCGCTCTGCGCACGAATGATGGCACGGGCAAGCTGGACACGAGCCGTTTCGACCTGCTGCCTTTTAATACCAGTGGCCTTCCCAACGACGGCGGACCCGATGCAGATTTTTATGTGGCCGGTGATATTCGGGCCAACGAGCAAGTCGGCCTAACTGCGCTGCATGTCCTGTTCGTGCGCGAACACAACCGCCTTGCAACGGCGCTACATCACCAGGACAAAAGTCTCTCTGGAGATGAAATCTACCATCGCGCACGGGCCATCGTCGGTGCACAGATGCAAGTCATTACCTATCAGGAATTTCTTCCCGCAGTGCTGGGCCCCTATGGCCTTGCCCCCTACGCAGGATATTCACCGACGACGGACCCTGGTATTGCCAACGCGTTTTCTACCGCCGCCTTCCGCTTCGGCCACAGTATGCTGAGCAGCGAACTCCTCCGGCTTAAATCGAACGGTAAACCGATTCCCGATGGCAACCTGAGCCTGCGTGATGCATTTTTTACCCGCCTGGAACTCAACCCGGAGTCAGGCAGGGGAATCGAGCCCCTGTTGCGCGGGCTGGCCTCTCAGGTTGCCCAGGCTGTGGACACCAAGATCGTCGACGGCGTCAGGAATTTTCTTTTCGGCTCGCCGGATCAGGGGGCATTTGACCTGGCCTCGCTAAACATCCAGCGCGGGCGGGATCACGGCTTGCCCGGCTATAACGCCATGCGAATCGAACTTGGGCTGGCACCAGCGGCAGACTACGAAGATATTACTAGCGATCCGCAATTGAGCAGCCTGTTACGCCAGGTATACGGGCCCGGTAATGTCGCTGAGGTGGATCCGTGGATAGCGGGGCTGGCAGAGGACAAACTGCCAGGCGCGCTGGTGGGCCCACTGTTCCATCATCTTATCCGCGACCAATTTGAGCGACTCAGGGATGGCGACCGTTTCTGGTATCGGAAAGTTTTTAGTGGTGAGACCCTGCAGCAACTGGAAAGCACGACCCTGGCCGACATCATCTGCAGGAACACGCAGATTCGACCGGCCGAGCTGAATGAAAATGTATTCACCAGCAACCCAACTCCATCCACCAGCGTTCCCCAGTCAGCCGTGGTTGATTAGAAGGCGCATTTGGCTGCGCTGAGTATATGACCTTCCACGGCTACATCGCTCCAGTCGCAGAGCTGATGGCGGCATTAGCCGCGCCGTCCCATCTGAATTCTGCTGTGGTGCGAGTCGGCCTGCTAATCGGCAATAGTTTTGACGCCGTAAGAACATTCCCTTCCTGACCCTTTTCCTCCCAATTGGCAGTTTTTGCTGTCATATTGTCATTTCTGCCAGCGCCGCACTGTGAAACACTGTGTCCATGGCAGAACAAAATCCCACATCGTCGCATCCGCTGAAAATTTCCATGGTGATCTACCCGGGCGCCCAGTGCCTGGATATTACCGGTCCGTTGGAGGTCTTTGCGCTGGCCAACCGCCAGTTGCGAGACGATGGTCTCCGTATCGACGATGTCTACGAAATTGAATTGCTGGCCGCAGCCGCCGGCCCGGTGGCCATGTCCTCCGGCATCAAATTGATCGCCGACCAGTCCTACCGCGAAGCCGGTGATATGGACACATTGCTTGTCTGTGGCGGAACGGATGAAAGCGCCGTCGCACAGCGAGCAAATGGCGATTTAACCGACTGGCTCAGGTCTCGCGCACAGAGGGTCAGGCGTTTCGGTTCCATTTGCAGCGGCGCACTGATTCTCGCCGGGGCCGGTCTGTTGGATGGCAGGCGCGCCACCACCCACTGGATGGACGTACCGGAGCTGCAAGGCTTTCCGGATATCGAGGTGGATCCAGATGCCATCTATGTGCGTGACGGGCACGTCTACACCTCCGCCGGCATAACTTCCGGCATCGATCTCGCGCTGGCAATGGTGGAGGAAGATTGCGGACGTAGACTCGCATTAAAAGTGGCGCGGCGCCTGGTACTGTACCTGAAGCGAGAAGGAGGGCAGACACAATACAGTGAACACCTATCGAGCCAGGTGGACAGCGATCAATTTGGACGGCTGATCGAGTGGATTTACCAAAATCTAGCCTCACCGATTACCGTTACGAAGCTCGCCGAAGAAGCCGCAATGAGTCCGCGCAATTTCGCGCGCTGTTTTTTGCAGGAAACCGGAGTGACCCCGGCCAAGTTTGTTGAGCGCGCGCGGGTGGAGAAATCGCGCCAGCTGCTGTCAGAGCAAAGTCTGCCGCTGGAAAAGATCGCCATGCAATGTGGTTTTCAATCGCAGGAACAATTACGACGAGCATTCCACAGGCAGATGGGCGTACTGCCGAGCAACTACCGAAAGCACTTTAATGGATAACAAAAACTTAGGGATTAGTATGCGGCTAAATTTTTTGACCTCGGCATTGATCAGCCTGTTGGTTCTATCCTCGGGTGCGCAGGCTCTACCGGACCGCGAAGTAAAAAAGTGGACGGAAGATTTAGACCGTTATCAGCAGCAGCTCGAAGAACAGCATATCAACCTTTACCACAGCGTCGGTAAAGCGCAGTTTACTGAGGCGTTGTCCGCGCTTAAGAAATCTCTGCCCGAGCTCAATGAGCAACAAGTACTGGTTGAGATGATGCGCATAACCCGTCTGGTGGGCGATGGGCACACGCAGTTTGCCATTTGGAGCGGTGATATTGCCTTCTTTCCCTTTAGGTTTGTCAATATCGATGGCACTTATCGACTGATCGCGACTAGCGAACCCTACAAACATTTAATCGGCTACAAACTGCGTTCTATCGATGGCATCCAGATCGATAAAATCGTTGCGCTTCTGACGCCTGTGGTGCAGGGCGTAGAAAATCAGTATTCATTAAAAGTACGTGTCACCGGCCACATCAGCTCAGCACCGGTTCTGTACGGGCTCGGCATTACGAAAACAGTCCACCGGGCACTTTACACATTTGAAGACGATGAGGGTCGGCAAGCAACGATTTCAGTTGCGTCTATACCGATGCGCCACTACCACGACCAGCTCGATCACACACTTGTCCCTGAGCGAATTCCTTTCGGTAAAAAACAAGTTTCCGAGAATGAAAATCTTTGGCTGTCCGCCGATGATGAAACCAAAACCGCATATGTCTATTTCCGCAGATATCCGAGCTTTTCCGACATGGAGGATTTCGCGGAAGATGTAAGAGAGTACCTCGACGAACACGAAACCAGGAATCTGATCATTGATCTGCGCGATAATGGCGGTGGCGATTTCTTTGTCGGACTGGGACTGGCTTGGGGGCTGGTACTCGCAGATGGTCTGGATTGGGAGCAGGGCGTCTATACCCTGATTGGTAACAGAACCTACTCTGCGGCCATGAGTAACGCGGCACAATTTCGGCAGATACTGCACGCAAAACTGGTGGGGGAACCAACCGGCGGCAATCCTGTTGGCTACCAGGATATGGATTCTTTTTCACTCCCGAATACGGGATGGACCATTACCTATTCAAAACGTAATTACCGATTTCAGGATTCATTTTCCAGCGGCGTAAGGCCGGACATAATGATCGAGACTGACTGGCCAAGCTACCGCAGTGGCATCGACAAACCACTCGCCTGGATCATGAAAGAGATATCCGACAGAAATCGCGCTTATTTAAACGCCGCAGCGAAACGGAAAGAAACACCCTGAAAACATCAGTGCACCGATCGGCGAGCATTGCGCTATCCGACGGAAGCAGTCGGCTTGTTTAGAAATTTACGGAAATAATATGACAAAAAGAAAAGGACTTTTGCTGGCGACAGTCTCGCTGCCGCTCATATTTCTCGGTTGGTGGCTTTGGCCCGTCTATCAGTTCTATGCCTGGAACAAGGGCTCGTTACCGCTAAACCCTATAGGCTGGCTGGAGTTACCGCGAGACAATCCATTGACGCAGGAGCTTTTCGACCTCACGTACAAGGAGGCTGGAACACAATCGCTTACCGCAATCGAGAAGCACCGGGAGAAAATCGCTTCACCGGCGATCTCCGCTGCCGTCGCCGCCTGCGGAAAATTGGTGTGGGCTGGGGCCGCAGGCTGGTCAGACATTGAATCAGAAACGCCGGTGAATACCGACACGCGATTTCGAATCGGCAGTACCTCCAAGGCGCTTACCGGCACGGCGTTGGCGCGCCTCGTACAAAGCGATCGTATAAACCTGGATACGCCAATTGTCCGCTACCTGGACCCACTGCCGAATACCGCGTGGAGCAGTATCACGCCACGACAGCTCGCGTCACATATGAGCGGACTACCGGACTATAAGGAAAACGGTGATCTGCCCGGTCTCTACCACACGCTGGCCCTGCGTCGTCACTATGACAGCGTAGAGAGCGCACTCGACGTATTTGACGGCAGCGAACTGATGTTCGAGCCCGGCAGTGATTTTCACTACTCGACATTCAATACGGTATTACTGGGCGCTGTCATCAGTGCCGTGGCAAAAGAACCCTACCTGAGCTTCATGCAACAGGAGGTTTTCGCTCCGGCGCAAATGAATGCAACGCTTCCCGCACCGGTGCGCGGTGATGTCGCCAACCGGATTGCCACGCCATACAAAAGCAATGGTATCACCGGCACGGAACACCGTGTGCGTGAATGGCGAGCCGTAGATCTCAGCCACCGCCTGCCCGGTGGTGGCTTCGTATCGACCCCTTCAGATTTGGTCCGATTGGGGATGCACTACCTCGATGACAGCTACCTATCGCCGCAAACACGACAACTGTTCTGGACGCCGCAGCAGCTACCGGACGGGACGACCAATGCACAGCACTATGCACTCGGGTGGCGAGTCTCGGAGCGTGAGATTAGCGGCCAGGGCTTGGTACAGGTGGTAAATCACGGCGGTGTCTCCCGCGGCGGTCAGAGCTGGCTGATGATATTGCCGGATTATCGAATGGCGGTGGCGGTGAATATTAACCGCAAGACAGACGTATTCTGGGATTTCGGCAGCGTGTCGCTGGAGATCGCCAGCGAATTTCTTCGCGCTTTGCCTGCGGCAGGCTGCCAGTCGCAGATCGCCCGCTCCGGCGAGTGATCTTTCGTAGCGAGAGCAACCAGATTGCGGTGCGCCATTTCGATATCCCGATTACGGAAGGCGCGCTGAACTGTGCTTACGAAGCGTTGGAACCTTTCTCTCGAGCTTTCCGCAAATTCACGGGACAGTCTCCATCTGAGTTGCGCGCACAACCTGCGTGGAAACAGTGGTACGCCAAAAATTGGCCGCTGCAATCAATTCGGAGTCAACAGGGCATGAGTCAAAAATATAATGGGCGGGTTCGCGTTCTCGATTTCCCTGCGACTGCCGTGGCAGTGCTGGAACATCGCGGCGATCCAAGGTTGGTGGGAAATACCGTGCGAGATTTTATCGGCTGGCGAAAACAAAATGACTTGCCGCCGCACAAGAGTGCGACATTCAATATTATCTACGACGATCCCGCGCAGGTCGCGCCGGCAGACTACCGCCTGGACCTTTGCGCCGCCTTCGATGGTGAAGTGGGAGAAAATACTTTCGGCATCGTCAAAAAAACAATTCCCGCGGGTCGCTGCGCGGTGCTGCGCCATACGGGCCCGGACGAAGGACTCGCAAAGTCTGTTAAATATCTCTATCTGGAATGGTTGCCGCAGAGTGGTGAAGAGTTGCGGGACTTCCCGCTCTATTTCCAGCGGGTGAAATTTTTCCCGGACGTGGCGGAAGTCGAAGCGGTTACGGATATTTTTCTGCCGCTAAAATAGCAGCGAAAACTAGCCCGGCCGATTTTTTTCGGCACTACCGCAATAAAAATTCGGCGAACTGCGCCAGGTCATCGAACACTGCAGTATCGGCCAGTTGCTCGTCCGGCTCGTTGATCAGCTGTAGCAGCGTCTGCTCGCCCGCACCAGTCTTCACCAGCACCGGCTTGCAGCCTTTCTCCAGCGCCGCCTGCAGGTCCTTTAGTTTGTCGCCGACCATGTAACTGCCGTGCAGGCTGGTATCGAATTCCGCCTCTATCGCATCCAGCAACCCGGCTTTCGGTTTGCGGCAGCGGCAGTCGTCATCGGGTCCGTGGGGGCAGTAGAAAATCGCGGCGATTTCGCCGCCGGCGTCTTCAACCAGCGCGCGCATCTTCGCGTGCATGGCTTCGAGATCGTCCAGGTCGAACAGGCCCCGGGCGAGGCCGCTCTGGTTGCTGGCGATCACCAACTGGTGGCCGGCCCGGCTCATGTCCGCCATTGCCTCGATGCTGCCGGGCAGCGGGATCCACTCGTCGGCGGATTTGACGTAGCCGTCGGAGTCATAATTGATGACGCCGTCCCGGTCCAGCACGATGATTGCCATGAAGAGTTTTCCGCAGTCAGACAATCGCCGCAGCCGGCATAACCGGCTGCGACAGGATTGGATGCTTGAATTACTTTGCCGGTACCAGCAGCGAAATATCCGCTACCTCGAGGAACAGCGCGCGCAGCTGCGCCAGCAATGCCAGGCGGTTATCGCGCAACTTCTCGTCATCGGTCATAACCATCACGTGGTCGAAGAAGCTGTCGACGGTGTCGCGCAGACCGGCGAGGCCGGCCAGGCCCTCGGCAAACATTGCGTCCTGATAGAGCGGCTCCACCTCGGTACGGGCGACTTGCACGGCGGCGTAAAGGGCTTTTTCCGCATCTTCCTGCAGCAGGCTCTCGTCTACCGTGTGCGGTACATTGCCTTCCAGCTTGGCGAGAATATTGGACACGCGCTTGTTGGCTGCCGCCAGCGCTTCGGCTTCCGGCAGCTGGCTGAAGGCGTGCACCGCGTGCACCCGGTTGTCGATATCCAGTGGGCGCGACAGCTTGCGCGCGGCTACTGAAAGGAATACTTCGGTGGCGATGCCCTGGTCCTCGTAGCGGGCGCGGAAGCGCTCGAGGATGTACTGCAGTGTCTGCTCGACGACGTTGTTGTATTCGCCCAGCGCGGTGCGCGGGAAATTGTTGCGGGCCAGTTCCAGCAGTTCGCGCAGGTCCAGGTCGAGTTTTTTCTCCACCAGGATACGGATAACGCCCAGGCTGGCGCGGCGCAGCGCGAAGGGATCGCGGGAGCCGCTCGGCGGCTGGCCGATACCAAAGATGCCCACCAGGGTGTCGAGGCGATCCGCCAGTGCGATCACGGTGCCGGTCTCACTGCGCGGCAGTTCGTCACCGGCAAACTTGGGCATGTACTGCTCGTACATCGCCTTGGCCACGTCGAGCGGCTCGCCATCGTTTTCCGCATAGTAGTAGCCGGCGATGCCCTGCATGTCCGCAAATTCGAACACCATCTCGGTGACCAGGTCGGACTTGCACAGGCGACCGGCGCGCGCGGCCCAGTCGGGATTTGCGTCTATCCTGTCGGCAATCTTCGCTGCCAGTACCGCCAGGCGCTCGGTCTTGTCGTATACCGTGCCCAGGTGCTGCTGGAAGATAACCTGCTTCAGCTTTTCCCGGCGCGCTTCCAGGCTGGTCTTCTTGTCGGTCTCGAAAAAGAAGGCCGCATCGGCGAGGCGCGGGCGAATCACCCGCTCGTTACCGTGAATCACCTGGGCCGGATCCTGGCTCTCGATATTGGACACGGTAATAAAGAACGGCAGCAGCTGCCCGTCCGGATCCACCACGTGAAAATACTTCTGGTGTTCCTTCATAGAGGAGATCAGCGCCTCGGCAGGCACTGCCAGGAAGCGCTCCTCGAAGCGGCCGGTCAGGGCCACCGGCCACTCCACCAGGGCGGTCACCTCGTCGAGCAGATCGTCGTCGATCACTGCCTCGCCGTTGACGTTATTCGCCTCGGCCATGACCTGTTCGCGGATGGTTTCGCGGCGCTCGGCGAAATCGGCGATCACATAGCCGGGCTCGCGCAGCTGCTGCACATAGTCGTGGGCGGAGTGGATTTCCAGTTCGCGGTTGCAGTGGAAGCGGTGACCGCGGCTGGTGTTGCCGGCCTGCAGCCCCAGTACCTCGCCGTCGACCACCTGGTTGCCGAACAGCATCAGCAGCCAGTGCACCGGCCGCACGAATTCCTCGCGGCGCGCGCCCCAGCGCATGCGCTTGGGGATCGGCAGCTGTGCCAGTGCCTTCTCGACGATGCCCGCCAGCAGGGTTTTGGTGGCGGCACCCTTCTGTTCACTGACGAAGGCGAGGCGCTCGCCCTTGTCGGTGTCGACGCGGCTCAGCTGCTCGACAGTGACGCCGTTGCTGCGCGCGAAGCCCTCGGCGGCCTTGCTCGGCTTACCCTCTTTATCGAAGGCGGCCTGCACGGCCGGGCCGAGTTTCTCTATCTGCTTGTCCTGCTGCTTGTCGGCCAGCGCGGACACCGCCACCGCCAGGCGGCGCGGCGCCGCATAGGCTTTCACCTCGCCGAACTCCAGCTCGGCGCCTTTCAGTCCCTGGGCGATACCGTCGGCAAAGGCGCTCATCAGCTTGTGCAGCGCTTTCGGCGGCAGCTCTTCGGTGCCCAGCTCTACCAGAAAATCCTGCGCCATTACTGCTTCTCCTCTTGCTCGACTTCTTCCGCCAGAATATCCGCGCGCAATTCCGCTGCCGCCAGCGGGAAACCGAGGGCGCGGCGCGCATCGTAGTAGGCCTGGGCCACAGCGCGGGCCAGGGTTCGCACGCGCAGAATGTAGCGCTGGCGCTCGGTAACCGAGATGGCGTGGCGCGCGTCCAGCAGGTTGAATGCGTGGGATGCCTTCATGACCTGCTCGTAAGCCGGCAGCGGCAGACCCAGCTCGATCAGGCGGCTGCTTTCACGCTCGCAGTGATCGAAGGTGGCGAACAGGAATTCCACGTCCGCCTGCTCAAAGTTGTAGTGGGACATCTCCACCTCGTTCTGGTGGAAGACGTCGCCGTAGGTGACCGGGGAACCGTCCGGGTTGCGGGTCCATACCAGGTCGTAAATGGATTCCACACCCTGCAGATACATGGCGATGCGCTCGAGACCGTAGGTGATCTCGCCGGTGACCGGGTAACACTCGAGCCCGCCCACCTGCTGGAAGTAGGTGAACTGGGTGACTTCCATGCCGTTCAGCCACACCTCCCAGCCGAGGCCCCAGGCGCCGAGGGTGGGGGACTCCCAGTTGTCCTCGACGAAGCGGATATCGTGCACCGCCGGATCCACGCCCATGGCGCGCAGGCTGTCCAGGTACAGATCCTGGATATTGTCCGGTGACGGCTTCATCACCACCTGGTACTGGTAGTAGTGCTGCAGGCGGTTGGGGTTCTCGCCGTAGCGGCCG
The DNA here is from genome assembly GCF_900129095.1 of Microbulbifer donghaiensis. Classification (GTDB taxonomy): domain Bacteria; phylum Pseudomonadota; class Gammaproteobacteria; order Pseudomonadales; family Cellvibrionaceae; genus Microbulbifer; species Microbulbifer donghaiensis. The sequence continues at coordinate 2,249,421 of NZ_FQVA01000001.1, forward strand.
TCGGTGGGGCGGCGGCACGGCTGTACATAGGCGGCGTTCCAGGTCTCGGGGCCCACGGCGCGCAGGAAGGTGGCCGGGTGAAAGGTACCGGCGCCCACTTCCATATCCAGAGGCTGTAGAATGACGCACCCTTGGCGCGCCCAGTAATCCTGCAGGGCAAAAATCAAACCCTGAAAGGTGCTGAGGTCATATTGCTTGGACACCGCTATCTCCGGATCAGTATGTGCTTTGGGCAAAGGGACGCAATTATAGCGGTAGCGGGTTGCGCACTAAAGGCGCCGCGGCCGCACAATCCGCACTGAATGGCCATACTTGGCCCTGGACAGGCCTGTCCGAACTCGAATTTTGCATAGGAAGTTGTTGCATTGGATATCAAGGGGCGCCTGGCTGCCGGCGCACTCAAACTGATCGGCAAACTGCCGCTGCGCTGGTCGCGCCGGCTCGGCTGGGTTTTCGGCCAGATGGCGGTGCTGACCCGCGGCGATAGCCTGCGTATCAGCCGCATCAATCTCGGCCTCTGTTACCCGGCCATGGACGCGAACAAGCGGGAAAAGCTCGCCCGCGACAGCGTGGTCCACACCGCCATTACCGGCTGCGAAGTGGCAACCATCTGGCACCAGCCGTGGAACCACAGCGAGGACCAGATAGTGCGGGTACGCAACCAGCAGCTGCTGTCCGACCGCGCCGACGACGGCCGCGGTGTATTGGTATTGATGCCGCACACCGGCAACTGGGAAATTTTTGGCATGTACCTGGCGACCCTGGGGCCTTCCACCGCTCTCTACGCGCCCCCTAAAATCGCCTCGCTGGACCCGATCATCCGCGCCGGCCGCGAGGCCACCGGCACGACGATGGTGCCGACCAACATGCACGGCGTGCGCTCGTTGCTGAAGGCGCTGAAGGCGGGCAATATCGTTATGGTGCTGCCGGATCAGGAGCCGGATATGGGCGGCGACTTCGCCCCCTTCTTCGGCAAGCCGGCGCTGACCATGACCCTGGCCCACAACCTGCTGCAGCGCACCGGCTGCCGCTGTGTGTTCGGCTTCGGCAAGCGGGTGGAGGGCGGCTTCGAGCTGGTGTTCCTGCCCGCCGAGCAGGCGATCTACAGCGACGAGCAGAAGGTTTCGCTGGCGGCGATGAACCGCGGCGTCGAGGCCTGTATCGCCGAAGCGCCGGAACAGTACCAGTGGGAGTACAAGCGCTTCCGCAAGCAGCCGGAAGGAAAAAGCCGCATTTATCGCAAGAGCTGACGGCGGCAAGGCTGACGCTTGCTAGGCTCTAGCGGATCCCCGCGGAGATTTCTATGAGCCCAAAACTGCCTTCCCTGTTGCCTTTGGCAATCGTCGCCGTATTCGGATTGCTGCAATTCCTTGCGCTGGCACTGCTATGGGGGCACCTCGGGCAGCTCAGTCCGGTATCGCGCTGGCTAATGGACAACCTGACTGGCACTGCCTGGTTTTACCCGCTGCTGTGGCTGCACGACCTGCTGATCAATGTGCTTCTCTGCCTGCCACTGGTGCTGCTGATCCGGCGCATCAGTGACCGCCATTCCGTGCCGCTGCTGGTCGCAGCCGTGGTGCCCGCCTTTGTCTATTTCAACTGGCCGCTGTTGGGTAGCGGTATCGCGGTAACGTTCTGGCACTTGGCCGGCTGGGTCAGTACGTTGGTGATGGTGCCGCTAGCGTTTCTGTTGATGGCGCGCTTCCGTCAACGGTAGTTCGGCCAGATTGCCGATCGACTGTGTCGGTGCGGGCGACTCAATGGCGCCAGAAGGCCGGCGTCAGCAGCACCAGCAGGGTAAAGATTTCCAGGCGCCCCATCAGCATCGCCAGGATCAGGAACCATTTGGCCACCTCGTTGACGGAGCCGTAGTGGGCGGCGGCGTCACCGAGGGCCGGACCTATATTGCTGAGGCAGGAGGCGACGGTGGAAAAGGCGGTGACGAAGTTCTCCCCGGTGGCCATCACGATTACGGTGAACACGAAGAAAGACAGAATGTAGACCGCGAAGAAGCCCCACACGGCATCGGTGACCCGTTCCGGCACTATCTTGCGGTTTACCTTGATGGGGATGACTGCGTTGGCGTGTACCAGGCGGTTCAGTTCGCGCAGGCCGGACTTCATGATCAACATGCCCCGCACCGCCTTGATGCCACCGCAGGTGGAACCGGCACAGGCACCGAGAATGCCCAACAGCAGCAGCACATACGGCAGGAAGGCGGGCCAGGCGGAGAAGTTTTCCGAAGCGAAACCGGCCGTGGTGCCAATGGAAACCACCTGGAAGAAACCGTGCAGGAAACTGCCGCTGGGTGTGAACATGCCCAGATACCACAGGTACAGGCTGATCGACAGTGCGGCGCACAGGGTCAGCATGACCCAGAAGCGGAACTCGGAATCCTGCCAGTAGTGACGCAGGCTGCGGTTGCGGAAGGCAAAGAAGTGCAGACCGAAATTGATCGCAGCGGTAAACATGAACACGATGCAGATAGCCATGATCGCATGGTTATTGGCATAGAAGCCCATGCTGGCATCGTGGGTGGAAAAGCCGCCGTTGGCCACCGTGGAGAAGGCGTGACCTATGGCATCGAACGCTGTCATGCCGGCCCACCAATAACCGAGGCCGCACAATATCGTCAGGATCACATAGATCACGATCAGCGCGCGCGCCGTCTCGGCGATGCGCGGTGTCAGTTTCGTATCTTTTACCGGGCCGGGAATTTCGGCCTTGTACAGCTGCATGCCACCGATACCCAGCATCGGCAGGATGGCCAGTGCGATTACGATCACGCCGATACCGCCGAACCACTGCAATTGCTGGCGGTAGTAGAGAATCGCCGGCGGCAGGCTGTCGAGACCGGTGATGACCGTGGCACCGGTGGTGGTGAGTCCGGAGATAGATTCGAAAATCGAATCGGTGACGCCGAGATCCGGTTGCGGGCTGATGATCAGCGGCAGCGAACCGAAACTGCCCAGTACCAGCCAGAATAGCGATGTCACGACGAAGCCGTCACGCGTGCGCAGTTCCTGCCGCAGGTCGTGCACCGGCAGCCACATAAACAGGCCGGTGACCAGCGTGATGACAAAGGCGGCGCTGAAGGCGGTGTGGGTGTTGTCGTGATACCACAGCGACACGGCGATAGGCGGCAGCAGTGTCAGGCTGAACACCGTCAGGAGTATTCCGAAAATTCGCGCAATTACTGCAATTCGCATCGGCGCCTATCAGCCTGTTATCTAATGAATATGTGGAGGCGCCGCGCGCTACCGCCGGACACTTCCAGCTCCCGTGTTCGAATAATCAGAAGAAACTGAAGCCCACCTGGAACAGCTGCTCCACGTGGCGCGTCTGCCGGCGGTCCACCAGGAATACGATCACGTGATCGTCGCTCTGCACTACCACGTCGTCGTGGGCAATCAGCACTTCACTGCCGCCGTCGGTTTCGCGGACGATGGCGCCGATGGCGGCCCCCTCCGGCAGGTCGATATCCTCGATCTTGCGCCCCACCACCCTGGAGGTGCGGCTGTCGCCGTGGGCGATCACCTCGATGGCCTCGGCGGCGCCGCGGCGCAGCGAGTGCACGTTCACCATATCGCCGCGGCGCACATGGGTCAGCAGGCTGCCGATCGTGTTCTGCTGCGGCGAGATGGCGATATCGATCTCGCCGCCCTGCACCAGGTCCACATAGGCGCGGTTGTTGATCAGGGTCATCACCTTGCGCGCACCCAGCCGCTTGGCCAGCAGCGACGACATGATGTTGGCCTCGTCGTCGTTGGTCAGCGCGAGGAACACATCGGTATCCTCGATGTTTTCCTCCAGCAGCAGATCTTGATCCGAAGCGCTACCGTGCAAGATGATGCTGTGGGAGAGTTCCTCCGACAGGAACACACAGCGCTCGTGGCTCTGTTCGATGATCTTGACCGCGTAGCGGTTTTCCAGCTTGTGCGCCAGGCGCAGGCCGATGTTGCCGCCGCCGGCAATCACGACGCGCTTGTACCCGTGTTCCAGCCGGCGCAGCTCGCTCATCACCGCGCGAATATCTGCGCGCGCGGCGATAAAGAAGACCTCGTCGCCGGCCTCGATCACCGTGTCGCCCTGCGGGATAATCGGGCTGTTGCGGCGGTAGATGGCGGCGACGCGGGTATCCACCTTGGGCATATGCTCGCGCAGGTAGCGCAGCTGGTGTCCCACTAATGGCCCGCCCTGAACGGCGCGCACCGCCACCAGCTGTACGCGGCCGTCGGCGAAATCCAGCACCTGCAGCGCCCCCGGGTGCTCCATCAGGCGCGCGATATATTCCGATACCAGCTGCTCCGGGCTGATCAGCACATCGATAGGAATCGCCTGGGTGTCGAACAGTTGCGGGTATTGCAGGTAGGAGGCGGCGCGCACGCGGGCAATCTTCGTGGGCACGCGAAACAGCGAGTGGGCGATCTGGCAGGCCGCCATATTGGTTTCGTCGTTATTGGTGACCGCCACCAGGATATCGGCATCCTCGATACCGGCATCCAGCAGAATATCCGGGTGGGAGGCGTGGCCGACGACCACGCCGATATCGATGCGGTCGCCCAGCTCGCGCAGGGTTTTCTCGTCGCTGTCGATCAGCACAATGTCGTTGCGCTCGGAGGCCAGCGCCTCCGCCAGTGACCCGCCCACCTGGCCGGCGCCGAGAATGACAATTTTCATATCAGATAAGGCTCGCGGTTCTAACCGCTGTTATTCGGCTTTGCTCAGCAGAGCGTAGTAGAAACCGTCGCCACCATCGGGCCGCGGAAACAGCTGTATGCCCGCCGCCTGCGGTTTGCCCCAGGGCTCGCCGCCCAGTAATTGCGGGGTATTGTCGCTCGCATCCTCGGTCTCCGCAACGAAGGCCGCTACCACCTCACTGTTTTCCGCCGGCAGGACGGAGCAGGTCGCGTACAACAGCTTGCCGCCGGGTTTCAGAATCTGCCACATGGCGCGCAGGATACGACCCTGCAGCTGTGCCAGTTCGGCAATATCCTCCTCGCGGCGCAGCAGCTTGATATCCGGGTTGCGGCGAATCACGCCGGTGGCGGAGCAGGGCGCATCCAGCAGGATGCAATCGAAGGGCTGGCCGTCCCACCAGGCGTCCGATTCGGCGGCGTCGGCACAGATCAGTTCGGCGTCACAGCCGATGCGCGCCAGGTTTTCCGCGACGCGATCGAGGCGCTCCTCATCGATATCCAGGGCGCTCAGGTGCACCGACGGCTGTTGTTCCAGCAGGTGGCAGCTCTTGCCGCCGGGCGCGGCGCAGGCATCCAGTACTCTATCTTCCGCGGCGGGTGCCAGCAGCAGTGCCGACAGCTGTGCCGATTCGTCCTGCACGCTGACCAGTCCCTCGGCAAAGCCGGGCAGTTCGCTGACGGCGCAGGCCGCGGCGAGGGTGATGCCCACCGGCGAGATGGTACAGGGCTGTGCGGCAATATTCGCGGCCTTGAGCTGCTGCAGGTAGTCGTCGCGGGAAACCCTGGCGCCGTTGACGCGCAGCGTCATTGGCGGATTGGCGTTGTTGGCGCGGAAGATGTCGGCGGCCGCGTCTGGCCAGGCGGCCTTGATGCGCTGCTGCAACCACGCCGGATGCATGGAGCTGAACTGAGGATTACCGGACAGTTTGCGCTGCAGCTGTTCGCGGCTGCGCTGGGCATTGCGTAAAACGCCGTTGATAACGCCGGTGGCGCGATCGAGTTTGAGCGTGCGCGCGGCGTTGACGGTAGCGGAAATCGCCGCGTGATCGGGAATGCGGGTGTATTCGAGCTGGTAGAGCCCGAGCAGAATCAGCGCCTCGACCTCGATGTCCGCCGGCGGCTTGCGCAGCAGTTTGCCCGCCAGCAGTTGCAGCCGCGGCGCAGTGCGCGCGCCGCCGTAACAGAGTTCGCGCAGCAGTGCGCGATCGCGCTCGTCGACCCGTTCTTCGGCGCGTGGCAACAGCCGCGCCAGCGAGCCCCGGCCGTCGAGCAGTGAAGCCAGTACCTGTGCCGCCAGGGCGCGTACGTCGCCACGTGCGTCGAGTTTCATTTACAGTCCCAGTTGCGTACCGGGCGCGAATAGCTCCCGGTAGCCTTTCAGTATTTCCGCCGCCGGCAGAGCCTTCTTGCCCGGCAGCTGCAGTAGCTGCAGGCGCAGTGCCTCGCGCCCGCAGGCCACCAGGATACCTTCGTTGTCGGCGCCGATAATCGTGCCCGGCGTATCGCCGTGGCAGCCGCGCTCCAGTTGTGCGCTGTAGATACGCAGGCGCTGTTCACCTTTGCTGTCGGCGTACGTCGTCCAGCAGACCGGAAACGGATTGAAGGCGCGAATCTGCCGGTGCAGCTCTTCGGCGGGGCGCTGCCAGTCGATGCGCGCCTGCTCCTTGGAAATCTTGTCGGCGTAATTGGCGCGGGAATCATCCTGGATCTGCGGGGTGGCGGCGCCGGCGGCCAGCTGCCGCAATGCCTCGAGCAGTGCCGGTCCGCCTAGCTCTGCCAGCTTGTCGTGCAGGCTGCCGCCGGTGTCGGCCGGGGTGATGGCGCAGCGGCTTTCTACCAGCACCGGGCCGGTATCCAGGCCGGCCTCCATCTGCATGATGGCCACACCGCTCTCGGCGTCGCCGGCTTCGATAGCGCGCTGGATCGGCGCGGCACCGCGCCAGCGCGGTAGCAGGGACGCGTGCACGTTGACGCAGCCGAGCCGCGGGGTATCGAGAACCGACTGCGGCAGTATCAGGCCGTAGGCGACCACCACCATGATGTCTGCCTGCAGTGCGGCCAGTTCCGCCTGGGCCTGCTCGTCGCGCAGGCTCACAGGTTGGTAGACGGGAATAGCCTGCTGCTGCGCCAGCTGCTTGACCGGGCTGGCGAGCAGTTTCTTGCCGCGTCCCGCCGGTCGGTCCGGCTGGGTGTAGACGGCAATGACATTGTGCTCGCTGTCGAGCAGCGTCTGCAGGTGCACGGCGGCAAAGTCCGGCGTGCCGGCGAAGATGATATTCAGGGGCTGAGTCATAGATTCGGTGTGGAAGAGCCGCCGCAATATGCGGCGGCGGGTCATCTGAATTGTCGGAAGCGTGTCAGGCGCGCTGGCGCTGGGCCTTTTCCAGTTTGGAGCGGATGCGATTGCGCTTGAGAGGGGAGATGTAGTCCACGAACAGTTTGCCGTCCAGGTGATCCACCTCATGCTGGATACAGACCGCCAGCAACCCCTCGGCCTCGATGGCAAAGGCCTCGCCGGCGCGATCCAGCGCTTTCACGCGCACCTTGCGCGGTCGCTCGACCGTCTCGTAAAAACCGGGCACCGACAGGCAGCCTTCGTCGTACTGGTGAATTTCCTCTTCCAGTACCTCGATTTCCGGGTTGATAAACACCAGCGGCTCGCTCTGGTCTTCAGACACGTCGATGACCACGATGCGCTGGTGCACATTGATCTGGGTCGCGGCGAGGCCGACTCCGGGCGCTGCATACATGGTTTCGAACATATCGTCGACCAGTTGGCGCAGCTCGTCGGTCACCTCAGAGACAGGTTTTGCGACCTGCCGCAGGCGCGGATCGGGGAATTCAAGAATCTCAAGTTTGGCCATAACACCCTGGGCATCTCTATAAATCTAGTGTGCGCGCCCCTGGCGGCGGCCGGCGGTGTTCGGAATACGCAAAGCACTCGCCACTCTCGCGGGGCGGGCTATGCTCGTGTACTTCTGGTATACACCGCTTGATCCGCTCCGACGGTTACCACCAGTTACGCGCTCGCCACGATTTCCAGAGCCGTCCAGCTGTGACAAACCTCTAGTAATCGTGGAACTTGCGCTGATAACATAATGATCGCGCTCGATATTTGCCGAATGGAGTCATATATTTTGCTGACGCTTCGCGTCAGGCTCCAGCTACTCTCCCGGGCTGATTCCCGGTGGCGCAGCGGCCCGGCGCTGTGAATTATAGCGATAAAGAGCATAGGAATGCTTCCATGAAAAAAATAATCCTGGCCGCTGCCGCAATGCTGGCGGTGACTTTTGGCATTCAGGCGCAGGATCAAGTGCGCCTAAATCCGAATCACCCGGATGTCTATGTGGTGCAAAAGGGCGACACACTCTGGGATATTTCCGGCAGATTCCTCGCCCAGCCCTGGTTTTGGCCGGAAATCTGGCAGGTCAATCCACAAGTCGAAAACCCCCACCTGATTTATCCGGGCGACCGGCTGCGTCTGGTTTACGTGGAAGGCCAGCCGCAGCTGCACCTCGAGCGCGGCCCGGCCGCCTACAAGCTGACGCCGGCAGCGGACAGCACCAGCCTGCACCCGCAAGTGCGCCGCGAGGCCGTGGGCGAGGCGATTCCCGCCATTCCGCTGGACGCCATCAATGCCTTCCTGTCGCGCACCCGTATCGTGGCGCCCGACGCATTTAGGGGCACCCCCTACGTGGTTTCCGGCGCCGATCAGCGCATCCTGATGGGGGCCGGCGAAAAAATTTACGCCCGCGGCGATTTCCGTGTGCCGCTGGCCTCCTACGGCATCTACCGCCCCGGTCCGGTTTACGTCGATCCGGTAACCGGAGAAACCCTGGGCCAGCAGGCGCTGGATATCGCTACCGTCGATCTGCTGCAGCTGGACCCGGATCGCCGCGAGGAATTTGCGGTAGCCACGCTGGGCGTTGCACGCACCGCCCGTGAAATCCGCCTGGAAGACCGGCTGCTGCCGGTGGAAGAGCGCTCCATCGCCGCGCTGTTCCAGCCGGGTGCTCCGCCGATGCCGGTGGAAGGCGTGATCCTCGGCGTAGAAGAGGGTGTTACCCAGATCGGCAAGTACGACGTGGTGGTGGTTAACCAGGGCGAACGCGAGGGCCTGCAGCCCGGCCATGTGCTGGCCATATACAAGCGCGGCGCTATCGTGCGCGACCGTATCGCGCGCGACAACGTCAAACTCCCGGACGAACGCGCCGGTGTGATGATGGTGTTCCGCACTTTCGAGAAAATGAGTCTCGCCCTGGTGCTGGAGGCAGATCGCCCGCTCGAGGTCATGGACCTGGCGCGCAATCCCTAAGCGCCAAGTTGAATAGGCGGCGGGTCTTTCTGTTTGGCCCGCCTGTCTGCTGAAAAAACAGAAACACACGGTAGATCGCATGGACGCGCTGACCGCCACCCTGGCCCTGCTGCGACTGGAGGGCATGGGCCCCGGCCGCTATTGGCAACTACTCGAACACTTCGACAGCCCCGTCGCGGCGCTGCACTCCCTCCCCGATTCCCTGCTGCACAAACTGCCCGCGCGCGCCCAACAACAGTGGCGAGAATTTGCGCGTTGCGGCGAACAGAGCGCACTGCTCACCTGGACATATGCGGAGCGCGAGCGCTGCGCAGACGCCGGTGTAGCGCTCATTCATTGCGGCGACGAGGACTACCCACACCTGTTGGCCGAGATATCCCGCCCACCGCCGCTGCTCTATGTCCGCGGTGCTCGCGGCGCACTGCAGCTGCCACAGCTTGCTGTCGTCGGCGCCCGCCGCGCGAGTGCCGGCGGCCTCGACAATGCGCACGCGTTTGCCGCGGACCTGGCCGGAGCCGGCTTTGCGATTACTTCCGGGCTGGCGCTTGGCGTGGATGCGGCGGCGCACCGGGGTGCGCTCAAGGCCGGCGGTGTCACCGTCGCGGTACTCGGCAGCGGCGTCGACCGGCTCTACCCGCGGCGCAATGTCGCCTTGGCAGAGGAGATTGTCGCCGGCGGCGGTGCGCTGGTCAGTGAGCTGCCGCTGGGGAGTCCTGCGGAGGCGGCGAACTTCCCGCGCCGTAATCGCATTATCAGTGGTCTTTCGATCGGCGTGCTGCTGGTGGAGGCGGCGCTGCGTTCCGGTTCGCTGATTACTGCGCGGCTCGCGCTGGAACAGAACCGCGAGGTATTTGCGATTCCCGGCTCGATTCACAATCCGCTGGCGCGCGGCTGTCACCGTATGATCAAAGACGGCGCTGCCTTGGTGGAGACGAGCGCGGATATCGCCGGGCAGCTGGGCGGCCTGCTGGCAGAGCCGGCGACCACCGCGGCGCCGGCCACCAACGCACCGCCCGCTGCTCGCCGGCAATTGCAGCCGCGCGACTTGCGTGTGATCGACGCTCTGGGTGGGGATCCCCGCAGTTTGGAGCAACTGGCACGAGATAGTGGTGAAAGTGCCGGGGAGTTACTAGCGCTGTTACTACAGCTGGAGTTGGCGGGTTTGATCGAGCAGGTTCCCGGCGGCTACCAGCTCACTCCGCGAGGGGCGGCCTATTTGCAGCCGGTTGATTGAAGAGGCGAACGAGAGGCAGCGATGGCTTTGCCGTCGCCCGATTCGCGACTCAAGCCGGTGACGTCAATACTCGTTCTGGTGCGCCACTAGTTCGATTGTTATGGACAGATGCGCAGGCGCCTTTATTCCATACGCCGATCCGGGAGGAGGTGATTGTGTCGATATGCAGGCTGGCTATGGCGACCATTGCGCTCACCGGTGCGGCTTCTATGGCCGCTCAAGCGCAGAGTTGCACGTCCCTGGACGATTTGCAGTGGTTACTTGGCAGCTGGCACTACCAGGATGCCAGCAAACAGATGATGGAGCGCTGGCAGCGAGTCAGCGCTCATACGTTCGAGGGCATAGGTGCGAGCGAGACGGAAAACTCCGGTGGCGACAGGGACATAGAAATACTGCGCCTGACCGAGATGTCCGGTGAGATCTTCTATCTGGCCAAGGTCAGCCACAATGCGCTGCCGGTGGCGTTTAAGATGACGGCCTGTCGTGACAACGAGGCGGTGTTTGAGAACCCTGAGCACGATTTTCCCAGCCGGCTGGAGTACCGTCTGCTGGATCCGAATCGACTGCGGGTATCGGTCGCGGGAACTAAGGGCAAGCGATTCATCTTGAACTTTCGCCGGCCATTGCAGTAGGGCGCACGAGCGGCCGCGTACCAGACAGCCCTTACATTTGACGGGGACAATCTTTCGGCGCTTTCCAATCTCGAGCGGGCGTTGCACGAAAAGGGCAATCTGGTCGTCGCCGCCGAGTTAGCCGCACGCTTGCGACAATACCGTCAGAAAAACCCCTATTACTGGTACGCCCTGGCACTGAAATCCTATAGGCGCGGGAAATACAGTTCGGCCGCAGAATTCGCCCAGGATGCCATCGCGATCGAAGGGGCGGACCACCGCTTCCACTTTTTACTCGGCATGGCGCGCTATCAATTGGGTAGTGGAAATTACCGGCGAAACTTCCGACAGGCGATGGAGCTGGCGGGCAGCGATGACAACCTGCGGCAGTACCAACGCAAAATGGAACGGCTTGGAGAAGACATTGCGCCGGAGAATACCGCGCAACAAGTTCGCGTTCGGCACAACCCAAATTGGTGGTGGTACATTTCCCACTAGTCGCGGCGAGTCGGTCATTGCGCGACGAGACAGCATTTCCCCACATAAGGACGTGAGTCTGCCAGACTAAAACTTGTGCAGCGAAGTGCAATCCGCTAGATTGCCGCGCTTTCCCAAGTCGACAGTGTGAAGAGAGCTGAAATGGGCAAGCCTTTTGTCGCCGTCCTGACGGATTCCGACTGCTACCTGCCGATGATGGAAACCATCTTCGGCGTCCTGTAATGAAATATTCGCCGCTGGCAGTAAAAGAAGCCGTCCGCGTCCTGGCCGCGGGCGGTGTCATAGCCCACCCCACCGAGTCCGTGTGGGGCCTGGCCTGCGATCCGCACAACCTGCAGGCGGTGGAGAAGCTGCTGCGTCTCAAGAACCGCCCGCTGGAGAAGGGCCTGATCCTGGTATCCGGTGATGAGGCCGACTTCGGCGAACTGCTGCAGAACCTGAGCGGCAGCCAGCTTCAGCAAATGCACAGCACCTGGCCCGGCCCGGTCACCTGGCTGGTGCCCCATTTCGAACGCGTACCCCCCTGGATCAGCGGCGCCCACCACTCGGTGGCCCTGCGCTGCACCGATCACCCGTTCACCGCGGCGCTGACGCGCGCCTTCGGCGGTGCTATCGTGTCCACCTCGGCCAATCCTGCGGGATGCCAGCCGGCGCGGCAGAAATATCAGGTGTTGCGCTACTTCGGCGACGAGCTGGACTTCGTCGGCGGCGGTGCCACCGGCGGTCGCAGTGCACCCAGCGAGATCCGCGACTTGATCAGCGGGAGAATTTTGCGCCCGGGCGGCTGAAGGCTTTTTTGCTCACGTGGCTGAAGGCTCTTTCGCTCACATGGCTGAAGGCTCTTTCGCTCACATGGCTGAAGGTTCTTTCGCTGACATGGCTGAAGGCTCTTGCGCGCCGGCACCCGATCCCCCTAAACAGACAGTTGTTTCCTACCATGAGTGAAGTCGATATCGACGCCGTTAAGAACTACCTGCTGGACCTGCAGGATCGTATCTGCAATGCCCTCGGCGCCGAAGATGGCGCCGAGTTCCGCGAAGACGCCTGGGAGAGACCCGGCGGAGGCGGTGGCCGCACCCGCGTGCTGGAAGAGGGCGCGCTGATCGAGAAAGGCGGAGTCAATTTCTCCCACGTCTACGGTGATGGATTGCCTCCCTCGGCGACGGCCAACCGCCCGGAACTGGCGGGGCGCTCCTTCGAGGCGATGGGCGTGTCGCTGGTGATCCACCCGCGCAATCCCCATGTGCCCACCAGCCACGCCAATGTGCGCCTGTTCGTTGCCGAGAAGCCCGGCGCGGAACCCGTGTGGTGGTTCGGCGGCGGCTACGACCTGACCCCGTATTACGGCTGTCACGAAGATGTGGTGCACTGGCATAGCACCGCGCGAGATGCCTGCGCGCCTTTCGGGGAAGAGGTGTATCCGCGCTTCAAGAAATGGTGTGATGACTACTTCTACCTGAAGCATCGCCAAGAGGCGCGCGGTGTCGGTGGGCTGTTTTTCGACGACTTCAACGAGGGTGGGTTCGAAAACGCCTTTGCATTGATGCGCGCTATCGGCGACAGCTACCTGGATGCCTACCTGCCGATCGTGCAGAAGCGCAAGCACACTGAATACGACGAGCGCGAGCGCAATTTCCAGCTGTACCGCCGCGGCCGCTACGTGGAGTTCAACCTGGTCTACGATCGCGGCACCCTGTTCGGCTTGCAGAGCGGCGGGCGTACCGAATCGATCCTGATGTCGCTGCCGTCACTGGTGCGCTGGCAGTACGACTGGCACCCGGAGCCGGGCTCCGCGGAAGAAAAACTCTACACGGATTTCCTGCCGCACCGCGACTGGATTTAACGGAGATTCCTATCCGTAGGATGGGCAAAGCGAAGGCAGAAAACTGCTCCCTGCGTTTTCTGCATGCCCGCCATCCATGGCGGGCTCGTGCCCATCGGATACCGATTGATGGGCACGTCGCTACGCTCCTTTGCCCATCCTACAAACCGAACCAAGGGGAGGCGCTGTGCACAAGGCCCGACTGGAAGATATTAATAAACTGTTCCTGGAGTATCGCCGCCAATTCGAAATCGGCGACGCGGAGCAGGTCGCGGACTTTTACCGCTTCCCACTGCACTACTATCGCGAGGATGGCAGCAAGCTGACAGTGACGCGGCAAGAGTTCGTTCAGCAGGTCGACAAACTGCTGAATGCCTATCGCCGCCTGCAGGTCAGCCAGATCGTCGGCACGGTCACCGATGTGATCGAGCTGAATGACAACAGCAGCCTGGCGACATTGAACTGGATATTGCTGTACCCGCAGGGCGACAAGAGCGCGGAACTCTACAGCTCCACCACCCGCTACCTGGTGACCGACACGGAGGGTGGCCTGAAAATTGACGGCCTGATCCTCGTCGACGAGAGTGTGAAGATTCGCGGCGCCGTGCGCGCGCGCAAGGGATCGGCCAAGGGATCGGCCAGGTGACGGACCAGTACGCCGTGGTCGGCAACCCGATAGCCCACTCACTGTCGCCGCAGATTCACGGCGCCTTCGCCGCGCAGACCGGAGAAGACATCCACTACGGAAAACACCTGGTGGAAAAAGACCGCTTCGCGGACTTTGCGCGGGAATTTTTTAGCGGTGGCGGTCGCGGTCTGAATGTCACAGCGCCGTTCAAGTTGGACGCCTGCAGGTTTGCGGACCAACTCACCGAGCGCGCCCGCGCCGCAGGCGCAGTAAATACCCTGGCAAAACAGGGCGACGGCAGTGTGCTCGGCGACAATACCGATGGAGCAGGCCTGGTGGCCGATATCCGCGACAACCTGGGCTGGGAAATCCGCGGCAATAAAATACTGCTGCTCGGCGCCGGCGGTGCCGTCCGCGGCGCGTTGCTGTCGATATTGCAAGAGGGGCCGCAGGTGATCCATATCGCCAACCGCACCGCGCAAAAAGCGCAGCAGCTAGCGCAGGATTTTTCCGGGTATGGCCGCATTACCGCCAGCGGGCTGGACGCGGTGCCGGCGGGTTTCGACCTGGTGATTAATGCCAGCGCCGCCAGCCTCTCCGGCGAACTGCCGCCGCTGTCGCCGCGCTCGCTGGCGCAGGGGTGCCGCACCTACGATATGGTCTACGGTGCCGAGCCGACCCCGTTTATGCGCTGGGCGGAGCAGTTGGGAGCTGAGACTGCCGATGGGCTGGGTATGCTGGTAGGGCAGGCGGCGGAAGCCTTTTACCTGTGGCGGGGCGTGCGCCCGGCAGTGGCGCCGGTGCTGGATATGCTGCGGGCGGAACTGCGCAATAAGCGTGACGCCAGCGCCAAATAACTCTTCTTCACTGATCGGTCACGGAAAGATGCCGTGACCATCCCGCCAGACTATCGTTCTAGGGCCTGTAACGGGCGCGAAACCGTCGAAACTACAGGCCGAAACCACCGCAAAGCGCCATGTGGCGTACTTTCTGCCGGAGTTTTGGTATCCTCTCGCCCCTTAATTTTGGGCCGGGTCGGGCATTTCCTGTGGCGAGACCCGTTTCCTTCCCCGCTGCTGGCGGCGAATAGCGCCTCACCGGCGCGTGCGAAACACTGGAGTTAACCGCAAGTGAAACAGCTTCCGTTTGAAAAAGTCACCATTGTGATGGGGTCCCAATCCGACTGGCCGACCATGGAAATGGCGACCAAGCCCCTCGCTGAGCTGGGAGTTCCCTTTGCCACGGCGGTCGTTTCGGCCCACCGCACTCCCCAGCGGATGGTGGAGTTCGCCACCACGGCGCACGAGCGCGGCACCAAGGTCATTATTGCCGGGGCCGGTGGCTCCGCCCACCTGCCGGGCATGATCGCGGCGCTGACGCCGCTGCCGGTGATCGGCGTACCGGTGGCGAGCAAGTTTATGACCGGCATGGACAGCCTGCTGTCCATTGTGCAGATGCCCAAGGGTGTGGCCGTCGCCACCCAGGCGGTGGGCGCTTCGGGTGCCTATAACGCGGGACTGATGGCGGCGCAGATGCTGTCTCTGTCCGACGCGGAACTGCAGCAGCGCCTGATTGCGTGGCGCGAGAACCAGAGCGCAGGCGTTCCTTTCGAAGTTGAATAACTTCTGCCCGTTAACAGCAGTTGGCAATTGTTGAGGTGTACCAGAGATGACAGTCAGGCGAGTTGGCATAGTGGGTTGCGGCCAGTTGGCGCAGATGATGGCCCAGGAGGCGCGCCCGCTGGGGATCGAATTCAGTTTCCTCGCCGAAGGTGACGAGAACACCACTTGTGTGGACGGTCTCGGCACCATCGCACACGCCCACGAAGGCGATGATATCGAATCGCTCTACCGCGCCATGGGCAGCCCCGAAGTCATCACTGCCGAGCGCGAACAGGTTTCGGTGGCACTGCTGCGCGCGCTGGAAAAATTCTGCCCCGTCTACCCGCGCCCGGATGCGTTCGAGACAACCCAGCACCGCGTGCGGGAAAAAACCGCCATCACCGCAGTCGGGCTGCCGGTGGCACCTTTCCTGCCGGCCAACAACTACGCCGAGATCTGCGCGGCCGTCCAGCAACTCGGTTATCCGTCGTTCATCAAAAGCTGCGAGCACGGCTATGACGGCAAGAACCAGTGGCGGGTCAACAGTGATGAAGATCTTGCTGCCATCAGTGATGCGCCCGAGATGGAATACGTGGTGGAACAGGGGGTGAACTTCTCCCGTGAAGTCTCCCTGATCGGCGCCCGCACCGCGGATGGACAAGTGGTGACCTACCCGCTGGCGGAAAACGACCATTACCGAGGCACACTGCTGGTCTCCACCGCACCGGCGCCGCACGTCAGTGAAGCGCTGCAACACACCGCCGAGGAATACCTGGCGAAACTGATGAGCGCCTGGGACTATGTGGGCGTGCTGGCCATGGAGTGTTTCGTCACCGAGAACGGCCTGCTGATCAATGAGCTGGCACCGCGGGTGCACAACAGTGGCCACTGGACCCTCGCCGGTGCGGAAACCAGCCAGTTTGCCAATCATGTGCGCGCGATCCTCGGCATGCCGCTGGGGGAAACCCACTGCGACCGCCCCGCGGTGATGATCAATATGCTGGGCGTCGACGAGAAACCGGCACTGCCTAACGAGGGTGTCTGGTCCTACGGCAAGGAACTGCGCCCGGGGCGCAAGATGGGGCATGTGATTTTGCTGGACGACTCCCAGGAGGCGCTGGCTGCGCGTATCGACAGCATGCTGGAAGCACTCTACGGCCCATCCAAAAGACCTGCCTGACTAAGTTAAGGCCGGGGCGGGCCTGCTGCCGGCCTTAACTTAGCGCCAGTCCCACCTGAGTTTGAAACCCGTTCGCGGTCCTTACTGCGAGATCTGGCATACTGATGCCCGTTTGTCCCGTCGGGTTTTTTCCCGGCGGGGATCAATAAATGGGGGTATCGGTGCGAGAATTTATTAAAAACCTTTCCGTCTGTTTTGCTGCTGGCTGCCTTGCCGGACTGGCCTATGCGCTGGGTCTCTGGGCCATGGGTCACTACGGTTTCACCCGCTGGGTCGGTGTCGACATAGCGCCCTACCTCTCCAACACCTACCTGTACCAGCGCATCGTCTGGGGCGGAATCTGCGGACTGATCTTCCTACTGCCGTGGCGCAAGTCGTGGCTGGCGCGCGGCTTTTTCCTGTCGCTGATTCCGGCCGGCATTATGTTGCTATTGTTGCTGCCGATGCGCGGTTACGGCCCCGGCGCGGTGGCGCTGGGCATGATGACACCGCTGGTGATCATCCTCGCCTGCGCCCTCGGCGGTATCGCCGCGTCCGGATTGCTGCGCGTGCAGGGAAAATAACCCTGAACCGCTTCTGGACTCGATGCGGTTGGGCCACCTCTGTAGGAGCCTGCTTGCAGGCGAACGAGAACGGAACTCCGTAGCCCTTCGCCTGCAAGCAGGCTCCTACAGGGGGGTGAGTGTTAATTCAATCGTATTGCCCCTAGATCTCGCGGGTTTTCCAGCTGCCACGGGAGAAGAGCCATAGGGTAAACAGCCCCACCGAGGTCTCGGTGATAAATACCCCCCAAAAGACGCCGGAGTGCTGCCAGTCCAGGGGTACCGCCAGGTACCAGCACAGCGGTATCTGGATCAGCCAGAAAAACACCAGGTTGATCTTGGTGGGGGTGGCGGTATCGCCGGCGCCGTTGAACGCCTGTACCGAAACCATCCACCAGCCGTAGACGAAGTAGGAGTAGGAGAGAATCCGCAGCCACTCGCCGCCGATGGCGATCACCGCCGCGTCCGCGGTGAAAATGCCCATCAGCTGCTCGTAGTAGAGGAAGTAGGCCACCGATACGCCGAGCAGGAAAATCATGTTGTACAGGCCGATCAGCCACACGGAGGACTCGGCGCGGCCCGGCTGCCCGGCGCCCAGGTTCTGGCCCACCAGGGTGGCGGCGGCGTTGGACAGGCCCCAGGCGGGCATCAGGGTAAACATCATGATGCGCACGGCGATAGTGGCACCGGCCACCGCATCATTGCCCACTTCGGCGAGGATGCGCATCAGGAATATCCATGAAGTCATGGCCACGATCATCTGGCCGATACCGCCGAGTGCCGTGCGCACAATTTCGAGGGCCACTTTCGAATTCCACACCAGCTGCGAGCCGAATGCGCGGATATGCTTGCCGCCGCGGAAGAGGATCCACAACTGCATGGCTACGCCTACACTGCGGCCGATGTTTGTGGCTATGGCGGCGCCCTCGATGCCCATGGCGGGAATCGGCCCCAGGCCGAATATCAGGATGGGGTCGAGCAGCATATTGATGCCGTTGGCGATCCACAGCACGCGCATGGCGATGGCCGCGTCCCCGGCGCCGCGGTAGACGGCATTGATCACGAACAGCAACATGATCACCGCGTTGCCGCCCAGCATCCACTGGGTGTACCTGTATCCCTCTTCAAGCGCCCAGGCATCCGCGCCCATCAGCGCCAGCAGTTCCCTGGCATAAAAGATGCCGGTGAGCGCAAACGGCAGTGAAACCAGCAGGGCAATAAAAATCGCCTGCACCGCCGTGAGGCCCGCGTCGGCACTCCTCTTCTCGCCGACGCGCCGCGCTACCAGGGCGGTGACGGCGGTGGCGAGACCTATGCCGATGGCGTAGAGCAGGAACAGGTAGGTTTCGGTCAGGCCCACGGTGGCGACGGCCGAAGCCCCGAGCTTGCCCACGAAGTAGATATCCACCACCGCGAAGGTGGCCTCCATGACCAGCTCAAGCACCATGGGCACCGCCAGCAGGAATACGGCGCGACGCATGCCGATGCGGGTGTAGTCCGCCTCGGTACCGCGGATGGCGTTCACAAGTTCGCGCCACAGGGAGCGCGCGCTTGCGGGAGGCGCACTGGCGGAGAGGGTGCTGGATTCGGTCATGGTCGGGTATCCACCGGCTTGTCCGGGTAAAACTGGGGTGAGACCCCCCGCCGGATTCCCGCGGGAGTTGCAACTGGTCGTCTGGGCAGGCTGCCAATCGACAGTCTGCGGACGGGAGAATAACGCCTCGATAGTGCTTGGGGTCAAGTCCCGGGAACCTGTCTGCAGTTTGTTATCAGTTGTCGATCAACAGCTGTGCGGCCACGCCGAACATCATGATGGCCACACCGAGATCGAGCAGGCGCCAGGTCGCGGGGCGCGCCAGCCAGGGCGAGAGCCAGGCCGCACCCAGCGCGAGGCCGAAGAACCAGGTCAGCGACGCGCTGGCGGCGCCCAGCGCATAGGCGCCCGGTTCGGCCTGCTGGACGCCGAGGGAGCCGATCAGCAACACCGTGTCCAGATAGACGTGCGGGTTCAGCAGAGTCACCGCCAGGGCGGTGAGCAGCACCGCACGGCGCGAGCGGGGACCGGCTTCCGCGGCCTGTTCCAGCCCCTGCGGGCGAAGGGCGCGGAGCAGGGCCTTGAGCCCGTACCAGAGCAGAAAGGCCGCGCCGCCCCAGCGCGCCACCGCCAGCAGGGCCGGGCTCTCCAGCAGCAGCGCGGCCAGGCCGAAGACTCCGGCGGCTACCAGCACCGCGTCGCACAAGACGCAGAGCGCGGCCACCGACAGGTGGTATTCGCGGCGCAGGCTCTGTGCCAGCACGAAGGCATTCTGCACGCCGATGGCGACGATAAGCCCGGCGCCCACCAGCAGCCCGTTCAGGTAACTCTGCCACATTCCAGTATTACTCCATTTTCTCTCGGGTAGAGATGACAGTGGTGAGTGTGGGCTGGAAGGTGTTATAAGAAAAACAAATTTTGCTGATCTCCCATTAGGAAAATCGATATGTTCGACTACAAGCTGCTCTCCGCACTCGCCGCCGTGGTGGAGCAGGGCGGTTTCGAGCGGGCCGCGCTGCTTCTGGGCCTGTCGCAGTCGGCGGTGTCGCAGCGGATCAAGCTGCTCGAGGCGCGGGTGGGTCAACCGGTACTGGTGCGGGCGACACCGCCGCAGCCCACCGAGCTGGGCCGGCGCCTGCTCAACCACGTGCAGCAGGTGCGCCTGCTCGAGCGCGACCTCCAGGGGCAGGTGCCGGCGCTCGACGAGGGCGGCGGGCCGGAGCGACTGCGCATCGCGATCAACGCCGACAGCCTGGCGACCTGGTGGGCGCCGGCCGTGGCCGATTTCTGTGCCGCGCAGCGGCTATTGCTGGATCTGGTGGTGGAGGATCAGGAGGTCGGCCTCAAACGCATGCGTACCGGCGACGTGGCGGCGTGCGTCTGCGCCGCCGAGCGCCCGGTCGCCGGTGCGCGCAGTGTTGAGCTGGGAGCCATGCGCTACCGGGCGCTGGCCAGCCCGGCGTTTATCGCCCGGCATTTTCCCGGCCCGGTGACGCCCGCCGCAATGGCGCGCAGCCCGGCCATCGTCTTCGGCCCGGACGACTACCTCCAGCACCGCTACCTGGAATCGCTGGGCGTGGCGGGCAGCTTCGCCTACCACCTGTGCCCATCTTCGGAAGGTTTCGTCCGCCTGATCTCGAACGGCCTCGGCTGGGGTCTGGTGCCGGAGCTGCAGGTGGCCGGCGAGCTGGCCCGCGGTGAACTGGTCGAGCTGTTGCCGGAGCGGCCGCTGGATGTGCCGCTTTACTGGCATCACTGGCGCCACGGTGGTGAGCTGCTGGCAGAACTCACCCGCCAGCTTGTGCGTGCAGCGGAGCGGCTGTTGGTGCGCTAGTCGTTGCGCCGGCAAATACTGCTCAGGCCGCGAATTCGATTTCCACCAGGCTGCAGCTCTGCGTGTAACCCATGGCCCGCTTGATGGTCGGGTACACCGAAGCGGTGGCCACGCAGACTCCCAGCTCGATGCGCTGGCGCTGGTCCAGCTGTGCATCGATGCGCTGCTCCAACAGCGGATCGATATTGCGATAGCTGGCCACCGAGGTGGCGAAGTCGAAAATATCCTTGAGGTTTTCCGGCAGGCGGCTGCCGCCCTGCAGGCAGGCCTGCACTATGGATTTTTCTATACCCGCCTCCAGCGCCATGCGCACATTCAGCTGCAGGCACTCGCCGCAGTCGGCCACCTGCATCGCGGCCAGTTTGCTGACCCAGAAAATATCCAGCGGTAGGAACTCCCGGTGGGTGGCGAGCGGCTGGAAGTCGGCGAATTTCTCGAAGCCCTCCGGCGAGCCGTTCAGGAATTCCTTCAGGTAGCCTGTATCGTAGCGATAGTGCCGGGAGAAGGCCTCCAGTGCTTGCAGGTGCTGTTCCTCGTTCATGACGGTGACTCCTCGTTGGTCGGATTAAATCAGTTTCTGTAACAGAAGCGCGGACAGGTACAGGCCCATGCCGAAAACCCCGTGGGTGAGCAGGCTGTTGATGCGGGCGCGACGGGGATTCGGTGTCCTGGAAGCGGCTACACCGGCACCGAGCGCCGGCTGCATGATGAAAAAGGGCGCGGCCACGGTGGCGAGCCCGAAGGCCAGGGCCGGCAGCGGCGTCGGCTGGCGGACCCAGTCGAGACCACAGATCGAAAGCAGCAGTGCCGCGAAAACAACGCCGGTGGCGTAGTGGGCGCACCAGCCGAGCGCGCGCTCACCGCGCACGGCAGTGGCAGTGGCGATTCCTGCGTGGGCGAAGCGCCCGCGGGGGATACTGCCGAGCCAGCGCCCGACCAGGGCCCAGTCCAGCGACGGCACGCCGAAGAAGCGCAGGCGCAACAGCGCCCAGAGATCCATAAAGGCGGTGGCGCCGACGCCGATCAAAACGGAAAAGAACAGAAATTGAAATGAGTCGCTCACCTGCCGACACCTCCTCAAGCCGATGGAGGCTGCAGTGTCGGCGACGCCGGCGATCGATAAAAGTTAGATGCTATCGGCCACTTCGATAGGTGGGCTGTAGTAGTTGCCGTAGAGGCGCCGCGCCTCCCGTGCAAACCAGCGCGCGGCGGTGCCCTGGGGCGTGCTGGCGGACCACAACAGGTCGACGCCGAGGCTCCATGCGCTGAGCGCGTTGGTCAGGTTCAGCTCCACCAGCTTGCCGCTCTTCAGGAAGGGGCGCGCCAGCTCGTAGGGGGCGTTGACCCAACCGACGCCCTTGCAGGCCAGGTCCAGTGCCTGCAGCAGCGAGTCGCTGTGCCAGGTTTGCGGCGACAGCTGCCAGCGGCGCTTGGCGGACGGCGAGGCCGCGACCAGTTGCCGGTACTGGGCCGCTTCGCTCAGGGCGGCGCCGGGCATCTGCGCCAGCGGGTGCTCGGGGCAGGCGAGGGTCAGAATGCGCTGCTGGCCCAGGTTGTTGAAATCCACTTCGTCCGGGTAGTGGTCGCGGGTGGTGACAAAGGCGAAATCCGCATCGCCCTCGGCGATCCGGCGTATGGCGCACTCGTGGCTGGCGTTGCAGGCGCGGACTTGCGTGTGCGGGAAGCGTTCGCTGAAGGCGGCGAGCATGTCGTTCAGCTTGTCCGGCATCACCAGCTCTTCGAAGACGATGCGCAGCAGCGGCTCCTCGCCGCTCTGGTAGGAGTCCGCCGCCTGCTGGAAACGGCGCAGCTGGCCAATGGCCTGGCGCGCCAGCGGCAACAGCGCCTGGGCAGCCGCCGTGGGGCTTGGGTATTTGCCACTGCGGTCGAAAAGGTCCAGGCCGAGATCCAGTTCCAGGTTCTGGATTTGGCTGCTGACCGCGGACTGGGCGCGGCCCATGTCCCGCGCCACGGCGGAGAAGGAACCCTTCTCGCAGGCGGCGACGAAGGTGCGCAGCTGGTCCAGGTTGAGGTTGTTCATGGGACTTCCCTGTGTGCGGATTGCGGGCGCTAAATCAGGGCTGCTCGTGTTCGGTCAGGTATTGATTCTTCAGCTTGACGTAATTGGCGGCAGAGTAGCGGAAGAACTCTTTTTCCTTGTCCGACAGCGGGCGCGCCTGCTTGCAGGGTGCGCCGACGTAGAGAAAGCCGCTCTCGAGTTTCTTGCCCGGCGGCACCAAAGCGCCGGCGGCCAGCACCACTTCATCCTCGATCACCGCGCCATCCATGACGATGGAGCCTATGCCGATCAGTACGCGACTGCCAACGGTGCAGCCATGCAGACAGGCCTTGTGGCCGATGGTGACGTCGTCACCGATGATCAGCGGCCAGCCATCCTCATTGAAGGGCCCGGCATGGGTGATGTGCAGTACGGCACCGTCCTGCACGCTGGTGCGCTCGCCAATGCGGATGCGGTGCATATCGCCGCGGATTACCGCCATCGGCCACACGGAGCTGTCATCGCCCAGGACGACGTCGCCGATAACGGCGGATTGCGGATCGACATAGACGCCGTTGCCGAGCTGTGGGCAGGTTTCGCGTTCGGAATCGCCGTGAGAGCGCAGTGGGGACATAGACAAGCTCCTGTACAATGAGTCCTCTATCATAGCTTTAACGTCTTCCTAGCACAGGGTGTTGTATGTCCAATCCGCTGCTGAATTTGCCGCTACTGCCCCCATTCGACCGGCTGCAGCCCGAACAGGTGGAGCCGGCGATCGCCGAGTCGATTGAACATTGCCGGCAACAACTCGCGGCGGGACTCGCCGATCCCGGCTGGGATAGCACGCTGGCACCGCTGGAACAGGCACAGGACCAATTGAACCGCGCCTTCTCCCCGATCAGCCACCTGAACAGTGTCTTGAGCGGCCCCTGGCGGGCGCCCTACGAAGCGGCGCTGGCGCAGGTGACCGCATACTGGACCGAACTGGGCCAGAACCGCGACCTGTATGGGGTTTACCAGCAGCTCGCGCAATCCCCGGAGTTTGCCGCCTGGCCGCAGCCGCGCCGCAAGGCGGTCGAACTGGGGCTGCGCGACTTCGATTTGAGCGGTGTCGGCCTGGAGGGCGAAGCGCGCGATGCGTTCGCCGCGAACAGCCGCCGCCTGGCGGAGCTGTCGAGTCAATTCGCCAACAATGTACTGGACGCCACCAATGCCTGGACCTGGCACACGGAGAATGAAACCGAACTGGTCGGCCTGCCGCAGACGGCACTGGCTGCGGCCAAAGCCGCGGCGGAGGCGAAAGATCTAACAGGCTGGCTGATTACCCTCGACGGTCCCAGTTACCTGGCCGTTATGACCCACGCCGACAACCGCGCGCTGCGCCAACAAGTGCATACCGCATTTATCAGCCGCGCATCCGAAACGGGCCCCAACGCCGGTGAATTCGATAACTCGGCGGTGATGGAGGAAATACTGACACTGCGCGCCGAACAGGCGAGATTGCTCGGCATGGCCAACTACGCCGAACTTTCCCTCGCCAGCAAGATGGCCCAGGACAATGCCAGGGTACTGGAATTCCTCAACGACCTGGCCGCGCGCGCCAAACCCGCGGCCGAGCGCGAATTTGCGGAACTGCAGGACTTTGCCCGGGGCAAGCTTGGGCTGGACGAGCTGCGCTCCTGGGATATTGCCTGGGCGGCGGAAAAGCTGAAACAGGAGCGCTACGCCATCAGCCAGGAAGAGCTGCGACCCTATTTCCCCTACGAAAAAGTGCTCGCCGGCCTGTTTACCGTCGTGGAAAAACTATTTGACGTGTCGGTGCAACGGGACGACACGGTGCCGACCTGGCATCGGGACGTGCAGTATTTCTGGCTGTACCGCAATGGCGAGCGCATCGCCGGCTTTTACCTGGATCCCTTCGCGCGCGAGAAGAAGCGCGGCGGAGCCTGGATGGACACTGTCTGTGTCCGCCGGCAGACGCCCGAAGGACTGCAACTGCCGGTGGCTTACCTGGTGTGTAACTTTTCACCGCCGGCCGCAGGCGATGCGCCGTCATTGTTGACCCACTACGAAGTCACCACCCTGTTCCATGAGTTCGGCCACGGGCTGCACCATATGCTCACGCAGATCGATGTGGCGGCGGTATCCGGAATCAACGGTGTGGCCTGGGATGCGGTGGAGCTGCCGAGCCAGTTCCTGGAGAACTGGTGTTGGGAGCCGGAGGTGATCGCGATGATCTCCGCTCACTATCAGAGTGGCGAAGCGCTGCCCCGGGAACTTTTGGACAAGATGCTCGCGGCGAAAAATTTCCAGTCGGCGATGTTTACCGTGCGCCAGTTGGAGTTCGCCCTGTTCGACTTCCGCCTGCACTGCTGCGAGCAGGGCGCCAGTGCCGCCGAGATCCAGCAGCTCCTCGACGAAGTGCGCGGGCAGGTGGCGGTAGTACCGATCGCCGACGAAAACCGCTTCCAACACGGTTTCAACCATATTTTTGCCGGCGGCTATGCGGCCGGTTACTACAGCTATAAGTGGGCGGAAGTACTTTCGGCCGACGCCTTTTCGTTGTTCGAGGAACAGGGCATTTTCGACCGCGCTACCGGTAACAAATTCCTGCACGGTATTTTGGAGCAGGGAGGCAGTCGCGATGCCCTGGAACTGTTCACGGAATTTCGCGGGCGCGAGCCTAATATAGATGCCCTGCTGCGCCACTCGGGTATCGAGCAGCTCGAACTGAATATCAACCCGGGCTAGGCCCGACAATTGCCAGTGATTAAGCAGTAACAATGATCATGACCAACGATAGCGACAAGCGGGACAAGCCGCCGAAAAAACGATTTATCGCGGGCGCCGTCTGTCCGCGCTGCAGTGCGATGGACCGGATAGTAAATTACCGCGAAGGGGAAAAAAATTATCGCGAGTGTATCGCCTGTGGATTCAAGGATGAGATACGTCTGCAATCGTCGCCGCTGGAACCGGCGACCAGAGTCAATGAGAGCGGCAAAAAAGAAGCTGTGGAAACACCGATAAAAATCATCCAGCCAACAAAAAAATAACCAAACAGTGAAAAAAATCTATCTGCTACTGGCGTTCCTGCTGGTCGCTGCCGTTGCCGGTCTGTTTGCCCTGCAGCACTACCGGGAATTGCGCGAGCAACAGCGAGACCAGACCGCGCATTTTCTCGCGCGCTGTGTGAACCAGGGTTTGTTGACGCTGTTTCGGCTGCAGGCCAACGACTGGCGGGCGCGGCCGGATTTCTACGGCGAGCAGGAGCAGCTACTGGAACAGACCGTTGCACAACTGCCCGGGCAACTGCTGGAGGGGGATACGTTTGAGGAGTGGCGGGAAGGCATCGCTATTTGCGAGAGGCTGACCAGGCACAGCAATGTGCAACACGCCACCATCTTTCGTCCACTGGCGGAGTTCGCCGGCCGGGAGGTGTCGGACAGCCGCAAGCTGAAAGAAAGGAAATCGCTGCGCTGGCGCCAGCGGACAATCAACCGGCTAAAGAATTCGGCCGCGGCGGCCGAGAGCTACCTGCAGGACCTGCGCGCGGATGTCGAGACTCAGCTGAGCGGCAGCAGTCTGTCGCCGCTGAGCCGCGAGCGGGCGTTGCAGCAGATCGATGCCGAGGTGCTGGATTACTATCGTCCTGGCAATTTCTCGCGCCGTCAGGTGGACGTCCATCTACAACGGGTGGAACGTTACTATGAATTGCTGGCAGACAATCCGCGCGGCTACAGCGTGAGAGGGGGCAGCCTGTTTTTCTACGACAGAAAGCTACAGCGCGAAGTCGATGAGCTGTACCGGGCTATTTTGCAGGGCGAAGGGCATTTCTATGGGAACTGGCGGCAGATAGTGCAGCGTCAGCAGGCGCCGATAAGGGGTTAAAAAATGGCGAGCGGGCACTGTTATCCGTTATTTTGCCCGCTCAATTCGACCATCCTGATCTTTTTATTATGTGAATCGATTGCTCGTCATCGCTGTAAAATTTGCTGTGCTCAGTGCAGCGTGCTGCTAACCAATTCGGCGATTGGTGGCCGCAATTGGATGTTCAGCGTTCGCGCAAAGTCCGGCCAGGCTCCGGGCGTTTCATTGAAGCGCTGACGGCAGAGAATCATCGCCACCAGGCTGTCCGGGGCCAGGCGCAGGCCGCGGAATCGCCCACCCAGCCCGCAACAGATACTATCGATCTCGCCGGCAAACCGCTCACCGAGCAACTCCCGCACTACCGTATTGGCGATGATCGGATCCATCGGTAACAGCGGCATACCGCAGGCCGGTTGTAAGTGTTCGTTGATCTCTTCCAGTGCGCGGTGGGCCAGGTAGGCATCGTCCAGTAAGGCCGCCAGCCCTACCTGGTCCGGATGGCGTTCCGGCGGTGCGGCGAAGCTGTGGCCGATCACCTTGCGCACCGGGGTGAAATCCAGTCCCGCCACCGAGCACAACTGCTCGACTTGCCACAGCCATTCGGGCACACATTCGATATAGCGGATCACAAAGCAGGTCAGGTGCCGGGCTCTGTCCTGCGGTGGCAAATCAATACTGCGGTGGAGTCTGGGCAGTGCGCGTTTGACAGCGCGGTGGAAGCGGCCCTGGTGGCGCTCCAGGGTGATGGCGCGATCGATACATCGCTGCATCAGCAGATAGTCGTCGGACATCCCTACCACTTTTATTCTGTCAACGGTGCATCCACTCGTACGTTGCATTGCGCTGCGGCAATGCCGCGCAACGATGAAAGCAGATGCTTAGTACCGTCGCTCCAGTCACATCCACGATTTGCCTAAAGTGTAGACGCGAAAATAAATAAGCAGCCCCAAAGAACGTGCGCCAGTCCACAAAAATAGGCTAAACCAGACGCCATGGTTGCCCCAGTCGCGTGTCAGCCACCAAGACGGGAAAAAAATCAGCACCGTGGCAACAAACATCGTATCGCGCATCTGCCGACTTTTTCCCGCACCGATAAAGACACCATCCAACTGGTAACTCCAAACCGCCAACAGCGGCAGGGCGCACAGCCACCAGTAAACGCCATGGGCCTGACTGAGTACCGCTTCCATATCGGTGAACAGCGGCAAAATCCAGTCCCGAGCAAAAACAAGTACCAGCGTGATTGCGCTGGCACTTCCCAGAGCCCAGATACTTGCGCTGCGGACCGTCGAATAAAAAAGTGGAGAAGACTTTTTTCCCACGGCCTCCCCCACCAATGCTTCCGTCGCATGGGCGAAGCCGTCCAGGGCATAGGAGGTCATCATCAATAACTGCAGCAAGATGGCATTGGCGGCGAGCACTGCGTCGCCCTGAGCAGCTCCCTGGGCGGTGAAGAAAGTCAGTGTCAGCAGTAAAAGGCACGTGCGTACAAAGAGGTCGCCATTAATGCGCAGTAGCTCCAGCCAGGGGGCGGCGCGACGCCAGGGGAAAAAATCTGCGGCATAGAGATTGCGCGCAAGCTGCTGCCAGATATCCGTTTCCACGCGCTTGAGCAAGTGCAGGCCGAAAGCAAACGCAAAGATGTCGGCACAGACGGTCGCCATGGCGGCACCGCGCGCTCCGAATCCGAGGCCCATGATCAGCGCGAAATCCAGCAGAATATTCAGCAGATTCGCCGCGAGCAGGATAAATAGTGGCGCCCGGCTGTCCTGGCGGCCAATGAAAAACCCGAGCAGCGCGAAGTTGGCCAGCGCCAGCGGTGCGCTCAACAGGCGGATCTGCAGATAGGCGAGGGCATGGGGCGCAGCGCTGGCGCTGGCGTTCATCCATTGCACTATGGTCGCGAGCAGCGGCGATGCTAACAGCAGCAGGGCCAGGCCGAGCACAAGCGCCAGGGAAAGTGCGCGCAACAGCCAGGCGGCACCACTATCGTCACTGGCATCGCTACCGCTAGTGCGCGCTACCAATCCCGTGGTGCCCATGCGCAGAAAGCCGAAGGCCCACAGCAACATCGACATCACGCTGGCACCGATGGCGACGCCGGACAGGAACTCCGGCGAGTCAAGATGGCCGAGAATTGCCGTATCGACAGCGCCGAGCAGCGGCACCGAGATATTGCT
Source organism: Microbulbifer donghaiensis (assembly GCF_900129095.1). Taxonomy (GTDB): domain Bacteria; phylum Pseudomonadota; class Gammaproteobacteria; order Pseudomonadales; family Cellvibrionaceae; genus Microbulbifer; species Microbulbifer donghaiensis. The sequence goes on from NZ_FQVA01000001.1 coordinate 2,277,966, forward strand.
CAGAATCATCGGCCACGCCAGGCTCCATACGCGCTGATAAGACGAGCGCTCGACGGTGGGGTGTTGCATGGCCAATCTCAGTGCGCGGCGGTGACTTCAGCTCAGGATTTGTCGAACCAGTTTATCGCCCGCGCGGCAGGGTCGAAATCCCAGTGCACGTGTTTGGTTTCCATAAAACTGAACAACCCCTCCTCGCCCAGCTCACGGCTGTGGGATCCGCTGTGCTTCATACCGCCGAAGGGTCCGGCAACATTGTCCGGCAGTGGGTCGTTGATCCAAACGGTTCCCGCCTTCACGTTGACAAAAAACTGGCGAATCTGCCGCGGGTTATGCCCCATAAACACGGCACCCAGGCCGTAGCTGGTAGCGTTGACCAGGTCGATCGCCTGCTCGATGTCCCGGTAGGGGGCGACGGCAACAGTCGGTCCAAAGGTCTCCTCCTGCATGCACAGCATGTCCGGGATCGCATCGGCAATGACCGTGGGTTCGAAAAAATAGCCTGAGTCGTGTTGTGAGCTGCGTCGGCCGCCCACCAGTATGCGCGCACCCTTTGCCTGCGCGTCGGCGATATGGCGCTCGACCTTGTCAAAGCCGCTGGCGTCGCACATAGGACCGACGTCGGTGTCTGGATCGAGGCCGTCGCCCAGGCGCAGCGCCGCTACCACCGCGACCAATTCTTCGAGGAACTGCGGGTAGAGGGATTCAGCCACGAATACGCGCTCGGTCGAGGTGCAGATCTGGCCCGCATTCCACATCGACGAGGTAGCGATAGCGCGCGCGGCCAGGGCCGGGTCCATGTCCTCGGCAATTACCGCCGCGTCCTTGCCGCCCAGCTCCAGGTGCAGATTTTTAACCTGATGCGCAGTCGCGCGAATGATGTGTTGGCCGACTGCCGTGGAGCCGGTAAACGCGATAGTCGGCACTTCCGGATGCGTGGTGAGTGCATCGCCGATTTTGTCACCGTAGCCGGTGACGATATTGATTACGCCCGGGGGGAAATGGGCCAGCACTTCTACGGCGAGTTTCAGGGTCGCCAGCGGCGTCTTTTCCGAAGGCTTGACGATCACCGTGTTGCCCGCGGCCAGCGCCGGGGCGATTTTCCAGAACAGGAGCAGCAGCGGGTAATTGAACGGGATAATACACGCGGTAGGGCCGTATGGTTCGCGCATCACGAAGTTGAACGCCGTCTCATTGTCCGCGGGGATCACCTTGCCGATGCCATTTTTGATCAACTGTGCATAGTAGTCGATGGTGTTGAGGCAGATGTCGAGTTCCTCGCGGTGCTCCGCCAGTGCCTTGCCCTGTTCGCGCGTCAGCAGCTCCTCAAATTCTGCGCGGTGGGTCTCGAGCTTCTGCGACATCTGCTTCAGGTAATCGCAGCGCTCGCGTGCTGGCAGTTTGCGCCAGTCCGCGAAAGCGCGCTTCGAACTGGCAATCGCGCGCTCGACGTCTGCAACCGTGGCACTCGGCACGGTATCCAATATTTCCTCGGTCGCCGGGTTAATTACCGCGATGGTCTCGCCGTCGGCCGCATCGCACCAGAGGCCGTTGATATACATCTGCATTTATTGTTCTCCCGATTATTTAATGCATCAACTTTTCCAGCCGGTCCGCTGTGGCGGCGGCAATCCACTTCTGCCACTGCGGCGCCAGGGCACGCAGGTACAGCTGCTCCTCCCAGGCGAACACCCGGTTAATGGTCTTGTAGGCGAGCCAGCGCAGCGGTTCGGGTTCCCAGCGCCGCACGGCATTTTCCGCCGGGCCGATATGCGCCCAGGGCATGGCGCAAAGGTCGGAGCCGCGTTGCAGAATCAGGTCTGCCAGCGTTCGCGCTATCAGGTTCGCTGCACCCACACCCTCACCGACATAGCCGCCGCCGAGGGCGAGGCCGCTGTCGGGATCGAAACTGGCGTGGGGCCGGTAGGCGCGCGGTATACCAAGGGAACCGGCCCAGGCATGGGTGATGCGCGCGTCCTCCAGCTGCGGAAAGAAATCCAGCAGGTAGCGGCGCTGCTGCGCGATTTCCTCGACACTCAGCGCGGCATCGCGGCGAATCTTTGCGCCGAACTCGTAGGAACCGCGGGCACCGAACAGCAGGCGACCGTCTGCGGTGCGCTGGGCATATGAGATGAGGCGGCTAAGGTCGGAGAATGCCGGCCGCGTCGAGAACCCCAGTTCCTGCCACTGGCGGGAGGATAGCGGTTCAGTGACCAGGATCTTGCTCGCCACCGGGATCGTGTGTCGTGCCAATTTCGTGCGCGCGGTCGCCGAATAGGCCTCGAGCGCGGATACCACGGTGCGCGCCCGCACGCGTGCTGACGGGGTTTCGAGACACCGCGACGCGACGGCGACCGCGGGCGTGCGCTCAAAAATCTGTACGCCCATTGCCTCGACGGCATTCGCCAGTGCACGAACCAGCTTGGCGGGATTAATCGTGGCGATGTGCGGCGTGTAGATACCGCCGCGACAGCCGCGCACGTTGACCAGTGCAGTCGCCGCAGGGGCGTCCAACCAGCGATAGTCCTTCTCGCCGAAGCCCTGTGCGTGCAAATCGTCGAGCAACGCCAGCGCGCGTGTTCGCTGCTCGGGGAAGCGGGCCGCCGCGAAGAGGCCGCCGCCGCGCTGAAAATCACAGTCGATATTTTCCGTCTTCAGTACCCGCTCGACTTCGGGAATGATGCCGAGAATCTGCGCGCGCACGGTGTCCGCCTGCGGCGCGGCCAGTTCCCGCAGCATGGCGCCGCTGCCCTCGAGCGCGCTCATCAGCCAGCCACCGTTGCGCCCGGAGGCGCCGAAGCCGGCGGTCTCGGCCTCGAGAATGGCGATCGACAACTCCGGGGCGAGCTTCTTGAGATAGTAGGCGGTCCACAGACCGGTAAAACCGGCCCCGGCGATGGCCACATCCACCTCCAGGTTCCGGGTCAGCGGCGCCCGCGGTGTCACCACTTCATTCAGCTTGTCGAACCAGTAACTGAGGTGGCGGTAATCCCTGTCCATGGGCAGCAGGCGGCGCTGTTCACACCGCGGTCGCGGCGGCCGTGGCCGCACGCTGCGCGCGCTCGTTGACGGCTATCAGTATCTCGCCCACGGCAATGGCCACCAGCGCGCCGATCAGGACCGGCCACTGCACGCCCTCGCCGGGCGTGTAGCAGAACAGGGTGACCGACAGTGCCAGGATGGCGACGCAGGTCCACGCCAGCAGCGTGGCAACGGCCGAGCCGCCGGGCACCCGGTAGGGTCGCGGGGTGGCGGCTTCGCTACTGCGTAATTTCAGGAATGCCAGCACCATGCCGATATAGGGCAGCAGGAAGAGGACGGCGCTGAACGCGAACAGCGACCAGAACAGCTCTTCGTTGGAACCGGCCATAAACCCATACAGCAGTAATACCACTGTGCTGATACAGCCGGTCGCGATGGCGGCTCCGACCGGTGTGCCGTAGCGGGGGTGTTCGATGCCGAGAAACGCCGGCAGTTCGCCGTCATTGGCCGCAGCGGCCGCGGTCGTGTTCACGCCGATGCACCAGGTCACGCCGTTGGACAGGAAGGTAAACAGGGCGGCGGTCCCGAGCACCAATACCAGGGCATTGCCCGCGGCACTGCCGCCGAAGAAAAGGCGCAGCGTATCGAGGAGGCCCTCGACCAGGTTGATGTTGTCCAGCGGAATTGCCGTCAGCACCGCCCAGGTGCCGAGGGTGTAGAGACTGATGATGGTGATGCCGGCCAGCAGCACCGCCCGTGGCACATTGCGCGCGGGCCGTTCGATAGCGTCACTGTTAGCGCACATCAGCTCGAAACCGAGCAGGCCGTAAATGATCACCGGAATGTACTGCAGGCTGTTGCTCCAGTCCGGGGTCAACGCCTTCAGGGTAACGGCGTTCGCCATGCCGTGATCGCCCACATACATCAAACAGCCGGCGATGACCGCAGCAAAAATGACCATCTTCAGGATGGCGCCGAGATTCGGTATCCACTTGCCGATGTCCAGGGTGACGACGTTGATGGCCACCGCAACCCAGGACAGCACTATGCCCATGGTGATCTGCCAGGTGAGTGACAGGTCCGGCGCAAACAGCTGGCTGAAGACACCGGCGAACAGGATAAAGATCGCCGGCATCCACATGGCGTTATTGATCCAGTAACCCCAGATGGCACGCGTGGCCCAGCGGCCGCCGAATGCGCGGCGCATCCACGCGTAGATACCGCCGTGTTCCGGCCAGGCGGTGCCCAGCTCCGCGCTGATCAGGCCGATCGGCACGTAAAAAACCAGCCCGAGAAAAATCCACCAGAAGATGCTCGACACCCCGATGGCCGCGGCTCCGGCCAGGGTTTCCAGCAACAGGCTGGCGGAGACGGTGTACAGGATCAGGTCGGTCAGCTTCAGTGCTTTGTGATTGCCGACAGTGGTCATAAGTGCAGCTCGTTTAGATGGAGTCCGTGGCGATGCCCTGATTGCGCAGTTCCTCAATCATCGGCGCCAGTTGGGTAGCGTATTTTTTCCAGCGCCCGAGGGAGCGCGTGTGCACCGGCTCGCGCACCTGCGCCGCGCTGGCGGTGGACACCGCCTGCTTCTGCGTGTGGAAGTCGAGGCAGGCGTCCTCCCAGGGCAATTCCAGGTGCGCGAGCAGCCGTTTCGCACTGCTGTCGAGATCCGTCACCGCATCCTCGTAAGAGATGTCGAGAAAACGTCCGGGGAAGCGTTCGCGCCAGGTATCCATCAGGCGGCGGTAGCGGGCGTGGTGCCGGGCCATCTCGCGCTGGTCATAGGAGTGCAGGTAGGCATCGGCGAACAGCTGCTTGAAACTGGCGAAGCAGGCGTCCATCGGCTCCCGCGTCAGGTGCACTATCTTGGCGTTGGGCAGCGCCTTCAGGATCAGCGGAATCAGCAGGTAGTTCTGCGGCAGCTTGTCGACAAACCGCGGCTTGTCGCCGCGCATCCGGGCACAGGTCTTCAGGTAAAGCGAACCGAGCTTGGCCATATCGACATCGGCAGCCTGCCGGAATAGATCGGCCGAAAACCGCTTCGGGTTCTGGTGGTTGGTCAGTCGCCGGATCGCCAGACCGAATTGCTGCAGCTCGCCGGCAGAGTGCGCCTGCGAGTGACTGGTGATGATGCGCTCGATCAGGGTGGTGCCGGTGCGCGGCTGGCCGAGTACGAAAATCGGCGCCGGATCCGGATCGCCCTCCGGCAGCGCGTCGAACCAGTCGCGGGTGCAATGCTGTTCGAGAAAGTCGAACATCTCGATCTCCGCCGCCTCGTCATATTCGACGGTCTCGCGCCGTGCCGCCGCGCCGCGGCTGAAGGCGTCGAAGGCGCGGTCCCACTGGCCCAGGTCTTCACACTCCTTGCCGATTGCGTAGTAGTAGAAGGCCCGCACCCGCGGTGAACGGTTGCGCGCGGCCAGGTCTTCCATCTGCTGAATATGGCGTTCGTCGGTCGCCTTGCTGGCACTGGCCATATGCCAGTGCGCCTGCGGGCTGTCGGGGCTCAGGCTGACGATCTTGTTGAAGACCGCGTTCGCCGCGTCGAGCTCGCCGCTGTAGACGAGATTGTTGGCGTAATTCAGTAGGTAGGGCGGGTGGTCGGGCTGCAGGCGGTTGGCGGTTTCGAAACACTGGCGCGCCACGCCGTAGTCGCCCATCAGTGAATAAATGGAACCGAGCAAATCCTGCACCAGTGGGTCTTCGGAGCGGTATTTCAGTGCCTCGCCCAGCGCGGCGTCGGCGGCATTGACCTGGCCCTCGCCCATATGCAGCTTGGCCAGCTGCGCCCAGGCCGCCGGGTGTTCCTTCTGCAGCTTCACCACCGAGCTGAAGGCGCTGAAGGCAATCTTGCGGTTTCTGGATTCCAGGGCGACCAGGCCGACCAGGAAGTGCCCTTGCACCAGGTCCGGCTGGATGCGCAGGACCTGCTGGCAACAGTCGGAGGCGCGCTGGATATCGCCGGCGGCCAGCGCCTGCATGCCCCGTTGCAACAGGGACTGGAGATGTTGAAGCTTTTCGAGCCGTGCGGTTGATTGAATCATCGGTACTGCCCCGCTTATTGTTATTACGTCTGGGTATCCCCGGCCCGGTGGGGAAGGGCGGCAGCCGCGGGTGCGGCCACCGCCGGGGTTGGACCTCTGTCAGTATGCACGCATTGTGCGATCAGTCGAAGTCCATGCCGAAGCGCAGGCCCAGGGTGCGCGGACGCTTGGGCCCGAAGAAGTGCGATGGCAGCACGCCGCCGTTGTTGTTGAGACCGTCCCAGGTAAATTCGTTGGTCAGGTTCTCCGCATAGGCGTCGACGCGCCAGTTGCTGTCGGACTCATAGCCCACGCGCAGGGTCAGGTCCTGGTAGGAATCGATCATGGTGGTATCGAGACCTTCCCAGCCGCCGCCGCGCTCGCCTTCCCAGAAGACTTCCAGACTGCCGGTCAACATGCCGGCACCCAGCGGGAAGTGGGCGTCGAGCACCATGGCGCCGGACCACTCCGGTGCCCAGAACAGCGGGCTGCCCTCGCAGGCGTCGTCGCCGGTGGCACAGATGCCCTGTATCCCGGTCGCCTCGCTGTCCATCCAGCCGAGATTGAACAGCACATTGAAGTTGTCGGTGATCACGGCGGTGATTGAACTCTCGACACCATGCGCATTGACGTTACCGGCGTTTTTGATGATCGCGCCGCCGCCATCGGCTACCACTACCTGCAGGTCGGTGTAGTCATAGGTAAATGCGGACACATCGAAATTCGCGCGGCCGTCGAACAGGGTGTTCTTGTAACCGATCTCCCAGGAGTCGACCAGTTCAGGGGCAAACTTGTTCGGCGCAAAGCCGTCGCCCTGGGCGATGTCCAGGTTGCCGATGGCCGGGTTGCCGTCGGCGTCGTTGCCCAGGTTAAAGGTGCCGAAGCCCCCGGCCTTGAAGCCCTCGGTGAAGCTGGCAAACAGCATGCCACCGTCCTCGAACTGGTATTTGGCAATCGCCCGCGATGTGACCTTGTCCCAGGAGGCGTTGTCGGTGAGGAAACCGTCGGTGGAGAAGCCATAGGCCCAATAGGCGCCCAGGTCGCTATCCGGGGTCGGCACGCTGAGGGCAAAGTCCTTGGTGTCCTTCGTGTAGCGCACGCCGATACCTAGGCTCAGGGCGTCGGTAATCGCGTAATCGAGATCCACGTAGCTGGCCCAGCCGGAATAGCTGCCCTTGACCCGGCCGGTCTCGATCAGGCGGCCGTCCGCCGAGGGACTGAACGGCGATCCGTAGTAGGCGTAAAGGTCGGCACAGCCGCTGAAGGTCATGCCGTTGTAGTAGTTGCCATAGTACTGACACATGATGTCTTCGCTACTGGCGAAGGTGAACTCGGCATCGATCTCTTCCTTGTAGTAAGAGACGCCGGCATACCAGGACAGCGGGCCATCGGTGTCGGATGCCAGGCGGAACTCCTGCTGGAAGTAATCGCCGGTCTGGTCCTGCTGGTAGTCGAGCACATTCAGCGGGGTGCCGTCGTAGTCCTCGGTGTAGAAGTAATCGTGGTCCTTGTAGCCGGTGTTGGAGGTCAGCACCAGCTCGCCGAAGTCATATTCCGCGTGAATGCCGAAGGTCGCTACCTTGGCTTTGTCATTGTCGCCAAGGGTCTGGTCGGAATCCGCATCGCCACGTCCGCCGCGCAGGTTGACGTCGCCGATCGCCGCCTCGAAGCTGTCCCAGATCTCGCCCTTTTCGATGGCGCGGTACACCGAACCGGACTGCTTGCGGTCCTCAAACTCAGCCACGGTGTTAATGGTCAACTGATCGGACTCATAAGTGGTGGACCAGCGCACCGCCTTCTTGTCGTGCTCGATCAGGTCATCGGAGCCCGGGTAGTGGTTTTTGACGAAACCGTCCTCCTGGGAGCTGTAACCGGCGAGGCGCATGGCGAAGTTGTCGTTCACCGGCAGGTTGACGGCACCCTCCACGGCGAAGTGGCCGCGCTGGGCGATGTCAGTTTCGATATAGCCGGTGGTGCTGTCACCGACCTGCGCCTTGCGCGTGTGCACGCTGAAGGCGCCGCCGATGGAGTTCCGCCCAAACAGGAAGCCCTGGGGACCGCGCAGAATCTCGGAACGCTCCATATCGTACATGCTGGTGACCGCAGAACCGTTGCGGCCCTCGTACAGGTCGTTCTTGAAGAATGCCGCCGAGGGGTCGCCGCCGACGCCGAAATCCTGGGTGCGGATGCCGCGCACGCTGATCGCGTCGATAAAGCTGTCCTGGCTGTTGCCGGTCACACCGGGGGTAAAGGACACCAGGTCCTTGACGTCGTTGATGTTGACCTTCTGCGAGAAGTCACCGGACAGGGCGGTAATCGCCAGCGGTACGTCCTGCGCCGACTCCTCGCGCTTGGTTGCAGTTACTGTAACTTCTTCGATTGACAGCACCTGCGCATTGGCAGAGGTGGTGACTGCGGACGCGAGCACAGCGGAAGCCACTGCTAGCGCCAGTTTGGTTTTTGGAATGGCGGGCGCCCCGGAGTCGCGGCGTATCTTTTGATTGGCGGTCATGGTGGTTCCCATCTTTTTATAATCGTTGCCATACCATTACACGTTCAGAAGTTTGCTCAAGTCCCCAAATGGGGTACAAAGGGTGTCTGGCGGCGCGGGCGCCGCCCACAGGACCAGAGGTATCCGCAGCAACTAATGGCATAACGACCGGCTAATCCACGGAATTCCCGGCGCGGGAAGGCGGCGATTTGTATGCGGGCAAATCGCCAGAAACCGGTTATCCGTGCCAGCGGCGGCGATGCCGTCGGCCGGTCGCTGCCGTATTCCTGCAGGTGTCACCTATGTCAGTTGAACTCGCCCGCTTCGAGGCCTGGAATCGCAAGGCGGCGGAATTGCTGGTGCATTCCGGCTGTGTCACTTTCTATGAAGAGCTGGTCGCGGCGATCCGCACGCTGGCGGCCGTGGATCACCCGCAGGTGTGGCTCTATTGCCGTAACCAGCCCCCGCGGATCCTGTTTTACGATATCGACGCGCAGGAACAGGAAGTACAGATAGATTTCTACCGCGATGGCTCCTATCTGCTCGATCCCTTCTACATGGCAATCTCCAACAACAGCAACGCCTCCGGCGTCTACCGCCTGACGGAAATCGGCCCCAGCGAGTTCAAGCAGAGCGATTACTTCCACAGCTACTACGCCCAGCTGGACACCCGCGATGAAATTGTCTTCATGATGGAAGTCGATGCGGACACCTCGCTGCATCTCTGCCTGATGCGCAGCCACAATTCGGACGAGTTCAGTTGCGCCGAGCTGGATTTGCTGCGCGCGGCCGAACCCATGGTGCGCAACCTCGTGGTGCACCACATGAACCAGCTGGACAGTGCGTCGCGGGAAAAGCCGGCGGAATGGCTCGCGGTCACCCGCACAAATCCGGGTATCGGCAACAGCATCAACCAGGCCTTCAATATGTTTGGGCGCTCGATACTCTCCGGCCGGGAGCGCGACGTGCTGGGGCTGATGCTGCGCGGCAACAGCACAAGGTACGCCGCGGAAAAACTCGGCATCGCAGTGGACACACTGCGCAAGCACCGCAAGCATATCTATGAAAAACTCGATGTAAGCTCCCAGAGCGAGCTGTTTTCGCTGTTTTTGAACGCGATATCCAGTGTCGATTCGGCGGCAAACGAGGATCCCCTTTCAATCTATCTCGGCAGTACCGAATCCCGCCCGTAATCTATCCGTTGCCGTGTCCGGAGTTCCCCGATTGGGGAATTTAATCCCCGGTGTCCGCTGGTTAACCTGAAGTTTTGATAAAAACAATAGGGAGTTGTCCGATGGCCCGGAGCAAAAGCAAACTGGCATCGCTGGGTATCGCTGTGTGCGCGGCACTGTTGAGTGGCTGTGATTCCGCCGAAAAAGCGGATCTGGTTATCCTCAACGCAGATGCGCACACGATGGAGATGGCGAGCCCGCGTGCGCGGGCCATAGCGGTGCGCGGCGAGCGTATCGTCTACGTCGGTGACGACCAGGGCGCGGAAAAATGGGTGGGCGCACGCACCAATGTGGTCGATGCCCAGGGCGCTACGCTGCTGCCGGGCCTGATCGACACGCACACCCATCCGGTCACCAGCGCTGTGCAAATGGATGACTGCACCCTCGAGGACCGCGACCTGACACTGACACAGATCGGCGAAGTGGTTACCGAATGCTTGGCGGGAGCCGCGCCGCCGCCGGGACAAATCTTTCAGGTGGTCAATCTCAACCCGGCAAATTTCGCCGCGACCCGGGCCGATCTGGATAAGATCTCCCGGCAGCCGCTGGCGTTGTTCGGCTCTGACGGGCACACCGCCTGGGCCAACAGTGCCGCACTGGAACTCGCCGGCATCGACGAGAACACCGCGGACCCCAGCACCGGCCGTGTCGTGCGCGACGAGGCCGGTGTGCCCACCGGCCAACTGATCGACGATGCCGAAAAATTTCTGCACCCGTTTCTGCACGAGGATGACTTCGTCACCAGGGTCGAGATGACGGCGCGGGCACTGCAGCTGATGCACGGCGTGGGGCTTACTTCGCTGATGGAGGCGGCAGCGACCGAAGAGGAACTGAAAGTCTATCGGGCGCTGGCGGACAGCGACCGCCTGACCATGGACACCACCGTCGCACTCCTTTCCCAAACCCATAACACGGCGGAAAATCTGCAGAACCTGGTGCGCCTGCGCGATCAATACAGCGGCGTCGATGCGCTGCGGATCAACACCGCGAAAATATTTGTCGACGGCGTGCTCGAATATCCGACGCAGAGTGCGGCGCTGCTGGAGCCATACCTGGGCGGGGACGGCTCGATCAGCGATAACCGCGGCGCGCTCTACGCGTCGGAAAAAGAACTCAACGGTCTGGTTCACGACCTGGCCGGAAAAAATTTCAATGTGCACTTGCATGCGATAGGCGACCGCGCGGTGCGCTCCGGACTGGACGCCTTCGCGGCCGCGCGGGCGCAGCAGCTGAGCGCGGCGAAATTCAGTATGTCGCATCTGCAGCTGATTCACCCCGACGACCTGCACAGGTTTGGCGAACTCAATGTCTACGCCTCCTTTCAGCTCCACTGGGCGCGGCCGGAAAATTACTCAGTCGAAGCGGTGCAGCCCTACCTGGGCGACGAGCGCAGCCACTGGATGTACCCGGCGAAAAGCGTGCTCGATGCCGGTGGCACAGTTACCGGTGGCTCCGACTGGAATGTCAGCACCTTCAATCCATTCGAGGCCATGGCCGCGGCGGTATGCCGCTGCAATTTCGATGAGCCGGGCCGCGGCACGCTGATGCCGGAGCAGGCTGTCGGTAACGAGGACATGCTCAGGGCTTACACCATCAATGCCGCCGCCATGCTCGGTCGCGGCGAGGAAACCGGTTCGCTGAAAGTGGGCAAGCGCGCGGATCTGATTCTGGTCGATCGGGACGTCAGTGCCGTCGACGCGGCGGCGCTGCGCGATACCCGTGTGCTCGCCACACTCGCCGCCGGACGGCTGGTTCACGGCGCCCTGTGACCATGGCAAGAAACGGCGTATCGGCGTGGCGGATCAATTGACTTTTTTTTGGCGATGTGTTCCTTTTGTACATGCAGTAGATGCGACAAATAAATACACAGGTTGTTGGTTGTACCTTCCGGACGACGACATCTGAAGTAAAAAATCTTTAATTAGAATAACAAGTTGCACTGACGGCAGTATCGCGGGGAGTTCTCTCCGCCCAGTGTATGTAGTCTTGTGTTACTACAGCATGTCCACAATTTTTGTGTGGAATTGTCCCGGTACCGATTTTCGGCAACCGGGGGGAGTCCAGTTATCCGTGACGCCAGCGGCCGAGAATAATAATTACGGGTTTCGCTACCGAAGCTCGCAACCACGGAGATCTGTAGGCGATGTTGAGAGGCTTCAAACGGCTGTTCGCCTTGCTGACCACTTCGGTGCTGGCTCACTCCGCCCTGGCGGAAGAGCAGGGGGCTGAGCGCTGGGGGGTCAATATGACCCAGGGGGTGACGGAGGTTGCCCACACCACTTATAACCTGCACATGTTGATCTTCTGGATCTGCGTGGCCATCGGTGTGGTGGTATTTGGCGTCATGTTTTACAGCATGTGGCGCCATCGCAAAAGCAAGGGCTACCAGGCGGCGCAGTTCCACGAAAGCACCGCGGTGGAGCTGGCGTGGACCATTGTTCCCACCATCATTCTCATCCTGATGGCGATCCCCGCCACCAAGACCCTGTACGACATCTACGACACCGAGGAAGCCGATCTGGATATCATGATCACCGGCTACCAGTGGAAGTGGAAGTACAACTACCTGGGGTCCGATGTCTCCTTCTTCTCCAACCTCTCCACCCCGCGCACCCAGATCGACAATCAGCAGCCGAAGGGCGAAAACTACCTGCTGGAAGTGGATGAGCCGCTGGTGGTGCCGGTCAACAAGAAGATCCGCTTCCTTATTACGGCCAACGACGTTATCCACGCCTGGTGGGTGCCGGACCTGGCCGTGAAGAAGGATGCTATTCCCGGTTTTATCAATGAATCCTGGACGCGCATCGACGAGCCCGGCATCTACCGCGGCCAGTGCGCCGAACTCTGCGGCAAGGACCACGGCTTTATGCCGATCGTCGTCAAGGCGGTGCCCGAGGCGGAATATACCGCCTGGCTGGACGAGCGCGCGGCCGCTGCGGTGAAGATGCGGGAGCTGACCGAGAAAACCTTCACTTTCGATGAACTGCTGGCGCAGGGCGAGAAAGTCTATAACCGCGCCTGTGCGGCCTGTCACCAGCCGAATGGCCAGGGTGTGCCTCCCACCTTCCCGGCGATCGCCGGCTCCAAGATCGCCACGGGCCCGCTTGATGGTCACATGAGCATGGTGATTCGCGGTTCGCAGAAAAATCCGGCGATGCAGGCGTTTGGCGAGCAGCTGTCCGAGGTGGACCTGGCCGCGGTGATCACCTACCAGCGCAACGCATTCGGCAACGACATGGGCGACACCGTGCAGCCCATCGACATTCTCAATTTTAAGAATAAGCAGTAGGAGTTAGTCATGGCACACGGTCCGCAACCCGGATTCAAGCGGTGGCTGTACACCACCAACCACAAAGACATCGGTTCGATGTATCTCTGGTTCAGTTTTGCAATGTTCCTGCTGGGCGGCTGCATGGCGCTGGTGATTCGCGCCGAGCTGTTCGAGCCGGGCCTGCAGATAGTGCAGCCGGAATTCTTCAACCAGATGACCACCATGCACGGCCTGATCATGGTGTTCGGGGCGGTGATGCCGGCCTTCGTCGGTCTCGCCAACTGGATGATCCCGATGATGATCGGCGCTCCGGACATGGCGCTGCCGCGCATGAACAACTGGAGTTTCTGGATTCTGCCATTCGCCTTCGCGATGCTGGCGTCCACGTTGTTTATGGAAGGGGGGGCGCCCAACTTCGGCTGGACCTTCTACGCCCCGCTGTCCACGGAGTACGCGCCGCCGAGCGTGACCTTCTTCATTTTCTCCATCCATATCATGGGTGCGAGTTCGATCATGGGCTCGATCAATATCATCGCCACCATCCTCAACATGCGCGCCCCTGGCATGACCCTGATGAAGATGCCGCTGTTCGTGTGGACCTGGCTGATCACCGCCTACCTGCTGATTGCGGTAATGCCGGTACTCGCCGGTGTGGTGACCATGATGCTGATGGATATCCACTTCGGCACCAGCTTCTTCAGCGCCGCCGGCGGCGGTGACCCGGTACTGTTCCAGCACGTATTCTGGTTCTTCGGTCACCCCGAGGTGTACATCATGATCCTGCCGGCGTTCGGCATTGTGTCGGCGATCATTCCCACCTTCGCGCGCAAGCCGCTGTTCGGCTACAGCTCGATGGTGTATGCGACCGCGTCCATTGCTTTCCTGAGCTTTATCGTCTGGGCGCACCACATGTTCACCGTCGGCATGCCGATTGCCGGTGAGCTGTTCTTTATGTACGCGACCATGCTGATCGCGGTGCCCACCGGGGTAAAGGTATTCAACTGGGTCACCACCATGTTCCGCGGCTCGATGACCTTCGAGACGCCGATGCTGTTCGCGGTGGCGTTCGTGATCCTGTTTACCATCGGCGGCTTCTCCGGCCTGATGCTGGCCATCGCCCCGGCGGACTTCCAGTATCACGACACCTACTTCGTGGTGGCGCACTTCCACTATGTACTGGTACCGGGTGCCATCTTCTCGATCACCGCCGGCGTCTACTACTGGCTGCCGAAGTGGACCGGCAATATGTACAACGAAACCATGGGCAAGGTGCATTTCTGGCTGGCATTTATCGGCCTCAACGTCACCTTCTTCCCGATGCATTTCGTTGGCCTCGCCGGCATGCCGCGCCGCATTCCCGACTACGCGCTGCAGTTTGCCGACTTCAACCAGATTGCCAGTGTAGGTGCCTTCCTGTTTGGCGCCGCGCAGCTGGTGTTCCTGTTCAATGTGATTCGCACTGTGCAGGGCGGCAACAAGGCCACAGATGAAGTCTGGGAAAATCCGGAAGGGTTGGAGTGGACTGTGCCCTCGCCGGCTCCGTACCACACCTTCAGCACCCCTCCGGCTGTTCGCTGATTTAGGGTGTTGAGCGATGTGGTGGAGTGACAACGCAAAAATAGCTACGAAGCTGCTGGCGCTCGCCGCCAGCATGCTGGTGTTCGCGATTTTTGTGATGCCGCCGCTCTACGACGCCTTTTGTGAAATTACCGGCTTGAACGGCAAGACCGGCGGTAAATACGAGGCGGTACCGGCGGCGGTGGATCGCGACAGACTGGTCACCGTCCAGTTCGTGGCCAGTAACAATGAAAATATGCCCTGGGGCTTCAAGCCGAGTGTTGTCACTGTCAAGGTGCACCCGGGTGAGGCAATGGATACCGTGTTTCTCGCCTCGAATCCGACGGACCGCGATATGGTCGCCCAGGCGATTCCGAGCCTGGTGCCATTCAAGGCCGCCGAGTATTTCCACAAGACGGAGTGCTTCTGCTTCAACCAGCAGGCACTGAAGGCCGGGGAGAGTGCCGAGTTGCCACTGCGTTTTATTGTCGACCCGGATCTTCCCCCGAGCGTTAACACCATTACCCTTTCCTATACGCTGTTTGATATCACGGAAAGAGTCTCAAGCAATCTCGATAACAAAAATACCGACTCCGAGCGAGAGGGATAAAAATTATGGCCAGTGAAAGCAGCTACTATGTGCCCGAGCAGTCCCGGCTGCCAATTTTTGCCACCATAGGCCTGTTCCTGACGGCCTTCGGCGCCGCAAACTGGATTAACGGCGGCAGCGCGTATATTTTCTTCGCCGGTGCCCTGGCCATGGCGACCGTGTTGTGGTTCTGGTTTGCGCAGGTGATCCGCGAAAATATGGCCGGCCTTAACAGCGAGCAACTGAAACGCTCGTATGTGTGGGGCATGGGTTGGTTTATTTTCTCTGAGGTGATGTTCTTCGCCGCCTTTTTTGGTGCCCTCTACTACATTCGCAATTTTGCCTTGCCCTGGCTGGGTGGTGAGGGCGATCGCGGTGCATCGAATATGCTGTGGCAGGGCTTTGAAAATACCTGGCCCCTCTATGTGACGCCGGACGCCGCTGCACATGGCGACGCGGCAAAAATAGTCGGTCCCAAGGAGATCATTGATCCCTGGCACCTGCCACTGCTGAACACCGTTATCCTGCTGTCGTCGAGTGTCACCGTACACTTCGCCCACGTGTTCCTGAAGCAGGGCAAGCGCCGTGCATTTAACCTGTGGCTGGCGCTGACCGTAGCACTGGGCGCGCTGTTCCTGTTCTTCCAGGCAGAGGAATACTACGAGGCCTACAAGCACCTGGGCCTGACACTGGAATCCGGAATCTACGGCACTACCTTCTTCATGCTAACAGGGTTCCACGGCGCGCACGTGACCCTCGGTACCATTATGCTGTTGATCATGCTGTTGCGTTCGGTGATTGCACACCACTTCAAGCCTGACGATCACTTCGGTTTTGAGGCCGCCAGCTGGTACTGGCACTTCGTGGATGTGGTATGGGTGGGACTGTTTATCTTCGTCTATGTGCTGGGGGCGTAAGCAGGCTCGCGCGTGGCGCCCATCGTAATCGGGCGCCCGTCAGGAAAATCAGTATTTTTCAGCCCAGGGCGCCGTATTGGATAGAATCCCGCTGTCAAAGCCATACCAGATGGCCAGTAGCAGCAGTGCAGCGAGGGAGATACGGATGCCCAGGGCATAGAGTGTTCTCTTGGATTGCGGCGCGCCCATATCGCGCAGCAGAAAGAAAAGTGCGCTGGACAGGCTGGCCAGCACCGCGAGAAACAACAACACAATTACGACTTTCAGCCACATAGTTTTTATTCGCCATTTGATGTAGGAGTAGGCCTGTGACCGCCGAGGGTGGCGGCAACGCAGAGTTTGCAGGAGCAATATTCTGCCAGGCAAAAATCGGCATGACAGTTCACACCTCTTCAGTGCCAGCGAAGAACGCCAGTGTAGCACTGATTCGCAGCTGGCCCCTTACCCTGCTAAGCGGCCTGTTTCTACCTTTGCTGTTGTCGCTGGGTGCGTGGCAGTTGCAGCGCGCCGCGGAAAAGGCCGAATTGAATGCGGCCATTGATACCCGCCTGGCATCACAGCCACAGGATCCCGCCAAACTGAAACATCTTCAGGCCTACACACCGGTGCGCCTGCTCGGTTTCTACACGGACGAATACCAACTGCTCGACAATCGTACCCGCGATGGTCGCGTCGGTTACGAGGTGCTGCAGGTTTTTGTTGCCGCTGACCAGCGCTGGCTGGTCAATCGGGGATGGGTCGAGGCGCCGGCACAGCGGGATCAGCTGCCCGCGGTCAGCTGGCCACTCGCGGCAAAGGTTATTACCGGCTTTCTCTATCCGGTGCCGGCAGCCGCTGACACAGCGAACCCGCCACGGGACACCAGAATTCAGCAGCTTGATCGCTCGATAACTGGTAGTCTGGAACTGCAGTCGCCCCAGTGGAGCATTCGCCTCAGTGCCGATTCGGACACGGCGCTGGTGACTGACTGGCAGCTGATCAACAGTCCGCCACAACGCCATCGCGCATACGCCTTTCAATGGTTCGCCATGGCCGCGGCACTGATAGTCTTGTGGCTGTTCGCCGCCACCCGGGCACCGCAACTACTGCGAAAAAAATAATTATAAATACCACCGAGGTAACAATGTCGTGAGTCAGATCAGCCAAAATTCCTCCGCTGGACGGGATGCTTCCGCTGCGAAGCCCTCCGGAATCGGGACAATACAGGGTGTCTCTGTCGTTGCTTCCGTATTACTGCCGATAGTGGCCGCCTACATCGTCTTCTATACCGGTGTGGGCATGCCAACGGGTACAATCAATCAGGGCGAATTGCTGCAGCCACCGGTCAATATCAATCAGCTGACATTCACCGACGGTGATGGTGCGCCTTTGCAACTGGGTGAAGGGCATCCCAAGTGGCGCTACCTGATTCTGCCCGGCGCCGAGTGCGCAGCCGAATGCGAACAGCTGCTTTATACCAGTCGCCAGGTGCATGTTCGCCTCGGCGAAAAGGCAGACCGGGTCGAGCGGCTACTGGTCACGGCGACGCCGTTAACAGACGAGGAGCAGGAGAAATTACGACGGGAGCATCCGCGACTGCGCATTGTGCAGCAGCCGCCGGAGTCGCTCCTCGAGCTGCAGCAACAGACCGCACTTGCCAACATTGCGGAAACAAAGCTGCTACTGATTGATCAAAGGGGCTTCGCAATGATGGCCTACGACAATCATCACAGTGGCAACGAACTGCTGAAAGATATAAAACGTTTACTGAAGTACTCCTACGAGAAGTAGACGGGAGACAAACGATGAATAATTACGAACTGGACCCAACCGACAGCAAACCACACACAGCCTGGCGACTCCGACTCGCGATGGCGGGTTGTGCTCTGGCGGTGGTTGTCGTCGTGCTGGGTGCGTTCACCCGTCTGGTAGACGCCGGTCTCGGCTGTCCGGACTGGCCCGGTTGTTACGGACACCTGACCTGGCCCGACGAACACCATGAAATACAGAGTGCCAACGCGGCCTTCCCCCATGCGCCGGTGCAGACCGATAAAACCTGGCCGGAAATGGTGCATCGCTACTTTGCCGGTTCCCTGCTACTGCTGGTCGGCGGCTTGACCGTACTAGCCTGGCGTCGTCGCGGTCAGCGCGCTTTCAAGCAGACTCACTTCCTGCTCGCACTGATTTTACTGCAGGCAGTGTTCGGCATGTGGACAGTGACGCTGAAACTCTGGCCCCAGATAGTTACCGCGCATTTGCTCGGCGGTATGGCGACGCTATCCATGTTGTGGCTGATCGTCGAGCGCCTGCGCAATAAGGGACGCCTTATCCCTGCGCATGAGTTCCGCTCGTTACAGAAGATTCGCCCGCTGGCTTTCATCGCCGTTGTTGCGGTTGTCCTGCAGATTGCCCTTGGGGGGTGGACCAGCTCCAACTATGCCGCTCTCGCCTGTGCCGACTTCCCGACCTGTCACGGCCAGTGGTGGCCACAGGCGGATTTTCAGCAGGGTTTCAATATCGCCCAACAAATCGGCCCCAACTATCTAGGCGGCGCGCTGGAAAGTGATGCGCGCACCGCCATTCACCTGACCCACCGTATCGGCGCACTGATTGTGAGCGTGCTGGTGTTGGGTCTGGCCCTGCTCGCCTGGCGCGCCGGCTCACGGCGGTGGGCAGTGGGTCTGGCTGGCGTTCTCGGTTTACAGGTGTGTCTCGGCATCGCCAACGTAGTGATGTTCCTGCCGTTGCCGATTGCCGTCGCGCATAATGCCGGCGCGGCATTGCTGTTGCTCGGCCTGCTGACTTTCTGCTATCGCATCCAGACGGCACAACCGACCGATACGGCCAGAGAAAGCTCGCAAGATAAATCCGATGCACATGGCACCGTGCTGGCCGGAGAACTATGAAAAAAAATTCACCAATGCTAGTGGCACTCATGCTGAGCGGCTGCAGCGGGATGGAATTCAATACGAATTTTGGTGGCTATGCCACAAACAGAGTGAAGGCGACCAGCGTCAGAGAGTACTCGGTTGAGGAAATCGATAAATATACCGCAACTTCTCTCGGGTTTGTCGAGGCCTCCAGTTGCCAGGAAAAACCCGGTGATCGGGAGTCCAGTCGCAAGGCACTGGTCTACGACCTGAAGCTCAGGGCCCAGCGGCTCGGCGGCAACGAAATCGTTGTCGAGACCTGTGGCACTGGTGCTGCAGCAATGTGCCAGGCGTATATGGAATGCCGCGCTGTGGCCTATCTGGTGCCGGAGAGGAAAGGCCCACCCTAGCGTCGGTGATGAAATTAGAATCAGCAGGCAATAAAGATAATAACGAGGTGACATCATGAGCACACAGACTGCCACACTGAGCCACAACAGTTGGCGCGACTATTACGAGCTCACCAAACCACGTGTGGTGATGCTGATGATACTCACCTCGGTGATCGGCATGCTGTTGGCGGTGCCCGGTATGGTGCCGCTCGATATTCTATTGCTCGGCAATCTCGGTATTGCCCTGTGTGCCGGCAGTGCCGCCGCGGTAAATCATCTGGTGGACCGCCATATCGATATCAAGATGGCGCGCACCAGCAACCGCCCGATCGCGCGTGGCCGCGTTGAGCCGCAAAAGGCACTACTGTTTGCGCTGTTGCTCGGCAGTATTGGCATGGCCATTTTGCTGGTCTTCGTGAACGCGCTGACTGCATGGCTGACCCTGTTCTCCCTGCTCGGTTATGCCGTCGTCTATACGATGTTCCTGAAGCGCGCCACACCGCAGAATATCGTAATCGGTGGCCTCGCAGGCGCGGCGCCGCCGCTGCTGGGCTGGACGGCAGTGACCGGTGATCTGCACGGCCACGGCCTGTTGCTAGTACTGATTATCTTTGCCTGGACGCCACCACATTTTTGGGCGCTCGCCGTGCACAGGCGTGAGGATTACGCGCGGGCGGACATCCCGATGCTGCCGGTAACGCACGGCGTGGCCTATACAAAGTTGCACATACTGCTGTACACCTTCGTCCTGTTCGCCGTCAGCCTGCTGCCCTTCGCCACCGCCATGCTCGGCTGGCTGTACCTGCTCGGTGCTGTGGTGCTGGGGCTGGGTTTTGTCTACTGGGCGGTGGAAATGCTGCGCGACAAAAATCCGAATGCAGGTATGGAGACCTTCAAGTATTCCATCATCTACCTGATGGCGCTCTTCTGCATTATGTTGCTGGACCACTACCTGATCGCGGTATAAGACATGGAAACTACGGCAAGCCAAGAAAAACTGTTGGGCAGCAGTCCAACGCAGAAACGCGGTATCTGGCTGACAGTAGCGGTGCTGATCCTCTTTATGATCGCCGTCGTGGCCGGCTTCCTGCACAAGATGAGTCAGCCGAGGGTCATCACCGATTCCGAATTGCGCCTGAACGGTGCGGTGAAGCTGGAGCGCCCGCGCATATTGAGCGACTTCGAGCTGGTGGACGACAGCGGCGAGGCATTTCGCACCGGTAGTCTCAGCGGCAACTGGACACTGGTCTTCTTTGGCTTCACCCACTGTCCCGATATCTGCCCAACCACATTGGCCACGTTGAACAGCTTTTACCAGACACTGGACGAAGAGACGCGTGCAGACACCGATATCCTGTTGGTGTCGGTGGATCCGAAACGCGATGGCCCGCAGCAGCTGCACGACTATGTACGTTACTTCCACCCGGACTTTCGCGGCGTTACCGGTGAGTTCCTCAACCTGAAGAGATTTGCCAACCAGCTCAACGTGCCATTCAACAAGGTGCCATTGGCAGATGGGGAATATACCGTCGACCACGGCTCCCAAGTGGTGCTGATCAATCCACGCGGCCACTACCACGCGTTTTTCAAGGCACCGCTGGACCCGGCAAAAATGAAGTTGACCTACCGCTCGATGCGCGCCACCTTTAACGGCTGATAGTGCACGCCGCCAAGCGGTCATACTGGCAGCCCATGCCAAGACCGTACGCGTGTGCCAATGTACACCGGCAAAAGGTTTCTTATGGGTAGTGAATCACTGCACCGCGACGGGCCCCATCGCGCGCTCCAAGGCCGCAATGCCGGCCTCTGGGCCGCGCCGCTCTTGCTCACATTGTGCGCCATACCGTTTGGCTGGACCGGGCTGGCCGCACCGCTGATCTGGCTCTCACTGTATGTTATCGAAACCACGCATGGCTGGCAGAGGGGGCTCGGTTATCTGGCCGCCGCCGTTCTGATGTTGACCACTGCGATGGGATTGCTACCCGGCGGTACGCGCATCGAGCTGATGCCCCCCTATACGGACGCTGCCGGCAATAGCATTTACGCGAACTTCAATACCGGCAAGGCCGTCATCGCCATCGCACTGGTCGCGTTCATGCTGCGCCTGCGCCAGTCTATTCGGGTGGCCGACCTGCCCTATATCCTTGCCGCGGTGACAGTTCCGATTGTCTGCGGCCTGCTGGTGTTTGGCATTTCTGGAAAATTCACGCTGACAATCGTCGTCGCCGCGGTGATCAATCTATTGATTGTCTGCGTGAGTGAAGAGGGGTTTTTTCGCTGGATACTGCAGCGCGGTGCGGAAACTGCGCTGCAGCGCTGGCGCTGGCGCTGGCTGGCGGTACCGCTGGTAACCGCCGTTTTTACTTTCCTGCACACGGGTTGGGCCGCTTCCGCACCGGCGCTGGCCCTGGTGACGGTGGCGGGCCTGTGTTATGCGTTGCTCTGGCATCTGCGACAGAATTTCTGGGCATGTGTACTGGCGCACTGGGGTGTAAATTTGCTGCATCTGTTCGCGCTGCCTTATCCCCTTCCTGGCTGAACAGCCGTACGAACATCAATATCAAAAACCTGACAGGGACTCACAGGTGGACCTAAGCACTCATATCATATTTTCTCTGATTTCCTACAAGATTACCTCGCTGGTCGTGGGCTGCGTATTTGCCTATATGGGCTATCGCCTCTTTATGTCCGGTATCTGGGGCCACGCCGGTGAACTGGAAACCGGCTTCGGCGATAGCCGGGTCGTAATCAAGAAAGCCGCACCGGGTACCTTCTTTGCCCTCTTCGGTGCGGTGATCATTGCGATCACGCTCTACAAAGGACTCGAGTTTGAGAACTATACCAGTGGCAACAAGTCATTTGTGGAGATTGCGGAAGAGGGCGGTAACGATTTGCCCGCTCGGGAATCCCTATAATCGCTGTGGGCATCGCGGAATCTGGCGCATAGTGCAGACGATGTCGATAAGTTGCCGAAACAAGTAGCAATATCTTCGGTCGCAGAAAAATAAAGGTTAATCAAATGAAAAAAATCGTGTTGGTCGCGGCATTGGTTGTAGCTGGCTGTGGTCAGGATCAGCAGGTTAATCGTCGGGCTGAGGCCCTGGCACAACAGTACTTGCTGATCGATACCCATATCGACGTACCCTATCGGATGACCGAGAAACCTGCCGATGTCGGCCTGGCGACACAGGGAGGCGATTTTGACTACCCGCGCGCGAGCAGGGGTGGGCTCAATGCGCCGTTTATGTCGATCTACATCCCTGCGGAAAAAGAAAGCGACGGCAGTGCCAGGGCCTACGCCGATCAGCTGATTGACCTGGTGGAAGGTCTGGTCGCGCAACACCCGGACAAGTTTGCGATTCCACACTCAGTCGCAGAAATGGAGCAGCAGGTGGCCAGCGGCCATATATCGCTGCCACTGGGAATGGAAAACGGCGCAGCCATCGCCGGCGACTTGCAGAATCTGCAGCATTTTGCCGAGCGCGGCGTTCGCTATATCACCCTGACTCACTCGAAAAGCAACCATATTTCTGACTCGTCCTACGATGAGCAGCGGCAGTGGCGGGGATTGAGTGAATTCGGCAAGCAACTGGTGGTGGAAATGAACCGTGTCGGCGTCATGGTGGACGTTTCCCATATTTCGGATGCCGCCTTCTGGCAAGTCATGGAAATCTCTGAGGTCCCGGTCATCGCATCCCACTCGTCGGCGCGGCACTTTACTCCAGGTTTCGAGCGCAACATGAGCGACGAGATGATCCGGGCGCTGGCGGACAAGGGCGGAGTCATCATGATCAACTTCGGCTCCACGTTTATCAGCGCGGCGTCACGGCAGTCGCGTGAAAAGATCCGTGCGGCCACAGACGAATTCATGCGCGAGCGGGGCCTCAACGAGGACAGTGAGGAAGTCAGCGAGTTTGAACAGCAGCTTACCGAAGACACCTTCGTCTATGCGGAGCTGGACGACGTACTCGACCATTTCGACCATGTGCGCGAATTGGTTGGTGTCGACTATATCGGTATCGGTTCTGATTACGACGGTGTCGGCGACAGTCTGCCGATGGGGCTGAAAGATGTCTCTCAGTATCCGAACCTGATCCGCGGACTGCTGGAGCGCAATTACAGTGAAGCCGATATCGAGAAAATCCTTGGCGGCAACCTGCTGCGGGTATGGCGAGCCAACGAGACCTATGCGCGGGCAAGGCGCGAAGGCGAACAGGTGCAGCGCTGACGGAAATCCGTGTAACCAAAGTGTACAGAACAGGGAGAGAAAATCGCGATGTTGAAAACGACAACTTCAGTGGTCGATGGCCGGGAGATCAAGGACTACCTCGACGTGGTAGTCGGTGAGGCCATTCTGGGGGCAAATATTTTCAAGGATATCTTTAGCGCTGTGCGGGATGTTGTCGGTGGTCGCGCCGGCTCTTACGAACGCGAGATGGCAAAGGCGCGCAAGGTGGCCTTTGAGGATATGGAAACGCAGGCCCGCAATCTCGGTGCCGACGGTATCGTAGGCATCGACATCGACTACGAAGTGGTCGGACAGCAGGGCGGCATGATGATGGTCAGTGTCAGCGGCACCGCCGTAAAGTTCGCCGCTAGCGAGCGTTTATCGGGTTCGCGACAGCCCGAATAAGTAGCGAGTGAGCCGGGAATAAAAAGGGAGAGCCGAAGCTCTCCCCTGGTTTTACATCCTGTAACGGCAATCTGACTTAGAAGCTGTAGGTCATCTTGCCGTAAACGAAGCGACCGCGCGGATCGTGCAGTCCGGAAACATAGCCATACAGATCCGAGTCGCCGTCGCCGATGGCGAAAGGCGGTTCCTCATCCAGCGCGTTGTCAGCGCCGATGCTCAGTACCATGTTGTCGAAGCCGGTATAGCGGGCCTGCAAATTCACGGTCATGAACGAGTCCACCGTGCGGGAGTCATTGGTGTCATAGTCCAGGGTGCCGTCGAAATCGATATCGGGCGTATCCTCAAACTCGCCGATATAGTTCAGGCCCACGGTGAATGCGAAGGCATCGCGTGCCCAGTCCGCGGATGCCGCCCAGCGGTGCTGCGGGTATTCATACTCGCCGGCCAGGTCGCGGGTCAGGAAGTCGTCGCCACTGGAATTCAATTCCACTCGCTCAAACTCCGCCAGGTAGGAGTAATCCAGGCGCAGACCCAGATCGCCACCGGCCACGGCCATGCCGGAATAGACCAGGCTCAGGTCGACACCGGAGACCGTCTGCTCACCGATATTGATAAAGCCGCTGTTGATGGACTGCAGTGAGCCGAGGGACTCGCCGGGCAGGGGGGCGGAACGGACGCACACGGTGCTGTTCTGGTCGTTACAGAACTGGCTGTAGAGGTAGCCGAACGGCACCTCGTCGATCTTGCCTTCCTGGGTGATGCTCCAGTAATCCACGGACAGCTGCATGCCGTCGATGGGCTTGACCACCGCGCCCAGGTTGAAGGACTCGGACTCCTCGGCCTCCAGATCCGGGTTGCCGGCGAACTCGATCGTGTAATCGGTGCTGGCACAGTAGGCGTCATTGACGGCGCAACCGAAAGTATCGGCAAAGAAAATGGATTCCTGCGACGGCCCCAGACCTATCTGGGCCAGAGACGGCGCACGGAAACCGGTTCCCCAGGAAGCGCGCAGGGACAGCATGTCACTGGCGGTCCACAGCAGGTTGGCCATCGGGTTGGTAGTGGTGCCGAAATCACTGTAGTCGTCGTAGCGGCCGGCCAGTGTCAGGTCGAGGTTGGCGGGCAGCGGAATCGCGAACTCAACAAACGCCGAGGTGATATCGCGGCTGGCGGAGGCGGATACGGACTCGGTGCCGAAGATCAGCCCGCGCTGGAACTGGTCGTCCGGAATATCGGAGGCCTTTTCCTCGCGGTGTTCGACACCGGCAGCCATGGCGATGGCGCCATTGGCGGTGTCGAACAGGTTGCCGTTGATGGTGAAGTCCATACTGCGCAGTTCGGACTTACCCTGGCGCACCAGGCTGGTGGTGATGGCGTCGATCACAGACTGCGGATTCTGCACGCCGCCGAAGGGGTTGTAGCGGCCCGCATCGATCTCCTGCTGCAGCAGGTCGGTGCGCACCCAGCCCTGGGAGCGGTTGCCGGTCTGAGTGGATTCGCTGCGCGAGCGCTGCACCGAGGCTTCCCAGTCCCAGTCAGCGACACTGCCGCGCAGGCCGAATACACCGCGCAGGTTGTCGGTCTCGATGCTCCACTGGCGCGCGCCGGCATCGACGGTGCGGTAGCGGCCGACATCGATGCTGCTGGCACCGGTAAACGGGTTGTCCGGATGGGTGATGGGCACGGTCAGGCCGGCGTCCTCATCCAGCGGGGTCGGCGCACCCTGGGCGATGGAGGTGTTGTGCTGCACGGCGATTTCGCTGAAGAACTCCACGCTGTCGCTCAGCTGGGTGTGACCCAGCATCAGCATACCGGTGCGCTCGGCTTCCGGGGTCAGCAGGGTCCAGGGGCCGTAGTCGTAGACACAGGTCTGGCCGAAGGCGCTACCGGACGGGCAGCCCGGATCGATGGTGGTCTCGCCGTCGACGATAAAGCGGCCCGGATAACCGCGCGAAGAACGGAAATCCATACCGCCGCGGGAGGACTGGTCGGCGGTGTCGAGACCGCTGCGCTCCACACTGGCGAGGGTGGAGTTGCTGCGGTGATCGAAGATCAGGGTCAGGTTCGAGTCGTCACCGTTGACACCCCAGACAGCGGCCACCGACTGCTCGTCATAGCCGTCGGCACCACCGTAGTCGACGGAAATCTCTGTGCCTTCAAAATCCTTGCGCAGCACCAGGTTGACCACGCCGGCAACGGCATCGGATCCATAGATCGCGGAGGCGCCGTCCTTCAGTATTTCCACCCGCTCTACTGCGGCGAGGGGAATGCTGTTGATGTCGACGAAGTTGGTGGTGATGCTCTCGGCAAAGGCGCTGATGGCGACGCGCTTGCCGTTGACCAGTACCAGGGTGGCGTCGGCGCCCATGCCGCGCAGACTCACGGCGGCGGCGCCGTTGGCGGTGGAGTCCTGGTTGTTGCCGCGGGTGGAGAAGGTGCCGTTACCGGCAGCGGGATTCTTTTCGAACATCTGCTGCAGGTTGGTGTAGCCGGACTTTTCGATGGCCTCGCGATCCATGACCTGGATCGGTGTGGCCGTCTCGAATTCGGCGTTGCGCTGAATGCGCGAGCCGACTACGGCGACTTCCTCGATAGCGCCCTCCTCGGCGGCGAAAAGAGTTTGCGGTACGGCCGCAGCGGCCGCGGTGAGTATTGCGCTAGCCAAGGCGTTGCGACGAAAGAACAGTTTTTCCATGATCGTTGCTCGTCCATTTATTGTCGTTATCAGTGACCGACCGAAACTGACTGGTCGTCGGCCAACACTAGCAACGGCCGAATTCTGAAACAATTGGCTGGCGACGGGATGAGCAATTATTGAGGGGATTGGTGAGGGCGATCACGACTGCAGTGCAATCTTGGTCGCAAATCTAGAATAAAGCTTAACGAATGTACCAGTTGGTTAGGTCAAAATTCCTCCTACTGCGGGATGAGGAGTCAGGCTTTGCGAAACTGGCACCCGAGAAAAATCATCCCGGCCGCCAGCACGATAGATGGCCCCGCCGGTGTATCCCACAGGATCGATGCCAGCAGTCCGAGTACCACTGCCGCACAGCCGATCGCCGACGCGAGACCGGCCATGCGCTCCGGCGTATTGGAAAATTTCCGCGCGGCGGCGGCGGGAATAATCAGCAGCGCGGTGATCAGCAGTACGCCGACCACTTTCATGGCGATGGCGATCAGCAGTGCCAGCATCAGCATCAGCGCCAGGCGGATTTTTTCCACCGGCACACCCTCCACCGCGGCAAGCTCTTCGTGCAGGGTAAAAGACAGCAGCTTTTCCCACAGAAAATACAGCAGCGCGGCAATCAGTGCGGCCGCGGCCAGCATCAGTACCAGATCGCGACCGCTGACGGCGAGCAGATCGCCGAGCAGCAGCGACAGCAGGTCGACTTTGATCTTGAACAAACTGACCGTGACGATACCCAGCGCCAGCATCGAGTGGGACAGTATCCCCAGCAGGGTGTCGACCGCCAGCTTCTGGTGGCGCTGCAGATAGACGAGCAGTAACGCCAGCACACAGCAGGTGGCGCCGACGGCCAGCGTTGGCATCACCTGCAGCACGAAACCGAGCGTGACGCCGAGCAGTGCCGAGTGGGCCAGGGTATCGCCGAAATAGGCCATGCGCCGCCACACGGCAAAGCAGCCCAGCGGGCCGCTGACCAGCGCCACCAGCAGGCCGGCGGCCAGGGCGTACCAGAGAAATTGGCTGTGCAGCAATTCGCCGAATTGGGCCACTTATTTACGCTCGTCTTGGTTGGCGGAGTGAGTGTGCGGTTGACGCGCGGAGTGATCGCAGCGCTGCGCCCCGACGATATCGCCACTCAGGCCGTGTTGGTGATTGTGCTGGTGGGTGTAGGGGGCCACCTTGTCGCCGAAGAGTTCCAGGTAGGCCGGGTCGCGGCTGACCTGCTCCGGGTGGCCGTGGCAGCAAATGTGCTGGTTGATACAAAGCACCCGGTCGGTCGCCGCCATCACCAGGTGCAGGTCGTGCGAAACCAGCAGCACGCCGCAATCCAGCTCGTCGCGCAAGGCGGCGATCAGCTGGTACACCTCGCCCTGGCCGCCGACGTCGACGCCCTGGGTTGGCTCGTCCAGCACCAGCAGCTGCGGCTTGCGCGACGCGGCGCGCGCCAGCAGCACGCGCTGCATTTCACCGCCGGAAAGGTCCGCCAGCTTGGCATCCGCGAGCTGTCCGGCGCCGACGCGCCGCAGTGCCGCCTGCGCCTGCGCGGCCCCGAGGCGCGGTTGCCCCAGCAGCAGGAAGCGCATGACCGACATCGGCATGGACGCATCGATCTGCAGCCGCTGCGGCATATAGCCGATACGCAAATCCGGCCGCCGCCACACCCTGCCGTCGGTCGCCTTGGTGAGGCCCAGCAGCAGGCGCAGCAGTGTGGTCTTGCCGGCACCATTGGGTCCGATAACCGTGACGATCTCGCCCTGTTGCAGTTCCAGCGTGATGTTCTGCAGCAACTGGCGGCCGGCGATTTCCAGGCCGAGATTGTCGGCGGTGATGAGCGGCTCGGAATGACTCAGGGCGAATTCTCCGCGAAAGGCGTGGGGATTGGATGACTGGCAGGCGCAGGCCGGGTGTGATTATATCGCAGTTTTTTGCCGCCCAATGTCCGTCATGTTTTTCCTCAAGCGCCTCTCCCTGTCCCTGTGCCTCGTTCTGCTCGCCGCCTGTGACCGCCCCGCATCAACCGCCGATAGGGAACTGGTGGTGAGCATCCGCCCACTGGCACTGATCGCACGGGAGATTGTCGGCGCGGATATGCCGCTGCGCGTGCTGATCAGCAGCGGTGATCCACACCACTATGCGCCGAATGTATCGGCGCGCGCGGCGCTGGAGCGGGCGCAGCTGGTGGTGTGGATGGGGCCACAGCTGGAGAGTGTCCTGGCCAGGCAGGCGGCGCTGCTGCCCGCCGAACAGCAGCTCGAACTGCTCGCCAGCGGTAGCTACGAGTATCAGGGTGCCGCGGCGACGGATCCGCACCTGTGGCTGCGGCCGCGCAATGCGGCGATCATCGCCGCGCAGATCGCCGAGCGCCTGGGCCAGCTGCAGCCGCAACAGGCTGAGCTCTACCGCAGCCGCGCGCGGGACTTTTCCCGCGCCATGGCCAATCAACAGAAGGTGCTGGACCGGGCCCTGTGGGCCTATCGGGATGTACCCATCGTCGTGACCCACGATGCCTATGGGCACTTTTTCGGTTCCGCCGGTGTGGTGACCAAAGCGCTGAGTGACAGCGGTAAGGGCGGGCACGGTGCCCGCGCGCTACTTCAGTTACAGGGGCGGGGCGATGGCTGTCTGTTCGGCGAGGTGCCGGAAAATGACCGCGACCGGCAGACTGCGGCGAATCTCGGCCTGCGCTACGCCGCTCTGGACCCGCTCGCCGAACGGCTGCCAGCAAATGCCAGCTATCGCGACCTGGTCGAGCAGCTGCTGGCGCAGGCGCGCAGCTGTCTGGCCGAAGTGCCGGACGCGACGCCCGTCGGCAGCGCCGGCTAGGCGCACTCAGGAGGGTTCCTGCTGTTGCGCTTTCGCCTCGGTGCGCAGCCGCTCCTCTTCCAGTCGGCGCAGTTCCTCGGCGCGGTTTCGCTCCTGCTCCAGACGCAGTTCCTCGGCGCGGGCGGCCTCCTGTGTGGAATTGCCGCGCCTGTCGCGCTCTGCGGCCAGCGCCTTTTCCTTCTCGGTACGGAATCTGTCCAGCAGTTGCTGCTGACGCAACTTCAGTGACTGCACCTGTTCCAGCCGGCTGCGCTTCTGCTGTCGCTGCCTGAATTCGCGCGCCTGCTGCGCCTTCTCACGCGCCTCGTCATCGGTCTCGGGTTCGCCGATGACCTCGATGTACTCCATCTCCCCCGGCAGTGTCGCTTCGCTGTTGTTGCGCTCGATCGTGTCGGCGGACGCCAGCGACGGCCCGACAAGCACAGCGGATGACAGCAATAGGTGGCAAAAACTCGTACAACTCATGGTTACATCCTCTCGATAACTTCCGGTCAGCGGCGGCCGCTGCACGCGGCAGGATTCGCTCTATAAAAGCCTAGAAGTCCCCCGCTTTGCCGGCCGGCGACCTGCGGTGACTGCCATCCACCGAGCGCCGGAGTGAAGCCGTGGCGAGCGGGCGGCGGGCTGCTGGCACAGGGCCGCAGGGCATGCATGGTGGGGACTCTGCAAATGGTGTTTCCTGTCCAGGTGGGGCGGGGCGTGCAGGAGAATAGTGAAAAAATGGTGTGCGCTGCCGCGGTGTGGCCGCGACAGCGGGTGGGGCGAGCGGGGCGCAAATTGCGCTAGGAATTCTCTTTGAGCCGCTGCAGCTTTTCGGCCCGCGCGGCATCGCGCTCCGCCTGTTGTCGCAGCTGTTCCAGCTGGTGCATCTGCCGCTGCAATAGCGATTCATCCTGGCGGCGCTTGACGTCCTGTAGCAGCGATTCCCGTCGCTGCCTGTCACTCAATTCCAGCTTTTCCGTCGCGTCCCGCTGCAGGTCGGCGACAATCACCGGTGGATCGATGGCGGCGGCTACTGTCGGCGCGGCGACAGTGGCGGTTGCGAACAGAAATCCGGTCAATATCACACCTTTCATGGTCTATCCCTTCCCTCTGGTGTCTGCTGTGCTGAAGCCCGGCGTCCTGTAGCCGGGCGCCCATTACACTGCGCGGCTGTTGCCGGCAATTAACGGCTTGCGGATGATTTCGTGAACAACACATGTCGTTACCGTGAAGGAAGCCTAGATGGCGCCGCGCGAGCTTTGACGCCGCTGCGGTGACTGCCGCTGTCGGCGCGGCAAAGTGAAAGCGGCCCTTCTCGCGTGGAAAGTTGCACTCCGTGTGCGGAAAAAAGGCGGGCGCCGCGAGAAGAAAAAGTCGACGAAGGACGGTATGCTATCGGCCATTCCACACCGCCTCTCGCACAAACATTCCAACGATTGATTCCGAAGATTTATGACTGACAAGAACAGCAACGCCGCCCCGCTGATCCTGGTGGACGGCTCCTCCTACCTGTACCGCGCCTTTCACGCCCTGCCGCCGCTGACCACCAGCAAGGGCAAGCCGACCGGTGCGGTGCGCGGCGTGATCGCCATGTTGCGCCGCCACCTGAAGGAGCATCCCCATAGCACCGTGGCGGTGGTGTTCGACGCCAAGGGCAAGACCTTCCGCGACGAGCTCTTCGCCGACTACAAATCCCACCGGCCGCCGATGCCCGACGACCTGCGCGAACAGATTCAGCCGATCCACGACGTCATCGACGCCATGGGGCTGCCGCGGCTGGTCGTCGACGGCGTCGAGGCGGATGACGTGATCGGCACCCTGGCACTGGAAGCGCAGAAGCAGGGGCGCGAGGTGATCATTTCCACCGGCGACAAGGATATGGCGCAGCTGGTGCGCCCCGGCATCACGCTGGTGAACACCATGTCCAACACGGAAATGGACAGCGACGGCGTCAGGGAAAAGTTCGGCATAGGCCCGGAACTGATCATCGACTTCCTCGCGCTGATGGGCGACAAGGCCGACAATATTCCCGGCGTCCCAGGCGTCGGTGAAAAGACCGCGCTGGCGCTGCTGCAGAACCTGGGCGGACTCGAGGCGATCTACGCCGACCTGGATGCGATCGCGCCGTTGGGTTTCCGCGGCGCCAAGACCCTCGGCAAAAAGATGGCGGAGCACCGCGACGCCGCGGATATGTCCTACAAGCTCGCCACCATCAAGACCGATGTGGAGATGCCCTATCACCCACAGGAGCTGCACAACGCGGAGCCGCACACCGACAAACTGATCGAACTGTTCGGCGAGCTGGAATTCCGCGGCTGGCTGGAGGAACTGTCCGCCGAGCCGGCCGAGGAAGCCATGGCCGACGCGGTCGAGCGCGATTACATCATCATCACCGAGATGGCGGATTTCGACGCCTGGCTGCAGCAGCTGCAAGAAGCTGACATCTTCGCCTTCGATACCGAAACCACCAGCCTTAACTACATGCAGGCGAAACTGGTGGGGGTGTCCTTCGCGGTGGAGCCCTACCGGGCGGCCTACGTGCCGCTGGCGCACGACTATATGGGGGCGCCCGCGCAGCTGCCGTTTGACGAGGTGCTGCAGAAGCTGAAACCGCTGCTGGAAGATGACAAGCAGAAGAAAGTCGGCCAGAACCTGAAGTACGACAGCCATATCCTCGCCAACTACGGCATCGAGCTGCGCGGCATCGAACGTGACACCATGCTGGAATCCTATGTGCTCGACAGCACCGCCAGCCGCCACGATATGGACAGCCTGGCGCTAAAGTACCTGGGGGAGAAGACGGTGCATTTCGAGGACATCGCCGGCAAGGGCGCCAAGCAGCTGACGTTCAACCAGATCGAACTGGACAAGGCCGGTCCCTACGCGGCCGAGGATGCCGATATCACCCTGCGCCTGCACCGCGAGCTGTCCGGCCGCCTGGCCAAGGAGCCGTCGCTGGAAATGGTGCTGGATGAGATCGAGATGCCGCTGCTGCCGGTACTCGCGCGCATCGAGCGCAACGGCGCCTATATCGACGCGAAGATGCTGGCGGCACAGAGCAGCGAGCTGGAACAGAAGATGCGCGAACTGGAGCAGCAGGCCTTCGCCGTCGCCGGCGAGGAATTCAATCTCGGCTCCACCAAGCAGCTGGGTGCCATCCTGTTCGACAAGCTGCAGATCCCGGTGATCAAGAAGACCCCCAAGGGCGCGCCTTCCACCGCCGAGCCGGTGCTGCAGGAACTGGCACTGAGCCATGAGCTGCCGGCGCTGATCATGCAGTACCGCGGCCTGGCCAAGCTGAAGAACACCTATACCGACAAGCTGCCGCTGATGATCGATCCGGCCACCGGCCGCGTGCACACTTCCTATCACCAGGCGGTGGCCGCCACCGGGCGCCTGTCTTCCAGTGATCCGAATCTGCAGAACATCCCAATCCGTAGCGAAGAGGGCCGCCGTATCCGCCAGGCCTTCACCGCCGATCCGCGCGTCGATGGCGGCAGCGTGATCATCGCCGCGGACTACTCGCAGATCGAGCTGCGCATCATGGCGCACCTGTCCGGCGACAAGGGCCTAGTCGATGCCTTCGCCCAGGGCGCCGACATTCACCGCGCCACCGCCGCCGAAGTGTTCGAGGTGGCAGCGGACGACGTCAGCGATGAGCAGCGTCGCCGCGCCAAGGCGATCAACTTCGGCCTCATCTACGGCATGTCCGCGTTCGGTCTCGCCAAGCAGCTGGGCATTCCCCGCGCCGATGCGCAGACCTATATCGACCGCTACTTCGAGCGCTACCCGGGTGTGCTGCAGTACATGGAGAACACCCGCAAGCAGGCGTCGGAAAAGGGCTATGTGGAAACCCTGTTCGGCCGCCGCCTGTACCTGCCGGAGATTAACTCGCGCAACGGCATGCAGCGCCAGGCTGCCGAACGCACCGCGATCAACGCACCGATGCAGGGTACCGCCGCCGATATCATCAAGCGCGCGATGATCGCGGTGGACGCCTGGCTGGCGGAGCAGGGGCTGGCCAGCAAGCTGATCATGCAGGTGCACGACGAATTGGTGCTGGAGGTACCGGCCAGTGAAGTGAAGCAGGTCACCGCGGGCATCGTCGAGCTGATGCAGGGCGCAGCCGAACTGCATGTGCCACTGATCGTCGATCTCGGCCAGGGGACCAGCTGGGACGAGGCGCACTGACGGCGACGGTTGCTGCGCGGGTGCTTTATGGCTGCCGCGCGGAGCCGTCTGACGCTGCCATGTGCAAAGATAAGGAATACGGCGACAAATTATGTGCATTGATCAAAATTTTTACACTTTTTAACGGAAAGCGGGGAACCGTTCCGGCGACAGCCGCTCTAAAAATGCAAGATCGTTGGAATGCGTCATCATCCCCCAAGGAAGTCAGATGTTTGCCCCGGAGCTCCCCCAAGTCCGGGGCATTTTTTTTGGGAACTCCCTGAAAAACTACTGCGCGTGTGCCTGGCGGCGTCCGGCGGTGCTGGTGCGCCAGCCCGGTCGCAATCCTCACGTACTAGAAGTACGCTCCGGTTACTCCGCTCCGGCGGCCACCACCAGCCCCCCGCTCGCTACGTTTTTCAGGGGTTCCCATCCAAGGAATAGCGCCGCGCCGCCTGCAGATATAAACGCGTCTTGTTTTTCCATTTGTCCGGTTCCGCCAGTTCGCCGTCCTGCAGATGCGCCGCCGCCAGGTGCGCGCGCAGCAGGGCGCGGTAGGCCCGGTAGAAGCGCGCCAGGGCGGGCGGCGGCCGGTCGCCGCAGCAGCGATAGTAGCTCTGCAGCGCCGCATCGCCGAGGTCGGCCCGTCCCAGCAGCTCGCACTCCAGTGCCAGGTAGCTGAGTTCATCTACCGGATCGACACAGCGCAGGACGCGGTTGAATTCCAGGCAGTCGATCACCTGCGGCGGCTGCGTCAGGAAACAGTGTTCAGGGCGCAGATCGCCG
This sequence comes from Microbulbifer donghaiensis, assembly GCF_900129095.1. Lineage (GTDB taxonomy): Bacteria > Pseudomonadota > Gammaproteobacteria > Pseudomonadales > Cellvibrionaceae > Microbulbifer > Microbulbifer donghaiensis. The sequence goes on from NZ_FQVA01000001.1 coordinate 2,312,346, forward strand.
TGACCCTCGACGATCTTGCCCGCTGCCGCGCGCGTGCCGAGCAGTTCCGCTGCGCTGCCGAGAAAGTGCAGCAGTGCCGCGGCAATATCGTTGATTTCCCCCGCGTCGAGCGCGAGTTCCCGCACCAGGTCTGGCGCCAGCAGCCGATCGCGCCAGTCCTCGCACTGGTGCCGCAGCCGCGTCAGGTACTGGGGTCCGCTCAACGAAATCGACTCGGCGTCGAGATAGAAGTCGCACAGCCGCTGCAGCAGCGGCGCCAGGGTTTGCGCGGTCGCGTTGTCGATCAGCGCCGGCAGGCTGGCGTCCTCGCGCAGGCGGCGCATCTTCACCAGCCACTCCACCGGTACACCGGCACCTTCTGCCAGGGCCAGTCGCCCGTCGGCATCGAGGCGCAGGGCCACCACGTCGAGATAGACATTGTCGGTCAGGCGCCGGTTCAGCCGCAGCTCCTCGCGACACACCGCATAGCGTTTGTCGAGGCTGCTGAAGTCCAGATAGCTGGAGCGCACCGGTTTCTTCATCTTGTAGGCGAAGTGATCGGTCAGGAACACCCGCGCCATATGGGTTTCCACCAGGCGCACCGATGTCGTCGCCTCCGGATAGCTGCCGGGCGCAAGCAGAAAACGAGTCTTATCCTCCAGGCCCGGAATGTTGACGGCAGGGTCGCTCATAGCGCACTTAGTCGGGGATCCTGTTTGCTAGTCTAGTTTTATTACCCAACCGTTGATTTCTGCGGGGGCCAAGTTGTGATGACGCCCTTCGAGAACCGCGTGGAGGCCGGCCGCATGCTGGCGGAAGCGCTCCGTGACTATGCGAACCGCAAAGACGTGATCGTGCTCGCCCTGCCACGGGGCGGTGTGCCACTCGGGCTGGAGCTGGTGCGCGCGCTGCACGCGCCGCTGGACCTGATGCTGGTGCGCAAGCTGGGGGTGCCCGGGCACGAGGAACTGGCAATGGGCGCCATCGCCAGCGGTGTGCGGGTGCTGAACGACGACGTGGTGCGCGGCTGCGGCATCAGCGACGAGGCGCTGGAGCAGGTGGCGCGCGCCGAGCAGGCGGAACTGGAGCGCCGCGCCAAGCGCTACCGCGGCGACAAGCCCTGGCCGGAGCTGAAGGATCGCTGCGTGATCCTGGTGGACGACGGCATCGCCACCGGCGCCACCATGGAGGTGGCCGCGCGCGCGGTGCGCCAGCAGCAGCCGGCCTTCATCGTGCTGGCGGTGCCGGTGGCGCCGCCGTCTTCGCTGCACCGTTTCTCCAGCCTCGTGGACCGGATCGAGTGCCTGATGACGCCGGAATCCTTCTGGGCCATTGGCGCCTGGTACCACGACTTTTCCCAGCTAAGTGACGAGCAGGTCATCGCCATGATGCGCGAAGCGGAAGACCTGCAGGGGAACAGCCCATGAATCGCCGCGAAGTACTGGTGAATGCCGCCGGTGAACAGCTGGAAGGGTTCCTGGCCCTGCCGGACGGTACCGGCTCCCTGGTGCTGTTCGCCCACGGCAGCGGCAGCAGCCGTTTCAGCCCGCGCAATAACATGGTCGCCGAACAGCTGAATGACGCCGGTATCGGCACGCTGCTGTTCGACCTGCTCACCGCCGACGAACACCGGATCGATGAGGTCACGCGCGAATACCGCTTTGACATCGATCTGCTGGCGCGGCGCCTGGCGGCGGCGGTGGATTGGGTTGCCCACGAGCAGACAACGGAAAAACTGCATTTCGGCCTGTTCGGCTCCAGCACCGGCGCCGCGGCGGCGCTGATTGCCGCCGCCGAGCGCCCGCTACTGGTGAAGGCAGTGGTGTCCCGCGGTGGCCGCCCGGACCTGGCCGGTTCCGATCTGCCGCTGGTAAAGGCGCCGACCCTGCTGATCGTCGGTGGCGATGATACCCAGGTGATCGAACTGAACGAGGAGGCGGCGGCGCGCATGGTCAACAGCCCGCAGCTGCAGATTATTCCGGGCGCTACGCACCTGTTCGAGGAGCCCGGCACCCTCGAGGAAGTCGTGCGCCTCGCCATCGACTGGTTCCGGCTGCACCTGTCATGAGTCGCCTGAAGCTGTTCAGTCTCGATGCCGGCGCCGACTTCGCCGGCCGCGTGGCCGCCGCGCTCGGTGAACCCCTGGCCGCGCACGAGGAGCGCGACTTTGTCGACGGCGAACACAAGCTGCGGCCACTGGACGACGTGGAGGGCGCAGACGTCTACCTGGTGCAGTCGCTGTATGGCGCCGAGCACGGCCGTGTCGACGAGCGGCTGGTGCGCGTACTGTTTTTTATCGGCGCCTTGCGGGACGCCGGCGCGGCGCGCGTGACGGCGGTGATTCCCTACCTGTGCTACGCGCGCAAGGACCGGCGCACCAAGCTGCACGATCCGCTGTCGAGCCGCTACCTGGCCAGCCTGTTCGAGTCGCTCGGCACCGACGCGGTAGTCACCCTGGACGTACACAACCAGGCCGCCTTCGAGAACGCCTTCCGCTGCCGCACCCTGCACCTGCCGGCGCAGCCCCTGTTCGTGGATTTCGCCGCGGAACAGCTCGCCGGCGATGAGCGCCCGCTGGTGGTGGCGTCGCCGGATGTCGGCGGCGTCAAACGGGCCGAGGCGTTCCGCACGGCCCTGGGTGAACGGCTGCAGCGGGACATAGGCCGCGCCTTCGTGGAAAAGTACCGCAGCGGCGACCAGCTCAGCGGCGGGGTGCTGGTTGGCGAGGTGCGGGGGGCCAGCGTTCTGATCGTCGACGACCTGATCGCCGGCGGCGGCACTCTGTCCCGCGCCACCGCCGCCATTCGCGATGGCGGCGCCAGTCGCATTATCGCGCTCGCCAGCCACGGCCAGTTCTGTGGCAATGCGCTCGCCGATATCCAGCGATTGCCGCTGGACGCCGTCGCCGTGACCAACTCGCTGCCGCAGGCCGCCGGCGCTGGCAAGCTGCGGGTTGTCGATTGCGCGCCGCTGATTGCGGAGGCGATCCGCCGTCTGCACGACAGCGGCCCGGCGACTCAGCTCAGTGTCTAGCCCGGATGTTGCATCAGGGGCCGCGATGATCGCGCCGAGGTCTGTGCGTTCGGTACATTTTTGCGGCGTATATGCATGCTTATTGCACGTATTAGCCGCAAAAATGTACTGAGCGTGCAGAGATCAAGCGAGGGCGTGGCCAGCGGTGGAGGGTAACAACTTGTACCTGAGTGAAAACCCAAGACATTTCTTCCAATCAAAGACTTAAGTGGAATATCAAGCGGCCTGGTGCAATATCCGGGCTAGGGGTTAACGGGTCCAGATGGCGCGCTTCGACTGCGAAATCTCCGAGTTTATCTGGGCGACCAAGTACCGCCACCGGGGCATTGGACGCGCCGGTGAGCACATCCTCGACCAGACCCTGGAGGACAGCTGGCGCCGGCTCGCCAATGCGCTGGCTGCGGTGGAGCCTCGCCAGCACGAGCTGTGGGCCCAGCGCTTCTACCACAACCTGGCGGATTTCCGCTTTCTACCCGGCGGCCGCATTCTCGCTGGCGCCGGTACCGGGCACCGGGTCACCCTGTTCAACTGCTTCGTGATGGGCACCATCGAAGACTCGATGGAGGCGATTTTCGAGCGCCTCAAGGAGGGGGCGCTGACCATGCAGCAGGGCGGCGGTATCGGCTGCGACTTTTCCACGCTGCGGCCGGCCGGCAGCTGCGCGCAGCACACCGGCACTGTCGCCTCGGGACCCGTGTCGTTTATGCGTATCTGGGATGCCATGTGCGCGACCTTGCTGTCTACCGGCAGCCGCCGCGGCGCGATGATGGCGACGCTGCGCTGCGATCACCCGGACATAGAGCAGTTTGTCGAGGCCAAGCGGGATCCCCGCGAGCTGCGCCACTTCAATCTGTCGGTGCTGGTCAGCGACGATTTCATGGCGGCAGTGGCCGGCGATGAAGAATGGCCGCTGGTATTCCCGGACCGCCAGCTGGAGGGGCAGGGCGGCGACTTGATTCCGCGCCGCTGGAGTGGCGCAGCCGACGTCGTGCCCTGTCGGGTCCTGCGACGCCTGCCGGCGCGGCAGCTGTGGCAGAAGATTATGCACGCCACCTACGACTGCGCCGAACCGGGGGTGCTGTTTATCGACCAGATCAACCGGCACAACAACCTCTACTATCGCGAGCACATCAGCGCGACCAACCCCTGCGGCGAGATTCCGCTGCCGCCGTACGGCGCCTGCAATCTGGGCTCGATCAACTTAACGCGGTTCGTGCGCGAACCCTTCAGCGACCGCGCGCGGCTGGACTGGGACGGCATCCGCGACTGCGCGGCCCTGGGGGTGCGCATGCTCGACAACGTCATCGAGCTGTCCCGCTATCCGCTGCCGGCGCAGGAACAGCAGGCCCGCGGCAGCCGGCGGATCGGCATCGGTATCACCGGTCTTGCCGACGCCCTGATCACCCTGGGCATGCACTACGACAGCGACGCGGCGCGGGACCTGGCCGCACGGGTCATGCGCACCCTGCGCGACAGCGCCTACGGCAGCGCCATTGCGCTGGCAGAGGAGAAAGGCACATTTCCGTTCTTCCAGCGCGATGACTACCTGCGCGGCGCCGATATCCGAGCGCTGCCGGACGCGCTGCAGCGCGCCATCGCCGAGCGCGGCATCCGCAACAGTCACCTGATAGCGATCGCGCCCACCGGCACCATCAGCCTGCTGGCGAACTGCGTTTCCAGTGGCGTGGAACCGGTGTTCGATTTTCGCCACCGCCGCCGGGTGCTGACCGCCACCGGCGCCTACCGCGAGTTCGAAATCGTCGATCCCGCCTACCGGCTCTGGTGCGACTCGGGCGGCAATTGCGGCGCCTTGCCGCCGACTTTTGTCGCGGCGCGCAGCCTGTCGCCGCGGGCCCATCTTCTAATGGAAGCGGCACTGCAGCCATTTGTGGACAATGCAATTTCGAAAACAGTGAACGTTCCGGCGGATTATCCTTTCGAAAAATTCGAATCCCTCTATCGCGAGGCCTTCGAGCTGGGTCTGAAGGGCTGCACCACTTTCCGCCCCAATCCCATCACCCAGTCGGTCCTGACCAGCGGTGCCGAGCAGCCGGCCGGTCACTGCTGCGATATCGAGCGGGAGGGCGAGTGATACCCACAGGGACATCTGCGCCACTGCCGGCCGTTAACGCTTCTTTACTCAATGCAAAGGAACCACCTTATGTGGCGCCCCTCTAAATAGACAAATCATTGTTGCTCCTCAAACCCCCAACACAATCAGCTTCCCCGGCCCCGAAACCTCCCCAACATCGGGGCTTTTTTTTGCCCGGTATAAACAGTGGCTATTGCCCCGATTGGAATCCACTGGCGGAACAGCGGCGTAAAAAGCGCTACTATTTTTGTGCTACTTCCGTGCGAGCGGTCACCGATTTACTGGGGAAACGGGCGTCGCGAGCCTAATGTTGTACTGGTTGGGAGCAGAAAGATTTTGTGGGTGTGAACCCACAGGCGCATCCGTCCCCCTGGGTGCGTCTGTAAGTGCCCGTCCCCAAGGGCACTAACCCCTAGCCGGTAGTCCCCATCTACCGGCTTTTTTTATGCCCGCTGTATTCGGCGGCCGCCGTCCCGCGGCGGCGACAAGAAATCAGGCGCGTGCTTCTTCTTTGATTTGTTGCAAACGATAATGATTCGCAATAACCTGCTCGCAGGTCAAACGAGGATTTCGCCGTGAAGTTACGATTTCTCTGTGCCAATCACCGCCAGTGGCTGACGGCCGATAGCGGGCGCGCGGAACAGGCGTGGCTGGATTGGGTCGAGAGGGGCGCCACTCTCTGTGAAGAGGGCAACCACGCCGAGGCTATTCCGCTGCTGGGCTGCGCCTTCGACCTGGCCAGTTTCCTGCTCGGTGAGCACTGGCCGGGCTATGCGGTCGCGGCGGTGCGCTTCAGTGACACTGCCCGCCAGCTGATGGCGGCCTACCGCCGGAACGGTGAATCCGGCCCGGCCAACTACATACTGGTGGGTGCCAGTTCGCTGCTGGCGCGGGAGCTGCACGATCGCCGTAACTACCAGGTCACCGCGGACTGCATCCGCACGCTCTACGCCGGCCAGCCGCACGCGGCGGCGCCGCAGCCCTGGCCGAAGGACAGCGCCGGCGCCCGGCGCCTGCACTGAGCCGGCGATCGCCGCATGGACGCCGTCGAGTCAGCGCAATTTCTGCAGATTGAGATACGCGAGGAAACGCTGGTGCTGCTGCTGGCCCAGCGGCGCCTGCGCGCCGAAGAGCTGCGCGGCCTGACCCCGCAGGCGCGCCGGCAATTGCGGCGGCTACTGCTGCGGTCGCTGTTGTCGGGCCCGGATCGGGATGGCGGCGCCGGTCTCGGCAGGGCACGCTGGTAAAAGCCCCGGGCGGGGCGGATCTCACTGCTCCAGCGCGAGCCACGCGTTCAGCTTGCGCTCCAGCTTGTCGAGGCCGGTCTTCTTGGTCGACGAGAAGATCTGCACGCTCACCCCGGTATCCAGCCCCTGCTCCTTCAGCGCCTTCTCCACCGCAAAGCGGGTGTTGTTGGCGGGACCATTCTTCAGCTTGTCGGCCTTGGTCAGCAGTATGTGTGCTGGCAGGCCGGACTGCACCGCCCAGGTCAGCATCTGCAGGTCGAACTCTTTCAACGGCTGGCGGATATCCATCAGCAGAATCAGGCCGCGCAGGCACTCCCGCTTCTCGAGGTAGAAGGCCAGGTGGCGCTGCCACTCGTCCTTCATCGACCGCGCCACCTTGGCGTAGCCGTAACCGGGCAGGTCCACCAGGCGCTGCTGGTCGGACACGCGGAAGAAATTGATCAGCTGGGTGCGCCCCGGTGTTTTGGAGGTGCGCGCCAGCTTATTGTTGCCGGTCAGGGCATTGATCGCACTGGACTTGCCGGCGTTGGAGCGCCCGGCGAAGGCTACCTCGGCACCGGTGTCCTCGGGGCACTCCGCCAGGGTCGGCGCGCTGGTGAGGAACTGCACAGTGCGGTAGTTGAGTTTTTCCGGATGGGGTTCGGTTTGCATATCTGGCATGGTTTAGTCTGCTGATTCGGTACACTCGCTTGGCGCGCAAGTATATAATGCCGCGGATTACGCGTCGCAGGACTATTGGGGGCGGCGCAGATGCCATATTTCAGCGCGCAATGGGACGACGTATGAACAGCATTATAAAGAACACCGCTCTGGCTCTCGGTCTGGCTCTGCTGGGGACTGCACCCCTGGCCATGGCGGCCGGAGATGCCACCGCGGGCAAGGCGAAGGCCGCTCAGTGCGCCGCCTGTCACGGTGCCGACGGCAACAGCCCGGCGCCGACCTTCCCGAAGCTGGCGGGACAGGGTGAGAAATACCTGGCCAAGCAGCTGATGGATATCAAGAGCGGTGCGCGCCCGGTACCACAGATGATCGGCCAGCTCGACAATTTCAACGAGCAGGACCTGCAGGACATGGCCGCTTTCTTCGCCTCCCAGCAGATTCAGCTGGCCGGTTCCGAGGCCATTTCCGTGATGCTGAACAGTGGCGAAAGCGTAGACGGCCTGATCCTGGGCCGCGACCTGTTCCGCGCCGGCAACTCGCAAACCGGCGTGCCGGCCTGCATGGGCTGCCACTCGCCGACCGGCGTGGGCAATGCGCCGGCGGGCTACCCGCGCCTGTCTGGTCAGTTCGCCCAGTATGTGGAGACCCAGCTGAAGGCATTCCGCGAGGGTACTCGCGCCAACGATGGCGACACCCGCATGATGCGCACCGTGGCCAAGCAGCTGTCCGACGCGGAGATCAAGGCGCTGGCCAACTATGTGGCGGGCCTGACCGACTGATCGCAGCGCGTCTAGCTACCGAAAGGCCGGTCACAGACCGGCCTTTTTTGTGCCCGATAACTGCCTGGATCCGGCTCGATCAACGCATTTCTGCCAAATTGTGCATTTATTGGCCAGGATCCTTGCTTGTGCGCGCGGGAACTTAAATAATCTGCGCTGTCTATTGAGTACTAATGAGGCCCCCGGGTCGAAAAAATAAAGTTGGAGAAGACTTATGAGAGCCGTCGTCGCCCCCCTGTTCAAGGGATTCGCCATGGTTTTGGCAATGCTGTTCAGCCTGGTCGCCTGTGCCCAGGACAGCGGTGAGTTCAAGGCCGGTCAGCACTACCAGGTCCTGCCGGAGGCGGTGCCGCAGAAAGACGACAGCAAGATCGAGGTGACCGAGCTGTTCTGGTACGGCTGCGGCCACTGCTACCACTTCGAGCCGTCCCTGAACACCTGGAAGAAAGACGTCCCGGAGGACGTCACGCTGCTGAAGATCCCCGCTATCTGGCAGCCGGTGATGGAAGTGCATGCCCGCATGTACTACGTGGCCGACGCCATGGGCGTGCTGGACACGATGCACGCACCGATCTTCAACGCGGTCAACAACCAGCGCAAGATGTTCGCCACCCGCGACGGCCGCGACTGGAACGCCGATCTGGCGGCGATCGAGGCGCTGTTCAACAAGCATGGCACCGATGGCGCCAAGGCCGCCAAGCTGATGAACTCCTTCGCCGTCAACAGCAAGGTCAAGCAGGGTATGGCCAATCAGCGCGCCTACCAGCTGTCCGGCACTCCGGAAATGGTAGTGGCCGGCAAGTACCGTATCAGCACCTCTCTGCCGGGCCTGAAAGGCAAGAGCAATGGTCAGGAACTGATGCTGCAGGTGGCAGACTACCTGATTGCCAAGGAGCGCGCCGAGCGCGGCTGATCGCTTCGGTAATCCAAAACCCCGCCGCGAGCGGGGTTTTTTGTAGCTCGGCACATCCCTGTGCCTCGCCCGCTTCGCGGGCAGCCCCAGGCTGCGCAAATTTGTTCCAGACAAATTTGTCGGGCCATTCCTGGCTCGGAACGCCGAACCGCTCACCCCTGCGGGAGCAGCCTTCGGCTGTGCAAAACGGTAGTCCGTGGCGTTTCGTGTGCCCATCGGTTGCTAATGGTGCGACCGAACAGCACTTTGTATTCATTTCGGCGCCGTTTCTGGCGTTGGCCTGCTAACCTTTTGCCGAATCCAGAAAAAGAATTTCCGATGCGACGCAACCGGTCAGTTTCCCGTCTGAGCCTGTTCTTGAGCCTGTGCTTGTGGCTGTCGCCGGCGGTGCTAGCGCAGGACGCGCCGCAGCGGGAACCCCTCGCCGCCCAGGCCAGCAATCTCCTCTCTTATATCGCCGTGGATTACGGTGATTCGGTGAAGAGCGGCGAAATTCAGGACAATTCCCTATATCAGCAGCAGCGCCGCTATCTGGCGCAGGCTCTGGAGCTGGTGCGCCAGCTACCGGACAAGCCCGGGCGCGCAGCGCTGGAAAACAGCGTGCTGGAACTGGATGTGGCCATTGCCGAAAAGCGCGATGGCGAGCAGGTGCGCCGCCGCGCCAATGCCGCCGCCGACCGCCTCGCGGCACTCTACCAGCTGCAGCGCTCACCAGCGGAAACGTTGCCCTCGGCGGCCTTTGCCCGGCCCCTCTACCGGGAGCGCTGTGCCGGCTGCCACGGTGCCGGCGGCCAGGGCCGCGCCGGCGCACCGGACCTGAGCGACCCGAAGCGCATGGCCAGTTTCAGCCTCTACGACCTCTACAACACCCTGGATCCGCTCGCCGACGCGGTACACGCTGCGCGTATCGACGGTGATCTCAGCAGCGCCCAGCGCTGGGCGCTGGCCGTCACCGTCGCCAACTTCGCGGTGGCCGGCGATGAACCGCCGCCGGCGGACCTGGCCCAGCGCTACCCGGCGCTGATCGGCCTGCCCGGCATGGCCACCACGCGGCCGGTCGAGCTGCCCGACGATGCCGCCGCCGCGCTGCTGTGGTCGCGGGGGCACCCGGAGCGGGTGCGGGCGCTGGAACACCCACTGGCCCGCGCCGACGGTCTGCTCGAACTGGCGCAGACCGCCTACCGCGCCGGCGACACCGCCAGTGCCTATCACAAATTGATGCTCGCCTTTCGCGAAGGCTACCTGCCGGTGCGCGAACAACTGGCGGAGCGCGATGCCCCGCTGGCCGCGCAGCTGTCCGAATACTGGCAGGGACTGCGCACTGCGATCCTCGGCGACGCGCCCAACGCCGAAGTGATTGCCGCGTTCCAGCGTCTGCGCGGGTCGCTCAACCAGGCCCGCGCCGGCCTGGAACCGCCCGCCGGGACCCATCGCTATTACCTGTGGGCCGCGTTTCTTTTCGCCGCCGCCCTGGCATTGGGTCTGCTGCTGTGGTTCGGCCTACGGCGCCGAAAACTGACTAGACTATAAAAGATTTACGCGCCAGCACGTCACAGAGGTAGGGAGGTCGCCATGGCACTGCGCTATGCCCTGTTCGCCACACTGTTTTGCCTTTTTCCTGCGGCAGACGCAGCCGACCTGGATGCCTTTCCCGCCTCGCTGGACGGCAAGCCGCGCCAGGTAATACGGCTGCCCAAGGTGGCGAACGAAGGCCGCTTTATGGTGGAACTGGTTCCGGGGCGGGTCGAGCTGGTCGACTGTAACCTGCGTAGCTACAGCGCGCGGCTTCAGCGCAAAACCGTGGCCGGCTGGGGGTATTCCTACTATGTACTTTCCGATCTGCAGCTGGGCCCGACCACGCTGAAAGCCTGCCCCCCGGACTCCAGAAAAGTGCGGCGATTCGTCCGGGTCCGCGGCGACGAGCTGATGCTGCCCTACAACAGCCGCCTGCCCCTGGTCGTATACGTGCCCGAGGGCGTGGAACTCAAATACCGCGTCTGGCGCGCGGACAAGACACTCTCGGAAGCGCGCACCGAATAATCACGCACGGCGCACGCCAGGCCCGGACTGGCGCCTGAATAAATATTTTTGAAGCTTCTGCTGCCACGGTGGGATTTTGCGTCTAGCCTTATTTGACAAGGGACGTGAAAAATAGCGCCTAAGCGATTTTTCATGCCGGCGTGCCGCGCGGTACCCCGGACAGGAAAATCGGCGGCGACCAGCGCCGCCTGTCGCAGAAACCCGGGCCCGAAGTTCTGCCTTCCGGTCAAACACAGCAGAGTTGCGCATGAAGTTGTTGCGTCACCCCTCGTCCATCCGTGTATTGATCTCATTTCTCCAAGCGCATGCAGTCATCCTGCTGCTATTCCTGTTGCTGCCTTTGGCCGCCGCCGCGGAATCGGCCCAGCGCCAGTGGGCGGGTAACTGGTTGGTCGTCAGTGAAGGCGATGATCAGTTGGTGTGGCAGTTGCACGCCGACGGCTCCGGATTTGCATACGGCTTTCACCCCAGTGGCCGCCTGTCCCACGGTTTTGCCATCAGTTGGCAACTGAAGGGCGATCGCGTGCGCGTGCGCACCGGCGCCTCGGTGCGCTGCACCGCGGGTGTGATTGCGGTGAGCTTTACCGGTTGGAGTCCGGTCACCTTAGACTTCTCGGTAGTGGACGGTCGTCACTGGCTGCAGGATGGCGGCGGCCTGCTGAGCTTTCAGCGCCGCCTGAGCAGCTGGAACACGCCGCGGGCCGGCAGCAGCTGCCCCGACCTGGCGAGTTGACACAATCCGTTCCCACAACGCAAATGAACGACTGAACGAGAGGGAAATAAATTTCACGGAAGAGTAAAGCGGACCTGGAGTAAAGCAGTGATACAGCGACGCTTTATTCTCACGCTGACATTTCTGTGTGCGTGCAGCCTGGCCTTGGCCGCCGATCCCCCCGCTGATGAAACGGCGGCCGGCTGGGAAACAGAATCGCGCTTTGAAGCGGGTCAGTGGGTGGGGGCCTGGCTGATTTCCCGCGACGGCGAAGCGCGTCACGTCTGGAGCCTGAAGGCCGACGGCACCGGGCGCTCCTACGCATTTCTCGAGCGCGGGGGACAAATGCGATTTGCCTACGGCTACGATATCAACTGGTATTTCGATCCGTTCACGCAAATGACCAATATAAAAACCGAGCGACGCATTGTTTGCCGGGGCGGCAAATTGTATCCCTACTTTTTGACACTCAAATCCTACGAAAGCGATTACGCGGTTAAGGGAAAGTTTGCCTGGCAGACCACCTGGACCGAGGCGAGTATCGGCAACAACCGCCTGCACAAATCTCTGGTAGTATTTCTGGCGCCGCTGTCCGCGTGGCACGATCCGAAAAAAGATGCACCCTGTCCGGATTTTCCCAGCCTGGATCTGGAAAAAGATATCGACCTGGCGCTGGACCGCTGGGAGCGGGATGCACGACCCACGGCTGAAATAGACGTGGACACGACGCCGGCGGAAGGTGAGCCTGAATTTGAGGGCGAGGAGTTTACCGAGTTTTCGAGCGGCAGTGCCGGTCGCAGCGCGCGCAAAACAAAAAGCAACTAAACACCGACATGGTCGTGGCGACAACAGGGTATGAATGCAGAAGTCTGTCTGGAAAAGCTACTACAGAACCTGGATCCACAAATGCAGGATGAGGTTTACGTTTTCTGCCAGGTACCGGACTCCCAGCTGAGTGAATTAATTGGCGATTGCCTCTGTGTCTTTCGCGAGCGCGAAGGGCTCAGTGCCATAGTGCCGCAAATACTGGCCCGGCAGCTGGGCCTGGCGGCGAGCGGCGGTTTTTGCCAGATCACCCTGCAGGTATTCTCCAGCCTCAATGCGGTCGGTCTCACTGCCGCCATCAGCAGGGAACTTGCCAACGCAGGCATCAGCGCCAATGTCGTTGCGGCCCTGCGCCACGATCACGTATTTGTGCCACAGGAAAAAGCTCAACAGGCGCTGCAGCTACTGCGAGGGATCTGCAACCGGGCGCAGTACAGTTGAGTCGCCTGCGGCCAGCGCGGTACCGCCATGCGGATCCAGTATCCTCCGCCCCAGCCCCACGGTGAAATCCGCCGGCTTCTGCCCGACTTTTTCTATGTGCCCGGTACCTCCAGACTGGCACCGGCGACGATCATCAACCGCAATATGGCCATCGTCCGCTGGGGTGATGAGCTGACGCTGGTCAATCCGCTGCGCCTGCGCCCGCAGCAGGAAGAAAAACTGCAGGACCTGGGCACCCTGCGCCACGCGGTGCGTCTGGGTTACTACCACGGCTGCGACGACCTCTACTACCGCGACCGCTTCAACATCACTTTCTGGCGTCAGGCCGACTCCGATTTCTATCCACCGATGGCCGATGCACTGCTGCGCGAAGGCGGCGACTGCCCGGTACCCGGTGGCCGCTTCGTCGAATTCTCCCACAGCCGTTTTCCGGAGGCGGTGTTGTGGGTGCCGCTGAACGGCGGCTTGCTGCTCAGCTGCGATGCGCTGCAGTTCTGGCAGTCGTGGCACGGCTGCAGCTGGTGCGGCCGCAACCTGCTGCGCTTGGCGGGCTTCCGCCGCGGCATGCAGGTGGCACCGACCTGGCGCCTGCGCATGACGCCGGAGGGCTGTGATCCGGCACACTGGCTGGAGGAGGATTTCCAGCGCGTGCTGCAGTTGCCGTTCCTACACTTCCTGGCCGCCCACGGTGATTTCTGCCCCGACTCCGCTTACGAGAAAGTCGTCACCGCAGTCAGCAAGGCCTTTCCCGACCTGGATCTCGCCGCCTGACACAATCGGGTGAGCAGGGGGCGCGGCGTTGTTTGTTATCTTTAGCCGAAGATAACAATCGCGCGGAGTACCCCGGTGCAGAACCTGACCCTGCCACTCAAGCTGTTAATCATTGCCGCATGGCTGCTGCTGTCCCAATTGCTCGCCACCGGCCTCGTCGGCGACGGGCCCGAGCGGCAGGGGCTGTTTATTCTGCTCGCCGCCGCCGGGCTGTGGATGAGCGAAATCATCCCGCTTCCCGTGACCGCACTGCTGGTGCCCGCCGCGGCCTATTTCAGCAAGCTGATGCCGGCGGCGGATGCGCTCGCGCCCTTTTCCAGCACCATTATTTTTCTGTTCATGGGCGGCTTTACGCTGGCCGCGGTACTGAATACGCACGGCATAGACCGGCGGCTGGCCGCGCGGGTGCTCAAGTTCGGTGGCGGGCATCTGTGGCCGACGCTGATCGGCTTTCTCGCCACGGTGTCCTTCCTGTCCATGTGGATGAGCAATACCGCCACCACCGCGATGATGCTGCCGATTGCGCTGTCACTGGTGGATGATGCACACCCGCGCACCCGCACCTTCGCCATTCTCGGCACCGCCTACGCCGCCAATATCGGCGGTCTCGCCACCGTGGTCGGCAGCCCGCCCAACGCCATTGCCGCGCGGGTGCTCGAGCTGGATTTCGTCAGCTGGCTGAAAGTGGGTTTGCCGGTGACCCTGGCGATGTTCCCGCTGGTACTGGCGGTGCTGTGGCTGGTGCTGCGACCGGACCGGGAACAGGCGGAAATCCAGCAGGTCGACGTGGCCACGCAGGAGTGGAGCGCCGGCGCCGTCGGTGCGGTGATCCTGTTCGTGACGGCGGTACTGTGCTGGAGTTTCTCCGGCCTGCTCACGCGCTGGCTGGACCTGGGCAAGAGTTTCGACGCAGTGGTAGGGCTCGCAATCACCGCGGCGGCACCGCTGTTCGGCCTGATCACATGGCCGAACCTGCAGCGACAGATCAACTGGGGCATCCTGTTGCTGTTCGGCGGCGGCCTGTGCCTGTCCGCAATACTGCAGCAGACCGGCACCTCACTGTGGCTGGCCCAATCCCTGCTGGGCGGACTGGAAAACGCGCCTGGCTGGCTGCTGATTACCGCCTGTATCGCGCTGATGATCTTTCTCACCGAACTGGCCTCCAATACCGGCAGTGCCGCCATCCTGGTCCCGGTGATCTATGCGCTGGCGCAACAGTTCAATCCCGGCATCGCCTACCCGCTGGTTTTCGGCGTCGGCCTGGCCGCCACCTGTGCCTTTATGCTGCCGGTGGCGACACCCCCCAACGCCCTGGCCTATGGCACCGGCATGGTCCGCCAGGAGCAGATGCTGCGCGCTGGTCTGATACTGAACCTGGCGGCGATTCCGCTGTTGTGGATCATGGTAAGCTTGCTGGCCTAGGCGAGCCCGGCAGCGGTTGCTGCCGGTTCCGCAGCGGCGCCCGGTGTACATCTGACCCGGTACTGTCCGCGCGCGCCCGATATCGACATTCAACAACAAGATTTATGCGATGAAATTCAAGACCCTGCTCGGCGCGCTGGTGGTGGGCGCGCTGGTGGCCTGTGCCACGACTTCCCCGGCACCCATTCCCAGCGCCGACAGTCTGAAGATCCAATCCCACGTCGCCTACCTCGCCGCCGATGAGCTGGCCGGTCGCGAAACCGGCAGTGCCGGCTACCGCGAGGCGGCCGATTATGTGGCTCGCCAATTCGAGCTGCTGGGCCTGCAGCCCGCCGGCAACCAGGGATACCTGCAGCAGGTGCCGTTCCGCCGCGCCAGCTGGAGCGGTCGCGAGCCGACGCTGGTATTGCAGGGCCGCGATGGCGATATCACCTTCAAGTTCGGTGAGGACTTTATCGCAGCGCCGCCCACCATCAGCGAAGACACCGCCACCACCGCCAACCTGGTGTTCGTCGGCTTCGGCATCGAGGCACCGGATTACGGCATCGACGACTACGCCGGCCTGGACGTGCAGGGCAAGATAGTGGTGATCCTGAGCGGCCGGCCGAAGAACCTGCCCAACGAAGTGGGCGCTCACTATGCGTCGACGCGCACCAAGCGCGAGACGGCCGCGCGTCACGGCGCGGTGGGATACATCACACTGAATACTCCGGAGCGGGAGCGGCGCACATCCTTCAAACGCGCCACAGAGCACCTGCATGAAGACAGTTTCGCCTGGATCGGCGCCGACGATCTGCCCGGCGATGCCATTCCTGGATTGCACCCGGGCGTGATGCTGGACATGCCCGCCGCGCGCCAGCTGTTTATGGGCGCCGAGCGCAGTCTGGATACCATCTATACCGAGACGAAGAACGGCCTGGCGCCGCGCGGTTTTGCGCTGCCCTATCGCGCCGCGCTGACCAGCGGTGCAGCACACAAGAAAATTCTCAGCCCGAATGTGGTGGCCATGCTGCCGGGCAGCGATCCCAGGCTGAAGGACGAGTACGTGGTCTTCTCCGCGCACCTGGATCATATCGGGGTGGACCCGGACGGCCAGGTCAATAACGGCGCCCAGGACAATGCCGCCGGCATCGCGGTCATGCTGGAAACCGCGCGCCTGTTTATTGAGTCCGGCCGCGCGCCGCGCCGCTCGCTGTTGTTTGTCGCGGTGACCGCGGAAGAGGAGGGGCTACTCGGCTCCGATTACTTTGCCCAGCACCCGCCGGTGCCGCCGCAGTCGATCGTGGCCAACATCAACCTGGATATGCCGATGTTGCTGTACCCGTTCCGCGACATCATCGCCTTTGGCGCCGAGCACTCGACGCTGGGCAAGACCGCCGAGCGCGCCGCCCGGCGCACCGGCCTGAAGTTGAGTCCGGACCCGATGCCCGAACAGGTGATCTTTGTGCGCAGCGATCACTACAACTTCGTGCGCCAGGGTGTGCCAGCCATCTACCTGATTACCGGCCGCGAAGCCCTGGACCCGGAAATTGACGGCACTGCGATGCAGGTCAAGTTCCTGCAGGAGCGCTACCACCGCCCGACCGACACGGCCGACGAGCAGATCGACTACGCCGCCGCAAAGCAGTTCACCGAGGTGAATTACGCGATCGCGCGCGAGGTGGCGGACGCGGACCGCAAGCCCCACTGGTACAAGGGCGACTTCTTCGGCGAGCTGTTCAGCCGGCAGTGAGGCTGAGCGGCGGCGGCAGATGAACCATTGTGGACGCCCTCACCAACTAACTGCGTCGAGGAATGGGGGTGAACGCGATGACTTTTTCTCCTGATGTATTGTCGGGCCCCGACCAATAGCGGCAGTCCGGTCGCAGGCCCGCCGGGCCGCCTTCACATACCAGGCCCACTTGCAGTCCATCTGTCAGTGGGCCGCTCCAGGCGCGGCAGCGTGCAAATCTGCCCGACCAATGCGCAACGCCGCGCACGAGTCTTCCTTCCGTCAGTGTCATCCCCAGATCCACGCCGGTGCATTTTGACAGGGCCTCTTTCGCGGTCCAGCTGCGCAGGAATTCAGCCTCCGCCTTTTCAGGCGGTAGCCGTAAAAGCCATGCCGCCTCGTCCGCGGCGAAGTATTGACTGCAGATGCCGCGCCAGTTGCGACGCCGCGCCAGCCGTTCACAGTCGATGCCGACCGGCTGCGCGGCCAGGGCCACAGCGACGGAATGTGCCGAGTGGCTGATGGATACAAAACACAGGGGAGAGTCGTCACTTCGCCGCGCGCGCACCGGTGCCGTCGCGGCCAGCCGAATATCGGCAGGAGGGCAGGTAAAGACGTCCGCAACCAATTGCCGAATTAGTAGCCGCCCGGCGAGGAACTGGTCGCGTCGGTGCGCGCTGCCAAAGCGCGACAGGCGCGCCTGCTCTTGTGCGGATAACCACCCGCGAGCCAGTGCACGCCAGTTGCCCTGCCAGCGATCGAAGTCTGAATAAACCAGTTGCAGCAAGAGTAATTACTTGAGGCTGGCGACTTCGCCCTTGCGCGCTACACCTGCCATGAGGGCGCCGGCGGTCGTTATGGCTTCTTCGATCGAAAGCATGTGCCGGGTATACCGCGCATCCGCTATCCCGCTCGGGGTCACCAGCCAGGTGGATAGAACCCCAGACAACGCCTTGTTATTCACTTCATGGCCCCTTGTATCAGTGGATTCCCGTCGTCTTGCCGGGAACGTTGGCAAGATCATACGCGAGCGCCCGGGGCGGAGAAATCCCGCGAAAGCGTCGTAGTGAGAGCTGGCTCATGGACAATTGTCATTGCAGGGCTATTTTTCTGGCGGAAATTGATCAGTTTGTGTACCATTTCCGGCTATTTTTCGCCGGCGGGCTGGGGCCCAAAATGGCCAGGTTACTCGAGAGCCATGGGTGGTCGTGGGCGAATTTACTGATTTGTTTGGGGGTATGGGGCCGGTTCCCATAAGCATCGGTGTCTATTGAATTTGTTATCTCCGCGTGGCGGGCCTGGGCGCCGGGCCTAAGTGACGCCGCCGATTGGCAGCGCTGGCGTCTCGGCGAAGCCTCACTGGTAGAAGGTGACCAGCCGGACGTGTCGTTCTTGCCGGCGATGCAGCGCCGCCGCCTCAGCCCGCTGGCGAAGGCGGCTTTCGCTACCGCATACCCGCTGCTCCACGATCGCGATATCCCGCTACTGTGCTGTTCCGTGCACGGAGAGGCCCTGCGGACCTTCTCCCTGTTGCGCGATGTCGCATCAGGTGAATCCCTTTCGCCGACCGCATTTGGCTTGTCAGTACACAATGCCATTGCCGGGCAACTGTCCATTCTCTGCGGCATTCACTCACCGGCGCTGGCGCTCGCGGGCGGAGATTTTCCACTGCAAGCTGGCCTGCTCGAGGCTGCCGGCTTGCTGGCAGAGGGGGCGCAGGAGCTGGTGCTGCTGTTCTGCGAGGAGCCGCTGCCGGAAATGTATTTGGCCAGTGCGCAGAGTGCCCAGAGTATCTGCGCGACGGCTCTGCACCTGACGGCGACCGCAAGCAGCGAACAGGGCCTGCGGGCCGCACTCGCTCCCGGAGCGCCAGAGCAGGTCGAGTCGGCGTTTGCACGTGCCGATTACCAGTTGCCCCTGATTGCGGCGCTGACCGATGGTGCCGGACGGGTGCCAGTGGGGCAGGGCTGGGAGCTTTGTATCCATGGATAATAGGCCGGCAAATTCACTGCGCCGAGATTACTATTGGCTGCGCCTGCTGGCGACGGCAACGGCATTCACCCTGTTCGGTCTCGGCGGGCTGGCTCTGCGTTTCGTACTCTTTCCGCCGTTGAAATTCCTTTACCGCGATGTGGAAGTGCGCAAACGCAAGGCGCGCCTGCTGATCCATCACGCCTTCCGCGCCTTTATCGGATTCATGCACATCACGGGTATCTACACCTATCATTTTCGCGGTGAGGAGCGCCTGCGCCGCCCCGGGCAGCTGGTACTCGCAAATCACCCGTCCCTGATCGACGTGGTGTTCCTGATCTCCCGCATCCCCAATGCCAACTGCATCGTCAAGGCGAGCCTGTTCCGCAACCCGTTTATGCGCGGTGCGGTGACCACCGCCGGTTACATCCCGAATGACGATCCCGAGCGCATCATAGAGCTGGCCGCACAGTCGCTGCAGCGCGGTGAATCGGTGGTGCTGTTTCCCGAGGGAACGCGGTCAGTACCCGGGCGCCCATTCAAGTTTCAGCGCGGTGCGGCCTATATGGCGTTGCGCGCGCGGGTGCAGCCGACACTGGTCACCATCCGCTGCAACCCGCCGATGCTGATGAAAAATATTCCCTGGTACAGCATTCCGCTGTCCCGTCCGCACTTCCAGTTTGAAATCGCCGAGGCCGATAACCTGCTGCAATTGCGCGACACCGGCGAATCGCCACTGGCGGCCCGGGAAATTACCCACAAATTGAAAGCATTTTTTACTGAGGAGTGTGCCGCGTGAGCGAGCTGGTAGAAGAACTAAAACAACTGATCATCGACGTGCTGAACCTGGAGGACATTACTCCGGAGGAAATTCAGGCTGACGAGGCGCTGTTCGGTGAAGGCCTCGGCCTGGATTCCATCGATGCGCTGGAGCTGGGCCTTGCCCTGCAGAGGAAATACAACATCTCCATCGACGCCGAGAGCGAGAACACCAAAACCCATTTTGCGAGCGTGAATAACCTCGCCCAGTTCGTGGCTGAAAGCCGCGCTTGAGAGAAGAAGCACGATGTTGAATAACAAAGATGAAATTCTGTCGGAACTGACCGGCATCCTGGTCGAAATGTTCGAAGTCGACGCGGCAGATGTCTCTGTAGACGCACACCTGTCCGACGATCTCGATATCGACAGTATCGACGCGGTGGATTTGATCGTGCGGCTGAAAGAACTGACCGGCAAAAAGATTGCGCCGGAAGAATTCAAGAGCGTGCGCACCGTCGGTCACGTGGTCGAGGCGATTCAAAAGGTGATGGCGGAGCAGTGAGCAGGCTGGCGCAACTGATGCTGGTTCTGGCCGTCGCTCTGTATCCGCTGGCGGTCTATTTCGGTATCCAGTATCTGTCGCTGGGCGCATTGCTCGGAGTCCTTGTCGTGGTGGCGGTTTTGCGACTGCTGCTCGGCGGCGGCAAGGTCGGCGCCAGGCTCGTCGCCGCGGCGCTGGCCATCGTTGTCGCCACTTCCTGGCTGCGCGGTGATGTCGCTGGCCTGCTTTGGTATCCGGTGCTGTGCAATGTCATCCTGCTGGCCGTATTCGCCTGGAGCCTGCGCCAGCCGCAGACCGTTATCGAGCGGCTCGCGCGCCTGCGGGAACCGGAACTCCCGCCAGAAGGCGTGGCGTATACCCGTCGCGTCACCCAGGTGTGGTGTGTTTTTTTTATGGCAAACGGCGCCCTGGCCGCGGTCACGGTGGTGCATGGCGACATGCAGGTGTGGACACTGTACAACGGGCTGCTTTCCTATGCCCTGATGGGCATGCTGCTGGCCGGCGAATGGCTGGTGCGGCGCCGTGTCCGCGCGCGGATATCCGCTGGGGCCTGAGACAGTATGTTGTTTGATTCTGTTTTCGGATATCGCAGCGACGGCGATCTTGTCTGTCATACGCGCCGTGGCCCGGTAACTTTTGCCGGGTTCAAGCGCCATCTCGCCGATGCCTGTGAGAAGCTGCGGCCGCGCCTCGCGCCGGCGCAGGGTGCGCGGGTGGCTCTGTACAGCGAAGACAGCTACGAATTCGCCGTGCTGATGTTCGCCGCGCTGGCCAGTAACGCCGTCGTGGTGATTCCCGCAAATAACAAGCGCGGGACCGCGCAACAAATCGGCGACGTCGATCTCTGGCTGGGCCAGTGGAATGTCTGCGGCACACTGTCGCTCGAAGACCTGTGCCGGAAATCGCCCGATGACGATACGACCGGTATGGCGTCGCGGCCACCGCGCGAATTTTCCGGCGGCATACAACTGTTCACGTCCGGCAGCAGCGGTGAACCCCAGTGCGTGAACAAAACGCTGGCGCAACTACTGACGGAACTGGATGCCCAGCAGCGACACTGGGGCACGCTGGCCGCAGGCGCGACCACGCTGGCCACGGTGAGCCACCAGCACATTTACGGACTGCTGTTCAAAGTGCTGTGGCCATTGCAAAGTGGCCGCCCGTTTGTCGCCAAGACCTATGTCGACGTGGCGGCCCTGTTGCGTGATGCCGAACAGATGGCGCCGGCCCTCTGGATAGCGAGCCCGGCGCAGTTGAGCCGCCGCATGGACAGCTGGCCGTGGCATCTGGGCCGCTCGCTACTGGGAATTTTTTCATCCGGCGGCCCCCTGTCCGCCGAGGATGCGCAGGCGATAGAACAGCTTAGCGGCGTTTCGCCCTGCGAGATTTATGGCAGCACGGAAACCGGCGGCATCGCCTGGCGGCGCCAGGTGGACGGTCCACAATGGCGGCCACTTGCCGGGGTCGAGGTCACTGCCGATGCCGAAGGATTGCTGCGTGTGCAGTCTCCGTGGCTGAACGGGGAATTTGCTGGTCAGGACCGCATCCAGACAGGAGCCGATGGAAGCTTTCGCTTGCTCGGTCGCGCAGACAGGATCGTCAAAATTGAGGAAAAGCGGATCTCACTTGCTCAGATCGAAACGTTGCTCTGCCGTAACAACTGGGTGGTGGAAGTGCGCACGCTTGCCGTGACACGTTCGCGCGAGTGTGTTGCGGCAGTCGTCGTGCTGAGCGCCGAAGGCAGGAGCTGCTTGTTGCGGGAAGGGCGAGCGACACTGGTGCGGACCCTGCGCGCATTTCTCGCACCGGATCTGGACGGCGTGGCTGTACCGCGCCTGTGGCGTTTTGTCGACGCTATCCCAACCAATCAGCAGGGCAAGAGCCCGAGAGAATTGTTGATGCAATTGTTTGATGCCACGCCGGCGGCAATGCTGCCGCGTGTCGTAACCCGGAGCACCGCCGAGTATGCCGCGCGCGTAACCCTGCAGGTTCCCGCCGAGCTGCCATGCCTGCCCGGACATTTTGAAGGAGCGCCGGTGGTGCCGGGTGTAGTTCAGATCGACTGGGCCATGCACTACGGTCGCGAGCTACTGGGCCTGGGTGGCCGGTTCTCGTCAATGGAAGTGATCAAGTTCAAGCAGCTGATGGTGCCAGGAGAGACCGCGGTGCTGGAGCTGGAATTCAACCCGCAGAAAAACAAACTGAAATTCTGTTTTCGTTGTGACGGCGATGACCAGCGCGAATTCAGCAGCGGACAATTGTGCTTTGACCATGGCTAATCCCTGTTTCGTAATCCCGGTATACAACCACGAAGGTGCTATCGCCGGCACCGTCGCCTCGCTGCGCGACTTCAATCTACCCTGCGTGCTCGTCGACGACGGCTGTAATACGCGGTGTCGCAATGAACTCGAGCGCCTCGCGAGCGAGCAGAGCGACTGGCTCCACCTGGTGGTGCGCGAACAAAACGGCGGTAAGGGCGCTGCGGTAAAGACCGGGCTGCGCGCCGCACGGGAACTGGGCTTCAGTCACGGTATCCAGGTAGATGCCGATGGCCAGCACAACCCGGCGGATATTCCGCAGTTCCTGCAGCACTGCAAGACAAACCCCACCGCGCTGATCTGCGGTTATCCGGTTTACGATGAATCGGTGCCGACGGTACGGCTGTTGGGGCGCTACCTGACGCACGTGTGGGTTTGGATCAATACGCTGTCGCTGGAAATCAGGGATTCCATGTGCGGCCTGCGCTGTTATCCGCTCGGCAGTGCGGTAGCGCTGATCGACGAGGAGTTTACCGGCGATCGTATGGACTTCGATCCGGAAGTGCTGGTGCGCTGGCACTGGCGTGGCGAGCCGTTGGTACAGGTACCGGTTCAGGTTTGCTATCCGGCCGATGGTGTTTCCCATTTCCGCGGTCTGCAAGACAACCTGCTTATTTCCGCGATGCATACGCGCCTGTTCTTCGGCATGCTCTCACGCCAGCTGAGGCGCTTGAAACCGGAGGCAGCGTTGTGAGTAGCGTGCACTGGTCGCGATACCGGGAGCAGGGGTTTTTCCTCGGTATCCGTTTCCTGTTCTGGTTGCATCACCGCCTCGGACCCATTGCGTTCAAACTGGCGGTCTATCCGGTGGTGCTTTGTTACTACCTGAAAAATCGCAGCGGCCGCAAAGCCATCCGCGAATACCTGCAACTGTTTGCGGCGCGCTATCCGGATGCGCAGATCAAGCCAGACTGGGTTACGGGTTTCCGTATCTTCCTGAACTTTGCCAACAGCGCGCGGGAAAAACTCGAGGCCTGGTTTGTCGGTATTCCCAAAAGCCAGGTGAACTTTCCGGAGCGGGCATTTCTGCACCAGCTTGCCGCGAGCGGCCGGGGCGGGGTGCTGATCGGTTCGCACCTCGGCAATCTGGAAGTCTGCCGCGCGCTTGGCAGTCTGACAGACGTGCGTGTGAATGTGCTGGTGCACACCAAGCACGCCAAAAAATTCAATCGCATGATGCAGATGCTCAACCCGCGGAGCCAGGTGCGCCTGATCCAGGTAACCGAGGTAACTCCGACGCTGGCGATGATGCTCGGTGAGGCAGTGGAGCGGGGCGAGCTGGTGGTGATCGTCGGCGACCGGACGCCGGTCAACTCCCACGGCCGTACCTGCGAAGCGGAATTCCTCGGGCGCCCCGCGCCCTTTCCGCAGGGCCCCTATATTCTCGCGGCACTGCTCAAGTGCCCGGTCTACACCCTGTTCTGCCTGCGCAGCAGCGACGGCTATGACATTTACATGGAGAAGCTTTGCGACCGTGTGCACATGAAGCGCGGTGATCGCGAGGGCCACATCCGCGAGCTGGTGGCCGACTTCGCCCGTCGCCTCGAACATTACTGCCGCCTCGCGCCCCTGCAGTGGTACAACTTCTATCCGTTCTGGAACCAACAACAATGAATACAGCAGTGTTACAGCGCACCCCGGTGGTGTTTGACGGCAGTGAGCTGACGATCGCGCAGATCAATGACATCGCCCGCGGGCGCGCCGATGTGCATCTGTCCGATGACGAGGCCTTTGTCGCGCGCATTAATCGCGGTGTCGAATTCCTCGACCGGCTGTGGCAGCAGGAAGGCGTTATCTACGGCGTGACCACCGGCTACGGCGACTCCTGCACGGTCAACATTCCCGGCGACCTGGTCGAAGAGCTCCCCCGACACCTGTACACCTTTCACGGCTGCGGACTGGGCGAGGTTTTCTCCATCGAACAGAGCCGCGCCATTGTCGGCGCGCGCCTCACCAGTCTCGCCCGCGGCAGCTCCGGCGTACGCTACGAACTGTTACAGCAGCTGGCGCGCCTGCTGCAGCTGGATGTGATCCCGGTCATTCCCCAGGAGGGCTCCGTCGGTGCCAGCGGCGACCTGACCCCGCTTTCCTACGTCGCCGCGGTTGTGGCCGGCGAGCGCCGCGTCTGGTACCGCGGTGAGCAGCGCGATACCGCCGAGGTGTTCGACGAGCTGCGCATCGAACCGCTGCAGCTGCGCCCGAAAGAGGGCCTGGCGATCATGAACGGTACCGCCGCGATGACGGGGCTTGCCTGCATGGCATTCAGTCGCGCCGAGTACCTGTGCCAGTTGAGCGCGCGTATTACGGCACTGATGAGCGTAGCGCTGCAGGGCAACGCATATCACTTCGACAGCGCACTGTTCGCGGTGAAACCCCACCCGGGCCAGAACCAGATCGCGCGCTGGATTCACGATGACCTGAATGTCGGCGAGGCGCCGCGCCAGAGCGACCGCCTGCAGGATCGCTATTCCCTGCGCTGTGCGCCGCACGTGATCGGTGTCGCACAGGACTCGCTGCCGTGGTTGCGCCAGTTCATCGAGAATGAACTGAACAGCGCCAACGACAACCCGATTATCGACGGCGACAACGAGCACGTGCTGCACGGCGGCCACTTTTACGGTGGGCATATCGCCTTCGCAATGGACAGTCTGAAAAACGCCGTGGCGAATCTCGCCGATCTGCTCGATCGCCAGATCGCCCAGCTGGCCGATGTGAAATTCAACAACGGCCTGCCGGCGAACCTGACCGGCGCCACCGGCGAGCGCCGGCCGCTGAATCACGGCTTCAAGGCGGTGCAGATAGGGGCCAGCGCCTGGACCGCGGAAGCGCTGAAACAGACGATGCCGGCGAGCGTGTTTTCCCGCTCCACCGAATGCCATAACCAGGACAAGGTCAGTATGGGCACCATTGCCGCGCGCGACTGTATGCGCGTGTTGCAATTGACCGAGCAGGTGGCGGCCGCTGCGCTGATGATGGCCTGGCAGGGTGTGCAGCTGCGCCTGCGCGCCGGCGCGGTACAGGAGGCGAGCCTGTCGCCCGCCCTCCGCGCGAGCGTCCGACAGGTCGCCGACAGCTTCAACCTGCTGGAGCAGGATCGCGCGCTGGAGGGCGACCTGCGCAACTTCGTCAAGCTGATTCAGCAGCGGCACTGGCGTCTGTACGATGAGCGAGACCATGGCTAAGAAGAACCTACCGCAAAACTGGGCGGCTGAAATTGAGCTGCAGGTCCCGTTCCACGATGTGGATATGATGGAAGTGGCCTGGCACGGCCACTACACCAAGTATTTCGAGATTGCCCGCTGTGCACTGCTCGACCAGCTGGATTACAACTATCCGCAGATGCGCGATTCCGGCTACGCGTGGCCGGTGATCGATCTGCGCATCCGCTATGCCAGGCCACTGCGCTTCCAGCAGTGGGTAGTGGTGCGCGCGGAAGTGGCCGAGTATGAAAACCGCTTCAAGATCAATTACCAGGTGCGCGATCGCGCGACTGGCACTCGCCTGACCAAGGGATACACCGTGCAGGTGGCCGTGGATATGCGCAGTGAAGAGATGCTGTTCGCCTCACCGCCGGTATTGCTGCAGAAACTGGGAGTTGCCTGATGCGTGCGTTGATGCTGGCATTGAGCCTGATTGTGTTTCCGCTGCAGACACTGGCAATCGCACCGGAACAAGTGCGGGCACTGGCGCAGATAGAGGCGCGCCTGCAGACGGCACCGCAGATGCTGGGACGTTTCGAACAGAAAAAGACCCTGCCGCAATTGCCGCGCCCGCTGTTGTCGAGCGGGGTTGTGGCGCTGTCGCAAAAGCAGGGTGTCAGCTGGCGAATAGAGCAACCGCTCGCCTCACACCTGCTCCTCAATGAGGAGAGCGCGGGTGACGACGCCCTCGCCAGGCAGATTGCCTATCCCCTGCTGCAGATTTTTCGCGGCAACTTCTCTGCGCTGGACGGGCTGTTTTATGTCGTCGGCGAAAATGCCGAAGACAAGTGGCAGGTCACCCTGACGCCGAAAAACGAGGCAATCGCGCGGGTGATTGCGTCGATTGAAGTTTCCGGTGACAGGGCTATCGAGCAGATCCGTCTGGCCGAGGCCAATAGTGCTGTTACCGAAATGCAGCTGCTGGAACTGCGCGCCGTTGACGAAACGGATCCGCAGTTCAAGGCCGAATTCAACGATCTCACCGCGACACCACAAGAATAAAAATTCCATCATGAATCGTCGTTTTGCACTCTGGCTCGCTCTTGTCGCCGCGTTTACGCTGGCGGCCGCCGCGCGCTATCAGCCCGGCTGGCTGCAGACCGACATACTCGCGCTGGCCGGTGACAGCGATGCGGCGCCGGCGGTGGCGGCTGCACAGCGCAAGCTGAACGGGCAGTTGCAAGGCAGCGTCCTGTGGATGCTGGTGGGGCCGGCTGCAGAAGCCGAGACCCTGGCGCACGCCACGGAAATGCTGGCGCAGCAGCTGCGGGCAGCAGCGGCGATCACCCGGCTCGAGTATCGCTGGGCCGAGGCGGAGCGCTATCAACGCGAGTGGGCACTGCTCTTTCCAATGCGTCAGCAGCTGCTGACGGGCGCCGACCGCAACCTGCTGGCGGAAACTCCGGAGGCGTTGGTGCGGCGCCAGTTGGCCGCGCTGTATGGCCCCGAGGGCGCGGGCATTGACCTGGAGCGGGATCCTTTCGCGACTTTCCGCCACTACTTTGCCGCTGGCCCACAGCTGGCTACGCAGGTATTCGGTGAAATACCTGTGCAGCAACGGGGTGAGCATGCCTTTACCCTGCTGCAGTCCACGGCGACGCCGGTCGCACTGGGCGGCAAGGTCCGCACACCGCTGTTGCAGTTGCGCGAGGAACTGCAACGCTGGGCGGAAGCGCGGAACCTGACACTGCTGTCGGTCGGTGCACCGCTGCACACCGAGTACGCCGCCGCCGGCGCGCAGCGGGAAATCCGCCTGATCGGTGGCTTGTCCATCGCGGCAATCTGCCTGCTATCGCTACTGATATTCCGTTCGATGCGCCCGCTGCTGCTGTCGGTTTTCGCCATCGCCGCCGGCATTGCCAGTGGGACCGCCGCAGTTATCGCCCTGCTCGGACAGATGCATATTCTCGCATTCGTTTTCGGCACCACCGTAACCGGGCTTGCCATTGACTATGCCTTTCACTTTATCTGCAACCGCATGCGCCCCGGACCGGCACGTGATCGGGATGTGCTGCCAGGACTGCTGCTCGGGCTGGTTTCCAGCTGCCTGGCTTTCTTTGCCCTGGCATTGACCCCCTTCCCGCTGCTGCGACAGATGGGAGTCTTTGTGGGAGCCGGCCTGATCGGCGCCTGGCTGACCGTTGTATTGCTGTTCCCGTCGTTGTTGAAACTGCGTCAGCGGCGCTTGCATATCGCCGAGCGCCTGCCGCCGACGAAACCCTCCCGCTATCTGGCTGCGCTCGCCGTATTGTTGCTTGTCGGCGCGGCGGCACTGCCGCGCATTGAGTTTGGCGACGACCTGCGGCTTTTCTATACGCCGCCGGAGTTTCTCGCCGAGGACGAAACGCAACTGAACGACTTGTTGCCGTCGCGTCCGGAATCCGCCTATTTCCTGGTGCAGGGCAACGACTGGCGACAACTGCTCGAGCGCGAGTGGCAACTGATGGGCGAGCTCCAGTCCGCGCGTGAAGAGGGCGCTCTGGCAGACTTCCAGGCGTTGAGTCTGCGCTTCCCGCCGGAGCGGATACAGCGTGCGGATTGGGAATTGATGCGGGATTTTTACGGCAGCGCGCCGGTACAGGGTTTTTACACCCAGCTTGGCTACAGTGCCACCGAGGCGCAACAGCTGGTGGCGGCATTGCGGCAGCCGTTCAAAGCGGTCACCCTGCCGGAGTGGCTCGCGGTTGCCGGCGGTCAGTACGCCGATCTCTGGCTGGGTTGTAACGCGGGCGGCTGTGCCTCGATCGTGCGCCTCTACGGCCTGCAGCAAACGGCGTCCCTGCCGTCGTCGCTCGAGGGTGTCACACTGGTGGATCCCCCGCGGGCCATCGCCGCGGTCATGTCGCAACAGCGCGACCTGTTGCTGAAACTGCTACCGTTGGTATTGCTCGTGGTAACCGTTGTAATCGCCCTGCGTACCGGTGCACGGCGGGCGCTGAGCATCATCGGCCTGCCGCTGGCGGCGGTGGTTGCGACCCTGGCGCTGGCGGTACTGAGCGGTGCCGCGATCAACCTGTTTCACGTGGCGGCGCTGTTGCTGGTGTTCGGCATCGGCGTGGACTACGCGGTGTTTAGCCACATGAGCGGGCGCGACGAGCGCAGCCATACACTGCTGGCTATCGGCATGGCCGGCATCACCACATTGCTGGGCTTTGGCCTGCTGGCCCTCTCGGCCACGCCGGCCATCGCCGACTTCGGGCTGACACTCGCGGTGGGAACGACACTCACGCTGGTGCTGGCAACTTTGTTTTTTGCGAGAGCCGTAGAGGGTGGTAACCGATGAAGGAAGTGGTATCGGACGTAGTGGTCATCGGCGCGGGGCCGGCTGGAGCGGTCGTCAGCGCGTTGCTTGTGCAGCGCGGCTGGAGCGTCAATGTTGTGGAGCGCCAGGAATTCCCGCGTTTCTCCATCGGTGAGAGCCTGCTACCCCAGTGCATGGAGTTTCTCGAAGCCGCGAATATGCTCGACGCGGTGAAAGCGGCTGGTTTCCAGTTCAAGAACGGTGCCGCGTTTGAGTGGGACGGCGCGCGCACCGCGTTCGACTTCACGGAAAAATTCTCCCCCGGCCACGGCACGACTTTCCAGGTGCAGCGTGGGCGTTTTGACAAGATTCTGGCGGACGAGGCGCAGAAGCAGGGTGCGCAGATCCACTACCGCCATACGATCCTCGAGGCGGACATCAGTGCGGACGGCGCGCGTCTGCTGGCGGAGTGCGGCGGCGAGCAGGTGGTGTTCCGGGGCCGTTTTGTACTGGATGCCAGCGGTTTCGGCCGCGTGCTGCCGCGTCTGCTCGAGCTCGATCGCCCGTCGCAGTTCCCGATGCGCGAATCGGTGTTCACACATGTGCAGGACAACATCAGCGACGCACACTTCGACCGCGACAAGATTCTGATCACGGTGCACCCGCAACAGCGGGATATCTGGTACTGGCTGATTCCGTTTTCCGGCGGGCGCGCGTCCCTCGGCGTTGTGGGTGAGCGCGACAAGATTGTGGCCATGGGTGACGAGCCCGAGCAGATACTGCGCAACGCCGTGGCGGCCGCGCCGGAATTGGCGAAAGTCTTGCGCGATGCCGAGTTCGATACGCCGGTACAGCGCATTTCCGGTTATTCCAGTGACGTCAGCACGCTGACCGGACCGGGATTCGCCCTGCTCGGCAATGCCGGGGAATTTCTCGACCCGGTTTTTTCATCTGGCGTTACCATTGCCATGAAGTCGGCCGAGTTGGCCGCCGGCTGTCTGCATCGACAGTTGTCCGGCGAACCGGTTGACTGGCAGGCGGATTTTGCGGCGCCCTTGAAGCACGGTGTAGACGTCTTCAAAACCTATGTCACGGCGTGGTATGACGGGCGTTTTCAGGACGTCATTTTCTATCAGACCGAGCAGCAGGAAATCAAACGGATGATCTGCTCCATCCTGGCCGGCTATGCCTGGGACAAGAACAATCCTTTTGTGGCGGTCGCCGAACGGCGCCTCAACGCGCTGGTGGAAATATGTTCGGCCGATTGAGCGCCTGTCTGTGGCTGCTCCTGCTCGCGGGCTGCAGCACGCAGCCGCAGTCACAGCCGCAGCTGCGGCCGCTGGCGCCGCTGTTGGACGGCGAGCCGCGCCAGCTGACCCAGCATATCGTCGTGCAGTACCGCGGCGAACAGCGCGATCTGATCGGCGCTTCGCTATTGGCACCGGAGCAGCTGCAGGTGTCGCTGCTGACCCCACAGGGTGTGAGCCTGCTGGATATCCATTACGATGGACGCGAAGTTACCGCGCAGCAACATCTCGGCCGCTCGCGGCAGATACCGCCGCGCGCACTGCTGGCGGATATGCAGCTGGTGTACTGGCCGTTGGAGATGTTGCAGCGCAGCCTGCCGGCGCCGTGGCAGCTGCGAGAATCCCGCGCCGAAAACACGCGGCTGCGCCAGTTGTTTCTGCGCGGCACCTTGTATACCGAAGTCCGCTACAGCACGGTGGATATCTGGCGTGCGGACGTGCAGCTGGAGCAAAAAGTGCTCGACTACGGCCTGAGTATCCGCAATCTGTAGAAGCCTATGAGCAACATTTACCTGAATCATCTAGGTCTTGCCTGCGCCCTCGGCGATGGTGTCGACGATGTGGCGCAAGCACTGTTTGCCGGCGACAACGCACAGATGTGTGTGGGCAGCCCCTGGCTCGAAGATCACGCGGCGCGCTTCGGTGAAATTCGCTTTCCGCTGCCGGAAATGCCCGCGCCGCTGCAGACCTACGACTGCCGCAACAACCGGCTGGCGCTGGCGGTGCTGCAGCAGATCGAAGCCGAGGTGGCCGTTTTGCGACACCGCCTCGGCGCTACGCGCATCGGCGTAGTGATGGGCACATCGACCTCCGGCATCGGTAGCGGTGAGGCCCGGTTGGGGCGCGATGCGGTCGGCGATTACAGCTATCGACGGCAACAGCAGATGGCCGGGCTGGCTGAATTTACCGCGCGCTACCTGCAGTTGCAGGGGCCGCAACTCAC
Source organism: Microbulbifer donghaiensis (assembly GCF_900129095.1). GTDB lineage: Bacteria > Pseudomonadota > Gammaproteobacteria > Pseudomonadales > Cellvibrionaceae > Microbulbifer > Microbulbifer donghaiensis. Next base: position 2,343,272 of record NZ_FQVA01000001.1, read on the forward strand.
GGTTTCCACCGCCTGCTCGTCCAGTGCCAACGCTTTCGCCAGCGCGCGCCGGCTGCTCGCACTCGGCGCCTGCGATGCGGTGGTGGTCGGCGGCGTCGACACCCTCTGCGGCATGACAGTAAAAGGTTTCCACTCGCTGAGCGCGCTCAGCGGCGGGCACACGTTACCGTTCAGCGCCAACCGCGATGGCATCAATCTCGGTGAGGCCGGAGCCGTATTTATAATGACCCGTGAGCCGGGATCCGTGCGCCTGCGCGGCGTTGCCGCCAGTTCCGACGCCCACCATATGTCGGCCCCGCACCCGGAAGGACGCGGGGCCGAGGCCAGTATGCGCGGCGCGCTCGCCGATGCGGGACTGGAGGCTGCAGATATCGACTACTTGAACCTGCATGGCACTGGCACTCCCCACAACGATGCCATGGAAGCCGCCGCAGTGCAGCGCGTGCTGGGGGCGGAAGTCCCCTGTTCATCGACCAAGCCCATCACTGGCCACACTCTGGGTGCTGCCGGTGCGCTGGAGGCGGCTTTCTGTTGGCTGGCCCTGCAACGCGGACAGCTGCCTCCACACCGCTACGACGGTGTCTACGACGAGTCCATAGCGCGGCTGCAGCTATGTGATGAAAACACGGCGCCGCGCGCACTGCGCTTTGCGATGAGTAATTCATTTGCGTTCGGCGGCAGTAATTGCACATTGATTTTGGAACGGCAGGGGGAGAAGTAATGCAGCCCTTAGCAATCGAGGAAATGACAGCCGAAGAGCTGGTCCCGCACAGCGGCGACATGTCACTGCTGGACACAGTCGTCGCCGTGGGCGAGGAGACACTGACGGCAAAACTGCGCGTGCGCGACGACGGTATTTTCGCGCGCGACGGCCGCGTACCCGCCTATGTGGGTATCGAGTATATGGCGCAGGCCGTAGCCGCATTTTCCGGCTATCACGCCCGAGCGCGCGGTGAGGCGGTGCGCCTTGGCTTTCTGCTCGGGACGCGCAAGTTCAACAGCAATATAGACAGTTATCAGTGTGGCGATGAACTGACCGTCGAGGTCGAACGCCTGTTACAGGCGGAAAATGGTATGGCCACCTTTGAGTGCCGGGTGAGCGGGGCGGGCGTGCAACAGGCCGCGCGCCTGAACGTCTATCAGCCGGATAATATCGAAGCGTATCTGAAGGAAAAATTCTGAATGTCCGAGTGGGTATTGGTAACCGGCTCGAGCCGGGGCATCGGCCGCGCTATTGCGCTGCAACTGGCGAAAGACGGCTACAACATCGTGCTGCACTGCCGCAGTCGCCGTGAGCAGGCGGAAGAGGTTGCGGCTGAAATCGCGGCGCTGGGACGCGAGAGTCGCATACTGCAGTTCGATATCGTCGATCGCGCGGGTGCGCGCGCAGCGCTGCTGGCGGATGTGGAAGCCAACGGCTGCTACTACGGTGTCGTATGCAACGCGGGCCTGATCGCCGACAACGCTTTCCCGGCAATGCCTGAGGAAGACTGGGACCGCGTGGTGCACACCAACCTGGACGGTTTCTACAACGTGCTGCACCCGCTGACCATGCCGATGGTCCGGCGCAAGGCGCCGGGGCGTATAGTCGTGATGACATCCGTATCCGGCCTGGCCGGCAATCGCGGACAGGTGAATTACTCCGCATCCAAGGCCGGCCTGATCGGCGCGAGCAAGGCGCTGGCGCTGGAGTTGGCCAAGCGCAAGATCACGGTCAACTGTGTCGCGCCGGGTCTGATCGACACCGAGATGGTCGACGAGGACCTGCCGGTGGATGAAATCATGAAAATGATTCCGGCGCGCCGCCTCGGCAAGCCGGAGGAAGTGGCCGCGACGGTTGCTTTCCTGATGGACGAGCGTGCGGCCTATATCACGCGACAAGTTATCTCTGTAAACGGTGGTCTCTACTGATGAAACGCGTTGTTGTCACCGGCATGGCCGGTATTTCGCCCATCGGTCAGGGCTGGCAAGCGGTGAAGAAATCCCTGCAGTCGCGCCAGTCGGGTGTGATCTACATGGAGGACTGGGACAAGTACGAGGGCCTTGAGACCCGCCTCGGCGCCCCGGTAACGGATTTCGAAAAGCCCGCGCACTACAACCGCAAGCGCGTGCGCAGTATGGGTCGCGTTTCGCTCATGGCCGTGCGCGCCACCGAGCTGGCACTGGAGCAGGCGGGCCTGCTGAACGACCCGGTTCTGAAAAGTGGCGCTACCGGTGTGGCCTACGGCTCCTCGGCGGGCACCCCGGCGGCGATCGGCGATTTCGGCAATATGCTGATCAACCATCGCACCGATGGCCTCAATGCCACCAGCTATATCAAGATGATGGCGCATACCACAGCGGTGAATATCGGTGTTTTCTTCGGCCTCTGCGGCCGCGTGTACACCACCAGCTCCGCCTGCACTTCCGGCAGCCAGGGCATCGGTTACGCCTACGAGGCAATCCGCAACGGCAGCCAGACCGTCATGGTCGCAGGCGGCGCAGAAGAGCTCTGCGCGACCGAGGCGGCGGTGTTCGACACCCTGTTCGCCACGTCGACGAAAAACGATGCCGCCGGCACTACGCCGCGCCCCTTCGACCGCGAGCGTGACGGACTGGTGATCGGTGAGGGTGCGGGCACGCTGGTTCTGGAAGACTACGATCACGCGATGGCGCGCGGCGCGACGATTTTCGCGGAGATCGTCGGTTTCGGTACCAACTCCGATGGTGCCCATGTGACCCAGCCGCAGTCAGCGACCATGCAGATTGCGCTGCAGCAGGCGCTGGCGCAGGCCGGTATCGACGGCGCGGAGATCGGTTATGTCAGTGCCCACGGCACGGCGACGGACCGCGGCGATGTGGCGGAAAGCCACGCGACGCGCGGCGCCTTTGGTCGCGCTGTCCCGATCAGTTCCATGAAAAGCTACACCGGCCACACGCTGGGTGCCTGCGGCGCGCTCGAAGCCTGGGCCAGCATCCAGATGATGCGCGAAGGTTGGTTCCACCCGACCATCAACCTGCAGCAGGTGGACCCGGACTGCGCCGAGCTGGACTATATTGACGGCGACGGGCGCGCGATCGATACCGAGTACGTCATGAGCAACAACTTTGCATTCGGTGGTATCAACACGTCACTGATTTTCAAGCGCCGGGTTTGATGCGCAACTGCACTCGCGGAAGCCTGCTTCCTCGGAAAATAATAAGATCGGAATGCGACTGATATGAACAGGCTGCTAGTTGCTGTAACTGCCGCGCTGCTTTTGCAGCCGGCGTTTGCCAACGAACTTTTGCTAAGTGCCGGGGGCGGGCCACAGCCTGATTCCGATCAGCGCAACACAACTTATGGTGTCGACTACTCCTTCAAGAAATTTGAAAAGAGTTATCGCCAGCACATTCACCTGGGCGTTAGCTACACCAAGGTGACAACCGATGCGGATGACCATCGGTCTTTTCATGCGGTATCCATTTATCCGCAACTCAACCTGTACCCGCGCCAGCAGAGCTGGGGACAGCCATACTTCTTTGTACGTGCACTGGGCCCCAGTTATATCAGCAGCAACCAGCTGGGCGACCGACACCAGGACAATCACTTCGCCTTCCAGGCCCAGGTTGGCTACGCCGCTCGTATTAACTGGCGCTCCAGGGAAGACCTGGTCCTGATGGTCTCGTGGAAGCATTTTTCCAATGCCAATTTGTTCAGCGATAACGACGGAATCGATATGCCGTTTGTGGTCAATGTCGGCCTGAATTTCTAAGGCAAACAAAGCTCTCTGTGAACGTAAAAATTATCGGTGCGGGACTCGGCCGCACCGGCACACTGTCATTGAAGCTGGCTCTGGAGCGACTGGGTTATGGACCCTGCCTGCACATGAGCAATTTCGCCGCGGATCCCAGGCTCTGCCAGTTCTGGCTGGAGGAGCTGGCGGCAGATCATCCGGACTGGCCGCTCCTTGCCGCGGGTCATACTTCCCTGGTCGACTGGCCGGCGTGTCTGTTCGTCGAACAGCTTCTCCGGCAGTCGCCGACCGCCAAGGTAGTTTTCACCGAGCGGGATTTTGACAGCTGGTATCAAAGTATCAGCGAGACAGTGTTCCCGGCACTGCGCTGGGCCCGGATGCTATCGGAGGAAAAGTCTCCGGATTTTATACGCCTTGTTAAAAAGGTTATTTTCGAAAAAACCTTTGCGGAAAAATTTGATCGTGAGTCCGCATTCGAACTCTACTATGCGCACCGGAATCATATAGTAGGCCTTGTGCCTGCAGAGCAGCTATTGCTGTTCGATGTGCGGGATGGCTGGGAACCGCTTTGCGAATTTCTGCAGTGTGAGGTGCCGAAGGAGGACTTTCCCAGAGAAAACGCTGCGGGAGAATTTTTTGGGATGCTGAGCCGGATGCGCGGCAAGCGAATATTGAAGGGCAGCTAGAAAATGGGCCCGGCATTTGCGCCGGGCCGCAGGGGAAAGTTACAGAGTCAGCCGCTTGGCGATAGCGCTGTCCAGGTTGGCTATCCAGCGGTTGTAGTTTCTGTGAATGGTGTTGCGCCGGCTGTTGTAATCCAGCAGCTCGCTGTTTTTGTAGGTGATGCTGTAGCTGTCACCGTCATAGCTGATATCGGCATCGGCACGGTGTTTGCGCACATTGATGGATGCCGCTATCAGTCCCGGGGAAATTTCCCGGCAGGTCCAGCCCTTGTCGACACAGCCGGCAATAATGCCTTTCCTTACGGACTCCTGAGTCTGAGTCGAGCCATCCAGACGGTTTGGAACCGGTCTGTCGTTGATGTTCATCAGGGGGTTGCTGGTACAACCGGCCAGTACCGCGGCGAGCAGCATGGCAAAAAATACCTTTGCGAATGAATGCATGGATTTACCTAAGGTTTCGATTAAACAATATTATTTGCAGGGTTTGTTAGGGCTAACCCTGATGCTTTTTCTTGATCCATTTGGCGACGTCATTGCCTAGCGTGTGCACGCAGCGCTCCAGTACGTCGCAGGAGCCCTTGAATCCGCCGCCAAAACCGCCGCTGGAATTTCTGGCGTTCTGGAAGCTGTCTATCAGCTCGCCGTCCTTATAGAGTTCGGCCTCGATGGTGACTGACTTGCGGTGGCCGCTCCAGGCATTGCCGGAGCTGGTGGCGTTGAGAATGCTCAGCTTGAGATTGAAGCCCTCGGTTTGCAGATCCTGCTCTGGTTGCAGTGCGGCAGAAAAGCCATACTTCTCCAGGAATTTTTTCGTTGAATCGGAAAATTTGTACCCCAGGTTGGTGCACTCCCGAACAATATTCGGAGCGATCACCTTGGTATCGTAGTATTCCGCTTTCTGGTTGATGCTGATTGCGGCATCGTCCTGTGCCAGCGTCGAGGCACTCAGTAGGGCCCCAGCCAGGAAGAGGGCTGCTTTTGCTGTCTGCATAAATTTCCCCAAAACAATGATTGTTATTTGTTCATTCGAATTGTCGCGATGGGTCTCCGGTCGCGCTGTTATCGATCAAGCACGCCAGCAAAGTTACCAGAAATGGCGAACGGGCCAAAGTAGAGGGCGGAGCTATTCGGCGCTGGGGAACCAGCGCACCACCACCGCAGTGCGCAGCCTCTCTCGGCCGAACAACGACATTTTTGCAAAGTCATCCCGCGCGATTGGCAGATACTGGCTGTCGAGCGGATTCTGTTCGTCGTCTTCATCCGGGTCGTGCACGTAGAGGCACTCCTCGTCGATGCCGGTCAGCGTCACCCAGTGGGGCACCTTCTTGCCGTCCAGGCGGTAGGTGCTGATCAGCAACAGTGCCAGGGCGCCTTCCTCGAGCCACTGCTGCAGCTGTTCCTGGGTGAACTCCCGCTCGATCACCGCAATACCACTGGCACTGGCGGCAGAGCGGAAGTCCGCGTCCACCTGCTGAATCACCGATTTTTTTGCCGCCGAACGCACGCCGTCGGCGAACAGCGGCGAGGTCTGGTTCAGGTACACCTCACAGTCGAAGCCGCGTCGCTGCATTGCCAGCGCCAGGCCGATGGGATGGCAACCGCCGTGTCCGGACGCCATAAAAATCGTCGTCGCTTCGCGCCACAGCGCCAGCTCCTCACTGACCGATGGGGGATAGTCGGGGTGCAGCGCCGCCATCGCCATCATCGCCGCCGCCGGCCCGCAGGTGAATTCGGTGGTCTGCCCGTACCAGGGCACTGCCAGGCTGTGCAGGTTCTCCGGGCGGTAGCGAATGCGTTTCTGCATGCGCAGCGCGTCGCCCTGGTCCTCGTAATAGTTCGGATAGCTGCCGAAGGTGCGGTAACCCAGCTGCTGGTAGAGGGCGATGGCGGAATGGTTGTCCTCCGCCACTTCCAGGCGCATGAACAGGCGGCCGCTCTGGCTGCTGGCTTCCTCGGCGGTGACCAGCAGCGCCTTGCCGATACCCTGGCCGCGCCCCGCCGGGCCCACCGCGAGGGAATAGAGTCGCGCGAGGCGGGTGCCGCGGCGCAGCAGCACCAGTACATAGCCGAGCAGCTGCTCCGCACGCTCGGCCACCAGGAAGACCCGGTTCTCCGCGCCCACCCAGTGGCGCAGGCGGCGCCGGCTGAGGCGGTCGCCCTCAAAACAGGCCTGCTCCAGGACGTGTAGCGCGGGCACGTCCGCGGGCGCGGCGGGGCGAATCGTGAAGGTGGGGAAGGATTGCGCAGACATGGTTAGGGCCCGCCTGGCGGCGGCTCAGGACACCGCGAAGGTGCGGCCTGGCAACATTATCAAAAGCGTTAAAAAAAGATAGGAGCTGGACAAAATTTCTTCTATCTTTCGCCCTGTTGACCTTTCCCTACTTGAGGCGCCTATTTGCATGTCCCAGGTGCTAATCGTGATCGACCAGCTCGACGACTGGGCTCCCTACTACCCCAGCGAGCGCGTGATCACCTTTGCCGACTATCTACAGTTGCCCGCCCGCCAGCAGCGCGTGCGGGTGATCAACCTGTGCGCGGACTACGACTATCGTTCCGAGGGGTACTATTGCTCTCTGCTCGCGGAGGCCCGTAGCCACCACGTTCTGCCGAGCGTGCGCACCCTGAATGACCTGTCGGTGCCGCAGCTCTACAAGCTGCAGCTGGCGCCTCTGGTGCCCGCGCTGAGCAAGTTGAAGAAGCCGGACGAGCCGGATGCCCACCTGGTGGTGAAGTCCTACTTCGGACAGTGCGCCGAGCCGGCCCTGCAGCCGCTGGCGCGACTGCTGTTCGACCGCTTTGCCTGCCCGGTACTGGAAATTCACCTGGCCTGCGACAAGGCCTGGGAGATTGCCGACCTGCGCATCTGCTCGCACCGCGAGCTGAGCGAGGAAGAGGAGACACGCTTCGCCGACGCGCTGGACAGCTTCAGCAACCAGGTGTGGCGACCGCGCACCAAGAGCGCGAACACCCGCTACGATCTGGCGATTCTGGTGAATCCTGAAGAGGCGCTGCCGCCCTCGGACCAGAGTGCGCTGAAAAAGTTTGCCAGCGCCGGCCGCGAACTGGGCTTCTCCGTGGAAATAATCACGCCGGCAGACTATATGCGCCTGCCGGAATTCGATGCGCTGTTTATTCGCGAGACAACCGCCATCGACCACCACACCTACCGCTTTGCGAAAAAGGCCGAGGCGGAGGGCCTGGTGGTGCTGGACGATCCGACCAGTATCCTGCGCTGCACCAACAAGATTTACCTGGCCGACCTGTTTGCGACGCACAAGGTCCCTGCGCCGAAGACCTGCATCCTCAGGCGCGGCGACGAGCAGAGCCTGCAGAAGGCGCTGGCCGAGCTCGGTCTGCCGATGGTGGTCAAAATTCCCGACGGGTCCTTTTCCCGCGGCGTGGTAAAGGTTCAGACCGAAGAGGACCTGCGGCACAAACTGGACGAGTTGTTTGCCGAATCCAGCCTGCTGCTCGCGCAGGAATTTCTCTATACGGAATTCGACTGGCGCATCGGCGTGCTGAACAACAAGCCGCTGTACGCCTGTCGCTATTACATGGCGAAGAATCACTGGCAGATCTACAACCACGGCAACAAGAAAAGTGTGAGCGGTGGCTTTACCACACTGCCCACGTTTGAAGTGCCGAAGGCGGTGCTGCAGGCCGCCCTGAAAGCGACCAAGCCGATCGGCAACGGTTTCTACGGTGTCGATGTAAAGGAGTCCGCCGGCAAGGGCTACGTGATCGAAGTCAACGACAATCCGTCGATCGACAGCGGCGTCGAGGATAAATACCTGGGGCGCGAACTCTACCGGCTGATACTCGAAGAGTTTGCACGCCGACTGGACGCGCGGCGCGCCGGACACGAAAACTGACGCTTCGACTTAGCGCGCCCAGTGCGCCTGCCGCAGTTCGATTGGCTGGGCGCTGCAAAAAGAAAACCACCCGCGAGCGGGTGGTCTGGTTGCTGACAAAGTTATGCAGTCAAAATTTAAGGCAAAGTGCTAGGGCGAGTATTTCGAACCGTCGGCGACAGGGCCGAAGGCGCCGCGAATGCGTGCAGCGGCCGGACCGTCGCCGACGGAGCTTACAGGGATGTATTCACAGCGTTTCGAAATACTCGCCCTAGTGCTTGGCCGCCACCGCACCAACTCAGAGCGGAATACAGGGTTTATCAAGAGTCTGACCACCCGTGAGCGGGTGGTTTTTTTATTCCCCGGAAGTCTGCCGGCACAGTTCCAGCCAGCGCTCAATTCCGGTGCTGCGATATTTTTGCCGATGCAGGGCAAAATAAAATTCGCGGCGGAAGTCCCGCTGCGGCACCGGCAGCTCCACCAGCGAGCCGCGTTTAAACGCATCGACTAGCGATACCCGTGACAGGCAGCTGATGCCCAGACCCGCCTCAACCGCGCGCTTGATCGCCTCGGTATGCTGCAGCTCCAACAATATATGCAGCTGTGGCACCAGGCCCGCCATGGCGCGCTCGAACGTCTGGCGGGTGCCGGAGCCGGACTCGCGCGTGATCCAGGTGGCGGCGGTGAGGTCCCTGTCAGACAGCCGTTTGCGACCCGCCAGCGGGTGCTGCGGCGCACAGAACACCACCAGCTCGTCGTCGCGCCAGCGAATCATCTCCAGGTCCGGGTGGTTGAGCTCGCCCTCGATCAGGCCGAGGTCCAGCTCGAAATTCAGTACCCGCTCGGCGATGGCGGCGGTATTGGCCACTTCCAGTTCCACCCGTGTGCCCGGCTGCTCCTCCATATAGCTGGCCATGACGCCGGCGGCGAGGTAGTTGCCGATGGTCAGGGTGGCGCCGATTTTCAGCCGCCCCAGGTCGCGGTGCGTGGCCAGGGTCTGTTCCAGTTCCCGCGCCCGCTCCAGCAGTTCCTCCGCCCGCGGCCACAGCTGGCGGCCCAGCTCGTTCAGGCGCAGGCGCTTGCCGGTGCGCTCGAACAGGCGCAGCTCGAACTGCTGTTCGAACTCTTTCAGCGCGGTGGAGGCGGCGGACTGGGACATATTCAGGCTCTCCGCCGCACGGCTCACGTTCTCGTAGTGGGCGCAGGCGAGGAACACCTCCAGCTGGCGGAGGGAATAGCGCATAATGAGTCCCTGTGCTCATTAATATAATCGATAAGGAATATCCAAATATCCCATTTTGCCTATAGATATTCCAGAGCTAGAATTCAATCATTAAGAGAGTTCAGGAATAAGTAGTTCTAAGCTTATGTCTAATTTGAATATAGAGAAGGTGCTGGAAGTCCATCACTGGAACGACACACTGTTCAGCTTCAAGACCAGTCGCGATCCGGGTTTCCGCTTTGAGAACGGCCATTTTACGATGATCGGCCTGCAGCAGGACAACGGCCGCCCGCTGCTGCGCGCTTACTCTATTGCCAGTGCCAATTACGAGGATGAGCTGGAGTTTTTCAGCATCAAGGTGCCCAATGGCCCGCTGACCTCGCAGCTGCAGAATATCAAACCCGGTGACGAGATCTTTGTCAGCCGCAAGCCTACCGGTACCCTGGTGGCCGACCACCTGCTGCCCGGCAAGCGCCTGTGGCTGCTGTCCACCGGTACCGGACTCGCGCCCTTCATGAGCATCATCAAGGATCCGGATGTCTACGAGCGCTTCGACCAGGTGATCCTGACCCACGGGGTGCGCCATGTATCCGAGCTGGCCTATCAGGACTACATCGAAAACGAGCTGCCGAGTCACGAGTACTTCGGCGAGATGGTGCGCGAGCAGCTGCTCTACTACCCGACGGTGACCCGCGAGCCCTACCGCAACAACGGTCGTCTGACCGACCTGATGCTGTCCGGCAAGATCTTCCAGGACCTGGGCGTGCCGCAGCCGAACGTCGAAGAGGACCGCTTTATGCTGTGTGGCAGCCCGGCGATGCTGAAGGATCTGACCGGCATTCTCGACGACTGGGGTTTCCGCGAAACCCGCGCCGGCGTACCGCACGAGTACGTCATCGAGCGGGCTTTTGTCGAGAAATAGATCCGCCTGTGGTGCGCGCCGATCGCTATCGCCGCGCACCACCAGTTTCCTACGAGAAAGAGACAGAATACCGGCGTCGGTACTTCGAGAGTATCTGCGCGATGGATTGCGCGCAGGGAGAGACCGGGACGTTAAATGTTTTCGGAGTGTCGACCCCGGTGTTTTGTCGCCCGACCGGCTACAGTCACGTCTCCAGTGAAGTGACAGGTAACGAGTTGTCTTCTACCTGTTTTTTGCAAACCACCCCTCCGGGTGGTTTTTTTATACCTGAAAAGCCGCTGCACTGATCCTACTCTCTAAGCAGGGCGTACAACACCAGGTGGGCAACACGGCGCAGCAGCTGCGACTGGCATTGGCGGGAGTACATCGGTGACGAAGATTTTCAGATTTTTCCTGTGCGTATTTCTACTGGGCGTCGCCGGTTGCACCGGTGTGCCGGAAAATGTCGCGCCGGTGCAGAACTTTCAGCTCGACCGATATCTCGGCACCTGGTATGAGATAGCGCGGCTCGATCACTCTTTCGAGCGCGGCTTGTCCCGGGTCACGGCAGAATACAGCCGCAATCCCGATGGCTCGGTGCGCGTCGTCAACCGCGGCTATTCCCGCGAGCAGGACAAATGGAAGCAGGCCGAGGGGCGGGCGACTTTTGTCGACCGCGAAGATACCGGGCACCTGCAGGTTTCTTTCTTCGGCCCCTTCTACGCGTCCTATGTCATCGTCGAACTGGATAAGGACTATCAGTACGCACTGGTCAGCGGCTACAGCAAATCCTATCTGTGGATACTGTCCCGCACTCCCAGCTTGCCGCAGGGCACGGTGAGTGCATTAGTCCAGCGCGCCGCCGAACTCGGCTATCCAACCGAGCGGCTGATTTTTGTGGATCAGGCCGCAGCGCCAGCGCTTCCGTAGACCAGCGGTCAGCGCAGTGCACTGCGTTCCCGCCACCAGGTAAAACTCAGCAGTAACAGCAGGGCTAGCGCCGGCCAGTGTATTGGCAGTGGCCGTTGCGGAGCCTTTGCCTGCGTCGCCGGGCCGAGACGCGCGCTGGCCATCTGCTGCGTCTGCGTACGTTTCAGCCCTCTGTCCCACTCTGTCCACGCCTCGGTCGGGAATACGTACAGAGAAAACGGATTGCGCTCGTCGTCGCTGCGATACCAGCCCGCCTGCGCCGGCCAGTAGGAATAACAGGAGCCGCTGTCAGTTTCTGCCGCGGCAATTCCGGTTAGCGGCGTCTCCGAATTTTCCTCTGCAGACACTGCGCGCAGTAAAGGTGGTGTGCTGTCGGTCAATGCGCTGCCACACAGTGTCAGTCGCTGGCCGGCCAGCGGCAGTGCGGTCGACAGCGTAATCGGTGTACGGCTGCCGCGCCGTGCGAGCTGGTGATCGAATACCGCTTTCCACAGCCGCGCGTAATCCGTCGCATATCCGGCGGTAGGCCAGCGGTGACTGTCGCCGAACATTGCAAAACCCAGCGTGCCCTCCGGCTTGCTGCGCCCCCAGTAGAGGACGCTGTTGTCTCCGTGCAGTTGCAGATCGCCTGCCTGAATTTTCTGTGGCTGATAGCCGCGCAATCGCAGCATCGGCAACTCGTCATTAGCGAACGGACTTTTCGCGGTCTGAGTGTCGGTTGCTTTCAACCGCATCTGTTGCGCAGCGGCATAGTCGACAAAGCTGCGCGGACCGTCGTCGCCGACCAGCCACAACAGCGACTTTCGTGCGGCGATGTCCGGCAATTCGCTGCGCTGCGCCGTTGTCAGCTGCGGCCACAGTCGGCTGTCGAGTATCACCAGGTCGAAGGGGCCGGCGGCATCCAACGGTTGTCTGGCGCTATTGTCCAGACCATTGAAGGTTTCGCGCCGCACTACCGCCGGTGCCAGTTGCGTGATGACCTGCGTGGGCGCGCCGGACTGCCGCAGCCAGCGGGCCAGGGCCGCCGTCTCGAACGACGGCCGTGCCAGCCATAGCAGCACTGTCGGTTGTTCGGCACTGTGCACCACTATTGGCACCGGTTCGCGACGAATTTCGCTCTTACCCCCGACAACGGTTTCGATGCGCAGCTGGTAAAGCTGCGGACCTTCGAGCTTGGGTACGGCTGTCAGCGCCGCTGCCATTTTCGCGCCCGCGGCGATCGTCGCAGTGTCGACCACACCACCGAAGGGATCTTCAAGCGTCAGTTTGGCGGTGCTATCCAGCGCGGTGTCGGCGGAGATCTGCAGGCGCACCGCATCCCCCAACAGTAATTCCCGCGGCCAGTCGACGCGCCACGTCGGCGCGACAGTGTTTGCCGCTGATGCCAGTCGCACCGGCGGCAGGTCGCAAAGCGCGTCGCGCCGCAGTCCGTCGCCGTTCACATGCAGGGTTTGCAGGGCCGCGATTTCCGCCGGCGCGAGTTCCGCTGTCAGTGCCATTGGCTCGCTACTTTGCAGAGTTGCAGTCTGCGGCGCCGGCAGCAGCGCGGGCGGCTGCAACAGCGTCCAGGCAGCCGCCCAGATCAATACCTGTGTCAGGGCGGCACCGATCCGCTGCGCTACGCTTGCGCGTCGGCGTATGACCAGCCACAGGGAAATCGACAGCGCGACGGCAGCGAGCGGGATGAGCCACTGAATCATCGGCGCACCTCCGCGTTATCGCCGCTATGCTGCAGTGCCTGCAGCCACTGATCGAACTCGCCGCCGGCGTTGCGCAGGCGCGGCAGCGACGGCTGCGCCAGGGGTTCCGGCAGCAGCTGATACAGCAAGGCTGTGAGTTGCTGCCGACACTCGTTACAGCCGAGTTGCTGGCGGTACACGCGCAGTGCCTTCGACAGTTCCAGCTGCAATTGCGGCTGCGCCTGCACCGACGGCCATCGCTGCAGCTCTGTGACAACCTCATCGCCAAGTGCATTGCCGTCCCGCACCCGCTGCAGCAGGGTAAGGATTTCCGCGCGCTCGCCGCTGCCGGCGGCGGCGCGAACGGCTGGCGGCGCCACTTCGTCGAGCTCGCCACTCAGGCGGCGGGTCTCGTCCAATGGCGGCGGCTCGAAACCGACGCGCTGCAGATAGATACGCGAGGCCTGTTGCACCTCCTTGATAAAGCGCAGCGCCGTATGCTGATGGGGCAGGGATGCGCGCGGCTCGATCACCGACAGCTCGCGCCAGGAGCTCCACATGGCATTCAGTGCACTGCGCAGCAGTTCCTTCGTCTGCGGGTCGAACAGTGTCGCGTGTTCCGAGTCGCCGTGCTGGTGGCCGGCGGCGGCGACAATGCCGGCATCGTCGCCGAACTGCACCGGCGGCGCGCGGTGTTCCGCTTCCTGTCCGCGGCCGTGCTCTGCCTTGTGTGTTTCGGCATGGTCTGCGCCGTGCTCTCCCTGAGTGTCATCGCCATGCGCATCGCCGCCGTGTTCCAGCGCCGAGTCCTCCTCGCCGAGGAAGCGGCCGTAACGCATGCGCAGCAGATTCTGTTCGTAGGCCAGGGATTCGGCGCGCGCGCGGAATTTCGCCGGGGCCAGTTGCTCCTGCTCGGCGAGCAGTGCCTCGGTATCGATGATCAGCTGCCGCTGGCTGCGGAAATACTCCGGCAATACCTTGATCGCCATACCCTCCGCATCGCTGAGACCGAAAATCTCTTCGTGCGGCCAGCGCACGATGAAATGCTGGCTCTTCACCACGTTGGCCTGCGGCGCGCGGTTGTCGCGCGCCTGCAGGAACCAGTACAGCTCGTCACCCGGTTCTATGTCATAGCGCGTTACCGGTATGCTAAAGCGGTAGCGTTTTTTCTTGCCGGTATCCTCGCTGGGTTGCAGCTTAATCGCATCGTTACGGAAGCGGACATTTTCGCCGCTGCCACTGGCCAGCGTAATCAGCAGTTCCGTATCGCTTACCCGGAAGTCATCCGCCACCTCGACACTCACCTGCAATAGAGCGGATGAATCGTTTACACCGGTGCTGACGACGGTGACATTGTCCCGCGGGTAGTCGAAGGAAAACTCCGGTGCGCGATCCGGCTGGATTTCAATATTGTGAATTTCCGGCAACAGTTTTTGCTCGCCATCGCTGTCTACCGCCAGTTGATAAAAGTCGGCAGCGGTGACGGTACGGGTCAACTGCCAGCGGCGGCTCGGCAAAATATCGGCCGGCGCAAAATCAAATTCCTCCTCTGCCGCCAGCATCGACAGCCCGTCTGCGGCGCCGTCGAGTTCGATCTGCCAGGTAATACGGGCGCCTTCCACTGCAGTCACTTGTAGCGCCTGTGTCTGATGCGGCAGCTTGGTGTAGGCGGGCGGTTGAATTTCAGTAACGGCCTTCGCAATGGCGATCGATTGCGGTGCGATCGAGTTCGGCGTTGTGGATACTGTCTCGGTGGCATGTCTTTGCGGCAGGCCGTCGAGCGCGACAAATAGCAGCAGGCCGAGACAGGCACCGGCGGCATTCGCCAGCTGGCTGCGGTGCCAGGCGGGCCGGAATTCTTTCAGTTCACCCCGCTGCAAAATATCCTGTAGGGCAGTGGCGACGCGCTGGCGCTGCAGTCGAGCCAGCGGCGCCAGCGTCTCCGGTGCGGCGCGCAACAGCTGACTGCTGTCCTGCATTTGTGGGTAGCACCGATCCAGCCGCTGACAGAGTTCGGCGGAGGACAGGCGCCAATTGCGGTCCAGTAACAGCGCCACGCTGATAACTATCACGCAGGCGACTGCCAGCCAGCTCGGCCACTGCAGATAGGCAGTGCCGGCGGCGACCGCAGCCCCGACAGGCAGACTCAGCCACAGGTAAGGTCGCAAGCTGCCGTGCCGCCAGCGATTGTGCGCACGTCCGAGAATTCGCCGGGCCAGTTCAGTCACGCTGCTCACCTATCTTCCGCGCGTCGAACCGCATTGCGCCGCTCAGTGCCAGCAAGCGTTCCAGGGCCAGCAGTAACAGCAGGGCGACTAGCAGCGGACGCTCGATGGTGGCACGCGCCGCCGGCGGTACGTCGGTGTCCGGCACGGCAATGCCCGGTGGTGCATCGATCGACCAGTTGGCACGGCTGCGGGATTGCAGCGCCCAGTCCTGCGCCGACCACTGCTGCCACAGGCGTCGGGGCAGGTCGGCGCGGCGGAAAAACTGCTCGCCGTGCCAGTCGTGCCGGTAGCGCAACCAGCTGCCGCGACCGATGGCCGCCGCCTGCAGAATTTCGCCCGGTTCTGTTTCGAGCGCGACAAAATCCACCGCGGCGGCCGGTTGCACCCGCTGATCGGTGATCAGCAGGCCGCCGTCGCGAATAAAATCGTGCAGGCTTTCGGGCAGTGGGCCGGGCGTGTCGTAGATCAGCCAGTCCAGGCTCTCCGCATCCGCCGCTGCCGTTGTGGTCAACTGCTGCAGCGCCAACTGCGGTTGCGCCGTGTTCCGCCACTGTCTCATTACCGGTTCCAGCCAGGCTGGTCCGTCGCCGAGCAGCGCAATGCGCGGCGCATTTGGGTCGTCGCCGCTGCCCGACTGCTGCACTGCATGCCACTGCCAGTGCGGGCTGAATTTGAACAGACCGCGGCCGGAGGGGTTGTTGTCACTGCGCAGCAGGATATGTGCGCGGCGGAACGCGGCCTGGTCGGCGAGAGCGGACAGCGTCTGCCACAGGTCCGGTGCCGGCGGCCGCTGCTCGGCGATCGGTGACGGACGCGCTTGCAACCAGAAGATCTCGGTAAAGGTCTCGTCGCCGGAGAAATTGCGATCGAGAAATTCGCGCAACTCCGCGCGTTCCATGCGCGGGTCGACCAACAGGATACTTTTTTCCGGCTGCGCATCGCGGTTAAGCAACGGCTGCGCCAGCAGCAGCGCCAGCAGGGCAATTAACAGCAGTCGCAGCAACAGCAGCAACTTGTCGCGCAGGAACAGGCGTTTCCAGTTCTGCTGTGGCTTCTGCCGCAGCCAATGGGCGGCGGCGAAGGTGATTTCGCGTGGGTTGCTGCGGCGCAGCAGGTGAATCAGCAGCGGGATCGCGAGCGCACCGAGCAGCCACAGCCACAGCGGCGATTGCAGGGAAGCCGGCAACCACTGCATCAGCCGACCCTCGCATGGGCGTCGATAAAGCGCCGCAGTGACTGTTCCAGCGGTTGCTCAATGGCGACACTGGTCAGCGGACACTCCTGCCCGGCGAAGCGCGCGGCCAGTTGCCGCTGTGCGGCGGCAAAGGCGCGCAGGTAATCGCCGCGCTGCTGCTGCGCACCGACTTCGAGAATGCCGGTGGCCTCCGGGTTGCGGATTTTCAGCTCGCCGTCGAACGGAAATGTCTCCTCGGCTTCCACCAGCAGCTGCAGCGGCAAGCAGGGCCGCCCGGCCGCGTGCAGGCGGGCGGCAAAGGCACTGATCTCGCCGTTGTCATGGCGTTCGAAAAAATCGCTGACCAGCACCACCTGGCAGGGCTGCTCGAAGTACTGCCAGACACTGGCCAGTCGGCTTTCACCGGGCCAGTGACCAGCGGCCTCGAGTCCCTCGAGTTCCAGTGCCAGGCGGCGGTGGTGCCCCTCGCCCTGGCCCTCGGGCAGGTAACGTATGCCGGAATCGCTAAGTGCCAGCAGGGAAAAGCGGTCGCCCTGGTTGTGCAACAGCCAGCACAGACTCGCGATCCAGCACCTGGCGTACTGCAGTTTGGTCAGTTCGGGATAGGCAAAACTCGGCTGCGCCATCGACGCGCTGGTATCGAGCACGATGCACACATGCATCTGGCTTTCCTGTTCCGCCTCGCGCACATAGTAGCGGTCCGAGCGCGCGAACAGCTTCCAGTCGATATGGCGAATGGAATCCCCCGGCTCGTAACTGCGGTACTGCTGGAACTCGATGCCGGCACCGCGGCGCTGGCTGTGCTGCACGCCCAGCAGCATGCCCTCGGCAATATGGCGCGACAGCCAGGCGAGATCGCGGGTGCTGGCGAGTGTCAGCGGGTCGATCAGTTTCACAGAGCCGGCTCCACGGTATCAGTCCTGTCCCGGCTCCGGCACGGCGGCGAGCAGCTTTTCCAGTACCTGCTGCACGGTGACGCCATCCGCCTGGGCGTGGAAACTGAGCAGTATGCGGTGGCGCAGTACCGGCAGCAGCAGTGCCTGAATATCCGCGCGGGTCACCGACAAACGCTGTTGCAGGAATGCGCGCGCCTTGGCCGCCAGGATCAGCGCCTGGCCGGCGCGCGGGCCTGCGCCCCACTTGATCCACTGCTGCAGTTGAGATTCACCACCTTCGCCGCTGCGGGTGGCGCGCACCAGGCGCGCGACGTAGTGAAAGAGGTCGTCGCTGATAT
The DNA here is from genome assembly GCF_900129095.1 of Microbulbifer donghaiensis. Taxonomy (GTDB): domain Bacteria; phylum Pseudomonadota; class Gammaproteobacteria; order Pseudomonadales; family Cellvibrionaceae; genus Microbulbifer; species Microbulbifer donghaiensis. Next base: position 2,360,911 of record NZ_FQVA01000001.1, read on the forward strand.
GAATTTCGCGCACCAGTCGTTGCATTTCGAGCAGCCCGGCGGCGTCGAGGCACGGCCGCGGTTTTGCCGCACTGGCGCCGGTGGTCGCGCGCAATATTTCGATCTCGTCTTGTTCGGTCGGGTAGTCGATATGAATATTCAGCAGGAAACGGTCCAGCTGCGCTTCCGGCAGCGGGTAGGTGCCGGCCTGCTCGATCGGGTTCTGCGTCGCCAGCACGAAGTAGGGCTCCGGCAGCGCCATGGTCTCGCCGCCGACGGTCACGGAGTATTCCTGCATCGATTCCAGCAGTGCCGACTGAGTCTTCGGCGGCGTGCGGTTGATTTCGTCAGCCAGCAGGACGTTGGTGAAAATCGGGCCGCGCTGGAACTTGAAGAAGCGTTTGCCGGTGGAGTGATCCTCCTCGAGGATCTCGCTGCCGAGGATATCCCCCGGCATCAGGTCCGGGGTGAACTGTACGCGCTTGAAGGCCAGCTCGGTACAGTCCGCCAGGGTCTTTACCAGCAAGGTCTTGCCGAGACCGGGCACGCCCTCGAGCAGTGCGTGGCCGCGGGCCAGCAGACAGATCAGCATTTGGTCCACCACCTCGCGCTGGCCGACGATGACCTTGCCGATTTCCTGTCGTAGGGTTTCCAGGCCATTCAGGCGCTGCGCGATGGACTCTTCAATAGTAGTTTCAATGGTGTTGGACATGGCGGTTCAGCTTGTCAGTGCGTAGATAACAATGTTCACGGCGAATTTTGTATTGTCGATCGCCAGCCAGCGTTTGTTGCGGTAGTCGTAATCCCACTCGCAACCGAAATCCTTGTTGCTGTAGAGCACGGCGATGCGCCCATCGATGACGATGGCTTTCAGGTAATCGTGTACCAGGTCGTCGCCCCAGCCGTTCAGTTCGAAGCTGGTGACCGGCAGCTCGTCGAACTGGAAAAAACAGTGGTACAGGTCGTGGTTGTCCGGCAGTTTCTGCAGGCAGTCTTCGCCGAACAGTTTCACCATCTGCGCCTCGAACGATTTGGCAAACAGGCCGTCGATATCGTGGTTGCAGTCGTCGACGAATACGAAACCGCCGCGATTGACGTAATCGCGAAAGTTGCGCGCCTCGGCCTCGGTGAATTCCACCAGCTTGTGCCCGGCCAGATAACAGAAGGGCGCCAGCAGCATTTCCGGATCCGCCAGCGGCACTATGCGCTCGCTCGGGTCGACCTTCAGGTTGGTGTACTCCACCAGTGAGTTCAGCACATTGGACGGCATGCGCTGGTCCACGTCCCAGTCGCCGGATTCGTACATCAGGCGGGTGAAGTAAAAATCATAGTGCTCCCGTGCCGCATTTTGCGCACGCAGGCCCAGCGGCAGCGCGGCGGCGCAGCTGCCCAGCAACAGGCTGTGTAGAAATTGCTTGCGGGTGAGGGACATGCTTATTAATGCAACGGGACTTCGACATCTATGTAGGATGGGCACGCTGCGCTTTGCCCATCCTACGGAATTGCATTGAAAGTGCTGTGCGCTGTAGGAGCCTGCTTGCAGGCGAAAGGCTACGGAGCTCCGCCCCTGTTCGCCTGCAAGCAGGCTCCTACGCAGACAGCGCCAACAATTTAGCCGAGCTTACGCTTGGTGTTGATCACATTCACGCCGTCGAAACGCGTGGTCGAACTGCCGTGGGACACGGCACTGACCTGGCCCGGTTGGCCCTTGCCATCGAAGAAGGAGCCACCCAGGCGGTAGTCGCGCTTGTCACAGATCTGTGAACAGGAATTCCAGAATTCCTGCGTGTTCGACTGGTAGGCGACATCCTCGAGCATGCCGGCGATCTTGCCCTCCTTGATCTCGTAGAACAGCTGGCCGCCGAACTGGAAGTTGTAGCGCTGCTGGTCGATGGAGAAGGAACCGGCACCGACGATGTAGATACCCTTCTCGACGTCCTTGATCATGTCGTCGACACTCAGCTCCTCCTTGCCCGGCAGCAGCGACACGTTGGCCATGCGCTGGAACTGCACGCTGGACCAGCTGTCCGCGTAGCAGCAGCCGTGGGATTCCTTCTGGTCGAGCATATGCACCTGATCGCGGATCGCCTGGTAGTTCACCAGCACGCCGTCCTTCACCAGGTCCCAGTTGCCGGTTTGCACGCCCTCGTCGTCGTAGCCGACCGCGCCCAGTGAGCCCGGCTGTACCTTGTCGGCGAACAGATTGACCTTGTCGCTGCCGTACTGGAATTTACCGCTGCGCCACTTGTCGATGGTGGCGAAGGAGGTGCCGGCGTAGTTGGCCTCGTAGCCGAGCACGCGGTCGAGTTCCAGCGGGTGGCCGACGGACTCGTGGATCGTGAGCCACAGGTGGCTGGGGTCCAGTACCAGGTCGTACTTGCCGGGCGTGACGGATTTAGCGGTGAGTTTTTCCTGCGCCTGCTCGGCGGCCAGGCGCGCGTCCTCGACCATATCGTAGGAATCGCGGTACAGCACCGTCTGCGACTGGATCTTGTCCTCGGCGCGGCCGTCCAGGTATTCGAAGCCGCGGCCCACCGGCTGGCTCAGGCCATTGCGAGTGCGGAAGCCGCCGTCCTTCTTGTCGACCGCGGTGACCTGCATCGGCGCCCACAGGCGGTGCACGTCCTGATCGATATAGGAGCCGTCGGTGGAAGCGAAATACTTCTGTTCGTTGACCAGGTAGAGCATGGAATTGATAAAGCTGGCACCGGCATCCAGTGCCGACTTGTTCACTTCCATCAGCAGGTCGACTTTTTCCGCCAGCGGAATCTGCATGGCGTTTTTCTGGATCGGCGTCCGCCAGCTGACTTCGCCGTGGCCCTTGACCGGTGCCAGTTCCACCGGCTCCTTCTGCTGTTTGGAGTTGGCCTTGGCGGTGGCAACGGCTTGCGCGGTAGCGCGGGCGATGCCGTCGCTGGTCATGTCATTGGTGGCGGCGAAACCCCAGGTGCCGTTGGCAATCACGCGCACGCCCATACCGATGGATTCGGTATTGACCACGTTCTGTACTTTCATTTCGCGGGTGATCACGTACTGGTTCAGGTAGCGGCCGATGCGCACGTCGGCGTAACTGGCACCGAGTTTGGTCGCCGTATTCAGGGCGGCGTCCGCGAGCTCTTTCTTGACCGCGACATCCAGTCCACTCTGGGTCAGCTTGCTTTCCGCCACTGCGATACCGGACAGCGGCAGCATGGAAAATCCAAGACCGGCGCCACTCAGCTGGAGAAACTTTCTTCTATCCATTTCGGAATCCTCGTTTAGCTGTGGCCGTTACACGGCGTCGGAAAGGCTGCTGAAGGTGAAGTCGCGCACTTTCAGTGCGGGAATCATCGCGGAATAACCCCACATGCCCACGCGCTCGGCGCGGCCCATGTCCTCGATATTGTTCAGCATGATCACCGGGCTCTCGTTGAAGCGGAAATTCTTGATCGGGTATTTGATCTTGCCGTTTTCGATATAGAAGGTGCCGTCGCGAGTCAGGCCGGTCAGCAGCAGGGACTGCGGATCCACCATGCGGATATACCAGGTGCGGGTCACCAGCACGCCGCGGCGGGTGTTCTTGATCAGCTCCTCGGTGGACTTGTCCCCGCCAACCATAATGAGGTTGTTCGGCTGCGGAATCGCCTTGTCCTTGTTCTCGGACTGGCTGGCCCAGTAGCGGCTGCGCGGCAGGTTCTGCACCACGCCGTCCCTGATCCAGTCGACGCGCTCCAGTGCCATATGGTCGTCTTCCGCCCACGGCATGGCCGGCACGTTCAGGTCGGCGGGATCGGAGTAGATGTGCACGCGCTTGTCGAACATCTTCTCGCCGATACGGTTGCCGCCGCCTTTCTTACTCATAAAGCTGCGGCCCTCGTCGGCGCTGCGCGCGTCGTAGTTCCACATCATGAAACCGACCAGGCCGGATACCGCACTCGGTTCCAGGATCACTGTGTATTTACCCGGTTCCAGTGCGCGCGCCTCTTGGGACATGACAGCCTTGTCGATGGCGACGCCGGATACGCTGCCGGTGCTCATCGCGGCGAAATCGGATACGTCGCTCTGCGCCCAGCCGGAGCCGAGGCCGTTTTCGGTGCGCATGGTCACGGTGAAGTTGGCGGAGGTGGCGGCGTGGTAGCCGAACAGGCCATTGGTGTTGGCGACCGCGGCAAAGGAGCGCGCATCTTCCAGGTAACCGGCCGCGACGACCTTCTTCTCTTTGGCGGCGATGATCGAGTCGGCGGCAGCCTTGGCGCGCTGATCCGGCGTCATGTCCGCGGTGGATTTGGCAAAGCCGTCGACGCTCATGTATTTCTGCTCGCCCAGCAGCGGCATGGCCTCTGGATTGTCCGGCGACAGCTTGGCCAGCTCCTCGGCGCGGCGCATGACTTTTTCCAGCGAGGCATCGCTGAACTCGTTGATGGTGGCGATACCGGATTTCTTGCCGAAGCGCGCCTCCACCGCCAGCTCGATATCGTTGACGATACCGCTGGTGGACACGCTGTTGCGCGCGTAGCGGATATTGCCGGTCTCAGCGCCGGTCAGCTGCGCGCTGGCCGCTTCCGCTTTGCTGTATTTCAGCACCTTGTCGAGAATTTGCTTCGCTTCACTTCTGGATAAAATTGCCATTTTTTTGCTCCAAAAAATTATTTTTGTTCGCCGATACTTTGGAAAACCTGACCAAGCTTCGAGCCTGGTGTGGGAGCGAGCCCCGCTCGCGAATTCGCCTGCAGGGCAGGCTCCCACAAGGGTTTAATCAAAAATCCTTACGAAATTTTCCGTTTGGTGTTTATTACATTGATCTTGTCGAAACGGGTGGTGGCGCAGCCGTGTGAAACGGCGCTCACCTGGCTCGGCTGGCCCTTGCCATCGAAGAAGGTACCGCCGAGGCGGTAGTCGCTCTCGTCACAGATGGCGCTACAGGAATTCCAGAACTCCTGGGTGTTCGACTGGTAGGCGACGTCCTCCACCTGGCCGACGATCTCGCCGTTCTTGATCTCGTAGAACAGCTGCCCGCCGAACTGGAAGTTGTAACGCTGCTGGTCGATGGAGTAGGAACCGCGGCCGAGAATGTAGATGCCTTTCTCGACGTCGCGGATCATGTCCTTGACCGAGTATTTTTCCTTGCCGGGCGCCAGTGACACGTTCGGCATCCGCTGGAACTGCACGCTGGACCAGCTGTCGGCGTAGGAGCAGCCGTGGGATTCCTTCTGGTCGATCATGTGTACCTGGTCGCGGGTGGCCTGGTAGTTCACCAGCACGCCGTCTTTGACCAGGTCCCAGCGCTTCGCTTTCACGCCCTCGTCGTCATAGCCGACGGCGCCGAGGGAGCCGGGCTGGGTGCGGTCGGCAAAGAAATTAACCTTGTCGCTGCCGTACTTGAACTTGCCGCTGCGCCACTTGTCCAGCGTTGCAAACGACGTGCCGGCAAAGTTGGCCTCGTAGCCGAGTACGCGGTCCAGTTCCAGCGGGTGGCCGACGGATTCGTGAATCGTGAGGCGCAGGTGCAGGGGTTCCAGTACCAGGTCGTATTTGCCCGGCTCGATCGACTTGGCCGACAGCTTCGCCTTCGCCTGTTCGGCGGCGAGCTGCGCGTCCTCGACCATATCGTAGGAATCTTTGTACAGCGTGGTCTGGCCGTGGAGCTTGTCTTCCTCGCGGCCATCCAGGTACTCGTAGCCGAGGCCCACCGGGGTGCTCAGGCCATCGCGGGTCTTGAACGCGCCGCTCTTCTTGTCCACCGCGGTCACCTGCATCGGTGCCCACAGGCGGTGCACGTCCTGATCGATATAGGAGCCGTCGCTGGAGGCGAAGTACTTCTGCTCGTTGACCAGGTACAGGGCGGAATTGACAAAGCTGGCCCCGGCATTCAGCGCGCTGTTGTTCACTTCCATCAGGTAGTCGACCTTTTCGCTGATCGGCACCTGAATGGCGTTCTTCTGGATCGGCGTCTGCCAGGACACCTCGCCGACACCCTTCACCGGTGCCAGCTGTACCGGCTCGCTCTGGTATTTGGCATTGGCCCTGGCCACGGCGACGGCCTGGCGCGCGGCCCTGGCAATCCCGTCGGGGGTCAGGTCGTTGGTGGCGGCGAAGCCCCAGGTGCCGTTGGCGATCACGCGGATACCGGCGCCGAAGGATTCGGTGTTGACGATATTCTCGACGTTCTTTTCGCGGGTCAGCACGTACTGGTTCAGGTAGCGGCCGATGCGCACATCGGTGTAGCTGGCACCGGCCTTGCGGGCGGTGTTCAGGACCACGTCGGCGAGGACTTTTTTCTGGCCCACGTCCATACCGTTGCCGGCGAGCTGTGCCGCGGACACCGGCACGCCGTAGACGGGCAGCATGATACCGCCGGCTCCGACACCGGCGAGCTTGAGGAATTTTCTTCTGTCCATTGTCCTCCCCGAGCTCCCGACCGCGAGGGTCGCCGAGGGCGTAGTCGGGAGATTGGTTATTGTTATTGTCCGCTGCGCGGGGGCAGCCCGTGGGCCTTACGCTAACACAGATCGGTCGGCGCAACCGCCAGCGGTCGAAAGGAACAGCTAATCGCGCCGGCCGCGGTTTGTAAAGCGATGAGGCGTTGAGTTGAGGGCTGGTGGAGCCGAATGGTTGGCGCGGGCGCTGGCGGCGTATTCAACATTGGCCCGGGCCAATGTGGTGCGTCGTGAAATGGCAGTATTGGAAATACTGGGTGCTACAGCGCCGCGCGCTCCCGCACTTCATCGAAGCTGGTTTGCGTCAGTAGCCGCCCGTCGCGGTAGACCGGCTGCAGCAGATTCTGCCGCTCGCCGAGTTCCTCGAGGCGGACCGTCTCCATGTCGCCCGTGGCATTGGTGATCAGCGCCAGGCGCCCGCGCATGGACTTTTTCTCCGGACCGGTCACCGGATCCTTGTAGATATCGTGCCAGTGGCCGTCGATGCGGATGGCGCTGGCTTTCATCGCGAAACTGAGGATATCCCGGTCCAGCTTCTGCAGCAGCGCGCCGCCCATGCCGAAGGTGACATTGTCGGCGCTCTGTTTGCGCTCCTTCATCGCCTGCAGGATTTTCGGGATCGAGTGCCGCGAGATGCCGTCGCCCTGGATCACGCGGATAAAATCCGGCAGTAGCCGGTAGCCCTTGCGGTTGGTGGTATAGCCAAAGATGCGCATCAGCCGCTCCAGGCTCTCGGTGACTATCGAGACCGGTTCGCCGGAGTCCGGTCTGATCACCAGGGTGCCGCCGTTGTCGATGACGCGCTCCCTGAGCACGCCGCCCCAGATATTCTCGATCGCATTCCAGATGTCGTAGCTGTCGCTGACCACGGCCACCAGTTTGCCGGGGCCGGCGAACTGGTCGAGCATATTCGCATAGGCATCCGCCTCGCGCGCCTTGCCCCAGGCGGTCATGGTGCTGTGCTCGGCGGCGGGAATCGAATAGCCGGCCATATCGGCGCCGTAGAACTGTCGCGCGGCCACCAGGCCGGAAACCGTGTCGGTGCCCTGGAAATTCACCAGGTGCGCCATGCCGCCGAGCATCGCCGTCTCCAGGCTGCTGGCGCCGCGGCCGCCGAAGTCGTGCAGCTTGAACGGCAGATTGTCGAGCGAATCGGCGGTCTCCTCCAGGTAGCCGGCGATGATTTTCTTGATCTCGCGGCTCTGCGTCGCCACCGTCATCGGATACCAGGTGGCGCGCACCAGCGCCGTCTCGATATAGCTGGTCAGCCAGAAGCAGCTGGGGCAGGTGTTCACTATCTGCAGCATCACATTGTGCAGCGGCACCACAGTGCCCTCCGGCACCGCGGCGATCTCCAGCGGCAGCTGGCCGCCGTGTTCCTGCAGTATGTGCTCCCAGCCGGCGCGGTGAAACGGCAGCCCGTGCGCGTGCAGCATCGCCTCCGCCTCGTCGATATCCGCGGCGCTGATCGGCGTCTGCAGGTACTGCTTGATAAACGCCTGCAGGCCGAAAAAAACCGCCTCGACAAACTCGCCGCCGCGACATTCGATGTAACTGCTTACAAACTCCGAGCCCGGCGGATACTGCAGGTAGTGGCTCGCCTTGTAACTGTCGACGTTGAGAATCAGGTTGTGGATGGACATTCAATCGGGCGCTTGCCGGCTGTTGCAACTGCTCATCTAGAAAGCAAAGCACAAGCGCAAAAAGCTGCCTCCCTGGCGCGTCATTCATCGTTGGGAAAATATTTCGTCGGATAGGCGTTGACCGCCCGCATACGTGTGTGTACTTTTGTATACATCGCAGAGAAGGGAATATCATGCTCAATAAAAGCCAATCCATATCGGCGCGCCTGTCGGCGGACGACTATGCCTACCTGATGTCCATCGACCGCAACGGCGCCGTTACCCAGAGCGAAAAAGTGCGCGAGCTGATCGCCATGGCCCGGGATTTCGTCGGCATGCACAGCTTTGCGCGCGCCTATATCGCCTCCGCCGAAGCCGTGCTGCCGATCAAGGCCCGCTGTGCGGAGGAAGACAATCGCAGCCTATTGGTGGAAGCGCTGCTGGAACTGCTCGCCGAAGGTGCCGCGGCGGTGCAGAGCTGTGCCGATGAGGATCCGATGGCGCCGCAACTGGAGCGGAAGTCGCTGCCCGCCGTCGAGGCCTTCCTGGAAAAAATTCTGTTACTCGCGCTGCAGGACGGCCCGCGCAGCGCCGATCCCGAATCTGCCGCAAGGATTAAAAAAACGCTCGATAGCCTGCTGAACAAATAGTTAAATGAAACAAACGGAAGGAGAAAACAATGAAAGAAGGACTGGTAAAACGCATTTCCCGCTTGATATCCGCCTCCGCCAACGCGCTGGTGGACTCTGTGGAAAACGCCACCCCGCAACTGGTAATGGAACAGGCGATCCGCGAGATCGACGATGCCATCGCCGAGGTGCGTGATCAGCTGGGCAAGGCCGAAGCGGCCAAATACCTCAGCAGCAAAACCCTCAACGATGAAAACAATCGCCACAGCGCGCTGGCCGAGCAGATCGATATTGCGGTGAAAGAGAGTCGCGATGATCTGGCCGAGGCCGCGATCGCCAAGCAGATGGATATCGAGGCGCAACTGCCGGTACTGGAAAAAGCCATCGCCGATGCCGATGCGGAAATCAGTGAGCTGAACGCCTACATTGGGGCACTGCAGGGCAAGAAGCGCGACATGCGCGAACAGCTGCGCGATTTTGTCGTGGCCAGCGAGCACGCCGGCAACGGTGCCAGTGGCGAGCAGCGCGGCAGCAGCCGCAGTACCGCCGACAAGGTAGATCAGGCCGAGGGCGCCTTCAGTCGCGTGCTGGAAAATGCCGGTGTGCCCACGACTCAATCCAGTGCCGACGCGAGCAAGCTGGCCGAACTCGAGGAGCTGGCGCGCAACAACCGCATCAAGGAGCGGCTGGCAAAAATTAAATCGGAGGCTTAATGGCTTTCCTGCTTCAAGACGGCAACCTGCTGTTTACCGGCGCGCTGGTATTGATGCTGATGATCGCGGTGCTGGAAGGGGTCATGATGCTGATCGGTGTCGGTATTTCCGATCTGCTCGACAATTTGCTGCCGGATGTCGACGTCGACCTGGATGCGCCCGACACCGAGGCCGGCGGCGTGCTGACCAAGTTCCTCGGCTGGCTGCGCTTTGGTGAAGTGCCGGCACTGATTCTACTGGTCGCGTTTCTGGTCGCCTTCGGTACCACCGGCCTGTTGATCCAGATGTTCGTGGAGTCACTGGCCGGCTTCCTGTTGCCGTCCTGGTTGCTGGCGATTCCGGTATTGCTGCTGGCGCTGCCGCAGGTGCGCTTTGTCGGCAACCTGTTGCGGCGTTTCGCCGTTGGCGATGAAACCGAGGCGGTCGGGCGCAAATCCTTTATCGGCCGCGTGGCGACCATCACCATCGGCGAGGCCACTGCCGGCTCGCCGGCGGAAGCGCGCTTCAGCGACGAGTTCGGCACCACCCACTATGTGATGGTGGAGCCGGATGCAGATGACACTTTCAGTCAGGGAGAGCAGGTGTTGCTGGTGGAAGAGCGCGGAGCCAATTTCCGCGTGATTCGCCCGACCAACCAGCACCTGGTAAATAACTAAAAGGAAAAACAAACATGAATATGCTCGATAATTTTTCCACGATTCTATTTATGGCCGGCGCGGTACTGGTGGGCCTGATCGTGATCGGTACCATCTTCGCGCGTCTCTACACGCGCGCGTCCAAGGAGCGCTCTTTTGTGCGCACCGGTATGGGCGGACAGAAGGTGATCATGAACGGCGGCGCACTGGTGCTGCCGGTGCTGCACGAAATCATCCCGGTGAACATGAATACCCTGCGCCTCGCCGTGTCGCGCAAGGAGCACCAGGCGCTGATCACCAAGGACCGCATGCGCGTCGACGTGCTCGCCGAGTTCTACCTGCGCGTCAAGCCGGATACCGATGCCATCGCCAACGCGGCGCAGACCCTCGGCCTGCGCACCCTGGATCCGGATGCATTGAAGGAGATGATCGAGGGCAAGTTCGTCGACGCCCTGCGCTCGGTAGCCGCGGAAATGGAAATGGCCGAGCTGCACGAACAGCGCAGCCAGTTTGTGCAGAAGGTACAGCAGGTGGTGTCCGAGGACCTGCTGAAAAATGGTCTGGAACTGGAGTCCGTTTCACTGACCGGCCTCGACCAGACGCACAAAGAATTTTTCAACCAGGACAACGTCTTCGACGCCGAAGGTCTCGCCAGCATGACGCGCTCTATCGAGGCGCGTCGCAAGGAGGTGAACGACGTCGAACAGGAAACCATGGTGCAGATCGAGACGAAGAATCTCGAAGCCGAGCGCCAGAAACTCGAAATCGAAAAGGAAAAGCGCTACGCGTATCTTGAACAGCAGCGCGAACTGGAAAACCGCGAGGCTGCGCAGAAAGCCGATATCGCCCGCGAGCAGGCCGCGCAGGAGCGCGCCGCGCGTCAGGCGGAGATCGAGGCCCAGCGCGAAGTGGATCAGTCGCGCATCAGCGCCGAACAGGCCACGCGCCTGCTGGAAATCGAAAAGGAAAAACGCCTGCAGGAGCAGGAGATCGAGCGCGAGCGCATTCTCGATGAGCAGCGTATCTCCAAGCAGAAGTCCGTCGAGATTGCCGAGCAGGAACGCGCGATCGCCGTCGCGGAAAAGTCCAAGGAGCAGTCCGTCGCCGACCAGCAGGCCAATGTTGCGCTGGCGGAAGCGGTGAAAGCCGAGGAGCAGGTGCGCACCGCCAAGGATGTGGAAGTCGCCGAGCGCGACAAGCGCATCGAAATCATCGAGGCGCAGAAGGAAGCTGAGCGTCAGGCCACCGCGATCAAGGTCGCGGCCGAGGCGGAAAAGGCAGCCGCCGAAGACAAGGCCGAGGCGCTGCGCCTGCAGGCCGCCGCCGAGGCGGAAGCGGTGCGTATCAAGGTGGAAGCGGACCGCGAGAAATACGCGGTGGACGCCGAGGGTCAGCGCCTGATGAACGAGGCCTTCAACAGCCTTAACGAGGCGCAGATTGCACTGAAGAAAGTGCTCAGCCTGCACGAGAACCTGCCGCACATCATCCGCGAGAGCGTCAAGCCGCTGGAGAGTATCGAGGGCATGAAGATTATTTCCGTCGAGGGCCTGAACGGTATCGACGGCCGCGCCAGCGGCGGCATCCTCGACAGCGATGGAGACGTGAAGGGCCAGAGCCTGCCGGAGGCGCTGGTCGGCAGCGCACTGAAGCACCGCGCCATGGCGCCGCTGGTGGATTCCCTGCTGAAGGAGGCCGGCGTCGGCGACTTCACCAAGGTACCGGAAACCGAAGCCTGACCTTCCAAACCGCCCTACGGGGCGGTTTTTTGTAGGATGGGCACGCTGCGCTTTGCCCATCCTACAGTTGCTTCCTGCAGCCGTGGCAGAGCCGGCGATCTTCGGCTTTTATTAAAGCCATGGAATACAAGGACTACTACAACATACTCGGCCTCGAGCGCAGTGCGGATCAGGCCGAAATCAAGCGCGCCTACCGCAAGCTGGCGCGCAAATACCACCCGGATGTCAGCAAGGAGGAGCAGGCCGAGGAGCGCTTCAAGGAAGTGAGCGAGGCCTACGAGGTGCTCAAGGACCCGGAGAAGCGCGCGGCCTACGACCAGGTCGGTACCGGCTATCACTCCGGGGAAGAATTCCGGCCACCGCCGGGCTGGGATGCGGGCTTCGAATTCCACGGCGGCGGCTACACCGAGGCGAATCCCGAGGCGTTCAGCGATTTCTTCGAGAGCCTGTTCGGCCGCGCCGGCGGCTTCGGCCATGCCCAGGGTGGCGGCTTTGGCGGTGCGCAGCGGCGTCAGTTTCACGCCGAGGGCGAGAATACCTACGCCAGGATCGTCATCGACCTGGAAGACAGCTACCGCGGCGGCACCCGTCAGATCACCCTCAAGCACTCGGTCCTCGGTCCGGACGGCCGGCCGGAGATCAAGGAGCGCAAGCTCAATGTAAAGATTCCCAAGGGCATCACCGAGGGCCAGCAGATTCGCCTGGCCGGCCAGGGCGAGCCCGGCATCGGCGAGGGCAAGCCCGGCGATCTCTATCTGGAAATCTCCTTCAATCCGCACCGGCTGTATCACGCCGAGGGCAAGACGGTCTATCTCGACCTGCCGCTGACGCCGTGGGAGGCCGCCCTCGGCGCCAAGGTGCAGGCACCGACGCCGGACGGCCCGGTCAACCTGACGATCCCCGCGAACAGCAAGGATGGCAGCAAGCTGCGCCTGAAGGGCCGCGGCATTCCGGCGAAGGAGCCCGGCGATCTGTACGTGGTATTGAACGTGGTGGCGCCGCCGGCCAATACCGAGGCGGAAAAGGAGGCCTACCAGCAGTTCAGCCAGGCATTTGAATTCGATCCGCGCAGCGGACTGGGAGCTTAGCAATGGCGAACAATAATCACCGCGAGATCACCGGCGCCATTCTCGATGAAGAGAGCGAACTGACCCTGGGCGAACTCTGCCGCGCCTGCGGCATGCCGGCGGAGCGGATTATCGCGCTGGTGGAAGAGGGCATCATCGAGCCGCGCGGCAGCCGTGTGCGCTGGCGTTTCAGTGGTATCTGCGTGCGGCGGGTGCGCAAGGTCTATACGCTGGAGCGGGACCTGGGGGTCAATCTGGCCGGAGCGGCGCTGGCGCTGGATTTACTCGAAGAAATCGAGCGGCTGCAGGCGCGGCTGGCGCGCCTGGAGAGCGGGCGGGAATAATCCAATTCTTGCACATCGTCGTTCCGGCGCAGGCCGGAACCCAGCATTAGTCAGGCCATTGCCGTCCTGGTAATGGTCACCACCAGGTAGGCGTTGTAAACGACGTAGGCGAGCAACAGCCCCGCGCCCTCGAAGCGGTTGATGCGGCCCTTGCCGCGGAAGCCGTAGCCGAAGATAAATAGCGCCACCGTCAGGCCGATGACCATCGGCCAGTCCCGCGACAGCACTTCCGGCGGCACCGACGACATCGGCGCTATGGCGCCGGCGATGCCGATCACCGCCAGCAGGTTGAACATATTCGAGCCCACGACATTGCCGATGGCGATATCGTGTTCGCCCCTGCGCGCGGCGATCACCGTGGCCGCCAGTTCCGGCAGCGAGGTACCCAGTGCCACGATGGTCAGACCGATAATCAGGTCGCTGACGCCCAGTGTCTCGGCGATGGTCACTGCGCCCCACACGAGGATGCGCGAGCTGATAATCAGCAGCGCCAGGCCGGCGACCACCCAGAAGAGCGCGCGCCCCAGCGTCATCGCGTGGCTTTCCAGCTCCCCCTCAATATCGCCCTCGATGACATCGCCCTTGCCGGTCATCGCCGAGTAGATGGACCAGCCGATCAGGCCGAAGAAACCGGCCAGCAGGATCAGCGCCTCCCAGCGCGCCAGCGAGCCGTCCCACAGGAAAAAACCGCCGAGCAGGGTGATCGCCAGCAGCAGCGGCAGCTCCTTGCGCACAATCTTCGAGTGCACCGCCAGTGGAATAAAGATCGCCGTAAAACCGAGAATCAGGCCGGTATTGGCGATGTTGGAGCCGTAGGCGTTACCGAGCGCCAGGCCCGGGCTGCCGTCCAGTGCCGCCATGGCGGATACGACCATTTCCGGTGCGGAAGTACCGAAGCCGACGATCACCATACCGATCAGCAGGGTCGGCATGCCGGCGTGCTGGGCGGTGGCCGCGGCACCCTCGACGAAGCGGTCGGCGCTCCAGACCAGCAGGGCGAATCCGGCGATGATGGCGAGAGCGGCGAGAATCATATGGCGTCCTATGTCGAAGCAGTCACGGTAGAGCGTAGGGCAATCACCCGGCAAACGGGGGCCGATTGTACCGGCTTGGGCAAATTCAGAAAGGGCGTTGGCGAAATACTATTCCCGCGCCGAGCAATTTCCCGCAGTTGTCTTGCCAGTCAGAAGGTTGCCAGGTCAATGCTGATCTAGAGTGAAGGCATAGGCGGGCAATTCCTCGGCAGCCGCCGCGGAGCGGCCCGGACTTTTTACCTGAATCCACAGATGAGGTATTCGAGATGGTGAAGGTAGTGAACGGCATAGTGGCGGTAGTGGCCCTGGCGGTCCTGTGTACCGCCTGCGGTGAACGCGAGCGAAGAGAGGCGAAGGAAATGGCGGCGCCAGCGGCGGGCTGCTGCCAGAAGGCGGACAACACCTGCGCCAGTCCGGTTACGCTGGAGCAGTGCACCGAACTCAACGGCACCTTCACCGAGGGCGCCGCCTGCGGCGACGACGGCACCTGCGGCGCGGAGCAGCCGCAGTAGCAGCGAGGATTTCCGCACAACTCTCTGATCCGGCTGGGCACAAATCGATACCTGTTGCCCGGCCGGCCCAGCATCGGCCGATGTCGCCGGTTACTGCAACCGGCGAGGGCATTTGCACATCTCTTTGCTGTGCGGCGCTGCCGAGGCGGTCCGCCCGGTCACTGGGGGTTGCCGGCGCGGCGCATTACAGTGAATGCGAACCCGAGCAACTGTGTAAGGGCCCTGAACATGAACAAGAAACTGTTGCTGGGCGCCCTCATCGGCGCCGGCATTTCCATGCTGAACAAGAGACGGCGTCAGGCACCCCAGGCCCAGGCGCCGAATATTCCCCCGCCGGATTTCTCGCGGGTGCCACCCCCCACGACCACCGGCGCCCCGCAGGACAGCGGCCTCGATGATATCTTCGGCCGCCGGGCGCGGCCCGGCGCACCCGGCACGGCTGCCAGTCCCGGCGGACCATCCGGCGGCGCCAGCGGCGATATCTTCGGTGGCGCGATACCCGCGGGCGGCGGCGCCGCCGTATTGATGGATATCGCCCGCCGCATCTTCCAGCAGATGCAGCAGGGTGGCCGCACCGGCGCCTCGTCCGGCACGCCCGGCGCCAGCGGCAACCTCAACGATATCCTCGGCCAGATCTTCGGTCGCCTGAACGGCAAGTTCGGCCAGCAGGGCCCGATGGGCCAGGGCGGCGATAGCGGTGCCTGGCGCAAGGCGGGCCGGGGCGGACTATTTGGCTTCGCCGCCAATGACAGCAGCCCGCACGGGCAGGAGCAGGCCGAGCTGATGCTGCACGCGATGGTCGCCGCCGCGCAGGCAGACGGCGAGATCGACGCACAGGAGCAGCGCAATATCCTCGGCGCGCTGGAAGGCCAGCTGGAGAGATCCGAACTGAGGGAACTGCAGCAACTCCTGGCCACGCCGGTGAATATCGACGAGGTGCTTGAGCGCGTGCAGGACCCGGCCACCGCGTTCGATATCTACCTGGTTTCGGCGATGACCATCAACGAGGACAACGCGCGCGAGCACGCCTACATGGACGAGCTGGCGGCGAAGCTGGGCATTTCCGAGGAGGCCGCGCACTTGATCGAAGAGCAGGTGCCCCACGCGGCCTGAAGCCGACGGCTTCGTGCGTTCCACTATTGCGCCGGCGCCGTGCACTCGTGCGGCGCCGGCGTTCGGTGTAAGGACTGACTATGAAACTGGTAATGCTGTCCGCAACTGCTGTCGTAGCTGTCGCGCTGGCATCGCTGCTGGCCGGCTGCACGCCCGAAGATGAAAGGGGCAGGCCACCGGGCGCCGAGGCGGCGGACCCGAGCGGCTGCTGCCAGCAAACGGAAGCGCTGTGTAGCAGCCCCGTTACCCAGTACCAGTGCGACGAACTGAGAGGCAAGTTTCACCAGGGCAGCAGCTGCCACCTGAACACCGGCCAGTGCGGCGTTGGCCGCGAAGACTAGCGGCCCCATCGATCCCATTAAAAAAGGCGCCGCAGCGCCTTTTTCTATGACCGATCAGAGTGACCTTCAGGCGCCCGGCAGCAGCCCGGCGAAATTCTCCCCGGTCGGGTAGTCGCCGGCGGACCAGCCCAAACGCACCACCACGGTATTGGTGGAGGGCGAGATCATCACCACCTGCGCGCGGTTGCCCTTCATGAAATAGGCATCGGCCGGCAGCTGTGGATAGCGCAGCATCTCGCCGCCGCCGTTCAGCCAGAACTGGTAGCCGTAGCGCGATTCGTTGGGGCTGCCGTTCGGCGCCGCCGCGCGCGCGACCCAGTCGGCGCTCAGCAACTGCTCGCCATGCCACTCGCCGCGATTCAGCATCAGCTGTCCCAGCCGCGCCCAGTCGCGGCCGGAGGCGTAGATATAGGAGCTGCCGACGAACACGCCGCTCGGATCCAGTTCGAACACCGTGTGCGCCATGCCCAGCGGCTGCAGTATCTCGCGGCTGAAGAAATCCAGGCTCGCCTGCACGTCGCCGCCCAGCTGCTCGTGCATCCAGCGCGCGATCAGGTTGGTGGTGCCGGACGAGTAGGAGAAATGTTCACCCGGCCCGTACGCCGCCGGGCTGACCATGGCCACGTCGGAGGCGCTGTGCGCGTTGAACAGCATCTCGGTGGCGTCGCTGCCCGGCGCGTAGGTCTCGTCGAAGTCGAGGCCCGAGGACATATGCAGCAGATCCTCGAGGGCGATCTGCGCGCGCGCGTCGTCTTGCCATTCGGCGAAGACCGGCTGGACCTGGCTGTCCGCCAGTCCCAGGGTTTCCATGCGCCCCTGCATTATCGCGGTCAGGCTCTTGCCCATGGACCAGCCCAGCAGCGGCGTCTCGACATCGATGCCCGGGCCGTAGGCCTCGGCGAGCAGTTTGCCGTTCTGCACGACGACTAACGCGCGGGTCTGCAGGCCGGCGCTGTTGTCCGCGGCGACGATCGCCTCGACGCGCTGCTGCAGATCGGCGTCGATGGAGGAAACGCGGCTGCCCAGCGGCCACTCGTCGCCATTCGCCGCCACCGGCTGCATCTGCACCTGATCCAGTGCGCGGGTATCGCCGATATCCAGCGTACAGCCGAGGCCGTCGCGGTAGCTGGCGCTGGCGCGGCCCATGCCGAACAGCGCCGCGGTCACCGTGCGCTCGCCATACTGCAGGTCCAGCAGGCGGTTGGCCGGGGAATAGGAGGCCAGGTCGTCGACGATGCGCGACTCACTGAAGCCGGACACGAAGCGCGCCGAGCAGGCCAGCTTGGCGCCCATGCCAGTGGCGACGCGCACCGCGTTGCCGAGCTGGGTGATGGAGAAACCGAGCAGGCTCGGCGCCAGCAGTGCCAGGGTCAGCAGCAGCGCGGTTGCGCCGCCGAGCAGAATGGTGAGGATTTTTTTCATTGTTGTTCCGTCGCTGGTGCGCCCGCTGTGGGCATAGAAAATTTCTGCCGACGGATTGTAGCGGGCGCGGATGACGCTTGCTGGTTCGTTTGAGCCGTAAACCTGTCGGTCGCCGGCGGCTAGCTGGCGGGCACCGCAAACACGGTGATGAACGCCAGCGCGGCGGCGACCAGGCCGAAGAACAGCCGCTGCACGCCCGAGTGGCTGACGCTGATCGCCACCAGGCACTGCAGGAAGTAGTAGAAGGCGAATGCCCGCGAGGCCAGCGCCACTATCTGCAGCGTATCCGCCAGCCACGCCAGCGCGATGGCACCGCAGCCGACCAGCACGGTACCGAATTTGAGCTTCAGCTCCCTCTTCGTCACCTCTTCCAGATTGCCGGTCGCCGCTAAAGTGTCCGCCACTGCCGCGGAGAACTGGCTCATCGCCGCGGCGATCACCAGCGGCGCAACCAGCAGGCCAGACGCCGCCGCGGCCAGCTGGATCAAGCTGTTGTCGTCGTACTTGCCGTTCAGCGTGTGCACCAGCGGCAGGGCCACGGTGATAAACACCAGGTAGACGCCGGTGGAAATCAGCTGCGACAGCCGCGAAGCGCGGATGCGCGTCTGCGCATCGAACTCATCGCCGAGATAGCGGGTGGTCTCGAAGCCCTGCACCACGATCAAAATGCCGCCGACGATCGTCAGCGTTTCCCACACACTGTGCGGTTGCGGCTGGAAGAAAGTCAGCCCCTTGGCGGACTGCCAGGCGTGCAGGTCGTAGAGGGCAAAACCGCCGATCAGCAGCACGATAATCAGCAGGGTAATGGCCAGTGCCCAGCCTTCCAGCGCTGCCAGCCCGGCCAGGCCGCGGGTCAGGCCGATGAACATGATGAACACGATCACCGCCGTGGTCAGCGCGCTCTCGTTGAGGTCCGTGTCCAGGTGCAGGCTGCCGAGTACGAACGCGGACAGGATATGCAGGTACAGGCACACCGAGATCACATAGGCCAGCACCAGGGCCAGGTCCGAGCAGCGCTCGAAGGCCAGCGTGGATTCTTTGGGGGTGGCCGCCAGCGCCGGTTCCGCGGCGCGGATATTGAAGCGGATCACGCTGCCGACGCAGTAGGCGACGCCGCACACCAACGCCATCGCCAGCGGCGCATAGACGCCCACGGCGCCGGCCAGGATAGGCACCATCACCAGGAAGCCACTGCCGAAAATGGACGCCAGCGGCGTGCTGGTGGCCTTCATCAGCGCGCGTTCGTTGCCGCCGCCGCGGACGGTCGCCTTGCGTTTCAATCTTCACCACCCGGAACTGTTGCGTCTGTCTGCTGTGGCATGGGCCCTTTCGCGCCCGCACTCGGTTATCCGCCCCGCTGTTTAAGCTTCGTGCACGCTAGAAATAGTGCAAGCCGCTGTGGTGGCGGGCGCTGGAATTGTTGCTATCGGCGGGTTTAGCGGATTTTCCCGCTGTTTAGCCGCCAGTTTGCCGATAAGGCGCCGAGATAAGTCGCCAAAAGGGTGACGGGAATCCGGATCGGCCTTCACAGATTGTGCCCGCATCCCCCCTTTCCAGGAGATGCAGCAGCGCGGCACCACCGGCGCATCCGCTGGCACGCCGGGTGCGAGCGGCAATCTGAACGGTGTCCTCGGCGCGCACGGATCGCCTTGAGGGCTTGGCTTTTCATCGTGATACGTCCCTGTTAACGCGCTTTTAATCCGGGATATCCTGTTTGCCCCGCCCGTGAATTGATGTACAGGCTGATCCGGGCAATATGTAATGGCGGCGTGACGCATCGCCAACCTGTACCGAAATTATTCGGGCCGAAGCTTTCCGTGGGGTAATGCGGTTGCCAGGCGACAGCAGGATTGCTGGCCGCAGCCAAGTCAGCACAGAGAGACATAACAAGCTGGCTTTGATTGAGCATTAACCACGTACAGTTCAAAAAAATAAACACCATTGGGGTAGTGTCGATGAGAAGAAAAATTTTCCACAAGGATCGCCTGGCGTTAACCATTTCAGTGGCCTTGGGTGCTACTGCGTTGCCGCAGGTTCTGATGGCACAGCAGGCTGATGTCGGATCGCTGGAAGAGGTCACGGTTACCGGTATCCGCGGCAGTTTGACCAAGTCCATGGATGTCAAACGGGACAGCGACGGCATAGTCGATGCCATCTCCGCCGAAGATATCGGCAAGTTTCCGGACACTAACCTGGCTGAATCCATGCAGCGCATCTCCGGTGTTTCCATCGATCGTGTTAACGGCGAGGGCAGTAAAGTCACCGTGCGAGGTATCGACCCGGAATTCAACCTCGTGACATTAAACGGTCGTCAGCTCGCCCGCACTACCGGTGGCCGCTCGTTCGATTTCCAGAACATCGCCTCCGAAATGGTCACCGGCGTATCCGTTGCGAAGAGCAGCAACGCCCTGGTACCCAGTGGTGGCATTGGCTCTACCATTGACCTGTTGACCGCACGTCCGCTGGAAATTGGTGAACGCCGAATCAATTTCGCGGCCAAGGGAGTGATGGACGAGTCCTCCGAGGATGCTGGCATCACTCCAGAATATTCCGGCTTCTACTCCGAGACCTTTGCCGATGGCAAGATCGGCGTCGCCATCTCGGCAAGCGTTGCAGAGCGCGAGAGCGGCAGCCAGCAGGCGCTGGTAGGTACCGGTTGGCGCAGCTTTGAAGGTACAGCAGACAACACTAACAGCTGGGGTGGCGTGCCTCAGGATAATCAGGTGAATCGCCCCGGCCCCAGCGATGTTTACTCGGTGCCGCAGACCACCATCTACAAGTTTGAAGAGCAGCAACGCAAGCGCACGAACGGTCAGTTGGTATTGCAGTGGGCACCCACCGACGATGTCACCGCGACCATGGACTACATGTACTATGCCAACGACATCTCCAAGCAGCACAACGATATTTCTGCCTGGTACAACTTTGTTCCGTCCGAGAACGTTTGGACCGACGGGCCGGTGGCTTCGCCCCTGATATACTCCGAAACCTTCGATGCGCCGACCGATCTCTCTATGGCCGCCGGTGGCGGTGAAGAGGCCTATCGTGGTGAGAGCATCGGTATTAACCTCGAGTGGCAGGTAAGCGACCGCCTGGCACTCGAGTTCGATGCGCACCATTCCGATGCCGAGCGCCGTCCGGATAGCCCCTGGGGCTCGAGCTTCAACCTTTCCACCGCGGCCTTTATCCGCACCCAGTCCGCGACTGACTTCACCGAGGAACTGCCGGCCCTGTACGTGGATAACGGCAACTCTGTACAGCCTTCGGACATGCGTGTAACCGGCAGTGTGTTTGGTAATTCACGCGACTACTCTGAAATCGATGCATTCCGCTTCAGCGGTAACTTCGAGCTGAATGAGTCCAGCGATATCGATTTCGGCATCAGCAGTCAGGAAGTAACCAACCACTCCCAGTCCATCAACGTCCAGCGCAATGCCTGGGGTGGTGTGGGTGCTGAAGGTGACTTCGATGATTCGTTTTTCCCGGCCGATAGCATTCAGGACAAGTTTGATATCGCGACCGGTGACTTCTCCGAGGTCGATGGCATCAGCGCTGGCGATATCCAGGATGTCTACTTCGCATGGGATTTTGAAAAAGTCCGTGCACGTGCGGAAGAGCTTTACGGCGCTGATCTGGAAGCGGGATTCATCGGTGACTGCGGCACCCAGTTCTGTGCTTCTACGGACTACTCGCAGGACGTAGACCGCACCACGACTGAAAAGACCACCTCACTGTATGCGCAGTACAACTTCGAATCTGAACTGACCACGGGCTTTGGTAGCATGCCCTACGATATACACTTCGGGTTGCGCTATGAAGATACCGAGGTGGATTCCAAGTCTGCAGCAGCGACCTATGCAGCCGCCGACTGGATTGCCGATACGGAAATTGCCCTGCTTGGTAGTGGCGAGCGAGCATTCCTTTCCCAGACTGGTAGCTACGACTACTGGCTGCCCAGCGTGAATGTTAATGTCGAGCTGCGGGACGACTTGGTGATGCGTGCTGCTGCCAGCCAGACTATCGGCCGTCCGGATTACGATTCCATCAAGGGCGGCACTGTAGTTGGCTCATTGGCGAACCAGCAGGGCGGCAGTGGTTCTGCCGGCAACCCGAATCTGCTGCCGCTGGAGTCGGTCAACTTCGACCTGTCTCTGGAATGGTATTACGGCGAAAGTAGCTACGTATCCGCGGGATGGTTCCAGAAAGAAATTTCCAACTTCATCACCCAGTCCAAGGTCGAGTCCACCATCTTTGAACTGGCCAACCCGACCGATGGTGCCCGCTATGACGAGGCCCGGGCCGCAGTGGGTACCAGCGATGCGCGCCTGATCCGTGAGTACATCTTTGCGAACTACGGTGACACCGCACTGGTAGATCCCGCGTCCGGCGTAATCTCCGGCGATCCTGCGACTGATAACTTGCTGGTTTTCACCATCGACACGCCGACCAACAGCGACCGCGATGAAACCATCGACGGCCTGGAACTGGCCGTGCAGCATATGTTCGGTGACACGGGCTTCGGCGTGATCGCCAACTACACCAAGGTGGAGTCGGGTCTCGAGTACAATCCGTTCCTCCTTGAGGACCAGGAAGCACTGGTCGGCCTGAGTGACTCCGCCAACCTGATCGGTTTCTACGACAAGAATGGCCTGCAGGCACGTATCGCCTACAACTGGCGCGACGACTTCCTGAATTCTCGCGGTCAGGATACCGGGGCCAACCCAAAGTTCACCGAAGCTTACAATCAGATCGACTTGAACGTGAGTTACGAGGTACCGCAGGTGGATGGGCTGCAGGTATTCCTGGAAGGCCTGAACGTGACCGACGAGTACGCTCGTGAGCACGGTCGCGCCCAGAAACAGGTGCTGGGTGTGTACCAGGGCGGCCCCCGCTGGCAGTTGGGCGCGCGCTACGCGTTCTGATCGCGTTGCCTGGATGCTTGAAAGAGGTAAGGAAAGCCGCTGGTTCCCAGCGGCTTTTCCGCGTTGGGGCAGCTCGATGTATCCGCTAGAAAGCCGCTTTGCGCAGGCGGTTTTTCACGGTAAGGTCGAATGGCTATGAATACGACTGATAAAACAATCCGGCACGTGATGATTGTCGGCGGCGGCAGTGCCGGCTGGCTTACCGCCGCGGTGCTGGCTGCGGAATATATCCCCGATACCGAGCGCGGTATCCAGGTCACCCTGGTCGAATCCCCGGATGTTCCCACAGTGGGGGTGGGCGAGGGCACCTGGCCATCCATGCGCGGCACACTCAAGCGCATCGGCGTTTCCGAAACGGAATTCCTGCGCGCCTGCGACGCCAGCTTCAAACAGGGCAGCCGCTTTATCGACTGGATACGTGGTGATGGCGACGAGTACTTTCACCCCTTTACGCCACCGGTGTCTTTCCAGCAGTTGAACCTCGCCCCTCACTGGCAGAAGTATCGAGACCAGGTGCCCTTTGCCGATGCGGTGTGTGGTCAGGCCCAGATCAGTCGCGAAGCCTTGGCCCCGAAAATGATATCCACCGCGGAATACGCTTTCGCACTGAATTACGGCTACCACCTGGATGCGGGCAAGTTTGCCGCGTTTCTGCAGCGCCACTGCACGGATAAACTCGGCGTGCGTCACTTGCAGGAGCGCATCACGGACATCAGCGGCGATACCGACGGCTACATCGAGTCCCTGACGACAGAGTCCGGGGAGAAATTAACGGCTGATCTCTTTGTGGATTGCAGCGGTTCTGCGAGCCTGCTGATCGGTAAACACTACGGTATCCCACTGCGTCCGCAGCAGCAGGTACTGTTCAATGACCGCGCCCTGGCGGTGCAGGTAGCCTACCCGCGGCCGGACAGCCCTATTGCTTCCTGTACGCATTCGACGGCCCGTGCGGCCGGTTGGGTGTGGGATATCGGTCTGCCTTCCCGGCGCGGCGTCGGTTATACCTATTCCAGCGCGCACACCACTGACGCCGAGGCCGAACAGGTCTTGCGGGAATATATAGATCAGGATGCTGCTGTTAGCGGCGCCCTGCTCTTCGAGCCGAGACAGATAAAATTTGATCCCGGTTACCGGGAAAAATTCTGGCACCGCAACTGTGTTGCCATCGGTATGGCGGCGGGCTTTATCGAGCCGCTGGAGGCTTCGGCACTGGTGATGGTGGAGAAGTCTGCACAAATGCTGGCCGAGCTGCTGCCACCCGATAGAGCTGCGATGGACGCGGTAGAGCGCCGCTTCAATCGCCGTTTCAGTGGGCATTGGCAGCGAATTATCGAATTCCTAAAACTCCACTATGTAATTTCGCAGCGTAGCGACAGCGACTACTGGCTTGCTCACAGAAATACTGAAAGCATTCCCCAGTCGTTGAAGGATTCGCTGGAAATCTGGCGCTACCAGCCGGCATCCCTGAATGATGCGCGTATGGCGGATGAGTTATTTCCCGCTGCGAGCTACCAGTACGTATTGTCCGGCATGGAATTTATAGCGGACACAACCACGGTACAGAGGCAGGGAAATCAGGCGGCAGAGGCCGAGCGACTATTCCGGGAAAATGCCCGGCAGGCTCAGAGGATGTCCCGAGCGCTTCCGAGTAACCGGGCGTTGTTACAGCAGATCGGAGAAGTCGCGCTACCGACAATCTGAATATTCTAAAAACATGCTAGTGAATAGCAGAATAAAAAGAGAGAACACCATGACTAAAGCCGTAATGCTGAACAGCATTGATCACAGCGACCTCCGTGTTATCACCGACCGCTCTGCTGAATATGGAGACGATGTTTGGTACGCACTGACTTTTCCGCTGGAGTTTCGCTCTCTGCAGGCAAGCTATCCAATTTTCTTTCAGAAAGATCCGCGCACCGGCAAGTTTTTCCCGCTGGCACTGCTGGGTTTTACCGAGGGCGAAAACCTCTACTTGCGCGATGGGAAATGGCAGGCCTCTTATATACCGCTTACGGTTCGCCGTCAGCCGTTCCTGATTGGTCAGCAGACCATCGTCGAAGACGGACAGGAGAAAAAACAGCGGGTGATACATATCGACCTGGACAATCCGCGAGTGAGCAAAGAAAAAGGCGAAGCCCTGTTCATGCAGTACGGTGGCAATACACCGTTCCTGGACCAGACGGCCGATATGCTGGAAGCGATTCACCAGGGGCTGACGGAGAGTGAAGGTTTTATCGCTGCACTACTCGAGAATGAACTGCTCGAGTCCTTTACCCTGGATATCACACTGGACAATGGCGAGCGCAATCAGTTGGTGGGCTTTTACACCATCAATGAGGACCGCCTGCGGGACTTAAACGCAGACAAACTGGCAGAGCTGCACCGCGCCGGATATCTCGAGGCGATTTATATGGCGATGGCGTCACAGTCCAATGTGCGCCAGCTGATGAATGAAAAGAATCGCCGGGTGTCTGCCTAGTGGCTGCTGTGCCCGATTCCATTATGACTGCGATTGAACACTTGCCCCAGGTAGCAGAAGTCAGTGACCTGCATCCAGGCAATGTCGCGGACGCTGTTATCGGGCGCACTGAGCCGCTGGTGCTGCGGGGTTTCTGTGCCCGCTGGCCTGCAGTTGTGGCCGGGCTGGATTCGCCACAGAGAGCGGCAGATTATTTGCGAGCCTGTTACAGCGGGGTGCCCATCTCCGCATGCTACGGTGGTGCCGAGACCGATGGGCGTGTGTTTTATAACGAAGACATGAGCGGCTTCAATTATCGCGGCTCGCGCGAAGACTTGAACAAAGTCCTGGACGATATCCTCGCCAGCGCGGATGACGTAGAGCCGCCGATGATTTACATGGCGTCTACCGATGTAGGGCACTGGTTTCCAGGCTTTGCCGCTGAGCACAGGGCCGGTATAGAGCAGCTGAGTCCGATTGGTTTTTTGTGGCTGGGGAATAGGGTGCGCATTGCGGCGCACTACGACTTTCCCAACAATCTCGCCTGCGTGATCGCTGGTCGCCGCCGCTTTACTTTGTTTCCGCCGGAGCAGATTGCCAATTTGTATCCAGGGCCACTGGAGTTTGCTCCGGGCGGGCAGGAGATCAGTCTGGTGGATCTGCACAAGCCGGACCTCGAGCGCTTCCCGCGATTTCGGCAGGCTATTGCCAGTGCGCAGGTTGCCGACCTGGAGCCCGGCGATGCCCTGTTTCTGCCGGGCATGTGGTGGCATCACGTCGAGAGTCTAGATGCGCTAAACGTACTCTATACCCATTGGTGGAGTGAATTTCCCACATATATGGGGCGCCCCATGAATGCCCTGATGCATTCGATCCTCAGCGTCCGGGACTTACCCGTGCAGCAACGCCAGGCCTGGAAGGCGCTGTTTGATTACTACGTCTTCGATGCCGGCGAAAACCCGGCAGATCACATTGCGGAGTCTGCTCGCGGTGTGCAGGCACGGCCACTCAGTGAGATGGCGGCACGCCAGCTGCGCGCCGAACTGCTAAATCGACTAAAGCGCTAATTCACCGAAGGTCTGCGCCGAAGAAAAACTAACGAGGTGTGAAGTGGACACTGAAAAGAAAATCAAAAAAGTAGTGATCGCCGGGGGCGGAACCGCAGGATGGATGACGGCGGCGGCCCTGTCCAAGCTAATCGGCAAACATCTCGATATCAGGCTGGTGGAATCTGACGCAATCGGCACGGTCGGCGTCGGTGAAGCCACCATTCCCACCTTACATATCTTCCACCAGTTGCTGGGGCTAAATGAGCAGGAAGTGATGGCGGCTACCAATGCCACCTTCAAGTTGGGGATTAAGTTCGAGAACTGGCGGGATGTCGGCAAAGACTATTTCCACTCCTTTGGCACCTTGGGCAAAGACTGCTGGGCGGCGCAATTCCACCATTTCTGGCGCAAGGGATTGGACAGGGGTATTGACTTCGATATCGGTGATTATTGCAAGGAGCACCTGGCTGCCCGTGAGGGTCGTTTCGCGGTATTGCCGAATCAGGATCGCAATCATGCCTATCACCTCGATGCGACTCTGTACGCAAGGTTTCTGCGCAAGTTTGCCGAAAAGAATGGTGTCACCCGAACCGAAGGCAAGATAGCCGAAGTGCGCCTTAACCACAGTGATGGCTTTATAGAGGCATTGCAGCTGGAAAGTGGTGAGCTGATCGAGGGTGAGCTGTTCATCGATTGTACCGGCTTCCGCGGGCTGTTGATCGAGCAGTCCTTACATACCGGATACCATGACTGGACCCACTGGTTGCCCTGCGATCGGGCGATCGCGGTGCAGACCGAGGCGGTCGACAGGCCGGTACCCTATACGCGCTCGATCGCGCGGGAATCTGGTTGGCAATGGCGTATCCCGCTGCAGAGTCGCGTTGGTAACGGCCTCGTGTACTGCAGCAAATACATGGACGAAGAGCAGGCGCGCACCCAGCTACTTGAAAATGTCGAAGGGCAGCTGCTGAGCGACCCGCGGGTTATCCCGTTTCGGACCGGTACCAGGCGTAAACACTGGAACAAGAACTGCGTAGCGATCGGGCTTTCCAGTGGTTTCATAGAACCACTGGAATCCACCAGTATCCACCTGATTCAGCGCAGCGTCGTGCGACTGATGCAGTTGTTCCCATCGCGGGGTATCTGCCCGGCGGATGTCGATGAGTTCAATGCGCAGACGTTGAA
This sequence comes from Microbulbifer donghaiensis, assembly GCF_900129095.1. Taxonomy (GTDB): domain Bacteria; phylum Pseudomonadota; class Gammaproteobacteria; order Pseudomonadales; family Cellvibrionaceae; genus Microbulbifer; species Microbulbifer donghaiensis. The sequence goes on from NZ_FQVA01000001.1 coordinate 2,388,088, forward strand.
TGAACTGGAATATATTCGCGACTTCATTGTATTGCACTATCACGTTACCGAGCGCACCGACAGCAAGTTCTGGCGCTACTGTCGCACAATGCCGATACCGGATAGCCTTGCCCACCGCCTGCAGATGTTCCGTGAAAGCGGCACATTGTTTAACTATGAGGCCGACCTGTTTGGCATCGCCTCATGGATTCAAGTAATGCTCGGCCAGGGGCTTATGCCTGAGCGTCATCATCCGATTGTCGATCTGATGGGTGAAACAGAGCTCGAGAATTTTCTTGCCAGTATCCGCCAGCAGGTACGCCGCCAGGTGGAGAACATGCCGAGCCATCTCGATTTTATCGACCACTACTGCAAGGCTAATCTCGACTGATGGCCGGTCGGGAACCCGAAACCACTCCGGCTTCGGGGATGCGATCGTCTCCAGGCGGGATTCCTGCCGCACCGGCAATCATTGGCCGTGAGGGCACGCCGATTCTGGTGGTGGATGGGGTGGCCGGGTTTACTGAAGCGCTGCAGCAGAGTGCCGCGCGCAGCCACTTTCAGCCCGACGGCGCCACCATGTATCCGGGGCTGCGCGCCAAGATGCCGCGCGAGCCGGCCCTGGCGATTTTGCAGGCGGTATACCGCCAGCTCTATGGGCTGTATCAGATCCCGACCGACTTGCGCCTCAAACCCCTGCAAGCGTACTTCTCGTTGGTCACCAGATCCCCAAATGAACTCGGTGCCTTGCAGAGGATTCCTCATTTTGACACGTCGAATCCGTATTTCTTTGCCTTGCTGTTGTATCTGAATCCCGGCGTTCACGGTGCCACCGGCTTCTTCCGCCATCGTCCGACCGGCTACGAGCGCATCGGAGATGCCCGCGTCGAGAGCTACTTTGCGGCTGCCGACCGCTACATGGCGGAACACGGAGCGCCCGCGCAAGAGTACTGTACCCAGAGTTCTGGCCACTACGAGCTTTACCATCAAATCGAGTACCGGCAGCACCGGCTGGCAATCTATCCCGGTAACCTGCTGCACTCGATCTTGGTCGATACCGACCACGATATTGACGCGGATCCAAGAGTTGGCCGCCTCACCGCAAATATCTTCTTCGAATTCCGCTGAATCCCAGTCGCCTCTGTTTTATACCTCCTTATCGAAAAGCGCCGGAGTAGCACCGGCTGCTGTGATACAACGAATCCTGAGTACCGCTGCCCGCGTCTACTGCCTGCACAGTGCAGTGGTCTGCCGAATACACTTGAAGTCTTGGGAATAAGAAAAATGGCAACACTCGGAAGCAATATCGAGGCCGGCGTCGTCGGTTCGGAGGGCTACAAAGCCTCCAGTCACCAATTCGCTCTGGTGGCCCTGACCTCACTGTTTTTCATGTGGGGATTTATCACGTGTCTGAATGACATCCTGATTCCGCACCTTAAGGGCGTTTTTGACCTGAACTACGCTCAGGCGATGCTGGTGCAGTTCTGCTTCTTCGGCGCCTACTTCCTGATATCACTGCCGGCCGGCTGGCTGGTGAGCAAGCTGGGATATCAGCGCGGAATTGTCGTTGGCTTGTCGGTCGCGGTCGTGGGTTGTCTGCTGTTTATCCCTGCCGAGCGACTGCAGGTTTATGGCCTGTTCCTGTTTGCACTGTTTGTGCTGGCCTCCGGCATCACTGTGCTGCAGGTATCCGCGAATCCCTATGTAACGGCACTGGGTTCCGAACGGACTGCGGCCAGCCGGCTCACGATGACCCAGGCATTCAACTCCCTGGGCACCACGATTGCGCCCTTCTTTGGTGCTTTCCTGATACTGTCTGTCGCCGGTGTGGCCGGTGAGCATATCACTGCGGCGGAGCGCGCCTCGGCGGTCGAGCTGCCCTATCTAATTCTGGCTGCTGCACTGGCTGCTCTGGCGGTGACCTTTGCCCTGCTGAAGCTGCCGCGGATTGAAAGCCATGCGGAAGCCGGTGTTGGCGATCTCGCCGCATTCGGCAAGGCGCTGGCGCACCGTCACCTTTTCCTGGGAGCTCTGGCGATTTTCCTCTACGTAGGCGCCGAGGTATCCATCGGCAGCTTCCTGGTGAATTTCCTGTCGGAAGACAGTATCGCCGGCATCACCGAGCAGCAGGCTGCATTCTACGTATCACTGTACTGGGGTGGCGCTATGGTGGGCCGCTTTATCGGTGCCGTTGTCATGCGCTACCTACCAGCCGGAAAAGTGTTGGCGAGTTGTTCACTGGGTGCCTGTGTGCTTCTGGCCATCACCATTGCGGGCAGCGGTAGTGTTGCAATGTGGGCGGTGCTGGCGATCGGCCTGTGCAACTCGGTGATGTTTCCCACCATCTTCAGCCTCGCGCTGGCCCGCCTGGGCGGCCTCACCAGTCAGGGCTCCGGGATTCTATGTCTTGCGATTGTCGGCGGCGCACTGGTGCCGGTGCTGCAGGGCGTGTTGGCCGATCAGATCGGCATCCAGCTGGCGTTTGTGCTGCCGGTACTGTGCTATCTCTACATCCTCTTCTACGGTGTCCGCGGACACCGGGTGCGCGAAAGCTAGTCTATAGCTCGTCTCCCTTGACTGCCCGGCAGCGTGCTGCCGGGCTTTTTTTATGCGTAATAGAAATGCCTTGGGGAAGGGGGCAGGGCGTCCCGGCGGACGACCGCAGAGAGCGGTCAGGAAACGACTGTGCTGCGACTGGCGTCCAGATATTCTTTGACCGGCTGGCGGTAGTTGCGACTTACTTTGAGCTGTGCGCCGCTCTCAAGAGTCAGCATGTACTCGCCTTTGCTCAGCACCTTGATATTGTTGACGAAGTTGAGGTTGACCACTGTCGAGCGGTGAATACGCTTGAAAGTCTCTCCGCACAATTGCTGCTGTAATTCCTTCATGGTGCTGCGCATGACATGCGTCTCCCCGGCGGCATGCACACACATATAGTCACCGGCCGCATCGATCCACTCTATATCGGCAGGGTTGAGCATGGTGATGCGGCCGCGATCCTTGACGGCGAGCCTGCGCATCGTATCGGCGCTGTGGGCTTGCTCTGCCACTGGTTCGGTAGGAGCGTCGCCTCGGGCACGCTCTATCCTTTCGATGGACTGCAGCAAGTTGCCCTTTCTGTCTGAGGGTTCCCTTTGACCGGTAGCTGTGGTCGTCTGTAGTTGCAGGCGCTCGCGAGCACGGCGAATGGCCAGTTCCAGACGGTCATCCTCGAGGGGTTTCATGACATAGTCGACAGCATTTACTTCGAATGCTTCGAGGGCGTACTGATCATAGGCAGTGGCGAAGACCACAAGTGGGATAGTGTCCCCCTGCAGCCTGCGCACCACTTCGAATCCGTTCATCCCCGGCATCTGGATATCCAGAAAAATCAGGTCGGGGCAGTGTCTGCTAATAGCCTCCAGTGCCTCTCTGCCGTTTTTGCAGGCGGCGACTACATCAACGAAGGGGATTTCCTGCAGCATGGATTTGGCCAGGCGCAGGGCAAGCGGCTCATCATCGACTACAACAATTCTTAATGGCTTCATTGTAATATCCCTAAGCTGGAATCTTATTCTTATTGGTGGGCGCTGATTCGAACGGCATGCTAATTGTTACCAGCATGCCACCGGCATCTGCGCGCGCTTGACGCAACTCATAGTTATCGCCGTACAGTGTTTGCAGCCGCTCGCGAATATTCGACAGGCCGACGCCGGTTGAGGAAGGCGTGTCTTCGGCTCCCAAAGTGCTGTTGCGGCGCGCACCGGTGTCACTGATTTGCAGTACCAGGTTCGCGGCCGAACGACGCGCGGCGATAGTGATAGTACCGCCGGACTCGCTCGGTGCGATCGCATATTTCACCGAGTTTTCCGCCAGGGGTTGTAGCAGCATGCTCGGTACCTTGGCTGAAACAGCGGAATCCTGGATGTCCAGGTTAACCTGTAACCGGTCGGCAAATCGGGTCTTCTCGATATCCAGATACAGCAGCACTGCGGCAACTTCCTGCTCCAGGCTGACCTTGCCCGAGGGGTCTTCTTTGAGTGAATGGCGCAGGAACTGGCTGAGACGCACCACCATATCCCGGGCTTCACTCAGCTGGTCAAAACGGATCAGCGCGTTGATTGAGTTCAGGGTATTAAATAAAAAGTGCGGGTTAAGTTGATAGCGGAGCATTTTCAGCTGTGCTTCCCTCGCCACCGATTCCGCATGCAGGCGTCGAATCTGTTCCCGTTCATGCACCGCAGCAACCTGCAGCATTTTCTCGTGCTCTTTTTCCAGCAGCAGATAGTATTTCACCCCGCAGTAGAGCGCGCTCCAGAACAGAAAGACAAACAGGGAAGCGTAGTACCAGCCGCCGAACTCGGACCAGAGCGAATGCTCCCCGGAAAGGCGTATATACATTTCCATGCGCACGAGGGTCCAGATCCCGGCGATAACCGCTACGGCCACAAGATAGATAAAGGTGCGCACCCCGAGTTGTGTATCCCAGGCGATATCGAATATCGGTTTAAGCAGCAGCGAAAGCAGAAATGCTACGGCGCACTGGAACAGGGTGTTGATGGGTTCAAACGTGGGCCACTCCACCGCCGAGTGCCAAAATGACAGCGACAGAAATGTGACGATCAGGATGCCCAGCCAGCTGCCGAGCTGGAGCTTCCAAAACCACCGGTCGGACTCAAGGGTCACCGCAGCGCTAGACTGTTGCTGGATTGTTTCCGCCATGGTTGCCGGGTCAATTGCTTAAAGGGATTGCGGCCGTAATTATTATTCGTCGATAGTACCCCGATAGACGAACAGCGGCCAACGCTTGTCAGGCCTCCCGTCCGCCTTATCGCCCTCACGGTCCACTTCGGCGTACAATGGCGTAAATTCCAAAATTTTGTACCCTGTAGACGCCTTTTTTTGAAACTGAATTTCGACCGGGTTGGAGTCGCGGAATCCCGGCTGGCGTGGATTTGGTCCGGTTCGTCCTACGTGGGATTCACCCATGACGGCACTGTGGTAGTTTCAGTGCCACTGACGGCGAATTTTTTGACTCTCAGGCCCGTCTGTCTCACAGGAGTTTGTTGCAACCTCTTTGCGATGGGCCCGGTCGATGTGTGGCCGAGGCCCGGTTTTTTGATATGCTCCTGTGGCAGCCGGGATAAGAAAGAACGATCGGATTTTCGATGAAAGAATTAATCAGCGGCGCAGGGAGGGGCGCAGTGACTGCCACCGCTGGCTCGGTTAGCGATTCCGACCAGCCGTCTGGGTACTCGCACACCTTCAGCCTGACGGTCCTGGCTTCGCTGTTCTTCATCTGGGGCTTTATTACCAGTCTTAACGATATTCTGGTGCCGCACCTCAAAAATGTCTTTGAGCTGAGCTACACCAAAGCAATATTTGTCCAGTTCAGTTTCTTCATCGCCTATTTCGTTGTGTCGGTGCCCGCCGGCGCATTGCTCAAGCGTGTCGGTTATCAATTGGGGCTGGTACTTGGCCTGTTGATCGCCTGTGCCGGGTGTCTGATCTTCATTCCCGCCGCGCGCATGCAGGTATACGAGATTTTCCTGTTCGGCCTGTTTATTCTGGCTTCGGGTATCACCATTCTGCAGGTCTCCGCCAATCCCTACGTGATTGCACTCGGCAGTGCCAGTACCGCACCCAGTCGTCTGAATCTCACCCAGGCGTTCAACTCACTTGGCACCACGCTGGCGCCGGCCTTTGGCGGCTTAGTGATATTTTCTGCAGTCGCCTCTGGCACTGTACCCACGACGCCGGAAGCGATGCAGGACTTCCGGGCGCACGAGGCGGCACTGGTGGAGGTGCCTTACTTCTGGCTGGCCGTTGTGCTGCTGGTGATGGTGGCTTTCTTCTCCTGGATTCGCCTGCCGAAAATTCCGCAGCATCAGTCATCCCCTGAGATCAGCGGCGAGCGAGCGTTCGATTTCCTGCGCTATCCCCGCCTCACCCTCGGTGCTGTGGGTATTTTTGTTTATGTAGGGGCCGAGGTGGCGATCGGCAGCTTCCTGGTCAACTTTTTCGGCGAGTCATCCGTGGCCGGTATGACTACGGCGCAGGCCGCCCGCTACGTTTCCTATTACTGGGGCGGAGCGATGATTGGGCGCTTTGCCGGCGCGCTGCTGCTGCGCTACGTTTCCGCGGGTCTGCTGCTCGCGGTCTGCGGTTTCTTTGCCACCCTACTGATAGCCGTGGCGATGCTGTCGACGGGCATGCAGGCGGTTTGGGCGATACTCGCGGTAGGGCTGTTCAACTCGATTATGTTCCCGACCATCTTCAGTCTTGCGGTCGCCGGCCTCGGCCGGGATACCAGCCAGGGCTCCGGTGTACTGTGTATGGCCATTGTCGGTGGTGCCATTGTGCCGCTGTTGCAGGGCGTGATGGCAGACTTTGCCGGGATTCAGCTGTCGTTCCTGGTGCCGCTTTTGTGCTACTGCTACATCGTGTATTACGGTGCTTTCTCGCCCATGCTGCGCAACAAGATCTGAGCCGTTCGGCACGTCACGGCATGGGTCAGCCCTGGCGCTCCTCTGGCAATTACCGCGTTCATTCCGCTTCCCGCCTTAACCAGAATACGGTCCGTCTTGCCGACTATCCCTTGTTGTCCCGCGGTGCTCATTGCATGTTGTGCGATTGAAAATGTGTGGGAAAAGGTAAAAAGAACATCATGTTGCGGCAGTCATTACGGTTTCTGACCACAACGCTGTGCCTTCCTGCGACCGGCGGCGGCAAATCGTTGTGCCGGGTTAATATCTACCGATAAGGACCTAGAGTGACCCATGCAGGAATTGGCAAAATCCATTGAGAGCGCGGCGCAGGGCTGGAAACTGGTCGCCGATATCGGCGGCACCAATGCCCGCTTCGGGCTCGCCAAGAGTGTGGCGGCCGCGGATGGTGCGCATTCGGAAGCGCCGGTTGAGGACATACAGTTACTGCCGTGCGCCGAGTTCGAGCGCATTGAATTGGCACTGGAAACCTATCTGAAATCGCTGCCCGCTGCGAAGGTGGCGGATATCAGTGAAGCCTGTCTCGCGGTGGCCGGCCCGGTCGGCGCCGACCGGGTTGCGGTGACCAACCTGCCGTGGACCTTTTCCAAGTCTGGATTGCAACAGGCGCTGGGTTACGCGCGTGTCGAAGTCATCAATGACTTCGCCGCACTGGCCCTGGGCTGTACCGGGCTGCACGGCGATGACCTGGTTCGCATTGACGAGGCGTCACAGGCGATGCCCGTGGCCGATACGTCCGGCGAACTGCGCGCGGTGATTGGCCCCGGCACCGGTCTCGGGGTTTGCGGCCTGCACCGCAGCGGCAATAGCTGGCAGGCGCTGCCCGGAGAGGGCGGCCACGCGGCCATCGCGCCGGTCACAGACGAGGAATTCGCCATCGTGCAGTTCCTGCGTCGTACTCACAGCCATGTCTCCGCCGAGCATCTTCTGTGCGGTCGTGGCCTGGTGAATATTTTCTGCAGCCTCGGCGCAGTGCGCGGGCAGGACGCTCCGCTGCGCGATGCCGCGGCGATTTCCTCGGCGGCGCTGGCCGGTGATTGCGCGCTGGCACGCGATGCGGTGGATACCTTCTGTAACCTGCTCGGCGGTTTTTGTGGCGACGTGCTGCTGATACTCGGCGCCCGCGGCGGCCTGTACCTGGGCGGGGGGATCTTGCCGAGAATCGAACCGCTATTGCGAGCGAGCGAGTTTTATACCCGGATGCGCGCCAAGGGCGCGATGTCCGACTATCTGCAGAATGTGCCCGTGCATCTGGTGCGCCATCTTTTCCCGGCTCTTGCTGGTGCGGCGGCCTATCTCGGCAGCGAAAGATAACGATAAAGACCAAGGAGTGACTCCATGTCATTGTGCAAACAGATGACCACAGGCCTGCTGCTCTGCAGTGCCATTTTCGCTGGCTGTGACAGCGGCCAGGACGCAAATCCTTCTGCTGGCGCAGCGGCCGAAACAGTGCAAGGCGCGACCGGCGATATTTCCGTGTGGCCCGAACTGAAGCCTGCGCTGTCCGTCGATCCGGAACTGGAGGCGCGCATCGACGCGCTGCTGGGCCGTATGTCCATAGAGGAAAAAGTCGGTCAGCTGATTCAGGCGGAAATTAAATACGTCACTCCAGAGGACGTGAAGAAGTTTCACCTCGGTTCGGTTCTGAATGGCGGCGGCACCTACCCGAACAATGACAAGTTCGCCACGCCACAGGACTGGCTCGCGCTGTCGGAAGCTTTCTTTGCCGCGTCCATGGACACTTCCGACGGCGGTGTGGCCATCCCGATCATCTGGGGTAGCGACGCCGTGCACGGTCATAACAATATCATCGGTGCCACCCTGTTCCCGCATAACATCGGTCTGGGCGCCGCACGGGATCCTGAGCTGATTCGCCGCATCGGCGAAGCCACAGCGCGCGAAGTCGCGGTCACCGGCGTTGACTGGACCTTCGCCCCGACTATCGCCGTAGTGCGCGATGATCGCTGGGGGCGCACCTACGAAAGTTACTCGGAAGACCCTGAGGTGGTGCGCGCCTACGCTGCTGAAATGGTCGAGGGCCTGCAGGGCGAAAAGCAGGACGAGGATTTCCTGCGCGGCGAAAACCTGGTCGCCACCGCCAAACATTTTGTCGGTGACGGCGGTACCGAGCGCGGCATCGATCGCGGCGACAACCACGTGCCGGAAAAGGAACTGGCCGAGGTGCACGCCGCCGGTTACCTGAGCGCCCTGCCTGCCGGAGTACAGACGGTGATGGCGTCTTTCAACAGCTGGAACGGTGATCGCCTGCACGGGCACCAATACCTGTTGACCGATGTGCTGAAAGAGCGCCTTGGATTTGATGGCTTTGTGGTTGGCGACTGGAATGGCCATCGCTTCGTGCCGGGCTGCACCGTGGAGAGTTGTGCGGCAGCGATCAACGCGGGCCTGGACATGTTCATGGTGCCGTCCGACTGGAAGGCGCTGTACAACAACACCCTGGCACAGGCGAAGAGTGGCGAAATCAGGCCTGAGCGCCTCGAGGACGCGGTGCGCCGCATCCTGCGGGTAAAAATCCGCGCGGGGCTGTTCGAGCATGAGCGCCCACTGGCAGGCAAAGATGGCATTCTCGGCAATGACGAGCACCGCGCCCTGGCCCGCGAAGCCGTGCGCAAGTCGCTGGTACTGTTGAAAAATAGCGACAACCTGCTGCCGCTGAAGCCGCAGCAGAAGGTTCTGGTCGCCGGCGACGGCGCCGACAATCTCTCCAAACAGTCCGGAGGCTGGACTATTTCCTGGCAGGGGACCGGTAACAGCGCCGAGGATTTCCCCGGTGCCACCTCAATCTTTGCCGGTATCCAGGCCGCAGTAGCGGATGGCGGTGGCCAGGCCGTGCTGAGTGAAGACGGTAGCTTTGCCACTGACACGTTCGCCGACGGCGGCGCTCCCGATGTAGCTATCGTCGTATTTGGTGAAGAGCCCTATGCAGAGTGGCACGGTGACCTCGCCAGTATCGAATACCAGCTGGGCAGCAAGAAAGATCTGGCGTTGCTGCAGAAACTGCGCGCACAGGGTGTGCCGGTGGTGAGTGTATTCCTGTCCGGTCGTCCGTTGTGGGTGAACAAGGAGATGAACGCGTCTGATGGTTTCGTCGCCGCGTGGCTGCCGGGTTCAGAGGGCGCCGGTGTGGCCGACGTGTTGTTTACCGATGCCGACGGCGAGGTGCGCTACGAATTTACCGGGCAGCTGCCGTTCAGCTGGCCGCAATACGTACACCAGACGGTGCTCAATCCCTACCACACCGACTACGAACCCCTGTTCGCCCTCGGTTACGGCCTCGGCAACGGCGAGGAGTCCCTGGTCAGCAACGCGCTGCCGGAAGATGGCGAAACCTATGCCGATGGGAAACTGGAAGATGCCTGGCTGATGGTGTCGCGCCCGCGTGCCCCCTGGCAGCTGGAGATCGCCGAAAGCGAGCGCCCCGCGGTTGCGGTTAGCGGCAACCGCGCCAGCAGTGGCGACGACGGCAACATCACCGTCGCCGCCATCGATATGGAGTCGCAGGAAGATGCGCGCCAGATCCAGTGGAAGGGCCTGCGTGCGGGCAGCGTGCAGCTGGCTGCAGAGAGCCCGCAGGACTTGAGCCGCTACCTGAACGAGAACGCCGCACTGACCCTGGATATCCGCGTAGACCAGAAGCCCGGCCAGCGGGTCAGCGCACAGATCGCCTGTGGTGCGGATTGTGTGGCTGAGCTGCCGCTGCAGCCGTCCCTGCAGCAGCTGCCACCCGGTGAGTGGTCCAGGCTGTCCATCGACCTGCAGTGTTTTGTCGAGCAGGGCGCCGACTTCAGCAAGGTTTCCAACGCGCTGTCACTCAACAGTGCCGGTGCTCTGTCACTCGCTGTGGCCAACATCAAGTATGTGCCCGGTGCAGCCGAATCCGCCGATATCCAATGTCGCGGCTGAGTCACTGGCTGCGCCGCTGTGGCGGCGCGGCCGCGCTGTGTTGTGTGGCCGTGTCGACCTTCGGTCCGGTTAGGGCACCGGCCGCGGCCGACGTCTCCCTGCGCAGTGGCGATCTCAGGGTAACCGTCGATCCGCGAACCGGTGGCCGAATTACCGGCCTGCAGCTGGGTGGGCACCAGATACTGACGGGGCCGGAAGTACACGCGGATAATTTCGGTTCCACCTTCTGGCTCAGTCCGCAATCGCTGTGGTCATGGCCGCCTGTCGCTGCGCACGATAGCGCGCCCTATACGCTGCTGCAGCAGTCGCAACACAGTGTGCAGCTGCAGAGCGCCAGCGGCGCCGGCGCACGGGTAGTGAAAGGTGTGCGGGCCCTCGGCGACAACCTGCTGCAACTGGACTATCGCATCGTGACAGAAACGGCGTTTGCCGAACTGGCCGCGTGGGAGATTACCCGCGTGGCGCGCAGCGGCCTGGCCTTCGCACCCGTGTCGCGCAGCACGGTCGAGACTGTGCGCGGTGAGATGGATTTTGTCCTGGATGAACACGATATCCTGTGGCTGCCCATGAATACGGGCGAGCCGCTGACCGAGGGCAAGGTGATCGCCAACGGCAGCGCCGGCTGGCTCGCCTACGCCGATGGGGGCTACCTGTACCTGAAAATCTATCCGCGTATCCGTCCGCAGCAGATGGCCAGCGGCGAGGGGGATATCGAGCTGTACCTCAGCGACAAGAGCCCTTACCTGGAGCTGGAAATCCAGAGTGCCGCGCAGGCACTGCAAGCGGGGGAACAGTTGAATTGGCGCACCCACTGGCTGATGGCAAAAATTCCGTCGACGGTCCCGGTGGCAGCGAAATCGGCTGCGTTAGTGGAGTTTGTCAACGCGCAGCTGCAGCGGGCTGGCGCGACCATCGAAAGCGGTTCGCAGGCGGACATTCGCCCAGGGCCTGAAATCAACTTATCAGCGGGGGATGGCCCGTCGAGCCATTGATAAAAGGGAAGTCACAATGAAAAAAATGATAAAGCACTGTGTGCTGCTCGGTTCCGCCGCTGCCGCGTTGCTAGCGGGCACGGCTGCGGTCGGCCAGCAGAGCATCGACAAGAAAGTCGACGAGCTGCTCCGTCAAATGACCCTGGCGGAGAAGATTGGCCAGATGACCCAGGCGGAACGCAAGCACGCCACGCCGGAGGATGTAAAAACGTATCACCTGGGCTCGATCCTGAACGGGGGCGGCTCCTTTCCCGGAGACAATACCCGTGCGGAGTGGGTGGCGATGATCGGTGCCTACCAGGACGCGGCCAAATCCACCCGCTTGGGTATTCCCCTGATCTACGGCACCGATGCGGTACACGGCCACAGCAACCTCAAGGGCGCCACCATCTTCCCTCACAATGTTGCGATTGGCGCGACCCGCAACGCCGAGCTGGCACAGGAGATAGGTGCCGCCACCGCGCGCGAAACCGCCGCCACCGGCGTGCACTGGACCTTCGCTCCCACCCTCTGCGTGGCCCGCGACGATCGCTGGGGCAGGGCCTACGAATGTTTTGGTGAATCGCCGCAGTTGGTGGGGGTGCTCGGCAAGGCCTATGTGAACGGCCTGCAGGGCGGTCGCCTGAACGGCAAAACGATTGGCTCTAACAAGGTGGTGGCCACGGCCAAGCACTGGGTGGCGGATGGCGGTACCACGTACGGCAGCGGTGACGAAGGTTATGAAATCGACCGCGGCGATACCCGCCTGGCGGCCGCGGAGCTGGAGAAAATCCATATCGCCCCCTATATCCCCGCGCTGCAAGCGGGCGTGGGTACCGTGATGGTCTCCTACAGCAGCGTCAACGGCACCAAGATGCACGAGAATAAAGCCCTGGTCACCGGCAAGCTGAAAGACGAGCTGGGTTTCGACGCCTTCACCATTTCCGACTGGGCGGCACTGGGCGAAATCCCCGCGGAGACCAATCGCGAGCGAGTGGTTCGCTCGATCAATGCCGGTCTCGATATGGTCATGGAGCCGGAAGAATGGCGCGCATTCATCGCCGATCTCACTGCCGCGGTGGAAGCCGGTGAGGTGTCTATGGAGCGCATCGATGATGCGGTCAGCCGCATCCTCAAGACCAAGCTGCGCGCTGGCCTGTTCGATGCGCCGCTGGCGCCGCTGGCTGTGAGTAGCGATGCGGATGCAGTGATCGGCAGCGACGAGCACCGCGCTCTGGCGCGGCAGGCTGTGCGCGAATCACTGGTATTGCTGAAGAATGATGCCAACCTGCTGCCCCTGGACAAGGGTGCGAAGGTCTTCGTGGCCGGCGATCACGCCAACGATATCGGCCTGCAGTCCGGCGGCTGGACTATCGAGTGGCAGGGCGGGCGCGGCCCGGTAACCGACGGCACCACCATCCTGCAAGGCATAGAGGCGCTGTCCGACGGAGAAGTGACATACAGCGCCGCGGGCGACGGTGCCGCCGGCCACGATGTGGCCATCGTGGTCGTGGGCGAGGAGCCGTACGCCGAGGGCATGGGTGACTACCGCCCCGCCCCCTGTGAAAAATGCCAGCCGATTACCCCGAGCAAGGCGCAGCGGGAAATGCTGGCGCGGGTACAGAAGGCGGGTGTGCCCACTGTACTGGTGGTGGTATCCGGCCGTCCGCTGATCATGACCGATGCACTCGAATCCGCGCGGGCCGCCGTGGCTGCCTGGCTGCCGGGCAGCGAGGGCGCCGGTGTGGCGGACGTACTGTTCGGTGATCACGCGCCCAAGGGAAAACTGCCGGTCAGCTGGCCGCAGTCCCTGGAGCAGATCCCGGTCAACATCGGCGACGAAAACTATGACCCGCTTTACCCGTTCGGTTTTGGTCTGACTTACGAGAAGCCATAAGCCGGCCCGCAAAGCCGCCCGCACGACTGGTACCAGTCGGTCGGGCGGCACTATCCTCCTGATATCGGTGGCCTGTGGCCACTGGCCCGTCTATCTCGCGCCCCCTTGACTTTGGTTACATGTGCAACTAGTTTGTTGCACCTGAAACTAATGTGGGTGATTCCACACTTTAATATCTGAACGTTGAGATGAGATAGGGAGGACCACATGGCCGATTTGTTTGAAAACCCGATGGGTCTCGATGGCTTTGAGTTCGTCGAATTTACCGCGCCGGAGAAAGGCATCCTCGAGCACGTATTCGCGGCCATGGGCTTTGAAAAAGTCGCCCGTCACCGCTCCAAAGATGTCGAGCTGTGGCGCCAGGGTGATATCAACTTCGTCACCAACTACGAGCCGGGCAGCCACGCCCACTACTACGCCCAGGAGCACGGCCCGTCTGCCTGTGGCCTGGCCTTCCGGGTGAAGGACGCCAAGGCCGCCTACGAGCGCGCCATCGAGAAGGGCGCGCAGCCGCGCGAAGTGCACACCGGCCCGATGGAACTGCGCCTGCCGGCGATCAAGGGTATCGGCGGTGCCACCCTGTACCTGATCGACCGCTACAAGGAAGGCGAGACCATCTACGACATCGACTTCGAGTGGCTGGAAGGCGTCGACCACCATCCGAAAGGCTGTGGTTTCCACACCCTGGATCACCTGACCCACAACGTCTATCGCGGCCGCATGGACTACTGGGCCAAGTACTACGAAGACCTGTTCAACTTCCGCGAGATCCGCTACTTCGACATCAAGGGCGAGTACACCGGCCTGCTGTCCAAGGCGATGACCGCGCCGGACGGCAAGATCCGCATCCCACTGAACGAAGAGGCGGCCGGTGGCGGCGGCCAGATCGAAGAATTCCTGATGAAGTACAACGGTGAGGGCATCCAGCACATCGCCTTTGCCTGTGACGACCTGATCCAGTGCTGGGACCGCCTGAAAGAGCGCGGCATGGAATTCATGACCCCGCCGCCGGACACCTACTACGAGATGCTGGAAGAGCGCCTGCCGGGCCACGGCGAGCCCACCGAGGAATTCAAGTCCCGCGGCATCCTGCTGGACGGCACCACCGAAGGCGGCCAGCCGCGCCTGCTGCTGCAGATCTTCTCTGCCAACATGCTCGGCCCGGTGTTCTTCGAATTCATCCAGCGCAAGGAAGACGAAGGCTTCGGCGAGGGCAACTTCAAGGCGCTGTTCGAATCCATCGAGCGCGATCAGCTGCAGCGCGGCGTGATCGGCGACAAGAAAGAGGCCTAAGATGGGCATCAAACGCATTCACCACGTGGCCTATCGCTGCAGGGATGCCAAGGAGACCGTCGAGTTTTACCGCGATCTCCTCGGCATGGACTTCCAGCTGGCCATCGCGGAAAACGAAGTGCCGTCCACCAAGGAGCCGGACCCGTACATGCACGTGTTTCTCGACGCGGGCATGGGCAACGTGCTGGCCTTTTTCGAAATCCCCAACTCCCCGGACATGGGGCGCGATGAGAACACACCCAAGTGGGTGCAGCACATCGCCTTCGAAGTGGAGGATATGGACGAACTGCTGGCGGCCAGGGATCGCCTGGAAGCCGCCGGCGTGGACGTGCTCGGCCCGACCGATCACACCATTTTCCAGTCCATCTATTTCTTCGACCCGAACGGCCACCGTATCGAGCTGGCCGCCAACACCGCCAAGCCCGGCATGCATTCCGAGCTGAAGCGCGTGGCGGAAGACATGCTCGACGAGTGGGCCCGCACCAAGAAGGCACCGCGCCACGCCGCGTGGATGCACGGTGACGCAGAGTTTGAACCGACTGTTGAAGTGGAGGCACAGTGAAATTAGCCAGTCTTAAATCCGGTCGCGACGGCCAGTTGGTCGTGGTCAGCAACGACCTGACCCGCATGGTAGTAGCCAGCGAAATCGCCCCGACCCTGCAGGCCGCACTGGACAACTGGGCCGCCGCCTCGGCGGACCTGGAAGCGCTGCACGCGAAACTGGAGAGCGGCGAGATCCAGGGCGAAGCCTTCGACCAGGCCAGGTGCCACTCGCCGCTGCCGCGCGCCTATCACTGGGCCGATGGCAGTGCCTACGTCAATCACGTCGAGCTGGTGCGCAAGGCGCGCAACGCGGAAATGCCGCAGAGCTTCTGGACCGACCCGCTGATGTACCAGGGCGGTTCCGATACCTTCCTGGCGCCGCGCGAGCCGGTAAAGATGCCGCAGAGCGAAGGCTTCGGTATCGACTTCGAGGCGGAGATCGCCGTAATCACCGATGACGTGCCGATGGGGGTGTCTGCGGAAGACGCGCTCCAGCACATCAAGCTGGTGATGTTGGTCAACGACGTCTCCCTGCGCGGCCTGATCCCGAACGAGCTGGCCAAGGGCTTCGGCTTCTACCAGTCCAAACCCTCCAGCGCCTTCTCGCCCGTATGCGTCACGCCGGCGCAGCTGGGTGACAACTGGAAGGAAGGCAAGCTGCACCTGCCGCTGGTCTCGCACCTGAACGGCGGCAAGTTCGGCGAGCCGAATGCCGGTGTGGACATGACCTTCCACTTCGGCCAGCTGATCGCGCACGCGGCCAAGACCCGCCCGCTGGGTGCCGGCACCATCATCGGTTCCGGTACCGTGTCCAACAAGCTGGACGGCGGCCCCGGCAAGCCGGTGGCCGAGGGCGGCGTCGGCTACAGCTGTATCGCCGAGATCCGCATGATCGAGACGATCCAGAACGGCCAGCCGAGCACGCCGTTTATGCAGTTCGGCGACAACATCGCCATCGAGATGCTGGACGAAAACGGCCAGTCCATTTTCGGCCGCATCGAGCAGACGGTGGAGCAGGCATAACGCCGCTACCGCGCACAGAAAAGGCCACCATTCGGTGGCCTTTTTTATTTGAAGTGTCCCGTCCTGAAATAGGTTGATACTTTGGAGACCTATTAATGGATACCCCTATTCCTACCCGCCCAAAGCGCACCCAGCGTGATTACACCTTGGGCTTTAAATTGGCCGTCGTCGAAGAGGTCGAAAGAGGCGATCTGACGTATAAACAGGCTCAGGATATCTACGGCATTCAGGGTAGAAGCACTGTACTGGTCTGGCTCCGAAAGCATGGTAAGTTGGACTGGTCTTCCACCAGGAGCAGCTCCATGTCAAAGAAGCCAGAAACACCTGCCCAAACCATCAAGCGGCTGGAGCGACAGCTCAAAGACGCCGAGGATCGCCAGTATCTGATGGAGAAGATGATGGAAATCATCGACA
>NZ_FQVA01000002.1 GCF_900129095.1 Microbulbifer donghaiensis
CACTACCTGGACCAATGGCCGCACGGCAACGGACTGGATGAAAAAACGCGTAGACAGTATCGAGGGCAAGTCGATCTACGCACATCGAATGTCGGTGGTGGAGCCGGTGTTCGGCAATATCGGGACAAATAAGCGACTGAGTCGCTTCTCTTTGCGTGGAAAAAGCAAAGTGCAGGGACAATGGCGGATGTTCTGTTTAGTACATAACATAGAAAAGTTAATGAGGTATGGGGCGATTAACTAATCCACGGGGTTATCCACACTCGCCTGCGAAAAAGGCGGCACTCTTCGCGGAATGAGTGATTATGTAAAACGAATGTGGTTAAATCTCGCTCAGCGCAATAATCGAAAAAGAGCCGTTGCCGATCCGTGTTGAGGATCTATTTTTCTACAGGCTCGTTAGGTGACCGAGTGAAACTTGCAATTAAAATAGCAACACCGTTACTTTATTTTATAGTTTTGTTGATCTCGATGGGGCTGTCGGTTTTTCTGATAGGCCCTGCAGCTCACTTTTGGGGTGGTTATAGTCTATTTGGAAACGGAGATGTCACTCTGGCCGTAAATGGCTTGATTGTAGGCTTCGTATTGATAGCGCTTACTGCAAAAATGGTGAAAGCTCAATGGATAGATCTAGTTGCACCGATTTGGGGCCACCTATGGCGCTGTGGCGCGCTGTATGGTGTAGGTCTTGTAACTCTTGTTGGAATCTATAAATTCGCTTTTCCTGTTTATAAAAACCCAGGAATAGGCGGGGCCTGGATGGTCGCTGCCTGCTTTTCATCTATAGCGGGTATAATCGCAGATAAAGTAATTATTCGCGGGGTTGCGGTTCAGAGCAGCGAACCCACCTAACAAAGCGCAGCAAAGGGACGGCTTACTTTATGCACGTCTTGCGCTGGTCGCTGCGCTCCCATTTTCGCGCAAAACGCGCACAAGGTAAGCTGCCCCTGCTGGCGGCGTGAGGTTTTATCGGATGGCGACGCTTTTAATTGAGTCATGGTCTGAAGATGGTAAATGGGCAGGCGAAAGTGGCTGGCGGTTAAGTACCTTTTGCGATCGATTGCGCATGTGTACTGCTCTTCATGGAACGGAACTAAAGCGAACAGCGCGCAGCTTAATGAAAAAGCAACTTAAAGAACTGGAAGGCGTTAATGCAGAAAATGCAAATGCGCTTATCCACACCCTCGAGTCTTTGGGGGCAAATGTTGTGCTAAAGTAGCGCAACCCTAACCAGGCCAGACTGTACGCTCCGGCTGGCAACATTAGGTTGGAATTTTAAGTGGGAACGAGGCGAGATAAATTATCTTGGCGAGTTTCCCCATATATTCCACAAGTGTTCTTTTTGTCATGCAGTGGGTTTGAAACCAGGTGTTCTTCATACCAAGCATGGGGATTATGGGATAAGGAATCGCTTTGGTAATGAGTGCGAACTTCATCTCAATAGAGAGGGGCTGTGTGAAAAATGTACCAACCAACTGAACCATCAAATCTAATAAGAAAAAGCAGCATAGCTCCTGCGGGACTGGACCTCGCTACGCTCGACCGCTGCTGTTGGCCTTATGTGCCAACGAGTTCGGCAAGTGAGAGAATGAAATGAATGCCTTTGAAGTAGTGATATTGCCCATAATGCTTATTGGGTTTGCGGCGGCCTTCTTTATTCAGTTCCGACTCCATAAGCATGTGTCACGTGAAAAGATACTCCAGATCCAGGATGTTAGAGCGCTCTGGAAGAACTCAATTCCACCGAAAGAGGTACTCAACGACGAGGGGCTCCGTTTGTATCGCTATTTTCAAATCGGAATTGGTGTATTTGTCGTCGGATGTTTCCTCATGGTTGCCGGTGGCTTTGCTGGCGGTCTGTCCACGCTATTTAAGTGATCAGTCGTGGCGCACAACAAGTCAAAACAGCAAGGGCGCCTCGCGCCGCGATGTGCAAACGCGCGCTGAATTGGGCGCTGTAAGGCCGATTTACCCACGAATAGTAGGCACCCAGCATAGCTAGGTTTCGGCCTAACACGGAGGTATATCATGGTTAAAAACAAGATTCGGTGTGTTCTTTATTTCAGTAATCCACTATATTGCGAAACTCAACATAAAAATTACAATGGGGGCAGCAATGACGAATAATTGGAAGAAAATAGTTTTTGGCTTACTTTGCCTGTGTTTCGTATCCGCCTGTGCGGAATTCAAGAGTTCTGGCAGGGCGATCGGTCACGCAGCTAAAGACATCACTAAGTCTGTCGGGCACGGTGTTCGCGACACCGCCAAGGCAGTAGGTAGGGATACAAAGAAGCTGATGGCTGATGACAATGGAAAGGACGGTCAAGGCAATAAATAGCCTTCGTCTATTCCATGTTCACTGCACTCGCCAGAAGGCGAAGTGCAGTGGTGTCCTCCAGTATTACCAATCTTCACCTTAGCCCCGAACTCACATAGAGTTCTTCATATCCTTTCCACGCATGTACCCATTATGAGCTTGGGCATGGCCATAATCTGATGACGCCTTCCCAGTCAATCTTCGATTGGACGGTGGATGTTTGACCCCGGTGGGACTCCCGGTTCTGTGCACATTTTGCTCGAGCTCGGTCGTTTTACTTCGCAGTACCTGTGAGGCGAGTACTCGATCCGAGCAACCGATCATGCGCCCCACAGTGTCATCCTTCGACGCCGATTCTCTCTCCCGCGTATTCCGTCGAGGTGGCCCTGACCACTGGCTGCACCATTAGTGAATTGCCGTGGTATTCAATATGCGGGTGCAGATAGGGCTCGAACTGCGCCGTATCTTCACCACCCGTCAGCCAGCGCTCGACGAAATCCGTATCCGCCGGGGCAATCATCGGCAGGGATTTCTCGTGGTACTTTTTTGTCGCCGGATGGGCATCGAGCGTGATAATGGAACAGCTGAGCAGTTCACCCCAGGTCTTATACAACCCGCAGAAAAAAAACGGCTCGCCGTAACTGAACTCCACCGGGTTCTTGCCACTCTGGCTCTCCACCCAGGCCGTCGCCGGAATCAGGCAGCGGGACTTGCGGTATTCGGGGCGGCTGCCGAGTTTTTTCCAATTGCTGTTGATCGACCAGTATTTGCGGTGCGGCTTCCAGCCGTCGCCATCCCGCTCCATATAGAGATGCCAGGTCGCGTTCTCGATTTCAGGCTCGCCGTGCCGGGCGGTAACGATGGAAACCTGCTGTGTCGGGCGCCGGCGGCGCCCGAAAATCATTCGCTGTGGGTGGTGCACACCGTAGATGTCGAGAAATCGCTCTATTCCCGCGTGATCATCTACATCAAAGACGCTGCACATCAGGGTTGCACTGCGACTGGCTGCGCACTACGCAGAGTCAGTGCGGAAATAGCCAGCGCCGCCAGCGCACAGGTCGCGATGGCAGCCACCAGTGGCAGGGGCGTCCCGTCGAAAACGAGGCTGACAATCACAATGGCCACGGCACCGAGCAACATCTGCAGGGCGCCGCCGAGGGCAGCGGCAGTCCCGGCGATGGGGCCGTGTTCCTCGAGGGACAGCACCATAGAGGTAGGGATCACCAGCCCAAGAAAGACGTTGCACAGCAGCAGCATCGCCACCAGCACGGCAAACTCCGCGAAGCCCGCGGCAATTACGGCCAGCATCAGGGAGGCACTGACAGCAAAACCAGTCACCGCCCATCTCACCACCGCCACGGCACCGAATCGCTCGCCAAGATTCGCGGCAAACTGGCTGGAAGCGAAAAAGCCGAGCGCGTTCAACGCAAACGCCAGGCTGAACTGCGTCGGCGTCAGGCCGTAGTACCCCGTGTACAAAAAGGATGCCGTGGACAGGAAAACAAAAAAACTCGACATGCCGAAGCCACCGATAATCGTTAACCCCATAAAGCCGGGATCGCGCAGCAGTGTGCCGAAAGCACTGGTCATGGCACTGAAGCGGAAAGGCACTCGATTTGCGGGCTGGAGAGTTTCCGGAAGCCCGGTGGCCGCCAGGATCAGGCTGACGACCGTGGCCAGTGCCACCGCAATAAATACTGAAGGCCAGCCGAGAGGTCCGATCAGCGCACTGCCGGCCAGAGGTGCGAGCATCGGCGAGATGGAAATCACCAGCATCACCGTGGTCATCAGGCGGGTCGCCTGGGTACCGGTGTAGCGGTCACGAATCACGGCGCGGGGAATGGACATCACCGAAGCGGCACCGATCCCCTGCACGAAACGCAGTGCAATCAACCATTCGATAGTGGGTGCGAGGGCACAGCCGACTGACGCCACCGCAAAAAGCACAAGCCCGAAATACAGCGGCGGTTTGCGCCCGAACATATCGGAGGCCGGACCGTAGAACAGCTGGCAGATGCCGAACGCCACGAAAAAGGACATCAACGTGTACTGGGTAGCCTCTACCGGCGCCCCCAGGCTGTCGGCGATGGCCGGTAGCGCCGGCAGGTACATATCGATCGCGAAGGGGCCGACACAGCTCAGTAACCCGAGAATCAGCGCCATCCTGACCAGATCCGATTGCATAATTCGCTTCCAATAATTCTGCTGAGAACCGCCCGCCCAATGCTATCCCATGGACAGCCGCTCAGGGGTGACCTCCCGATTCTAGCAGGATAAACAGTGGGTTCTAGGGAGAATCCTGGTCACATATCCGCAATAAACCTGTTCTTTAGGGCAGTTTTGCAAAAATTGAACCACTCCCGGAAACCTCGTCCGCTCCCACATTAAGATTCGGCACCTCGATCAAACTCACTAATCGATCAAGAGATGATTACTGCGGAGCCGCTTTCGCGGACCGCATTATTGTTGGTGCCACTGAGTTACAGGGCCCTCGACAACGCCCCTTGAAAAAGCACCTGACCAAATGGTCAGTCATTAACATCCAGTTTTACAGATACGGAAGTCCGACCTAGTTGTCGTTGCTCGATCACGGAACGCAGTAGCAACCGCTGGATTTGTCGCCCGCCCTAAGCGGCGACAATGTTGCAGATACAGGTGATCGTCATGCTTGGCAGACATGTTGCCGGCCCGAGTACGCTGCTCGATGTCCGCAGTTTCGACTCGTGCGCCGTATGGGGGGAATGCAGATGAACCTCCCCAAACGTTTAAATATCTCGGCGGCACTGGGGCGCTCGATTGAATTGCTCACAGACCTGTCGCACTACCGGGCCTCGAGGGCGTTACTGGGCGGGCCGCAACCCGGCGGGCCGGCAGTTGCCAGCGATACCGAAATTGCCGAAACCGATTCCCGCGCCTCTCACCTTCAGGCCATGGTGGCTAAGCCGAGAGAGGTACCGCGCCCAGCCGCCCCAGCGCAAAGAAAGCGTCTGCGCCGGCGCGAATCTCCCACACTAAAGCGACCCGTCGACAGGCTGGCCCCTGTCACCACTGCCCCCTGCTGGGTGATTACGCTGGATCCGGATGGAGAAAGGGCCAGCTCGCTACTGGCGGCCTTGAAAGAGCAGCGACTGCCAGTACGCACTATCGCCGGCGTCGACGGCCGCAGCGGCATGCCCGCACTGGAAGCAGGCGAACGGATAGCCAGCAGCTGCACCCGCTGGCGCCACCTTTGTGAACTGAAAAGCTCCGAGGTGAGCTGCTATCTCGCCCACCTGCGCGCCATCCGCAGGGCCTATGAGTCCGGGCTGGAGCGGGTCTGCATACTCGAGGACGATGTGCACCTGGAGCCGGACTTCGGCAGGGTACTGGCAGAACTCGAGCAGCTGCCGGCCGAAGTGGAGATGGTCCGCCTGATGGGACTCAAGGTGCGCAAGCGCAGGGCCATACAACCTCTGACAGACGGAAGCCACCAGCTGGTGCGCCCTGAACGCGGCTGGTGCGGTGCCCAGGGTTACCTGATTAATCGTGCCGGCATGAAGAAAATATTGGCTTACGGCAGTCGCATCTTCGAGCCCATCGACAAACTGTTCGATCACTTCTGGGAATTTGACCTGCGGCTGTACGGAGTCGAACCGCACCTGCTGTGGGAGAGCGAACACGAGTCGAGTATCAAGAAATCCAATGTCCACAGAGACAGGGTAGCGCCCTGGCTTTATTGGCTACACCCGCTGGGCAAACTGTGGCGCAGCTTGAAGCGTCATCGTTATTTGCGGCAGCACGCGAGAGAATTTTATCCGGCTCAGAAACCCAATAGCCGCCCCGGGCGCACTACCAGAATGAAACTTTAACCTGCAATTGGGGGCTCTCCGCCCCCTATTCCCAGTATCTCTGCATCTTCAGGAACATGAAGGATGCCGTCCAGGTAATCATCATCAGTCCGGTGAGTGCTTCGAGGCCTGCGGTGAAGCGCAGGTGTCCCATCGGCTCGATGTCGCCAAACCCAAGCGACGTATAGGTCGTGAAGGAAAAGTAGGCGCAGTCGAGCAGGCTGCCGTCGAAGTTGCCCTGCAGCGTTTCGAAGTGCATCGAGTGCACCATAAAGTAATAACCGATGGCAAACAGCCAGATCTCGACAACGTGCGCGAGCAAGCCGCCGAATACACCGATCAGTACCGCCAGGTTGCGCCTTACCGACAGCTTCTGCCCCAGCCGAAACAGACCGTTCAGCGCCTCGTGGTGGATCACCACCGTCATGGCGACCAGCAGACTGTTGAGCAGCCACGCAACGAGCATCTCAGCGCCGCCCCCGGAAAAACTCCCGTACCAGACTGCTGGCCTCTTCCGCCATCACCCCTCCTTCCAGCGCGATTTTGTGATTGAAAAAATCCGCTTCGCCGAGTTTCAGCCGGCTCTCCACCACACCGGCACGGGGTTCCGCGGCACCGTACACCAGCCTCCCGACACGCGCGTGCACCATAGCGCCGAAGCACATGGTGCAGGGCTCTATCGTCACATAGAGAGTGGTCTGCGGCAGGCGGTAGTTCTGCAGCTGTTCCGCGGCGTGGCGCAGCGCGACTATCTCGGCGTGTGCACTGGGATCGCAGTTGCCGATCGGGCGATTACTGCCTTCGCCGATAATTTTTCCTTCACGCACCAGCACGGCGCCCACCGGCACCTCGCCGCGCTCGCCGGCAATTTCCGCCAGCTCCAGCGCGCGACGCATGAATTCGTAATCTCTCGGGGTTGCCATAAAGTCCGTTCTGTTATTTTTTGCAGATCAACCTGCGTACTACAAAGTCAGCTTCCAGCTTTAGGCTCTCCCGCTGCTCCAGTTCACGGCGCACATCACTGCTGCCCTTCCAGGCAAAGGGTGTCATGGCGAGGAAATCTGCTATGGCTTCGCGCCCCTGCAATTTAAAGGGGAAGCAACAGCGCAATTCCGCTTCCGGCCGAAAGCCCTCCACCGGTTTGGGCGGTTCGTGTCGGCGCGGTTCCGCATAGAGTGCAGACTTTAGCGGCCAAAGGTGCTCGGGCCCCGGCGCTACATCGAGCAGCGAACCGCCCGGATTCATCACGCGCAGCATCTCCGCATCCGCTGCCGGAGCAAAGACGCGCAGCAGGTGGTCGACGCTGTCCTGCGCCAGCGGCAGCTCGACGCTACTCGCCACCACAAACTGGATATCCGCATCAGACTTCGCCGCCATACGAACGCCGGCCTTGGAAATATCAACGCCCGCCAGTGCCAGTGCCGGCCAACCGGCAGACTGCAACTGGCGCAGGTAGTAGCCTTCACCGCAGCCGATATCCAGCAACTGGTGGCCCGACACGTAGGGCAGCAACGCCACTATCGCCTCCACCAGCGGCCGGTAATAGCCCGCCTCGAGGAATCGGCGGCGCGCCTGCAACATCTCGAGCGAGTCTCCCGGTTCCTTGCTGCGCTTCTTATTGACGGGCAACAGGTTGACGTAGCCTTCGCGGGCACAATCAAAGCTGTGGCGATTGGCACAGCGCCAGGCGTTATCGCTCAGTTCCAGGGACAAATGACATACGGGACATTGCCAGATCATTCTGCTTCCAGGGATTCCGTTTGCTGGGGTTGTGGGGCCGGCTCTTTGCGCAATATCAAATCCGCGGCTTTTTCTGCAATGGCGATGACCGGAGCATTGGTATTGCCACTGATCAGGGTGGGCATTATGGAGGCGTCCACCACACGCAGTCCATTGACGCCGCGAACTTTTAATTCCCCATCGACCACGGCGTCCTCATCGGAGCCCATTTTGCAGGTACCCACCGGGTGATAAATGGTCTCTGCGTGGCGACGAATAAATCGCTTGATGGAAATCTGACTCATCAGTGCTTTGTGCGGTGACCACCAGCGCTTGTGATAACGCTGCAAATCCGATTTCATCAGAATTTCGCGCGCCATCGCAAAGGCTTCCATCATTACGGCCATATCCTCCACTTCGCTCAGGTAATTGGGCTGGATCAGCGGAAGAGAACGGGGATCGTCGTTGGCCAGAGTAATTTCGCCGCGACTCCTGGGCCGTAGCGCACAGGCATGCAGCGAGTAGCCGAAGCCTCGCGGCTTTTTCATGCCGTGCTCGAACAGCGGTGCAGACGTCAGGTGAAACTGGATATCCGGATTGCCGCCCGCTCGGCTGGAACAGGCAAATCCACCGGCCTCGGCCACATTATTGGTCAAGGGCCCGCGGTTGAGGAAGAGAAACTCCGGCAAGTGCAGCGCCATCTGCAGCTTGGGCTTAAATGACTCGGAAAATGTCACCGGCTGTGAGGCTTCCACGACCTGGGTAATATCGAGATGGTCCTGCAGGTTTTTTCCCACGCCGGGCAAGTGTGCCTGGAGTGTTATGCCGAATTTATTCAGTTCTGCTTGCGGGCCGATACCGGATAGCAGCAACAACTGTGGCGATTGGATAGCGCCGGCACAGAGCAGCACCTCCTTATTGGCCAAGATCCGCTTTCCATTGAGCAGTTGCACGCCGGTGACCCGATCGCCCTTGAACAGCAGGCGCCCGACTTGGGAGCGGGTGAATACACTCAAATTCGGGCGGTTTTTCACCGGATGCAGATAGGCTGTCGCAGCGGAACAGCGGCGGCCGCGCTTCTGAGTCACCTGGTAGAATCCAACGCCATTCTGCTGACTGCCATTGAAATCGTTGTTGAGGCGGTGGCCCGCTGACTGCGCCGCACGGACAAAGGCGCGTCCGGCCTCGGTCTTCCAGTTCAGATCAGACACCTTCAGCGGCCCGTAGCCACTGTGGTGTGCATCACTGCCGCGCTCGTTGCCCTCCGCCAGCAGGAAGTACGGCAACATATTCCGCCAGCCCCACCCGGGGTTGCCCGCCGTTTCCCAGGCATCGTAATCGGCGCCGTTGCCGCGGATATAAATCATCGCGTTGATAGCGCTGCTGCCCCCCAGCGTCCGCCCGCGCGGCCAGAACAGGCGCCGCCCTTCCAGGTGCTGTTGCGGCTCGGTGTAGTGGTGCAGGTTGTAGCGCTTACCCGGTACCAGGTAGCCGATGCCCGCAGGCATACTGATCAGCAGACTGCGATCCGCGGGGCCGGCCTCGAGCAGGCAGACCCGGTGCTGTTCATCGGCACTCAAGCGGTTGGCCAGCACACATCCGGCGGAACCTCCACCGACAATCACATAGTCGAACACCATCTGGCGAGGCATAGGCTCTCAGCCCTTTTTGTTGTTGGAATTGTCCCGACGGTACACTCGACAACTACAAAATCACAAGACGTCAAGAAATGTACCGATGAGCGATTCCGAATTCAGCGATAAAAAAATCCTGCAAAGCTGGCACAGCAATGCCGCACCCTGGATCCGTGCGATCGATGGCGCCACTATCGCGAGCCGCAAAATGGTTACAGATGGTGCAATTGTAGCTGCCGTGCTGGACCACCAACCCGGCTCGGTGCTCGACGTGGGCTGCGGCGAGGGCTGGCTGTCGCGAGCGCTGGCGGCAAGCGGAGCCGAAGTCTTGGGCATCGACGGAGTGCCCGAACTCATTGAAGCGGCCCGGCGGCGCGCCGGGCCGGGAGAGCGATACCGGCAGCTATCCTACGACGCACTGGCTGCGGGAGAGCTGCGTCAGCAATTCGACCTGTTGGCGTGCAATTTCTCGCTGATTGGCCAGGTATCCGTGGCTAAGCTGTTCGCCGCGGCGCCGGCCCTGCTGAGGCCCGGTGGACACCTGGTCGTGCAAACGCTGCACCCGCTCACCGCCTGCGGCGACAGGGAATATCGCGACGGCTGGCGCCCCGGCAGCTGGGACGGTTTCAGTGAGGATTTCAGCGACCCGGCGCCCTGGTACTTCCGCACGCTGGAGAGCTGGCTGGAGCTGTATCGCGCTAACGGACTGGAAGTGGTCCGCCTGCGGGAACCCCTGCACCCGCAAACCGGCAGACCCGCCTCGCTGATCCTGAGCGGGCGGGCTACCTGACCGCCACATCCGGGGCCAGGTCCGCGCGGCTACTCAGCGCTGCGCCGTACTCGGCCGGGGCCCTTCGAGTTCGACGGCGCGGCCGGCACGCCGCCCATCGGCACTGCGGGCGCGCAGCGCTTGTGCCGCCGCAGCCGGCACCGGGTCGGTGACGGCTTGCCAGCGTTCGCCGTCAAAGTATTCGAGATCCAGGCCCGGATAGGGTAACGCCGTCAACAACTGGCCATTCTCTACCTGTGCGCCGGGTACCGGCACCCGGTATCCCACGCCGCCGAGATCCAGCTTCAACAATTCCTTGTGGCCGAGTGCCGCAGCAAACTCACGCCAGTCTGCGTCCACGGCGCGCTTGTCGACGGCATTGGTCTCCGCGGAAAACTCTTGTCCCTCGATCAAAGGCAGCTCCCAGTCCGCCCGGTGCCAGGCGCGTTCCGCCAGGGCCAGCAGGCGCGGGAAAATCATGTATTCCACCAGGGCATCAGTGCGCACGACTTCGCTCCACAGCTGCCCCTGAATGCCCCGCACCCGTTCGGCGAACGCGGCGCCGGGGGCTGTCGCCGACCAGCCGTAGCCATCGCGGTCGGTGGAGACTTCCGCCAACTGTGCCGTATTCAGCGGAGCATAGCTGAACACCTTCCTGGTATCGGTATGACGCGACGCCCAGTAGTAGCCACTCTCCTTGGGATCCACCTCATAAGGCATATCGAAATAGAGGAAGTCCGAGTGGGACTGAACCACGTCGAATCCTGCTTCCGCCAGATGAGCGCTGTGAGCAGTACCGCCCCACGGCAGCTGCTCCCAGGAGTTCACATAGTTGTCTTCGCTGGCGAGTTCCTTTTCGGCATTGTCGATATGCTTAACCCCGTCGTGCCACGCAGCCATGGTTGCAATGCCCGCCTCAGCCACCAGGCCGCTGACCCGCTTCGCATAAAAGGCACCCAGTTCTTCGATGGACGCTACCGCACCGCTGGCCACCAGCTTCTGGCATTGGGGGGAGTTGCTCCACGGTTGCTGGCGCGCCTCTGCGGCGACATCTCCTTTGTCCGGATCGCTGCCCGGCGCATTTTCGAAGCCGTTGTCAGCGAGGATATTTTTCGCCTCATCACCGCCAAAGTGCCAGCTGCCAAGCGGCTGGCCGGCGGCCTGATGCATTGCCTGAACTTCGCGAATCAGCTTGCCGACAAAGTGGTAGGTGGAATCGATACAGGGGTTGATATAGCTATCATCGTAAAACTGCACCGACAGGAAGCGGGTGTCGTCCTGCGGGTCCAGCAGTCGATACTCGCCGGCCTTCTCCGGCGATTCAGCCTGCAGCCGGCGGTAGCGCGCCTCCATCGCCACGATCGCCGCGCGGGCATGAGCGGGCATGTCGAACTCGGGGACGACTTCTATATGGCGCGCGGCGGCATAGCGGACGATCTCGATATAGTCATCGACGCTGAAATAACCGCTGCCGTTGTTGTCGCTGTGCGGCCCGGAACCGAGCTGCGGCAACAGACAGCGCGTTTCGCTGAGATCGAAACAGCGCTGGCTGCCCACTGCGGTCAGTTCCGGCAGCCCGGGAATCTCTAGGCGCCAGCCCTCGTCGTCAGACAGGTGAAAGTGGAAGCGGTTGAGCTTGTAGGCGGCCATCTGGTCCAGCAGTTTCAGCACCACTTCCTTGCTGTGGAAGTTGCGCCCCACATCCAGAAACATACCGCGGTGCGGAAAGCGCGGCGCGTCCTCTACATCGACCCGCGCCAGGGTGCGGCTTTTGACATCCACCAGTGCCAACAGCGACTGCAGACCGTAGAAAGCACCCGCCTGATCGTAGCCGAGCACCTGAGCACCGCGCTCGCCGACCTTGAGTTGGTAGGCGCCGGTCGTCTTGGCGGCAAATGCACTGCCATCGATATGCACCCGTACCGGGTAGGCGCCGGGACCGGTCGGTGCCAGCTGCAGTTGTTCGAGGCGCTGACGGAAAGCGTGCAGGCTGGGGCTGGCAAGTGACCCTGCGTCCACGGCAATGCCGGTCGCGAGTGCAACCGGCTCACCGGATCGCTCCGTTTTCAGCGGTTGCGGGATTATGCGCTCGCGCCAGCTGTCGTGCGCCTGCGACAGATCGTCGCTGAATTCGGCGTAGCGGCTTCCGGCCGAGGCCAGCACATTGGCGTCGTTCGCGGCTCGCTTCCAGTTTGCCGGGTTGTTCTTGTTGATCGGCAGGACCAGGCCCTCAATGCCGTCACTATCGGTGGACTCGATCACATGGGCGCCACCGGCGCCGTCGACGGTGAACAGCCGCGGCATAAAGTCGGATTCAAACTGCATCCAGAACTCCGCCAGGAAATCCAGTTCGAGGGCTTCCCCGGCGCCGATACCGGCAAACTTGCCGGTCGGTACCAGGCGATGCAGATCCCCTTTGACATGCTCCAGCGCAAAGTCGTCGCGGTTCAACAGGCTCAGCGTGCGGCGCACACTGTGAAAATAGAGACTCCAGTCCCGCTCGTCGGCGCCGACCGCCGGCCCCTCGTTGACCAGCGTGATGCGATATGTGGAGCAGATTGCGCCGCTACCGCCCGCGCGCTTGCAGTCAGCCCGCAGGTCCGCGTCTACCCCCTGAAAGTTGGTCAATACTTCCTGGCTCACGGCGAAATTCCGCGCAATACGTTCCGCGGCACTGTACTCGCCGGGATCCGACGCGCTGCAGGAGGCCAAAAGGCCGGCGAGAGCCAGGGCAAGGAAATGTGGGGCGCGGGTCATGATTTATCTCTTATTCTTTATCGAAACCGCCACCATAGCGAAAAAGACAACGCTGTCAACCAGTACTCGATAAGCGTCGAGCCCAATCGGCACGCCAACTCAACCCCCTATGAATGTCACCGCCCCAGTGGCCCAGCAACGCGACGACGCCAAACAGCCCGCGACATCCATAGGGTCGATCGAATACGCGACCTAGATCAAGTTTTCATTAAACAGGAGGCTGTATCGTGAAAAGCGACAATAAGAAACTTTGGCGTACTGCTTCGCACTGCTTCAGTAATTTGAACAACAATGAGAAAACCCAGTATTGGTGCGGCCTGCAGCTGGATGACCGACTTTCTGGGGAGGTCCACAAACCGAGGTTGCATTAGACGCCGAAGTTGTGAGATACAAACAGTTCATTAAGGGTGAACCATAATAAATTCAGCGACTGACATGCAGTCGTGTGGCTAAGAAGTAAACACCCGGGGTAGACAACATGGAACTCTGCAGTTCTCGATTCCTTCCCAGTAAACACCTGTCCGTCGTGTTTAGCCTCCTTTTGTTTCCCGCTTCCAGTTCCTGCCTCGCCGATGACCTGTTCATCCCCGACTCCAGCAGCGCCCTGAACCTGCAAGCCGACCAGACTTTTTTCATCGACAGCGCCTTTGGCATGGACAACGAGGCGCTCTACCAGTCGGCGGAAAACCTCCGCAACAACTCCATGGGCATAGTGCAGCGACGCCTGAATCACCAGTGGTTGCAAATGCACACCAACCCGGAAAAATTCCAGCCGATAACCGGCGGTAAAGCCCTCAATGAAATCTTGCAGATGGGCTGGCAGACCTATCGCGAAAAGAACAAACGCAAACTCGACAGCGGCCTTATGCGCTACACCAGCGGTCACGGCAAGATCGGCAAGGCCTTCGACTACGATGTGCGCCTGTCCGATGACAAGTTCAAATTCTCGTTCGAGTACGAGTTCTAGAGCCCAACTCCTGCATCGATTGCCGTTTTGTTAGAATCTCCGCCAATTAATCCCTGGCGGAGATTGCCGTGAGCAACCCAAACACCCCCACCTCCTTTGCACAACTGCCCCGCGCAAGCGTCGGCCGGCGCCTGGCCGCACTCCTGTACGATGCACTGATCATTATGGGCCTGTTGATGGTGTACGGCTTCGTGGCGATGCTGATCGCTTCCGCTGTGGTAGGTCTGAACTGCCAGCCAGAGGACCTGGACTACAACCCCTGCGTGAGCGGCCCGCTGTTCCAGTTGGGGGCGCTGGCGGTTATCGTTGCGTATTTCCTATGGTCCTGGCGCGCCGCCGGCCAGACGATCGGCATGCGCGCCTGGCGCCTGCTGCTGGCAAGCCCCGACGGTGTGCAACTGAGCTGGCAGCAGTGTGCTCTGCGGGCCGCGACTGCATCCCTGTCGGTCGCCTGCCTTGGCCTGGGTTATTTCTGGGGATGGACCCGCGCAGACCGGGCCAGCTGGCACGACATCGCGTCCGGATCGGAAGTGCGGTTACTGCCGAAGAAGAAAAAGTAGGGAAGAGAAGAATTTCGCCCGATACGCGGCCGGATCAGCACCCAGCCGCCCGCCCCGCCACGATACTCAGCGGGCCCGCTGGAGCAGCAGCCATCCCACGGCGAAACAAAACAGTATCGGCACCAGTACGGCGATAAACGGCGGAAAGCCGAATACCAGCGAGGATGGCCCGAGCATATCCTGCATGGTCTGAAACACTATGCCCACGATCACACCGGTAAATACCCGCAGACCGGTCGTCACTTCCCGCAACGGGCCGAAAATAAATGAGATGGCCACCATGACGAGACTGGCGATGGTCAGTGGCTGCAACAGCTTTTTCCAGAACTGCAGCCAGTAGCGGCTGGAATCCTCGCCCTTGCGATCGAGGAATGTGCCGTAGGACCACAAGTTTCGCGGCGACAGATCCGACGGCAAGGGTACGACCAGGGCAAAAAGCTCTGGCGAGACATCTGTCGGCCATTCGCTCTCCGAAGTGACTTCGCTTATGGATCGCTCGGTCGTGAACATGGTGGCGCGGCTGTTCTCCAGCATCCACTCGTCGCCGTCAAAGCGGCCGCGCTCGGAGAACTCCACCCGCTGCAGCTCGCGATCTTCACCAAAGCGGTAGCGGGTAACGCCATACAGCACACCATCCGGCAATGCCGCATTGAAATGCACAAACTCGCCACTGTCCTTGAGCCACAGGCCCTGCTCCAGGCCGCTGGCTTCGAGCTCCCCAAGCTCCCTGGCCTTGAGGCTTTCCGCGACCTGGTTGGTCTTGGGAATAACAAATTCAGCCAGCGCCAGCCCCACCAGGATCAGCAGGAGAACTGGCTTCATCACCGCCCAGGCGATGCGGCCGATGGAAACTCCGGCGGCTCGCATGACCGTCAGCTCGCTGGTGCCGGCGAGTGTGCCCAGACCCACCATGCAGCCCACCAGCGCGGAGAAACCGAGCTGGTCGTATATACCATCCGGAATCTTCCAGGCCACGTACTGCAGCACGTCGGCAAACTGGTAGTCGCCCTTCATCTCGCCCAGCTCATCGACCATGGCAAAGATCACATCCAGCCCGACAATCACCAGCAGCACGGCGCCGACGGCCAGCGCGATAGTGCGGCCGATATACAAATCCAGCTTACGCATCTGATGTTCCTCCCGCTGGCTCTGCGGGCGGGCGCTTCGGGCGCCGGCGCCAGTTGCCGCCACCGAGGAGCACCAGCCCCAGGATCAGGAACGGGGGATGCACCAGCCATATTGCAGCCGGATTGCCAATCTTGCCGTCCTCGATGGCTCCGCGCACCCCCTGCAGCATGACCAGATAAGTGATGTACAACAGCACGGCGGGCATCATTTTGGCGTAGCGTCCCTGGCGCGGATTGGTGCGCGACAGCGGCACCGCCAGTACGGCCACCACCATCACCAGCACCGGCAGGCTGAAGCGCCAGTGCAGGAAGGCGCGCTCCTGAGGAGAATCGCTGCGCAACAGATCGAGCGTAGACATGGCTTCCATTCGATCGCCCCAGTTACTGCGCTTTTGCTGAACCTCCAGCTGCACCTCGTAACTGGTGAACTTCATCAAGCGGTAATCCCGCTGCCCCGGTACTCCCTCATAGCGATAGCCGTCGCGCAGCACCAGGTAGCGCAGCCCGGTATCCGGATCGATCTGCTGCACCCCTTCCCGCGCCAGGATCACAATCTGCTGGTCGGCCTCGGTTTCCGCGCCGGCACCACCCAGCTCGGCGAGAAACACGTCGTGCATGGTGGACTTGTCTTTGCTGAGGGAATCCGCGTAATACACCGCCCTGTTGCCTTCAGTGGCGACAAATTTCTTCGGCACCAGGTGATCGAATTCGCTACGCGACTTATCCGCCGTCAGCAGGCCAGAGGAACGCTCCATACCTGTCGGCGAAAAGTAGAGGCTCATCGACGCTACCACCAGCGCCACCATAAAAGCCGGCGCCAATGTGTACGTCAACAGGCGGCGCTCGCTGAAACCACAGGCGTGCAGCACCGTCATTTCACTTTCGATATACAGGCGGCCGTAGGCGAGCAAGATGCCGACAAACAGGCCGAGCGGCAGCACCAGCTCGAGGAAACTGGGGAGTCGATAGCCGATCAGGGAAAACAGGATATTGGCCGAGAGATCGCCGGCAGCCGCCTCCGCCAGGTATTTCACGAAACGGCCACTCATCACCATCAACATCAAAACAGCGCTGACTGCCAGCGTGGCGAAAAGCAGCTCGCGGCAGAGGTAGCGGAAAATAATCACAGGACGAACAGATTCCTTGGCGACAGCGGTGTGATGAATTGTGGATCAAAAATTGAGCAAGTTCCCACCGAATACAGCAATCCAGCAGATGGCAGGTTAAACTTGTGCGGCGCATTATCGCCAAAATAATTTGCAATGTCTCGACCCAGAGACATTGGTTCAGATTTTTCAGGTATTAAGGAAAAGGAATTATGCAGATCTCTGCCAAGGTCTCCGATATCAGCACGCAGCGCAGCGCCTGCGCCATCATTTCAGCAGATGCCAAGAACCGCCTCAGCAGCAGTGGTTCCGCCCTGGACCAGGCAGCCGGTGGATTTATCGGAAAAGTGCTGAAGCGCGGCGACCTGGGCAGCAAGCTGGGCAGCACCCTGCTGCTGAACCTAGTGGACGGTCCGGCGGAGCGTGTATTGCTGGTCCGCAGCGGCGACGGTGTGCTCAGCCAGGCGGACTTCCGCAAGCTGGCTAAAGCCAGTGCCAACGCCGTCAAGGGCTACAAAGATGCCACCAGCTACCTGACTGAACTGGAGGTCGCCGACGCCGATAGCGCCTGGCAGGCCCAGCAACTGGCGCTCGCCGCCGGTCTCGCCGCCTATAAATTCACCCGCTGCCTGAGCGACGCCAAGGGCAATCCACTGGTCAAGTTCACCGTACATGCCCCGGAACGCAAACAACTCAAAGCGGTACAACAGGGCGCAGAATTGGGCGCGGCCCAGGCAAGCGGCAGCAATGTGGCGCGGGAGCTGGGCAACCTGCCCGGCAACATCTGCACCCCGGCCTATCTCGCCACGGAAGCGCGCGCACTGGCTAAAAAACACGCAAAACTGACCACCACCGTGCTCGATGAGAAAAAGATGGAGTCTCTCGGCATGGGCGCCTTCCTGAGTGTCGCCAAGGGCAGCGAGCAGGCGCCGGCGCTGATCGCCATGCAGTACAAGGGCGGCAAGGCCACAGAAAAACCGGTAGTACTCGTCGGCAAAGGCATCACCTTCGATAGCGGTGGCATCAGCATCAAGCCCGGCATGCAGATGGATGAAATGAAGTTCGATATGTGCGGCGCCGCGAGTGTCTTCGGCGTGATGAATGCGCTGTTGGAGCTGCAGCCGGCAATCAACGTGGTGGGACTGGTTGCCGCAGCGGAAAACATGCCCAGCGGCCGCGCCAGTAAGCCCGGCGATATCGTCACCTCTATGTCCGGACAGACCATCGAAATCCTCAATACCGATGCCGAAGGTCGCCTGGTCCTGTGCGACACCCTCACCTACGCCGCCAAGTTCAAGCCTGAAGTGGTCATCGATGTCGCCACCCTCACCGGCGCCTGTGTGATCGCCCTGGGCAATCACGCCACCGGTCTCTATGCGAACAAGGAAGAGCTGGCCAAGGACTTGCTCGCCGCCG
This sequence comes from Microbulbifer donghaiensis, assembly GCF_900129095.1. Classification (GTDB taxonomy): domain Bacteria; phylum Pseudomonadota; class Gammaproteobacteria; order Pseudomonadales; family Cellvibrionaceae; genus Microbulbifer; species Microbulbifer donghaiensis. The sequence continues at coordinate 18,200 of NZ_FQVA01000002.1, forward strand.
GCGAACGCACCGGTGACCGCGCCTGGCAGATGCCACTTTGGGACGAATACCAGTCATCACTGGACTCCAATTTCGCCGACATTCAGAATATCGGCGGTCGTGAAGCCGGCTCCGTCACCGCGGCCTGCTTCCTGGCCCGTTTCGCCGAGGACTACACCTGGGCGCACCTGGATATCGCCGGCAGTGCCTGGAACTCGGGTGCCGCCAAGGGGGCGACCGGCCGCCCGGTGCCGCTGCTGGTGGAATACCTGCTCGGCCAATAGGCACGCACGGCGAGAACCGCGAGCGGTCGGGCCGGTGGCCCGATCGCCTCGAATAGCGGAGTTGCCGGCGAGAGAGCCCGCCGCCAGCTTCGCATCGCCGGACCGCCAGGTCTGTGAATCAGCAACAAACCACCTGTATAAAAAATGACCCGCATTGATTTCTATGTACTCGCCTCCGCACAGCCCCAGGAGGCCGACCTGTTTGCCTGCCGCCTGGCCGAGAAGGCCTACCGCAGCGGCCTGCGGGTGCTGCTGGCGGTGGACGACCGGGAGCGGGCAGAACAGCTGGATCAGCTGCTGTGGACTTTCCGCGAGGACAGCTTCCTGCCCCACGCGCCACAGGGTGCCGAGCAGAATGCCGCGGTGGAAATCAACTGTGGCGAAGACCCAGGCATACATCACGGCCTGCTGATCAACCTGTGCAGTGAAGTACCCGGCTGGTTCAGCCGTTTTGAGCGGCTGGCGGAAATCGTGGTACAGCAGCCGGATTCGCTGGCGCGGTCCCGATCGCGCTTCAGCCACTTCCGCGATCGCGGATATCCGCTACAATCGCATAAAATCAATTAACTCTTGGTAAGCAGCCACTTACACAGCCATGTCCGGTCGAAAAAACAAACACAAGCAGCGCGGACACGAACGGGGTCAGTCCAGTGACCTGCTCGACGAGTTGAATTCCCTGCGCGATCTGCTCGGCAGCGACGACATCGGCGATATTCCCCTGCTCGACCAGGTGGCGGCCCCCGGCAAGCCGCCGGCGCCAGCGACACAGGCGCCCACCCCGCGACCACAGACTTCCCTCGAGGATATCGATCTGCCGATCCTTTTTTCGCCAGTCGACGAGGAGCTGCCCGAGGATTACCGCAGCGAGCTGAACGAATCCGATCTCAAACTGCTGCGCCCGCTGCAGGACCTGCCCGTGACCGACGGCGAGAGAGAAAACCCGGCCGCCAAACCGCAGCCGCAGGCCGCAGGGGAAGCCCCCAGGAAAGGGACGCGACAGGAGCAACAGCAGGAACTGTTCGCGGAGCCAGCCGCGACTCCGGCCACCGAAAACCCCTTCCTACCCGCACATATCCGCGCACGCCTGACCGGCGGCCGCGTGCCCAAATCTGAACCGACACCTATGGAGCCAGTGGCGGCCGAGGTATCGCTGCTTCCCGAAGAAATCACCGCTGCCGAACCCGCAACCGTCCGGACGGAGGCTAGCGCCCCCGCCTCGCCACCACCCACTCCGGAGAAATCGACGCTGCCAGACGCAGAATTGCCCGAACCCGAGCCGCCAGCCGTCGCATCGCGCACTGCTGACGCTTCGGAACGCCAGCAGCTGGTCGATCGCCTGGTAGCCAAGCAGCTGCCGGAACTGGAACGCCAGTTGCGCGCCCGCATCGAGCTGATGCTCGACGAATTGGAGGCGAGAGACTAGGGCCTGTTAAGGCGCAACCCGAAGGGACGCGGCCATCGAATTTAGTGTCAACGGGCCCTAACCCGCCTTTTGCCGCCCCGACCCCGGCGGTATAATTCCCGCCTTTTTGGCGCGGCCAGACTGTTTGCCAGACTATTCTGAGCCCACATTGCGCGCCTGCAGTCAGTTAACACAAGGTTTCCCACCCGCATGGACAAGACATACCAGCCCAACGCCATAGAACAGCAGTGGTACAAGACCTGGGAGGAGAGCGGTTACTTCAAGCCTTCCGGCGATACCGAAGCCAAGCCCTACTGCATCATGATCCCGCCGCCGAACGTCACCGGCAGCCTGCACATGGGCCACGGTTTCCAGGAGTCCATCATGGACGCGCTGATCCGCTACCACCGCATGCAGGGCGACAACACCCTGTGGCAGGTCGGCACCGATCACGCCGGTATTGCCACCCAGATGGTGGTTGAGCGGCTGCTGGCAGCCGAAGGCAAGTCGCGCCACGAACTGGGCCGCGACAAGTTCATCGACAAGGTGTGGGAGTGGAAGGAGGAGTCCGGCGGCACCATCACCCGCCAGCTGCGCCGTCTCGGCGCCAGCCCGGACTGGTCCCGCGAGCGCTTCACGATGGACGACGGCTTCTACAAGGCGGTGCAGGAAGTCTTTATCCGCCTGTACGAGGACGGCCTTATCTACCGCGGCAAGCGCCTGGTGAACTGGGACCCGAAACTGCACACCGCGATTTCCGACCTGGAAGTGCTGAACGAGGAAGAGCAGGGCCACCTGTGGCACTTCCGCTACCCGCTGACAGACGGCAGCGGCCACCTGGTGGTCGCCACCACGCGCCCCGAGACGATGCTCGGCGATACCGCCGTGGCCGTGCACCCGGAAGACGAGCGCTACAAGCACTTAATCGGCAAGACCATCAAGCTGCCGCTGGCCGAGCGTGAGATCCCGATTATCGGCGACGACTATGTCGACCGCGAGTTCGGCACCGGCTGCGTGAAGATCACGCCGGCACACGATTTCAACGACTATGACATGGGTCAGCGCCACAACCTCGAGATCATCAATATTCTCGACGCAGACGCCAACCTGAACGACGAGGTGCCGGCAAAATACCGCGGTATGGAGCGCTTCGCCGCCCGCTCGCAGATCGTCGACGACCTGGACGAACTCGGCCTGCTGGAAAAAATCGAACCGCACACATTGAAGGTGCCCCGCGGCGACCGCTCCGGTGTGGTCATCGAACCCTGGCTCACCGACCAGTGGTATGTGAAGACCCAACCGCTGGCGGAAGAGGCCATCAAGGCGGTGGAAGACGGCAGTGTCAATTTCGTGCCGAAGAATTACGAGAACATGTACTTCTCCTGGATGCGCGACATTCAGGACTGGTGTATTTCCCGCCAGTTGTGGTGGGGCCACCGCATCCCCGCCTGGTACGACAGCGAGGGCAATGTCTACGTCGGCCGCAGCGAACAGGCGGTGCGCGAGAAACACGGCCTCGGCGCCGATGTCGCCCTGCGCCAGGACGACGACGTACTCGACACCTGGTTCTCATCCGGCCTGTGGACCTTCGGCACCCTGGGTTGGCCGGCCGACACCGAAGAGCTGAAAGCCTTCCACCCGACCTCCGTGCTGGTCACCGGCTTCGACATCATCTTCTTCTGGGTCGCGCGCATGATGATGCTGACCCTTTACTTCAAGAAGGAAGTGCCTTTCCACACCGTCTATGTGCACGGTCTGGTGCGCGACAGCCACGGCCAGAAGATGTCCAAGTCCAAGGGCAATGTTCTGGACCCGATCGACCTGATCGACGGTATCGACCTGGAGAGCCTGGTACAGAAACGCACCACTGGCATGATGCTGCCGCACCTGCAGGAGAAGATCGAGAAGCAGACCCGCAAGGAATTCCCGGAAGGCATTGCCGCTTACGGTACCGACGCGCTGCGCTACACCTATTACTCGCTGGCCTCCACCGGCCGCGACATCAAGTTCGATGTCGGTCGCATCGAGGGCTTCCGCAACTTCTGCAACAAAATCTGGAACGCATCGCGCTATGTGCTGCAGAACTGCGAGGGCCACGATTGCGGCCAGGACGGCAGCGGCGACTTCGAACTGACCCTCGCCGACCGCTGGATCATTTCCCAGCTGCAGCGCACCGAGAAAACCGTGCGCGAGGCGATGGACACCTACCGTTTCGACCTGGCCTCGCAGGCGCTCTACGACTTTATCTGGGCCGAATACTGCAGCTGGTACCTGGAGCTGTCCAAGCCGGTACTGTGGGATGAGTCCGCCTCCAACGCGGTGAAGAAAGGTACGCGCCGCACCCTGATCCGCGTACTGGAAACGGTACTGCGGCTGGCACATCCGCTGATGCCGTTCATCACGGAGGAAATCTGGCAGCGGGTGAAGGGCCTGGCCGGTGCAGCGGGCGACACCATCATGCTGCAACCCTATCCGGAGCCGAACGAGGACAAGATCGACACCGAAGCCGAAGCCGCTATTGCCTGGCTGAAGCAGGTGATCGAGGGCGTGCGCAATATTCGCGGAGAAATGAATATTTCCCCGGCGAAAAAAATTCCGCTGATTCTCCGCGGCGGCTCGGCTCGCGACAGAGAGCTGATGGAACAGGCCCGCAGCCTGCTGGTCAAACTCGCCAGCCTCGAGTCCATCACCTGGCTGGAAACCGGTGAGAACGCGCCCGCTTCCGCCACAGCGCTGGTCGGCGACATGGAGCTGCTGGTGCCCATGGCCGGCCTGATCGACGTGCAGGCCGAGACCGCGCGCCTGCAAAAGGAAATCGACAAGTTGACAAAGGAACTCGGCCGCGTGGCAGGCAAGCTGCAAAATCCCAAGTTCGTCGACAAGGCACCCGCGGAAGTGGTCGCCAAGGAAAAGGACAGGCTGGCAGAAATGCAAAACGCGCAGGCGCGCCTGCAACAGCAGCTGGAAGAAATCAGCGCGCTGTAGTGGCGTAAATAATTACCTACGCGTCAGTAAAAAAGGGGCCTAGCGCCCCTTTTTTGTTGTTGAAAATCCCGGGTGTCGCCAAATATTACAGAAGTACCTCTCATAAAAACCCCCACACTAAGAAGTAATCGTTCCTTAGCCCAACTGGCGCTATCCCCGCCAAAGATTTATAAATCAGGCAACACTTCGCTTCGTGCCGCGCGGCAAGTTATTTTCGCGCCAGCATCGAACAAAAATAACAAGCTGATTCGTCTCAGTCACTCCCAACGAAATGGGGAAAGTTCTGTAATACAAACAGAATTCTGAGGTTTCTTTTTTCGCCGTTGTATCAGTGATGAACCCGGGCAAACGCCCACCTGCAGATCGGGGAGAGAGAAGTTGAACTACCCAACCCAGTTCGACCCGGCCAGCCATCTACACCAGCTGTGGCCGCTGGTTGTCTACGGCCTTGCCGTGTTGGCATTGATCGGCTTAATGCTGGGACTTTCCTATTTTCTCGGCCAGCGGCGCCGGGATGCCGCCACCGACGAGCCCTACGAATCCGGCATTGTATCCCAGGGCGGCGCACGCCTGCGCCTATCCGTTGCCTACTACCTGGTAGCCATCCTGTTTATCGTCTTCGACCTGGAAGCGATTTACCTGTTCAGCTGGGCAATTGCATTTCGCGAGGCCGGATTGCTCGGCTTTATCGAGGCGACCATTTTCATACTGATACTACTGGTCGGACTGATTTATCTGTGGCGTCTCGGCGCACTGGACTGGGGTGGCAAGCAGAAGAGCCGGATGGAAGCCGGGGACGATCGATAAAGAATAAATAAGGAATCTCTATGCGCTGGCAGTTAACTAAAGCGAATGACCTGATTGCAGCGAGTGACATACGCACGGACGAAGAAATTTTTTCCGAGGAAGTTAAAAAGAACATTCTCCTCACCAAGCTCGAAGACCTGGTGGCCTGGGGTCGAGCCAATTCCTTGTGGCCATTCAACTTCGGACTTTCCTGCTGTTATGTCGAAATGGCGACGGCCTTTACCAGCCGCCACGACATCTCCCGCTTCGGCTCTGAAGTGATCCGTGCCACACCGCGCCAAGCAGACCTTATCGTTATCTCCGGTACCGTGTTCATAAAAATGGCCCCGGTGCTGCAAAGACTCTACGAGCAGATGATGGAGCCGCGCTGGGTGATCTCCATGGGCTCCTGCTCCAATTCTGGCGGCATGTACGACATCTACAGCGTGGTCCAGGGAGTCGACCGCTTCCTGCCAGTCGATGTCTATGTGCCCGGCTGCCCTCCCCGCCCGGAAGCGCTGATGCAGGGCCTGACACTGCTACAGAAATCGGTAGCAGCCGATCGCCGGGCGCTGAGCTGGGTAGTAGATGAGCAGGGTGCTCGACAGGTACCGAAACCCAGCCAGCGTGATATCCACCGGGAAGAGCGCATGCGGGCAGAAAAACTGCGCGCACCGGACTCCGTATAGCGGGCCAGTCTTCGCAAGTCATCGACTCGGTAAACCCTAGACCCGGGACAAAGACCAGGGTGTAAAAGCCAAATCGGGAAATCCTATGAGTGGCGTGATCGCATCCAGCGTTTACAAAGAAACGCCTTACCGTGCAGAAGCCGAGGCTTTCATTGCCGATCTGCGGCAGGAGTATGTGCGGGACGACTACTGGCTACAGCCGGACTGCCTCGACATGCCCACGCTGTGGGTCGATGGACAATCCATCCTGCCGCTGCTGCGTTTCCTGAAGAGCAGCATCTCTCGCCCGTTTGCGATGCTCTATGACCTCAGCGCCATCGACGAGCGCCTGCGGATCAACCGCGGCAAAGGCCCGTCTCAGCAACCCGCCAGCGATTTCACCCTCGTCTATCAGTTGCTGTCGCTGGAGCGGGATCTGTTTATCCGCATCAAGGTCGCGCTGCCGGAATCCCGATTGTCCGCCCCCTCGGCGACCAGTGTCTGGGCCAATGCCAACTGGTATGAGCGGGAAGTCTGGGACCTGTTCGGTGTCGAGTTCGTCGGCCACCCCAATCTCCGCCGCATCATGATGCCCACAACCTGGCAGGGACATCCGCTGTGCAAAAATCACCATGCGCGCGCCACCGAAGTAGACCCATTTACGCTGAGCCCGGAGAAACAGCAGGCGGAACAGCAGGCCCTGTTGTTCAAGCCCGAGGAATGGGGCATGGCCCGCGCCAGCGACAGTGCCGAATTCATGTTCCTGAATCTGGGACCGAATCACCCGAGCGTCCACGGTGTATTCCGCATAGCCTTGCAGTTGGACGGCGAACAGATCGTCGACGCCGTGCCCGATATCGGCTATCACCACCGCGGTGCGGAAAAAATGGCCGAGCGCCAGGCCTGGCATAGCTACATCCCTTACACCGACCGCATCGACTATCTGGGCGGTGTCATGAACAACCTGCCCTACGTGCTGGCGCTGGAGCAGCTCGCTGGCATCCAGGTGCCGCCACGCGCGCAAACCATTCGCGTGATGATGTGTGAATTCTTCCGCATCGCCAGCCACTTGGTTTTTTACGGCACTTTCGCCCAGGACGTCGGCCAGATGTCGCCGGTCTTCTACATGTTCGTGGACCGCGAAAAACTGTTTGGCATCGTCGAGGCGATTACCGGTGGCCGCATGCACCCGGCCTGGTTCCGTATCGGCGGCGTGGCCCAGGACCTGCCCCAGGGCTGGGACACAATGGTGCGCGAATTTCTCGACTATATGCCCGCGCGCCTGCGCGAGTACGACGGCATGGTGATCAAGAACAAACTGCTGCAGAAGCGCACCCGCGGTATCGGCGTCTACGACACCAATGAGGCCCTGGAGTGGGGCGTCAGCGGTCCCGGCCTGCGCGCCACCGGTCTCGAGTGGGACCTGCGCAAGCGGCGGCCATACAGCGGTTACGATCAGTTTGAATTCGACATTCCCACCTACGACGGCGGCGACTGTTTCGATCGCTGTCGCGTACGCGTCGACGAGATTCACCAGAGCCTGCGCATAATCCGCCAGTGTCTCGACAATATGCCCGCTGGGCCCTACAAGTCGGATCACCCGCTCACGACGCCGCCGCGCAAGGCGCAGACCATGCAGGACATCGAGACACTGATCCAGCACTTCGTCAACAACAGCTGGGGGCCTGTCATGCCGGCCGGCGAAGTCTGCGTGCCGATCGAGGCGACCAAAGGACTGAACAGCTACCAGATTATCAGCGATGGGGGCACCACCTCTTACCGCACCCGAATTCGCACGCCGTCGTTCCCGCACCTGCAAATGATCCCGCTGATGTCGTGCGGTCTGCTGGTGGCAGACCTGATCGCAATCATCGCCAGCATCGACTTCGTGATGGCAGATGTGGACCGTTGACGTGAAGGCTTGAGGAAGCGCACATGTCCAGTATTTTCGAACCGGAAGTTATAGACGTAATGGAGCACAGCAAATCGGGCCAGGGCAACATTACGGCCAGCCTGAGCGCGGCGGAACAAGAGGAAATTGACCGCGAGTTTTCTCATTACGAAGACAAGGGATCGGTGGGTCTTGAAGCCCTGCGTATCGTGCAGAAACACCGTGGCTGGATCTCCGATGAGAGCCTGCGTGCCGTTTCCGCTTACCTGGACATTCCCGTAGCTCAGCTGGAAAGTGTCGCCACCTACTTTCAACTGATCTTCCGTCAGCCGGTTGGCAAGGAAGTCATCTTTCTGTGCAAGAGTGCCAGCTGCTGGATTATGGGCTGCAACCGGCTGCAGGAAAAAATCCAGGACAAGCTTCAGATAAAACCCGGAGAGACGACCAGCGACGGACTATTCACCTTGCTGGAAACCCCATGCCTTGGAGACTGCGACAAGGCCCCGGTGATGATGATTGGCGAGGAGATGCACCGCAACCTTACCGAGTCTGACATCGACGAAATTATCGATAACAAGAAAAAAGGCCATGCTGACCAATCCGCTGACTAAAAATATCGGCCCTCAGAACCACGCCACCGATATTGTTCGCTACCAGGACAACGGCGGCTATCGCGGCTGGCGCAAGGCGCTGGACATGGCACCGGAGGATATTGTCAAACTCGTCCAGGACGGTGGCCTGCGGGGACGCGGCGGAGCCGGTTTCAATACCGGGCTGAAATGGAGCTTTGTACCCCGCGGCAAGAATAGTCCGCCTGTGAAGTACCTGGTATGCAACGCGGACGAGATGGAGCCAGGCACCTTTAAAGACCGCTTGCTGATGGAGCGCGATCCGCACCTGTTGATTGAGGGCATGGCAATCTCCGCCTACGCCATAGAGGCACGCACCGCCTACATCTTTATTCGCGGCGAATATCATGTGGCCGCAGCGCGGCTCGAACAGGCGATTGCGGAGGCCAGGGAACAGGGGCTGTTGGGTTCGAATATCCTGGGCAGCGACTACAGCCTGGATATCTACCTGCACCGCAGCGCCGGCAACTATATCTGCGGCGAGGAGACGGCATTGCTCAACGCGCTCGAGGGACGACGCGCAGTTCCCAGGGCCAAGCCGCCCTTCCCGCAGGTCAGCGGCCTCTGGGGCAAGCCTACCGTCGTCAACAACGTGGAGACCTTTTGCAATATCCCGCACCTGATCGAGATGGGTCCGGACTGGTACCGCAGCCTCGGTCGCGGCGACGATGCCGGCAGCAAGCTGTTCGGGGTCAGCGGCAAGGTGAGGAATCCCGGCACCTGGGAACTGCCGATGGGCACGCCGGTCCGCGAAATCATCGAGCACCATGCCGGCGGCATGCAGGATGGCCTGCAACTGAAGGGCTTCCTGCCCGGCGGCGGCTCAACGGATTTCCTCGGCCCTGAGCACCTCGACCTGCCGATGGACTACGACGTTATCGGCAGGGCTGGCAGCCGTTTGGGTACCGGCACAATCATCGTGCTCGACGACCACACCTGTCCGGTGGGGCTGGTACTCAATCTTTCCCAATTCTTCGCCCGCGAATCCTGCGGCTGGTGCACCCCCTGCCGGGACGGCCTGCCCTGGATAGTGAAGATTTTGCAACGCATAGAAAACGGCGAGGGCCTGCCGGAAGACCTGGACCTGCTGCGCGAGCAGGCCCAGCGCATGGGGCCCGGCAACACCTTCTGTGCCCTGGCACCCGGTGCTGCCGAACCACTACAGAGCGCCCTCAAATTGTTTGAACAGGATTTTATCGACCACATACGCAAGGGCTGCTGTCCTTATCAGTAACGGCTGCCTGTGCAGCATCAAATGTGCGGAATCAGAAAATAACGGACTGCCAATGCCAACCATCACCGTAGACGGCGAACAGTACCAGGTAGACGAAGACCAGAACCTGCTCAGTGCCTGCCTGGCCCAGGGCATCAACCTGCCCTACTTCTGCTGGCACCCGGCCATGGGCTCCGTGGGTGCCTGCCGCCAGTGCGCCGTCATCGAATACAAGGATGCCGCAGATCAGCGTGGCCGGCTGGTGATGAGCTGCATGACGCCAGTCAGAGACGGCGGCATCTACAGCGTCAACGCGGAAGATGCGCGGGAATTCCGCGGTGGCATCATCGAAGATCTGATGACCAATCATCCCCACGACTGCCCGGTATGCGAGGAAGGCGGCGAGTGCCACCTGCAGGATATGACCGAGATGAGCGGGCACACCAGCCGTCGCTACCGCGGTACCAAGCGCACCCACCGCAACCAGTACCTGGGCCCGTTTATCAATCACGAAATGAATCGCTGTATTGCCTGCTATCGCTGTACGCGCTTCTACCGCGACTACGCCGGCGGCGATGACCTGCAGCCGCTGGGCCGCAACAACCAGGTCTATTTTGGGCGCCAGCAGGACGGCATGCTGGAAAACGGCTTCAGCGGCAACCTGGTGGAAGTCTGTCCGACCGGGGTATTTACCGATAAGACCTTCAGCGAACATTTTGTGCGCAAATGGGATTTGCAGACGGCGCCGTCCATCTGTGAGCACTGCGCCGTGGGCTGCAATACCGCGCCGGGTGCGCGCGAGGCTGGCAACGGGCAGGACGTCATACTGCGCCGGGTGGTCAACCTCTACAATCGCGCTATCAACGGCTACTTCCTCTGCGACCGCGGGCGCTTCGGCTATGACTACGTCAACAGCGATGCGCGCATCAAGAAAGTACTGTCCGCGCGCAGCGAAGAGATCATCGGCTCCACCGCCACCAGCGGTGACAAAGTGCATGTGGAAATCCCGCCCAAACAGGCAGTACGACAGCTGGCCGAACGCATCGACGCGGTACAGAGAGGCCAGCGCCGGCTCATCGGCATTGGATCCCCACGCACCTCGCTGGAAAACAATTTCGCCCTGCAAAAGCTAGTCACTCGCGAAAATTTCTACGCCGGCGTCGACCGGCGCGAGCTGGAACTAGTGCAACTGCTAGACAACATCCAGCGCGATGACCGTATCCACAGGCCCGACACCCCCGATATCGAAGCGGCCGACGCGGTATTGATACTCGGTGAGGACATTGACAATACGGCGCCGAGGATCGCTCTGGCCGTCCGCCAAGCAGCGCGCAACCGTCAGAAGGCCCACGCGCAACAACTGAAAATCCCGCTGTGGCAGGATGCATCGGTGCGCCAATTGCGTGGCGATTACAGCCCGATCATCTTTGCCGGGACCGAGTTGTCCGGGCTCGCGGACATCGCCGGCGCCACGCTGTTCGATGCCCCGGAAAAGGTCGCGCGCTTTGCCGAGGCCATCGCGCAGCTGATCGGCGGTGCCGACACGGCCAGCCTTGCGTTGCCGACGGAAGAGCGTGAACTCGCCGTGCGTGTCACTGACATTCTGGCGGCCGCCGAAAAACCGCTGGTTATTTCTGGCTGCAGCAGCCGCTCCACCGAGATACTCCATGCTGCCGGCAAACTGGCCACGTCACTGGCAGACAGGTCCGCGGCCCCCTGCCAGCTTTACCTGGTCTTCCCGGAAGTAAACAGTCTCGGAATTGCCCAGTTGTTCGAACGGGACCAGGGCCACCTGGAAGAACTGGCGAACCGCCTGCAATCTAGCCGCGACAATACCCCCACAACGTTACTGATACTCGAAAACGACCTCTGCCGGCGCGGCAACAGGGAGACCGTCGAAACGATTTTGTCCCGTGCCGATGAAGTGATCCTGCTGGATAGCTTGCTGAACGAGACCGCGCGGCACGCCGACCTGATTTACCCGGCCGCGGCCACGCCGGAGTCCCAGGGTACATTTGTCAACAACAATGGCCTGGCCCAGCGTTTTTACGCCGTCTACGAGGGCGTCGGCTATATCCAGGAGAGCTGGCGCTGGCTCGTCGATGCCGTCCGCTTTAGCACGCATAAATCTGCGGCACTTTCGACCGTCGCTGGCTGGCAGCACAGTACGGACCTGAGCGAAGCGCTCGCCCGGGAGTTTTCACCGCTGGCCGGACTGGCGGAACTGGGGCCCGACGAGGGCTACCGAATCGACGGCCTCAAGGTGGCACGGCAGAGCCACCGCTACAGTGGGCGCACGGCCATCCGCGCGAAAAATCGGGTAGCGGAACTTCCGCCGCACCAGGATCCAGATGCGCCGATGAGCTTCAGTATGGAAGGCATCCACAATCCCGGGCTGAGCTCTCTGCAGGCCAATATCTGGTCACCGGGCTGGAATTCCAATCAGTCCATCCTGAAATTTCAGCAGGGTATCGGCGGCGCCCGCAAAGGGGCGAACGGCGGTATCCCGCTGCGGCGGCAGTCGCAGCCGCTTCCCGAGTGGCATTTCCACGAGACCGCCGAATCCCAGACCGTCGACAGCCAGCTGCAGATGTTGCCGCTTTATCGACTGTTCGGCTCGGATGAACTGAGTGCGCGTGCCGCGGCAATCTCCAGTGTTATCGAGCCGCCGTTCGCCGCGATCAACACGCTGGACGCCGCCGATCTCAACATCCAGGAGGGCGATCGCCTGGAGCTGGAAAGCGAATCGCAGCGCTACCAGGTCGAAGCGCGGCTTTCCGCCACACAACCCGCCGGCACCATCGGTGTCCCCAGCGGAATTCCACCGCTCGAAAGCCTGGCAGCGACTTTTCCCGGCAGGGCCAGCCTCAAGAGAATTGAGCCTGATCTCGCCACAGAAAGTGGAGATAGCCAATGACTTCCCCTGTTTGGATTATCCTGCTGAATATTGTCGGTGTGCTGATGGGGGCAGTGCTCCTCGCCGCGCTACTTACCTGGGGGGAGCGCCGCCTGCTGGGTTTCTGGCAGGATCGACCGGGGCCGAACCGCGTAGGTCCCTTCGGGCTGCTGCAGGTGGTCGCTGACATGATCAAGCTGTTCTTCAAGGAGGATTTTGTCCCGCGCTTCGCCGACATCCCGGTGTTCGTCATCGCCCCCACGGTAGTGATGGCGACCATGCTGCTCGCCTTCGCCGTCGTGCCGGTTACGCCGGCTATCGGTGTGATCGACCTGAATATCGGCCTGCTGTTCATACTCGCCATGTCTTCCATGGCGGTGTACAGCGTGATCCTCGGTGGCTACGCGTCCAACAATAAATACGCCCTGCTGGGTGGACTGCGCGCGGCGGCACAAACGGTTTCCTATGAAGTGTTCATGGGCCTCAGCCTGATGGGCGTTGTGATGCTGTCCGGCAGTTTCAATCTGCGCGAAATAGTACTGGCCCAGCAAGATGTCTGGTTTATCGTGCCGCAGTTCGTCGGCTTCCTGGTGTTTTTTATCGCCGGTATCGCCGAGAGTCATCGCCTGCCATTCGACCTGCCGGAAGCGGAGCATGAACTGACCGCCGGCTTTCACACCGAGTATTCCGGTATGAAGTTCGGCATGTTCTTTGTCGGCGAGTATTTGTCCGTCATTCTGATATCCGCACTGATCACCACACTCTTTCTCGGCGGATGGCAGGGCCCCTGGTTGCCACCCATTGTCTGGTTTTCGCTGAAGACCGGATTTCTGGTGATGCTGTTTATCCTGCTTCGCGCCGCACTGCCCCGCCCCCGCTATGACCAGTTGATGCAGTTCGGCTGGAAAGTGATGTTGCCGTTGACGCTACTCAACCTACTGATAACCGCCGGGGTATTGTTGTGGATAGGCTGAGCAACGAAGAGTCCCTGATGAAAAGCATAGGAGAGAGCCAATGATCGCGAGTCAACTGCGCAGCATGTGGCTGGTTTTCAGGCATCTGTTCACTCGCAATGCCACCGTACAATACCCGGAACAAAAGCCATACCTGGCACCGCGCTACCGCGGGCGTATCGTGCTGACACGGGATCCAAACGGCGAAGAGCGCTGCGTTGCCTGTAACCTTTGCGCCGTCGCCTGCCCGCCGGACTGTATTTCCCTGCAGAAAACCGAAGACGAGGATGGACGCTGGCGCCCGGAATTTTTTCGCATCAATTTTTCCCGCTGCATTATGTGTGGCCTCTGCGAGGAGGCCTGCCCCACCTATGCCATTCAGCTGACACCGGATTTTGAAATGTGCGAGTACGACCGGCAGAACATGGTCTACGAAAAGGAGGACCTGCTGATCAGCGGTCCGGGCAAATATCATGAATACAGTTTTTACAACGTGGCCGGCAAGGCAATTTCGGGCAAGGATAAAGGTGAGGCGCAGAATGAGGCCGAGCCGATCAACGTGAAAAGCCTGAATTTATGATTAACCATAAAAGAAAGCTCCCCTCTCCCGCTTGCGGGGGAGGGGCCGGGGGAGGGGGCAGACTGCAAGTGGCACGAGCGCGGCAGTTGCGCAGCAACTCTACCGAGGCCGAGCAGCGCCTCTGGTACTTCCTGCGCGCACACAGATTTATGGGCCTCAAATTTAAGCGCCAGAAGCCCATTGGACGATACATAGTCGACTTTGTTTGCCTGCAGCCAAAATTAATCATCGAACTTGACGGCAGCCAGCATGCAACCCAGGAAAACTATGACCAGCAACGGGATCTATGGCTGCAAAGCCGAGGGTTTCAGATTCTTCGATTCTGGAACAATCAAGTTCTAACTGAGATTCAAGCTGTATTGGACCTCATCAGGCACGAGGTACTGGCCCTCTCCCCCGCCCCCTCTCCCGCTAGCGGGAGAGGGGAGCCCTCTCTGCAGGCCGAGGAATAAATTGATGAGCGCAACGGTTTTCTATCTCACCGCGGCTGTCGCGACAGTTTCAACGTCCATGGTCATATTCAGCCGCAATGCGGTACACGCGCTGCTCTATCTGATCGTGTCCCTCCTCGCAGTGGCGGTGGTCTTTTACCAGTACGGCGCTCCATTCGCGGCAGCACTGGAGGTAATCGTCTACGCCGGCGCCATCATGGTACTGATGATTTTCGTCATCATGATGCTGAACCAGGGAGACGCGGCAGTTGCCCAGGAAAAGGCCTGGCTGCAACCGCGCGGCTGGGTCGGCCCCGCCCTACTGTCGGCGGTACTTCTGGCACAGCTGATCATGCTGCTTTCAACCGGGCCGGCCGAAACAGCCGCAGCGGCCCACTATGTGGGGCCCAAGGAAGTCAGCATCGCCCTGTTCAGCCACTACATTCTGGCGGTGGAACTGGCATCGATGCTGTTGCTGGCCGGACTCGTCGGCGCTTTCCATCTGGCCAGGCAAAAGAACGTTGATCGCGCGGAGGTGCACCATGCCGATTGAGTCGATGCCCGATTTGCATTCGGGGCTGGCACTGGCCGCGATCCTGTTCTGCCTTGGCCTGGCAGGGCTGCTGGTGCGCCGCAACATCATTTTCATGCTGATGTGTCTGGAGATATGCACCAATGCCGCCGCCCTGGCGTTCGTCGTCGCCGGTGCACACTGGGGAAGTGCCGATGGCCAGGTAATGTTCGTATTCGTCATCACCCTGGCAGCTGCCGAAGTGGCCGTCGCGCTGGCGCTGGTGCTGCAATTCTACCGGCGCCGCCACACGGTGGATATCGACCAATTAAACGGACTGAGAGGTTGATATGCAGCAACTTTTAGCCTGGATTCCGCTACTGCCACTGCTCGGTTTTCTGATCCTCGTTGCCGCACCGCTGTTTAGCCGCAGGGAGCTTCCGGAAAGTATTTCCGCCGCGATCGGCGTCAGCAGCGTTGGTCTGGCTGCACTGCTGACTGCTGTCGTTGCCCTGACGATATTCCGCCAGGATCCTTCGGCAGTATTACAGGTTTCCCTGTGGCAGTGGCTCAACGTCGGCACACTGCAGCTGGGTTTCGACTTCCATGTCGACTGGCTGACACTGGTGATGCTGGCTGTCGTCACCGGGGTGGGCTTTCTGATTCACCTCTATTCCGCCGGCTATATGCGCAAGGACCCGGGTTACCGCCGCTACTTCGCCTACCTGAATTTGTTTGTCTGCGCCATGTTGCTGCTGGTTCTGGCGGACAACCTGGTGTTGCTCTATCTGGGTTGGGAAGGCGTGGGGCTGTGCAGCTATTTGCTGATCGGCTTCTGGTACAAGGATCCGATCAATGGCGCTGCGGCGCGCAAGGCATTTATCGTCACGCGCATCGGTGATACCGCCATGGCGATCGGCCTCTTCCTGCTCTTCAACGAGTTTGCGACGCTGAATATTCGCGAATTACTGATTGCCACCGGTAGCGCATCCCCGAATGATTCGACAATCACACTGGCCGCACTGCTGTTGCTCGGCGGCGCCGTCGGTAAATCTGCCCAGCTGCCGCTTCAGACCTGGCTGCCGGATGCGATGGCCGGTCCGACCCCGGTCAGCGCTCTGATCCATGCCGCTACCATGGTGACAGCGGGCGTTTATCTGATTGCGCGCATGCATCCGCTATTTGCGCTTTCGGAAACCGCGATGAGCGCAGTGGCCGTGGTAGGCGCCCTGACCCTCCTGCTGGCCGGTTGCAGCGCCCTGGTGCAGTCCGATATCAAGCGAGTACTCGCCTACTCTACCATCAGCCAGATTGGCTACATGTTTCTGGCACTGGGCGTCGGCGCCTGGTCCGGAGCCATCTTCCACCTGATGACACACGCCTTTTTCAAGGCGCTGCTGTTCCTTTCCGCCGGCTCCGTAATCCTGAGCCTGCACCACGAACAGAATATTTTCGCTATGGGCGGCCTGCGCCGCAAAATCCCCGTCACATTTCTCTGTTTCACCGTTGGCTGTGCCTGTCTCGCGGCCCTGCCATTCACGTCGGGCTTTTACAGCAAGGATCAGATACTGCTGAGTGCCTGGGAGTACTACCACGGTTTCAACGGCATCTGGCTGGCGGGCATGCTGGGCGCATTGGTGACGGGAATCTACAGCTTTCGCCTGCTGTTTCTGGTGTTCTTTGGCGACGAGGGCAGCGCGTCGGCGCATTGCGAGGACGCCAATAACGGCACCATGACCCTGCCGCTGCTCGTTCTGGCGGTGCTGGCGCTGATTGGCGGCCTGCTGGCACCGCCACTACAGGCGGTATTCGGCGAGATCCAACCCCTGCATCCGGCTTTCTGGGTGGAAGCCTTGGCAATCGCCACGCCGCTGGCAGGTCTCGCCATCGCCTGGAGGCTCTACCTTCACCGGCGCCGTCCGCTTGCGGAGCCCTCAGCACTCGAGCGCTTCTGGTTCAGCGGCTGGGGTTTCGACTGGCTGTACGAGCGGTTGCTGGTCAGGCCATTCTTATTCCTCGCACGGATTAACCGCAACGACATTGTCGATGCCCTCTACAGGGGCACCGCCGCCGCCAGCCGGCTGTTGAACCTGCTGCTAACCAGTTCTCAGAACGGACAGGTGCGCTGGTATATGACGACCCTGGTGGCCGGTTCCATTCTCTTTCTCGCGCTACTGGTGGCTCTATGACACTCCTGGCGATTATCGCGATACTGTTTGTCGGCGGTGTTCTGGCCTGGCTGTCGGAACGGCTTTTCAATCACGGCAGCCGCTGGATCACCCTGCTCTGCCTGATGCTGGCCACGGCATTGCTCGGGCGTTACTGGGGGGATTTTACGTCAGCTACGCACGGGAGTAGCGGAGGACTCTGGTGGGACAGCCTGCAGTTGACCTGGATACCGCGCTTCGGTATCAGTTTCTTTCTCGCCGTGGATGGTCTCGGCTTCCTGATGATGGCACTGACGCTGCTGATGGGCCTGTTCGGCCTGATAGTGACCTGGAACGAAATCAAGTTCCGCCGCGGTTTCTTCTACTTCAACTATCTCTGGATCCTGGCCGGCGTGATTGGCGTGTTTTCGGCGATGGATCTCTTCCTGTTCTTTTTCTTCTGGGAAGTGATGCTGATTCCCATGCTGTTCCTGATCGCCGTCTGGGGCTATGAACAGCGCACCTATGCGGCAATCAAGTTTTTTATCTTTACCCAGGCCAGCAGCCTGCTGATGCTGATGGCGATAGTGGCGCTGGTCTACCTGCACTACAGCAACAGCGGCCAGCTCACCTTCAATTACCGTGAATTGCTGGCGGCACAGATCGCCCCGACCACTGCCTACTGGCTGATGCTCGGTTTCTTTATCGCTTTCGCGGTAAAACTGCCGGCCGTGCCGCTACATACCTGGCTGCCGGATGCGCATACACAAGCGCCCACCGCCGGCAGTATCCTGCTCGCGGCGATACTGCTGAAAACCGGTGCCTACGGATTGCTGCGCTTTACTCTGCCGCTGTTTCCCGAGGCGTCCGTGGCTTTTGCTCCGGTCGCCATGTCTATCGGCGCTGTCAGCGTCATCTATGGCGCAGTGCTCGCCTTCGCGCAGCAGGATATGAAACGCCTTGTGGCCTATTCCAGTGTCAGCCATATGGGCTTCGTACTGCTTGGGCTATATGCCCTCAACACTATCGCGATACAGGGCGCCGTCATGCAAATGATCGCCCATGGTTTCAGTACCGCCGCACTGTTCGCACTGGTCGGAGCCCTGCAACACCGCCTGCACACCCGCGATATGGCCAAGCTCGGCGGGCTCTGGACGAGCCTTCCCAAACTCTCGGCCATCGCCCTGTTCTTTGCGGTCGCCTCCCTCGGCCTCCCCGGACTCGGGAACTTCATCGCCGAGTTCCTGGTACTGATCGGTAGTTTCGGCAGCAGCCAGTGGATCACTGTGGTTGCCGCCATCGGCCTGGTGGGCGCTGCGCTCTATGCACTACTGATGATGCAGCGGGCTTTCTTCGGCAAGCCGCGCAACGGGAACGCCGACACTGCCGACAACGACAGTGTGATGGACTTGAATCCGCGGGAGACCATCGCCCTGCTGTCCCTGGCGATCGCGCTGGTAATTCTCGGACTGCGTCCGCAGCCAGTGTTTGATGTCGCCGCACCCTCGGTAGCCGCAGTGATCGGCCAGATTGACACGGCCAAACAGGCACACGGCACCGAAAAAACGACACCAACCGTATACACCAGCGCCCGCGGCGGCTGGCCGGACAGCAACCCTACCGGAGGTGAATCGCCATGAGTACACAGGAAGTCCATGCCATTCTGCCGCTGCTGGTATTGAGCGGCGGAATTGTGCTGCTGTTACTGCAGGTGTCTTTCTGGCGCGGACACCTGGCGGCAAGTACAACTGCGCTGATCACCCTGGTGGCGGCCATTCTCGCCTGTTTTCAGGTGGCCGGGCGGTTGACATCCGGAGTGGATTCCGTCGCCGTGACCGGACTGCTCCTTATCGATCACACCGCGCTGTTCTTCTGTCTCCTCCTGCTGCTGGCGGCGGTCGCTGTTGCGATACTCGGTTATAACTACCTTAAGCACCGCTGCCACCAGAATCAGCAGTTCAGCAGCTATCCGGAGGAGTTTTACATTCTGCTGTTGCTGGTCATGCTCGGCGCAACGACACTTGTCTGCGCCAATCATTTCGCCAGCTTTTTCCTCGCACTGGAATTAATGAGCCTGGCACTCTATCCGCTGCTGGGATTCGCGGTTACCGGCGATCTCTCGCCGCAGCGGGACCAGATGTATTCGCTGGAGTCCAGCGTCAAATACCTGCTGCTATCCGCGCTCTCTACCGCGCTGGGGCTGTTCGGGATTGCGCTGATCTACGGCGCCAGTGGTGCACTGGACTTCAGCGGTATCGCCACGGCCATGGCCGAACTTCCGCCGGGTCCATCCCTGCTGCTGACCGGGCTTACCCTGTTGTTGATCGCCGTGGCCTTCAAGCTCTCACTGGTCCCCTTCCATATCTGGACACCCGACGTCTATCAGGGCGCCCCGACACCGGTAACGGCCCTGATCGCAACCGTCGGCAAGGGCGCGGTGGTGGCTCTGCTGCTGCGTTTCTTTACCCAGACCGACCTTTTTGCGGTGCCGGCCCTGAGCACCCTGCTTGCAATCACCGCGGCGGCCAGCATGCTGGTCGGCAATTTACTGGCGCTGTTGCAGAACAATATCAAGCGCCTGCTAGCCTACTCCTCCATTGCGCATATCGGCTACCTGATCGTCGCCTTCATGATTGGCAACAGCGCCTTTGGCAGTGAAGCGGTCATCTACTACCTGGTGGCCTACGTGATCACCACCTTGGGCGCCTTTGCGGTAGTCGGCCTGATCGCCGACTCGGCGATGGCCCAGGCGCCCGGTGGAGCGCGGCCTATTAACGATTCCGCCTGTGACCCCTTTCAACAAGCGTATTATCGCGGTTTACTGTGGCGCTCCCCCTGGCTGGCGTGCTGTCTCGCGGCCATGTTGCTGTCACTGGCGGGCATCCCGTTGACCATCGGCTTTATCGGCAAGTTCTATATTTTTGCGGCTGGAGTTCAGGGGCAAATGTGGTTACTGCTCGCCGCCGTAGTCATCGGCAGTGCGCTGGGGCTCTTCTATTACCTGAGGCTGCTGTTGACAATGGTGCAGCGGGACCCAGAGCCCACCCCGGCTGCGGGCAGTGGCGTGCAGATCGCGACCTCCGGCCAGCTTCTACTGGTTTCCCTCACCGCGGCGCTGTTGCTATTTGGAGTGTTTCCGCAAATCTTGATCAATTGGATAAATGCACTATAACCATACGTATGCAATGATGATTGACGAGACACGTATTACGTTTTGCCGCCGTCACATAAAGACACAAAAATACCGAGAGGCAAATCTATGAAAACCTTCAAGCAGGCATTCGAAGTTCTCAAGGACGCGGAAAAATTCCACCTGGATATGGCGCTCCTGTACAAAGATTTACTGGAAAAGTCCGAAGACAAGCGAACACAGTTGCTGCTCAAGCATATGCTTGAGCACGAGCAGCGCATGGCCAGAAACCTGTCCAACTACAGCGAAGTGGCCCAGCACAAGGTCATGCAGACCTGGCTGCAGTATACCCATGAGGAGTCCGCCAAGGACTTTATCAGGAGGCTTGAGCTGAGCGAACCGCCCACGATCAAGGAAATCAACAATATGGGGCGCGAAGTGGACCGGTATTTTTCCGACCTGTACCAAGCCGTTTACGGCGCCATTGAGTCCGCAGAAGTGAAAGAGGTTTTCGAGGACCTGAAGCAGATTCAGGACAAGGAGCGAATCACGCTATCGATGGCGACCAACTCGCTTTGGGACATGTAGAAAGCTACCCGCTAGGAGCCGCTGCTGTCCCACAGTTTGGGATGAATAAAAAAAGCCTGAACCGAACCGGTTACAATGTTTTCGCCAAAAAGACAATGTAATCAGGGAGGTTTCAGGCTTTTCACATTATAAGCCTGCGTAAAAAAAGCGAGCCTCAAATGAGACTCGCTTTGTGACTACTGTACTGCGGGACGCTAGTGCCCCGCAGAGCGCTTTTTCAGAATGCCAAAACAGGACGCTGTCTTAGAATTCGTAGCCGGCTTTCAGATAATAGAAACCACCGCCAATGCCATAGGGCGATGTCTCATAGTAAACCCCGCCCAAAACATTGTCAGAGTCTCCTACGATTGAACCATCAATCTCGCCACCCATTTCATCAAACACATTAGCGGCACCGGCAGTCAGCACGATGCTGTCTGATGCGGCGTAGGTCAGTTCAAAATCTACCGTGAACTCAGAACCCAACTCCTCGCCGAACCAGTCGGCGTGTACGCCCACATATTCGCCGTAGAAGTTAGTGCGAACAAAGGCGCTCACCTTGTCCCAATTCTGGGATACGGTGAAGGAGGCCCGATGTTCTGGCAGCCCGCGCTCCAGGCGCAACGCTTTACAGACCTCACCCTGGTTGTTTACGAAACTACCACCACAGGTGTTGTCTCCGCCGATAACTTCGGTTTGGGTCCAGTTATAGGCCAGGCTGAAGTCAGTGCCACCACCGAACAATTCCGCACCGTAGGTTGCCACCACGTCGAGTCCGGTAGTTTCGGTATCGAAGTCGTTGGCAAAGTAGTTGACCTGACCGATCAATTCCGGGTTGGGGACGCCTGCAGCCGCCATGGCAGAGCGCTGGGCTGCGGTAGGCGTGGCGTTATCGGTCAGGGCGATTCGGTCGGTTACTTCGATGAAATAGGCATCGGCAGTCACTTCCAGATCACCAAAAGACATTACCAGACCAGTGGCAAAGTTAACGGACTCTTCCGGCTGCAGCTCGGCCTCACCCAGTTTGGGCGCCGGCAGTGTCTGTGCCTGAGTCAGCTGACCGCCAACGATCGAGGTCTGGGTATTAACAACGGACGCCTGGCCCATGGTCGGAGCCCGGAAACCGGTGCTGTGTGAAGCGCGCCAGGCGAGGTTGTCGGTAATCTGCCAGTTAGCCACCAACTTGTAATTGGCGGTATCGCCGAAGCTGTCGAAATTTTCGTAGCGCAATGCGCCGCCCAACATAAAGTTATCCGTCAACTGGTTTTCCAGGTCTGCATAGATGGCGTAGTTGCTGCGCTCAGCGGTACCCGCAGAATCAATAGAGAAACCGGCAAAACCATGTGAACCAATGTTGAAGCCCTGATCGGCCAGCGGACCTACCTGCCAGGACATTCCCTCGCCGGCGATGATCTGGAACGACTCATCACGCCATTCCGCACCCATGGCAACACTCAGGTTATCGAATTGCTTTTGCAAATCGAAGTTAAGAGTCTTCTCCAGCTGAATGTAGGAACCGGTGTCGAAGTTGCGCTTACTATCGGGTCCGAAAGATGGGTTGATGGTGTTGTTCAGACCAAACACTGCCTCGTTGCGGCCCACAGAAGCGCTCAGGTCAAAGTTCCACCCCTGCATGAAGCCATCGGAGAACTCTCCGCGACGACCAGCTGTAAAGGAGGTGTCGATAATATCGCCAACGAAACGCGGGGTATATCCGCCGGGAATTATCGTATTGAAGACAAAGCAGTTGTCGTCTGCCGTCAGGCCGGAAGCCACCATGTCAGAGCCGTCATCCAACGGCGCGGTGCGGTAGGCATCGCAGCTGGCGGCATTGCCATCCAGTGCACCAACTAAGCGGTTGCCATCATCGTCGGTATAAACTCCTGAACGACCGTTCGGGTTGCGGTAGTAGAATCCACCGTCGACCTTGCGGTTGGAGTAGTTACCAAAGGCATAGATCTCGGTGCCATCCTTCAGGTCCATGCCGAAGTTGGCAAACAGAGTCATGTCATCGTCAACAATCGGGGCACCCCAAATCTGTGCCGGCTCAGCTACTGCGGTGTTACCGGCGTCGATAAGCGCCTGGGCATCGGCACGCTGCACGGAACGAGAGGTGTCATCGGCATTTTTCATCTGGAAGCTCAGATTCAGGAAACCCGAGTCTGTCATTGCCATGCCGTAATTGCCCGCGATGGTGGTGGTCTGGCCGTCACCTTCGAAATACTCGCCAGTTTTCAGCTCGAGCGAACCACCTTCGGCATCGTCTTTCAGAACAAAGTTCATCACGCCGGCAATGGCATCTGAACCATACTGCGCCGCCGCGCCATCGCGCAGCACTTCCACCTGCTTCAGAGCGATGCTGGGAATAACGGAGATATCGGGACCCTGGGCACCATCGTTTAGGCCACCGCCCTGGAAGGCAATCACAGAGGCGCGATGACGGCGCTTGCCGTTGAGCAGGATCAGGGTTGAGTCAGAAGACAGGCCACGCATATTAACGGGGCGAATCATAGATGCAGCGTCACTGATGGGTTGGTCGTGCACATTGAAGGAAGGTACGGAGCTCTTCAGCATGTCCAACATGTCACTGCTGCCGGATTTCGCCAGGTCATTTGCATTAATGACGTCCACCGGAACCGGGGAATCGCCCACGGAACGCGGCTTGGTTCTCGAGCCTATAGTGACCACCTCTTCGAGCACTAAATTTTCCCCAGCGGACTGCGCCTGAACCGGCGCGGCCAGGGCGCCGGCCAGAGCGATCAGCGAGACCGACGAAACTCCGAACTGTGTAGTTTTTTTCATTGAAAATACCCTTGTAATTTTTCGTTGTTATGCGCACGTGTTGCGCGTGCGTGCTGGAAGGTTCCCACAGCAAAAATGCAAAAACCGTGACACATTCGCGCAAGCTCGAATGCAAAATGCATCTTTATCAGGAATCGTGCAACTTGATGACAGAACTAAGCAAAATTAACTATTTTTTAGCTCTTTTTTGTATTTACGGCATTAAAGATATTTCGCTCACAAACTGACAAAAGAGCGCGCGAAATTTAATCACTTCGCACTATTTTGGTTCGCACAGCAGGTGCACTCGATTCACTTCGAAGGCGAAATATGCGATAGCAACTCTGTGTTTCACCTGCCCCCGCAAACAAGGAACCGGGGCTGCAATCTGGGTCACCATCAGTAACACCTGCGCCAAAATAGTGCGTCGTTGCTACCCAGCTGCTGATTTTCGCGCGCAATTTGGCGGCGGAATCGCTGCCTGTTACACATTTATGGCTGCTGGTCGCTGTCAGCGCACCCTTCTTGCGGAAAATTCTGACGCCAATTCTCGCCATCCATTTCACAAATATTACGAATTCGCATTGCCCCCCCCCCAGGGCTTGATGCTAGTTTTGACAGCGGTGTCATTTTTTAACAGCGCTCTCGCCAGGTAACGATGTCGGCGGGCATCGGCTCGGGACAAGCCCTCAAGGCCAAGTGAAATACTGGCAGGGCCACTCCACTCCGCAGCAGCAGGTGATCGACTGCGGGAGCAAATTGTCGCTGTTTCGGGATTGGTGGTTCGCGGTCGGGAATTTGAGATCACCGCCCCTGGCGCCGAGACAAAAATTAATAATAACGGTGACAATCATGAATCTCAGACTCGCAGTAGCGCTGCTGTCCGGCCTGTTCGTCGGACAGAGTTATGCCTACGATTGCAGTAACCTGCCCACCTATGTCGACGGCTCCAGTTACAACACTGGAGACCGGGTAATAAACAACAGCACTGCCTACAACTGCACTGTGGGCGGTTGGTGTACTGTCGGCGGTCCCTATGAACCCGGTGTCGGCTGGGCTTGGCGAAACGCCTGGTCAGAGCTTGGCGCCTGTAGCACCACTGGCAATCAACCGCCCCAGGGCGCCATTACCAGCCCAGCCGAAGGCGCTTCTTTCCAGGAAAATGACAGCGTTATCATCGATGTCGATGCAAGCGACAGTGATGGCCAGGTAACCACCGTCGAATTCTTTATTGATGGCAATACCATCGCCACCGACACCAGCGCTCCCTGGTCCGCCGTCTGGACCGCTACCCCCGGAAATCACCAGCTGAGCGCCCGCGTAGAGGACGGCGGCGGCCTGGACATCACCACCGCACCGATCAACATTTCCGTCACCTCTGATCAACCGCAACCGCCCCAGGTGAATCTGGATACCCCCGCAGACGGCGCCACTTACAACACCGGCGACAGTGTTCAGCTCTCCGCCTCTGCCAGCGATATCGATGGCAGTGTCAGCAGCGTGGAATTCTTCGTCGATGGTGCCAGTATCGGCATCGATGGCAGTGCGCCCTTCGCACTCAGCTGGACGGCGACGCCTGGCAATCACTCTGTCAGTGCCACCGCTACCGATAACGATCAGTTGACCGCGGACTCTGCGCAGGTATCGATCAGCGTCGTAGATCTCGACACCCCGCCCAGTGTTGCTCTCGACAGTCCGGCCGGCGGCAGCGTCTACGACGAGAATGACACAGTCACCCTGAGCGCTACCGCAGCCGATAGCGAGGGAGCGGTTAGCCGCGTGGAGTTCTATGTGGGCGGGCAGAAAGTCGGCGAGGACAGCAGCATACCTTTCAGTTACAGCTGGACCGCCACTACGGGAAACCACGCCGTATTCGCGCGCGCATTCGACAGCGCCGACCAGTTCACCGACTCTTCCCCGGTATCGATAACCGTTAACGGCGAACCGGTAAGCGGTGCTCATCCCTGTCGCCCGGACGGTCTTTATACCTCGCCGGGTACCAGCCCAAATTACTGCGACATTTACGATACCCAGGGCCGCGAAAAAATGGGCGCGGACCACCCGCGGCGCATCATCGGCTACTTCACCAGCTGGCGTAACGGTGCCAACGGCCAGCCCAGCTACCTGGTGAAAGATATCCCCTGGGACAAGATCACCCATATCAATTACGCCTTCGCCCACGTTGGCAGCGACTACTCCGTATCGGTCGGCAATACTGCCGATCCGGACAACCCCGCTACCGGCATGGAGTGGCCGGGTATTGCCGGCGCCGAGACGGATCCCGGTTACGCCTACAAGGGCCATTTCAACCAGCTGTCCAAATTCAAGGAACAGTATCCGGCAGTGAAGACGCTGGTCTCCGTCGGCGGCTGGGCCGAGACCGGTGGTCACTTCAATGAGTACGGCGACCGGGTGGCAGACGGCGGTTTTTACACCATGACCACCAATGCCGATGGCAGTGTCAACTATCAGGGCATCGAAACCTTTGCCAACTCGGCGGTGGACTTTATCCGCACCTACGGTTTCGACGGTGTCGATATCGATTACGAATATCCCACGTCAATGAACGACGCGGGCAACCCACTCGACTTTGGCGTGGCCAATCCACTGCGCGCCTACCTGATGGACTCCTACGTGGAGCTGATGCGCGTATTGCGCGAGAAGCTGGATGCAGCCGGTGAGCAGGACAATACCCATTACATACTCACGATCGCGTCGCCCTCCTCCGGTTACCTGCTACGCGGCCAGGAAACCATGCAGATCTCCCGGTACCTGGACTACGTCAACATCATGACGTACGACCTGCACGGCGCCTGGAACGAGTACGTCGGCCACAACTCTGCACTGTACGACAATGGCAATGACCCGGAGCTGGCGGCAGCGAATGTATACGGCACGTCGCAGTACGGCGGCATCGGTTACCTGAATATCGACTGGGCGGTGAAATACTTCCGCGGTTCCATGTCACCCGGCCGTATCAATATTGGTATCCCTTACTACACCCGCGGCTGGCAGGGCGTGACCGGCGGCACGGGTGAATATGGTGAATGGGGCCTCGGTGGTAGTGCCCCGCTGCCGGCACAGTCCGAATGTCCGGAGGGTACCGGCGGTGCCTCCGACTGCGGTAACGGTGCCCTGGGTATCGACAATATGTGGCACGACCTCGATACCAGTGGCAATGAGATGGGGGCCGGTTCCAATCCCATGTGGCATGCCAAGAATCTGGAAAACGGCATTCTCGGCAGCTACCTGGAAGACTACGGACTGGACCCGCTCAACGATCCGCAGGATCAGCTGGTGGGTACTTACGTGCGCCACTACGACAATGTGTCCGAAGCGCCCTGGCTGTGGAATGACAGCAAGGACGTATTCATCTCCACCGAAGACGAAGAGTCCATGGACGCCAAGGTGCAATACGTCATCGACCAGGGCGTGGGCGGCATCATGTTCTGGGAGCTCGCCGGCGACTACGACTGGGATGCCGCACAGGGCGAATACTTTATGGGCTCTACCCTCACCAGCCTCGCCTACGACAAATTCAAAACCGCCGCACCCTATCGCGAGTTGCGCAGTGAGCGGCCGCTACCGGCGGAAGCGGTGGATATCCAGCTGGTTGTCGACGGATTCAAACTGGGGGATCAGAACTATCCGCTGAATCCCAAACTGACCATTACCAACAATACCGGAACAACGCTGCCCGGCGGCACCGTGTTTGAGTTCGATATGCCGACCTCGACTTCCGACACCATCACCGACCAGAGCGGCGCCGGCCTTACAGTCATCGAGAGTGGTGCCAATGCCGGTGGTGGCAATGTCGGCGGCGCCGAGCATGAGTTTCACCGCGTGCGCTTCTCATTGCCGAGCTGGCAGAACCTGGCCGATGGCGCCAGCTGGGATCTCACGCTGAATTACTATCTGCCGGTATCCGGACCGCAGACCTATACCGCGACGATCAATGGCACCACCTACGCGCTGGCGTTCGAGCACCCGGAGCTACCGCTGGCAGATCTTTCCAGCGGCGGTGACGGCGGCGACGGTGGCAGCGGCGGCACCGGCTGCTCCGCGGCCGGAGTCGATCCCAGCGGTCTGGTTACCTATCCGACGTGGCCCGCCGGCGACCACGCCAATGGCGGCGACCGGATTATTCACGATAACGACGTGTACGAAGCCAACTGGTGGACCAATTCGGTCCCGGGCAGCGCGGACGGCAGCTGGGATTTCCTCTGCAGCGTGGACTGAATCGTGATTGAAGAAAGTTAAGCAAGTAGGAGCGGCCGCGCAAACTGCGCTACCCCCAAGCACTTCGCGGCTGCCGGCCGCTCCTACACCGGGGAAATTCCCCCTAGCTGAAAGAAGTTGTTCTCACAGGAAGTTCTCTCTCGTTGTTGATCTATAGGTAATGCTCCTATATTTGCCCCGGCTTACCGGGGCTTTTTTTGTTGCAATAGGATTAGGAAGTTTAATTATGTACAAAAAGCTCATTGCCCTCGCCAGCGCCCCACTGCTGTGTCTGCCTCTCGCCAGCTGCGGCGGCAAAAACGGAGCCGCGCCTTCCCAGCACGCTTCGCCGGAGACACCGCTCTCGGAGACGAGCTCGGCAGAAGAAAACGCGAGAATACTGTTCGACGATTTCTCCTACGCAAATCTGGATGAATTGCTCGCAAACGACTGGCGCGTGCGCACGGAAACGGGCCACCCCGGTGTCAGCGGCGCGCGCTGGTCGGCCGACGGCATCACTTTCCTGGCGGATAGCGATCGGGAAGGCAACACTCTGCTGCGCCTGACCTCGTCCACCGATGGCAGTGGCGAAAATACCAATCACACGCAGCTCTGCCACCAGCGCAAATACCTGGAGGGCACCTACGCCGCCCGCGTCTTTTTCCGCGACGAGCCAATCCAGGGTCCGGACGGCGACCAGATTATTGAAACCTTCTATACCATCAGCCCGCTGAAGGCGCCGCTGGACCCGGATTACAGCGAGATGGATTTCGAATATCTGGCCAATGGCGGCTGGGGCGAAAAGCACAACGCACTCTTCGCCACCAGCTGGGAAACCTTCAAGCTGGATCCGTTCGAGATGGTCAATGAGCACTCGGTCAAACCCGGCAGTTTTGCCGGCTGGCACACCCTGGTGCTACAGGCGGCCAATAACAAGATTCGCTACTTTATTGACGGCGTGGAGTTCGCAAAGCACAGTGAGCAGGTGTTCCCGGAAGAACCCATGTCCATCAATTTCAACCTCTGGTTTACCCAGGAGGGCCTGACCGACTCGGACGAGCTGCGTATTTACCAGCAGGATGTGGACTGGGTATTTCACCGCGCCGGCGAGATACTCGATACCGATGAAGTGACCAGAACGGTCAACGATATGCGTGCGCAAAAACTGGCCTTTGCCAACACGGTACCGGACTGGAACCCGAAGCTCGACTCACCTTGCGGCCTGTAGCCTACCTTTTCATCGCGGCGGCCCGTGGTCGCCGCGACAACAAATAAAAACAGCAGTAACAGAAGTATTTATGACCAGTAAAAAACAGCGCCTGGCCTCGGTAGACGCACTGCGCGGCTTTGACATGTTCTGGATTATCGGCGGCGAGGCACTGTTCCTGCCGCTACTGACACTCACCGGTTGGTCGATATTCGCCTCGGGCCACGCGCAGATGCAGCACAGCGAATGGCACGGCTTCCGCTTCTACGACCTGATTTTCCCGCTGTTTATTTTTCTCTCCGGTGTCACCCTTGGCATCGCCAAGAGATCACTGCGCGGCCTGCCTGCGGCAGAACGGCGCGCTGCATACCGCAAAGCGTGCAAGCGCCTGCTGATCCTGATCGGCCTGGGCATTGTCTACAACCACGGCTGGGGCGCAGGGATTCCCGTCGACCCGATTGAAATCCGCTACGCGAGCGTGCTGGCCCGCATCGGCTTTGCCTGGTTTTTTGCCGCGATGATCGTCTGGCACTGCAGCCACAGGACTCAGTACGTGATTGCCACCGGCATTCTGCTCGGATACTGGCTGCTGCAGATCGGTTTCGGCGCCCTGACCCCGGGTGATTCTGTCAACAGCTGGGTGGATCAGTGTTGCCTGCCCGGCATCACCTACCAAAACCGGCCCTACGATCCGGAGGGGCTGCTCTCCACAATCCCGGCGATCGCCAACGCACTCGCCGGGGTATTTGCCGGACGCTGGCTGCGCAACTGCCGCGGGCAACACAGGAAAATCCTGTCGGGCCTCACGCTGGCCGGACTGGCCTGCCTGCTGGGCGGATTCCTGTGGCACTGGATCTATCCGGTCAACAAGGAGCTCTGGACCAGCTCCTTTGTCCTGATCACCTGCGCCTGCAGCCTGCTGTTGCTGGCCCTGTTCTACCTGCTGGTGGACATGTGGAATTGGCGACTATTCGCTACTTTCTTTGCCGTGATCGGCTGCAACGCGATCCTGGTGTATCTGGGAACCAGCCTGGTGAACTGGAGCTACAGCAGCAAGAGCCTGTTCGGCGGCCTCGCCGCCGGCCTGTCTGAAGCCGGTGGCGCACTGGTGATTGCCGGCGGCGTGATTCTGCTGCAGTGGCTGGTCTTGCGCTGGCTGTACAAGCGGGGGATTTTTATCAGTCCTTAGCCGCCGCGCGGGGACTATTCAATAGGCTGCGGCTGTCACCTCTCAACCTGCTCGAAGGTGGGCAGCCAGCCGCCGGGCGGCTCCAGATCCAGTCGGTTCTCCTGGCGCGATGCCCGGCCACTGATCAGGTAGCGCTGGCCGCGCCAGGACCAGACACGGAGGTCCGCCCAAAGCGGATTGCCGCTCGCATCCAAAAGCTGCCCCTTGCCCACCCGCCGCTGGGCGACATAGCACTCTCCTTTCGATAGCAGCCGGCGTAACCGGTGCCGGCCGACGTCGCGGCTGTCCAATACTCCGAGCCCGGCGTGGCTCCGCGCGGGTTTAAATACCAACTCGAGCTTGCGCGCCGCCAGAGCGTCGAGATTGTCTTCCGACAATTCCCAGGTCGGCGGTACATGCCGCGAGAGCAGCTCTCGTTCGTCCGACGTGATACCTAGCTCCGTATCCCGGTCCGGGCGGGACAACCAGTCCAGCAGACGCTTGTCACTGCGGGTGGCGTAACTGAAGGGGTTCGGCGCAATGTACACACGGCCGTTTCCATAAGCCTCCCTGAGCGCAGTGAACTTATCCGCCTGCCAGAAAAAGTCGGTCGAGCGGTTTACGACAAAGGAGACCGGTTCACCCCCAACGAGCAAGTTGCCAGCATCCCAGGTCAGATCCTCTGGAGCGGCAGTATGGGCACGCCAGCCCTGCGCGCGGCAGAGTGCAGCCAGCTGCATGAGTTCCTCGCGGAAGCGCCCCTTTTGCAGAGAGTCCCGCTCGTCGAGAATCAGCACGCCGTCGGGATTATCGGAGTGCAGGCAGGTCCGCGCTTCCCGCTCGATCATTTCCAGAACCCGCCTGTGCAAGTCGTCGAGCCGCGGAGGTGGTCGGATAGCGCCATCGTCGGCGAGAAAATGGTCGTAATAGCTGCGGTTGATCTGCGCTGCGAACAACAGTCCGGAGCCGTTGTCATTGAACTCTATCAACTGCCAGTCACCGGGTCTGTCCGGGGGCAGGTGAAAGTCCCAGGCACTGAAAAAACAGACTTCGCGGCGCGGCGAGTGGGCGATCGCGGGCACTCCCTCGGTCGCCTGCTGAGTCCATGGCCGGCGTCGGGATACGCGCTCGAACAGATTGATAAAATCATCGATTTCGGCGAGCAGCGTTTGGGGGATGCTTTGATGTACCTGGGCGACAGTAAAATAGTCTGGCAGTGGAGGTTCGGCATTATGTAGTTGCCGGAGGAAATTTGCCGCCGTCTCGGACATATCGTCACCGGTGCGAATATTCTCTACCCGTGCGGGGACACAGATGCCACTGCACGGCAACTCCGGGCCGCTGACAAAACAAGTCCCTCACGGAAGAGTCCCCCCCGGCTCGGCAGTCAATCGCTATCTGTTAAAAGTGACAGAATCAATTGCCGCCAATGCGGCCTTGGTATCCGCGGCTGGTGAATCCTCAAAACCCTGCGTGTGCAAAGAGATCACTACCGAACCGACGATAACGCAATACATGACTCCGGACATGTTAAATCCAGCGCTGGAACCATGCCATTCGACGCGGGCCCCCGGAATTCCATCGAGAACAACACCAGCCGCATCGGTTGATTCGAATGTATCTCTCTGCTGTTGAACGCTAGCCAAAAACTGAGAAAGGTAATGTCCGGCAGCCTCGCCGCGCCTTTCATCCGGCAATCCATCGAGCTGGGAACCGAAATCGTATGTGGTGACCTGCAGCAGTGTTGTCCGCCCCGCGCCCGGAATCTTTTTCATATAAGCCTGAATTTTTGCCCCGCTTTGATGCGATGCAACGAAGGGGCCCTCAAAGCCGGCCGGGATGTTGATTTTGACAGGAGACTCTTGCGCAGTAGCCGCAGCGGCAATCCACACGCTGAACAAATACAATAAAAGCAGGACTTTCTTCATGATCACTCTCTCGCAACCTTATGCACAAATTAATGGACAGTCGAAGCCTAGCCTAGTCCATTCGGCAGGTAACTTTCACGCGTGGCATTCACCGGATTCGACAATTCATCCGGTTTCGGACGATCAAAGAGAGTATGTTGTAACGGTGTGCTGATTGGGTGATTTTTGGCGACTGTCAATCGGTCATCTGTTGTAAATACCGACATCGACCTCCAGGCAGGATGCGATCAGGTTTCTCTTGCTGAAGTTGTAACGGCTGAGCACGCTCATCATGCTCTCCTTGCCGAGCAGACGCTGGGTAATCGCATCCAGTGCCAATCCCTGCTGTTCGAGCTGCTGCGCCTGCCCCGCCAGATTCAGCAGATAGTCGTACTTTTCCTGCAATCGCTGCTTGCCCTGCTTTACCACGCCGCGGTGGGGGCACAGAATCATGTCGAAATCCTGATCGAGTACGGTGCGAATACTCTCAATCAGAGTGGGTATAGTTTCGTCACTGCGCAGAAACTTCAGGTAGTTGGCGATATACAGGTCGGCACTGAACAACCAACCCCGATCGGGCAGTAAATAGCAGGTCATGTCCTTGGCATGCCCCGGCGTGAAGATCGGCGTGACCGGCCCCTGCCCGATAAAAATCTTATCGGGGAGAACAGCCGCATCCGCCTTGCCGGCAGAGCCCCAGATCAGTTTCTGCATCGGCGGAATACGGAAACCCCGTTTCAGTATCTCGACGGTCGCGGCCGGTGCGAGCGGCCGTACGCCGGTCAGCCTGTGGATGGCGCCGGCATTGCCGCTGTGATCCTCGTGGTGGTGGGTCAGCAGCAACTGACTGAACGGCGCGCCTTGCACAAATGGCTTGACGTACTTCCACTGGTTGCTCGGGCCAGTATCGATGATGGTGTCCTGCAACCGATAGACCACAAAAGACGTGTTGATACCTAGATTGAAACGGCCGACCCGCAGGGCGTCGAGATCTTTGTAGCGGAAGGAATCGAGAACGGACACGGGCAACCCCCAACAGTGCTTGAAGGCTATTTGTACGCAATTACCTGCTGGGCGTAAATTGCAATTCCCGTGAATCTGTGTGACTTATCGAGCCTCAGGCTCCGCGCTGTCGCGTGGAGCCATTTCCGGGTCATTCCGTCATCTGCAGCCTGAGCTGCAATCCCACCTTGGATGTGGTTCCGGATGTCACCCAGGCGACCCTGCCATCACTGCCGACGATAACAATCGTAGGGGTTACCCGCACACCCCAGGATGCACTGAGCGCACCAGTGGGATCATTGATGGTGGGGAACTGCAATTCCTGGTCTTTAAGGTACTGGCCAAGCTCTTCATCGCTGCCGGACTGCATGGCGACGGCAATGACCTGATGTTCGCGCGCCAGATCGGCCACCGCCGGCGATACCACACGGCAATAAGGGCACCAGGTAGCCCAGAAATAAATCAGCACCGGTCCCTGCGGCGCCATCTGCTGCAGGTCCAGCACGCCGCCGTCCAGCGACCTGCCCGCCAGCGGCGGCGCCTGATCGCTGGGGATATCCCGCTGCTGATAGTAGCCGATCGCGCCGATCACCAGTGCTGCGAGCAGGCAGAAGACGACCAGTTTGCGCAGCACGGAAAGCCACCCTATCGACACAATAATTTCTCTATGAGTTGCACTCAGTATTTCACACTACAGCCATAGGCCCGCGACGAGGCGACGGCAACCGCCTGGCCGCTCAGCGATGCGTCCAGCGCAGCAGAGACGTAATTATTAGATTGGGGAATCACCGCGGGGTTGGCGGAATCGTTGTCATCGATGGCACCGGCATAGACCACCTTACCCTCGGGATTAATGACAAACATATGCGGCGTGGTCTTGGCACCGTAGGCGCGCCCCATACTGCCATCACTATCCAACAGGAATGGCGCGCTGGTATTCAGACTGTGACTGGCGGCCACTGCCATTGCCTGCGCCGGCTCCAGGTAGCCCTGCTTGCCTTTGGCTGACGAAATCACGGTGAGCCAATTGACGTCCTGTCCGGTGTATTTTTTCTGCAACGCCTGCATATTGCCGCTGCCGTAGTGCTTTCTGACGTAGGGACAATCCTTGTTAAACCACTCGATCACCAGCCACTGCCCCTTGTAATCCTCTAGCGAATGACTTTTGCCCTCGGCGTCCACTTCGGAGAAGGCCGGCGCTGGCTCACCGGGGATGGCCGCCGCCAGTGCCAGAGCCGGTGCCGCCAAAAAGGGCAGCAGGATTTTTCTGATCAGTCGATGTATAGGGAGACGCTTTCCATTCATGGTTTTTCATCCTCGTTGTATTGAAATTTCGCTGACTCGGTAAACAACGCCGCAATCATGCGTTCCTGCAAAATCTGAGGCAGTAATTCTGGCTCTCGGGCGCCGGGTGCATACCAGGCATAGACCGGCACCGAATTGCGGCCCAGTGCGGACAGCGCCGCGGTAATTTCCGCGTCCTGCGTGGTCCAGTCCGCACGAATCAGCAGTACGTCGTTGGCGCGGAACAAATCCATCACGCTTGCGGATTCCAGCACCAGTTTTTTGTTGACCTGGCAGGTAATGCACCAAGCGGCAGTGTAGTCGATAAACACCGGCCGGTTTTGCGCCAGCGCCTGCTCGATGGCCAACTTATCGTAGCTGTGCCAACCCCTATCGGCCGACTGCGGCGCAACGGGCGGTGGTGTGCGCAGAGCGCCAAACACGGCGGCTGTCGCTACTGCCACCAGCATATACGCGGCAACCCGGGCTCCGCGGCCAAAACTTTTTCCCAGCCACAGGGCAAATACGACGGCAAGCAACAGCAGCGCCCCGATCAGCCAACCGCTTTCGCCGAGAATGCGCCCCAGTACCCACAGCAGCCAGATCACGGTGGCATACAGTGGAAAAGCGAGCAGCTGGCGCAGTTTCTCCATCCACGGCCCCGGCGCTGGCAGCCTGTTCAGCACCGCGGGGCTGGCGCAGAGCAACAGGAACGGCGCCGCGAGACCGGCGCCCAGGGCCAGAAAGATCGCCATTGCCTGCGCCGCCGGCAGCGTCACTGCGGCGCCCAGTGCGGCCCCCATAAACGGGCCGGTACAGGGTGCGGCGACAAATACCGCCAGTACACCGGTGGCAAAGGAGCCGCCGTGACTGCGTCCGGCCATATTCATCAGCCGGTGACCGAATTCGAACACGCCGCTGAACGACAACCCCATCAGCCAGAACAGCAGAATCAACAGCAATACGACCGGCGCTGACTGCAGCTGAAACCCCCAACCCACCGCCGCACCGCCAGCGCGCAACAGCAACAGCATCGCGCCCAGCCCGGCAAAAGTCGCCAACACCCCGGCGCTGTAACGCAGCCCCTCGCCGACACGACTGGATGTAGTAGCGCCCGGGCCCATCAGGCCGAATAATTTGATCGACAGCACCGGGAAAACACAGGGCATCAGGTTCAGGATCATGCCGCCGGCAAAGGCGGCGAGCAGCAACAGCCACAGTGCCCGCCACTGCTGAGCCGCCGCACCGACTGGAATGGCGTCCAGCAGCCAGGCGCGCTGGCCATCGCTGATAACGAAGTCCGCTGCGGTGGGAAGGGGAGCTCCGGGGACGCGGGTAAAGGTGTAGTCAACGCGGCCCTGCGCGGACTCGACGCGCGGCTCGGCGGCCGCGAGCAGTTCGCCGTCGACCGGAAATACCTGCGGGACCACCGCGCCACCTTCTCCGGTCGGTTCTATGGCGAGCCGCAGTTGGCCGGCACCGGCTTCGACCATTTCGACCGCCCGCCAGGGACTCTGCTCCTGCGGACCCGGCACTCGCGCCTGAAAGCGATCGCGCAGCGCGCGATCGGTGCCGTTCCAGTTCGCCTGCTGTGCCACCGGTCGCGACAGCTGCATGGTGCCGAAGCCGGGAATACAGTCGACTTTGCACACCAGCCATTCCAGGTTTACGTCGAGCGCTACCCTCTCGGCACCGGCCTTCGGGGTTAATGCGAACAGATAGGTCACATCGCCCTCGTAGCCGAGATTGGTCAGGTGCTCGATCGGCAGGCGCACCGGAAACGGCCACTGGATGTCACCAACTTCGGCATCAACGGCGCGGATATCGAAACGCGGCGCGGCACCGGAATCACCGGCATTGCGCCAGTACACGTGCCAACCCGGATCCACCTCGAAATAGAAACCGATGGTTTCCGCGTTCCCCTGCGCGAATGTGTCCGGTGCCAGCCAGCGCACGCGCACGTGATCACCGCTGGCGGTGCTCTGCGCCCCCGCGGGGTGGGCGAGGATTACGAAAGCCGCAAAAAGGATGGCTTTAACACCACAGCGAAATATGGACAAGGGCACCTCATGGAAGTCGGCCGATGAATTTTCGCAAGCTGGGTGGCCCGCACTGAAATTGTTACGCGCCTCCAATTCAAGCGGATTGGCCGCTCCGCTGCAAATCCCACTCGGCAGGAGCTCCCTGACACAGGTTACCCCGAATTACAGCGCTAAGATCCAAGAGCAAAAGCGGCAGAGTGTCGGGCGTTCCTCGCTAACGCCGAGCGAGTGCCAAATACTCGTATACGGCCGGGGCGGTAGGCCAGCGCAGATTGAACCCTCCCAATAGCATACCGGACATGCATCCTGCGCACGGCCGCTGATATCTGTACATTTATCCAGTAAAATGGCGCAAATCCTCAGCCCCAGACAGCCACTTGCCACACGGATTTCTCCTCAGCCGCCACAGCTTCGATCAGGGCGACAGCACCTGCATCCACTACTGGCTGACCACGCCCCAGGGGCCGGCCAAGCTGGTCATTGAGGGAGAGCGGCCCGTCTTTATGGTGAAGGTGGCAGACCGGGCCCAGGTAACAGAGGCCCTGGCCGGCGTGCCCCACCAGTGGCAGCAGCTGGGCTTTCAGACTTTTGGCCGCGAGGAAGCGGCCATGCTGTATTTCCCCACCATCGACGCCCACCGCCGGGGCCAGACCCTGCTGCAAAATCGCGACATCGAAGTACTGGAAGGGGACTTTCGCCTCCACGACCGCTACCTGATGGAGCGCTTTGCCCGCGGTGGCCTCTACTTCGAGGGGCGGGCCCAGGCCAGAGACGGCTATACGGAATATCGCCAGGTGCGCCTCAGGGGCGCCGAGGTGCAGCCGGATTTCAAGGTGGTGTCCCTGGATATCGAGTGCTCCGGCCAGGGCGAACTCTATTCCATTGGCCTCTATGGCCACGGGGTGGAAGAAGTGCTTATGGTCGGCAAACCGCAGAGCGCCGACACCGCCATTATCTGGGTGGATGACGAACGCGCCCTGCTCAAGGCACTGGAGGCCAGGTTCAGGCGCCTGGATCCGGACATCATCATCGGC
Source organism: Microbulbifer donghaiensis (assembly GCF_900129095.1). Taxonomy (GTDB): domain Bacteria; phylum Pseudomonadota; class Gammaproteobacteria; order Pseudomonadales; family Cellvibrionaceae; genus Microbulbifer; species Microbulbifer donghaiensis. Next base: position 55,895 of record NZ_FQVA01000002.1, read on the forward strand.
TGGTCCGTGGTGGACTTTGATTTTCGGTTGCTGCTGAAAAGGGCCGAGCGCCACGGCCTGCACCTGAAGCTTGGCCGCGGTGGCGCAGATGCCCGCTGGCGAGACGGCCGCGAAGGCAGCCAGGGCTTTGTGACGCTGCCGGGGCGAGTGGTGCTGGACGGCATCGACGGACTGAAGAGCGCCACCTACAACTTCGAGAGCTTCAGCCTGGAGTTCGTCGCCCAGGCCCTGCTGAGCCGGGGCAAGGATACCGAAGACGTGGACAACCGCCTGAGCGTGATTGAACACGACTTTCACCACAACAAGCCCAAGCTGGCCGCCTACAACCTGGAGGACTGCCGCCTGGTCTGGGATATCTTCCAGCACACCAGGCTGCTGGATTACCTGCGCCTGCGCGCCCAGCTCACCGGCCTCGAGCTGGATCGCAGCGGCGGCTCGGTGGCGGCCTTTACCAACCTCTATCTGCCCAAGCTACACCGCAGCCGCTATGTGGCCCCCAACCTGCCCGCCGACGGCGGCCTGGCCAGCCCCGGCGGCTATGTGATGGACTCCCGGCCGGGCCTCTACGACAACGTGCTGGTGCTGGATTTCAAGAGCCTGTATCCGAGCATAATCCGCACGTTCAAGATCGATCCTATGGGGTTGATTGAGGGGCTCGTCGAAGGCCTGGCGGACGACGACGCCATCCCCGGTTTTCGCGGCGCGCGCTTTTCCCGTGACCGACACTTCCTGCCGGACATCATCGCCAATTTATGGGCCCAGCGGGATATCGCCAAGCGGGAGCAGGACGCCGCCCGTTCCCAGGCCATCAAGATCATCATGAACTCCTTCTACGGGGTGCTGGGCTCAGGGGGCTGCCGCTTCTACGACACGCGCCTGGCCAGCTCTATCACCCTGCGCGGTCACGAGATCATGCAGCAGACCGCTCGCTGGATTGAGGAGCTGGGCCACCAGGTGATCTACGGCGATACCGATTCCACCTTTGTGTGGCTGAGCGGCCGTCCCAGCCCCGAAGAAGCGGATGCTATCGGTGTTGCCCTGGCCAGCGAGATCAACAGGCGCTGGCGGCACAAGCTCAAGGAAGAGCTGGAATTGGACTGCCTGCTGGAGCTGGAATTCGAAACCCACTACCGGCGCTTCTTGATGCCCACTATTCGCGGCTCAGAGGCGGGCTCCAAGAAACGCTATGCGGGCCTGGTCGTAAAAGGAGATGAGGAAAAGCTGGTATTCAAGGGCCTGGAAACGGTGCGCAGCGACTGGACCGCCCTCGCCAAGCAATTCCAGACCCAGCTCTACGCCATGGTGTTTCGCGGGCAAGATCCGTCCGACTATATCCGCGAGACGGTGGCCAAGACCCGGGCCGGGGAACTGGACGAGCAGCTGGTCTACCGCAAGCGGCTCAGGCGCAAACTGGAGCAATACGTAAAAAGCGTGCCGCCGCATGTGCGCGCGGCGCGACTGGCCGATGATATTCGCCGCCAGCAGGGCCTGGCACCCCGCTACCAGAACAAGGGCTGGATTCGCTATGTGATTACCCTCAATGGTCCCGAGCCCGTGGACCACCGCCAGTCGCCCATGGACTACCAGCACTATATCGACCGACAGCTCAAACCGGTGGCCGATGCCATCTTGCCCTTTGTCGAGTTGGATTTCGACAGTCTGGTGGATGGCCAGCTGGGCCTGTTCGGAGTCGTTATTCCAGCCCCACCACTTCGAGCGCACCCGCAGAAAGGTAACGCCAGCGCAGATTAAATCCGCACAGTTCCATGCCGTAGATGCGATCGGGGTCGGGCTGCTGGTACGCGGGTTTGGGGTCCTGGGCGAGTACCTGCTCGATCAGCCTGGGCAGATTGGTGCCCCACTCATCCCGATAGGCGGCAGCCTGCGCGCGGATTTGATCGGGAATCGATACGGTAACCGGCGCCGGCGGCGCGCCGGCAAACGCGCTCTGCGCATCGTCGAGTGCATCGGCGTAGGGAATATAGGGTTTGATATCCAGCACCGGGGTGCCATCCACCAGGTCGGCACCGCCGATAATCAGCTCGACTTTCGGATTGGTGCGCACTTCCAGCAGCCGCACCACCGACAGGCCGATATTGTTGGGGCGGAACGGCGAACGGGTGGCGAGAACGCCGAGTTTCTTGTTGCCACCGAGGCGCGGGGGACGCACCTTGGCGGACCACTGGCCGGCGGCCTGGTGGAACTGGAAGATCACCCAGATATGCGTATTTTCTTCCAGCCCGGCGACCGCGTCCGGCGTATCCAGCGGCGGCAACAGCTCAATTGAAGCGCGGCTGGCATCGGCCAGCAGCGGCTGGCGGGGAACGCCGAACTTCTCGCTAAAACAGGAGCGTACGCGCGCGATGGGTTCGACGTTCATTGAAGTCCGCAGTTATTTATCGATACCGCCGAGACAGAGGTACTTGATTTCCAGATAGTCGTCGAGACCGTACTTGGAACCCTCGCGGCCCTGGCCGGATTCCTTGACGCCGCCAAAGGGCGCCATCTCGTTGGAGACGATGCCCTCGTTGATGCCGACCATGCCGTACTCCAGCCCCTCGGCGACGCGCCAGATACGGCCAATATCGCGGGAATAGAAATAGGAGGCGAGACCGAACTCGGTATCGTTGGCCAGGCGGATCGCCTCCTCCTCGGTGGAGAATTTGAACAGCGGCGCTACCGGGCCAAAAATCTCTTCCTTGAACACGCGCATACTGTCGTCGACATCGGTCAGTACCGTCGGTGCATAGAAGCATTCACCCAGTTCGCTGGGACCGCCGCTGACAGATTGCCTGGCACCTTTCTGCAGCGCGTCGTCCACCAGTTCCTGCACGCCTTGCACCGCTTTACTGGTAATCAGCGGTCCGACTTCGGTGCCCTCTTCCGCACCGTTGCCCATCTTCAGCCCGTTGGCCGCTTCAATGAATTTTTTCGCAAATGCTTCGTAGATGCCTTCCTGCACAAAAATGCGGTTGGCACAGACACAGGTCTGGCCAGCATTGCGGTATTTGCAGATGATCGCGCCTTTGACCGCCTCATCGATATCCGCGTCGTCGAACACGATAAACGGTGCGTTGCCGCCCAACTCCATCGAGGTTTTCTTGACGGTCTCGGCGCACTGGGCCTGCAGCAGTTTGCCCACTGCCGTCGAACCCGTGAAGGTGAACTTGCGCACCAGCGGGTTGGCCGTCATCTCCGCGCCGATCTCGCGCGCGCTCCTGCCGGCCACCACGTTGAAGACGCCGGCGGGGATGCCGGCCTCTTCCGCCAGCACTGCCAGCGCCAGCGCCGACAGGGGTGTTTCCGATGCGGGTTTGGCGATAAAGGGACAGCCGGCGGCCAGCGCCGGAGCCATTTTGCGCGCGATCATCGCACTGGGGAAATTCCACGGCGTAATCGAACAGGTAACGCCAACCGACTGCTTGATCACGACGATGCGCTTGTCTTTGGATGGCGGCGCAATGACATCGCCGTAGACGCGCTTGGCCTCCTCGGCAAACCACTCGATATAGTTGGCGCCGTAGACGATTTCGGTCTTGGATTCGGAGAGCGGCTTGCCCTGCTCGGCGGTAAGGATTTTTGCCAGGTCGTCGGCATTGTCGATGATCAGGTCGTACCAGCGCCGCAGGATCTTCGCCCGCTCCTTGACGGTGGCATCGCGCCAGGCCGGCCAGGCCTTGCTGGCCGCCTCAATGGCGCGACGGGTTTCCGCAGCGCCGAGGCTGGCAACACTGGCGACTACCTCGCCGGTAGCCGGGTTGGTGACATCGAAGGTTTCGCCGGAATCGGCATCTATCCATTTACCGTCCACGTAGGACTGGTTGCGTAACAGCGAAGAGTTTTTCAGGTCCAGCATGGTGTTCTCCTTTTTTTACCCTCTCCCCAAGCCCCTCACCCACTAGTGGCAGAGGGGGCGCACAACCAGGTCCCGGGGAGGTCTCATCTAAAACCTCATCATTTATTTTTTCTTTTTAACAAACTTCATCAGGCGGCGCTTCTTGGCCTTCTGCCGATCGGTCAGTTTCTGTTTCTTGCCTGCATAGGGATTGGCCCCGGTGCGGAACTCGATCTTGACCGGCGTACCGTGCAGATCCAGGGCCTTGCGGAAAGTTTTCTCCAGGTAACGCACATAATGCGACGGGACCTGTTCGGTCTGGTTGCCGTGAATCACGATCACCGGCGGATTCTGGCCACCGGCGTGCGCATAGCGCAGCTTGATTCGGTGGCCGTGCACCAGCGGCGGTTGGTGCTCACTGACCGCCCACTGCAGGATACGCGTCAGGTGATTGGTGGACAGTTTGTCGGTCGCACTCTGGTAGGCCGACTCGATGGACTGATACAGGTTGCCGACACCGGTGCCGTGCAGGGCGGAAATAAAGTGAATATCGGCGAAGTCGACAAAGCGCAGGCGCCGCTCGAGCTCCGTCTTGACGAAATCGCGGTGATCGGCTTCGAGACCGTCCCACTTGTTCAATGCCACTACGAGCGCGCGGCCGGCCTGAATGACACTGCCCATCAGGTGCATGTCCTGATCCACCAGCCCCTCGCGGGCATCGATGACCAGAACCACCACATTGGCGTCTTCCACCGCCTGCAGGGTTTTGACGATGGAGAACTTCTCGACCGACTCCTTGATGTTCTTGCGCCGGCGGATGCCCGCCGTGTCGATCAGGGTGTAGGGTTTATCGTCGCGCTCGTAATTGATGTAGACGCTGTCGCGGGTGGTTCCGGGCTGGTCGTAGACGACAACGCGATCCTCACCCAGCAGGCGGTTCACCAGCGTGGACTTGCCCACATTGGGGCGGCCGACGATGGCAATCTTGATACCCTTGGCTTCTTCCTCCTCTACCGGCGCCGCCGCCTCCGGCAGATCCTCAACCACGCGCTCCATCAGGGCGCGCACGCCGCGGCCGTGAGTGGCGGTAGTGGGGAAAAGTTCGCCGATACCCAGCTCGTAGAAAGGGGCCAGCGCGATATCGGGATTGACGCCGTCTACCTTGTTGGCCACCAGGAACGTGGGTTTGGAACGCGTGCGCAGCTGGTCGGCAATCATCTGGTCGGCCGGTGTCAATCCGGCGCGACAGTCCACCAGAAACAGGACTATATCCGCCTCTTCAATGGCCTGCATCGACTGCTGTGCCATGGCCGCATCGATACCTTCTTCGCCGCCGCTGATACCGCCGGTGTCCACCAGGATGACATTGCGGCCGTTTATTTCCGCCTCGCCATACTTGCGGTCGCGGGTCAGGCCGGCGTAATTGGCCACCAGGGCATCGCGGCTCTTGGTGAGCCGGTTAAACAGTGTGGATTTGCCCACATTGGGGCGCCCGACCAGGGCGATAACAGGTAGCATAAAAATCTGGCTTGAGCCTATAGAAAAATTACAGTAACTACTCGTCCCCTCGGGACCCTGAAAAGAATGTCAGCCCTTTATGCGAAGGGCCTGATGCCGGTGGGCATTTGGGGAATGGTTGCCGATGAGGCTTTTTCCCAAATGGCCACCGCTAGCAGGGCCGCAAGGCCTTTCTTACTGGCATAAGGGACCAGCAGTTACAAAAATACAAACGCCCGCGCTAGGCGGGCGATCTTCATTCGCCTGCAAGCAGGCTCCTACCGCGGGCCTGCAGCCCGCCGGCGAACACAAGGTTCGCCATTACAAAATGACGGTCGATTTTCCGCGGAATTACTGGCGGCGCTCCAGGCGCAGGGCCACCAGCTTGCCGTCATCGGACAGCGCGAACAGGAGATCGCCATCCACCAGCATGGGGATACGTATCGGATCGCTGTCTACACGCTCGCGGCCGATAATGGTGCCTGAGACAGGATCCAGCACGTGCAGGTAGCCATCGAGGTCACCCACCACGAGCGTGTCGCCGAAATAGGCGGGCGCGCTCAGCTGGCGGCGCAGCAGGTCATCATTACTCCAGACGATCTGGCCATTGCCCACATTGTAGGCATAGACACTGCCGGAGGCATCACTCAAGTATACATTGCCCGCACCCACCGCCACGCTGTGGTTAGTGGAGGCATCGCGCGCCCAGAGGCCGCGGCCGTCTTCGCGGGACAGGGCCACCACGCGTCCCTGGTAACTGGCAGCGAAAACCAGATCACCGCGAACGACCGGCGCACCGTCGATATCCACGACACGCTCGAGTTCCGCGGAGCCCTGCGGGATCGCCACGCGCTGCTCCCAGCGCGGAACGCCGTCGCGCGCATCCAGGGCAATCAGCTTGCCGTTGTCGAGACCGGCGAGCACGTTACCACCGGAAATCACCGGCGCCGCAGTGCCGCGCAGCGTCAGAACCGGCAGCGCGGTGCTGTGGCTCCAGCGCTCCTCGCCGCTGGTGGCGTCCAGGCCGATCAGCTTGCCGTCGACAGTCTGCAAGACCACCACGCCGGCGCCAACCGCCGGGGCGGAAACCACTTCACCGGAAACCTGATAAGTCCACAGTTCCTTGCCGTCGTTCAGGTCCAGGGCCACTGCGCGACCGCGATAGTCAGCTACCACGACGATGCCGAGGCCAACGCCGACGCCACCGCTGATTTCGATGTCCAGTTCGGTTTTCCACTGGCGCTTGCCGGTGCTGCGGTCGAAGGCGAAAACGTCACCCTCGCTGTTGGCCGCCACCAACTTACCGGAGGCAATTCCCGGCTGCAGCATCGCGTACAGTTTGGCGTCGATATCGCCGATGCCGGCAGACCAGACCTTTTGCAGCTCGACACTGGGAGTGATGTCTACCAGCTCGACCGGATCAGTATCTTCCTTCTCTTCGTTGGAAGCACAGGCGGCCAGTGCCACTGCCAACGCTACGGCTGCGGCGCGGCTTGCCGCGCGGGAAAGAAATTTCATTGCTCGTCACTCTCCTGTGCCGGCTGGGTATTCTTTTCGCTGCTTTCCTCAGAGACGCCCGCTTCAGGCTGCGCGCTGCCCAGGTTATCGGCTTTCATGCGCAACAGTTGGGCGCTGCTCGCCTGCTCCGGCAGCAGCTGCGCCAGCGCCTGCTGGTAAGCGGCACGCGCGCCGTCTTTGTCACCCTTCTGCAACAGGATGTCGCCACGGGTTTCGGCATACAGCGCTGCGAAGGACGACGGTACCGAGCCGTCCAGCAGCTTCAGTGCTTCGTCGGGCTTGCCGCGCGCGGCCATTACCGACGCCAGCCGGCGCTTGGCCAGCAGCTGCAACGCAGTCTCATCGGCATTATCGAGTACCCACTGCAGTTCTTTTTCCGCAGTTTCCAGATCGTTGTTTGCCGCTGCCAGTGCCGCCAGGCGCAGGGATGCCTGACTCGCGTAGATACGTTTGGCAAAATCGGTCTTCAGTTGCTGGCCGATGTTTTTGGCGGTGGTCAGCTGCTTGTTATCCGGCGCCCCGTCGTTGGCAGAAACCGCCTCGACAAAACCCTGGTAGAGGTCGGAAGCTTCTTCCGCCTTGGCGCGCTCGGCGCCCTGCCACCACTGGTAGCCAAAGTAGCCCACCAGCGCCAGCACCACGCCAGTGACAATGCCCTTGCCGTTCTCCGCCCACCAGCGCTTCAGTGATTCTATTTGTTCTTGTTCGGTAAGATGGTCAGCCATTCGATAAATCGCCTTTCCTGTAAATTTTTAAATCTTCCCAGTGAAGTGGCCGCAGCCGCTTCCAGTTGTTTTGCCGGTCCGACCAGCGAGTTAGCTCTGCAGCAGCGCCGTCAATTCAGACAGTGCCACCGTTTGCTGCGGCGCCTCGGCGCGCAGGTATTTCACCGTGACCTGCCCCGCTGCAGCCTCGTCTTCACCTATGATCAGCGCATAGTCGGCGCCGCTCTTGTCGGCCTTTTTCATCTGGCTCTTGAAACTGCCTCCACCACAGTGCGTCTGCAGGCGCAGCCACGGCAATTCGTCGCGCAGGCGCTCGGCCGCGCCCAAGGCAGCCGATTGTACATCACCCACCGCCACCAGATAGGCATCCACCTGCTGGCCGAGTGCCTCCGGCAGTACCTCCAGGGTTTCCAGCATCAGCACCAGGCGCTCGACACCGAGCCCGAAGCCCACCGCCGGCGTCGACTTGCCACCCATCTGCTCCACCAGGCCGTCGTAGCGGCCGCCGGCGCAGACAGTGCCCTGGGCACCGAGGCTGTCGGTGACCCATTCGAATACGGTCTTGCCGTAGTAGTCGAGACCGCGAACCAGCTTCGGGTTGATTTCGTAGGCCACACCAGCCGCATCCAGCAGCGCGCGCAACTGATCAAAGTGCGCCGCCGATTCCTCATCGAGGAAGTCCAGTAGACAGGGCGCCTCCGCCAGCAGTTCCTGAGTCTGGGCGTTTTTGCTGTCGAGAATGCGCAGCGGGTTGCGCTCGAGGCGCCGCTGGCTGTCTTCGTCCAGCTGCTCGCGGCGGGCGGTCAGGTACTCGACCAGCGCCTCGCGGTAGGCGGCGCGGCTGGCGGAGTTGCCGAGGGAGTTGAGCTGCAGTTTGACATGCTCGCTGATACCCAGCTGGCGCCACAGGCGCGCGGTCATAATCAGGATTTCCGCATCGATATCCGGCCCCTCGATGCCGAACACCTCGACACCGAACTGGTGAAACTGGCGCAGGCGGCCCTTCTGCGGCCGCTCATAGCGGAACATAGGACCGAAATACCACAGGCGCTGTGGCTGAATCAGCAGGTTGTTCTGGATGGCCGCGCGCACGGTACCGGCGGTACCCTCAGGGCGCAGGGTGACACTGTCACCGCTCTTGTCGTCGAAAGTGTACATTTCCTTTTCGACAATATCGGTGGCTTCACCGACGGCGCGACTGAACAGCTGGGTGGCCTCCAGGTACGGAGTGCGGATCTCACTGTAGCCGTAGCGGGCGAAGAGTTCGCTCAGGGTGGATTCCACGTACTGCCAGACCGGTGACTGTTCCGGCAGCAGGTCGTTCATGCCGCGTATTGCGCGAAGCTGTTTCAACGGTGTTCCTTACTTTCCAACTCGAATGTATTCAATGCTGTTGTGTGGGCTCTACGCCCGCGATCAGCCTTGCGAATGGTCCCATAGACGGAGCCTGTGGCGGCCCCGCTGCCGGGAGCCTTTCGCTCAACAGCCCGATCGGCAATTGTTTCCCGAATGGCTCCCGGCAGCGGGGCCTTCGCATCAGGGTTGGGGATTTTGCCCCCCGGGCCTGCAATCACGCCTTGGCGATAATGTCTGCCTCGCGCTCTTCCTTGGCCGCGGCCTTTTCGCGGATCAGGCGCTCCAGGTCGTCGACCAGGTTGTCATTGGTAAACTTGCGGTTCGGCTGGCCATCGACATAGATGGCGTGGCTGGGAGTACCGCCGGCGAGACCGATGTCCGCCTCCCTGGCTTCACCGGGACCGTTGACGATGCAGCCGATCACCGCCACATCCAGCGGCGTGGTGATATCCTCGAGGCGCGTCTCCAGCTCGTTCATGGTCTTCACCACGTCGAAATTCTGGCGCGAGCAGCTGGGGCAGGCGATAAAGTTGATGCCCTTGGTGCGCAGGCGCAGGCTCTTCAGCAGGTCCCAGCCTACCTTCACCTCTTCGACCGGATCCGCGGCCAGGGATACGCGCAGGGTATCGCCGATACCGTCCAGCAGTAACGCGCCGAGGCCGATGGCAGATTTTACGGTTCCGGCGCGCAGGCCGCCGGCCTCGGTGATACCCAGGTGCAGGGGCTGCTCGATCTGCTGCGCCAGCTTGCGGTAGGCGGCGGTGGCCATAAAGATGTCCGAGGCCTTTACGCTCACCTTAAAGTTCTGGAAATCCAGGCTGTCGAGGATCTCCACGTGGCGCAGTGCCGACTCCACCAGTGCGTCCGGGGTCGGCTCGCCGTATTTTTTCTGCAGGTCTTTTTCCAGCGAACCGGCGTTGACGCCGATACGGATCGGGATATTCAGGTCGCGGGCCTTGTCCACCACCGCGCGAATGCGCTTTTCACGGCCGATATTGCCCGGGTTGATACGCAGGCAGTCGACGCCCAGGTCCGCCACGCGCAGCGCGATACGGTAATCAAAGTGGATATCCGCCACCAGCGGCACCGTCACCTGCTTCTTGATCTCACCGAACGCCTCGGCGGCGTCCATGCTCGGCACGGATACACGCACTATGTCCGCGCCGGCCTGCTGCAGGCGCTGAACCTGGTCCACGGTCGCAGCCACATCGCAGGTGTCGGTATTGGTCATGCTCTGCACCGAAATCGGCGCACCACCGCCGACGGGCACATTGCCCACCATGATCTGGCGCGACACGCGGCGAACGATGGGTGACTCGAATTGCATAGGGCTGACCTGGCAGTTTTACAGACTAAATATGAGGGGGGAGATTATAGAGAGATTGGGCGCAAACCTACAGGGTTCGCGCCCTCGGCAGGAAACAGAATACTATTCGCCGACGGTCAGGCGACGGGTACGGCGGCTGCCGATCGGGTCGCTGTCGATCAGCTCCCCCTGATAGCGCACATGAGTTCCGCTGGCATTGCCGAGCATCAGGTCGAAAGGTGGCTGCCCGGTCAGCACTGTCTCAGAACCGGCCGCCTGCAGCTTGGCCAGCAACACCGCGCCGCTCGCGTCCTTGACCTCGACCCAGGCCTCTTCGTCAAAATTGAGCTGCAGCTCCTCAACCACCGCCGCCGCAAAAGAAGCCGCGGGCACTTCCGCATCCGGCATCTCGGCAACTTCCGCTCCAGACACAGCCGCTGTGACAGCCGGCTCCGCGACCACTGGCTCGTCAGCAGCCACATCCTCTTCCGGCGCACTTGCCGACGCTGCCATCTCGGTAAAGTTACCCGCTCCCGGCTCCTCCTGCGCTGGCGCTGCAGCCACAACTGTGGCCGAGGCCTCATCACTGCCCGCAGGGGACTCAGCCTGCAAAGCCTGCGCCGGCTCAGTGCCTACAGCGGGCGACTGTGCCACCGCAGTGCCGGTCTCCCGCAGGTCCGACTCGTGCGCGGCAATTGCCATGTCTTCGCCCGACGGCTTCTGTGCAATAACTACCGGCGGTACCGCTTCGCGCCCGTTCATCCACCAGAAGACGCCACCGACCAGCAGCAGCGGCAACAGCGCGAGCCCCTTCAGGCTGCGTTTGCGCTCCGGCATCACGGGGCTGCGACTGACGTGGGCGACGATATTGCGGCTTGCCTCTTCGGCGGAGCAGTAACCGGCATAGGCCTGCAACACCGGCTCGGCGTCGATGCCCAGCTCCTTGCACGCATTGCGGATATAGCCGCGCACATAGATCGAACTCGGCAGGCGACTGTACTCGTCGCGCTCCAGCAACTCCAGCTTGTTGCCGACCATGCACAGGCGGCGGGACAACTCCTCCTGGCTCAGGCCGGCTTTCTCCCGCGCGCGCCGCAGTTGGCTGCCGGGCGAGTTATCGAGTAACTGCTCGCTGTCTGCCAGCGGGCGCTCTTGTGTAATTTCGGAAATGTTATCCGTCATTGGCCGTCATCTTTTGGTACTTCAGCGTTTCCGCCGAATAGGGATAAAGGTTTTTCAGCGCCAGGGCGTAACTCCTTTCCTTGTCCCGATTGCCAAAGATTTTCTCGATGCGGATACCCAGCCACAGTGACTGGGGAATCTGCCGGTTTTTAGCACTGTATCTGTCCAGGTAGTGCTTTGCCTGTGCATAGTCACCGGCGTCGAACTTAAGTTCCGCAAGCTCGAGCAGAGCCTGCGGCAGGTCGGCGCTCAGTGCCAGTGCACGGGTATATGCCGCTTCCGCCTCTTCCGGCTTGCCGAGCTTTACCGCGGTGCGGCCGTAGTTGGACAGGGCGTAGGAGCGACGGTTGTAAGTGAGATCCGCGGAGGCCTTTTCAAACTGCTCCAGCGCTTCCTCGAAACGCTCCTGCTGGTAGAGGAAGACACCGTAATTGGTGCGCGCCATCGAGAAATCGGCATCGTAGCGCAATGCCTTCTTGAAATGGGATTCGGCCACATCCAGCTCACCATCCGTCTGGTACAGCAGCGCGAGACCGTGATGGGCGCGTGGGTTTTTCTTGCCCAGCTCCAGGGCCTTGTTGAAATGGTGTCGCGCGGCCTCGCGGTTCTTGCCGTCCTGCAGATAGCGCAGGCCCAGCTGCACATGGGTCTCCAGCGCCTTCTCCAGATTGATTTCCGGGCGCGGCGGAAGACCGGTGGTCACACAACCACTCAGCCAGATACTGAGAATCAGTCCCGCCAGCGGCAGGGTTGGAATTTTCGCGAACACAACTTCACCCGTGTTTTTATAGTCTGTTTTAGCCCGGATATAAGACCGCCGGCCGCGCCCTCACCCACCTCTGCACGTTCAGCACATTTTCGCGGCCAATACGTGCAATAAGCGTGTATGTATGCCCTAAAAAACGCACTCTACGCACAGGACTCTGCGTGATCATCGCAGCCCGCGATGCCATGTCCGGACCTGTGGCGGCGTTGCTCAGCCGATAATGCGAACCGGGCTCTCAATATCGCCACGGCGCTCGGCGTTGCGATAGCGTTCGGAGCGGCGCGTGCGATCGTTGACACTGCCGGCCAGCTGGCCACAAGCCGCGGCGATGTCATCGCCACGAGTCGTGCGCACGGTTACCGTATAGCCTTTGTCCAACAAAATCTGTTGAAAGCGTCGCAAAGCATTGTTGCTGACCCGCTGATAGTCGGACAGCTCGAACGGATTGAAGGGTATCAGATTTATCTTGACAGGCACATCGCGCAGCAGCTCGGCCAACTGCTCGGCGTGTTCCGGGCGATCATTGATCTCCCGCATCATGGTGTACTCGATGGTCATCTTGCGATGGGTGTCGGGCATGCGCTCGATGTAGCGCTTGGCGCTATCGAGCAGCATCGCAATCGGGTACTTCTTGTTGATCGGCACCAGCTCGTTGCGCAGCTCGTCGTTGGGCGCGTGCAGCGAGATGGCCAGGCTCACGTCGGTGACATCCGCGAGGCGATCCAGCGCGGGCACCACGCCAGAGGTGGACAACGTAACCCTTCGCTTGGAGATGCCGTAGGCGTTGTCTTCCATCATCAGGTTCATCGCGTCGACCACATTGTCGAAATTGAGCAGGGGCTCGCCCATACCCATCATCACCACATTGGTCACTTTACGCGGACCTTTCGGTTGTAGCTGACCGAAAGACTTACAGGCAATCCACACCTGGCCGATGATCTCAGCCGCGGTCAGGTCGCGGTTAAACCCCTGCTTGCCGGTGGCGCAGAAGCTACAGTCCAGGGAACAACCCACCTGGGAGGACACACACAGGGTGCCGCGGTCACCGTCCGGGATATAGACCGTCTCGATCGCGTTGCCGCCCTCGACCTGGATCAGCCACTTGCGCGTGCCGTCGGCGGAATCCCACTGGCCCAGCACTTCCGGAGCGCGGATCTCGGCCACTTCTGCCAGCTTCTGGCGCAATGCCTTGCTGACATTGGTCATCTGGTCGAAGTCGTCCACACCGTTCTGGTGAATCCACTTCAGCACCTGAATGGCACGGAAACGCTTCTCGCCCAGCGATTCAAAAAACGCGGCCAGCTTGTCGACGGACAGGCCGAGCAGGTTGGTTTTGGACGTTTCGGTGATGCTCATGGATTCATTACCTCGACCCTAAGGCCTGTGGAGCGGTGCCGCTAGGAGACTCCCGGGCGGCCCTGCTACCGGGATTGGCTTGCGGGACACGCCGTGAATACATCCCTGTAGGCTTGTCGGCCGGGTCCCTCCGACCGACAGTCCCGCAAGCCAATCCCGGCATCAGGACCTTGCGCCTGGCTCACTGCTTCTTAATGAGCCAAGCTAGGCTTCAACCCAAATAGATCAACCGCGCGGGCAGATCTCGTCGTCGGCGAAGAAGTAGCTTACTTCGCGCGCGGCGGATTCAGCGGAGTCGGAACCGTGTACGGCGTTGGCATCGATGCTCTGGGCGAAATCGGCGCGGATGGTGCCGGCAGCAGCTTCCTGCGGGTTGGTAGCGCCCATCAGATCGCGGTTGGCCAGGACAGCGTTCTCGCCCTCCAGAACCTGCACGACAACCGGACCGGAAGTCATGAAGTCGACCAGATCTTTAAAGAACGGACGCTCTTTGTGCTCAGCGTAGAAGCCTTCTGCCTTCTCGCGGGACAGGTGCAGCATTTTCATGGCAACGATACGCAGGCCGGCTTTTTCGAAGCGGCTTTCGATTTCGCCGATTACATTCTTGGCTACCGCGTCCGGCTTGATGATGGAAAGAGTGCGTTCCAGGGCCATGTTGTTCTCCAATTAACAGTTTTTACATACAGAAAGAGCAACCTGATTAGTTGCTCTTCCCTGAATTCCCAGTTTACTCACGCTGTGAGCGCTCAAAAAACGAGCACCGCCATTTGCGGCGGGCGGATTATACGCATTACTGCGTGAACTTTGTACCGTTTCTCGCGACCGACTAATCCGTCTCTTCGATCCAGGCAGCCTGTATCGCCTCGAGGATTTTCTCGCCACAGCGGTCGGGATCGTCATCGAAATCGGGCAACTCCATGACCCAATTGCGCAGATCGACGAAATTGACCGTCAGCGGGTCGACGTTCGGATGGGTATCCACCAGCTCTATCGCGATATCGTTGATATCTGTCCATTTCATTGCGCTTTCCTCTGCTCGAGCTCGCGACCAATCGGTCAGTGTTTTTCCGAAACCTGATTGATAGTGTATTTGGGGATTTCGACTACCAGGTCCTCATCGTCCACAATCGCCTGACAGGACAGCCGCGATTCCGGCTCGAGGCCCCAGGCCTTGTCCAGCAGGTCTTCCTCGAGCTCGTCCGGTTCGCCGAGGGAGTCAAAGCCCTCGCGCACAATCACGTGACAGGTGGTGCAGGCGCAGGACTTTTCGCAGGCGTGCTCTATCTCAATGCCGTTGGCCAGCGCTGCGTCGCAGACACTGACACCGCTCTCCACTTCCACAACCTTGCCCTCGGGGCAGATTTCGGCGTGGGGTAAAAACACAATCTTCGGCATGGGTCACTGACTCTCTAGTGGTCTCAATTCGTAGCCGCCGCTGTTCACGACGCCAGTCTTGCGCCCGACCGGTGCCCGGTCGGGTCAGTCGTTATCAAATTCGTCCAGCGTATGGCCCTGCATGGCGCGCTTGATAGACGCGTCCATACGCCGCGCGGCGAAGGGTTCAGACAGCTGGTTTAGCGCGTCGATACGCTTGCGAATCTCTTCGGCATCACCGCCGTTGTGGGCGAGCTGCAACCCCTCCATGGCCCGCTCCAGCGCGGTCAACTCGCGCTCGTCGAGCAGCTCCGCGCCGTTTTCCTGCAGCGCAGCCAGCAGGCTCTCCAGCGCGCGTTCCGCCTCCAGCTGTGCCTCGCGCAGCGCCCGTGCGGCGATATCTTCCTGCGCGTGGGCATAGGATTCCTGCAACATGCGCGCAATGTCCTTGTCCTGCAGGCCGTAGGACGGCTTGACGCTGATATCCGCACTGACGCCGCTGCTCTTTTCCATGGCGGTCACCGACAGCAGGCCGTCGGCATCCACCTGGAAGGTCACGCGGATATGCGCCGCGCCGGCCACCATCGGCGGAATGCCGCGCAGTTCGAAGCGCGCCAGCGAGCGGCAGTCTTTGACCAGCTCGCGCTCGCCCTGCACCACATG
Organism: Microbulbifer donghaiensis; assembly: GCF_900129095.1. Taxonomy (GTDB): domain Bacteria; phylum Pseudomonadota; class Gammaproteobacteria; order Pseudomonadales; family Cellvibrionaceae; genus Microbulbifer; species Microbulbifer donghaiensis. The sequence goes on from NZ_FQVA01000002.1 coordinate 71,473, forward strand.
GATGGCCATGGCCGTCTGGCCATCCTTGAAGGTGGTAAACTCCTGCGCCTTGGAGACCGGAATGGTCGTATTGCGCGCGATCAGCTTTTCCGCCAGCCCGCCCATGGTCTCGATACCCAGCGACAGCGGAATCACATCCAACAGCAGCAGGTCGTCGCGGGACTTGTTGCCCACCAGTACATCCGCCTGCAGCGCCGCACCGATGGCCACCACCTGATCCGGATCGATATCCGCGTGCGGCGCGCGGCCGAAGAACTGCGCGACCCGCTCGCGCACGCGCAGGGTGCGGGTGGAACCGCCCACCAGCACCACTTCCTGCACATCGTCGACCGACAGCTCGGCATCGCGCAGCGCGCGCTTGCAGGCGCGCAGCGTCTTGTCGATCAGCGGATCGAGCAGTTCGGCCATGGCGGATCGATCCAGGGTCCCGCTCCAGTCACCGTAACCCAGCGCCGCCTGCTCCTGCCCGCTCAGGGATTCCTTCGCCTCGCAGGCACTGTTCAGCAGGGCGCGCTGAGTCGCCACATCCAGGTTAGTGCCCAGGCCCGCCTGCCCGGCCATCCAGCCGGCAATCGCGCAGTCAAAATCGTCGCCGCCGAGGGCGGTGTCGCCACCGGTAGACAGCACCTCGAAGACGCCACGGGAGAGGCGCAGAATGGAAATATCGAAGGTGCCGCCGCCGAGATCGTAAACGGCGATGATCTTGTCTGCGGCGTCGACGCTCTCGTCACTCTGATCCAGGCCGTAGGCCACTGCCGCCGCTGTCGGCTCGTTGAGCAGGCGCAGTACTTTCAGGCCGGCGAGTTGCGCTGCGTCTTTGGTGGCCTGGCGCTGGGCATCATCAAAGTAGGCGGGGACGGTAATTACCGCACCATCCAGCTCGCCGCCAAGCGCCTCGCGACCGCGCCGCGCCAGTTCCTTCAGGATTTCCGCCGACACCTGCACCGGATTTACCGCACCTGCGACCGTCTCGATTGCGGGCATGCCACTGTCGGCAGCATCGCCACTGCCGTCTTGGGCAAACTTGTACGGCAGCTGATCGCCGAAACTCTTCACGTCGGCAATGCCGCGGCCCATCAGGCGCTTCACAGACAGCAGCGTGTTGTAGGGATCCTCGCCGGCGCGGCTACGCGCAGCAGCGCCCACAGTGACTGCGTTTTCCCCGTAGTGCACCGCAGACGGCAATATCACGCTGCCGTCCTCTGCGGCTATGGCCTCTGCCGAACCGCTGCGCACCGTCGCCACCAGCGAATTAGTGGTCCCCAGGTCGATGCCCACCGCGCGCTTGCGCTGGTGAGGTTCCGGGGTCTGCCCCGGTTCGGAAATCTGCAGTAATGCCATTGATTAACTCATCTTTGTAAAAGGTGACGTTAATAGCGGCGCACGGATGCGCCGCCGCTGGCCGTCGGCCAGCGCGAGCCCGTTAAATACCAGCAAGTTCGCACACTTGCGCCAGTATTTAACGGGCGACAATCCTGCAGGTCGGGATGACCTGCAGGATTGCCTAATAGTCGCCCAGTAAATCTTCTTCCAGTTCTTCTACCTGTCGCTGCAGTTTGACCAGAAACTGCAACTTGAGCAGGGAGTCTTTGGCTGCTGCGAGATCGCCCGCGGCGAAGACCTCGGCGAAATGCCTCTGCTCGCCGCTAAACAGGCCCTGCACCTCTTCACCCAGTTCTTCCAGCGCTGCGGCTGGATCCGTTTCAGTGGGCACTTCTTCCAGGCGCTCGCGCAGCAACATCTGCTGCATCAGAAATTCCACATCGGCAGTGGTCTGCTCGGGGCGCACTTCAACGCCTGCGAGCTTGAGCAAGTAACCAGCCCGCAAGACGGGATCGCGCAGAGTGGTGTGCGCCTCGTTGATGTGTGCGGCGTACTGCATGGCCAGCAGCTGCTCGCGGTCAGACCTGGACGCGTACTTGTCCGGGTGGAACTCCCGCTGCAACTCCCGGTAGCGATTCGCCAGCGCCGCGCGATCGACAGCAAATGCCGGCTTGAGACCGAATATTTCGAAGTAAGTCTGTTGCAGAGACATGTCGAATCACCCCTGGCATGCGGACACAGGCCAGCACTGCCGAATACTAAAAAGGCCGGCGTGCGCGACGCACCCGGCCTTACTGTGACGAGCGCCGCTCAAACGTGAAAGCTTTCGCCGCAGCCGCACTCGTTCTTCACATTCGGATTGGAGAAGGCAAACCCCTCGTTCAACCCTTCCTTGACGAAATCCAGTGCGGTGCCGTCCAGGTAGACGAGGCTCTTCGGATCCACGATCAGCTTGACGCCGTTCTGCTCGAACACCACATCGTCGGGCTCTGCTTCATCGACAAATTCCAGCACATAGGCGAGCCCCGAGCAGCCGGCGGTTTTCACACCGACACGGATGCCTATACCTTTGCCGCGGTTGGCGAGCTGGCGCTGGATATGCGCCTGCGCCGCCTCTGTCATGGTAATAGCCAAAACAATACCTTTACTGCTTCTTTGGGCCTTGCTGCCCGATGGCCTTAACCGGCCGCCTCTTCCTTCGCATCGCCCGCATCGGCGACCTGACCGCGCTTCTCACGGATATTGCGCACTGCCGCCTTGATGGCGTCTTCCGCCAACACGGAGCAGTGAATCTTCACCGGCGGCAGCGCCAGCTCTTCCGCGATAGCGGTATTCTTGATCTGCTCGGCTTCGTCGAGCGTCTTGCCCTTCACCCACTCGGTCAGCAGCGAGCTGGAGGCGATGGCGGAACCGCAACCGTAGGTCTTGAACTTCGCGTCCTCGATCACGCCGTTTTCGTCGACCTGAATCTGCAGGCGCATCACGTCGCCACAGGCGGGGGCGCCAACCATTCCGGTACCGACGTTTTCCGACTTGTCGTCCAGGCGGCCGACATTGCGCGGGTGTTCGTAGTGATCAATAACTTTATCGCTATAGGCCATGACTATTCTCCTAACTCTTGCTCGCGCTTAGTGGGCGGCCCATTCAATGGTATTTAGGTCGATGCCATCTTTGTACATATCCCAAAGCGGCGACAGCTCGCGCAGTTTCTCTACCGCCTTGCGCACTTCGGCCGCTGCGGTATCCACATCCTGCTCACTGGTAAAACGGCCGAAGCTGAAGCGCAGGGAACTGTGGGCCAGCTCGTCGTTGACGCCCAGCGCGCGCAGTACGTAGCTGGGTTCCAGGCTGGCGGAGGTGCAGGCGGAACCGGAGGAAATCGCCAGGTCCCGCAGTGACATAATCAGGCTCTCGCCCTCGACGAAGGCGAAGCTCACATTCAGGTTGCCGGCGACGCGCTGCTCGACGGAACCGTTGATGTGTACCTCTTCCATATCCTTGACCTGGTCCCAGAAGCGATTGCGCAGGGCCAGCAGGCGCTCGGATTCCGCCGCCATTTCCTCTTTGGCGATGCGGAAGGCCTCACCCATGCCAACGATCTGGTGGGTCGGCAGCGTGCCGGAGCGCATACCGCGCTCGTGACCGCCACCGTGCATCTGCGCTTCCAGACGCACGCGGGGCTTGCGGCGCACGTACAGGGCGCCGATACCCTTGGGTCCGTAAACCTTGTGGGCGGAGAAGGACATCAGATCCACCTTCAGCTCCTGCAGGTCGATCGGCAATTTGCCGGCACTCTGGGCCGCGTCCACATGGAAGATTATTTTTTTCGCGCGAAGGATTTCACCGATCGCGGCGATATCGTTGACCACGCCGATCTCGTTGTTGACGTGCATCAGGCTGACCAGGATGGTGTCCTCGCGCAGCGCTTCCTCGACCTGCTCCGGATAGACGATACCGTCGGCCCGCGGGTTGAGGTAGGTCACTTCGAAGCCTTCGCGCTCGAGCTGGCGGCAGGTGTCCAGCACCGCCTTGTGCTCGATCTTGGAAGTGATGATGTGCTTGCCCTTGCCCTGATAGAAGTGGGCGGCACCCTTGATCGCCAGGTTGTCGGATTCGGTCGCACCGCTGGTCCAGACGATCTCGCGCGGGTCGGCGTTGAACAGCTCCGCCACGTGGCGACGCGCTTCCTCTACCGCCTCTTCCGCTTTCCAGCCGAACAGGTGCGAACGCGATGCCGGGTTGCCAAAGTTGCCCTCCATCGTCAGCTGCTCCGCCATTTTGGCGGCGACGCGCGGGTCCACCGGGCAGGTAGCTGAGTAATCCAGGTAGATGGGAAGCTTCATAGTCATACCGATTCCGCTTAATAAATCTTCAAATCTCGCTGCCGGGCTCTTTTCAAACCGGGCAATTACAGGCCGCCGATCACGGCGATCCGCTCTTCCGGCGCACCGCGTAAGTCCTGGCGGCGCGCGACTTCCTGTACTTCCGCCCGCGCCACCAGATTGGCGAGGCTGATACCGCTCAGGAAGTTGTGAATCTGTTCGCTCAGGTCAGACCAGAGGTAGTGCGTCAGACACTGCTCGCCACCGGCGCAGTCCGCATTGCCGCCACAGCTAGTGGCGTCAACCGACTCGTTGACCGCATCGACTATCTGCGCCACAAAAATTTCTTCGCCGGACCGCGCCAGGCGGTAGCCGCCACCGGGTCCGCGCACACTGGAAACCAGGCCGGAATGGCGCAGGCGGGAGAACAACTGCTCCAGGTAGGACAGGGAGATACCCTGGCGTTTGGATATATCTGCCAGACTGATCGGGCCTCGATCGGCGTGCAGCGCCAGATCCAGCATCGCCGTGACCGCGTAGCGGCCTTTGGTTGTCAAACGCATCGTCAGCTCCCGACTGATCTACAGCCCGTTTTACGATCGGGGCGCGAGTATGGAATAACCTACCGGGTCAGTCAAGTATATAACCCCTGGGGGCAGTCAGGTATTCTCCCTTTCTCCATCCTTATTCAGGGCGACCCTAGTCCGGGCGACCCTAGTCCGGGCGACCCTAATCCGGGCGACCCTTGCCGCCGGTGCGATGGATGTAATTCTGGATCGCCGTCAGCCAGCCGCGCAGTATGCCCAGTTCCATATCGTCGGGGCGCACCCGACTGAACAGTCTGCGCAGGCGGGTCATTGTCTGGCGCGGGTTATCCGGATCGATAAAGCCGATCTGCCCCAGCGCCTGCTGCAGGTGATCGAAATAGAGCTCCATATCGCTGGCCTTGGCCGGCGGCCTGTCCCAGTCCGCGTAACTGAGTTCCGCCCCCTTCTCCGCCTCCAGTGCCGCCACGCGCACCTCATAGGCGAGCACCTGCACCGCGGTGGCCAGGTTCAGTGAGCTGTAGTCCGGATTGGCCGGAATATGGACATGGAAGTTACAGGCCTGCAATTCCTCATTGGTCAGCCCCCGGTCTTCGCGGCCGAACACCAGCGCCACCGGGTGGGTCGATGCCTCCGCCACGGCCCGCTCCCCGCACTGCCGCGGGGTCAGCAGCGGCCAGGGGATACGGCGTTCACGAGCGCTGGTGGCGACCACCAGGCCACAGTCGGCGACCGCTTCCTCGAGCGTGTCGACGACGACCACTTTATCCAGCAGATCCGCGGCGCCGGCCGCCCGCCAGACGGCGTTGGCGGCGGGGAATTCCCGTGGCGCCACCAGGTAGAGCTGGCTCAGCCCCATATTCTTCAGCGCGCGCGCGGCGCCGCCAATGTTGCCCGGGTGGGCGGTGTTCACCAGCACCACGCGCACATTGTCGAGCGCGGTGAGGGGGGAAGTGTCGAGAGGAGACTTGGCCATACTGTATGAATCGGATATCAGGTGTCGGGATAGCGCGGGCGCGCGAGTGTAGCAAATATGAGCGGGAATCCCTACAATCGCACCCGCCCGGCGAGCCCGCGGCCAGCTTTTTAACCCCTTCAACCACTTAGTGCGGAATAGTTATGGAACCCATGCTGAATATTGCCCTGCGCGCCGCGCGCAAGGCCGGTGAACTGATTGAACGAGCCTGGGAGCGCGGCGACCTGAAGCAGTTCGAGGAGAAGGCCCGCAACGATTTCGTCACCGAAGTGGACAAGGCCAGCGAGCAGGAGATCATCTACCACCTGCGCAAGGCCTACCCGAAACACAGTATCCACGGCGAGGAAACCGGCCTGCAGGAAGGCGCCGAGCCCGACTACGAGTGGATTATCGACCCCCTCGACGGCACCACCAACTTCATTCACGGCGTCCCGCAATTTGCGGTGTCTATCGCCTGCAAATACCGCGGCCGCATCGAGCACGCCGTGGTACTGGATCCGATCAAGCGCGAGGAATTCACCGCCAGCCGCGGCCGCGGCGCCGCCCTGAACGGCCGCCGTATCCGCGTATCGCCGCGCCAGAACCTGCGCGGCGCGCTGATCGGCACCGGCCTGCCTTTCAACGGCCCGGCCCTCGAGAATATCGATCCGTATCTGGACGCACTGAAAGAGATTGCCGGCCAGACCGCCGGTATCCGCCGCCCCGGTGCGGCAGCCCTGGACCTCGCCTATGTGGCGGCAGGCCGATTCGACGGTTTCTGGGAGATGTACCTGAACCCCTGGGATATCGCCGCCGGTTCACTGCTGGTAAAAGAAGCCGGCGGCCTGATCAGCGATTTCCGCGGTGGCGAAGACTACCTGGATTCCGGCCACCTGGTGTGTGGCACCCCGAAGGTATTCAAACCGCTGCTGCAAATCGTCGGTAAACACCTGGGCCGCGTGCGCTAAACCGGACAGGCATCCCTTGGCAAGGGCTGGGCGATCCGTGGGATACGCCCCGCCCTTCGCAATCCTCTCAGTCAATCACCGCAGCCAGCTCCAGCACCTCACTCTTCTTCGCTCCCGTGAGCAACTGCTCCAGCAACAGCGGCCGCCCGACATGGTGCCCCTGGATCAGGTCCACGCCGATGGTGCGCAGGCGCGCGGCGGTGGCTGCGTCTTCCACGTACTCGGCAATCGTCTTTGCACCCAGGCGGTGCGCCACCTGGTGAATGGACTCGACAATAATCAGGTCGACAAAATTGGACTCCACCTGCCGCACGAAGCTGCCATCGATCTTGATAAAGTCGATTGAGAAAGCCTTCAGATAATTGAAGGAACTGAGCCCGTTGCCGAAATCATCCAGCGCGACCTTGCAGCCCATCCTGCGCAGGGTGGCCACGAAGTGGCTGGCATTTTCCATCTGGTTGACCATCGCCGTCTCGGTGATTTCAAAACTGATCCGCGACAGCGGAATCGGCGTCTGCTCCAGTACCCGGATAACATGGGCCTGGAACTCCGAATCGCCCAAGGCATCTGCGGAGAGGTTCAATGCAAAGTTGATCCGCGCAGCGTCGACCTGTGCCGCGCGGCGAACCAGCACCTCATCCACCACCCAGCGGTCCACCTGTAACATCAGCCCATAACGTTCCGCCGCCGGAATAAATGCCGCGGGGAGAATCAGCTTGCCGCCGGCATCCACCATGCGCACCAAAATCTCGTAATGGTTGATCGCACTGATATCGCCGCCACAAGCAATCGGCTGGGCACAGAGTCGCAACTGCCCTTCATCGAGCGCCTCGCGCACTGCCGACGCCATGATGATCTCGCGGTGCTGCTCCGCGGCCGCACTTTGCTCCATTTCATAGATCATCACGGTGCCGCGGCTGGCATGTTTGGCGGAGTAACAGGCCACATCCGCCTGGCTTAGCAGGTCGCCGAGGCGGTCGTTGCGCCGGTTGATTTCCGTAATCCCGATACTCGCGCCCACGTCGTACACGCGCTCATTCCAGGGGAAGCGCAGTGTCACAATCTGCCGGATCAACTGCTCGCAGCGCAATTTAGCCTGCTCCTTGCTGCAGTTGCGAAACAGCAGGCCAAATTCATCGCCGCCGAGGCGCGCGACACTATCGGAGTTGCGCAGCAGTGCTCGCAGGTACTTGCTGACTTTCTTCAGCAGGGCATCGCCGGCGAGGTGCCCGGCACTGTCATTGATTACCTTGAAGCGGTCCAGGTCGATATATGCCAGGGCATGGCTTGTGTCACTGTCACGCGCATTTTCGATGGCATCGAGCAGTTCTCGCTTGAAAGCGTCGCGGTTGGGCAGGCCGGTGAGATCGTCATGAGAGGCCTTGTAACTCAGCTGCCGGATCAATTTGCGCGATTCGCTGACATCCTGGAATACCATGACCGCACCGAGTAAATCACCGCGCTCCGTCTTCAGTGGTGAGGCGGAATGCTTGATATCGTAGGTGCGTCCGTCACGGCTCTGCAGTACCGCGCCCTCGGTCCCGCGCACCGCTTCACCCAGCTGCAGACACTCCGCCACAGGATTGCCCAGCAACTCTCCTTCACGACCCTGCGTGACACGAAAGATGGCGCTGATCGGCTGGTTTTCCGCCTGCTGCAATGTCACTCCGGTCATCTGCTCGGCGATCGGATTCATGAAATTGACACACTGGTTGATGTCCGTGGAGATGACCGCATCGGCGATGGAGGAAAGAGTGACCTGCAACCGCTCCTTGGCCTCTCGCAGGCTGGACTCACTGCGTTTGCGCCAATCGATATCCTCTACCTGGGATACGGCATAGAGCGGCTCACCTTCAACGCCCCGCGCGAGGCAACAGGACAAATACCCCCATACCACTTCGCCGTCTTTGCGCACATAGCGCTTCTCCATTTGCGGTGCTTCCCGCTCCGCACCGAAGAGCTCCTCACAAAACGCCCGCGTATACGCCCGGTCGTCGGTATGAGTGATATCCACAACATTTCGCCCAACCAGCTCCTGCTCGTCATACCCGAGGAATTCACAAAAACTGCGATTGGCCCGCAGGATAGTCCCGTCCAGCCCCACCAGCAGCATGCCAATTCGGGACTTTTCCACCGCTGCGCGAAAACTGCTCTCCACTTCCACGATACGCGCGTTGCGAATGCGTTCGATGTTCGTATACACCGCCATAACATAGGCAGGGATTGCAGAACCGAAAATCGCCAGCACCAGAAGGCTGCCGGTTTGTTGCCCGGCTGCAGGAGTAATATGCGGGTTTGCGTGTGTATCAATACCGACATATGTCATTGTCAACAACAGGACCACACTGAAGATAACCGCCAGAGTCTGGAATAGCGGCAACCTCGTGGCCACCCAAATCAGCGGCAGAGCAACAAAGACAAAGTGCAGCAGTGCTACTTCAAGAATCAGGAACACGGCGACAATGGCGACAGCGGCCACAACCAGTAACCTGCCGAGCAGCGCGCGATCCAGCAGTCCCCGCAGCGACGCCAGACTGAAGTTCAGCGCAAGGGGCAGCAACACCAGAATGCCCGCGGCATCGGCCAGATACCAGGCTGGAAATATTGCGGAATATTCCATGCCGGTGCGTAACGACGCGATCGCCGAGCCGATACTGGCGCTAGCCAACGGCGGCAGCACTGCGGAAATCAGGATAAAGGTTGCCCAGCGCTCCAGGCTATCGAAGTAGCCTCCCGCTGGGAAAAAGCGCCGCAACATCAGGGCGGCGGGTAACACCTCGGCCAGCCCTGCCAGTGTATAGATCGAGGCCACACTGCCCTCGAACCCCATAGTCAAACCTGTCGTCACATTGACACAGAAAAATGTGCCGACGAACAGGGGCCAGTCGCGCAACCGGTGCCGGTACAGAAATGCGATGGCAACTGCATCTGCAAACCAGATAACCGCGCTGCCACCATTAAAGCTGAGGAACTGTTTACAGATAATGACAGAGGTAACGCTCAGTACGGCCATCAGCAGCACGGCGACCCAAAGGCGTAGTCGGGACTCCCGCCCTTCCGGGCGTCGATCCGGGAGCATTACAGACATCCACTTCCTCAGCTTATTAGTATCTTTCCGGGAATACGGCCTGATTATTTCTGATCAATAGGCGGTCTTGTGAAGACGCCAGTTTAGACGAGCGCGCGGCAATAAAGAATTGGATCTTCGTGCAAACACGTCCAATCCGCTGATTTATACCGAATCGGAAGCACAGCGCTCCAATACTTGGCACAACTGTACAAGTTCAAACTCTTCGGGGAGTGTCGCATCGAACTCCTCTTCGCGGCATTCACCTATGGCCACAAAGCGAATGGTTTTGGTCAGGGGATCGTCTTTCAGGATGCGCGCCAGATCGGCGGCCGACATACCCGGCACCGAACAATCGAACAACACGATATCCGGGCCCTGGGTTCGCGCGGTGAAAATCGCCTCCACCGCATCGGTTGCCACCAGGTGCTGGACCTGGGACGAGCCGCTCAACATGGATTTCAGGCGTTCAATTGCCGTGGGGCGGTTCTCGACCTGCAATAAACGACAGGGCGGCAACTTCACCGGTATGCTCGGCTGCGCGGACAGCAGCATCAGCTCGACTGGCGCATCTATCAAAGGAAACTCAATCCAGAAAACGGACCCCTGGTCCTCGTGGCTGTCGAAATCGATACGCCCCCCCATGGCCTCGGTCAGGCGCTTGGCGATCGCCAACCCGACGCCGGTACCTTCGATCTGTCCCTTTTCCGCCCCCAGTCGATTGAAGGGCTCAAATACTTCCGCGCGCCGCTCCTCGGGAATCCCCTTGCCCGTATCCAGGATACTGAGCCGCAGCCACCCCTCTGCCTGGGGTGCGAAATTGATCACCACGCGACCGTTCTCACGGTTGTATTTCACCGCGTTGCCGGCCAGGTTCAGCACCACCTGCTTAAAACGCACCGGGTCCGCGCAAATGAATGCGGACTCCCAGCCCAGGGGCTCAAAGATAAGGCTGACGCGGCGGGTTTCCGCGAGGGGCTCCAGCAGACGCTTGCAGTCGGCCACCAGTGCCGCGGGCTGCATCGGTTCCATAGACGGTGCCAGCCGCTGGCTGTCGATGCGAGCCAACTCCAGTACGTCGCCCACCAGGTGCAACAGGTGCTGGCCAGCGCGACGTATTTCGGCCAGCCGCTGGCGCTGGTCCGGGTTGAGGCTCTGGTCCAACTCCACCATCTGGCTGTAACCGAGAATCGCATTCAACGGCGTGCGCAGTTCGTGACTGAGGCTGAAAAGCAGGTCGGCGCGATTGGCGCTATCCTGGCGCAGCTGCTGCAGCTCCCGCTCGGCCCGCAGCAGTGCTTCCCTATTGCCGGTAATGTCCTGCAGCACACCCAGCACACGAACCGGTTCCCCGTCGCTGTTGCGCTGTGCCTGGCCGCGACAGCGCACCCAGACGATACCGCCGTCCCGGTGCCAGAGACGAAACTCAACATCGAGGGGCAGGCGCTCGCACACGTGATCCTTGAACGCCTGTGCGGCGCGGGGGAAATCTTCCGGCAACATCCGCGACTTCCAGTGTGACAGGGCGGTGCGCGCGTCCGTGTCCACCGGATTCTGCTCGAAACCGAGCATTGCCCAGCAGGCCCGATCCAGGACCACCTCATCGGCGCGGAGATCCCACTCCCAGAGACCGTCACTAACTCCGGCCAGGGCCTGCAGCGGGCGCTCACCGGGGAGTTTGCTCAGGTAGCGCCCCGAGAAGGCCTCGGTGTAGTCGGCGCAACTGCCGATAACGACACTTTCGCCATCACCGCCATCGACCGGCACGGCCCGCCCCCGGATTCTCAACCAATAGAGCTGACCGCTGCTATCGAAGGCGCGAAAGGCGGTATCGAAAGATCCGCCCTGGCTGCTGACGCGATGCCGCAGAGCGAGCAGCTTGTCGCGATCACCTGAGTGCACCAAACAGAGTTCGTCGCCGCTCCAGAGTCCGGCCAACGCCGCCGCTGCATCTTCCGCAAACATTGACCAGAACGCGCCCTGCGCCCGCCGCTGACCGCTGCGGGGATGCCACTCCCAGAGTCCACAGTCTTTATCCAGCAACAGGCTCTGTAGGTGGACCGCCTGCCGCGCCAACTGCTCGGGCGCGAGCGTATCCAGCTCGTCGGGCGCGGCCAGCTGCAGCGGCAAATCAGTAGTTTCGGGCGAGGATCCTTCGGACACGCGGGGCTCTTTTGATGCAATCGTCTTACCGACTAAGTGAATCATTTATGCCGAGGCGTGAAAAGAGGATCCTTCCACTCCAATAGAACGATGAAATCGTGGACAGCGAGGGCGGGCAGCAAGATTGGTTATAAAGCAGTCAAGGCGTGGGCCCGACCCCTGCTAAAAAAAGGCCCCGCAATGCGGGGCCTGAATCAGCGATGATGAGAGAAAACGGGAAGTCACGCAGTAATAACTATTTGCCATAACCCCGTGATGGATTCCCGGAGCGTGGATCTCGCGACCCACACCAGGGTTGTTGCAACCCCCATGCCAACTTTGTATTTAGCGAGATAGTAGGGTTCCCCGCCACACATTCGGATGCACAACCGACGGCAATTGAACCAACAATGCTCCCCTGCAGGCGAAGGCGCACCAAAAGCAGGCAAATTGTGACCGTACACCTTTAACAGTTCTCAAACTGCCGGCATCGGAGATGCCGAACTGCGGTCGATCGGTTAGCATCATCTGACAGTCGGGCGGCAAATGAATTGACTATACAGTCTCGGTTTACAATGAAGCACTACACAAGCCGACCCGCGCAGAAGCGTACATATAAGGTTGTTTTATGAATGCAGTCCCCGAAAAGTCCGGGCCGTCGACTCCACCTCGCCTGTGGGTGACCACCATCCTGTTTTCCAGTACAGCATTGGCCGCACTGATACTCGTGCCGCTGTACGGCGTGCTTTACGGCTATCACTGGTATCAGTGGCTGGCGTTCGCGGTTTACGGTGCTCTCTGTGGCTTTTCCATTACCGCCGGGTACCACCGCCTCTGGTCACACCGCACCTATGAAGCGCACTGGTCCCTGCGCCTGCTCTTCGCACTGTTCGGCGCCGCCTCCCTGCAGAACAGCATTCTGATCTGGTGCTCCGGCCACCGCCGCCACCACCGCCACGTCGACGACAACGAGCAGGATCCCTACTCCGCCAGGCGCGGTTTCTGGTTTTCCCATATCGGCTGGATGCTGCGCGATTACCCGAGTGGCAAAGTCGACTTTGACAATGCCAAGGACCTGCAGCGGGACAAGATAGTGATGTGGCAGCACAATCACTACATCGCTATTACGCTGGCGATGAACCTGGGCTTGCCGCTGCTGCTCGGCGTTTTGACCGGCGATATTATTGGCATGCTGCTGCTCGCCGGTGTGCTGCGGATCGTGGTCAATCACCACACCACTTTCTTTATCAACTCGCTGGCGCACATATGGGGCCGTCGCCCCTACACCGACGAGAACAGTGCGCGGGACAACGACCTGCTCGCTTTCTTCACCTTCGGTGAGGGCTACCACAACTACCACCACATCTTTCAGACCGACTACCGCAACGGTATCCGCTGGTACCAGTGGGATCCGACCAAGTGGCTGATCAAGTCCGCCAGTTGGCTCGGTTTGGCACGCAACCTGAAAACGGTGCCGACTATGCGCATCCAGCGCGCCATACTCACCATGCAGTTCAAGCGCGCGGAGCAGAAACTGCAACTATCCAGCCACAAAGAAAGCTGGCGCCAGCTGCTGGAAAAGGAAGCGCAGGAATTTTCCGCGGCACTGAACGAATGGAAGGAACTGCAGGCGCGCCGCTATGAGAACGCGCGTGAACGCCTTATGGCCAAGTGGGAGTCCGCCGCCATTCGCACGCGGGTCAAGGAGCTGGAATACAGCCTGAAGATGCAGCGCAAGCGCCTGCAGATCATGATGGAGCAGTTCCACCTGTGCCCGGTGTCAGCCACCTGAATAAAAAAGGCGAACCGATGGTTCGCCTCAGGTTGCTGACAAAGTTATGCAGTCAAAATTTAAGGCAAAGTGCTAGGACGAGTATTTCGAACCGTCGGCGACAGGGCCGAAGGCGCCGCGAATGCCTGCAGCGGCCGGACCGCCGCCGGAGCTTGCAGGGATGTATTCACAGCGTTTCGAAATGCTCTTCCTAGTGCTTGGCCGCCACCGCACCAGCTCAGAACCGGTTGCCGCTGACTTAACGTGTTCAGAGGTTCAGCGCCACAGATCAAATTTATTTTGCGGCGGCAAATTCCCGCACTGAATAGTTCACCCGATCTTCGACATTCTTTTCCAGCTGCTCCAGGTCCATCTTCTCGATATGCCTCAGGCGGGTGCAGAGCCCCACCCCATTGGCCACCTGAATCGCCAGGCCCGGCCGCGCATTGGCCTCCAGGAGTAGCGGGCCGCGCTTGCGGTCCAGCACAATGTCACAGCCGAGATATCCCAAACCCGTCATTTCGTAGCAGCTCGACGCCAGCCTCAGCAGATCGCGCCACCCCGGCACTTCCAGCTTGTCGAATGGCATCTCCGTATCCGGGTGCTTGTTGATACGCAGGCCGCGCTGTACGGCATGGCAGCTCTTCCCGGTGGCGAGATCCAGACCTACCCCGACAGCGCCCTGGTGAAGGTTCGCCTTGCCGTCGGAGTCGTGCGTGGAACAGCGCAACATGGCCATCACCGGGAAGCCGCGAAACACAATGACACGAATATCCGGCACGCCTTCGAACGAGTAGTTGTCGAAAATGGGATCAAAATCCACCAGGGCCTCAACCATTACCCGATCCGGCTTGCCGCCCAGGCTGTAGAGCCCGCTGGTAATGTTGCTGACATGCCGCAGAATATCCTCCGCCGTCACCTCGGCACCGGAGGGCTTCTTGTACCTGTCACCGTCACGGCCCACGATGACCAGGATGCCCTTGCCGCCGGATCCGCGCGCCGGCTTGATCACAAACTGCCACAGCGGTTCGATTATCTTCATCACCCGCGAACGGCTCGGCTGGGTTTCAAACGCAGCGATCAGCTCCGGGGTCGGAATACCGTAGCGCTTTGCCGCACGCTTGGTATTGAGCTTGTCATCGACAATCGGATATTTATCGCGGTCGTTGTAACGCGCAATGTAGTTGATATTGCGCGCATTCATTCCCAGGATCCCCAAGCGGTGCAGCGCCAGAGGCGAGACCATACCGCCGCGCAGCTTGGTGAGCATATGCTTCATGGAAAACCCGAGCATTTAACGCACCAACTGCCTAAAGCGCATCAGTTCGCCCAGCCGGTAGCCGGTGTAGTTGCCGATCACCAGGATCAGTGCCAGCAGCACCAGCAGCAGTTCGGGGAAATTGAATGTCCAGTGCTCGATATAGCTGTTGGTCATTACCCACCAGGCGAGCACCGCTACCAATAGGCTGCCGCCGGCCTGTACCACCACTTCGTAAGGGCCATCCTCCTCCCAGACGATGGACATGCGCTCAATGGTCCAGGCAAGGATGATCATCGGGAAGAAAGTTACCGTGAGGGCCTGTTCAATACCGAGCTTGTAGCTGATAACACTGATCGCCCCCATCAAGATCACCACCGTGACCACCACGGCGGCGATCCTCGCCACAAGCAGCAGGTTTAGTCGACTCAGATAGAAGCGCACCCACAAACCCAACACCAGGATCAGGGTAAAAATGGACAACCCGGTAAACAGCTGGGTTTCAATAAACGCAATGGCCAACAGGACCGGCATAAAGGTCCCTGAAGTGCGCAGCCCCACAAAGACTCGCAGGAGCACGACAACCAGCGCACCCACCGGCACCAACAGAATCAGTTTGAATATGCTCTGCTGCTCGATCGGCAGGCTGTAGATGGAAAAGTCCACCAGCGCCTCTTTTTCCTTGCTGGTGCTCAGCATCGATACATCCCGCGCCGGCACGTCGTTGGCGATCACCGAGAAGGTTACTTGAGAGTTGCGCCCCCCCTCGACGTCCAGCAGGCTCTTGCCACCGCGCTGCCAGATAAAAAAGTTCTTGGGCACACCCGGCGACCCGCTGGTAGGCTCAAACACCACCCAGCGCTTGCCGTCGTACACTTCGAGCAGGTCTTCCGGATCCAGTCGGCGGCGGTCGTCTTCAAGATACAGACCGCGAATACGATGCGCAGGGATATCCGCCGCCGCCAGCACGATCAGTGCCACGTCGACCAGGGAGCGATCCTTGTAATAGCCGAAAATGAGGTTGCGATCCTGATTTCCCTTGTCCGCCAGCGCGGTGAGAATCTGGGTCGTAAGCGTTCTGGGGTCGGAGGAGCGCTCGTGCGCGTTTTCCACCAGCGAGTATATGGCCAGGCGGACCGCTTCCTGTTCCCGCGCCTCCAGGAAAGGCTTCCGCACCTCGGTACTCAGGTCCAGCGGCTGCTCCAGCGGAGCCCCCGGCGTCTGGTGCACATCCAACTGATAGAACAGGGACTGAGCGCCACTGGCCGAGCGCCGCGACCACACGGCCCGGTACTCGTCGTTTTCCCGCACAATATTGAAGCCGTAGCCGGACGAGCTGAAGGTCTCGCCCAGAATCTCCATGTTGCGCTGCTCGCGCGGCAGAGTGAGAGCGGCCTTGACCGGACCCCCGTCCGCGTTGAAGCGCACCTTGGCCTCGATAGTCCAGACAGTGCGGTATTCTCCGGGCAAAAGCGGAAATCCGAGCTCCCGATTCTTGTAGATTGTGAGTCCCGCACCCATCAGTGCGAGCAGTGCAGCCAGAATATAGACCTGAGCGCGCGGCGACATTCGCCATTCCCCATAGTTCGAAAGGCGCCGGATATTCCGGGGCCCGGTATCTTTTCAGTTTATTTGGTGTTGGGCGCCTTGGGCTCGCCCTGGACGTTACGCCGGCTCACGTCGACAACCGCCGCGTCCTTGAGGAAATTGCGCCCGATCCGCATCGGCATATCGGAGCCGCTGCGATCGGTCAGGTTGACCTCTACCATGTGAGTGACTTCGCCCACAGTCAGGCTCATCTCTACCACCGGTCGCCGCTGGCTCTCAAAACCAGGACGCGCCACACGAATATGACGCTTGATCGGCAGTTCGACAGTCGTCAGATCTGCTTCGGCGCCGCTGTCAGGCGGCGCCAGCTTTAACCGCACCCACTCCTTGCCGTCACGTTCGAAACGCGTCAGCTCCTGCGCACTGAGTGTGGAAGTGGCAGAGCCGGTATCAATGACCGACTCGAGGAACAGGCCACCGGGCTCAATGGAAACGGTCTCGACTGCGCCCAGCACCAGCTTGTCTTTGGCGACGGGCACTTCGACCACCTTTTCGAATCTTCGTTCGATGACGCGCTCAACAACTTTCACTTCCGGCTCGGCACAGACGACCGCCACCGGTTCCGGACACTGAGCGCCCGGTCCTACGGGTTGCGACGCTTCGACAGTTTCAGTACCGGGCACAACGGTTGCCGCCCCCTTTTCCCAGGGAAAATGCAGCGACTCACAGCCCACCAGCAACTGAGAAACCAGCAACAACCATAGAGGGGAAAAAGTCCGCATTCTTATTAACTACCTTAGGGCCTTCTCGGCCGTCCCTGTGCGACTATCGCAATCTGGCTGTCCGTGCTTTTTATTTGCCGGAGAATCCCGCCTCCGCTTCATGCAAAGGGCGGATATTAGCGCATTCGCCCCGCCGCTGAACAGCGGGTCGCCCGGACAGGCTCCCGCCCGGCAAGGCCACGGTTCGCGACAGCGGGGCGGCTCGACGGGCGAAAGTATAGCCGGATCGACCGGTGGTCAGTGCTACCGAAGGCAGTGAATCCTCACTCACAAGCCGAGAAACCAGCGACCAGAAACTCCGCCGCCACGCACTGATTTCCGCGGAGTGCCATGACCCTGATGCTCCTACTTTGTATCCATCATCCCAGGGGGGTATAGTCGAGGGACATGGCTTTGTAGTCACAATAAGAATAAGACAATGACCGAGACAGCAAATCTGCGCGCCGCCAATGGCGGCCAGATTCTTGTACAGTGCCTGCTGACTCAAGGTGTAGAGCGCGCCTACTGCGTGCCGGGCGAAAGCTATCTGGCCGTGCTCGACGCCTTTGTAGACGCGCCGGAAATTCAGGTCGTCACCTGCCGGCAGGAAGGTGGCGCTGCGATGATGGCGGCGGCCGACGGCAAGCTCGCCGGTAAACCGGGAGTCTGCTTCGTCACCCGTGGACCCGGTGCCACCAACGCCAGTGCCGGGGTACACCTGGCGCGCCAGGCTTCGATTCCGATGGTGCTGTTTATTGGCCAAGTCGGCCGCGATACCCGCGACCGCGAGGCGTTCCAGGAAATCGACTATCGGCAGATGTTTGGCGGAATTGCCAAGTGGGTGGCGGAGATCGACAGCCCGCAGCGGGTCGCGGAATATGTGCAACGGGCGTTCGCGGTCGCCAGCGCCGGCCGACCCGGCCCGGTGGTGCTGGCACTACCCGAGGACATGCTTTGCGAAACAGTCCCATCCGCAGCCCCCATCCCTCCCCGCCACCCCAGAAGCCCGGCCCCCTCCGCAACCGATATCGAATATTTCCACCAACTGCTCAGCGCAAGCCGCCGGCCCCTGGTCCTGTGCGGTGAGGCGGACTGGTCCGGCGCGCGCGATGCGCTGCACGCCTGGTGCGAGAGCCAGCAGCTGCCGGTGGCAGCCGCATTCCGCTGCCAGGACAACTTCGACAACGACAACCCTCTGTACATTGGCGATATCGGCCTCGGCCTCAATCCGGCTTTGCGCCGGCGGATCGAGTCCGCAGACCTGGTAATCTGCCTGGGCGGCCGCTTCAGCGAGATCGTTACCCAGAACTACAGCATTTTGCAGGCACATACCGGGCAGAGAATCATCTATGTACACCCGTGTGCCGATGAACTGGCCGCGGCGCCGCCCGTCGATCTGGCCATCACCGCCAGCATGGAAAACCTGCTGCAAGCACTGCCTGTCAAACCTGTGCCGCCCACCTCTAGCGAGCGGCGCGAATGGATGGAAACCGCTCGCGCGGAATACGAGCAGTGGAACAGGCCGGGGGCGATTCCCGGCAGGCTGCAATACGGCGAGATAGTGGCCTGGCTGCGGGAGCAGCTGGATGACGACGCCATTATTTGCAACGGCGCCGGCAATTACGCGATCTGGGTGCATCGCTTTTTCCGCTATCGCCGCGCCAATACCCAGCTCGCCCCCATCAGCGGCTCCATGGGCTACGGCCTGCCCGCGGCGATCGCGGCCAAGTTGCGGTTTCCCTCCCGCCAGGTGGTCTGTTTCGCCGGCGACGGCTGCCTGCAAATGACGCTGCAGGAAATGGCCACGGCCTGTCAGTTCGGCGCCAACATCCTGCTGATCGTCGTGAACAACGGCAGTCTCGGCACCATCCGTATGCACCAGGAACGCACTTATCCCGGCCGCACCTCCGCCACCGACTTGTACAACCCGGACTTTGTCGCCCTGGCACGAGCCTATGGCTTTTATGCGGAATCCGTCGACGAAACGAAACAATTCGCCGCCGCCTATGCCGCCGCCATGGCCGCGAGCAGGCCGGCACTTCTGGAATTGAAGCTGCCGCTGGAGGCCCTGACACCCAACCTGAAACTTTCTGAGCTCGCGAAGCTCTCGGAACAATAGCGGGGAGAGACGATGGATTTGAATTTACTCGGCAAACGCGCACTGGTATGCGGTTCCAGTCAGGGAATCGGCCGAGCCTGCGCGGAACAGCTCGCCGCCCTGGGAGCATCGGTGGTGCTGTTTTCGCGCGACCGGGATAAGCTCGAAGCGGTACGGGAGACCCTGGACACCTCCGCTGGACAGGCGCACGCCGCACTGGTGGCGGACTTTGCTCACCCCGAACAGGTCAAGGCGGCCGTGGCGCAACTCCTGCAGGGAAGCGGCCCCTGCGAGATCCTGGTCAACAATACCGGCGGCCCGGCTCCGGGACCGGCCCACAACGCCGACCCACAGGCATTTGTCGACGCCTTCAACCTGCACCTGATCTCCAACCAGACTCTGGTACAGGCACTGCTGCCGGGCATGCAGAGCGCCGGCTACGGTCGCGTAATCAACATTATTTCCACCTCGGTCAAGCAACCCCTGAATGGACTCGGCGTTTCCAATACCGTGCGCGGCGCCGTGGCCAGCTGGGCCAAGACCCTGGCGAACGAACTCGGCCAGTTCAACATCACCGTCAACAACGTCTTGCCTGGCGCCACCGCCACGGTGCGCCTGGACGCCATTCTCGAAAACAAGACGAAAAAACTGGGCCAGAGCCGCGCAGAAGTGGAAGCAGCGGAAAAAGCGATGATCCCCATGAGACGCTTCGGCGAGGCAAGCGAAATCGCCAACGCGGTGGCCTTCCTCGCCTCACCGGCCGCCTCCTATATCAATGGCGTCAACCTGCCGGTGGATGGCGGCCGCACGGGATGTCTGTGATGACCACTCTGAATAACTGTATCGGCAACTTTATCGGCGGCGAAATCATACAGCCGGCGGCCGATGCGTCCCTGCTGGAAAATATCGAACCGGCCACCGGCCAGGTCTACGGGCACCTGATCGACTCGGACAATGCAGACCTGGAAGCCGCAGTGGCCGCCGCCGAGGGCGCCCTGCCCCACTGGCGCGCGCTCGAGCCGGACCAGCGCGCCCGCCATCTCGAGCGCATCGCCGACCTGATCGAGGAAAACCTCGACACCCTCGCCGAAGCGGAATCCCGGGACAACGGCAAGCCACTGGCACTGGCGCGCCGCGTCGATATACCCCGCGCCGCCGCGAACTTCCGCTTTTTCGCCCGTGCCATTACCCAGTTTGCGTCCGAATCCCACGCCATGGATGGTCGCGCGATCAACTATACCCTGCGCGCGCCACTCGGCATCGTCGGCTGTATCTCGCCGTGGAACCTGCCGCTTTACCTGTTCACCTGGAAGATAGCGCCAGCGCTGGCGGCGGGAAACTGCGTGATCGCCAAACCCTCGGAAGTGACCCCGACAACCGCCGGCATGCTCGCAGATATCTGCCGCCGCGCCGGCCTGCCCGCCGGTGTACTGAATATCCTGCACGGACGCGGCAACGGCATCGGCAGCGCGCTGGTGGCACACCCGAAAATCAAGGCCATTTCCTTTACCGGCGGCACCGCCACCGGTGCCCGAATCGCCGCCGCGGCGGCGCCCAGTTTCAAAAAGCTGTCGCTGGAGCTCGGCGGCAAGAACCCCACCCTGGTGTTTGCCGACTGCGACTGGGAGAAGACGCTCGACGGCGTGCTGCGCGCAGCATTGACCAATCAGGGGCAGATCTGCCTGTGCGGCTCCCGCATCTATGTGGAAGCTTCGATCTACGCGGAGTTCAAGGCTGCTCTGCTGGAGCGCGTGGCCAAGCTCCGTATTGGCGACCCCCTTACCGAGGTCGACCAGGGTGCATTGGTCTCCGCCGCCCATATGGACAAGGTGCTGAATGCAATCGCGCAGGCAAAAGAGGACGGCGGACAGATACTCTGCGGTGGCGAACGGCTGCAAATCGATGGACGCTGCCGGGACGGCTATTTTGTCGCGCCGACGCTGATCGAAGGGCTGCCAATCGACTGCCGCACCAACCAGAAGGAAATTTTCGGCCCAGTCGCCACCATCCAGCCCTTTTCCGACGAAAAGGAGGCGCTGCAGCTCGCCAATGGCACCGGCTATGGCCTGGCTACCTCCCTGTGGTCACAGAACCTGAGCCGCTGCCATCGCCTCGCCGAGCAACTGGATTTCGGCATTGTGTGGATCAACTGCTGGATGCAGAGAGACCTGCGCACCCCCTTCGGCGGCATGAAAAACTCCGGCGTCGGTCGCGAAGGCGGCTGGGAGGCGCTGCGCTTTTTTACCGAGGCGAAAAATGTCTGCGTTGATTATACGTGATCGCAAGGCCGAGCTCGGCAGGATCACGCCTGGATCGCTTCGCACGATACAAGGCCCTGATGCCGGTGGTCGGTTGGGAAATATTTACCGATCAGGTTTTTTCCCAAACGACCACCGGCAGCAGGGCCGATTCAAACCCCCGGCCAAGTCTCTACGCTTGAAGTTGAATGCAAACTGTAGGAAGAACAATGAGCGACGTTCTTAATTCCAGCAAAGCTCCCGAACCGGTAGGACTCTATCCGCATGCACGCCGGGTCGGCAACCTGCTGTTCCTGTCCGGTGTCGGCCCTCGTGTACGCGGCAGCAAGGAAATTCCCGGTGTGACGCTGAATCCGCAGGGGGAAATCGTCGATTACGATATCGCAACCCAGTGTCGCTCGGTATTCGACAATGTGCGCAACATTCTCGAAGAGTGCGGCTCCAGCTGGGAACAATTGGTGGATGTCACCGTGTTCCTAACCAATATGAAAGCCGATTTCCCGACCTACAACAGCATCTACGCCGAGTATTTCCGCAGTAACCAGCCGGCGCGAACAACGGTCGAGGTGCTGTCACTACCGACACCGATTGCCATCGAACTCAAATGTATCGCCACCATTGACTAGGCAGGGCCACCCCATGACAGACATCATGCCGCCGATCAATTTCCGTAAATGGATAGAAGAGCATCGCGAACAGCTGAAACCGCCCGTGTGCAACAAACTGGTCTTCGAGGAACAGGGCTTTTTTGTCATGGTGGTGGGCGGCCCCAACACGCGCAAGGACTATCACGTCGACGAGGGGCCGGAGCTCTTCTACCAGGTTGAAGGTGACATGCTGCTGAAGACGATTCAGCAGGGCCAAGTGGTGGATATCCCCATACGCGAAGGCGAGATGTTCCTGTTACCACCGCAGGTGCCCCACTCGCCGCAACGCTTTGAAAACACCGTCGGCCTGGTGGTCGAACGGAGACGCACCGACAGCGAGCTGGACGGACTGCAGTGGTATTGCGACCAGTGCAATCACCTGCTGTACGAAGAATTCTTCAAGCTGCGCAATATTGAACAGGACTTTCCGCCGGTATTCGACCGCTTCTTCGGCTCGGAGGAAAACCGCCGCTGCGACGCCTGTGGCCATGTTATGCCCCTGCCGGAAAAAGCATCCCACAGCAAGAGCGAAACATGCTGACCATCGATATTCACACGCACATACTCCCGGAAACCTGGCCCGACCTGAAAGAGCGCTACGGTTACGGCGGCTTCATTCACCTGGATCACCATAAGTGTGGCTGCGCGCGCATGATGCGCGAGGACAAATTTTTCCGCGAAGTGGAAAGCAACTGCTGGGATCCCCAGGTGCGACTGCAGGAGTGTGACAACTACGGTGTGCACGTGCAGGTGCTGTCCACCGTACCGGTGATGTTCAGCTACTGGGCCAAGCCCGAGCACACGCTGGACCTGTCCAAATTGCTGAACGACCACATCGCCGAAGTCGTGGCGGAGCAGCCGCACCGCTTCGTCGGCCTCGGCACCCTGCCGATGCAGGCCCCGGAACTGGCGGTCCGGGAGCTGGAGCGCTGCATCAACGAACTCGGTCTCGCCGGTGTACAGATCGGCTCCCACGTCAACGGCTGGAACCTGTGCGATGAAAACCTGGAACCCGTGTGGGCCGCAGCGGAATCTCTCGGCGCCGCCATTTTTGTCCACCCCTGGGAAATGATGGGCAGCGAGCAGATGCCCAAGTACTGGCTGCCGTGGCTGGTGGGCATGCCGGCGGAAACTTCGCGGGCCATCTGCTCGATGATCTTCGGCGGCGTGCTGCAGAGATTTCCCAAACTGCGCGTCGCCTTCGCCCATGGCGGTGGCGCCTTTCCCGGTACCATCGGCCGCATTGAACACGGCTTCGAGGTGCGCCCGGATCTCTGTGCCGTCGACAACGGTCACAGCCCCAGGAGTTATCTCGACAAGATGTATTTCGACTCGCTGGTACACGATCCACTGATGCTGAAGTACCTGATCGAACTGGCCGGCGCGGATCGAATTGCACTTGGCAGTGACTATCCCTTCCCGCTCGGCGAGCTGGAGCCGGGCAAGCTGATTAAATCCATGACCGTGGGCGACGACGTCAAAGCGCGCCTGCTGCACGGCACCGCACTGGAGTGGTTGGGACTGGAGCGGAGTCAATTCCTGCAAACACAGTGACCGCGGAGGTCGCCAGATGAAACTTACCGTGTCGTTGAATGGCTGTACCTATAGAGCAGATACCGAACAAGCGCAGAATATCGCCATACCGCTGAATTTCGATGGCGCGCAACCGAATCACTTCGGCGCACCTGTCGCCCGCGCCGAAACCCTCGAGGCAGAGGGATTCGTCGGCGATACCCGCCGCGGCGGCAGCTGTAATGTGTCCCAACTGACGCTGGTGCCGCACTGTAACGGCACCCATACCGAGTCCGTCAGCCATATCGTCGACGAACTGGTCCCCGTGGGCGAACTGCTCTCGCCGCTATTGCTCCCCTGCGTCGTCGTCAGTGTCAAAGCGGAGACACTCGGCAGCTGCAATGAATCCTATACCCCCAACCCCGAAACCGGCGATCTGGTAGTAAGCGGTAGACGGCTTGCCGAGGCACTCAGCCAGCAGCCGATGGCAAATTATTGCCAGGCAATTGTGATTCGCACGCTCCCCAACGACGAGGACAAATGTCGCCGCGCCTATACCGAAGGGCAACCGCCGGTATTTTTTTCCAGCGAGGCCATGGAATTGTTACTGACCTTCGATCACCTGCTGGTGGATTTCCCCAGTGTCGACAAGATGTACGACGACGGTGCACTGGATAACCATCATCGCTTTTGGCAGATAGCCGCAGGTAGTCACAGTATCGACTCAGGGGCGCGAAGCGAATGCACGATAACGGAGATGGTCTATGTAGCAGACTCGATGGCGGATGGTCTCTACCTGCTGAACCTGCAGATTCCCGCCTTCCGCACCGATGCCGCGCCCAGCCGCCCAGTGCTGATGCCCCTGGAAGAAATCGAGTAATTGCCGGATTCGAGACTCGGAAAAGAATGAAACAGCTGGATGCGAAGACCCTGATGCCGGTGGCCATTTGAGAAATGATTGCCGATGAGGCTTTTTCGCAGATGGCCACCGGCAGCAGGGCCGCCCGGGCCTCTCTTACCGACAACCAGGGCAAGTAGTTACGAATAATCAACAAAAAGAGTACCGCAGTATGCAATTCGAAGCAGGCCAGGAGTTCGCCCGCAAATTGGACCGCGAAGATCCGCTGGCGCGCTTTCGCGATGAGTTCAGTATTCCCACTCAAGCCAATGGCAGCCCCGAAATCTACCTGTGCGGCAACTCCCTCGGCCTACAGCCCAGGCGCGCGCGCGACTACGTCAATCAGGAGCTGGACAAGTGGGCGGCACTCGGCGTCAAGGGGCACTTCGACTGCGATTTTCCGTGGATGCCCTACCACGAGTTCCTCGCCGAAGCATCGGCGGATCTGGTCGGCGCGCAGACCGACGAAGTGGTGGTGATGAATTCCCTGACCGTCAACCTGCACCTGATGATGGTGAGCTTCTACCGGCCGACCAAACAACGCTACAAGATCGTTATCGAGGATCACGCCTTCCCGTCGGATCACTACGCGGTGGAAAGCCAGCTGCGCTATCACGGTATTGATCCCGCAGACGGCCTGCTGCTGCTGAAACCCCGCGCAGGCGAAGACCTGTTGCGCTTCGACGATATTGCAGCACTGATCGAGGAACAGGGAGACAGCATCGCCCTGATGTTGCTACCCGGTGTGCAGTACTACACCGGGCAGGTACTGCCGATGGCGGAGCTTGCCGAGCTGGCCCATCGCCACGGTATCCGCATCGGTCTCGACCTGGCGCACGCGGTGGGCAATATCCCGCTGCAACTGCACGATTGGAACGTGGACTTCGCCTGCTGGTGCAGTTATAAGTATCTGAACTCGGGCCCCGGTTCCGTGGCCGGCTGCTTTGTCCACCGCAGACACGCGCAGAACACCGACCTGCCGCGCTTTGCCGGTTGGTGGGGACACGACAAGCAGACCCGCTTTCGTATGGAGAACCGCTTCCAGGCGATACCGACCGCCGAAGGGTGGCAGCTCTCCAATCCGCCCATCCTGTCCCTGGCCGCTATTCGTGCCTCGCTGGATATCTACAGCGAGGCGGGTGGCATGGAGCCGCTGCGCAGGAAGTCAGAAAAGCTGACCGCCTATCTGCAGTTCCTGCTGAAAAGGGAAGTGAACCAATACATCTCCATTATCACGCCGGAGGATCCGGAGCAGCGCGGCTGTCAGCTTTCCCTGTGCTGCGATGCCAAACACCTGAGTGGCCGCGAGCTCTTCCAGCGCCTGGAAGAAAACGGAGTGACCTGCGACTGGCGCGAGCCCAATGTTATCCGTGTGGCTCCGGTGCCCCTGTACAACCGCTTCGAAGATATCTTTCGCTTCGTGGACATCCTCAAAACGGCTTGCAACGAATAACCGCGCAGACCATTCAGAAAGGGCTTTAGCTGATGCAGGAAAAAATCGTTATCGCCGGTGGCGGTCTGGTCGGCGCCATGGCGGCCGGCTTTCTCGCCCAGCGCGGCTTTCGCGTTGAAGTTTACGAGCGCCGCGAGGACTTGCGGGCACACGCTATCTCCGCCGGGCGCTCCATCAATCTGGCGCTGGCCAATCGCGGTATCTACGCGCTGGAAAAACTCGGCCTGATGGAGCGGGTATCGCAACTGCTGATCCCGATGCGCGGTCGTATGGTCCACGACGTAGACGGCAGTTGTAATCTCCAGCCCTACGGGCAGAGGCCGGAAGAAGTAATCTATTCCGTATCGCGGGGTGCACTGAACGGACTGCTGCTGGACGCCGCCGAAGCTTCCGGCAACGTCGACATTTTTTTCGAACAGGAACTGCTCGACATCGATTTCGACGACAAGCGCGCGCGCTTCCGGGACCACGCCGCAGACTCGGAAAAGCATGTACCCTTCGACCGCTTTATCGGCGCAGACGGCGCCGGATCGCGCGCCCGCACCCAGTTGCTGAATGAGGTGCACAGGGAGCAACCGGACAGCGAGTGCCGCGAGCAGATAGAACCGCTGGATCACCAGTACAAGGAACTCGAAATACCCGCCGGCGCCGACGGCGGTTTCCTGCTGGAAAGAGAGGCGCTGCATATCTGGCCGCGCGGCGGTTTTATGCTGATTGCACTGCCGAACCTGGACGGCAGTTTCACCGTGACCCTGTTCCTGCCGGCAAAGGCCAACGGCAGCCAACCCGGCTTCGATGCTCTGCAGACTGAGGCCCAGGTAGAGAACTTCTTCCGCCAATACTTTCCCGATGCTGCCGCACTGATGCCGACACTGCTGGAGGACTTCTTCCGCAATCCCTGTGGCCACCTGGGTACCGTGCGTTGCACCCCCTGGTGCTATCGAGACAGCGCGGTGCTGATCGGCGACGCGGCGCACGGCATAGTGCCCTTCCACGGTCAGGGAATGAACTGTGGGTTTGAAGACTGTGTTGCGCTGGACGACTGTATCGGGCAAACCCCCGGCAACTGGCGGGAAATTTTCCGGCACTACAGCGGGGCGCGCATTCCCAACGCCAACGCGATCGCCGATATGGCACTGGAAAACTACGTGGAGATGCGCAATTCGGTGCGGGATCCGAAATTTTTGCTGAAAAAGTCCATCGGCTTCGAACTGGAGACGCGCTTCCCCGACCACTTCACGCCCCGTTACGCAATGGTGATGTTTCACCGGCTGCCCTATGCCGAGGCCCAGCGCAAGGGCGAGATCAATCGGCGGATACTGTCCGAACTTGCCGACGGCATCGACTCTCTGGAGCAGGTCGACTGGGACAGGGCGAGAGTGTTGATAGAGGAACTGTTGCCGAATCAATAACCTCGATCTTTCCTGTAGGAGCCTGCTAGCAGGCGAATGACTGCGGAACTCCGCTCCTGTTCGCCTGCAAGCGGGCTCCTACAGGGGAGTTCACCGCTTGATTCGACGGTTTTTGGCACTAGCGCGGATATTGCACCAGCGGCCGCGATGATCGCGCCGAGATCTGTGCGTTCAGTGCACTTTGGCGGCGTACATGCATGCTTATTGCACGTATTAGCCGCAAAAATGTGCTGAGCGTGCAGAGATCAAGCGAGGGCGCGGCCAGCAGTGTTTGAGAACACTTTTTACCTCGACTAAAGCCTCAAAAAGTTTTTACAAGCAAAGACTTAGGTGCAATATCAAGCGGCCGGGCGCAATATCCGGGCTAGCCGCGCTGCAAGCGCTCGTCGATTTCCGCCAGCAGCTGGATCAGCCCGCCCGCGGTGTAGTCACCGCCGCGGAAGTACTCTTCCGCGATGGGCGCGATGCCGCACTGGTCCGGCAGTGGCCGCACATTCTCGATCAATTCGATCATGCGCGGCACAAACACGAACTGCAGCCATTGCGGCAGGGTGAGGGTATCCACACAGAAGGGTTCCGTGCTGGCCAGCGCCTCCGCGGGTGGCGCCTGGTCCTCCCACAGCTGCAGGCGGCGCAGCTCGGCCTCGAGCTTCAGCAACAGGGTGGCGACGTCATCGTAAATCGGGTTCATAGCTTTTACTTTAATCGATTCGACGGCTGAACGGCGGCAATGAGTCGAGAATCGCGCGCCCGTAGCGGCGCGTCACGACGCGCCGGTCGAGCAATGTAATGGTGCCGGTATCGCTCTCGGTGCGCAGCAGGCGTCCGCAAGCCTGTACCAGCTTCAGCGCGGCGTCCGGCACCGTGATCTGCATAAACGGATTGCCGCCCTTGGCCTCAATCCACTCCGCCAGCGCCGCCTCGATCGGGTCGTCCGGTACCGCAAACGGCAGCTTGGCGATAACCACGTGGCGGCAGTAGTCCCCAGGCAGGTCCAAACCCTCGGCGAAACTGGCGAGGCCGAACAGCACGCTGCTGCCACCCCCATCGACGGTTTCGCGGTGGATCTCCAGCAGCTGCTGGCGGGATTTCTGTCCCTGCATCAGGATGCGGTTGCGCCAGGTGCCAGGCAGTGCCTCGTAGACGGTTTCCATCTGCCGGCGCGAGGAGAACAGTACCAGCGCACCGCCGGTATCCTTCAGCAAGTCTGGCAGAGCGTCGATCACGGCATCGGTGTGCGCGTCGGCATTGCCGGCATCCACCGCACAGGTGGGTACTTGCAGGGTCGCGCGAGAGAAATCGAACGGGCTGGGCACCACCTGGTAGCTGGCGTTGTCCGGCGTTCCGGCGCGCATCTTCAGGCGATCGAATTTCCCCAGCGCCGTCAGGGTCGCCGAGGTCAGTACCGCGCCGTAGCAGCGACGCCAGAGGCTGTAGTCCAGGGTCTTGCCGGCCAGAATTGGCGAACTGCAGACTTCGA
Organism: Microbulbifer donghaiensis; assembly: GCF_900129095.1. Lineage (GTDB taxonomy): Bacteria > Pseudomonadota > Gammaproteobacteria > Pseudomonadales > Cellvibrionaceae > Microbulbifer > Microbulbifer donghaiensis. The sequence continues at coordinate 100,391 of NZ_FQVA01000002.1, forward strand.
AGTCCGTCGAGCCACCCCAGTCCACCAGGGTGACCCAGCGCGCCTGCGGCAGGGCGCCGTCAGCATCCGGGCGGGAGTAATTGGCCCACAGCTGCAGGTTGGCCTCGGCGCGGCCATACCAGCTGCCCAGTTGCGGGTACCAGCGCTCCAGATCCACTGCCGGCACCGGCGAATGCGGATCCTCCAACAGCCGCTGGGCCGCCTGTAACATCTTGTTCAACAGGGATTCCAACTCATCGAAATCCTCGCGCAGCTTCTCCGCCAGCTGCATGATGGGCTCCGGCACCACGCCGCCCTCGAAGCGGTGGCGTACACCGCCGGGGCGATTGGGGCTGCCAGAGCGATTGGAGCCGCTGCCGCGGTCGTCCTCAAACTCGCACAGTTCCTCAATCAGCGGCCACATCTGCTCCAGCCCCTGCTTGGCAGACGTGAGCACGCCCGGTAGCTGCTCACCGCAGCGATCCAGTTCCGCACCGTCCCCGATCTCGCCGAGCATCTGGCCGAGATTCTTGTTCGCCTGCTCCAGCCAGCCGGTGGAGGCACCGACACGGCTGTGGTGGGAGAAGTGATTCAGGGCTTTTTCAGGCAGGTGATGCGCCTCGTCGAGCACATAGATGGTCTCCTCCGGCGGCGGCAGAATGGCGCCGCCGCCCAGGGCCAGGTCCGCCAGCAGCAGGTCGTGGTTGGCGACGATCACCTGGGTCTTGCCGAGGTTCTCGCGGGCGCGGAAGAAACTGCAGTTGGTCACGTGAGGGCAGCGCCGCCCGCTGCACTGACGATGGTCGGTGGTGATACGGCTCCAGTCTTCCACCTCGATGGTTTCCGGCCAGTTGTCGCGATCGCCATCCCAGCCGCCGGTGGCCAGGTTATCGGCCATGTCGCGGTACAGTTTGACGCTCTCCTCGCCAACCTGTGGCAATTCGTCTTCATAGAGGCCGAGGGAGATGCCGGTGCCGGTAGCTGAAGAGCTGGACAACAGCTGGTCCAGCTTGGACAGGCACAGGTAGCGGCCGCGGCCCTTGGCCAGCGAGAAATCGAACTCCAGGCCACTGAGGCGCGCCACTTCGGGCAGATCTTTGTGAATGATCTGCTCCTGCAGGGCCACGGTAGCGGTGGATACCACCAGTTTCTTGTCCTGGGCCTGAGCCAGGGGGATGGCGGCGAGCAGATAGGCCACCGTTTTGCCGGTGCCGGTACCGGCCTCGACCACGCAGATATGCTCGCCGTTGCATTTGGCGCTGTCGCGCTCGCCGCTGCCATCCTGAATGATGGCGCCCAGCGTGCGCGCGATGGCAGCTACCATCAGTTTCTGCCCATAGCGGGCCTTGAGGCCGCGCCCGGCGAGAAACTGGCTGTAGGCCGTCTGGATGGCTTTCTTGTCTTGGTCGTTTAGCAATGGAGAGATCTAATGCGGAATAATGAATTCGGAATGGTAACCGATTTCACTTCCTTACTCCGCATTCAAACTACTCATAGGCGAGCCGGGAAACCACCGGATTCGCGTAGCCCTGGATGGCAATGTCGCGCCAGCGCTCGTTGATGCGCGCCATGCGCTCCTCGAACTTCTGCCGGGTCTCTTCGTGTTCCGCCGGATTCCACGGCTTGGGCGGGTAGCCCACCGGCAGCGCGGGCACATCGCCGTAGATCTTCTCGTAGGCGATCAGGTTGGTGGGATGCAGCACGTAGTTGCCGATGACCTGGCGATCGATCTCCTCGGCGAGGGAATTCACATCGTGGAAATCCCCCTCGATCGGTTTGCCGAACGCGGCGTGTACATGGCCCTTCTGACCGATGACCCCTTTGGCGATGGCTCCCAGGTCCTCGTGCGCGCCCTTGCGGTACTCCTCCTTGTGCGCCTCGATATAGAGTTGCTTGGCCTTCTGCTCGTCACAGGGATCCCACTCGTAGGAGATGGACAGCGGCACTATGTGCAGCTTTCGCCAGAACTCGGCAAATGGCGTTTCCTTGTCCTTGGTCATGGCAAACATGGCCGCCAGCGCCGGATTGGTGCGGTCCAGGCCATCTTTGGCGCGGCCGGAACGCTGCGCAATCCACACGTGCTCGTTGTCGTTGACGATCGAGTAATAGATGTAGTTCGACAGCTGCACGGCGGATTGCAGCTTCTCGCGCCGGCTGCCGGCCTTGCGCTTCACGGTGAAGCACTTGTTCAGCTTCATGATGTCGGTGGCGAACTGCTTGGTGAGCAGGTTGTCGCCGATGGCGATGCGCGACGTCTCGTGCCCCTCTTTGAACATGGAGACAATCGAGAGCGCCGGATCCATGGCGATGTCCCGGTGGTTGCTGACGAACAGGCAGGCGCGGTCCCTCGGCAGGGTATCGAGGCCGGAGATGGTGAACTCGGTGGTGGTGCGGGAAATGACCTTGTCCATGTACTTTTCCACCACCTCCTGCACGCCGCGCACATCGTGTGCCTTGCGGAATTCAAAGCGCAGGAACATACGTACCAGCCAGGCCAGAGGGCGCTCCAGCTTGGCGAGTTTGGGTACCAGGAAGTGCGCAGCCGTACGTGACATCTCCGGATCGGCAATCAGCCGATCTATCACTTCGCGCACTTCTTCGTCGCGATACGGGCGAATATCCTCAAACTGAGCGGGATCCAACTCACTTGCTCTCATGAAATCACTACCTGCCGGGCCGCTGATATGCGGGATTGGCTCATTCTTATTGTGGACAACCGGCCCGAGTCGCGGGCCGGCGCAGAACATACCGGAAGCGCCGCCGAACTGCCAGCGCTGCGCCCGACCGGTCGGTTGACTGATCAGACAATGGCCACACGCTAAGTCGCCGCGAATCCAGCTCCGCTGGTCGCTCGAAGTGGACTTCACCGCCCACAGCCGGGAGAATAGACCGCTTAACTCCGTCGCCGACGGCTACAAGAAAGATAATGAACCCGGCCCCCGGGGCCACGCAGTAAACAGGGAGTTCACCTTGACCCAGTCCAGTTCCCAACACACCGAATCTGCAAGCGAGCCACGCGCACCCAGCCTGCTGGATGCCCTGATCCCCCTGGGGATATTGATCGCCCTCCTGTCCCTGTCGGTGTATTTCTACGGCGCCGACTCCTCCTACGGTCCCAACCAGATAGCGCTACTGCTCTGCGCCGGCGTCGTCGCGCTGATGGGCATGAAAAACGGCCACAGCTGGAACGACATGGAGGGCGGCATGCTGCACGGCATCGGCCTGGTGTTCGGCGCCATCCTCATTCTGCTGGCGGTGGGCGCGCTGATCGGCAGCTGGATCCTGGCGGGCACTGTGCCGTCGATGATCTATTTCGGCGTACAGATACTGTCGCCGCAGTGGTTCTACGCCGCCAGCTGCATCATCTGCGCCATCGTCGGCCTCAGCATCGGCTCCAGCTGGACCACCGCCGGAACCCTGGGTGTGGCACTGATAGGGATCGCCGGCGCGCTGGGCCTGGATCCGGCAATTACCGCCGGTGCAGTGATTTCCGGTGCCTATTTCGGCGACAAGATGTCGCCACTGTCCGACACCACCAATGTCGCCGCCGCGGTGACCTCCAACGATCTGTTCCTGCATATCCGCCATATGCTGTGGACCACCCTGCCGGCATTTTTCACCGCGCTGGTGATCTTCGCCGTGATCGGGCTTACCGCCGATACCGGCACTGCCTCGGCAACGGATATCGAGGAGCTACTGACGGCGCTCAAAGGCGAATTCAATATCTCTATCGTCAGCCTGCTGCCACTGGTGCTGCTGCTGTTTATGGCCTGGCGCAAGATCCCCGCCTACCCCACCCTGATTATCGGCGCGCTGGTCGGCTGCGCCATTGCGCTCATTTTCGAACCGGAGACCGCGCGCCGACTGGGCGGCGGCGAGGGCGCCCTGGCGGCGATCAAGGGGGCTTGGTATGCGCTGTTCGACGGCTACAAGTCCACCTCCACCAATGAGAGCGTGGCCGAACTGCTGTCCAAGGGTGGTATGAGCAGCATGCTCAACACCGTGTGGCTGATTATTTCGGCCATGGCCTTCGGCGGTGCCATGGAGCGCGCCGGCTTCCTGCAGGTTATCGTCGACTGGACCCTGTCTAAGGTGAAGACTGTCGGCGGCCTGGTGACCTCCACAGTACTGACCTGTTTCGGCATGAACGCCGCCGCCGGCGACCAGTACATGGCGATCATCATCCCCGGACGCATGTTCCGCGAAGCCTATGCCGACAAGGGCCTGCATGGCCTTAACCTGTCGCGCACGCTGGAAGACTCCGGCACCATCACCTCGGTGCTGATTCCCTGGAATACCTGCGGCGCCTTCATGAGCGGCACCCTGGGCATCGCCACTTTTAGCTATGCGCCCTACGCGCTGTTCAACCTGATCTGCCCGCTGCTGGCCATTGCCTACGGCTGGTTCCACTTCAAGCAGATGCCGCTGTCGGCAGCCGCTACTGCGCGCTGACAGCCGCAGGGCTCCGAATCGGCCCGCCAGCGGTGACCGCGCGAGGGAAAACACATCGGTAAATATCCCCCGCTCGGTCACCGCTGGCGGGCCTTATTCCTGGTCAGCCGGCATTCGGATGCACCCCGAGTTGAGTTATGAGTGAAAGTACAACCCTGAGCGCCCTGATCGGCGCAGCCAACTTCAAACTGCGCTGGTTCGATCTCGGCCGGCGCCTGCAGCCGGTGTCCCGCGCCACCGCCGATGCCTTCGAGGCCGGCCAGGCACCCTGGCCGTTTCCCTATCTGCGCCAGGCGTGGGCAGCGCTGCTGCTGTGGCCGGAGGAAGGCGGAGAGCCGGTCGTCTGGTTTCTGCGCCTGCCACTGGACGAACAGGGCAAGCTGCAGCTGCAGGCCAGGGACGCCTTTCTGCGCCAGCTGGCAATGAAACTCAAACAGAGCACGCCATCCGAATCGGCCGCGCAGCAGCTGCATGCGGCGCTCGAAGAGAGCGGCCTGCTGTTCACACCGGCGCCCGAGCGCCAGGCCAGCTTTCACTCCCGCGCAGCCCTGTTGCTGAAGCGGGAGCCAAGCTCGCACTACACAACCGCCCTGGCCTATTTCCGGGAGCCACAGTCTCTCCCTTGGGATCAACTGGCGATCCAGGGTATTGCCGATGTGGCGGCCCGCTGGGAAGCGGATCGCGAGATACTGCTGCAACAGCTGCCCACGCTGGCGCCGCCGGTGTTTATCAGCTTGTGCCAATGTCTGGAAAATGAAGCCACAGATCACCAGTTGGCGGCCGGGATCATCAAGCGTGCCGGCGTCGAGCTGGATAGCGACTCTCCGGACTTCGCCATTATCACGGCGGCTGTGCGCGGGGTCTCCCATTCTGTGGCCCGCGGGATGCGGCTGGAATTCCTGACGCGCCTGCTCAACTCAGCTGCCAGCGCGAATGGAGAGGTCCTCGCCGCCATTGGCAGCCGCTGTGCCTACGATCTCGCCGACCGCGAACTGGCCAGCCTCTGGCTGGCGGCGCTGGCGCAACTCGAAAATCAGTCGACTTTCAATCTGTTGATGTCCGACCTGATGTTCCTGCCCCAGGTTCGTTCGTCACTCCTGGACGCACTGCGGGACCCCGCGCGCCCGGAAGCACTCGCGCGCGCTTTCGGTGAATTTCTGCACGGTCCGAAACCAGTCCACTGAAGCGGATCGACAATCCGCCCGGGGCGACCGTGCCGCCCCTCCGCCGGGAATAATTCCAGCGGCCGCCTCAGCGCTAGCGCACAGGACCAGCGCCCACCTCCGCGCGCGGCGTGCCCCGGATCGCGAGTGGCCTACTATGATTTCTTGATTGCCACTCTTCGGCAAAAAAATTCCGCACGATTGCACCAACTCGATGAAAAAGCATTGCTCGGGAGCCGGCATCCTGGCCTGCGCCCTGTTGGCTGCGCCGGCCCTGGCGCAACCGCCGGAAATGATCGAACCCAGTATCCACTGGGCGTACGCTACTTTCTTCGGCACCGGCTGGTACAAGGTCAGCGACGAGAGCAGTGCCTATATTGTGCATGCCGCACCGCGCTGGATCCTCGGTGCGACCGGCGCCGACAATCCCGACGACCTCGACGTTACTTACAGGCTTCAGGTCCCACTGACGGTGGGAGTCGCCAAATTCGATTTCAATGACATCCCGGGCTTGATTGACCCCAACAACCTGAAGATCGCCAGTGCCGGACTCAGTCTCGACGCTGATATTTCCCTGACACCCCGCTTTTCAATTCGCCCTGCTATACAGACCGGTTACGGCAACGTGATCAACGACAGCGAGCACGCGTGGACCTACGCCACGGAGATCAGGAGCCGCTACAAATTTGAGTCAGGCAGGCTGGATTGGGCGATACTGGCTAATCTCGGTTACGTCGGTTACGACGCCAACGAGGGAGATTCGGATGATTTCGCATTTGCCGCCCTTGGCAGCGAGTTCGCCTACCCTGTCAACTGGCTGAGCCGCCCTGACAACCAGTCCATGTTCTACTGGCATCTCAGCTATATCGATTTTCTCGACAAGGTTCGCGTCAGGTCAGGTGTCGACCGCTTTGACTCTGTTGCCAGCTATTGGCAGGTCGGCGCCGCCATTGGCAGGCGCGAGAAACCGATTTGCATCGGCTTCCTGAAATTCGATCGCCTGGGGCTCGCATACAATTACAGCGCGACGGGTGAGTTGCGCGGCGTGAAACTTGTTTTCCGATCGCTGTATGATTTATGACATCAAAGCCCGGAGCAGCGGAACCGCTCAGGAAATTCCGCAGCTGTGCGACCGTCGAAAACTGGCACCAAAAATCACCACACCACCGCTGGAATAATTTTCCTCTCCATTTTTAAAAAAACCTTTCCGCCCACCGTGTCATGGACTACACACCAAATTGGCAGAAAACCCTTTAAATTTAGGTACGGTAGTACGACAAACTGGCACACAATTTATCCAGAGTTAACCGCTGGCGGCTATTTAAACCCTGCGCCTATTACACTCCATTGGGCGGTATCTTTGTAGAAAAGATTTTTACAAAGCAGACCAAACAGGTGACGTTTTATTGGCTATGCTAATGGCTGACATCAACGGAAAGGAGTTAGGGGATGAATTTCACTCCAGCCAAGTACTTAATGGGAATTATCAGTGCACTGGTTTTGGCGGGTTGCTGTGCAGCGCCTGCGCCACCGGCCTCCTGCCCTCCGGGCTCTGAACAAATTCCAATGTCTATGGCCTGCCCCGCAGACGCTGACTGCTGGATGGCTTCCGACGACGTGCGCTGCATGAAAGTGGTCAAGTAAGATCAGATTGCAGCAAAAACCGTGTGGTGATTCATACTCAATGAGGTTTTGAAGCGCGCCGGCACACAGCGGAATGAAACAGAGCCGCAGCCGCCGCAGAAGATCTGCGAAGCATCATTGATTATGAGTCACCACACCGAATGCCGCTTTTCGAAGCGGCATTTGTATTTATGGCCTCACCGTACGACTCGCCAAAAGAATCCAGTTCCCCAGCAGTCAGACGCTGGTCGGCCGCCCCATTTACCGTTAGCATTGACCGTCAGTGCAGGCCGACCAATCAAACGGCCTGCGATCCAGCTGCCGCAGGCCGCACCTTTCCGAAGAGCAATAAGCAACACTCACGATGACAAGCGAAACCCTTGCGGTCAGCCGCACCGCCGCACTTGCCCGACTGAAATCCCATCACGACAAGCACAAGTGGTCACTGCGGGAGCTGTTTGCCGGTGACCCTCAGCGGTTCGAGCGCTTCAGCGCCGAAGCGGCAGGTCTCTTCCTGGATTACAGCAAGAATCACCTGCGCGATGACACTCTGCGGCTTTTACTGGATTACACCGACCAGATCGACCTCAGCGCGCAGATTGCCGGGCTCCTCAGCGGTGCTGCCGTCAACAACACCGAGCACCGCCCCGCCCTGCACACTGCGCTGCGCTTCCAGGGCGAGCCCCGGACTGAACACGAGCAGGCGGTGGCTGATTGCCGCAACCAGATGCGGCAGTTCGCCGAAAAAATTCACAGTGGTGGCTGGCGCAGCTTCAGCGGCGAACCGATTCGCCACATCGTCAATATCGGTATCGGCGGTTCCGACCTGGGTCCGCGCATGGTGGTTGAAGCCCTGCGCCCCTGGCAGAGACCCGATATCTCCGTACATTTCGTGGCCAATATCGACGGTGCTGACCTGACGGATACACTGGCCGGACTGCGGGCGGAAGACACGCTGTTTATCGTCGCCTCGAAATCCTTCTCCACACTGGAAACTCTGCAGAACGCCCTGTCCGCACGCCAGTGGGTACTGGACGCCGGCTGCCGTGAAGACCAGCTGGCCCGGCATTTTGTCGCGGTCAGCAGCAATATTGTTGCGGCCCAGGATTTTGGCATCGCGGCGGAAAACATTTTCCCCATGTGGAACTGGGTGGGTGGCCGCTACTCGCTGTGGTCTGCCATCGGCCTGCCGATAGTGCTGGCCTGCGGTTTCGAAACCTATGAACAATTACTGGCCGGCGCCCATGCGATGGATGAGCATTTCGCCACCGCCGACTTTGCCGACAACCTGCCGGTGCTGCTCGCGCTGATCCACTTCTGGTACCGCCAGTGCTGGAATGCGTCCAGCCAGGCGGTGTTGCCCTATGCCCAGAGACTCGCCAAGTTTCCCGCCTGGCTGCAGCAACTGGATATGGAGAGTCTGGGCAAGGGCGTGGACCGCGACGGGCACCACCTGCAGTACCCGAGTGGCAGTGTTATCTGGGGCACGGAGGGCAGCAACGGACAGCACTCCTTCCACCAGCTGCTGCACCAGGGCACCGACCTGATCCCCGCGGACTTTATTGCCGTCAGGGAACCGACCTCGGCGTTGAAGGAGCAGCATCAGTGGCTGCTGGCCTGCTGTATCAGCCAGAGCCAGGCCCTGCTGCGCGGCAAGAGCCTGCAGGAGGCCCGCCAGGAGCTGGAGCAACAGGGCTATACCCACCGCGAGGCCCACGCGCTGGCACCGCACAAAGTGGTACCCGGCAACCGGCCGAGCAACACGCTGATTATGGAGCGACTGGATCCATTTAACCTCGGCGCGCTGCTGGCCCTCTACGAACACAAGGTATTTGTCGGCGGCTGCCTGCTGGGTATCAATCCGTTCGATCAGTGGGGCGTGGAGCTGGGCAAACTGCTCGGGGCACAGATTCACGCGGCGATCGGCGGCGAGGCGCCGCAAGACTGGGACGGCTCGACCCGCAACCTGCTCGAGCGACTCCTGTAATTTCGCGCAGTTACCAGGGCCTGTAGACACTAAGGCGCTGTTGGACTTCCCATTAGCGCCAGCCATCTCTCGATTCCCTTCAGGATCATATCCACCGCAAACGAGCCGGTGAACAGCGCCGTGATGCGCCCCGCCACCTCGACATATTTCCTGACATAGCGCTCCTGACGGGTCTGCACCCAGTCGTAGAGCATCTTCAGCAGAATCAGGGAAACCAGCGCGGCGGCCATCGCCAGGGTAATGGCCGCCGAGCCCCCTACGGCGCCCAGGCGGCTGCCGGCCAGGACGCTGGCACTGATGGTGCCCGGTCCGACAATAAATGGCATGGCGATAGCACCCGCCACTTCCTGCGAATGCAGGTTGATACTTTGAATCGGCGAACCGACGCCGAGGGTCAGGCGAATACCGATAATCAGGAACGTAATGCCGCCGAAGATCAGAAAGGCGAGAAAGCGCACCTGCAACACCTGATCGAATATCACTTCGCCAAACCACGCGAACAGCAAAAATACCGACAGACTGATCAGGAAGGCGCGCAGCAGCAGGCCGGAAAAAACCTTCAAATCCAGCCCGCGGATCAGGTCGAGCAGATAGACGCTCAGGATAAATGGGTTGAGCAGGACGAGCAGCAGCAGAAAGGATTTATTGAACTGCTCCAGGTCCAGTTCCATTGCCGCTCACTCGGTCTGTCAGGATTTTTCCGCCGCCATCTGTTTCATCAGCGGCTGGATCAGGTCCAGCGGCAGCGGGAATACAATCGTGGAATTCTTTTCGCCGGCTATATCGATCAGTGTCTGCATATAGCGCAGGGTGATGGCGTTAGGGTTTTTCGACAGCTGGTCCGCGGCCTCGGTGAGTTTTACCGCGGCCTGGGCCTCACCCTCCGCGTGAATCACTTTGGCACGCCGCGAGCGCTCCGCCTCCGCCTGCTTGGCGATCGCGCGGATCATGCTCTCGTCCAGGTCGATATGCTTGATCTCGACATTGGTGACCTTTACGCCCCAGGCATCGGTCTGCTCATCGAGAATCTTCTGGATATCCACGTTGAGCTTGTCGCGCTCGGACAGCATTTCGTCCAACTCGTGCTTGCCGAGCACCGACCGCAGGGTGGTCTGGGACAGCTGGCTCACCGCCTCGTGATAGTGCTCCACGTTGATGATCGCGGACTGCGGGTTGACCACCCGGTAGTAGACCACCGCGTTGACCTTGACCGAGACGTTGTCCTTGCTGATTACATCCTGGGTCGGCACATCCATCACCACCGTGCGCAAATCCACCCGCTCCATCGTCTGGATTATCGGAATGATAATAATCAGGCCGGGTCCCTTTACCGCCTGGAAGCGCCCGAGGAAAAACACCACGGCCCGCTCGTATTCCCGCAGGATACGAATGGCATACATCAGCAGCAGAACCACTGCTGCGACCAGTAACCCCATAAAGTAACTGACCATTCCGAACTCTCCTTATTTCGTTATTCCGTTGCGTTTGTTATCCCGGTTCCACGCGCAGGAACAGCCCGTGCTGCTCCACCACCTTGACCCGCTGCCCCGGCTGCAGCGGCTGGTCGCAGCGCGCCTGCCAGATTTCACCGTCCAGGTGCACCAATACATCGCCGTCCTGGATACCACTGACAATCGCTGTGCGCCCCACCAGGGCATTCTCGATCGCGACACGCGGCTTGCGCAGGCTCTTGCCCACCGCCATCAATATCCCGAGCAGCGCCAGCCCGCTGACACCGGCAATGGCGCCGATCAGTTTGCGCGACACCTGCATGCCCGGCACATCCGTATCGATCAGCATCACCGAGCCGATCACCAGCGCGATCACGCCACCGATACCGAGAGCGCCGAAACTCGGCATAAAAACTTCCGCGACGATCAGCAGTGCGCCGACAATAATCAGTGCCAGCCCGGCGTAATTGATGGGCAGCACCTGCAGTGCATAGAAGGCCAGTAACAGGCAGATGATGCCGACGATCCCCGGCACCAGTGCGCCCGGGTTGTAACCCTCGAAAATGAGGCCGTAAATACCGATCAACAACAGAATATAGGCTATCTGTGGGTTGGTGATCAGGGCCAGGATTTCGTTGCGCCAGTCCGGCTCGTAGGATTCCAGTGGCAGTTCGGCAATACTGGGGGAAATAGCAAGTTCTCCCTCTGCCAGGGCCACCTTGCGCCCGGCCACCTGCTTCAGTAGGTCCTCGTTATTCCCGGCCACTATGTCGATGACATTCTCTTCCAGCGCCTCGGTAGCCGTCAGGGTGGCCGCCTCGCGCACGGCCTTTTCCGCCCAGTCCGCATTGCGGTTGTGGCGCCTGGCCAGGCCGCGGATATAGGCCACCGAATCGTTCACCATCTTGCGTTCCATCGCGGTGCCGGAGGCTGGCGAGTCCTTTTTCTCGCCGTTTTTCCCCTCTTTGTCTTCCGTACTTTCTCCGCCTTTTTCTCCACTGGGTTTGTCGTCCGGTTGCTCGCCTGGCGCACCCGGCATGCCCCCCATCTGCACCGGAGTTGCCGCACCGAGCGTAGTGGCAGGCGTCATCGCGGCGATATGGCTCGCATAAAGGATATAGGTGCCGGCACTGGCGGCGCGGGCACCGGCAGGATGCACATAGGTAACGATGGGCACCGGCGAGGCGAGGATATGCTGGATGATATCGCGGGTGGCGGCATCGAGGCCGCCGGGAGTATCCATCTGCAGCACGATCAGCTGCGCGCCCTTTTCTTCGGCCTCTTCGGTGGCGCGGACGAAATAATCCGTGGTGGCGGGCCCTATGGGCCCGTCGATGGATAGCAGGGCCACATGGGGGCGTTCGATTGGCTGCGCGGCGGCGAGCGCCGCCAGCGCAACCAACAACAGGGTAAAACAAACCGGCAGCCGCCGGCGCGACCACAATGAATTCCGATTCGGCATGGCGTCAATCCTGGATACAGGAGAAGCGATAAAACCAGCCTAACAGATTGTCGCGAAAGCGGCGGCGCCCATCAGCTGTTCGCGACGGTTGTCGCCATCAAAGCGCCGCGCGCACAGGCTCCGGCAGCACAAGTACCCGCGAGACACCGCGCCCGCTGGACTGGGATGCCGCCTCCAGCTCGTCACCGTGAGCGACTATCACCTGCAGGTCTCCAAATCCATCTTGCTCCAGCTGATATCCCATGGCCTGCAGTGTCTTGTTCACCTCGGCGTCGAGACCACCCTGGTGGCGAATATGGTCTCTGGGCCACAACTGGTGATGGAATCGCGGCGTATCCACGGCGCGCTGCGCGTCCATACCGAACTCGACCACATTGAGCATCGACTGGTAAACGCTGGTGATGATTGTGGTGCCGCCGGGAGAGCCGGTCACCATTTTCACCGCGCCGTTTTCCAGCAGCATGGTCGGCGACATCGATGACAGCATGCGCTTGCCCGGGTGCACTGCGTTGGCCGCACCACCGAGCGCGCCGAAGGCATTGGGCACCCCCGGCTTAGCGCTGAAATCGTCCATCTCGTCGTTGAGCAGAAAACCGGCCCCCTCGACCACGACACCGGAGCCGAAACTCAGGTTGATGGTAGTGGTGTTGGAAACCGCGTTGCCCCAGCGATCGACGATGGAGAAGTGCGTGGTCTCCTCGCTCTCCGGCAATCCGGGCACTACTGCCGGTGTCGGGGAAATGGCGGCGAGATTGAGCTCCCGGCTGCGCTGCGCCAGGTAGTCGTCATCCAGCAGGCGCGCCACCGGGACCGGGTGGAAATCCGGGTCGCCGAGGTATTCGGCCCGATCGGCGAAAACCCGCTTGCCCACTTCCGCCAGCAGGTGCACATACTCGGCGCTGTTGTGTGTGGGAACCTGCCCCTCGAGTACACCATCGCGCACCCGGTCGTACATCTTCAGCCACTGGATGACGGCAATGCCGCCGGAACTCGGCGGCGGTGCAGAGACGATGCGGTAGCCGCGCCAGTCGGCCATCAGCGGCCGGCGCCATTTGGCCCGGTAATCGAGCAGATCCTTTTCCGTGATCAGGCCGCCGTTATCGCGCATAAAGTCCGCAATCAAGCGGGCCGTTTCGCCGCGGTAAAAGCCCTCAGCGCCGCGGTCGCGGATACGCGCCAGGGTGGTAGCCAGCTCCGGCTGGCGAAACAGCTTGCCGGCCCTGAGCTCACCGAAATAATCGGAGAAATTGACCGACGGATGATGTTCTTCCACATAGGTGGCAAATTCTTCGGCTTCGCGCGCCAGCGGCTCCGGCACCACAAAACCTTTTTCCGCCAGGGTCACCGCCGGCTGCACCAACGCAGCCCAGGGCATGGAACCGTGGCGCTGGTGCGCCTGCCACATCCCCTGCACAGTGCCGGGCACACCCGAGGCCAGGGAGCCGAACAGGGACAGGTCCGGCACCACTTCCCCGTCGTCATCGAGATACATGTCCCGATGTGCGGCCGCGGGCGCCACCTCGCGGTAATCGAGGAATTCCTGTTCGCCGTCCTTGTGGATCAGCATAAAGCCGCCACCTCCGATATTGCCCGCCTCCGGCAGCGTCACGGCAAGGACAAACTGCGCGGCGACGGCGGCATCCACGGCATTGCCGCCGCTCTGTAAAATCTGCGCAGCCACTTCGGCACTGAACGCATCGGGCATGGCCACGGCGGCCCGGCGCTCTTCGGCTTGGGCCAGTGATGCAACGGCAAACAGGAAAAGGAGACTGAAAAGGATGGTGCGCACGCGGAATTCCTTTTTTGTTTTTCTGCCAAGCTAACCCTGCCGGCCGGCAAACGCAACGATTGCGGCCAGCGGGGTTTGCCTACCGGACCGATCGGCAAACAATGACCGCGCTTGTGACAGGGCTGAATGGTGGGAGCTAGTGCACTACTCCCTTGCGGGAAGGCGTCGCCCGATACGCTTACCGGGACTTTTGACCGCTACCCCTGCGCCAACTCGGCGACGGGGGTAGCGAACAGGAGAGAGGCTTAGACTGGCGTGCGGCGCACGTGCCAGCGCACTTCGTGGGAGTACTGATCGACCTTGCCTTCCACCCCCAGCAGCAGCGCGAACAGCGCCATGCGTACCAGCAGGCCGTTGTCGGTCTGGCGAAAAATCGCCAGGCTCGGGTGTTCGTTCAGGTCGGTGTCCAGCTCGTTGGCCTCTGCGCGGGAGTCCCGCGGCAGCGGATGCATGATGACCGTGTTCGGCTGTGCGTGGCGGGTAAAGATTTCGCGGTTCAGACGGAAACGACCGCGGTACAGGTTGGCCTCTTCCTGGGAGGCGAAGCGCTCTTCCTGAATCCGCGTGGAGTAGACGATATCCACGTGGGAGATAGAGGCTTCCAGCTCATCAGACACGCTAACCTTGTGGCCGGCCGCGCGCAGTTTTTCCACCACATCTTCCGGCATCGCCAGCTCCGGCGGCGACACCAATACAATTTGTACATTGCTGAACAGGCACAGCAGTTTGCACAGCGAGTGGACGGTGCGGCCGTATTTGAGGTCGCCGATCATGGCGATACGGAACTCATCCAGGGAGCGACCGTGCGCTTCCAGCTCCTTGCGAATGGTGTAGAGATCCAGCAGTGCCTGGGTCGGGTGCTCGTTGGCCCCGTCGCCGCCATTGACCACCGGCACCCGGCTCGCGGCGGCAAACTCGGCCACGGAACCTTCCTGCGGGTGGCGCATGCAGATGACGTCGCTATAGCCGGACAGTACCCGCGCCGTGTCGTACAGGGATTCGCCCTTGGCCATGGCGCTGGCGGTAATGCCGACGGTTTCGCGCACGGTGCCGCCGAGCAGGTTGAATGCAGAACCGAAGCTGAGTCGGGTGCGGGTGCTGGGCTCGAGGAACATATTGCCGAGAATGGCCCCCTCCAGCACGCGGGTAACCTTCTCGCGGCGGGCGTAGGGGACCATGGTGTCCGCCACGGCGAAGACACGGTCGATATCACCGCGCTCGAACTGGCTGACGGAAAGGATATTGGCTCCGATAAAGTCCATTGTTACTCCAGTGATTGCGCCTTGTGGGCGCCAGTCTTTAGCGGGTGGCATTCTACTCGGGTGCCGGCAAAGCGCCTAGCGGCACGGGCCACAGCGACCCCGAACCCTACTTTTCCGGGTCCCGGGGCGGCGCCGCTGCCGGGAGCCGCCTGTTCAACAGCCTGATCGGCAATTGTTTCTCAGACGGCTCCCGGCAGCGGCGCCTTCGCATCCGGTTTCAGTGCGCTGATTTGGATCAGGCCAGCAGGCTGTCGCCCCAGCTCTCCAGCTGGTCGAGCAGCTCCACCTTCTGTGGAAACTGCGCCCGCAATGCGGCGATTTCCTCGAAATAGGCTTCCAGCGTGATGCTCGCGCCCGCGGCGGGATCGGTCAGGCGGCGGTAGCGCCACTGCTGCCAGCGCTGCTGTTCCTGCGCCGACAGGGTTTCCGGGAAGTTGCGCGCGCGCAGGCGGAACAGTAACTCCGGCAGACGCCGGTCGGCGAAGGGCACCTGCCCGGCCAGCGCCTCGGGGCCGCGCTCGGCGAGGTCGCGGTGCAGCTGGCGGCACAGGTCGCGGTCGTCGTCGTTGAGAAAACCGTCGTAGAGACTGGCTTCGACATCCCGCTGGGGGAATTCGCTGTCGAGAAACACCTGGTGCAGCTTCTCGGTCAGGTCGACGTCGCGCAGTTTCTGCCAGTTGGCTTCGCAGGCGGCCTTGTCGATGCCGAGTTCAGCCGCGCGCTTGTCGTCGAGCATCTTGGCCGGGGCCAGCACCGGACACTTGTTCAGGTACACCAGTTTCAACCCGACCGGCAATTCGCCCTCACCGAGCTTATCGCGGGCAGTGTAGAGGCGCTCGCGCAGGCGCTCCGCGTCGAGGCCGAACAGCGGCTCCGGATCCATGGCCAGGTTGGCGACGATGATCGCGTTGCGGTTCACCGGGTGGTTTGCCAGCGGCACTATGTAGGTGAGATGGCCCTGGGATGCGGGCACCTTGCCGGACACGTGCAGCAGCGGCGTGCGGTTGCGCAGATCGATCAGCTTGGCCGCCTCCTGCTTGCGCCGCAACCGGTAGACATAGTCGTACAGCTTGGGCTGTCTGCTGCGCACCAGTCGCGCCATATCGATGGTGGCACGCACGTCGGACAGCGCATCGTGCGCCCCTTCGTGGGCGATACCGTTGGCGGCGGTGAGTTCCTCCAGGCGGAAGGAGGGCACGCTCTCTCCGTTAGCGGCTTCTCGCTCCGGCCACTGGATGCCCTGGGGGCGCAGGGCGTAGGTGAGGCGCACCATATCGATGATGTCCCAGCGGCTGTTGCCGGAGCGCCACTCGCGCTCGTAGGGGTCCAGCAGGTTCCGGTAGAGGGTGTGGCGGGTCACCTCGTCGTCGAAGCGCAGGCTGTTGTAGCCGACGCCACAGGTACCGGGTGTGCCCAGCTCGGCGACAATGCGCTGGATAAACTCCAGCTCCGACACGCCTTCGGCCAGGGCGCGCTGGGGGCTGATACCGGTGACCAGGCTGGCCATCGGCTGCGGCAGGCAGTCGCTGGCGGGGCGGCTGTAGAGCATCAGCGGTTCGCCGACGATATTGAGATCCTCGTCGGTGCGGATGCCGGCGAACTGGGACGGCTTGTCCGCGCCCGGATCCGTGCCCCAGGTTTCGTAGTCGTGCCAGTAAAGTGTGGAATTGCTCACATGTCCCCCTGTTTTTGGGATGCATCATAGCATTGGGGGCTCGGGACTTAGACCGAAGTGTAGGATGGGCAAAGCGCAGCGTGCCCATCAATCGGCGCGGTGATGGGCACATCGCTGCGCTCCTTTGACTCGCGCCGTCCATGGCGCTCGCCCGCTTCGCGGGCGCCTTCCGCGTCCAAGTGGGCAGTCCCTGCCGATTTGTGCCCATCCTACCGGGCTCAGGGCTGGACAAAGATTCAAGCGCGGCACACCATTGCCCGACACTAATACAAGGAGAGTAGCCATGACCGTCAAACCCATTCCCGATGGATACCACAGCGTAACCCCCTACCTGAGCGTCAACGGCGCCGCCAGGGCGATAGATTTCTACGCGCAGGCGTTCGGCGCCCGCGAGCTGTTCCGCTTCCCGATGCCTGACGGCAGCATCGCCCACGCGGAAATCCAGATCGGCGACACCCGTATTTCGCTGGCCGACGACAATGAAGAGGGCGGTCTGCTGAGCCCGCAGGGCAGCTCGCCCGTCGGCCTGCTGCTGTACGTGGACGATGTCGACGCCGTCTTCACCCGCGCCGTCGAGGCCGGTGCCTCCGTCAAGCGTCCGCTGGAAGACCAGTTTTACGGCGATCGCAGCGGTACCCTGCAGGATCCCTTTGGCCATGTCTGGTTCCTGGCCACCCATATCGAGGATGTGCCGGAAGACGAACTGGAGCGCCGCGCGGCGGAACTCTCCTGAGCCGCCGGGCAACGGCTCCGGTCCTGCTGCTGGTGGCCAGTCGGGAAATATTTACCGATCAGGTTTTTTGCCGGCTGGCCACCAGCAGCAGGACCTCACGCAGTGCCGAAATCTCGGCGCCCGCTTGTCCCAAGTTCCGGGCGGCCGGTTGCAAAGCCGCCCCCGCCCATTAAAATCCCGCGTTCCCACGAATTACAGCAGCAGTCCCCTATGAATATTCGCCAACTCCTCTCCGACAAGTTCCAGGCCGCCATGCTTGCCGCCGGCATTCCCGAAGATTGCGGCCCGGTGGTGGCGCCGGCGAAGAAAGCGGGCTTCGGCGACTACCAGGCCAACGGCGCCATGGGCGCGGCCAAGCGCATGGGCACCAACCCCCGTGAACTGGCGGCGAAGATCCTCGAGCAGCTGGACCAGGGCGACATGATCGACAAGGTCGAGATCGCCGGCCCCGGCTTTATGAATATTCACCTGAGCGAACAGTGGCTGGCCGACAAACTGGCCGCCGCGGAGAAGGACGAGCGGCTGAATATCGCCGCAGTGGACCAGCCGCAGACGGTGGTGATCGACTACTCCCACCCCAACCTGGCGAAGGAGATGCACGTCGGCCACCTGCGCACCACCATTATCGGTGACGCCCTGGCGCGCCTGCTGGAATTCCAGGGCCACAAGGTAGTCCGCCAAAACCATATGGGCGACTGGGGCACCCAGTTCGGCATGCTGCTGGCGCACCTGTCCGACAAACTGGCCGACAGTGACGCCGAGGTAGCCTTGGCAGACCTGGAAGTGTTCTACCGCGAAGCCAAAGTGCGCTTTGACGAAGAGGAAGGCTTTGCCGACCGCGCCCGTGAATACGTCGTGAAACTGCAGGGTGGTGACGAGCAGTGCCTGAAACTGTGGCAGCAGTTTATCGATATCTCCATCAGCCACTGTGAGGAGATCTACTCCAAGCTGAACGTCACCCTCAAGCAGGAAGACGTCTACGCCGAGAGCCAGTACAACGACGACCTGCCGGTGCTGGTGAAGGAGCTGCTGGACCGCGGTATCGCCGTGGAAGACCAGGGTGCCATCGTCGTATTCCTGGAGGAAATGGCCGACAAGGAGGGCAACCCCAGCCCGATGATCATCCAGAAGAAAGGCGGCGGCTACCTGTATGCCACCACCGACCTGGCTGCCATCCGCTACCGTGCCAACCAGCTGCACGCGGACCGCATCCTCTACGTGGTGGACGCGCGCCAGTCCCTGCACCTGCAGCAGGCCTTTACCGCCTCGCGCAAGGCCGGCTTCCTGCCGGAGTCGGTCACTCTGGAACACTGCGCCTTTGGCACCATGATGGGCGACGACGGTAAGCCGTTCAAAACCCGCACCGGAGGCACGGTAAAACTGGCCGCACTGCTCGACGAAGCTATCGAGCGCGCCGAAAAGCTGGTGGCGGAAAAGAACCCGGACCTGGATGCCGACACCTGCGCCGAAATCGCGCGCAAGGTGGGTATCGGCGCGGTCAAGTACGCAGACCTGAGCAAGACGCGCACCAACGATTACATATTCGGCTGGGAAGCAATGCTGAGCTTCGAGGGCAACACCGCGCCCTACCTGCAGTATGCCTACACTCGCGTGCGTTCCATCTTCCGCCGCGCCGGCATCGAGCCGGGCGAACTGACCGGCGACATCCAGCTGGGTACCGCCGAGGAGCGCGCCCTGGCGGTCAAACTGTGCCAGTTTGGCGAAGTCCTGGATCAGGTTGCCAAGGACACCTTCCCGCACATGCTGTGCAGCTACCTCTACGATCTGGCCAGCGCCTATATGGCCTTCTACGAGGCCTGCCCGGTGCTGAAAGAAGGTGTCAGCGAAGAACAGAAAAACAGCCGCCTGCAGCTGTGCGACCTGGTCGCCCGCACCATCGCCACCGGGCTGGGCCTGCTCGGTATTGAAGTGATGGAGCAGATGTAACGCTCGCGCCCGCGCCAAGACCGGAATAGATTCCGGAGCGTGATGCTAAGGTCCTGTTGCCGGTGGCTATATGCCAGACCTTACGCGGCCAAGGATGGCCGCGTAGAGCGTACAGGGACGTATTCACAGCGTGTCTGGCATATAGCCACCGGCAATAGGACCGCCCGAAAACCGCGAACGAAAAACAAATCTTGAAAATACTGATCACCGGCGCCTCCGGCCTGCTCGGCCGCAGCGTCTTCAAGCAGCTCAATGCCAATCCCGCATTCGAGGTAACCGGCACCGCCTACTCCCGCACCGGCGACAACCTCCTACGACTGGACCTCACCGATGCTGCCGCCGTAGCGGAAATGCTGCGCAAGATTCAGCCACAGGTGGTCATCCACTGCGCCGCCGAACGCTGGCCGGATCGCTGCACACAGAATCCCGATGCGGCCTGGCAGCTCAATGTGCAGAGTACCGAGAAGCTGGCACAACTGTGCCGCGATATCGATGCACAGCTGGTGTATATCTCCACCGACTATGTGTTCGATGGCAGTGCGGCGCCCTACTCTGTCGACAACCAGCCCAACCCCATCAACTTCTACGGCCGCAGCAAACTGGCCGGCGAAGAAGCGGTACTCGGCAACGGCGATCACTGGGTACTGCGCGTGCCGCTGCTGTTCGGCCCGGTGACTTATCTGCGCGAATCCGGCGTAACCGCCCTGCTGGAAACCATTCGCAACCCAGAACCAACAGCGCTGGACGACTGGGCGATTCGCTATCCCACCAGCGTCGAGGACGTGGCCCAGGTTCTGGAACAGTGTCTGCTGAAGTCCAAGGCGGGCACCCGCTTTGCAGGCACTTACCACTGGAGTGGCGATATCGCCTGCACGCGCTACCAACTGGCCAAGCTCGTTGCGGAGAGCTGCGCGCTGACTGCGGACCACCTGTCGGGGGACTCCGCCCCGCAGTTTAACGAGCCACGCCCGTACAACTGTCAGCTGGACAAGTCGCGCCTTGCCGATATGGGGATTGAGGCCGGCGAACCGCTGCCGCAGCAGCTGGCGCGCTACCTGCAGCCGTTTCTGTAAACGGGCGCAACAGTAAGAAACCGCAGTGAAACTAGCGGAAACCGCCGTCAGGCGATTTCCGCAGGTGGGGATGAAGACGAGGAAATCCGGCTGGCCACCAGGGTCAGCCCGGGCATTTTTTCCAGCTGCCCGATAGGGGCCCGAATCGCTTCCGCAACCAGCGCATCCTCAAGCAGCTGCGATGCGGCGCTCAGTTGGTGGTTCTGCAAAACCCACAATTCCGAATACCAGGCCAGGGGGCCAGTTTCCTCCTGCGGTACGTCGACCACAGATTTTTGCATCAGAACCGAGATTCCAGCCTGTTCCAGCAACGTAAACAGGTGACAAACGAGCAATTGGTCGCTGGCGATGAAGATCCGTTGCGCCATGATCAGAATTTCCGCAATCCTTGCCGGCTGGCAGCCTCAGCAACTTCGTTATCTTTATATTTATCGCTTTCAGTGCCTCGAATAACGCCGAAAAAATATTCGAGTACCATTTAAGGTAGACCAGCAGCGGGAATTTCGCGACGCAATGCGGAGACCTGAAGCGCAATAACGCGCCAGGCTGCTGCCGAGGCGACGGCACCCGTACGCCGCTAGAATAAAATTGCACCAAAGTCGCAAAGACAGGATTTCGCGCACGTTTTTCTTCAAAAAACAGCACTTTTGACGCTAAAAACCGGCAGATTGCCGGCATCGCTCGCGATTGCTAAGATGCGCGCCGGCCGATACGGCTGCCATCCCGTTCTTTCCCAGGATCTGTTCCCCGTATATCCGCTGTGCGGAGACCGCGGACCTATTGAGAAAGCGGGACAGAGACCAGGTGCTATTTTTAACCGCGAGCGCACCAGCGACGACTCCCTGCGATTACAGGAACGAAGTTTATGACCCAGCCATCTCTTCAGCAGTTGGAACAACACGACGCCTTTATCTCCCGCCATATCGGCCCCGACGCCGAGCAGGTTCAGGCGATGCTGAAAACCCTCGGCGTCTCCAGCCTTGACGAGCTGATCGAGAAGACAGTACCCGAGGCTATCCGCAAAACCGACGAGCTGGACCTCGCGGATGCGGTCAACGAGGTAGAGGCGCTGGCTGAGCTGAAAGCACTGGCGGGCCGCAATAAGATTTACCGCACCTTTATCGGTATGGGTTACCACGACACCATCACGCCGAACGTGATCCTGCGCAACGTGCTGGAGAACCCGGGCTGGTACACCGCCTACACCCCGTACCAGCCGGAGATCGCCCAGGGCCGCCTCGAAGGCCTGCTGAACTTCCAGCAGATGATCATGGACCTGACCGGTATGGAGCTGGCCAACGCCTCCATGCTGGACGAGGGCACCGCTGCCGCGGAAGCCATGGCCATGTGCAAGCGCCAGGTGAAGCGCAACAAGTCCAACGTATTTTTCGTCGATCGGGACTGCCACCCGCAGACCATTGCCGTGGTCAAGACCCGCGCCGAGCACTTCGGCTTCGAAGTCGTTGTCGGCGATGTGGAAAAAGAGTTGCCGGCGGATCTGTTCGGCGCGCTGCTGCAGTACCCGGGTACTACCGGTGTCGTGCGCGACCTGTCCGACATCATCGCCAAGGTGCACGAAGCCAACGGCCTGGTGACCGTCGCCGCCGATCTGATGAGCCTCGTTGCGCTAAAGGCGCCGGGCGACATGGGCGCGGACGTAGTGGTCGGCTGTAACCAGCGCTTCGGTATCCCGATGGGCTACGGCGGCCCGCACGCCGGTTTCTTCGCCTTCCGCGAAGCTTACAAGCGCTCCGCGCCCGGCCGCATTATCGGTGTCTCCGTGGACAGCAAAGGCAAGCGCGCCCTGCGTATGGCCATGCAAACCCGCGAGCAGCACATCCGCCGCGAGAAGGCCAACTCCAATATCTGTACCTCCCAGGTACTGCTGGCGGTAATGAGCGCCTTCTATGCGATCTACCACGGTCCCGAAGGCCTGAAGACCATCGCCGCGCGTATCCAGCGCCTGGCTGATATTCTCGCCGCCGCACTGAAGAAGGAAGGCTTCGACCTGGCCCACGACAGCTGGTTCGACACCCTGACCGTCACCGTCGGCGGCAAGCAGGGCGAGATCTACCAGCGCGCCCTGGATGCGGAAATCAACCTGCGCAAGGTCGGCGCCGATGCCCTCGGCGTCAGCCTGAACGAGACCACCACGCTGCAGGACGTGTCCGACATCATCAACGCGTTCACCGGCACCGCGCACAGCCTCGACCTGCGCGCACTGGACAGCGAGATCGCCGCCAAGGGTCCGCAGGGCCTGCCGAACTCCCTGGTACGCTCCAGCGAATTCCTGACGCACCCGGTCTTCAACACCTACCACTCCGAGACCGAGATGCTGCGCTACCTGAAGTCCCTGGAATCCAAGGACATTGCGCTGAACCACAGCATGATCCCGCTGGGCTCCTGCACCATGAAGCTGAACGCCACCGCGGAAATGATCCCGGTGACCTGGCCGGAGTTCGGCAAGCTGCACCCGTTTGCGCCCGCCGACCAGGCCCAGGGCTACGCAGAGATGTTCCAGCAGCTGGAACAGATGCTGGCGGCCTGTACCGGCTACGACGCCGTGAGCCTGCAGCCGAATGCCGGCTCCCAGGGCGAGTACGCCGGCCTGGTGGCGATCAAGAAATACTTCGAAGCCAAGGGCGAGACCCAGCGCGACATCTGCCTGATTCCGGCTTCCGCCCACGGTACCAACCCGGCTTCCGCGATGATGGTGAGCATGAAGGTGGTTGTGGTTGCCTGTGACAACAAGGGCAACGTCGACATCGACGACCTGAAGGCGAAGATCGAAGAACACGGCGACCGCATCGCCGCGCTGATGGTTACCTATCCGTCCACCCACGGCGTGTTCGAGGAAGGCATCCGCGAGATCTGCGACCTGGTGCACCAGGCCGGCGGCCAGGTCTACATCGACGGCGCCAACATGAACGCCCTGATCGGCGTGGCCGCACCGGGCCAGTTCGGCGGCGACGTTTCGCACCTGAACCTGCACAAGACCTTCTGTATCCCGCACGGCGGCGGCGGCCCGGGCATGGGCCCGATCGCAGTTGGCAAGCACCTGGAGCCCTACCTGGCCGGTCACCCGGTGACCGAGGTACCGGGCACCGACACGGCCAACGGCACCATTTCCGCAGCACCCTGGGGCTCCGCCAGCATCCTGCCGATCAGCTGGATGTACATCCGCATGATGGGCAAGCAGGGTATGAAGCGCGCCACCGAAATGGCGATCCTGAATGCCAACTATGTGGCCAGGAAACTGAGCGAGCACTACTCACTGCTGTACACCGGCACCAACGGCTTCGTCGCCCACGAATGCCTGGTGGACCTGCGCCCGCTGAAAGAGGCGAGCGGCATCAGCGAGGAAGATATCGCCAAGCGCCTGATGGACTTCGGCTTCCACGCCCCCACCATGTCCTTCCCGGTGGCCGGCACCCTGATGATCGAGCCGACCGAAAGTGAGTCGCAGGAAGAACTGGACCGCTTCATCATGGCAATGGCCACCATCCGCCAGGAAATCCAGGATGTCATCGATGGCAAACACAGCGCCGAGGACAACCCGCTGCACAATGCACCGCACACCCTCGACGACGTGATGGCGGACCAGTGGGCTCACAGCTACTCCCGCGATGTGGCCGGTCGCCCGGCTGCGTGGCTGAAGGAACACAAGGTGTGGCCGGCTTCCAACCGTATCGACAACGTCTATGGCGACCGCAACCTGATCTGTTCCTGCCCGCCGGTTGAGAGCTACATGGAGTAACCTCTGTCCCGCAGCGGATGTAACTGGTAAATCAAAAATGGCGAGCTTTCTAGCTCGCCATTTTTTTGTGCCGTTGTTTGTCAGAGGTAGCTCAACCACCAGTCTTTGCGCCGCGCCTTGACCGCGGCGAGCCAGCGACAGAACGGATACAGCAGCGCGACCACTCCCAACCAGATCACATACACCATCGGTAACGGCAGGCCATAACCCTCGGGGAATGTCCACCAGCCGCCGGCGGCTGCGCGCCAGCCGAAGCCCTGCCACTGCGCCAGTCCCAGCGCCAGCAGGTGCGCGATATAGATATGCAGTATGTAGTAGGCGAAGGGCACCCGGCCGAAGGTATTGATCACATCAACCACCGAACCGCGCAGCCGCTCCGACCATGCCAGCAGCAACAGACCCGGGCCCAGGGTCATCAACAGGTAGAGCAGCGAGGGCGGATACTTCTCGAGATTAAAGAAGCTGACCAGAGTCATGGCGAAGCTCTGCTGGGCCTCCCACACTTCGGGATCGCCGTAAACATTGAACAGACGTAGCAGCAGGAACAGCCCAATGGCACCCCCACCGAGCCAGACCAGTGCACGGCGGCGCGTTTCGTCCGGATCTTTGTAGAGATCGGCCAGCAGGTAACCCAGTGGCATCACCGCCAGCCAGGGAATCAGCGGATACACGACCACCAGTGGTATTCCGGCGACCCGCGTAAAGATATCCTCGTGCAAGCCGTACCAGAGCGGCGGCAGCCCCTGTTCCGGCATTGGCAGGCGGCCATCGAGCAGGTTGTGGCCGGCAATCAGCGCCAGGCTCAGCAGCAAAAGCGGCAGGCGCGGAAGATGAATGAAGGCGGCCATGCTGATCATGCAAAAGCCGATCATCGACAAAGTCGTCAGCACCAGCGCATAGCCCTGCGGCTGGACAAAACTCCAGCCAAACGACATCACGGTCTGCTCGATAAAAATCAACCAGACACCGCGGGTCAGCAGGAAAATACTCAGCTCGCGGGGCGAGCGGCTCGCCCGCATAAAGCCCGCGCCCATACCCGCCAGCAGCACAAACAGAGGCGCGCAGAAATGCGTGATCCAGCGGGTAAAGAAATAGGCCGGACTGGTTTCGTTTAGGTCTTCGGGAGAGAACCTGGCCGACGAAGTGAAATCGCGCACATGGTCGAGGGCCATAATGACCATCACCAGCCCGCGCGCGAAATCGACCGAGACCAGGCGCCCGGCCCTGACCTCCGCCGCTGCGGCGACTGCGGGTTCCTGTACGGCGGCGACAGCAGGATTAACTGAAGCGGGGTTTTGCATGGCTGCACCCGTTTTTTAGATTATTGAGTTTGGGACACCACGAAACGTCAATGACAAGCCGCTAGTGGTTCAAGCGGTAAATTCGGTAACTAAAGCTCACCGCCACAGGCTCCGGGGCAAGGCGAAAAAGCGCAGGACTAGCAGGGCTAATTCAAGCTTTTTCAACGCCGAACCGGGGCCTGTGGCGAAGAGATCGGTTACTGAATTTACCGCTTGGATCACTAGCAAAGACCATTCGCGAGCGGATTGCAAGGCCGGGCCATACCAACCACGCCGGCATCCGGCCTACCAATAAAAAAGCCGGGGCACACTGCAGTGTCCCGGCTTCGCTTTTTCCGCGTATTTCAAATACTTGTCAGCGCTGCACACCTTCCCGGCATTCACCGCGCACTTCGCCGTTCATCGGCGATACGCTGCGCTCTATCACGAAGTAGCCGTCGAGGCAGAAGCCTGTTTCCTGCAGTTTCAGATTCAGGGCGTGGTCGAAATCCAGCCCCCGATTGCCAGGCGGTTGGCGACCCGGCATATCCTGCGTGCGCACCATGCCGCCGCGGGCAGTGGGGCTCTGGGTATAGGGCCCGCGCACCAGGGGCGTCGTCATTTCCAGCGCGTAGGTGAAACGCTTGGAGCCATTAGCAGAAATCTCGGTGTGGAAGGATTCCTTCAGACCGGGATTGGGCGCCGCCGGAGTACTGGTACAACCAGACAACAGCAGCACTGCAGTGGCCGCCCCAAATAATCCCAGTATGGGTCTGGCAAGAATTGGGAAAAAACGCATTCGCACTCCTCTCAGTTCGGGTTACCGCAGTCTGCTGACGGCGCTGGTCAGCTGCGGCGTTATTGCTCTTTAAGATATTGAATCAGCAGCCTGCGCTGCTGCGGGTCCTCGATACCGGCAAACATCATGCTGGTACCCGGCGCGAAGGTCGCGGGATCGGCTAGAAAGCGATCCAGGTTTTCCTCGCTCCACCGCCCCTCCAGCGAGCGCAAGGCCGGGCTGTATCGATAATCTTCAGCTCCCGCAATGGGCCTGTCGATGACCTGCGCCAGATTTGGACCGATATGGTGACCCGCCCCGCGCTGGTTGCTATGACAGGCGCCGCAAGCCATCCACAACGCGCGGGCCTGCTGACTATTATCCAAATCTCCCGATTCCGCATCAGCTGCAGGTTCGACGCGGATAAACGTACCGCGGTCTGTCATCAGCAGCAAGCTGCCGTCGGCAGCCTGGGCCAGATCCCGCAGGCGATCACCTATCTCGATCCGCTCCGTACCGATGATATCCGTTCCCCTGGCCTCCAGGCGAATCAGCGAACGGCCGCCGAGACTGGCCATGATCAGGTCATCTCCCCAGCGCGTGAACCGGGAGCCGTCCAATCGAATCAGGTTTGAGGCCCCTACCGATCGGGCCCAGATATAGGCGGGATCCGCGTAATCGCCGTGTTCGCGCCAGTCGGCGCCCGGCGGATAGTCATAGCCGGCATACAAGGTACCGTAGCTCACGCGGGGCCAGCCGTAATTGGCCCCCGCGCGGAGTACATTCAGTTCGTCACCACCGCGCGGTCCGTGCTCGGTGGACCACCAATTGCCAAACTGGTCCCGGGTCAGGCCCTGCGGATTGCGGTGCCCCAAGGTGAACAGCGTGGCTTCTCCGGTGTGGCGGTTTACCAGCCAGGTCTTGCCGTAAGAGGCGGCGGGATCCTGCACCAGATCCGGATTGTGCAGGCCCTCCATGTAGTGGTCACCGATTGTCAGCAGCAACTGATCCGCGTCGTACTGCGCAATCCGCCCCCCGGCCTGCAGCAGGGTGTCGTCCTCCCCCAGCCGATTGACACCCGCGTCGATTTTCAGGCACGGCCGGCTTTCAAACAGTGTCTGCCATTCGTGTTCGGGAACATCCGCAAAGGCGTTCTCGGTAATGCGAATGCCCGACAACCTGAAAACCACGCACTCTTCCTGCTCTTTCCAGAAGTGGTGGCTGGCATAGATATAGAATCCATCTTCGGCCTTCAGCGTATAGATATCCTTGACCCCGAAATGCAGGGGGATACGGGGATGACGCTTGGTCACCGAATGCCGCAGAAACCTTTCCTTTTCCACCGGCACGCTATAGGGAAGCCTCTTCAACGAGGAACTGTCCGGCCAGTTCATTTCTGCATAATTCAACTCGCCCTTCCGTGTGGCGATCAGATAACCGTTGCCCAGTGGAGTAAAACCGACATTGTCGCCAGGATTTTCCGGCATTACTTCCAGGCTGGTGAGAGACAACTCCAGAAGGCTGCTTTCGAGGAAGGACTGATTACTCGGGTGCCCACGAACTTTGGTCACTACCGCGCGAATCATGGTTTCCGCAAAATCGATCGGCCCGTAGAGTGGCTGTATATGCAGTTTCCCGGCCAAGCCGCCGACCAAAAAAGCAGCCGCCATCATGCCCAGGGCCAACACCGTCACCACGCCTTTCAGGTAGAAATTCCGTTTCATTCCTTTGACTCCCGATTGCAAGCAATAAATTCCTTTTTTCCGACCAGTCTGGACCTACAGCGCGAACCGACTGAGACGCCCGTCAGTCGTGAACGATCACAACCTCTCTCCAATTAGTTACTGGATGCCGACCAACAGCGCCAAGCAAAACCGGAAGCTCAGCGCTTCGATGCGCACACCATCATTCGCCCCGCACACAATGTGTTGCAGGCTATTTGAAGACGACGGTCTTGTTACCGTGAATAAACACCCGCTCCTGCAACACCAGTTGCAGCGCGCGGCTGAGTACCGACTTCTCCACGTCCCGTCCGGCCGCAGCCATCGCCTCGGCAGAGTAGGCGTGATCCACATGAATAACGTCCTGCTCGATAATCGGCCCCTCATCCAGGTCATCGGTGACGAAGTGCGCAGTGGCACCGATGATCTTCACGCCGCGCTCATAGGCCTGCTGATAGGGCTTGGCGCCGATAAAGGCGGGCAGGAACGAATGGTGAATATTGATGATTCGACCGCAATAGCGGGCCACGAATTCCGGCGTCAGTACGCGCATATATTTGGCCAGCACCAGGTAATCCGGCGCATATTCGTCGACCAGTGCCATGACCTGCTCTTCGTGCTGCGCCCGCGCAAGACCCTCCGCCGGCAGGCAGTGGAACGGAATATCGAACTTCTCCACCAAACCGCCGAGATCCGGGTGATTGCCGATCACCGCGGCAATCTCCACATCCAGCGCCCCCGCATAGCACTTCATCAGGATATCGCCGAGGCAATGGGGCTCGCGGGTAACCATCAGCACCAGCCGCTTGCGCCCGCTGGCCACCAGGCGGCGCATGGCGCCCGCCGGCAGGGCCATATCCAGATCTTCCAGCAGCGTGGCATCGTTGAAGATGCCCTCCAGCGCGGTGCGCATGAAGAAGCGCCCCTGCGCGCGATCGACGAACTCGTCGTTCTTGATGATATTGAGCTGGTGCTTGTAGCAGATGTTGGTGATCTTGGCGATCAAACCCTTGGCATCCGGGCAGTCAGTCAGCAGTATCTTCTTTTCCATGGTCGAAATTCAGGCCAAATATCCAGACCCCAAACTATACACTACACCGTTGCGCTACCGTAGGATGGGCAAAGGAGCGAAGCGACGTGCCCATCTTCAGACGCGGTTGATGGGCACGCTGCGCTTTGCCCATCCTACGACTCTCGAACTCGCCAAGCAGGAAAACTCATGGACAAGAACCTCTACGCCGACCATATCGCCACCCTGCGCAGCCGCTACGACGACATCATGGAGCAGTGCGGCTTCGACACCCTGAACGTATTCAGCGGTGCGCCCAAGGTGCAGTTCCTGGACGACAACTACTATCCGTTCAAGGTCAACCCGCAGTTCAAGGCGCTGGTGCCGGTCACCGACAACCCGCACAGCTGGGTGATCTACCGCCGCGGCCAGAAGCCGAAGCTGCTGTTCTACCGCCCCGTGGATTTCTGGCACTATGTGCCGCCGGCGCCGCAGACCTTCTGGAGCGATCACTACGATATCGAGCTGCTGAGCAAACCGGCGGACGCCAAGGCGTTCCTCAGCGCCGACTCTTCCCATGAAAGGGCCGCTTTTCTCGGCGAGATCTCAAGTTTTGAACAACAGGGTCTCGACGGCTGGCCGATCGGCATCCCCAACCCGGAAGAGCTGCTGGCGCGCCTGCACTGGGCCCGCGCCTACAAGACCCCGTACGAATTCGCCTGCCTGCGCGAGGCCAACCGCATCGCGGTGCAGGCCCACCGCGCTGCCGAAGCGGCCTTCCGCAACGGCGCCAGCGAGTTCGAGATCAATCTCGCCTACCAGCAGGCCGCCGGCCAGGGCGAGAACCGCATGCCCTACGGCAATATCATTGCCCTGAACGAGCACGCGGCGATCCTGCACTACACCCACCTGTCGGATCAGCGCCTGCCGGAAGCCGATCTGAAGACCTTCCTGATCGACGCCGGTGCCGACTGCAATGGCTACTGCGCCGACATCACCCGTACTTACGCCTTCCGCGACGGTGAGTTCGCCGAGCTGGTGGCGGCTATGGATGAGAAGGAACAGGAACTGGTCGCCGGCCTCAAGCCCGGCCTGCCCTACCCGGACCTGCACCGCGAATGCCACCACAAGGTCGGCCAGCTGTTGAGCCAGTTCGGCGTGATCAAGACCTCCGCCGAGAGCGCGGTGGAATCCGGCCTGACCGGCACCTTCATGCCCCACGGCCTGGGCCACTTCCTCGGCCTGCAGGTACACGATGTCGGCGGTCACCAGACCGCACCGGAGGGCGGTATCACCCCACCGCCGGTGGAATACCCGTTCCTGCGCACCAGCCGCACCATCGAGGAAAACCAGGTCTTCACCATCGAGCCAGGGCTCTACTTTATCGACAGCCTGCTGGCTGAGCTGAAAGATTCTGACCTGGCGAAGGAAGTGAACTGGGATAAGGTCGACGCATTGCGTCCGTTCGGCGGCGTGCGCATCGAGGACAATGTGATCGTGCACAAGGATCGTGTCGAGAATATGACCCGGGATTGCTACACAAAATAGTTCAATTGACGGCAGCCACTCTACCTGCGGCTGCACCTCAAGGGGCATGCCCCCCCACACACTACGCTCGTCATCCCGGCGAAGGCCGGGATCCAGAGATACGAAGGACAAACCTGGATGCCGGCCTACGCCGGCATGACGAAGTCGTGGGGCGGGCCAGCTCCCCCTTTCGCCTGTTTCATCAGCAGAAAATAAAACCCCCGTACTACCTTGTCACCCAAGTACAATCGCAATGACAGTCTAGTCATAATTTTTGGCGTGCAGATTTTCACTACGCAAAAGTATCCCCTGGCACTATTGCCGAGCCCCTAAAAAGCATCCAATCTGGGATGGCCAATACCAACAAAAAAGGCCCCCCAATGAAGATCTCTACTTTCCCTGCGGTACTTGCGGCAACACTGATTGCTGCCGCAAGCCAGTTGCACGCGGAAACCATCGAATATGTTTTCTACGACAAAGAAGGTGTCGCGGGTACAGAGGTAATCACACAGGACGGCGACAAAGTTTCCGGCGAACTTAAACTGGGCTGGAACAACCGGCGCCTGAGCTTGACGGAAAGTTTTACCATCGGCGACGCCGCCATGCCCGATGAACTGCATATCGAAGGCATCAGTCCCTTCGGTGCACCGGTCGACGAAAAGTTTTCACTGCAGGACGGTGTAGCCAACTGGAGCAGTACCGACGAGCGCGGCAACGCAAATTCCTCCGAGCCACAGTTTTACGTACCGAAAAACTCCACGCTGGCGGTACAGGCACAGCTGGTCAAGGCACTGCTCGCAGATGAGGACAACAGTGTCAATCTGCTACCCCAGGGACAGGCGCAACTGCGCCAGCTCGACACCGTGACCCTGCGTCAGGGGGAACAGGAACAGACCGTCTTTCTCTACGGGATCAGCGGGCTCTGGTTTACCCCTGACCTCGCCTGGTACGACGAGCAGGGCAACCTGTTCGCCTCTGATGAGGGAGGGTGGTTTGCGATACTGCGCAAGGGCTGGGACAAGTCACATCTGGCCAACCTGAAAGAGCGCCAGATCCACGCGGCAGATATCTACCTGCAGGAGCTGGCCAGCCAGCACACTCACAAGTCCGCAAAACCCATCCTGATCAACAACGTCAACCTGGTCGATGTGGAGGCCGGCGAGTTGCTGGAACGGCGCCATGTACTGATCGAAGGCGGCAAGATCACCCGTATCAGCGCCGCGCCAATCGCTGTCGCCGGCGCTACGCGGATTGACGGGCGCGGCATGACCCTGATGCCCGGCCTCTGGGATATGCACGGCCACCTGTCACCCTCCGACGGCACGCTCAATATGGCCGCCGGCATTATCAACGTGCGCGATATCGGCAACACCCATGAAAATATCATGCGCGTCACCGAGCTGTTCGAATCCGACAAGGTCATCGGCGGCGATGTATACCGCGCGGGCTTTATGGATCGCGAAAGCGAAAATGCCATGCGGATGGGCAAGACCGCCACGAGCCTCGACAACGCCAAGGAGATCGTCGACTGGTACGCCGAACGCGGCTATCAGCAGATAAAGACCTACAGCTCCATGGAGCCCGAGTGGATTGCGCCGCTGGCCGAACATATTCACAGCAAGGGTCTGCGCCTCTCCGGCCATATCCCCGCGTTTATGACGGCGGAAGAAGCCGTGGATGCGGGCTTCGACGAGATACAGCACATCAATATGCTGTTCCTGAATTTTATGGGCCACATCGATACGCGCAAAAAACTGCGTTTTACCGAGGTGGGTGAACACGCGCACGAACTGGACCTGAACAGCAAGGAAGTCGCCGCGTTCCTCGACAAGCTCGCCCGCAAAGGTACCGTCGTGGATACCACCACGACGGTGTTCAGTTCCATGCTGCTGCGCCAGCCCGGCAAGCTGGACCCGGAATTTGCCGATATCGCCGATCACCTGCCGGTCAATGTACGCCGACAATTTATCGGCGCCGAACTCGATGTCAAACCGGAGCACCGCGAGGATTACGACCTGTCTGCCGAAGCCCTGCTGAAAATGGTGCGCAAGCTGCACGAGCACAAAGTGCCGATGGTCGCCGGCACCGACGGCATTCCCGGATTTACGCTGCTGCGCGAACTGGAGCTCTACGCCAAGGCCGGCATTCCCAACGCCGATGTACTGCGCACCGCCACAGTGGTGCCGGCGAGAATTGTCGGCGCGCTGAATCACAGCGGTACCATCGATGTCGGCAAGGATGCGGATCTGGTCCTGCTCGACGGCAACCCGCTGGAGGATATCAGCGCACTGCGCCGCACCGCGCTGGTGATCGAGGGGCAGAACCTGTATCGACCGGATCAGATTTACCAGGCCCTGGGTATCAAGCCGTTTTACGAGTCGATCCCGTTCAGGCTGAATGGCTCAACGACAGTCGCCGCCAATTAATAGCGCCTAGGAGCGGCAGTTTGTGTCAATGTCGTCGTACCGCGCAGGCCGGTACCCAGTTTCTGGGTTTTATTCTGGATCCCGGTCTGCGCCGGGATGACGACATGAAAAATTTCCTGCCACTCCTAAAAATTCTGCATTCGCCAATCAAAAAAGCCCTCAAGAAGAGGGCTAAGATGACGAGACTCGAGGAGAGGAAAAAATTTCAGCCGAAACACCTTATGTCCAGCTGCGCATCCTGTGTCCCTTAACGGCGTAAAACAGGATAAACAGGTAGCAGGGCAATGCGATCCAGTAGGCGCTTACTAGCTCACCGGCCACCTCGGCAATCCTGCCGAAGGCCAGCGGAACGACCGCGCCACCTGCGATGCCCATAATCAACAAAGCGGAACCCTGGGCGGTGTATTTGCCGAGTCCGTCCAGAGCAAGCGGCCACACCGCCGGCCACACCAGTGCGTGGGCCAAGCCCATCAGTGCCACAAAAGTTACCGTGTCGGGGATCGGCGGAATGCCGGACCAGCCCCAGAGCACGCTGGCAATCGCCGTGCTCTCCGCGGAACTGAACAGCACGCCGATCACGCACAATCCACCGCCAATCGCCGAGCCGATGAGCGCCTGCTGCTGGCTGATCCAGCGCGGAATCCCTACAACGCCAATCAGATAGCCCACCACCATAAATGCCATCGTATAGGAGGTCAGCGAGGAAAAATTCGCCACGCCCAGCTGCTCGCCGTAAAGGCCGATGGTATCACCGGCGATAACCTCCACTCCCACGTAGGCAAATAGCGCAACTGCGCCCAGCACCACCTGCGGGAACTGCCAGATGCCGGACCTGGGCTCGCTAGCGGAAGCGTCGCCCTCGTCGATCTCCGGCAGCCGGGAAAATTTGACCAGGCCGACCAGCAGGAACAGCAA
Organism: Microbulbifer donghaiensis; assembly: GCF_900129095.1. Classification (GTDB taxonomy): domain Bacteria; phylum Pseudomonadota; class Gammaproteobacteria; order Pseudomonadales; family Cellvibrionaceae; genus Microbulbifer; species Microbulbifer donghaiensis. The sequence goes on from NZ_FQVA01000002.1 coordinate 134,400, forward strand.
CACCGACATGGCGATATAGGGCGCAATCAGGCGATCGGCAACCTCTTGCATTTTTGCCGCGCGATCGGCTTCCGCCAGTTGCGCGACTGCCTCCGAATTGAAGTCCGCCAGGCCCGACAGCACCAGGGCGGTAAAGGCCACCGGCGCCAGCACGCCGGCGCTCTTGTTAATGATGCCCATGATCGAGATACGGGTCGCCGCGCTGTGCGCGGGGCCGACTTTCACCACATAGGGATTGGAAGCGGTCTGCAGAATCGTCAGGCCACTGCCGAGGCCGAAGAGTGCCAGCAGGAAAATTGCGTAGCTGCCGGTCTGCGCCGCGGGAATAAAGATCAGCGCGGCCACCGCCATGATGGCGAGACCTATCGCCATGCCATCCCGGTAACCGGTGCGACGCAGGATAAAGGACATGGGCAGCGCCATAACCGTGTAGGCGATGTAAAACACAAAGGTTACGAACAGTGCCTGAAAGTCGTTCAGGTCACACAGAATTTTCAGGAACGGAATCAGTGAGCCATTCAACCAGGTTACAAAGCCAAAGATAAAAAACAGTACCCCGATAATGGCCATCGGCAGCAGGCTGCCCCTCGACTCGCTCACTGCATTTTCGTGGGAAACGACAGTGCTCATTGATTCTCCCGTCTATATTTCTATTTTTGTATGCAGCCCCCCGGCAACCGGAAAAGAATACTAAAGCCAGATGCGAAGACCCTGATACCGGGGGAAGTTTGCGGGACATTTCACGGCCATGGATGGCCGTGGATAGCGTACACGGACGTATTCACAGCGTGTCCCGCAAACTTTCACCGGTAGCAGGGGCGCTCAGGCTTCTCTTACTACCGAAGGGGGCAAAGGGGTCTCCGGCCGTCCCGGAGGCCCAGTACGCGAATTAGAAATTCGCACTGACGCCGAGATTAACCAGGCGACCGTAGCGCGCCAGGTGACTCACCTGATCCGGCCGCATGATGTAACCCCAGTTGCGCTCGTTGGTAATGTTGTTCACGCTGAGACTCATGTTGATGCTGTCGCTCCAGTCGTAGTCCGCACTGAAGTCAAACTGGCCGTAGTCGGCATCCCAGCTGGGGCCACCCCAGGCTTCCGGGTTGGTCATCACCTTGCCGCGCCAGTTGTAAGCCAGCCGAGCCTGGAAGGCATCGCCCTCGTAGTAAAACACCGCGTTGTAGGAGTTTTTCGGCATGCCCTGGAACGGCAGACCCGCCTCGCGACGCTCGCGGTCGTCGTACTCGCTGTCCACATAGGTGTAGTTCAGCTGCGTTCCGAAACCGCCGAAAACCCCGGGGAGAATACCGGCGAAAGACTGCTGGTAGGTCAGCTCAGTACCGCGTATCTCAGCACCCTCGTCGCCGTTGATCGCGCTGTAGACGGCAAAGTTGTGACCGTCGATGGTGCGCGTGCCGTTGCGCCCGGATTCGATAAAGGACTCGATATCCTTGATGAAGACGGTGCCGGTCAGGGCGCCGTAGTCAGAGAAATACCACTCGAGTCCGGTATCGAACTGGTTCGCGCGCATCGGCTCCAGCCCCGGGTTGGAAGTGTAGAGTTCGAACTCCCGCAGGTTCACGTAGCTGTAGGCCGTGAGGGAGTCAATCTGTGGCCGGGTGATCACCTTGGCCGCACTGAAACGGTAGATCAGGTCGTCGCGCAGGTTCCATTTGAAGTTCAGGCTCGGCAGCACATCGGTGTAGGAATCCTCGAAATTCATCTGGCGCTGGTAGTCGGAGACATCGCCGACATACTGCAGCTCACCCGGCTCATCCGCCGCCTCGAAGCGCACCGCGTCCACATCCAGGGAATAGCCGGAACTGGTCACCGTGGTCTCTATCGCCCTCAGCCCCAGGTTCAGGGTATAGGGCAAATCCAGCAACTCGCTCTCCAGGTTGGCCTGCACATAGGCCGCCAGGGTGGACTCACCCACGGCAAAGGAATCGTTGGGGCGGAACTGGGCCTTGACCAGGTCGTTGGCAGCATCGGCGCTGATGCTCTGGTAGAAAGCGAACAGCTTGTCGTAGTCGAAGCTGGCCCAGGGGGCCGGGTGCGAACCCGCTTCGCCGTCGAGGAAGTTATCGAAGCGCGGTGCTACTAAAACGTCCGCGGGCAGACGGAAGAGATCGAAACCGGCGATATTCTCGGCCGCAGACATATCCGGGGTGTATTCCGGGTATCTTTCAAAGTGCGCGCCGGCATTGCTGAAGATGGACGGGTTAACCGAGGAATAGGAATCCCGCTCCTTGGTTTGGTCGCCGTAGTTGATGCCGAATTGCACCGACGAAACGATGGAGTCCAGCGGTGCCCAGTCGCCGTCGAACTTAAACTCAGTCACCTTATCCCGAATCTCGTCACCGTAGTTGTAGCTGTAGTGAGCGCCGAACGGAGAGTTGTGGGACAGCGCTGGCGTCATGGTGATATCCGGCAGCAGGTTGCCGCCGGACTGGTCGATGCGGATCTCATCCACGAAGCCGCGCGCGACGATATAGCGGTTGTCGCCGTTGTTGGTGTTTGCCGATTCCGAGTGGGAGATATCCACGGCCAGGGTCAGGTTGTCGCGGACATGCCAGGCCACATTATTGCCCACCTGGAAGGTCTCGGTCTTGCGCGGCCTGGAGGTATTCAGCAACTCGGCCATGGCGCCGTCGCTCAGGGTCAGTGCGTTGACCAGGCCGTCCTGGTCGAAGCCCAGGTCGCTGACATTGGGAATGCCCGGGGTCCAGCTCTCGTCGTAGGTGACAAACGAAATCTCGTACTGCTCGCCGTTGGTGTCGTAGGACGAGTAAATACTGTCGAAATTCACCTCTATGTCGTCCCGCGGCCGCCACTGCAGGGCCAGGCTGGCACCGACGCGCTCGCGGGTGTCCTGCCAGTTGGTGTAGCGCACATAGCCGGGAATGATCGAGCCGTACTCGTTGTCCACCGCCGGGTCGAACTCACCATTGCCGTCCACGTCCTGGCGCACGGTGATCCAGTTTTCGTTGCCCAGGTTGTAGAAACCCTCACCCTGGTAGGCGTCGGTGCGCAGCGTGCGCTCCGAGTAGACCGCAGTCAGCAACGCGCCGAAAGTGCCGTCGGCAAATGTGTTGCTGACCAGGAAGGACGCCTGCGGATTCATCTCCTCGGTGCGGTCCTCGTAGATGCCCTTGACCGAGCCGGACACAGTAAGACCGGAGAAATCCAGCGGGCGGCGGGTCTGGATATTGATGACCGAGCCTATGCCACCCTCCTGGGTCTTGGCCACCGGCGACTTGTATACCTCGACACCCTTCAACAGCTCGGCGGCGATCAGGTCGTAGTTAAAATCGCGGCTGCTGTGCTCGGAGGCCATTCGGCGGCCGTTGATGGTGGTCACGTTGTAGTCACCACCCAGGCCGCGCACAGTGATGTTCTGGCCCTCGCCGGCATTGCGGGTAACGGTGATGCCACTCATACGCTGTAGCGCCTCGGCGATATTCTGGTCCGGGAACTTGCCGATGTCCTCGGCCATGATCGCGTCCACGACATTGACCGAATTTTTCTTGATATCCAGCGACGACTTGATACTGCTGCGGATACCGGTGACCTCTACCTCTTCCACAACCGAATCCGAGACCTGCTGCAGCTGGTCGGTATCCCTCTCCGCATCGGCCTCCTGTGCCATAGCCTGCGATGCCAAGACCAGAGCACCGATTGCCAGACTGAGGGTGTGCTTTTTACTTTTAATCATGGTTCACCTTCCCTTTTATAGTTTTGAGAGTGGTACAGCTCGGGCGCAGTGCGCCGTAAACCTGGCAATCAAATAGGTCGTCCTGACCCAATTGATTGTCGCCCGCGAAATCCGGGCGCAGATGTATGGATCTGCAGGTATTTCGCAGTCTCGCGCCGGCCCAGGGCCGGCGGCGTCACATCCATGTGCCGCCATTAACCCGGCAATATTTATCGCCGGCTTAAAAACCGCGGGCGTACGGCGGCCCCTTCGCCAGTTGCAGGCGAATATTCGTTATCGTTCGATGGAACTCGGCGGCCTTATGCGGCCGGATTTATCCGGCGGGCCCAAGGCCCGCCAATGGTCAGCTGACGACGCCCAGCGGTGTACCTGTCTGCCAGGCTCCGCGGGTAAAGTCAGGGAAGTCTTTGCTGTTGCCGCGGTCTTTCACCGAGAGCTCGGACAGCGGGGTCACCGCGGACCAGGCGGCCGCATCGTAGACGTCCTGATCGAGGGGCTGGCCGTTACGCAGGCAGTAGACCATGCGCCAGAACATCAGGAAGTCCATGCCGCCGTGGCCACCGTTGAGTTCGGCCTCCTTGCCCATGCGACGCCACAGCGGGTGATCGTACTTCTTGTACCAGTAGTCCATGTCGTAGTCCCACTCGTGGTAGCTCTTGCGGCCACCCTCCTCCAGCGCGATGCGGTTGGGGAAACCGGCGAAGGCTCCGTTGGTGCCCTGGATATGGTTAAGGCGCGTGTAGGGCCGCGGCGTGGTGGTATCGTGCTGGACCATGATGGTCCTGCCCTTGGCGGTCTTGATCAGGCTGGTATTGATATCACCGGCGACATAGTTGAGCTTGTTGCGCTGGTGATCAGCGGGGAACTCGCGCTCGGCGTAGGCGGCGCGCCCCAGGGCCGGGCTGCTCATGGAGTTCAGGTAATCGAAGCGGTCGCCGCGATTGATGTTCATGTACTGGGCGATGGGGCCCAGGCCGTGAGTCGGATAGAGATTCGCATCGCGCAGGGCGTGCCACTTAGTGCGCCAGGAGCCGGTCTTGCGGTCCATCTCCTTCATCTGCCAGCGCAGCTCGTGGATATAAGCGGCCTCACCGTGCAGCAGGTCGCCGAACAGCCCCATGCGCACCATATTCAGTGCCATCAGCTCGTCGCGGCCGTAGCAGACGTTTTCGAGCATCATGCAGTTCCGCTGGGTCTGCTCGGCGGTATCCACCAGCAACCAGGCCTCGTCGATGGTCAGCGCCGCCGGTACTTCCACCATCGCGTGCTTGCCGCTCAGCATCGTTTCCACTGCCATGGGCGTGTGCCAGCGCCACGGCGTGGAGATGATCACTATGTCGATGTCGTTGCGCTCCAGCAGGTCGCGGTAGGCGTACTCATTCTTGCCGTACGCCGCCGGGCGCGGCAGTTCCTTGCCCACCACAATATTGACCGCGCGATCCAGCACCTGCTGATCGATGTCACAGATGGCCTTGATCTCGACGCCGTCGATATTGCAGAAGTGCTGAACCGCGCCGACGCCGCGCTCACCCACGCCGATAAAGCCAACCCGGACTGTCTCCAGCGGCGGCACCACCAGCCCCATCACCGACTTCTGGCCGGCGACGGGGGAACCGCCTTTCATCTTATTGGTGGCGGCGCAGCCGGCAGCCGTTGCGGCAGCGGCTGCCGCCAGGCCCGCCTTGAGGAAATTGCGACGATCGATCGAACTCATTTTTATATTCACCTCGTGTCCAGATGGCCCGTATTCGCAGGCCTCCGACAATAACCAAGTGCGACCCACCGTTCAATAAAAAAATGCTTCGAAAACTTTCACTTTTAGATGAGGCGAAACAAGGTTTTCGCAAATTTAAACAACTAACCTATTGATACAAAATAGATTCTACAAAACGAAAGCAATTGAAAATAAAATCTTATTGAAAGCAAATGAAAGTTTCGTAGAATAGCGAAAGAACAACGAAGGGGCTGACCCGTGGCGAAGAACACGATCGAGAGAAGACACGACATCATCCAGACCGCCGTCGATAGCGGGCGCGTGCTGGTGCCGGAGCTGGCGGAAAAGTACAGCGTATCCGCAGTCACCATTCGCGGCGACCTCAACTACCTGCACAAGCGCGGCCTGCTGGTACGGACCCACGGTGGCGCCGTGGCCAGCAACCGCGTGACCCAGGAGCTGTCCGTACAGGAGAAGGTCGCCGAGCACCTGGACGTCAAGCGCCGCCTGGCCGCAGCCGCGGTGCGGGAGATCCACGAACAGGACACCCTAGTGCTGGACTCGGGCACCACCACCGCCGAGATCGCCAAGCAGCTGCGGGACTTCAAGCGCCTGCTGGTGATGACCAACGGCCTCAATGTGGCGCAGCAGCTGCTGGACGCCGAGGGGGTGGAGGTACTGATGACTGGCGGCACCCTGCGCAAGAAGTCGCTCTCTTTCTACGGCCGCCCCGCCGAAGAAACCCTGCAGTGCTACCACTTCGACAAGGTATTCCTGGGCGTGGACGGCATCGACTTCCAGGGCGGCATCACCACTCACTTCGAGTACGAAGCCAACCTGAACCGGCTGATGTGCAAGGTGGCACGCCAGGTTATCGCGGTGACCGACTCCTCCAAGTTCAATCGTTCCGGCGTGCACAAGATCTGCGATTTCGCCGACATTGACATACTGATCACCGACGCCGGCATCCCCGACGCCTTCCGCGAGGTAATCTCCGAGGCCGGCGTAAAGGTGGTCATCGTCGACTGAGTCAGGATTTTGAGTATCCAGAAGAATCACTAACAACAAGGAATCTCCATGCTGCAAGAATTGATCGCCGCGAATCTGGGTGGGCAGCCGCGCGGAATTTACTCCATCTGCTCCGCTCACGGCCTGGTGCTGGAGGCGGCGATGGAGCAGGCCGTGGCCGATGACACGCCGGTGCTGATCGAGGCCACTGCCAACCAGGTGAACCAGTTCGGCGGCTACACCGGCATGCGGCCGGCGGACTTTTTCGACTATGTGATGACGCTGGCTGACCGAGTCGGACTGGACGCCTCCCGCGTGCTGCTCGGTGGCGATCACCTGGGGCCGGTGTGCTGGCAGACGGAACCCGCCGAGATTGCTATGGGCAAGGCCCGTGAAATGATAGATGCCTATATAGCGGCCGGCTTTACCAAGATTCACCTGGACTGCAGCATGCCCTGTGCCGACGATCAGCTACCGCTGGCAGACGAAATCATCGCGACACGCGCTGCTGATCTGTGCAAGGTTGCCGAGCAAGCTGCCAAGCGCCGGGGCAACAGCAAAGACATTGTCTATATCATAGGTACAGAAGTACCCCCGCCCGGCGGCGCAAAAGAGGCGATTGCCACACTCGAGGTTACCGCCCCGGCGCATGCACGCAACACCATCGACCTGCATCGCGAGGCCTTCGCCCTGCTGGGGCTGGACAGTGCGTGGCAACGGGTGATCGGCCTGGTAGTGCAGCCGGGCGTGGAATTCGATCACACCTCGGTCATCGACTACCGGCCGGCGAAGGCGGCAGAGCTGAAATCCCTGGCCGGAGAAATGGGTAATGTCGCCTTCGAGGCCCACTCCACCGACTACCAGACACCGCAAAGCTATACGCAACTGGTACGCGACCACTTTGCCATTCTGAAAGTGGGCCCCCAGCTGACGTTTGCCCTGCGCGAGGCCCTGTTTGCGCTCAGTTATATCGAGGAAGAATTACCGGGAATCGACGCAAAGTCCGGCCTGCGTGAAGTCTGCGAGCGGCGCATGCGGGCGGAACCCAAATACTGGCAGGCATTTTACGAAGTCGCGGAAGAGCAACTGCCGCTGTACCGCCGCTATAGTTACAGCGACCGCATCCGCTACTACTGGCCCGACACGGAGGTGCAGCAGGCCACCACCAAACTGCTCGACAACCTGTCGCCTCAACCGATTCCGCTGCCCCTGATTAGCCAGTTTTTTCCGGAGGAGTACCGCGAAATCCGCGCGGGCGGGCTTGCCAATAATCCTCGCGCGCTGGTAAAGGCCCGCATCCGCAAGGTTATCAGCGCCTATGCCACCGCATGCTGGAAGCAGTAAAAACAGGATAACAATGATGTCCAAATATCTAGCGATCGACACCGCAGAACTCGTCGAACGAAACGGCGAACACACCGCCCGCGAAATTACCCAGCAACCGGATGTATGGCTGCGCACGGCCGAACAGATAAAGCAGCAGCGGGCCGAACTCGATGACTGGCTCACCCCCCTTCTCGACCGGCAGAACCTGCGTGTCATCCTTACCGGGGCCGGCACATCCGCCTACGTGGGCAATACCCTGGCCCCCTACCTGACGCAGGCAATGGCGCGGCGCATCGAGGCGATCAGCACCACCGACCTGGTCAGCAATCCACAGGAATACCTGCTGCGGCGGGTTCCCACGCTGCTGATTTCCTACGCCCGCTCCGGCAACAGCCCCGAGAGCGTCGGCGCCTATGACCTGGCCAACCAGTGTGTCGACGAGTGCTACCATCTGGTGATTACCTGCAACCGCGACGGCGAGCTGGCGACCCGCGCGCGGAATAACGACAACAGCTATTCGCTGCTGATGCTGGAAGAGACACTCGACCAGAGTTTTGCCATGACCAGCAGTTTCACGGCCATGCTGGTGAGCACCCTGGAAATATTTGCACCCCGGGCGGGACAACTGGAAAGGCTGGCCGAGGTTACTCGCGCTTTCCTCGAAACCCAACTCGACAGCACGCGCGCACTGGCCGCGCGAAACTTCCGCCGCGTGGTATTTTTGGGCGCCGGCGGCCTCAAGGGCATAGCCACAGAGGCCGCGCTGAAGATGCTGGAACTCACTGCAGGCAAAGTGGGTTGTTACGCGGAGAGCCCGCTCGGCTTCCGCCACGGCCCCAAATCAATGCTCGATGACGCCACGCTGGTAGTCCTGTTTCAGAGCAACGACGCTTACTGTCGCCGTTACGACGATGACCTGTACGAGGAACTGCGCCGCGAAGGCACTACCGAGTGGGTGGTTTGCCCGGCGGACAGTGTCGATACCGCTGGCCTCGCGGATGCCTGGCTGGCCCTGCATTACATAGCGTTTGCCCAGCTGCTGGCCTTCTATAAATCTCTCGAGCTGGGCATCACCCCCGACAATCCCTGCCCTACCGGTGAGGTCAACCGCGTGGTGCAGGGAGTGACCATCCACCCCTATACAGCGGAGTGCGCCAATTGATCTACGGGGTAGATATCGGTGGCACCAAGATCGAACTCGCCTGTTTCGACGACGAACTGAACCAACTCGAAAGTGAGCGGGTGCCGACCCCCGTCGACGACTATCAAACTTTCGTCGACACCCTCGTGGACCTGGTGGAAGCAGCGGACCGCCGCCACGGCTGCCGGGGGAAAATCGGCGTCGGCATGCCCGGCCTGATCGACACCGAAGGGCGATCACTGTCGGCCAACGTCGCCTGCGCCACCGGTAAAAAAGTGGCGGAATCGCTCACCACAAGACTCGGGCGACCGGTTGCCATTGAAAACGACTGCCGCCTGTTCGCCCTGTCAGAATCCCGCGGCGGTGCCGGCGAGGGCTTCCGCAATGTATATGGCGCAGTGCTCGGCACCGGCGCCGCCGGCGGCCTTGCCATCGACGGCCGCCTGTATCGCAGCCGTCAGGGCATCGCCGGGGAATACGGCCACCATCCACTGCCCGCCAGTCTGCAGCAAAAATACAACCTGCCTGTCTTTCACTGTGGCTGCGGACTGGACGGCTGCCTGGAAACCTATATCGCCGGCCCGGGCCTCACGGCATTGCACCGGCACCTGGCGCAAGAGGAACTCACTGTGCCGGCGCTGGTAGAGCGCTGGCGCGACGGGGAAAAAAGAGCCCTCGCCACCAAAGCGGCACACCTAGACTTACTGGGTGCAGCTTTCGCCAACCTGGTCCTGGCGTACGACCCGGACATCATCGTGCTGGGCGGAGGCCTGTCCCGCATACAGGAGTTCTACCGGGAGCTACCCGGCGCTATCGAGAAGCACCTGTTTCCCGGCTATACCGCACCGCCGCTAGTGCCAGCGAAATTTGGCGATGCCAGCGGCGCCCGCGGTGCCGCCCTGCTCGCCCTCCAGACTGAAGAACCCGATAAAAAATGAAAGCGACAAACTGCTACCTCCAGGCTTCCCGCATCATCACCGAGACCGAGGACCTGCTCGACCACTGCCTGCGCATCGAACATGGCCGCATCACCGACATTGCCAGAACCCCCGGCAGCGACTTGCCACTGATCAGTCTGCCGGACGCGACCCTGATTCCGGGCATGATCGACCTGCATATTCACGGTCGCGAAGGCTGCGACGTGATGGACGCGACCCCCGCGGCAATCGACACCATCTCAACCTCCCTCGCCCGCCACGGTGTGACCGGCTTTCTCGCCACGACGGTGACCAGCAGCTGGGAGGAGACACTGGCCGCTATGGAAAACCTCGGTAACGCCGCGCTGCAGACCCAGCCCGGCGCCCAGGTACTGGGCGGTTACAGCGAGGGATTGTTTTTCGCCAGCGAGCACAAGGGCGCGCACAACGAACATTTCTTCCTCACCCCCACCCGCGAGCGCATAGACGCACTGCTGGAAGCCGCCCGCGGGCAACTGAAAGTGGTGGCCCTGGCTCCCGAAGTGGAGGGTGCCATGGAGATCATTCCCTACCTGAAAGAAAAGGGAGTGCGGGTCATGCTGGGACACACCAGCGCCACTTACGACCAGACTGCGGCGGCGTTACAAGCCGGTGCCTGTGGCGGCGTACACGTATTCAACGGCATGCGCGGAATCCACCACCGCGAACCCGGCTGCACTGGCGCAGTGTTAATGCACGACGCTAACGTGGAGGTGATCGCCGACGGCGTACACCTGCATCCGGTGATACTACAGATGATCTGCAAGTTGAAAGAAACCCGGCAAGTAACCCTGATCAGCGACTGTATTAATGCCGGCGGACTGCGCGACGGGCGCTACACGCTGGGAAAAATGGAGGTCGAGCTGCGACAGGGGGTCGCCCGCACCGATAGCGGCTCTCTCGCAGGGAGCACTCTCACACTGGAAAAAGCGGTGGCCAACCTGCAACAACTGGCCGGCATCGCACTGCGTGAAGCGGTGCATATGGCCAGCCTGTCGCCGGCAATATTTCTCGGCATTGACCACCGCACCGGATCGATAGCAAAAGGCAAAGATGCGGATATCGCCATTCTCGACGGCGAGGGGAATGTGCGGGCCACTCTATACCGCGGTGACCTGATCTACTGTGACGAGAATATAAGCAGCCAGTTTAAAGGGCATCTGGAAATAATATAGGAGTGGCCACAAGCGGATGGCCGCCCCGCCACTCCTATAAATTTATCGATATCGTCGTGCCGGCGCAGGCCGGCAGCCAGTTTCAGGGCACAATTCTGGATCCCGGCCTGCGCCGGGATGACGATATTGAACTTAGCTCAGGCCAGCTCAGCACGCGCCGTGCGCGCCGCTTCCACCATATTCAGCAGTGATGTTCCCACCTCGGCCCAGCTGCGCGTCTTGAGCCCGCAGTCCGGATTCACCCAGAGTTTCTCCAGCGGGATCACCTCGGCGATTTTCTGCAATCGCGCCACCAGCTCCGCCCGCTCCGGCACATTGGGCGAGTGAATGTCGTAAATGCCCGGGCCTATCTCGTTCGGGTAACCGCCGTTTTTACCGGCAAAGGCCAACAGCAACTGCAGATCCGAGCGCGCCGACTCGATCGTAATCACATCCGCGTCCAGCGCGACGATCGCATCCATGATCGCGTTGAAGTTGCTGTAACACATATGGGTATGGATCTGGGTTTCCGCTTTTACCTGGCTGCAGGTATAGCGGAAACAGGCCACCGCCCAGTCGAAGTAGCCCCGATGTTCCGACTGTCGCAGCGGCAGCCCCTCGCGCAGGGCCGGCTCGTCGATCTGGATAATGCCGATACCCGCTGCCTCCAGGTCCAGCACTTCCTGGCGCAGCGCCCTGGCAATCTGCAGGCAGCTCTCACTGCGAGGAATGTCCTCGCGCGGGAAGGACCAGTTCAGAATCGTCACCGGTCCGGTGAGCATGCCTTTGACCGGCTTCTTGGTCAGGCTCTGCGCGTAGCGGCTCCACTCCACCGTCATCGGCTGCGGGCGGGAAATATCGCCGAAAATAATCGGCGGTTTGACGCAGCGGGAGCCGTAGCTCTGCACCCAGCCATTGCCGGTGTGCACGAAGCCATCCAGCTGCTCGCCGAAATACTCCACCATATCGTTGCGCTCCGCCTCGCCGTGTACCAGCACGTCCAGGCCGAGGATTTCCTGGCGGCGGATCGCCTCGGCAATTTCTGCGCGCAAATGGTCGACGTAATCCTGCTCACTGATCTCGCCGCTGCGGAACTGCCTGCGCACCTGACGCAGCAGGTCCGTCTGCGGAAAGGAACCGATGGTGGTGGTCGGCAGCAGTGGCAGCTGCCAGCGCTGGCGCTGCAGCGGTGCGCGCTCGGCGTAGGGCTGCGGGCGCCAGGAATCTTTCAATTCATCCCCAACGGAATCAATGGAGTCAGATTCGAATCGCGTGTAGCCATCTGTGCTGTGGGAGCCTGCCCTGCAGACGATTGAGGCGGCGCTATTGGCAGAATCCGTTTCGCCAGCAGGGCTGGCTCCCACCACGGAATCAATGGAGTCAGACTCGAATGGCGTGTAGCCATCTGTGCTGTGGGAGCCTGCCCTGCAGGCGATTGAGCCGGTGCTATCGCCAGTATCTTTTTCGCCAGCAGGGCTGGCTCCCACAAGGTGCCCTGGTTGCAGCAGGGTTTGCAGCTCTTTCAGTTCACACAGCTTCTGCCGGCTGTAGGCCAGCTTCTGCAACTGCGCTTCCGGCAGTTTCTTTTCCGTGTCGAGATCCACCGGGCAGTGCAGCAGCGAGCAACTGGCGGAGAGCCACAGGCGCTCGCCCAGCCGATCGGCCAGCGGCTTCAGTTCGCGCCGCCACCTGACCAGGTCGGCGCGCCAGATATTGCGACCGTTCAGCACACCCACCGACAGTACCTGTTCGTCGCGCAGCGCCGCTGTTGCCGCCGGCAGTTCCTCCGAAGCGCGCACGCAGTCGATATGTACACCATCTACTGGCAGCTCGAAGGCCAGCGGCAGATTTTCCCGCAGTGGCGAAAAATAGGTGGCGAGCAGTAACTTCAGGGACTGTGCCGCATCACCGATACGGCGGTACGCACCTGCGAAAGCGTCGCGCCACGCGGCCGGCAGGTCCAGGCCGAGAATGGGTTCGTCTATCTGCACCCACGTCACCCCGGTATCCGCCAGCTGCTGCAGCAGCTGTTCGTAACACGGCAGCAGTGCCGGCAGCAGCGCCAGCGCGTCTCCCTCTGCGCGCCCCAGCCACAAATAAGTGAGCGGCCCGATCACCACCGGCTTGGCCTTGTACCCTTGGGACTGGGCCTCGCGCACCTCGTCCAGCAGCCAGTCGCTGTCCAGCGCAAACTGCTGGCCGGTTGAGAATTCCGGCACCAGATAGTGGTAGTTGGTGTCGAACCATTTCGTCATTGCGCTGGCGGCCACCGGCTCACCGGACGGCGCGCGGCCGCGGGCAACACGAAAATACTGGTCCAGCTTGTTGTCCGCGGCGCCCTGGGCGAAGCGGGCCGGCACCGCACCGAACAGCAGTGTGTGGTTGAGCACCTGGTCGTACCAGGCAAAGTCGCCGACGGTTACCAGCTCCAGGCCGGCATCGCGCTGTGCCTGCCAGTTGTTGCGGCGAATGTCCGCGCCCACCGCCAGCAGTTCCCGCTGCGAGATCTCCCCGCGCCAGTAGGCCTCCTGGGCCTTTTTCAGTTCGCGACCGGCGCCGATGCGCGGGTAGCCGAGGATATGTGTCTGAGCCATCTGTAATTCCCCAATGCATTCCATGTTCGCCCACCCGTGGAGGTGGAATCCGAAATCGGGGTTGATTCTGCGGGCACGCTGTTATTCAATCAATTTCATATTTTTTGCCAGAAACATGAATATTTCTAAAGATGATTGAACTGCGGCATTTAAGGGCACTGACGACCCTGCGCGAGACCGGCAGCATGGTGCGCGCCGCCGAGCGCCTGCACCTGACCCAGTCCGCCCTGTCCCACCTGTTCCGCGAGATGGAGGAGCGTCACGAGCAGCCGCTGTTCGTGCGCAAGTCGCGGCCGCTGCGCTTTACCAGTGCCGGCCTGCGCCTGCTGCAGCTCGCGGACGAGGTGCTGCCGCGCGTCGCGGTCGCCCAGCGGGACCTGGCGCGGCTCGCCTCGGGCCAGGCCGGCCGCCTGAATATCGCCATCGAGTGCCACAGCTGTTACCAATGGCTGATGCCGACGCTGGACAAGTACCGGGACGACTGGCCGGAGGTGGAACTGGACCTGTCCAGCGGCTTCCACTTCGCGCCGCTGCCGGCGCTGGTACGCGGCGACCTGGATCTGGTGGTCACGTCCAACCCGGATCCGGACCTGAAAGGCATCCACTACCAGCCGCTGTTCGGTTTCGAGATGGTGCTGGCCATCAGCCGCAAACACGCGCTTTCGGAAAAACGCTGGGTGGTGCCGGAGGACCTCACCGATGAAGTGCAGATCACCTACCCAGTCGAGCGCGAGCGGCTGGATGTCTTCCAGCACTTCCTCGATCCCGCCGGTGTCGAGCCCGCCGACGTGCGCACCGCGGAACTCACGGTGATGATGGTGCAGCTGGCCGCCAGCGGCCGCGGTGTCTGCGCCCTGCCGAACTGGGCACTGCATGAATACTTACAAAAGGGATTTGTTGCGCAGCTGCGCCTGGGTGAGAAAGGCTTGTGGAGCACTCTCTACGCCGCCGTGCGCGAGGAAATGCTGGAGCAGGCGTATGTGGAGGATTTTCTGCAGACTGCGCGGGATACCTGCTTCGCCAATCTGAACGGCATTCGCGCAGTTTGATTTCCGGTTCGATTTTCCGGCGAACGCCGCACCGGGCGGGAAACATTTCCCACAATCCGGCGCGAAAAGTGGATAAGATAAGCCACAAAGAAAATAGGGAGATAGTTCATGACCGAACGCGTAGAGAAATGGCACCCCGTCAGCAAGGGGCTGCACTGGCTGATCGCCATTCTGATTTTGTGCGCCTGGGCCTCCGTCGAATTACACGAGCTCTATGAGAAAGGCGATCCAATGCGGGCGTGGTGGGAGTACCTGCATTTTTCTATCGGCTTCACCGTCCTGCTGCTGGCGATGCTGCGACTCTACTGGCGCGCAACCCACCCCCGACCGAAACTCTACGGCAGCCGCTGGCAGCGCCCGGTATCACTGCTGGTAGAGGCTTTACTCTATGTCGCCATGCTGGGCATGCCGCTGACCGGAATGGCCATGCGACAGTTTGCCGGCAAGGAAACTCCGCTGTTCTGGCTGTTCAATCTGCCGTCGTTTGTGGAGAAAAATATCGACGTGGCCAAGCAGTTCGCCTTTGTACACAAGGAACTGTTGTGGAACGCGCTGCTGGCATTGCTGGTGCTGCACATCTGCGGTGCGCTCTGGCACCACTTCGTCACGCGCGACGACACGCTGCGGCATATGCTGCCGTGGGTTAAATCCAGCTGATGATTACCGACAAATAAAAAAAGGGGAACCAAGTGGTTCCCCTTTTTTGTTACTGCTGCGGCTTGCGTTTTCTTGGCTTGGCCCCGCCGGGCTTGCCACCGCGCGGCTTGCCGCCGCTCACTACCTCACCCAGCTTGGCAATTTTCATCGGCCGGCCGGCCACCCGCACCTGCTTCAGGTGCTGGAATATCTCCTTCGGCATGCCTTCCGGCAGGTCCACCGTGGTGTATTCCGGGTAGATCTCGATGCGGCCGATATAGGAACTTTCCAGGTCCACTTCGTTGGCGATGGCGCCTACAATGTTGCCCGGCTTGACGCCGTGCTGGCGGCCGACCTCGATGCGAAAGCGTTCCATGCCCACGTCGGGCGGCGGCATCTTCTTGTCCTTCTCGAAACCGCCCTTCTTGCGACCGCGGCCCTCGAAATCCTCATCGCGATCCCAGCGCTCTTTCCTTTCCCTCTGCGGGCGCTCCTGCTCTTTGATCAGCAGCGGCTGGTCGCCCTGGGCCATCGCCGCCAGGGCGGCGGCCACGTCCAGCGGATCCGCTTCGGTCTGCGCCAGGTATTCCTCCACCAGCTGGCGATACGGTGCCAGATCGGTGTCGCCTTCCATAGTACCGGTGATGCGCTCGCGGAAGCGCTGCATACGCGCGCTGTTTACCTGGGCGGCGCTGGGCAGTTCCAGCTGTTCGATCGGCTTCTTGGTGGCCTTCTCGATAATGCGCAGCATACGGCGCTCGCGCGGCGCGACGAACAGGATCGCATCACCCTCGCGGCCAGCGCGGCCGGTGCGGCCGATGCGGTGAATATAGGCTTCGGTGTCGTAGGGAATGTCGTAGTTGATCACG
Source organism: Microbulbifer donghaiensis (assembly GCF_900129095.1). Classification (GTDB taxonomy): domain Bacteria; phylum Pseudomonadota; class Gammaproteobacteria; order Pseudomonadales; family Cellvibrionaceae; genus Microbulbifer; species Microbulbifer donghaiensis. The sequence continues at coordinate 150,562 of NZ_FQVA01000002.1, forward strand.
TGGCTGATACGCTTCACGTCCAGACCGCGCGCCGCCACATCGGTGGCAACGACGATATCCAGCTTGCCGCTCTTCAGCTTGTCGATCACCTGCTCGCGCAGGTTCTGCGCCATATCGCCGTTCAACGCCGAACTGGCAAAACCGCGTGCGGCCAGCTTGTCCGCCAGCTCCACAGTGGTGTTCTTGGTGCGCACGAAGATGATGGTGGCATCCACCGGCTCTGCTTCCAGGATGCGGGTCAGCGCATCCAGCTTGTGCAGGCCGCCCACCGGCCAGTAGCGCTGGCGGATGGTCTCGGCGGTCTCGGTCTTGACCTTGATCTTCACTTCCACCGGGTCGTGCAGGTGGTCGCGGGCGATGCGCGCGATTTCCTTCGGCATGGTGGCGGAGAAGAGCGCGATCTGGCGCTCTTCCGGAATCTGCTCCAGCACCCACTGCACGTCGTCGATAAAGCCCATGCGCAGCATTTCGTCGGCTTCGTCCAGCACCAGCGTCTTCAGGTTGGACAGGTCCAGGGTGCCCTTGCGCATATGGTCCATCACCCGGCCCGGAGTACCCACCACCAGCTGCACGCCGCGCTTAAGCTGCTGAATCTGGCCGCGGTAGTCGGCGCCGCCGTAGATTGGCGCCACATGGAAACCTTTCAGGTTGGCGGCATAGGACTGACAGGCCTCGGCCACCTGAATGGCCAGCTCGCGGGTCGGCGCCAGTACCAGCGCCTGGGGGCGACGATCCTTCAGGTCCAGCTGCGCCAGCAGCGGCAGTGCGAAGGCGGCGGTCTTGCCGGTGCCGGTCTGCGCCTGGCCCAGTACGTCGCGGCCCTCTAATAAGGAAGGAATGGTCTGCGCCTGAATCGGCGAAGGCGTCTCATAACCCAGCTTTTGGACTGCGTTAAGGATGTCGGACGGCAGGCCCAGCTGGTCAAAACCAACGGGATTGGGGGTATCGGTCATTTCGGAGTTCACTTGATTCTACATAGGGGCCGTGCGGGAGCCATGTGCCCAATGGGCTAACCATAGCTCACCGCCAAAGATTGCTGGGCGTGGAGAAGAGCCCAGTCATAGCACCCGCTATTTCAAGCTCGTTCAACGCAGTACAGGGGCCTGTGGCGAGGAGGTCTGTAACCCAATTAGAGTGTCCCTTTCAGGGGCCCTGACGGCCGGGGACAAAAGGCCGCGCAGTCTAACAGGTTCGGCCAAATATGCCAGTCTATTTTTTAGCCAGCCGCACGAGTCGCCGCCCGGCGCTACCTCGCCGTGGCGGCTTGTCCAGCACCTGCGGTTGTCCGGGGAAGCTCCTCCGGCATCGCGCCCGCAAGTTCAGCGCAGACGCGTTCGAGCCCCTGACGCCAGCTGGGCATTTTTGTCTCCAGCCGCGCTTCCAGCTTGCTGCAGTCGAGTACCGAATAGGCGGGCCTAGTTGCGACAAAGGGGTACTCTTCGCTGGTGATTTTCTGCAGCAGCGGCTCCTGCCGCAGCAGACCGCATGCCACGCCCTGCTCCATCACCGCCTGCGCGAATTCATACCAGCTACAGGGCTCGGCATTGCTGCAATGATAAGTGCCCCACCGCAAATTCCCTTCGCGTTGATAGCGCTCGATAAACTGCCCGATAACAAAGGCAAGGTCACCGGCATAGGTCGGGCAGCCGACCTGGTCCCCAACTACGCTCAGTTCACTTCGCTGGGCGCCAAGGCGAATCATCGTCTTCACGAAGTTGTTTCCGCGAGCGCTGAACACCCAACTCGTTCGCAGCAACACGTGCTTCCGATTTTGCATACGCAGCAATTGCTCCCCCTGGAGCTTGCTGTGTCCGTACTTGTTTAACGGGGCAACCACGCTGCCTTCATGGTATGGCGTGGTGGCACTGCCATCAAAGACGTAATCGGTGGAAACATGAATAGTGGGTATTTGCAGTTCTGCGCAGGCCGCCGCAAGCCTGCCGACACTGACGCCATTGACCAGCTCCGCCAGCTGCGGCTCCGCTTCGGCCTGGTCGACCGCCGTAAAGGCGCAGGCATTGACCACCAGCTGTGGGCGCAGGTTCTCGACGGCGGCGGCAACCGTCTCCGGCTGCGCGAAATCCACAAGGTCCCGGCCCGGCGTCAGCAGCGCCCAGCCCGCCTGACCCAAAACTTTTCGGCATTCCCTACCGAGCTGGCCGGTAGCGCCAAACAGTAGGACTTTCACGGCACGGACTCTTCCCGGATCCCGCAGACGTACTGGGCAAGCGTCGGCAGGGCGGCGTCTTTATCCGAGAGGATGGGGTTTTGCAGCTGCCAGTCGATGGCCAGCTGCGGATCGTTCCAGACAATTCCGGCCTCATCGCTGGGATCGTAGTATTCGGTGCACTTGTAGGCCACGTCGGCCACGTCGGACAACACGGCAAAGCCGTGCGCGTACCCGGGCGGCACCCAAAGTTGCCGCTGGTTCTCGTCACTGAGAATCACGGCCTCGTGACATCCAAAAGTTGCGGATTCGGGATCAATATCCACGGCAACATCCAGAATTTTTCCACGAATAACACGCACGAGTTTGCCCTGGGGGTTATGTACCTGGGAATGTAAACCTCTGAGCACACCTCTTACCGAGCGCGAGTGGTTATCCTGCACGAAAGCGGCATAGATCCCCAGTTCAGCCCGATAGCGCTCCGCCTGGAATGTTTCCAGAAAGAACCCCCGGCCATCCCCAAATACTTTTGGCTCGACGATCATTACACCGGGCAGACAAGTCTCGATCACTTTCATGATTCAACTCAATATTCCAGCAGGTCGAGGAGGTACTCGCCGTAGCCGCTCTTGCGCAGCGAGCCCGCCAGCATCTGCAATTGTTGCTTGTCGATCCAGCCCTTGCGCCAGGCAACCTCCTCCGGACAGGCGACTTTCAGGCTTTGCCGCTGCTCTATCGTTTGCACGAACTGGCTGGCAGCGAGCAGCGAATCGTGGGTGCCGGTATCGAGCCACGCGGCGCCGCGGCTCAACACCTCCACATTGAGCTCACCGGCTTCCAGGTAAAAGCGGTTGAGATCGGTAATTTCCAGTTCGCCGCGCGAAGAGGGTTTGACCTCCCTGGCCAGGTCCACGACCTTTTCGTCGTAAAAATAGAGGCCGGTTACCGCGTAGCGGGATATCGGCTTGATCGGCTTCTCGACGATGTCACAGGCGCGCCCCGCCTCATCGAAGGAGACGACACCGAAACGCTGCGGATCTTTGACCGGATAGGCAAAGACGGTAGCGCCGCGCTGGTTTTGCGCCGCGCGCTCCAGCGCCGGCGTCAGGCCCTGGCCGAAAAACAGGTTATCCCCCAGAATCAGCGCGCAGGCTTCGCCGTTAATAAACGGTTCGCCGATTAGAAAGGCCTGCGCCAAACCATCCGGGGAAGCCTGCACCGCATAGTGCAGACTCATACCCCACTGGCTGCCATCGCCGAGCATCTGCGAAAATCTCGGCGTGTCCTCGGGCGTTGAAATAATCAGGACTTCGCGAATACCCGCCAACATCAGGGTTGTCAGCGGGTAGTAGATCATTGGCTTGTCATAGACCGGTAACAGCTGTTTGCACACGCCACCGGTAATCGGCAACAGTCGTGTACCGGATCCTCCGGCGAGAATGATTCCCTTCATCAATGTACCTCCTGCACGGCGCTTTGCGGCAGCAGCCCCAGGCGTTCGCCCTGGTAATCGCTGTGCTCCAGAGACTGGTACCAGTCGCAATTTTCCAGGTACCACTCAACCGTTTTATACAGGCCGGACTCGAAGCTTTCCTGCGGTTTCCAGCCCAGCTCCGCATGAATCTTCCTCGAATCAATGGCGTAGCGCTGGTCATGGCCCGGCCGATCCTGGACAAAGCAAATCAGGTCCTCATAGCGCTCGACACCCGGGGGCTTGTGCGGAGCCAAAGCCTCCAGAAAGTCACAGATTGTCCTCACCACCGCAATATTCTTGCGCTCACAGTGGCCACCGACATTGTAGGTTTCCCCTACCCGACCATGGGTTAACACGCGATAGAGCGCATCCGCGTGATCTTCCACATAGAGCCAGTCGCGTATCTGGCAGCCATTGCCATAGACCTGCAATGGCCTCCCAGCCAGCGCATTGATGATCGTCAGCGGTATCAGTTTTTCCGGGAATTGATAGGGGCCGTAGTTATTGGAGCAGTTGGTAACGAGCGTCGGCAGCCCGTAAGTGCGGTGCCAGGCTCGCACCAGGTGGTCACTGCTGGCTTTGCTGGCGGAATAGGGTGAGCTGGGCGCGTAGGCCGTTTCTTCTGAGAAATATCCCCGCGCACCGAGATCGCCAAACACTTCATCGGTGGAAACATGCAGAAAACGGAAGCACTCGCGCGCCGTTGCGGGCAGGCCAATCCAGTAATCCCGTGCCGCCTCCAACAGGTTGCAGGTGCCGACGATATTGGTCGCGATGAAGTCGCCTGGGCTATCTATGGAGCGGTCGACATGGGTTTCGGCGGCCAGATGCAAAACGGCCTCAGGGCGAAACGACTCGAACAGCTGCTCCAGCCCGTCCCTGTCGCGAATATCCGTGCGCCGAAACAGGTAGCGGCCATCCGCAACGCGCGGAATCGACGCCAGACTGCCGGCATAGGTCAGCGCATCGATATTCAGAACTACATGATCAGTCTGCTTCAGCAGAAAACGAACAACAGCGCTACCGATAAATCCAGCGCCGCCTGTCACCATTATTCTCATGGACAAAATTCCAGAAATCACCGAATCGCTGCGGCTACGGCAGACACTTCGCCCGAACTTATGCCGCGTAGTTATGTGGTGCCTTTCTGTATAGCCCTAACGAACAGCGAGCGCCTGTAGAAAGCTGAAAGTAAGGTGGTGACTGGTGCCGACATAGTAGTCTGTTGGCGCGCGAGATCGCGCTGGGGGGTTCGGTTGCCGGGAAGGTCTTCGCGGCGGGAATCAGCGGCTGGTTAATACAGGCTTGAAAAGAAGAACAGAAAAGGGGCCTCTACAAGCGTTACCTGTTGGCGCGAAGTATGGCGCAGGGGGAGGCCGTCACCTGCGCCGCGCATCGAGACCTAACCGATCTCGGCCGCTCCGGGAACTGAAACCGCCGCGGTAACCGGCACTTTCTGACGCACCGGCACAACGTGCATCAGGCGCTGCCAAGCAGCATCCACGGTAAGATTGAGATGCTTGCAAAAGTTGCCATCCAGCTGCGTGTGCTCGTAGAGATAGGTGCGGAATCGCTGGAACAACTTGGCGTCCACCGCATTGGGCTGCCGCCAGAAGCTGTCGAGATCCCCCTGGTGAGTCAAGCCGGCCATATCGTAGAGCGCCCGCCCCAGCACCTTGGTCGGAACCCGGTGCAGCAGCGCGGAGATACCGACAGTACTGTTGATCGTCACCAGGCCCTTGGCGTGATCCAGCAAGGTCGGCAGATGCAGGTCGTGGCAGTAGATTACCCGGCCGGAAACCTTGTGTTGTGCAGCCAGGGCATCGATCAGTTTCCGGTAGTGGCAAAAGCCGCGGTCCATCGGGTGGTGCTTGATGACCAGGGCCTCGTCCGCGGCCGCATTGCGGGCAAACGAGCTGATCACCACATCAATGGTGTTCTCGATCGACAGCAGATCCGAGTGGGTGCGCAGCTGGAAGTCGTCGCGGGTCTGCAGCGGCAACAGGTAGAAGCGCCGATCAAACCGCTGCAGGAGCTGCGGCAATACAGCACGCTGGGTGATTTTATAGAGCCCCTTGCGGTAAAAGCTTTTCAGCCAGCAAACGGCCTCGCCTTTCCAGTCGCGGTTGCGGTGATGGCGGTAGGCAGGGAACTCCGAGCGTGCGAGACGCGCGGCTACATAGTATCGGCTGGCGTACCAGGCGCGCTGCCAGAAAGTCATGCCGACGCGCAGCGAGGGCGTGCGCCCGCGGGGCTGGTAACTATCGATGGCGTTGTGTGACCAGTCCGTGGAGGAATAGGCGTTGACCCCGCCCCACTCGAGCGTCACGAAGTCCGGGCGCAGATAGCCCTCTTCAAACACGCCGAACGAGATTCCGAGTTCCTCGCATACGGCTCGGGCCGCGCGGTGATACTGGCGGCAATCGCCATAAACGAAAACGGCACGGATAGAGTGCTCGAGAAGATAAGCGCGGAAGAAAGCCGGCCAGTCCTGTTCGCGGCCGGTGAAATCAACCTGGAAATCGGCCCAGCCGAAGTGCCGGTCCCCACCGTTGAAATTGATCTTGTGGGTTTCCACCCCGAACGCCGACAGGCGCTTCGCCAATTTGGCAAAGAACGGGCCATGCGGGCCCTGTAGAAAGACAGCCGAAGCCATGAGTTCCCCCGATTACCGGCAAGCGGCCATTGCGCCCCGGTAAGTCTCATCCCGTCCTCAACTCCCCAGTTGAGGGTTCTGCGCACCTGTGTTCGGTGCTTCTAAAACGGGATGTCCCCAAAAGACAGTGTTTATTGACTCTGCTCGGCTTCCATTCCCCGGCGCCCTGCAGCCCCATACTGCGAACGCCAAAACTCCAATGTCCTATCGGAGAGATTTCAGGGGCTGAATCTTACCGGGATTTGTGCGCCAAGTCTCATTTTGTAATGCCGTGTAATGAGATCGGCCAATTTGCGTACAAAGTCCTCACCCCAGGGTATGGCAAGCAAACTTTGTTCCAGCCGGGACGGTCATCAGGAGAATTAAAGGTTGGTATTTTCGCGGCTAAAATGCCCGTGAAAATTGCGCTGCTCGCCACTGGCGAGCTTGCCCCGGTCCAGCTTCACCAGCACCTTGCCCCATACCCATTCGAACAGCCGCCCCGTGCGCTGCGGCCACAGGGTAAACAGGGGGTTGAAGGGGTTGTCCCGGGCCTGCATCCACACGGTCATCCGGTTGGACTTCTCCAGCGCTTCGCCACGGCGGTGGAAACCATACACATTGCCGATCACGAGAGTATTAGCCGGCACGCAGAACTTGCGCCGGGCAAAGCCCATCTCCGCCAATTCCGCTGCGGAAACCCGGAAAGAGCCATCCCAATAGCGGCCCGGCGCGCGCGCCGACCCTTTCTTGCAGGCTTCCAGGCTCTGCCGGTACTCCCATTTCAGCCGCCGCCAGGAGAGGCGGTGTGAGCCGGGCACATAGATGTAGGGGCCGTTGCGGTCATCCACGGCATCAACATAGAGCCAGCCCTTTACACAGGGATGAAAGGTATCCGCGTGCATATCCCGCTGCGGATCCGGGCGCGGCGTGACATTGGCGTGGTTGCACAGATTCTCGATATAGAACAGCGGCGGCCGGTTCTTGGAGGAGCAATAGCGCATCAGGCGGTCAAGCCGGGGATCGCGCACCAGGGCCTGGAACTCCGGCAGGCCGGAACGGACATCGTGTGTCATGAAGGTGCGCTGCGTGAGTGTTGTACCCTCGACGAACTCGCGCACGTCACCCTCGTAACTCTCCAGCTCGCGCGCCAGCCGCGCAAACTGCTCCGGCGGCAAGAAGTTTTCTTTCAGCACATAGCCGTCTTTCAGGAAAGTGCGCCGGTCCTCCGCCGGCACCAGCGGCGCCAGCAGTATTAGCCGAAAGCGGAACAGCGCCTGGGCGACAACCACACGCATTACATGCAGGCCGCAGCGGTTCAGCCAGTAGCTGCCGATAATCGGGTTGTTCTTGAAGCTCTTACCCCAGGCAAACAGCTCCAGCAGCCACTTGGGCCATTGCCACAAAAATTTAATCGATGACCGGGCCATGTTCTGTACTCAACATCTGTTGTCATTAGTCCGCGCCTGCAAGCGGACCTGTAGGAGCCTGCTTGCAGGCGAACGGCTGCGGAGCGTCAACCTATTCGCCTGCAAGCAGGCTCCTACACCGGCGCTGTACCGATAGCTGAACCCAATTCGAGACTAGCGGCGCAAAACCGGTTGCGGTTCCAGCGGTACAGTTGCATCGCCCAACCCGCTTCACGCTTGGGCCATTGCCCCAATAATTTCACTGATGACCGCGCCATGTTCAGTACTCAATATCTGTTGTCTTTGGTCTGCGCTGCAAGCGGATCTGTAGGAGCCTGCTTGCAGGCGAACGGCTGCGCACATCTACCTATTCGCCTGCAAGCAGGCTCCTACACTGGCGTTGTGCAGATAGTGGAATCCGATTCGAGGCTAGCGGCGCAAAAAACGGTTGCGGTACCAGCGGTACAGCTGCGTCGCCCAACCCGCCTCGCGCTGCCGGCTGCGCATCTGTTGCAGCAGGGCAATCGCCGTTTCCACATTGATATGGTCACCAGTGTGCGGGTCGACATACACCGGATATTCCAGCAGTACACCCGCCACCAGCGCATCGAGGGTCAGCTTGCGGCGGCGTCTTTCCTGGATTCCGGCCAAGACTTGAGTGACCATTTTCGCTTCATCGTCATTCCGGCGCAGGCCGGAATCCAGCGCCCCAGATTCAGCAGGTTGCGACAAAAGCAGCCGATCCTCCGTCACCCCCCAGCCGGCATAAAACGGCAGGCCGTAAGTCACCACTTTGCGCCCGCGCAACAAGGCCTCAAAACCGCTCAGCGAACAAAGGGTATGGACTTCATCCACCCGTTGCAGCAGCGTCGGCATTGCAATATCCGTCACCAGTGCATCGAACAGCGACGCGCCCTCGGAATCCAGTTCACCGATACGGCCACCGCTGACCACATCCGGATGCGGCTTGTAGACGATAAACGCATCGGGCTCCGCAGCGCGCACCGCCTGCAGCAATTCCCGATTCGTCTTGTAATGCGGCGAACCACGGGCAATGGACGCATCCGTCTCCACCTGCCCCGGCACCAGCACTATTTTCTTTCCCTCAGCGGCAGCAAACGCCGGCAGAACCCCATCGCCGACGTTGTACTTGCTCAGGCCGGAGGCTAGTAACTGCTCACGCACTGCCCTAGCCCGCGCGAGCGTGACGCTATCGAAATCGCGGTGATTGAGCAGCCATTCCAGGTCACTCGGGCGGCTGGCATCGTAATAGATACCGCGGCGATCCATCACCAGCGACAGCGGCGCGATCAGGTCCGCCCCCAGTCCGACCGAGCGCAGGAAGCCGTCTTCCATACGCCACAGCCCCACTCCAGCACGGTCGCACGCCATAGCGAATTCCGGGCGCAGGCTGCTAGCCCAGGCCACAACTCTGGAGCCCGGACGAGCCGCACTTAGCGCTGCAGCGTTAGCGGCTGCGAAGCGTAGCGAAGCGCCCGATGTGGGAGCCTGCCCTGCAGGCGATTCTCCGCCCCCACCTGACGATCGCCTGCGAGGCAGGCTCCCACCGCCGCCGAGAAAGGCCGGGATAAAGCCGCGCTTCCACGGCGAGAAGCCCGCCGCCAGCCAATCACCGCGCCAGCACTCGCGCTGGCGCTTCTGTTCGGCGATCAGGTAGATGGTATCTTCCAGGCTGCAGCGATCGCACGTATAGGGATTGATATAACGGCTGTAGCGCAGATAGGCGGCCGCGAAGACCTGCTCCAGCGAGCGGGCGAGGTTGCGGCGCTCGCATTGCACCCGGTCTGCGGTCAGGCCCCAGCCGGCAAAAAACGGCAGGCCGAAACAGTGCACCTTCTTGCCGGCCAGCAGCGCATCAAAACCGAACTGGCTGGTAACCACATACACTTCCTGCACCGCATCCAGCAGCGCCCAGGGGCAGATATCCTCCGCCAGTAAGCGGCAGCCGTGTTGCCGGGCCAGTTCGAGCAGGTGGCCGCGCTTTTTGCCGGCGATCACATCCGGGTGCACCTTCACACACACTTCGGCATCCGGATGCTCGCGCAGGGCGCTCTCCAGCATGGTGGTAAAGCTCGCCGCCGAGGCCTTGCCGAACTCGATGGCCGCATCACCCGCAGTCTGGTCCACTACAAGAATGCGCGGGCGCGGATCCGGCCACTCGATCGGCTCATCCGGGGCATGGTTGTATTTCGACAGGCGATAGTGGCACAGCAGCGCCATGGCCTCGCGGGCGCGGGCCAGCTCCGCATCGTCGAAGGTTGCATCAGCAATCAGAGATTCGAGATCGCTCGGCCCGGTGGCGTCGTAGTAGATACCGGTTTCATCGACCACCATGCTGTGCAGGCGTGCCCCATGCACACCGAGGCCCGCCGAGCGCAGGAAACCGTCCTCGATACTGAGATACGGCAGCCCGCGCGCAGCAGCCACTTTCCGCGCGCGCAACGTGGTGGGCTTGCGCCCCCAGCCGGCAATATGGGTAACGGCAAATGACGGCCGCAGGCGAAAATACTCGCAGGGCGCCTCGAGCAGCTTGTCGAGATTGGGCACACGCGCGATACCGCGCGAGCAGTAGCCGATCACGCGATCCCCGCTTACAGACACGCGCGCGCGCCTGCTAACAGTTGCTCACGCAGCGCGCCGTCGTCGGCCAGGCGCAGGATCGCATCCACCCACGCGCGCTGATCCATCGGCACCAGCAAGCCGTTGCGCTCGTGCTCGACGATATCGCCGTACACAGGGCCGGACGCATAAACGCCGACGGCGCCGGCCTGGGTGATATCAAAAAACTTGGTGTGCGAGCGGGCGCGGTTGAATCGGCTATTTATAAGCGGCGCCAGGCCAATGGCGCGGCCGGGGCGTCCTACCAAAGCCTGGTACGCGGGCCACTTCATCGGGTGCAGCACATGCACCCGCGGCAGCCCCTTGAACAGGCGGTTCACGGCGGCATCGCCTATCACCTCGAACATCAGCTGCTCGTTGCGCGCCAGCACATCCGCAATCACCGGGCGCAGCCAGCGTATATCCGCACCGTGGGAGGCGGAACCGTGATAAAACACCGTCAGTGGTGATATTTGTTCCTGCGGCATCAGTGGCCGGGGCGGCAGCAGTTGCGGTTGCCACTCGGCGTATTTCTGTTGCAGGTAGGGCGTGGAAACCAGCAGGCGGGCCCCGACCGTCCGCAGCCATTTCTGATGCGACCAGCTGTAGCGGACAATCTTTGCCTGGTAGCGCAGCGGCATGGTCGCAAACGCGCGCCAGTCGAACAGGTCGTCGTCCATAAAGAAATAGACGTTGGCGATGTCAGCGCGATGACGATCGATGAGGGACTGCCAAGGCTTTGGTACATAGCGGACAAAAATCACAGCCGCACCGGCCAATTTTTCCACCGGCGGCACTTGGGCGAAAGTACAGCGCACGGGCTCTATGCCCCTTTCCCGCAGGAAGGGAATAACGAAGTAATCGGTAGAGGGATTAGCATTCTCCTCTACGACAAAAACCCGGTCCCCCGCTTTCAAGACTTACTCCGTATTTGCATTACTGATATCAACCTTCGCTCACAGGAATACAGCACGAGCCTCGCTGCTCTGCGGAATCGCCCCAACGACCAATCCCGCCCCTCGTCATACCGGCGCATGACGGTATCCAGCCCCTCGGATTCCTCTATCACTACAGGAGCCTGCTCTCGGCGCAACAGCTCCGCGACAGCAACGCCGAGCCGGACTCAGACGCAACTGCTTACCCTTCTCCACGCCTCGCCAGTTCTCGCAGCTTTTTAATATCGCGGGAGTCGGCGCCCTCATCCTTGGCATAGGCCAGGAGCTCGTCGTAATCAACGTCGCAATGGCTAGCCACCAAAACTGCCTGGTCCCAAGACTGGCGATCGTTCCAGTGCCAAAAAGCGGCCAGACGATCCATCACACACAAGGTTGGTGTTATGACACGCAGCGGCCCCCACTTCGTGTCCATCCTCGGTATATCGTCGTGCTGCACCATACGGCTGCCAAACTCCAGGGGTGCCGCCGGGAACTCCAAAAACAGGTCGGTGTGCGGGTGCGTAAAATGGCGCTTGTCGCTCGCCAACGTAAATCCTAGAGGCGCCAACGCAGAGGACAACCGATCACGCCGCTCTGACGTGACGAAATCCAGATCCTTCGACTCGTACTGGTTGTCGGAATAAATACTGACAGCGCCACCACCAGACAAAGTGGCTTTAATGCCCGCTGCTTCAAGAGCCTGGCTGACAAGAGCGGCCAGCTCTACTGCTGATGTGTCCGCCTTGATCGCCATGGGCTACAGCTCCTTACCGCTACGACGCGGCCGCTGGCGCTGGCGAAAGTATTGCCGGGTGATTTCCTCGGGCAGACGCTCCAGCTCGGCCTCGAGGAATTTACGCAAGTCCTTCACCGTGGCGCTACGCGGGTTCCACGTGAACACCCGCGCCCGGCCGACCTCTCGGCTCACCAATATGCCGTCGGCTTCCAGGCGCCTTAGCTGCCGCTGGATAGCCATATGCGACACACCGAAAGTATCTGCGATCCGGCGGGCGTGGCCCTCGCCATAGTTCTGCAGGAACAGCAAAGTCTGCGCCGCAGATCTGCTACCGAACAGGGCCTCGAGTGCGGGATTCATGGGGAGACTCCATGGCTACAAACTGTGGCCATATTGCCACAGCTTGTAGCCATATGGCTACAACGTTAGGCCAGCCCCACCCTATATCGTCATTCCGGCGACTCGACGGAGCAGCGCAGCTCACGCCGGACTGCGAAGGCAAGGATGCCGAAGCGAGCACGCGCAAAGCGCGTGGCCCACAGGGCGTGGTGCAGGAGCACCACCTAATTCAGGTGCCACCAAACTGGATACCGGCATTCGCCGGTATGACGAGTATTGTTGACCAGCACTCAAACAGTAAACGGAAACACCAGCGGCAACAGCGCCAGGACAGTAACCGAGTAAGCGATCGTCAGCGGCAAGCCCGCGCGCATAAAATCCCTCAGGTGATAACCACCGAGGTTCTGCACCATCAGGTTGGTCTGGTAACCGAAGGGAGTCAGGAAGCTGGCGCTGGCCCCGTAGGCCACCGCCATGACGAACGGCGTCCAGCTCACACCGAAGCTCTCCGCCAGGCTCCACGCCAGCGGAAATGCCAGTGCGGCGGCGGCGTTGTTGGTCATTAACTCCGTCAGCGCCACCGTCAGCAGGAAAATGCCCACCAGTGCAACAAAGGGCCCCGCCCCCTGCAGACTGTTGCGCAGCCCGTCGGCCAGCAAATCCGCCAGGCCACTACCGGAGAAGGCCTCCGCCAGCACCAATGCGCTGGCGATAATCATCCAGATCTCAAACGGGAAACGGCGCTGCAGTTCGGTGGTTGAAACAATACCCAGGGCGATCATGCCGCCGAGCAGCAGGATCATGCCTTTCAGCAGTGAGAAATAGCCCAGCGCGGCACCGGCGATCACCACACCAAAGCCCAGCCCCAGCAACCAGTTGTCCCGGCGGGAAAGCTGACGCTGCACCTCGCCGCCACTGATCACGTAGAAGTTCTTGTCAATATTGCGGTGGTGCTTGAAATCGGACCCCACCGCGAGCAGCAGCGCATCGCCGGCCTGCAACTCGATCTCACCGAGCTTGCCCGACAGCCGGTCACCGCCGCGGCGCATCGCCACCACGGCGGCGTCGAAACGGGTGCGGAACTGGCAGCTCTTCAGGGTTTGCCCGAGGATGCTGGAGTTAGGCGTCAACACCACTTCCGTCAGGTTGATGTCCAGCGATTTGTCTTCCAGCGCAAACAAGTGCAGGCCCTGTATATCCTGCAGGCGCCCCAGGTCGCGCACGTCGCCACTGAAGATCAGCTTGTCGCCGGACCTGATCACTTCCGTCGGCGCCACCGGGCTGATCACCTGCCCGCCGCGCACGATCTCGATCAGATAGAGGGTTTCCAGCTGGCGCAGCTGGTTCTGCTCCACAGTGCGGCCATCCAGCGGCGAATCCGCCACCACTTCCGCCTCCAGCAGGTACTCGGCCACCGGCTCCTCCGCGCCCCGCCCTTCGGGCAGCAGGCGGTTGCACAGCAGCAGCACCACCAGTCCCACGACCGCAGCCGCCAAACCCACCGGCAGGAACGCGAAAAAATCCAGCCCGGCGACACCGCGATCCAGCACAAAGCTGTTCACGATCAGGTTGGTGGAAGTGCCGATCAGGGTCAGGGTGCCGCCGAGTATTGCGGCATAGGACAGCGGCAGCAGCAGCTTCGCCGCCGGGTATTTGCGCTGCGCCTTTACGCTGGAGGCCAGCGCGGCCACCACCGCGGTATTGTTCAGGAACGCAGAGCTCGCTGCAGTCGCAAAGGTCAGGCGCAGCAGGCTGCCCTTGAGGGAACCATTGATCAGGCGATCGGAGATGGCCCGCAGCCAGCGGGTCTTCTCCAGCCCCAGCGACACCAGCAGCAGCGCCACCAGCGTCACCAGCCCCGGGTTCACCGCCTTCTGTAACACCGACTCCGCCGGCACCAGCCCGGTAAGGAAACAGGCGGCCGCCGCCGTGGCGAAAACCATGGAAGATCGGAAGCGCGTAAAGATGAGGGCGGCGATTACCAGGAAAAAGATACCGGCAACGACGAGCTGGGTAAGTGTCATGGAGTCATATTGCCGGTTGGGTCACCCTGTTCGAATGACTACTTTTTATACATTTGATGTGGAATGGGCAATTATGCCAAATCTGCCGCCGCCGCCCAAAGTATTTACAGCTATCAGCTTATAGCCGGACTTTTCCATCCCAATCTGAGCCGGAATATGGAATCAGGCCAGCGAAAAATCCTCGTGCACCAGAGTGAGGTTCGGGTTGTAGGCCGGATCCGTGTCCAACTGATTTCCCCAGCGCTTGCGCATATACTCCGCCTCGCGCTGCGCCCGGCGGCGCTTGGCCATGGTGTCGTCGGCACCACGGGACACGGACTCGTGGTGATAGAGTTCCGCATTAGGCGTCCACAGATTGCGGTAGCCCGCCTCACGTACTTTCAGGCATAAATCCACGTCATTGAACGACACGGCCAGGTTTTCTTCATCCAGGCCGCCGACCTCTTCAAATACCGACTTGCGCAGCAACAGGCAGGCACCGGTTACCGCAGAAAGATTCTGCACCAGATGCAAACGGGAGAAATAGCCGTAGTCGTGGCGGTGGAAATATTTGTGGGCATGCCCCGCCACGCCACCGATTCCCAGGATCACGCCACCGTGCTGGATGGTATCGTTGGGGTAATAGAGCTTGGCCCCCACGCAACCGATTTCCGGTCTGCAGGCCTGGCTCACCATCTCACGCAGCCAGTCGCCATTGATCGGCTCAATATCGTTATTGATCAGGCCCAGGATCTCACCTTTCGCCAATCGCGCACCGAAGTTATTGATGGCGGAATAATTGAAAGGGTAATCCCAGCGGTGTACCGATACCCGCGGATCCGCGCTCACCTCGCGCAGGTATGCCAGCGTCCTTTCGCAACGACTCTGGTTATCGAGAATCAGCAACTCGAAATTCGGATATTCGGTACGGGCCAGAATCGCATCGACACAGGGCTTCAGGATGTCATAGCCATCCCGGGTCGGAACCAGCAGGCTGACCAGTGGCGTCAGTTCGGGCAAATCCCAACGTACACAATAGGTATTGGGCGCGCTGCCCGGCTCGACCCTGGCGGGAAGCGACTCGCGCTGCAGGTAATCGGCGACGGCACGCAGCCCCGCCTTCATTGCATAACCTTTATTGGCGCCGGCCTGTGCGGTGGATCCGGAAATAGCCCGCCAGTGGTACAGGACTTCGGGGATATGTACTACGTTATCAGCGTTTAAATACGGCAGGCAGCGGAGCAGCAAATCATGATCCTGGCTGCCCTCGGTACCCTCACGAAAGCCGCCAACTTTCTTAACCACATCTGCCTTTAATACCGTCAAGTGGCAGATATAGTTCTGCGACAGCAGCAGATCCGGGTTCCAGGCTGGCTTGAAGTGCGGATCGAAACGCTCACCGGCCTCGTCGATCTTGTCCTCATCGCTGTAAAGCAGCGCGGCATCTGGATTATTCTGCAGCGCAGCGACCACCCGCTCCAGCGCATGGGGCGCCAGCGTATCATCGTGATCCAGCAGCGCGACGAAATCACCAGTCGCCATCTCCAGCGCACTGTTGCTGGCGGCCGCAATATGGCCGTTTTGCTGCCGGAACACCACCTGAATACGCGAATCACGGGCCGCGCATTCCACCAGGAACTCCCGTAACTGGCTATTCCGGGAAGCATCATCGGCGATACAGAGCTGCCAATGCGGATAGGTCTGCGCCAGTACCGAATCGATGCAGGCGCGCAACATGGCGATATCAGTATTAAACGTGGGCAACAAAATGGATATCTGCGGCCTGCCGCTCCCGCCCGTGGAGAGAACACTGGTGCGGCGCTGTTCCACCTCGTAGATCCACTCGCGGTAGTCCCGCCCCTGTTTGCGTCGAGCAAAAGTGTCGTCGTAACGCTCAAGAGCCAGATCCAGCCAATTCAACCCGAGTTCCTTGGCCTGCTCCTTTACCCGCACAACCACCTGCGCCTTATCCAGGTGGCGGTATTGGGCATGCATATTGCAAAGACGTTGCGCCAAACGGTCGCGCGCGAACCAGGGCGCCAAACGCACAAAGTGAAAGTGCTCAATGGAAAAAGGCCCTGCCGCCTCCATCGGATCGAAACGGATTGCACGGACTGGCCGCGGGAAGTAAACCAAGCGCTTGGCTATCTTCCCGGCTCGCAACGGAAGAGAGAACCTCTCCTCCTCGTTAAAGTCCCTACCGGTATCTACATAGAGGCAGGCATCGGCGCCAGATTTGCAGTGGGAAATCTTCAGCTCCACCATATACCAGCCCGCCGCGAAACGATTTCTGCGGACGGTAAATTGCGGATCGACACCGAGTGAACACCACTGATAATCACTTTCCTCTGGGCCCGCAGGTTCAATATCCGCGAGTGGCTTGAGGCGGCGCGCCAGGTTCACCCGGAAAAGAGATTTAATAAAATCGATCACAATATGAGAATTCTCTGATTACTGCTGAAAACTCAGGACGGAGACTGGATTTTCCACGGACTACGTACCAGCGACTGACCGCTGGATGCCACCACGCACTCAACGAGGTCACCCGGCTTCAAATGCGAGATGTCGAAGCTGAAACCCACGAAACCACCCCGGGCAACGCCCTTCTCACGCAATCCTGGCCGGTCCTGATTAGCTACCGCTTCAGCAATTACTTCACCATTCACCCTAGCTTGAACTGTTACCGGATCATCACCTTCGTCTGCGACGGCCCAGCCGTCAAGGTTCTTGTCGCCCGCACGCATCAGGGTACCGGCGACGAACGGTTCCTGCCGCTCAAATAGGCGCCTGCGCCATTCGAACTGTTCTTTGGCCAAATTATAAAAGCGGATTTCCGCCGCATTCAGGCGGCGCAGTTCTGCCTCCTGCTCGGCAGTGACTTCATAGGGCTCTGTATAGCTATCCCGGCTCAAATTCTCACTTAAGGCCGGGATTTGAAGCCCAAACTTATGGTTTAGCAATGCCAGTGATTCCTGATAGTGTTCCGTAAAACCAAGAAAACCCAATGCCGGCCAAGGGAGGTGATCCAAAATTCGGCGTTGCCGATTGATATTTTGCTTCGCCCTATAAAAGGCTTCGAAATCTCCTGTGAAGCCATTGTGGCGCACGAAATGTCTGAACTCCGAAATGGTGCGCTGTATTGGATCACGAAGAAAAGTCACCATGCGTCTGATGCCGAAGATAGGCGCATAGCGAACGGCATGAAAGTGACCCGTTAGAAGCAGATAGCCCTCATTTTCAAACGCCTTTTTAAATCTCCATCCATCCGGAACTTTTGTCACCCAATGGTTCACTATCTCACTGGTTTCCGGTGATTCCGGGCCATAGTCTCGACAAATGCGCTCCGGACCAAAAAACGCATCCGCACCGTAACGAAAGCTAGTGCCCGCCGTCTTGGGGATATGGATAAAAACAAAAGGTTTCACTAAAGAACACAACCTTAAAAATATAAACTTTACATCCAACTCGCATCAGTGCATGCGAAAAATCAAGTAAACTTTGGCATCAAATATTACACTAGCCCAATTAAAAACCGTCATCGAAAGGAATAAATGCCTAAATAGCCATCGAATCGTAGTACTGATGGCTATTCAGCCAACGCCGAGAGTCCATACCGGGATCATGAATTGAGCCCACGAGCGACTATCGCACAAACTTAAACCAAAGACATTCCCAAGTAACTTTACCCTGCCCCCATTATTGAGGTGACGCCGCGAACTATTGCAAGGACCAAAACTAATCGAGCAATGTCTACCGACTAACGCGCAAGACCTTCAAGCCTCTATTAGTCAACTGATTAAAAATCCCGTAACCTTCTGACCTTGCCAACGAAATACCCCCACCTAAAAACTTAACCCCGCCCCCTTAAACTTTAACCAGCGATTATTAATCAGGGTGACGACAATATTAGCCTATAGCTCATAGCCAAAAATACAACCTCAAAAAATTACCAGAAAAATAAATTACTCACACTTACTATACGCCCGCCATCAAATCTATTGATTCCAAAACATGATTAGATTCAACAGTCCAAGGAGAAAAAATTGGCTTGTTAACGTCCTGCAAATCGCCAAAAACAAAACCATACTTTTTCTCTGTCGAATCATAAATATGCGCGTGCTGTCGAACTGTATGAGTAAAACTCTCAATATCTACAACTTTTACCCCAGGCCTACTGAATACCGAATTCAGCATTCCGCTACCAGAGGGGCCCACAACAAACTCTGCGTTGCGCATTAACCTTATTTGCTGTGAAAACGATAACGTCTCTGGATACGCAATTGAAAAGCCCAGATCCATCAGGCTTCGCTCTACCTCATCCTCATTAATTAATGGCCGATAATTCGGCCTGTTAATTTTAGAAAGATTCCGGGACAGGTACACTTTTTTAGAAAACTCAAAGTCATCAGTCGCAGTGGAGCCTGTAAAATCTGAAAACTCATCAATTAATTCATAAATATTCGGGTGAAAAGAGCCCTCCACATCAGTCTGGCCAACTGCAAAAAACTTCTCTAGTGGAACACCACAAATTTCACTAAATTCATAAACACACAGATGATCTAGTCTCAATAACAAAAGTGCACTCATCAACCAGGGAGTTCTTTCAGGAACCACAATATAATCGATTCGATCAATTGCATATCGAGATAGAATCAATAATTGCGGAAGCATCCTAAATAGAAAAGAGCCATAATTTCCAGACTCCACGCCATGAACAACTATCCCCACCCCCTTAGGCTGAACTCCGGAGTGAGGGGCTCGGTATGTGATTGAAAGTGAGTTCCTTCTATGTTTCCAAATATAGCCCTTATGCTTATTTAGCGGCTTTTTAATAAAATCATCTATTAATTTACTGCCAGAAAAATCGATGAGACTATCACAGCTTGATAAAAATGCATCTCGCCCAACAACCCTAGCGTCATCCAACTCCAAAACAGATACTGGCGCTTTATTGACAACTTTCTTTGATACACCTTTTAAGCAATCACTATCAAATGGATTGCCAATGATAAATTCTGGACCACGATGCGCGGTTTGCACAGCGCCGTACAAATCAACACAAAAATCACTCAAATCGGACGAGTTAACAGAAGTATAAAGCACATCATTTCTGCAAATGACATCAGGTGCCAGTTTGCGCCCACTTAAAAAATCCTCTATATCTTTTGCGCTTAACATATAAAACCAAAATAATGATTAAGGAGCCAAACCAACAATAAATTATCCAAATTAAATGAGGTGCTCACCAATTGTTCTAAGGCAATGAAAAATAAGGGATTCGTCTTCACGCCTCAGGATTCTACCCTCATCAAAAACTGTTCTATCTTTAAACAGAAAATTTCTCTTCGGAAAAAATTTTTCTCGAACACATTCATTTATGTCATCAAATTTTCTCTGAACAAGAACGTATTTTTCTTTTGTTAATCCTAGCCCAGCGCCAGAGGCTCTATCTGAAAGGAGATTTAGCACTTCCCGCCTAACTCGAATTTTAGTATCACGATCATCCAATCCTTTAACCAACTCATTCACCGATCTCAGGAGAGACTGCCCAAGATGAGTCACCGACTCATTCATAACCCCAACATTTAAATCCAAGCATGAGACAATATTCGAATCAATCGAGGATACAAAATCAACGAGCAAGTCACCCTCAATAAATTCTCGCCTGCTAAAAATTTTTGGGACCAGGCTACCTTGAGAAAACACCGATGACCACTGCTCTAAAATTTTGGAATAATTGTAATAATAGTTTTCAGGGACACATGAATTAAAAACAAAATCTTCAAACCCCACAGACTTCCCACTTTTAAGGGCAGTGGTATACAGAGAAACCGCGACGTCAGCCTGAGGCCTAAGATATATTAGAATTTCAATTTCCTCGAAAAACTCAATCAGCAAGTGTTTGAGTGACTCAACCTCATCCAAGAAAACTGTCCGAGAGTGAAAATGCTCACTAGATATAATTACCGTATGAATAGTATTATCGAGTTCACACAACTCCCTTCGGAATTTTTCAATAAAACTCTTATTGAATTTATTCCTAGATTCCACATCCCTTATTGACCGAGAGGAGAAAAAATCATCATAGCGATTTTCTCTCATACAATATGCTGCTAAAGCTCTATTATTTTTCTCGCCGGCGCAACGTAAAAAATGAAACCCCAGGTTCGAAAGTGCAGCCCTATTTCTAAACAGGGCCTCCTGGATAGTAGTGGTTCCAGTCTTTTCAGTCCCAATATGCAACAGCAATTTCATGAAAGAAAAAACACCTTTTCACATTTACACCAAAACAACGCATGAAACGCAAACATAATTTTCAACCCATAAAAATTCAAAATAAAAAAATTTTCGGGCTCTCTATAAATATAACAAACCTACTAAAAACAACTAAACTTCATAGCCAAGTAGCTGCAATTCTTCCCCCAGCTCTCTCGCAAATATGGCAGCAACTGACTGTTCCATCTCAGTCTTCCAGCGGCCAACTGAAGCTCCTACACTACTACTTGTAAAATGATGTGCGACTGCTTTTTTTTGTGATTCGACTTTTCCATAATCAAGATTCAAGCCGATCCATTCCCCGATGCTATTTGTGATTTCATATGGGTTACCCATAAACTCTTCATATTTGACCAAAAACCTTCTCTCATCACGCTCAATATTTGCAATGTGACGCATAAAGTTCCTCCTCATATTACAAAGCTTCAAAGCGTAACTTTCATCCGTATCATCTTTTTGCCACCCAAAGCCATTAAAGCCACGCTTTTTGTTAAAACTTTTTACAGACAAGAATTCATCCCTGGGATCTCTAAAAAGAAATAGGTTTTTAGCTTCAACAATATTGTTTATATCATCGCAAATATCGTGGACCACCTTCTCTGCATAATAGATTGGCTTGCTATCATCTATTGATTCCGACTGACATGCCGCGACCTGATGAGAAAACCCATTCCAAAGACGCCTTAACAGGTCATCTGAGAGTTTCTTACGATCAAATATCTCCACTTCCTGATATGGAATGGGGCCAACCCTATTCAGGGAGGAATTAAAAATGGTATCAGGATTCCAATCGGAGTCATTGTCCGCATCTTTTCCAACGATATTCGCCAACCGATGGAAATATGTTAAATGTCTTTTCTCAAAAGGGTAATCTCTATCGAAAATTACATTCTTCGAAGATCCCAGTACCTGCATCAGCAAAGTAGAGCCAGACCGTCCAAAACTACGAAGCATAATTGGAGTAATCATTACTAAACCTATAAGCTATAAATTAACTAACTATATAATTTCAGGTGAGCGCCGGCACACTCCGAGATAGACAGCGGTCGATTGATAGATTTAACTAGTGCTGACCAGTCCTCCTCCAAAACGGCATTTTTAACCTGATAAGCTAACGCATTCGCACTTCTGCTTCTAAAATGAACGCCGTTTTCCAAATGGGCTATTTTCTCCTCCATCCCACCGATATCACTGGCGATCAATGGCCGCTTGTGATTAAACGCCTCCTGAATGACCATTGGCGAATTCTCCCACCAAACTGAAGGGATAACCACCCAGTCAGTTTGCTCCATCAATCGTCCAATTTCGTTGGATTCATACGGCCCGTGCAGCGTAACTAAATCACCAAGTTCATCTAATAAACCCCGGATCTTCCCCTGAAAATCCTCGGTTTGCCCCTCGAGGTTGGCACCGTGGATATCCAGATGCACCTTTTTCTTTATCTCTTCAGGTAGCAACTTAAATGCCTCAAGGAGTACATCCACGCCCTTGAAAGGATTGATCTGGCCGAAAAACGCAAAGCGCCCACGTTCTTCGCCCTCTGCCAGTGGGCGCGGCAGCGGAGCCTCCACTTTTGGTTGCCCATTTTCGATCATAACCATTTTGGTCTCAGGAATGCCCCAGGCTTTGTAACGGTCGATCAGGAAGTGGCTAGGTGACACGAATACATCCACCAAGTCGAAAATAGATTTGATGTATTTTTCACGCAGAAAAAAGTCCGCAGCTGAGCGCTCTGGAAAGCAACGTGCACAATCGGTTGGCGCGGATTTGTAACAGAGCTTCATCTGCTTGCCCGGCTTGACCATCTGGCCATTATTGGCACAGATAGCCAGGTATTCGTGCAATGTCAGCACGATGCGTGCATTCGGCAGCGTGTTCTTTACCTCGCGGATCAATTCCAGGCCCATATGGATATAGTGGTGGAAATGCACCACTGTCGGCTGATAGCGCTCCAGCAGCCCGCGGAAGTCCTGCCACACATGCTTCTTGTTGCCGGACTGGAACAAGAAAAAGTCCGACATATGGGTGTGAAACAGAATCTCCCGTTCTGAGTTAATCGTCGAGAACGCGGAGCCACCGTGGGACGGCTGATCGGTACGGGCGAGGAAGACGGTATCCAGGCCCTGACGCTCGTATTCCTTGAACAGGTTGTAGGCAGCCACTTCGGCCCCGCCCTTGCTGTGGTCAGGGTGGCCGTGTGACACGATCAATATTTTGTGGTCAGTCATTGGTACTACCTCACGCCACCAATTCTTCAATCAGAGCACCCCAGCGCTCGGTGTGCTGCCAGGCGTTATAGAGCGTGATCTTGAACTTCCAGTCATGGTTCTCGAACAAATTCTGTGATTGTCGCTCCAGGTGATACAGCTTTTCATCACCGAGGACATAGTGTCGGTACCCAGCCTTTCGCAGCTTCAGGCACAGATCGGAATCCTCGAAGTCGCCCAGCACATAAGTTTCATCCAGGCCACCAACGGATTCGTACAGTGCTTTGGAGATAAACATACAGGCACCGGTAACTGCGGGAGCCTCTTCGACCGTCTCAGGTGAAACCAGCCATTCGGGCTTGCCTTTTCCGGGATGCTCGTTGAGCCAAAGCTGTCCATACTCTGCACTGCGGGAGAAGCTCATGCCCAGGTGCTGAATAGTCCCGTCGTCGTACACGAGTTTCGGTGCCACCACGCCGACGCTTTCGAGATCCGTTGCTTTGTGCTCTATTCGTGAAAGCCAGCCGCCCTCACTCGGGATAATGTCGGAGTTCAGCAGCACCAACTGGTCGCTGGTTGCGTAGCGCGCGCCCAGATTGTTCGCGCCCGCGTAGCCCAGGTTTCTGCCGGCATAGACCACCTTGAATGAAACCGGGAACAGTGCCGCCGTGTCATGGCAGAATGGCATGAACGCCTCATAGAGGCGTGGATCGTCGAGCACGTAAATTAGCTCTGTCTCGGCGAAATCTTTGTCGCTGGTGAATTGCGCCACCTGATGTAACAAAAAGTCGTAACGACCATATAGGGGCACGATCACGGATCGTTTTGGCGCTTCTATCGGCGCGCCGAACTGCACAACCTCGACTTCCGGCTCACCCAGTAGGCTTTGGCGGTTTTCCCAGAGCGCAGCCAGAGCGGGACCGACATGCTCTCGCATTACCTTCTGATAATCGCGTGCGCGCACATTGAAATTCACCAGAATCTGCTGGCTAGCCAGGGTGATGTCTTCACGGACAATACGCTGCTGCAGCGGGAGAATGGTCACAGCGCCCTGCTTGGTCAGCATGACGATCTCCAGAGCAGAACGCTCCATCAGATGCGGCATTGGAATCCAGGCATATAGGCCGGCTTTGTAATCTGCCGGGGCGGTACCGGGAAAGGCATCGAGCACGTCCTGGCGTGCGTAGCGCACGGATCTGTCCAGCAACTCACTGCTGTAGCACCCGTCAGAGGAACGCAACACCATCGACGCCAGCTCCTTCTGGCCGTCGAGCAGCCAACCCGCGAGGAAAACGCCTCGGCCCGGCACAGCCAGCACATTGTCCCAGTGCCAATTTACATGGGCGCGCAGCTGGCCTTCCTGCATGTGTGGGAATCCCTCGATCTCGTAGACCTTGGAGCCCATGACTGTGCGCAGGAGGTTAAACAGCTTTTGCTTTTCTTCGGCATTCCAGGTCGCACAGTGGCCAAACAGAGCTCCACCTGCCAGTGGTTCGAAGGGTTTTAACTCGGCCAGTTTACGATCACGGCCAGCCTCTACGGATAAGCGCAGCTGCGTATGATCGATTTCCACGCCTTCCGGGCACTCGAGTAACAGGCTGTACCCCCACCGGCGTACGGCGCCCTGAAAGCCGAACTGTTTATTGACATCCAGGCGGGTCGTTCGCAGCGTATACAAAACACTATTAGCGGCAGCTTTCTCGTTGTCGCCTGCATCTCCTACCATACTGACAAGGCGGAAGTTTACCGATTCGTATGCGGGGTGGAACGCCCACCCCTGAATCAGCAGGTAGCGCTGCCCCAAAATACCGCAGACATCCACCCAAACATGCGGGATGCCATCGCGTGGCTCCGTTATGCTCTCGCTTTTATCTGCAAACAAGAGCTGTGTCAGCTTACCCATACTAATGCCCCCCCAAGGGCTAAACCTGTCGCTCTAAATCTTGGTCAGTTCCTGTAACTTCCATCCATGATGGCTTGCCACCAGGCCTCGTTATTCAGGAACCAGTAAACAGTTTTTCGAAGGCCCGCCTCAAAGGTTTCCACGGGCTTGTAATTGAGTTCTTCGTTGGATTTCCGTGGGTCAATCGCGTAACGACGATCGTGGCCTGGCCTATCGGTTACGTAAGTTATTAGCTTCTCTGCATTTCCCGCCTGCACTTGCGCCGCATGGGGGAATTTATCTGCGAGGGTTGAATCCTCCGCGAAGGCTTTATTCGTCAGGTCGCAGATGAGCTTGACGATATCGATATTGGCCCACTCATTGATACCACCGATGTTGTAACACTCGCCCACCTGCCCTTTCTTGATCACGAGATCAATGCCGCGCGCGTGGTCTTCTACATACAGCCAGTCGCGGATCTGCTGGCCATCGCCGTAAACCGGCAGCGGCTTGTCCTGCAGGATGTTGGTGATTACCAGCGGGATCAGCTTCTCGGGGAAGTGATACGGTCCGTAATTGTTGGAACAGTTGCTGGTGGTAACCTTCAAACCGTAGGTATGGTGGTATGCGCGCACCAGATGGTCCGACGCTGCCTTGCTGGCAGAGTACGGGCTGTTCGGCGCATACGGTGTGGTCTCGCTAAATGCAGGATCGGTCGGGCCGAGCGTTCCATATACCTCATCGGTGGAGACGTGGTGGAATCGGTGATTCTCTTTATTCAGCCCTTCATCCAGCCAGATTTTCTTTGCGGCTTTGAGCAGGCTGTGGGTGCCGATGATATTGGTCTCAATAAAAGCATCCGGTCCGCTGATGGAGCGGTCTACATGGCTCTCTGCAGCGAAGTGCACCAGGGTGTCTATGTGGTGCTCCTTTAGCAGGGTTTCCACCAGTTCTGTATCGCAAATGTTGCCATGGCAAAAAACAAAGTTCGGGTTTTCCGCGACTGGATCCAGATTGGCCTTGTTGCCGGCATAGGTCAGGGCATCCAGCACGACGACTTTGTCCTGCGGGTAGGTCTTCATCCAGTAGTGGACGAAGTTGGCACCTATGAAGCCGGCGCCGCCGGTTACCAGTAGGTTGTTCATGGGTTTCTGTTACTTCCGTTTTTTCTGGGTCCCGGCCTTTGCTGGGATGACAAATCTTTGTTTCTGGATCCCGGCGTGCGCCGGGATGACGATCTTCTTTTTTTTGCATTCCAGGCTGCGCTGGAATTACGAATCTCTGTTCCTGGATCCCGGCCTGCGCCGGGATGACGAGGGAAATAGTTGTTACGTATCGCTCGATGCTGTTTTACCTGCCTTTTCGGCCAGGGCCTGGCGCAGGGACTGGCGCCAGTGGGGTAATTCCATTCCCAGTTCGTTCACCAGACGGCTTTTGTCCAGCACGCTGTATGAGGGCCGCGCGGCTGGGGTTGGGTAGTCCGCTGTGGTGATGGGTTTGATCTGTACGTTTTTCTCCGCGGGCAGCAGGCCGGCCGCCTTGCCTTCTTCATAGATCGCTATGGCGAAGTCGTACCAGCTGGCAGCGCCGGCATCGGTGCAGTGGTAGATGCCTTCCGCTCCGCTCTCGCTCGCCAGTGCGTATAGCGCTTTGGCCAGGGTGCCGGTCCAGGTTGGTGTGCCGATCTGGTCGGCGACTACACCGAGCTGTTCACGCTCTGCCATCAGGCGCACCATGGTGTTCATAAAATTGTTGCCGTGGGCCGCATAGACCCAGGCGGTGCGGACGATGACGGCGTGCGGCAGAATTGCCCGAACCGCTTCTTCACCCGCCGCTTTGCTTTCGCCGTAGATACCCAGTGGTCGAACTTGGTCGTCAACGGTGTACGGACTGGATTTTTGTCCGTCGAACACGAAGTCGGTGGAAACGTGAATCAGCCGAGCGTCGAACTCTCTGCAGGCCAGAGCCACGCTCTCGGCACCATTGGCATTGATCGCATAGGCCAATTCTGCTTCGGACTCTGCTTTGTCTACTGCGGTATAGGCGGCCGCGTTGATTACTACCTCAGGGCGCACTTCTTTCAGTGTTGCCATGACCGCGTCGCGGTTGCTGATATCGAGTTCTTGGCGATCCAGGGCAATCAGCTCTACCTCTGCCGGGCAGCGCTTTTGCAGTTCTTGGGCCAGCTGGCCGTACTTTCCGGTGACTAATATTTTCATGGCTTGCTAGTGTTTGATGTTCGTTTTTTAACGCTTCATTGCCCGGGCAATGGTGCAATCGACTGGTCTTTCCTGTTCGTTCGCTGGATCCCGGCGTGCGCCGGGATGACGAGACTGAGGTGTCAGTCGAAGGTCACTGCATCCCTTAATAACTTGCCTTCGGCATCCTTGGCGGACAGCCTTGGGGGTTCGCCGTGGACCAGGGGCCAGTCAATATTTAGGTCCGGGTCATCCCAGCGGATGGAGTGTTCGTGTTCTGGTGCGTAGTAGTCGGTGCATTTGTAGACGAACTCGGCGGACTCGCTGGTGACGTAGAAGCCGTGTGCAAAACCCTCGGGCACCCATAACTGGCGCTTGTTTTCTGCGGATAGAGTGACGCCTACCCATTGGCCGAAGGTCGGGGAGCTGCGGCGCAGGTCTACAGCTACGTCATACACTTCGCCCTGGGTGACGCGTACCAGTTTTCCCTGGGTTTGCTGGGTCTGGTAGTGGAGGCCGCGCAGGATGCCCTGGCCGGATTTGCTGTGGTTATCCTGTACGAACACGCGCTCCGCGCATTCGCGATCGAACACGTCCTGGCGGTAAGACTCGAAAAAAAACCCCCGTTCGTCACCGAAGACTTTCGGCTCAATAATTTTTACGTCCGCTATGGCGGTATCAATAACTTTCATACTACTGGTCTTGCATGTTTGTTTAGTGGCCGCGTTCTTTGCGCGGCCTTTCTATAAGCGCCTTAACAGCCTAGTTAGCGGGCAAACAGGTGATCGCTTTGGGATTCCGCTAGCACCTGTAGCAGGTATTGGCCGTAACCGCTCTTTAGCAGCGGCTGGGTCTGCGCTTCCAGTTGCTCGGCGGTGATAAAGCCCTTGCGGAAGGCCACTTCTTCCGGGCAGGCGACCTTGAGCCCTTGGCGGCGTTCGATCGTTTGCACAAAATGTGCCGCTTCCAGCAGATTGTCGTGGGTGCCGGTGTCGAGCCAGGCGGATCCGCGTCCCATCAGCTCGACATTGAGCAAGTCCTGCTCCAGGTACATTCGGTTGAGGTCGGTGATTTCCAGCTCGCCGCGGGCGCTCGGCTGGATTTCCTGCGCCAGGTCGCAGGCCTGGTTGTCATAGAAGTAGAGGCCGGTAACTGCGTAATTGGATTTGGGCTGTTCGGGCTTTTCCTCGATGCTGATGACCCTGCCTTCTGCATCGAACTCGGCCACGCCATAGGCGCGGGCATCGGCCACGTGATAACCGAAAACCGTTGCCCCACTTTCGCGATTATCCGCATTGCGAAGCACGTCACTGAAACGTTCTGCGTAAAAGATATTATCCCCCAACACCAACGCGCTGGGATTGTTACCTACGTGTTCGCGCCCGATGATAAAGGCCTGCGCAAGGCCATCCGGCGAGGGTTGCACCGCATAGCTGAGGTTGATACCCCACTGGGTGCCGTCGCCCAACAGGTTCTGGAACAGGCACTGTTCCTGGGGCGTGGTGATGATCAAAATATCGCGAATGCCCGCCAGCATCAGTGTGGTCAGCGGGTAATAGATCATCGGCTTGTCATACACCGGCATCAGCTGTTTGCTGACACCTTTGGTCAGCGGATACAGGCGCGTACCCGAACCGCCGGCCAGAATGATGCCTTTGCGATCCGACACCGCAGAACTGTTGGTCAACATAGTAACTCTCTGTTGCTAAACGCAGCATTGCGGACTGCAGGCGTCGGCCCGGCGCAAATCATCCCCACAATGACCCGATCCGCCAGCCAACTGTCTGGCCTACAGACGCAGCTGCTTCCCCAATTGGCGGCACCGGGCCGCCATTTCCCCTTTACTAAATCACTCTGCCATTTTTAGAAAGACAGCACCGCCGCAGTACCCACCGCGATACGGTACAGAATTTCCGTGACGTCTTTGGTTACCTGCAACTCGCTGGACTGGATCTTCGGCATCACCATGATTTCGTCGCCCGGGCGCAGCACGCCTTTCAGGCGGCTGTTAAATTTCCCGTCTTCGATGCGGCTTATGGTGCCGTCCAGGTGCAGGATCACCAGCTCTTCCTGGTTGGCGTTATTGGCAAAACCGCCGGCCAGTTCGATGTAGTCTTTCAGCTTGCGCTTCTCGTTGAATACCAGCGAGGTGGGAAAGACCACCTCACCGACCACGGAAATCGTTGAGGCTCTGACCGGCACAGCCAGTTCATCGCCATCTTCCAGCAGCATGGCGCCGGCGTTTGGTGTGTTGGCCAACACCACCTGGCCGCGCGGTTTGGCCTTGCGTGCCTGGGCAATAAAGTTTTGGATCATGGCGGCGTTATCCCGTTGCGCGCCTTTTTCCAGTTCGGTGTTGGGCTGGCGTGTCAGTACTTCCATCTGCAGCGCATCCAGCGAGCGCTCAAGGGCGACACGCTGCTTTTCCGCGACACTCTTGCGATACAGCTGTACTGCGGAGCGATCTGCATTGGCGCGGAAACTCAGCTGCGCCAGCAGGTATTCCAGGGTCGCGCCGTAAGGCAATACAAAAGTGGCGGGGCCATCGACTTCGCCGCTGACGCTGACGGATATGGATTTGATGTCGTTATCCCGAACCAGCTCGACCCGCGCCCCCGGGTACAACGGCGTAGCCAATGCTTCCGACAGCGGCTGGTAACTCGCCTGCTGCCGGTCATCAATTACCTGGGTAATGCGGGCAAAGTTGGCCTGCGGATCCGGCTTGGTGACCAGCAGCATTTCGCCGAGCTGGGTGTAGGGGCCGATAAACTCGATCTGTGCCGCCTGCTGCACGGCGCCCTCGATGGACACGGCACCGTTGCGCGGGCCGACGACGATGGCGTCGCCATTGCGCAGCTGCAGCGCGGGCATGGTGCCTTCGACGAGGAAGTTATAAAGATTGACCTTCTGTAGCAGCTGGTCGCCGCGCAGGACCTTCACATCGATAAAGCTGCCGCTGTCGTGCTCAATTCCGTTGGCGCTATCCAGGTAATAGAGAATGGAATCGGACGAAAATCCGCTATAAAGCCCCGGGCTGTTGACGTAACCGGTGACGAACACCTTGACCGGCTGGCTGGCCTCGAGGTTCGCGTAGGAGCGCACATTGTTCTTGAAGACGCGCTTTACATGGCGAAGTACGAATTCATTGAGCTCACCGTTTTTCACCCCGGCGACGCGCACCGGCCCGACTTCAGGCACAAAAATATTCCCCTGCGGGTCTACCGCCAGTGTGGCACTGAAACTGTAAGCGCCCCACAATTGCAGGTTAATCTGGTCGCCGACGGTAATCCGGTAGTCCGGGTTGAAGCCGTTGAAAGGCTGGTCTTTGAAGCCCCCTTGGAACAGCGACTGGCCGAAAACCGGCACGCTGGACTCGGGGATTTCGTTGGACGCATCTTTGTCCAGCTGCTGGGTTTCCAGCGCCTGAGCGTTTGGCCATACCAGAGCGGTCATCAGCCCCAGTAGTCCCCCATAGATTTTCAGTTTTTTTGCGATCATTTTTTTCGATCTTAAATTTTGTGTTAGGTCTTTGTTCTCTATGCCCGGATTTCGGTTGGCATAGTCCGGGTTGTATTTTTTCGCTGTAGCGGTCTGCTTGTAGGCGAACGGCTACGGAGTTCTGTTCTTTTCGCCTGCAAGCAGGCTCCTACATGATGGGCACGTCGCTTCGCTCCTTTGCCCATCCTACAAGCTTCGGCGTCCAAATCGGCAATCCTGCCGATTTGTGCCCATCCTACGAGCTTCGGCGTCCAAATTGGCAATCCCGCCGCTTTGTGCCCATCCTACGGGCTATGCCCGGATTTCGGTTGGAATAGTCCGGGTTGTATATTTTTCGCTGTAGCGGTCTGCTTGTAGGCGAACGGCTACGGAGTTCTGTTCTTTTCGCCTGCAAGCAGGCTCCTACATGATGGGCACGTCGCTTCGCTCCGTTGACTCGCGCCATCCATGGCGCTCGCCCGCTTCGCGCGCGCCTTCGGCGTCCAAATCGGCAATCCTGCCGATTTGTGCCCATCCTACGAGCTGGATTCCGGCCTGCGCCGGAATGACGAACTAGTTAAATCCTGTGGTCGCGAATGCTGGATACCAGCATTTTTCCGATGCCGTAAATCAGCAGTAGTATCACTGCTAGGCTGGCCAGGTTATATAGCTTGCGCGGGTACTCCG
The DNA here is from genome assembly GCF_900129095.1 of Microbulbifer donghaiensis. Taxonomy (GTDB): domain Bacteria; phylum Pseudomonadota; class Gammaproteobacteria; order Pseudomonadales; family Cellvibrionaceae; genus Microbulbifer; species Microbulbifer donghaiensis. The sequence goes on from NZ_FQVA01000002.1 coordinate 181,606, forward strand.
CGTCTTCCGCCAGCGATGGCCGGCTGACGACCATCAGGTGCTTGAGTCGGCCGGAGGCTTCCATGCGCGCGGTTTCCAGCGCCTTCAGCGATGCGGCGTAGGCATCGGTGGCGAACTGCAGGTCCAGTTCCAGATTCTGGAAGTGGGCATTAAGGCTATTGAGGCGCTGCTCGCCCTGCACTTCCGAGACGCCGACCAGGCGCTCTTTCTCTTCTGCTATCTGGTTTTCCAACGCATCGATCTCCGCCTTCAGCGAGACGATCTGGGAGGAGCTGGGATTCAGGTAAGTCCTGGCCGCGGTGAGCTTGGCGCGCTGCTCGGCCAGCTTGGCCTCCAGCCCCTGGATAATGCCGCTGATGCCTTTGGTGAGCTCTTCCGGGCTGACCACCTTGTTGCGGTTCTGGAAATCGAGAATGCTCTGCTTGGTACTGCGCAGTTTGCTCTGCGCCAGTTCCAGTTCGCTGCGCACAAACGCAACCTGCTTGTCGGCCAGCTGGTTGCTGATCGCATTGACGAAATCTTCGGATTTCTGCGTAACCGTCTCGATCAGGCGCCGAGCAAACTCGGGCTCGAAGGCCTGCATTTCGATGGTGATAATGCCGGTCGTCTCGTCGTGGCCGACGGCGATATGGTCACGGTAGTACTCCAGGTAGTCTTCCTGGGTAGCATCTTCGGCGAGGCGCGAATACCAATCGTAGCGATCGCTCTTGTAGTACTTCGCGAGGCCCATCGCGTCATCCAGATACAACGCCATATCCAGGGACTGGATATAGTTGACCACCAGAAAGGCATCCTGGCTGTCTGTGCCCATGCCAGGCACTAGGAAACCGAGGGTGGACGACATGCCCTGGCTGGAGCTGTTGTCTTTTACGATCAGCTGGGTGCTGCTGACATAGCGGTCTGACACCCAGAGAAGATAGTAGGCGCTTACCAGCAACAGCGGCAACGCGACACAGAGCGCCAACCCGCGCCAGCGGCGGAAACCGGAATTCCGGCCCTGCTCCGCCTGCGGCTCATTGGCAGCGACCTTCACTGCCTCAGAGGCTCTTTTAAGCGCACCGGCGTCGGTCTTGGGCTGTTGCTCTGCTGCGAGCGATTCAGAAGTTTCCATGGCAGCGTCTTATGCATTGAGCGCTTGCGCGGCTCGATTTTGTTGTTGTGCTTGAGGCTTTGGCAGCCCCGCTTGATACAAGGCAATCGCCTCATCCACGGTATCGAAGATCTTCAGCCCTTCCGGCCCCAGATAGATTCCTACATCGCAGTTTTTCTTCAATGTCGGCATCGCGTGGGCGACGATGATGAAGTTGGCCGTCTTACGCTTTTCCGCAATGATCTGTTCGCACTTGTGCTTGAAGTGCGCATCCCCCACCGACATCACTTCATCCACCAGGTAGCAATCGAAATCCACAGCAATACTCAGGCCAAATGCCAGGCGAGAACGCATACCGGAGGAGTAAGTCTTAACCGGCGCGTCGAAGTAATTACCGATTTCGGCAAAGTCCTGCACTTTGTCCAGCACCCGGCGGCGACTCTCGCCCCAGATGCCATGAATACCACAGATAAAGGCGGCATTCTCGCGCCCGGTCATGCTGCCCTGAAAACCACCGGCGAGGCCCATCGGCCAGGAGATACGTTGGTCGGTAATCACCCGCCCGTAATCCGGGTAGTCGATCCCCCCCATAATGCGCAGCAGGGTGGACTTGCCGGCACCATTGCGGCCGAGGATGCCGATATTCTTCCCCTCCGGGAAAATCGCATTCACATCCTTAAACAGCACCTTGCGGCCCTGAGGTGTGCGATAGGACTTGGTGAGGTTGCGCAGCTCTATCATCGGCTGCGCACCAGATCGCGCCACTGGCTACGGTAAACGAGCAAGCCGAAGCCGAGCATGCCCAGCGAGCAGAAAGCGAAATAAGGCAGGTTTGCGAACATGCCGTGATAGCTGGCAAACAGGCCTTCGCGGGTCAGCTCCACCACATGCAGGATGGGGTTCCAGGCCAGGTACGGGTGGTATTGCTCTGGAATTTGCTCCAGGGAAAAGAAGACACCGGACATAAAGTACAGCGGCCGCACGATCATCGGGCCAAACTTAGCGGCTTCAGGAAAGCGCTCACCAGCTACGCATAGGGCCAGGCTCATACCCAGGCAGAAGCACAGGTACAGCACGTTTACCGCAACCAGTAACAGGAAATCGTTGAATGTGGCAGATACGCCGAACCAGGCCAGTATCGCCAGCAGCGCGACCGTACTGAACAGATAAATGGCGAACTCCAGCAGCACCCGGGTCACGACGGCATCGAAAGGACGCAGCTGACGGTAGTTGAACAACCCCCGATTGGATTCCACTGCTGCAAGGGCTTTGGAAAAACTGTGGTTGAAGAACAGGAAAGGGGCGATACCTGCCAGCATAAACAGCATGGTGGGGATGCCCGGATAGAACTCCCGGCCCGCAAAGCTGAAGATAAACGCCAGCAACATGATATGCATGGCAGGCTCCAGCAACACCCACGCGTAACCCAGCTTCCACTTGCCGAAGCGGGTTTTCATCTCGCGCACCAGCAGCGCATGGATCACATCGCGCTGGATTTGCCAGGGTGTACGGTGGACAGTCGGGCCCATATTGGTCTTTTTCTTTGGGCTGGATGATGTTCAAACAGCCAGATTAATTAACGACAACTGTAACGGGCAAGTCTGGAATTACCTGAAAAGGTGTATAGCCCCCCGAGACCCAAAAAGTTACAGCCCCTGTAAAATTGTGGTGCAATTTTCACCAGCTGTGTCAGGTAAGTCAAGATAGGATGACTAAAAATTGGACGATTTCTGGCGTCCCTCATCTATTGTTTTTTGCCCCAGCACCCATTCCCCCCAAATTACAGGCGAGCATTCTAACTAAGGGGGGCGGAGCATACACGTCCGGCGCATTACACGCCATTACATGTGCACTGGCGCACATTTTTGCCTGCTCGTCGGCTTTTGCCCACCCCCTTCGCAGTCGCCAGTGCGACTGTGCGGGCGTTCTGCGTCATCGCTTTGTGGTGCCTTGTGAACTGGGGGATTTGCCTCGAGCACGCAGCTTTGCCAAATAACCCCCCGCTTCCTTGGCGACCATTCGAGCCTGCGGCTAGATCTGGGCGTGGGATGATTCGCGAGCTTGCCCGCTCACCCCTTCGGGGACGCTCGAGCGCGAGCCCGGCCGTGCGGGCGCTCTGCGGCACCGCTTTGCGGTGCCTTGTGAACCGGGGGCTTTGCTTTCCCCTCCCTGCTGAAGCCATTTTCGTATTTGGTGGCATTAAGGCTGCGTGCCCCGGCGGTATCGAATCGCTGACCTCAACACTGCAAGCGAAAATTTTGCGCAACCGCAGGGCCTCACCTGGGCCCACAAAAAAAGCCCGCAAAGCGGGCTTTTTGTTGGGGAAGTCGCCGCGAGGCGCGGCTAGTGCACAATCGCGCTACCGCACATACGGCTACCGTTGCGAGTAATTGTAGAAACTACAGCGGCTCGCTTATACCCATGTTCCGCCTCTTGCGAGCTGAACTCAGATGCGCCTATAGCGGCTGTTCCACCTGTGCTCACAAGAATTCACGAAATGGCACAAACCTCCATCATTGATTAGCCCAACTTACTCACACCTTTTAAATAGCTGCTTCTGTCCGCACTTGCCAGCAAGAGCCGGTGCTGTAGACGACAACATTGATGACTGGCTCGGCAACCTTCTGGGTGATGGTATTTCTGGGCCGCAGGTTGTTTCCCGGGCTTTTGCCCGCTCACCTCTTTGGGGTCGCTCGCGCGCGAGCCCGGCCGTGCGGGCGCTTTGTGGTGTCTTGTGAACCGAGGCTTTGCCTCGAGCCCGCAGCTCCACCAAATACGAAAAAGGCCGCATCCGAAAGGATGCGGCCTTTTTCGTATTTGGTGGAGCTAAGGCTACGCGCCCCGGACTAGGCGCCCCCGCGGTATCAAACCGCTTTCAGCGGTTCGATCCTCGCCCGGCCAAACAAAAAAACCCCCGCACCTTTCGGTGCGGGGGTTTCTTTGTTTGGTGGAGCTAAGCGGGATCGAACCGCTGACCTCAACACTGCCAGTGTTGCGCTCTCCCAGCTGAGCTATAGCCCCAAATTGTTGTGCTTTCCGTCGAAAGCGGGGCGCATTTTAACAATGCGTGGACGCCTGTCAACAAGAAAAATAACTTTTTAATCAATTAGTTAGCGACCGGGGCGTCGCCTTTGGTATTGGGGCGGGCCAGGGCCCGCGCCGCCTCTGGCGTCAGGCCACTTCTGCAGCCTGTTGCTCCGCGCTGGCCAGGTATTCCCGCAGGGTGCTGCCCACTTCCGGGTGGTGCAGGCCGTATTCGAGCTGGGCGGTCATGTAGCCGGTTTTGCTGCCGCAGTCGTGGCTGCGGCCGACGATGCGGTAGGCTTCGACCGACTGCATCTGCAGCAGCTCGTCGATCGCGTCCGTCAGCTGGATCTCGCCGCCGGCGCCGGGCTGGGTTTGCTCCAGCAGGGTCCAGATTTCTGCGGGCAGCACGTAACGGCCCACGACAGACATATTGGATGGCGCGTCATCGACGCTGGGCTTTTCCACCATGCTGTCGATCTTGGCGGTGCCGCCGCTCTGCAGGTCTGCGCCGAGGCAGTCCACTACGCCGTATTTGTTCACGTCTTCCCAGGCAACCGGCTCGACCATGATCTGGCCAATTTGAGACTTCTCGAAGTTTTGCACCATGGATGCCAGGTTGGTCGAGCGCAGATCCGCGGCGTACTGGTCGATCAGGACATCGGGCAGCAGCACGGCGAAGGGGTTGTCGCCCACGACCGGGCGGGCGCAGGCGATGGCGTGGCCGAGGCCCCTGGCTTCCGCCTGGCGCACGGAGATCACGGTGACGTCCTGTGGAACGATGGAGCGGACCTCATCCAGCAGCTGGCGCTTGAGGCGCTTTTCCAGTTGGGCCTCCAGCTCGAAGGAGGTATCGAAGTGGTTTTCGATAGCGTTTTTACTGGCATGGGTGACCAGCACGATTTCCTTGATACCGGCGGCAACCGCCTCGTTAACGACATACTGGATAAGCGGCTTATCCACAATCGGCAGCATTTCCTTGGGGATGGCCTTGGTGGCTGGCAGCATACGGGTGCCGAGGCCGGCAACCGGAATTACGGCTTTTTTAACAGCGCTCATTCTTCTGTTCCTATTAATACAGATTATTTTTTGAGCGACGCGCTGGGTTCAGCTGCGTGTCGCAACGATTTGTTAACAGCGAAAATAAAAAGGAGAGAAAAGGAGGCTAACGAGCGCGCGTCAGAGCGCAGCAATTCCTGCCGATAAACCGTCGGGCGCAGTGGCTTTACCCCCTGGCCACTTACGCCTTTCGCATGTGGGCAACCCCAACCTGGCAATCCGTGCCTACAACTTTTCCTAAACCATTTATCTCTGCTGCTCCGGTCGACCGGCTATTGCTCTGGCCGAAACTGCTTTGTGACTTGCATCACACTTTAGCAGAGCACCCATTCCGTGGAAAATTTCACGCGACGTAATTCCCACGAGCAGAATCCATTTATTGCTTGTCGGTAGTAATACTAGCCTCGAGTGAATGGACGGAATGGGACGCTGGAACACGATCTGAATAACTTCCGCAACACCGGGCACCTGATCGGCTCCTCCAGTGAAACATAAATCCACTGACCCAAAATGCAATCGGGCGACCTGTTGGCCGCCCGAATTCGATGGAGTATTAGCGAAGCCGATTATGCCAGCGACGCGTACTCCTTCTCCCAGCGCTTCAGCACCTTCTTGCCGGCGCCGCCGAGCACCTCGACGGCCTGGCGCAGGCGCGCGCGGCTGAGATCGGGGCCCAGCAGGACCATGGCGTCCATCACGGAGAAGGAGGCCGTGGTGCCGCTGATTGCTACGAACAGCGGCGCGTTAAAGTCCTTCAGCTTGATATCCATTGCAGTGGCGAGGTCTTTGACCGTCGCGAAGATACTGTCGCGATCCCAGCTGCGCAGGGTTTCCAGGCGCCACAGGGCAAATTGCAGCAGCTTCTTCTGTTCTTCCAGTTCCAGCTTGTTGCCGCTGAAGCTCTCCTCGTTCAGGCCCAGCTTGTCGGCGGCGAGGAAGCTGACCAGCGGAGCGAAGTCGCCAAAGGTCTCCATACGCTCACGGGCGTGCGGCAGCACCTTCAACAGGTTGTCGCGGTTGAACATCCACTCGGTCAGGCGGTCGGCCAGCTGCTCGTTTTCCAGCTCGCGGATCCACAGGCCATTCAGCCAGGACAGTTTCTCGACGTCGAACACCGGGCCGCCGAGGGATACGCGGTAGATGTCGAAATGCGCCAGCATCTCGTCCAGGGAGAACTTCTCGCTCTCATCCGGCATGGACCAGCCCATGCGGCCGAGATAGTTCAGCAGCGCCTCGGGCATAAAGCCGGCGCGCTGGTAATAGAGGATGGACGTGGGGTTCTTGCGCTTGGACAACTTGGTCTTGTCCGGATTGCGCAGCAGCGGCAGGTGGCACAGCACCGGCATTTCCCAGCCGAAGTACTCGTACAGCAGCTTGTGCTTGGGCGCGGAGTTGATCCACTCCTCGCCGCGCAGCACGTGGGTGATCTCCATCAGGTGATCGTCCACCACGTTGGCCAGGTGGTAGGTGGGCATGCCGTCTGACTTGAGCAGGATCTGCGCATCGACTTGGCCCCAGTCGATCTCGATGGGGCCGCGCAGCAGGTCTTCCACCACACAGGTGCCGCTCTCGGGCACGTTCATGCGCACTACATAGGGCTCGCCGGCGGCGCGACGCTGCTCGAACTCTTCCTTCGACAGCGCCAGATCGCTCGGCTTCAGCGCGGTGCGGCCGGCCTCGCGCAGCTGTTCGCGCAGTTGCTCCAGCTCCTCGGCGGTGCGATAGCAGTGGAACGCATGGCCCTTCTCGACCAGCTCTTCGCAGTACTTCTTATAGATGTCGCCGCGCTCGCTCTGGCGGTAGGGCCCGTGGGGGCCACCCACATCCGGACCTTCCTGCCAGTCCAGCCCCAGCCAGCGCAGGCTGTCGAGGATGGCCTGTTCAGACTCGGGAGTGCTGCGCTGCTGATCGGTATCCTCGATCCGCAGAACAAACTGGCCACCCTGGGCGCGGGCGAAGCACTGGTTGAACAGGGCGATATAGGCGGTGCCCACATGGGGGTCGCCGGTGGGGGAAGGTGCGATTCGGGTTCTTACGGTGGTCATATCAAACCTGGTTGGGATTGAAGTGGATCAAATTTGATCGTTTTGAGGCGCGGGATTATAGCGCCGGCGGGGCTCCGGGCACAGAGACAGCCACGAAGCTGACTTTCTGAACTAACTGGCACAAATTACTGCTATTAGACAAAAAACATACACAAAAACCGTGACTTGTATCACGGAAAAAGTATCATTGGCGCCAAATGCATGGACTGCCTTGACCAAAACAATAACATTAGTCGCAGTAAGGTATTCGCCTGCTTAATCGTCTCATATCACCAACATGAATTTATGGTCCCAGGAAGATTTGCCATGAATAAGAACTTTATTCGCACATTGGCCGCGACGGCGGCTTTTCTAGCCTCAGCCTCCACTTTGGCATTCAAAGATGGTACTGCCGGTTCGACTTCAGAAGGCGAGCTAAATATCAATTTGATCGTCGAAAAACAGATCTCTATCGCAGGTTTCGATAAGGATCTCACTCTCGATTCGGGTAACAGCTACACCGATTCAGAAAATGTTTGTGTTGGCCGGTTCGCTACTGACAGTTACTCGGTCAGTTTCTCTGGTGCAAATGCGAATGCAGGGGTTCAAGAGTTCCGCCTGTCCGATGGCGCAGCGACACCGACGTATGTTATCTACGAGGTTCGCTTCGATGACGATACAGATGCCGCAGATGTAACTGCAGTAGACGCGACCACTGGTGTCTCAGCTGGTCCCTATATCACGACAAATAATCTGAACTGCACCGGCGCCGGCGGGGCTGGCGATACTGACAATGCTCAAATACAGGTCAGTGTGAGCGCAGCCGAAATAAACGCTGCCGGAAATAGCGGCGTAAGCAGTTTCTCCGACGTGCTGACCGTCACAGTAACCGCCCTGTAACTCGAAACTGTATCCAGATGGCAACCTCTACGAACTTAGAGGTTGCCCATTGCCCTATGAAACGCATCACATGGCACTTCGCCCTGTGCGGCGCTCTCCTTTCCAACAGCGCGCCTACCATAGCGGCCGCGGCTGCGGCGTTTATTATGGAGACTGCGCCGCCCGCGGGGTTCGAAGAACTCACCGAACCCACCCCGTTGGTCGTGGATGTCTATTATGGCGGACGCCTGATCGACCGTAATCAGCGCGCCCTTGTCAGCCCCACTACCCTGAAATTCGAGCAGCCGACGGCACTGCTCGACAAACTGCCCAAAACTATTGCCAGGGAAAAACTGCTCGGTCGCCTTAGCCAAACACTCCCCACTAACAGTCACCTAGTTTGCAGGAGTAATCAACGCGTTCGCTGTGGTGTCGTGGAAGCCGCTGTGCTTGACGTTATCTACGATGCGGATCGCTTCCGCGTGGATATCTTCATCGGCGCCGACTATCTGCCAACGCGACAGGTTTTGGACGACCCCTATCTGCCACCGGCCAGTAACCAGTTTGCCCTGAGTCAACGCCTGTCTGGCAGCTGGTCCGGCTCCCGTTCCGAGCCGGAGAGCGATAGCCGGGACAGCCAGAGCGCCAGCTTGTTCGGGGAGTCGATCCTGAGCTTCGGTGAAAGCTCGTTGCAGGGGCGCTGGTCGGTCAGTGATACCTCCGAACCCGCAACCCAGATCACCGACCTGTATTGGACGAGGGACTACCGCGGCAAGGCCTTTTCGGTCGGGTTACTGCAACCTCGAGGCAGTAACAGTCGATTTATCAATAGCGGGCCCTTATACGGTGTCGAGTACTACCAGTCCAACAACACCCGCGTGGACGGTGATCTGCGTACAGGGACGCCTCTGGAGGTGTATCTGCCTGTGCGTGGGCGGGTGGAAGTCTACCGGGACGACCGTCTGATCCACAGCCAATTGATTGAGGCGGGCAACCAGCTGGTGAGCACTCGCAGTTTCCCCCAAGGAGCTTATCAGGTGAAGGTAAAGGCCTTCGCAGAGGACGGCCGCCCGCTGGAAGAATTCGAGCAGTTCTTCGCCAAGGATTCACTATTGCCCGCACCCGGAGAGTGGCAATGGAACCTCATGCTGGGCACACCGGCCGAGCGTGTCGACAACAGCTCCTCGATTCCCGACGCGCAAAGCAACTACTTGTTGCAAGCCGGCCTCGGGCGCCGGCTACTCGACAACCTGGGACTATTCGCCAGCACAACCCTGGGCGAAGGATCCCAGGCGCTGGAATTGGGGGGGCGCTGGATCACCCCCAATATCGATATTTCTCCGAGTCTTATAGGTACTTCAGACGGGCGCAGCGGTCGACGGCTGACCGTATCTCTGAAGAGTTCCTGGGCAACGCTACTGTTGCAGGAGAGCTATCTGGATTCCGTAGACGAAGCTTCCGTAGAGGACGCCCTACTCGAGCGCGGCTATCACAACCGCAGTGCCGCACTGAATGTACCGCTCGGCAAAGGACGCTTGAGTGCGCGTTACTCAATGAGAGACGCGGGCCAGGAAATAAATAACAGCCAGCTGCAACTGGCTGACATCGCAGTAGGAAACGATCCTCTGCGCACTATCGAATACCAGTACCCATTTGCACGCGCAAAGTCCTGGAATGGCGACCTACGGCTCAGTTACAACGATAGCGGTGACGAGCAACTGTTCAGCCTTAATGTACAGTTTCGCTACAACGACGGACCCTGGAACCACGGGGCCAGCTTGCGCACCGACAGCGGAGTGGACGAAGAGCGCCGTGAATTTGCTGGCTTCAGCAGCAGCTGGACCGATGGCGACTTGTGGGCCAGCGATGTACAGCAGCAAGTTTATGGCGAGACTGACGGCGATGCACTGTCACTGCGCAGCAACACACGGGTGGCCGGCCGTCGCGGTTATTTTGCATCCGCCCTGAATTACCTCGACAGAAACAACAAGACTCTGAGCTATGTAGGCAGCTTCAGCACGACGCTGGCGACAGACGGCGATCACTTTACCTGGGGCGGCGAGCAATCTTACGGCAGTGGAGTACTGGTAGGCATCAACGGCGCCGACGAAGACCAGTTCGAAATCCTCATCAACGGCCAGCGCCGAGGTTATGCAACTGGCGGTGAACAAACACTCATTAGCGTGCCAGCTTTTGACACCTATGAAATAGCTGTCAGGCCCCTCGGACAGGGATTCTACGACTTCCAGGACAACAGCGAGACCGTCACCCTTTATCCGGGCAATATCGCCAGCACCAGCTATGACGTAAAATCGCTGGTACTGGTAGTCGGCCGTATCACTGAAAATGGCAAGCCGGTGACAGGAGCGAGATTCAAGCTGGCGGGGCAGGAAACCGTAACCGATCAATTCGGGCTGTTCCAACTGGAGTATTACACTGCGCCACAACGACTCAATTTTTCCTATATCAACTGGAACCACTGCCAGGTGCCGGTTGTTGAGCAGAGTTCAGATAGAGACTGGCTGAATCTGGGCACCATAGAACTCAGCCAAGCGAAGTGTGATCGCGATGAAATTGCCCGCAATTAATCACTTTTTCCTGACGGCCGCAGTCTTCGTGTTAATAACCACAGGCGGAAGAGACGCGGTGGCAGCTTCGACGAATCAGGATCCCTGTGGTGACGGCAGTACCTCCAGCGGCGATGATATGTACATCGGTATCTGCGGCCTCGAAAACCAAACTTTCAATTTCACCTACGACAACACGATCGCATCACAGGGCGACATTGGTTTTCAGATCCGTAGCTGTGGACCAAAGAATCAAAATCACGTTGGCTGCGAGTTTGCCGCCAATTTTGAAGTAACTATTGATGACGATTTCAGCTCCGGCAATAGCTATTTACTTCACAACGCCTATGGCCAGACGTTGCCGGTCCACCTGTTCTTCGGAGAGACGGCGGCCAATACAAACAAGCTTGTACCCAACCAGCGTTTTACGGGTAACAACTCGCCCTTCCCCGGAGCCAGCAGAGGTGCACTGACGGATTACTTTCTCCGCGTGGAGCTTGAGTCTTTAATCCTGACCGGTTATTCCGGGAACTACAGCGGAACGTTCTATCTTTCCATCGACCAGCAGGACTTCTGCGAAACTGGTAAAGACGGCATCACCTACTGCACCACAGAGCTGATAAGGCTGCCATTCACCATTTCCATAACGGTGCCCCCCGTCATCCGTATCGCCGGCCTCACAGATTTGACCAGCACGCTGAACACCGGCGGCGATACCGTGATGCAGGACGATTTCTGTGTGTACAATCTCGGCGGCGGCTATTTCAAAGTGCTCGGACTGAGCAATACGAGCGGCGGCAGCGGCACTTTTTTGCTGCAGGGCCCCGTCACGCAAATACCCTACAGCGTGAAGATAGAGGATACCGGGGGCAGTTTGCCGGAATATTTGACGGAGGGAACCGAGAGCATCAACAATTGGTTGGGCTCAGGCACCAACGTCAACTGCAATGCGGGCGAGGAGAATATGCGCCTGACTATCCTGGTCAAATTTGCCGATGCCCAAGGGGCCGAAAGCGGCACCTATCAAGACACTCTGACTTTGACGGTCACTCCCCAGTAGGCCGGTGACTACACCGGCAGCCTCTCTTCACTGCTTTCTTTACCGTCATAAGCGTTTAGTTTCAGATAGCCCTTTCCCTGAGGCAATTTCAGGGTTTTGTAGGCGCCTGGATAAATGCGCCCGGAAAGCGGAATGGACTCACAGCGAGTTTCAGCGCGGCAAAACTCCAGTTTCCTGATTTCCACATTGATGTTGCCGCTATTGCGGAGCTTCCACTCCTCTCCCTCTTTTGCCAACTCCAGTTGGTAAGCACCGTCGCGCGGCTGAACAAAAATCAGAGCCTGATAGGCAACAAGAATTTTTACTCCAGTTGCCTTGGTTGTGATATCACCTACAACGGGCTTGAAGGTCACCCTATACACTGCTTCTTGTGCCAGATCTCTCTCCACCGACATAAGACGAAAACGCTTCTGCGACCCAGGAGGAATTATGGCTCGAGTTGGACTCACCAACAGCTTGTAGTCCTTAGGATCGGTAATGGGGACGACCCTTTCGTTCTCCTGGCCAGGGTTATCCACACGAAAAATTTCCGTCTGTAAATAGAGGGGCTCTCTGTCCGGATTTGAAACCACCACGTCATCGCGGGCATTGGGAACGTCATCCAGATACAGGATCATCTTGTCGAGGGACATCCCGGCCAGAGCAGACTGGGCCAGCAACATCAGACAAGCGGCAATTAATCTTTGCATTTTGCTCGAAATAGAACGACTGACTAAGAGGAAGTCTATTCTAGCGCCTACCGGCCCGAAACAACTACTGCGCCGCGATAATGATCGACTCGACACTTCGAGTGGCATCAACAGTTAAGCAGGTGCTGCCACTTTGTCCTGGAAGCAGCCTACTAGTGCCTCTATCACTGGTAAGTTCGACTGAGAACTGCCGAACAGGGATATTACTGAGACACAGTTGTTCAAGATCCCCGCCATCAATCTGGTGAAACTCCACTCTTGAGGGGATTTGTAGGGTGATACGGACGGAGGCCGATGCACTTACGCTGTCTGCAGCCGCAAAGGCCGGCAGTAGGCTGGCGCTCAAAACAAGAGCGGCCGCGGTCCTTCCCTGCCCCATTGCTGTCATTGCTGATCCCTGACGCTGGATACACGAAGCGCCCGAACCGATCGGCCGGGCGACCAGCCTTCAGTCTAGTCGGCCTTGTCCGGGGCTCCCGCTGGAATTCCTTTCCGCGCCAGATTTTCCGCTGTCACCGGCTTGCAACCACCGCCTCACCGTCTATTTTTTCCTGTAGGGCCGGTGGCGATCGCCGGTCCGTTGTACCAGTGGATCTGCGAGTGAGCGACCGCTCGCGTCATGATGACAATAATTCCCACTATCCGGACCTGACTCTCATGCTGATTGCGCATCGAGGCGATAAAAGCCGCCACCCGGAAAACACGATTGCCGCCTTCGAGGCCGCCCACAGCCTTGGCGCCTGCGCGATCAAGTGCGACATCCGGATCAGCGCCGATGGCACTCCCTGGTGCTACCACCGCGACACGCTGCACGTACCGGGCAGCGGCAAGGTGCGCCCGTTTCACGAGTTGAGAGACCGCGAGCTGCGCCGGCTCCCCCTGAACACCTTTACCCAGCTGGTGGATTGGGCCAGCTGCCACCGCCACCTGGACTGGTATATCGAGCTGGCGGAATCGAGCCTGATCAGCATGGGCCCGGACATAGCCGTGGAAACCGTCGTGGACCTGATGCGCCGGGAGTGCGAATCCTTCGCCCTGCTGACCCGGGATCACCGTAGCCTGCGCATGGCGCGCAGCCTCGGCTGCCACCGGGTGGCCCTGCAGGTGAACAGCGTGGTCCAGTGCCTGTCGGCGAGTGTCGTCACCCTGGCGCCGGATTACCTGTTAATTCGCGACAGCGAGGTTGAGATCGATGAGCTGCCGCCCGGCCCCTGGCAATGGGTGGTCTACGAGATCAATTCGGCCGCGGACGCAGTGCGCTGGCGCGCGCGTGGCGCCCACCATATTCTGACCGGCGACCTGCCGCTGTTGATGCGCTCGCGAGAAGCCAGCGATGTCTACGGATTTTGATGTTCTGGTAGTCGGCGCGGGTATCCAGGGAGCGGGCGCCGCAGAGGCACTGGCCAAGGCCGGCTATCGGGTGGTGATGCTCGAACAGCTGGGCATTGCCACCGGCACCTCCTCCCGCTCTTCCAAGCTGATTCACGGCGGCCTGCGCTATCTGGAGAGCGGCCAGTTCCAGCTGGTCTACGAGTGCCTGCGCGAGCGGCGCTGGCTACTGGAGAACAAGCCGCAGCTGGTGCACATGGTGCCCTTCTATATACCGGTGTATCAGTACAGCAAGAGGCCGGCGTGGATGGTGCGGCTGGGGCTGACCCTGTATGCACTGCTCGCCGGGGTCAGCAGCGGCTATTCCCGGTTCCGCGCAGTGCGGCAACGGGACTGGAAAAGGCTTGCCGGTCTCAACTGTGACGACCTGGTGGCGGTTTACCGCTATTACGATGCGCAGACCGACGATGCCGCGCTGACCCGCAATGTGGTCGAATCCGCGATGCTCGAAGGCGCGCAGCTGATCTGCCCCGGCAGCCTCGTCGGTGCCGAGCTGACCAGCAGCGGGGTGCGCGTCGACTATGTTGCCGACGGCCAGCTCAGCACACTGCGCACGCGGGCGCTGGTCAATTGCAGCGGCCCCTGGGTTGCCGATACCAACTCGCGTTGCACACCGCCCGTGCCCCTGCCCCCTATCGACCTGGTGGCCGGTACCCACATCCAGGTTCCGCTGTCCCTGGGCGAAAAGATCTTTTACGTCGAGGCCGAGGACGGCCGCGCGGTATTTGTGATGCCCTGGCAGGGAGAGACCCTGGTCGGTACCACCGAGCGCAACTATTTCGGCGATCCCCGCGATGTGCAGCCGACCATGGAGGAAGAGAGCTACCTGCTGCGCACCCTGCAGCGCTATTTCCCGCAGGCCCGCGGCCTGCAGGTGCACGATATCAGCGACAGTTTCGCCGGCCTGCGGGTGCTGCCGCAGATGGCAAAGAGCCCCTTCGCGCGGCCGCGGGAGACACTGATCTCCTGCGACAACGAAAAGCTGCCGAGGATACTGGCAGTGGCCGGTGGCAAGCTCACCAGCTACCGCGCCACCGCGCGCAAGATCATGAAGAAATTGCGCCCGACCCTGGAGGCGGACAATGCCGGCGCTGACGAAGTCGTCGCGCGCTGCGCCAACAGCAGCCTGTCGGAGAAGGAGCGCAATCTTTAATCCCTGTGGGAGCCTGCCCTGCGGGCGATAGTCTCCTGCAATGGACACTGTGTTTGCCATCCATGGGCGCGACACTATCGCGTTCGATCTGGCCCCGGCCCCGCCATCCTTGGCGGGTCGCCAATCCGCGGACAACGTATCGCTTTGTAGGCGCACGTCTTGGCCCTGCGAGGCAGGCTCGCACAATTTAGGGCATCGGCAGCGCATCCCCTATAATGCGCGGGTCTTTTGATTTCAGTGCTTTCCCGACCGCAGTTTTATGTCCGATTCCCTCTCCCACCGCTTCTGCACCGCGCCACTCCTCGACTGGAGCGACAGGCACTGCCGCTATATGTGGCGCCTGTTCAGCAAGCGCGCCCTGCTGTACACCGAGATGGTGACCACTGGCGCTATCCTGCATGGCGACCGGGAGCGGCACCTGCAGTTCGATGCGGCGGAGCACCCGCTGGCCCTGCAGCTCGGCGGCAGCGATCCGCGCGAGCTGGCCGAGTGTGCCCGTATCGCCGAGGAGTGGGGCTACGACGAGATCAACCTGAACTGCGGCTGCCCCAGCGACCGGGTGCAGTCGGGCCGTTTCGGCGCCTGCCTGATGGCGGAGCCGCAAGTGGTGGCCGAGGGCCTGGCGGCGATGCGCGATGCCGTTTCGATTCCGGTGACGGTGAAACACCGTATCGGCATCGACGACATGGAGGACTACGCCGGCCTGACAGCCTTCGTCGAGGCGCAGGCTGCCGTCGGCATCGGCACTTTCATCGTGCACGCGCGCAAGGCCTGGCTGAACGGCCTCAGTCCGAAGGAAAACCGGGAGATACCGCCGCTCAATTACGACATGGTATTCCAGCTGAAGCGGGACTACCCGCAGCTGGAAATCGTGCTCAACGGCGGCATCAACTCACTCGAGGAGTGCCGGCAACATTTGCGCCATGTGGATGGTGTTATGCTGGGGCGCGCGGCCTATCAGACCCCAGCACTGCTCGCAGAGGTGGACAGCGCACTGTTCGACGGGGAACCCGGCCCGGATGCGGCCCAGGTCGTGCAGCAGATGCTGCCCTATATCGAGCGGGAGATGAGCCGCGGCCAGCGCCTGAACCACATCACCCGGCACATGCTGGGGCTGTTTCAGGGGCTGCCGGGAGCGCGCCGCTTCCGCCGCCACCTTAGCGAGAACGCCCACAGGAAAGGCGCCGGCCCGGACGTGGTGGAGCAGGCGCTGGCGCTGGTGACGCAGGCCGCGTAACGCCGATATTCAGGAATTCAAGAGACAAGCGAGGGAGAGGAATGAACAAGCTGGAGCAACTCAAGCAGCGCAGCCAGGTGGTAGCGGATACCGGTGACATAGAAGCGATCCGCCGCTATCGACCTCAGGATGCGACGACCAATCCATCGCTGTTATTCAAGGCGGCGCAGCTGCCGCAGTATCGCGAGCTGATCGCCGAGTCGCTGGCCTGGGCCGAGCATCACTCCAGCCATAGAGAGCCGGCGGATATCGCGAAACTGGCGGCGATGAAACTGGCGGTGGCGATTGGTGCGGAGATCCTGCAACTGGTGCCGGGTGTGGTTTCCACCGAAGTGGATGCCCGCCTCTCTTTCGACACCCGCGCCACCATCGATTACGCGCGCCGCCTGATTGCGCTCTATGAAGCCGCCGGCGTGGCCCGGGAGCGGGTGCTGATCAAGATTGCCTCCACCTGGGAGGGCATCGCCGCGGCCTCGGTGCTGGAGCGCGAGGGCATTCACTGCAACCTGACGCTGCTGTTCAGCTTCAGCCAGGCGATCGCCTGCGCCGAGGCCGGTGTCACCCTGATCTCGCCCTTCGTCGGCCGCATCCTCGACTGGCACAAGGCCAACAGCGGCCGCGACGACTTCACCGCCGCGGACGATCCGGGCGTGCTGTCGGTGCGTAACATCTACCATTACTACAAGTCCCGCGGTTACGACACCATCGTCATGGGCGCCAGCTTCCGCAACACCGGCGAGATCGAAGCGCTGGCCGGCTGTGACCGCCTGACGATCAGCCCGCAGCTGCTGCAGGAGCTGGAAGAGGACGGCACAGCCTTGGCGCAGGGCCTGCCCGCACATGTGGATACGGAGCCGCGCCCGGCGCGTACTCTGGGCGAGGCGGATTTCCGCTACCAGCTCAACAGCGACGCCATGGCCACGGAGAAGCTGGCCGAGGGCATTCGCAATTTCGTACAGGACCAGGAGCGACTGGAAATATTGCTCCAGGGGCAAATGATGGGACACAGGGAAACCGATGCTGCGACAAATTCGTAAGCTATTCGAACAGATCGGCAACGGCGCCGATCTTGAAGTGCGCAATGAAAAAGACGTCCGCATGATCAGCGCCGCACTGCTGGCGGAAGTCGCCACCGTGGACCAGAAGCTGGACCCACGCGAGCAGGTCACCCTCACCCACGTGCTGCAGCAGCATTACCAGCTGCAGCCGGAGGACGCGCGGGAGATCGTCGAAGAGGCGCTCGCCCACCGCGATAGGGCCACCTCCCTGTATGAATTTACCCAGACGGTAAACCAGCAGTTCGACGAGAAAGACAAATACCTGTTGATTCGCCAGATGTGGCAGGTGGCGTTTTCCGACGACGTGATCGAGGCCTTTGAAGAACACATGATCCGCCGGGTGGCAGAACTGATCTACCTGCCGCACGGGCTGTTTACCCGGGCGCGGGCCGAGGCGAGGGAGATGCGGAAAGCGGAATGAGGAATGCGGAATGCGGAATGCGGAATGCGGAATGCGGAATGCGGAATGCGGAATGCGGAATCATGATGCAGGAGTCAGCGGCAGTGCCGCGCGCAAACTCTGATCGCGGCCACCGGCGGATGGCCACCCCGCCGCTCCTACAAGGGAATGCCAGATCTCGTATTCAGCATTCCGCATTCATCATTCCGCATTAAAGATCTCAGTGCATCCGCGCCGAGGGCTTGCCGATCGGCTCGCACTCCAGCTCCAGGGTATGCACCAGATCGCGGAAGGTCTCCGCGTTCTGCTCGTTCATGCTCATCAACACGCGGTGGGCTTCCAGCACCTTTTCCCGCGCCGCGCACTCGTCCGGTGTCTTGCACTGCAGCGGCTGGGTCTCGGCCTCGAAGTCGCGGTGCTCATCGCTGATTTCGATCAGCGCGTCAAAACCCATGGCATCCAGCAGGTGGCGGATGCCTTCGTCCGCGGACACGGCCAGCGGCTTCTGGCAGCCGCGCTCCAGCGCGCGAATCGCGATTTTTGCCATCAATCCGAGGGTGGTGCTGTCAACGCCTTCGGCCTCGTGCAGATCGAACACCACATCGGTGAAGTCGTCGTGCGCAAACATGTTGTCGATAAAGCTATCGAAAGAGGTGCACAGGTTGAGCCGCACGTCACCGACCAGTTTGATGACGTAGACGCCCGCGTGGGACCCAACCATGATTTGCCCGGACTGCATAACAACCCCTGGCACATCCGCGCTGCGGCAAGTACTGCACACAAGCAGATGGCGAAAGTTCACTTGTGGAGAACACAACCGCCGACGGCCGGGTAAAGCCATCGTGTCAGTTTGTGCTTAAAGTGAGCGGAGCTTACTCCTGCCCGCCAAGGCTGGCAAGGGTACTAAAGTCGGGGGTTCCAGACCTACTGGTCACTATTTGGCCATATATTGCCGTGAGAGGGTGGCGGTAAAGCCGGCGGCGCGGTTCACGGAGTCCGGACGATGGGCCCCGTCCGATCCGGCCCCGCCATCCCTGGCGGGTCGCTAAACCGCGCACGGCGCGTTGCGCCGTACACGCGCGCCGCCCTGCGAGTACGAAGTGTTCCGAGGGGGGATTTTCGCCATCCTTGGCGCGACACGGTGCCTCCGTTCGGGCCCCGGCCCCGCCATCCTTGGCGGGTCGCTAAACCGCGCACGGCGCAGTGCGCCGTACACGCGCGCCGCCCTGCGAGTACGAAGTGTTCCGAGGGGGGATTTTCGCCATCCTTGGCGCGACACGGTGCCTCCGTTCGGGCCCCAGCCCCGCCATCCTTGGCGGGTCGCTAAACCGCGCACGGCGCAGTGCGCCGTAAACGCGCGCCGCTTTGCGAGTACGAAGTGTTCCGAGGGGTGATTTTCGCCATCCATGGCGCGACACGGTGCCTCCGTTCTGGCCCCGGCCCCGCCGTCCATGGCGGGTCGCTAAGCCGCGCACGGCGCAGTGCGCCGTAAACGCGCGGCTTAGCCCTGTCGGAGGGTTAGTATGGTTACGTCGTCTGGCAGCGCTTCGTAGGTATCTACATGCAGCGCCGTGCAGAGGCTGTCGAGGTCGCCGCGGCTCTTGTTGATGGCCTGCAGCAGCTGTTCTTCCTTCTGCAGCAGGTCGCCTTCGAGCAGTTCCAGCACCCCATCTGAACAGGTTACCAGCCGCCAGCTGGACGGGAGTTTGGCGCACATCACCTGCCAGTCGCCCTGCTCGAACAGGCCCAGCGGGCGCCCCTTGCCGGGCAACCACTCGGCACCGTGGGTGGTAACCAGCGCGGGCATCGGCACCTGGCCGGCGACGGCGTAGTGCAGTTGCCGCGCCGGCCCATCGATCACCCCCACGAACATGCTGGCGTGCTTGTCCAGACGAGTAGACAGCAGTTCGCGGTTGATCAGACTGAGAATCTCCAGCAGGTCGCTGTCGAGCGTGTCCAGCTGCGCAAACAGCGGCCGCTCGCGCAGCAGGTGCATGATGCTGTGCTTGATCAGCGCCGTGACCAGTGCCGAGGACACGCCGTGCCCGGAGACATCCACCAGGTAAAAGGCGACAAAGCGCTCGCCGAACAGGCCGTAGTCGATGAAGTCGCCGCTCAGGTAGAGGGAGGGAATCAGGCGATAGGCGGCTTCGATGCCGCCGGGATAGCGGTATGGGGTGCGCGGCAACAGGTGCTGCTGCAGCAGTCGCCCGGCCTGCTGGTCCCGCTGCAGCAGCTCGACGTGATCGCGCAGCTCGCGGTTGCGCCGCTCCAGCTCCTCGCGATACTCGAGGTTCTGCTGCGCCAGGGTTTCCGCATTGGTGATGCGGCAGATGGCGTGGTCGATGACCTCGGCGTCTTCGAGTGGTTTGAGCAAATAGTCGCTGGCACCGAGGCGCAGCGCCTGCACCACATCGCCGACTTCACTGTTGGAAGCCAGCACCACCACGGCGGTATCGGGGGATACCTGCTTGATCTTG
Organism: Microbulbifer donghaiensis; assembly: GCF_900129095.1. GTDB lineage: Bacteria > Pseudomonadota > Gammaproteobacteria > Pseudomonadales > Cellvibrionaceae > Microbulbifer > Microbulbifer donghaiensis. The sequence continues at coordinate 201,715 of NZ_FQVA01000002.1, forward strand.
CGCAGCACTTCCAGACCGCCGATGTCCGGCAGGTGCAGATCGGTGATCACCAGTTGGAACAGCCCAGGGGCAAACCGGCTGATTCCCTCGAGCCCGCTCTGCGCTTCCACCACCTGATAACCGAGGCGCGAAAGCGCACCCCGTACGAATTTGCGGGCGCGCTCGTCTTCCTCGATCAGTAACAGGCTTCTGCGGCCGGCCATTCAGTGGCTCTTCTAGCGGTGAAAAGGAGGTGCGGGGTAATCAGAAGCCGAATACATCTTCTTCGGCATCTTCTTTAGTCTCTTCTTCGGCGCCTTCATCGGTATCGTCGCCAAAATCATCGGCTTCGACATCGGCGCCGAAATCGTCATCCAGCTCGCCGTCGTTGACCAGATACTCGCGCCGCTGCATATAGGCATCGCGCAGCAGGACATAGCGATCCCCCGACAGCAGCGACTCCGCCTGCAACAGGGCGGCGCGGGTTTGCACGATATCGGCGACCTTGAGCGTGTAGCGCGTGGGATCGTGTTCGACATAGGTCAGCGGGTTGGTATACCAGTCAACCACCCTGCCAGGAACGTCGCGCGCCGTGGACGGACCGAAAAACGGCAATACCAGGTACGGCCCGGAGGGCACCCCCCAAACCGCCAGCGTCTGGCCAAAGTCCTCGCCGTCGCTCTCTTCCAGGCCGATGTGCTGAGCCACATCAAACAGGCCAACCACACCCACGGTCGTGTTGACGAGGAAGCGACCCGCATCGTTACCGGCCTGGCCCCACTTGCCCTGCAACGCACTGTTGAAGCTGTTGGTGACTTCGCGCAGGTTGTCGAAGAAGTTACTGACACCGTACTGCATGAAGATCGGGGTAATCTGCCGATAGCTGGTGGCCACCGGCTTCAGCACCCAGCGGTCAGCAGTGTCGTTGAAGCGGAACATGGCGCGGTTATAGCCTTCCCAGGGGTCGCGCGCCGCCGGCTCCTCGTCACTGGCGAATTCGTCCGCCGGATCGAAACCGTACTCATCCTCGAGCGAGGAAGACTCTTGCGTGGCGTTGTCGGTATCGGCAGTTGCCGCGTCGCTGTCGCCGGCTGGCGCAGCGCCAGTGTCGACGGATTCACTTTGCCCGGCGGGATCCTGTGGAGCGGCAACTTCCTGTTCCGTCTCCGCAAAAGGATCCTGTGCCGCAAACGACAATACCGGCATGACGGCCATTGTCGCGGGAATCAACCAGAGCGAGATCAATGTGCGTCCTAGCAAAACTCTGCTCCTCTCTATCAAGTTACACATTGCGGCGATTCTAACGCCCCCGCAATGTGTAAACCACCCTCGCCAGCATAGCAGCCGCTATTCATCAAAGATGCAGGAGTTTCGGGCAAGGCTAAGCCCCGCGATCACACCGACACGCAACAGTTTCTGTAACAGCTCGCGACCGAACTTTTGCAGCGCATCGCTGTCCGTCTGGGGCATTTCCCCGGCCAGCTTCTGCAACAACTGGCGTCCGCTCAGGGCTTCAGCCTCTGCCAGCTGCAACAGGCGCGCGGTGACGGCGTTGATTTCCATAAACCCCACTTCGTCTTCGCGATCGCGATAAACCAGAAGAAATGTAGGGGTTTTTGGCGGTTCCTGCGGCTGGTAAGCGGGGCCAATTCTGTGCACCGGATAGCGGTAGCTGAGGCTCCAGACCAGTGGCGATACCACCGGCACCGAGGCCATAACGTCACCATCGGCGAGCAATCCGGCGGGAAACTCGGCCTCACTGACATCCAGCGCCAACTCCACCCATTCGTAATGGGCCAGTTCCAGCAGGAAGGGCGGGTCCCCCGCCTGGGTGCCGCGCTCGTTCTGCAGATAGTGCAGGAACTCCTCACTGATCTGTAAAAAGTACGGGCTGTGAGAGGTATGGCGGTGCACGAAATCGCGCACCATAGTGTGCCAGCGCTCATTGCTGTACAAACTGCGCAACACCGGGAAGCCGCCGGCGATAAACGACTCGATATTCTTGTAGATCAGGTCGCGGTAGATACCCATGCGCCGGTCCTCGATCTCCGCGGGCGGCGCACAGATATCCGGCGCGCGGAGGTGGGCGGCGAACTCGCGCTGCAATCGCTGAAACTTGCGGGGTTTATCAACGGCCGTGGACATAGCTCGCCTCCACGGACTGGGCGGCCTGTATGGCGCGGATGCGCGCCACTTCTTTCAGCAGTTGCGGCAGCGGCGGTATGTTGAAGTCGCGCTCCAGCAGTGTCGGCGCTGTGCCGTGAATCTCGTAGGCCTGCTCGAGTAGCTGCCACACCGGGTCGATCACCGCGGCACCGTGGGTGTCCACCTTGAGGTCGTCGGCTTCATCGTAGTGGCCGGCGACATGTATATAGCGTATGCGTTCGCCGGGAATTCCGCGCAGGAACTCGAGCGGATCGTAGAGGTGATTGATGGCGTTTACGTAGGTGTTGTTGACGTCGAGCAACAGGTCGCAGTCCGCCTCCTGCAGCACCGCATTGAGGAATTCCAGCTCGGTCATTTCCTGCCCCGGTGCGGCATAGTAGGAGACATTCTCCATCGCGATGCGCTGTTCCAGCACATCCTGCACGACGCGAATGCGCTCGGCCACATAGCTCACCGCTTCGGCGGTGAACGGGATGGGCAGCAGGTCGTACAGGTGGCCGTCGTCGGAGCAGTAACTGAGGTGTTCGCTGTAACAGCGAATGTTGTTTTCGCGCATAAACGCTTTGATGGATCGGACCAGATCCAGATCCAGCGGTGCCGGCGAACCAATGGATAGGGACAGACCGTGTATCACGAACGGGAAACGCTCTGTGTACTGGCGGAACCAGCGCCCGTAGCGTCCGCCGACACCGATCCAGTTCTCCGGTGCCACCTCGAGAAAATCCACCGCATCCGACGACAGGTCCTCGCCCATCATCGAACGGCGCAGACCGAGGCCGGCACCTTGAACCGGATATTCTCTTGTAGCCAATTTTTTCATCACTTATTTTTGCTGGCGATTTCGAGGGGCGGCATGCAAAAACGCCGCCCCTCTATAGGGCTAGAACCGAATTATCCGCCGCACTTGCCCTCGCCGCATTTACCTTCTTTCTTTTTACCCTCTTCTTTTTTACCTTCGCCGCATTTACCTTCGCCGCACTTACCTTCTTTTTTCTTGCCTTCTCCGCACTTACCTTCGCCGCATTTGCCTTCTTTTTTCTTTTCGCCTTCCTGCTCCTGATCGTTCAGGGCGAGGCTGTAGCCACTTGACAGTTCTTCGGCCGCGAAGGGGTTGGCACTGTCAGCCGCGGCGGACACATTGATGGCTGCCGTGGCGAGGAAAGCCGCGCCGACGGCCGCTGCAACCGGGGAAAGATGCTTCTTGCTCATAACAATTCTCCTGAAAATTACCCTGAGTAATAAAAGACACACATTGGGCGTGCCAATCCTCTGCGGAGTATAGTGCTACCGCAGAAAAACCAGTCATGCGTTGAGACAGGGCGCTATTCGGCCAATGTATATCGCCGTTTCCGCACTTTTATCCCTTTCTCAACCTTTTTGTCGCGCGAGACGATGAGATATTACAGCGCCGACGAAACAATCTTGCACCCCTTCTCGTCGCTACCGTTGCGCCGCCAATAACGGGGCCGATTGCTGAATTTCCACCCAGAGCTTATGCAGGCGCTTGCCCGATACCGGCATCAGGGTTTTCAGGGTTTGGGCGAACAGGGAGATACGGAACTCTTCCAACATCCAGCGGTACTGGTTGAGCTGCGGTTCGGCGGCCAGTGTTCTGGCTGCGTAACGCTCCGCCAGAACAAGATATGGCTCAGCGATCTTGTGGAATTCACCTTGCAGCTTGCGGTCGCGGTTTGGGTCCAGTGCCGCTTTTTCCAGGCGCAGCGCTATGCCTTTCAGATAGCGGCCGTACTGCCGCAACCACTCCAGCGGCGTATCGAACAGGAAACCGCGGTAGAAGAGTCCGCTCAACTGCTGCTGCATGTCCCCCACCGCCATGGCGACCGCCAGGTTTTTCTGCTGCTTTATCTGCTTTCGCAGCGGTACCAGCTGCGCCAGCGCCTTGACCAGCAGCTCTGCTATTTCCTGCGCGACACCGATCAGCTCACCGCTTTTTTCCAGCGCGGCCATGAACTCCGCTTCGGTGCGCGGCCACTGCTCGTCGGGCCAGAAAACCTCCCGCGCGGCGGCGAGCAATACGTCATCCGCCACCTCTTCGCGCCGGCCGAGATCCGCCGCCGACAGGCCCAGCTCCTTGCCGCGCAATAATTCCTTGCGCAGGTATTTCACCGGCTCGGGCAGGTGCAGCAGTGCCAGGCGGCAGATGCCGGCGCGGGACAAGCGCTGCGCCTCGGCCGGATTGTCGAGGAGTTTCAGCGATACGCTGTCTTTTCCTTCCACCAGGGCCGGATAGGCCCGCACCTTGAGGCCGCCCTGTTGCAAAGTGTGCGTTTCCGGCAGGTGGCCGAAATCCCAACTGGTGATGCCGTCGCGCTCGAAATCGTCACCGGCACTGGCCAATTCCTTCTGCACGCGATCGCGATAGCGCGCCTGTAGCGCCGCCAGGTCCCGGCCCTGATCGAGCAGCTTGCCCTCCTCGTCCAGCACCTGAATATTGAAACGATAGAAATCCTCCAGCGACTGCTCCGCCGATTCCCAGGCGGCATCCGGCAGTTCCTGGGCGGTCTGGCGGTGCAGCTCTTTGGCCAGCGAGTGCCACAGCGGTGTATTGTCCGGCTGCAGTTTTGGCAGCGCGCGGTCCACTGCCGCCGGTACCGGTACAAACACCTTGCGCCACTGCTTTGGCAGCGCCTTGATCAGCGCAATGCACTTGTCACGCAGAATGCCCGGCACCAGCCACGACAGTCGCGCCGCCGGAACCTGATGCAGGGCGCCGACGGGCACCTGAATACTCACGCCATCGTCGACACTGCCCGGCTCGAAGTGGTAGCTGAGCGGAAATACGATGCCACCCGCCTGCAACTCATCCGGGAACTGCGCCTCGCCCACATGTTCGGCACTCTGCTGCATCAACAGCTCGCGCGGGATGAACAGCAATTGCGGATCGGCGCTCTCCACCTTCTTGCGCCAGTGTTCGAAGCCGGCCAGGTTGACGATGTCCGCGGGAATGCGCTCGTCGAAAAACTGGAAGATCACCTGGTCATCGACGACGATATCGCGGCGGCGCGACTTGGCTTCCAGGTCCTCGAGCTCATGCAGCAGGTCCTTGTAGTGAGTGATGAAGCGGCCCTTGCCGCGGTAGCGCTGCTCGACCAAGGCCTGGCGGATGAAGACTTCACGCGCCGTTTGCGGATCCAGCTTGCCGTAGTGGATGCGCCGTTTCTCTACCAGTACCAATCCGTACAGGGATATCTTCTCGAACGCCATCACCTGGCCGGCACGGGCATCGTAGTGCGGCTCGAAATAATTGCGCTTCACCAGGTGCGCGGATGCCGCCAGCACCCAGTCCGGCTCTATCTTCGCCACCGTGTGCGCGAACAGGCGGCTGGTTTCCAGCAGCTGTGCCGCCACTACCCAGGGCGGTGGTTTCTTGAACTGGCCGGAACCGGGGAAGATATGGAAGCGGCGGTTGCGGCAGCCGATAAACTCCTTGTTCTCGTCGCGCACGCCGATATTGCCGAGCAGGCCCGGTACTATGGCGCGGTGCACGGCGGCATAACCTTGGGCGGAGTCGTCGGCCGCCTCGCGATTCTCCTTCAGTTTCAGTTCCCGGCAGGCTATACGCAGTTGGTGGTGTATGTCACGCCACTCGCGCATGCGCAGCCACGACAGGAAATTCTTCTGGCACCACTTGCGCAGCTGGTTCTGGCTGAGCTCCTGGCGCTGCGCCTCGAAGGTGTCCCACAGCTGTACAAAGGAGAGGAAGTCGGACTGTTCGTGCCGCCACTGGCGGTGCTTTTCATCCGCGGCCTGGCGCTTTTCCGCCGGCCGCTCGCGCGGATCCTGCACCGCCAGTGCGCTGACAATTATCAGCACCTCGCGCAGGCTGCCGCACTCCGCAGCCGCCATCAGCATGCGGCCGAGCCGCGGATCCAGCGGCAGACGCGACAGGGCGCGCCCAAGTGGTGTCACCCTGCCCTCGCCGTCCACCGCCTGCAGTTCCTGCAACAGCTTGTAACCGTCGTTGATCAGGCGCGGATCCGGCGGATCGACAAACGGAAAATCGCGGATATCGCCGATCCTGAGCTGCAGCATCTGCAGAATCACCGCGGCCAAATTGGTGCGCAGGATTTCCGCGTCGGTGAACTCCGGGCGCTGCTCGAAGTCGCGCTCCTCGTACAGGCGCACGCAGACGCCGGCGCTGACGCGGCCGCAGCGGCCGGCGCGCTGGTTGGCGCTCGCCTGGGAGACGGCCTCGACCGGCAAGCGCTGGATCTTGCTGCGGTAGCTGTAGCGGCTGATCCGCGCGGTGCCCGGGTCGATCACATAGCGGATGCCGGGCACGGTAATCGAAGTCTCGGCGACATTGGTGGCCAGCACGATGCGCCGCCCCCTGGAGCCGGATGCAGAGTGAAACACCCTGGCCTGCTCCGCCAGGCTGAGGCGCGCATATAGCGGCAGTATCTCCAGCTGCGGAATCTGCGCGTCCCTGAGGGCCTTGGCGCACTCGCGGATCTCCCGCTCACCGCTCATAAACACCAGAATGTCGCCCCCGGTGTGCCGGCCACCGGGGTGCCGGCCACCGCGCCGGCCGCTGCTCTTCTCTTCATGCAGCAGTTCTTCCACCGCGGTGATCACCTGTTCATTCAGGTCGGCATCGCTGTCCGCCGGTGGCCGATAGTGGATCTCAACCGGGTAGGTACGGCCGGACACCTCGATAATCGGCGCATCGTCGAAGTGCCGGGAAAATTTCTCCAGATCGATGGTGGCCGAAGTAATGATCAGCTTCAGGTCCGGGCGCTTCGGCAGAATGGTTTTCAGATAGCCGAGCAGGAAATCGATATTGAGGCTGCGCTCGTGGGCCTCGTCGACGATCAGCGTGTCGTACTTGTTCAGCAGCGGATCGCGCTGAATCTCCGCCAGCAGTATGCCGTCGGTCATCAGCTTGATATGGGTGTGCTCGGTGCTGTGGTCGGTGAAGCGCACCTGGTAGCCGACCGACTCGCCGAGCGGCTGTTGCAGCTCCTCGGCGATGCGGTTGGCCACGGTGCGCGCGGCGATGCGGCGCGGCTGTGTATGGCCGATCTGGCCGAAGATACCGCGGCCCAGCTGCAGGCAGATTTTCGGCAGCTGCGTGGTCTTGCCCGACCCCGTCTCGCCGGCGACCACCACCACCTGGTGTTTGCCGATCAACTCGGCGATCTCTTCGCGCCGTGCCACCACCGGCAGCCCTTCCGGCCAACGCACCTCGGGCAGCTTGCGCCGGCGCGCTTCCGCCAGCGCCATCGACGCCTCCACCTGTTCCCCCAGCTGCGTCAGCATGCGGTCAACCGGCTTGCCCTCCTTCTGGCGTCGGCGCGCGTTATTGAGCGATTTTCTCAGGCGAAAGCGATCCCCCCCCATACAGTGGGCGATCTGCGTATCCAGTGCGCTCAGCGCTTGTTTGGCTTCGATGTGACTCATGATCCGGGAAGAAACTGCAAACGCGCGATTATACCTGCCGCGGCCGTCGCCTTCACTGCAGTGAGTTTGCGCTTTTTGGCGCTCAACTATACTTGGGCAGACGCACGACTTTCCCCGTGGTCGCGGTCAATCGCCGCGCCCGCGGATGCATGCCGTAACTTGCGAGCTGTACCTATGCAAGATCTCAAACCCAAACCGCCGGCCAGCGCCGGAGAAATGCTCGGTCATCCCAAGGGGTTGTTTTTGCTCTTTGGCACCGAGATGTGGGAGCGCCTCAGCTACTACGGTATGCGGGGTATTTTCGTCTTTTACCTGACCTCGGCGGCAACCGCCGCAGTATTCGGCTGGGAGGCCCTGTCGGATACCGAACTGCAATCCAAGGCCCTGAGCTACCTGGGCTGGTATGCGATGCTGGTCTACCTGACACCGATTATCGGCGGCTGGGTGGCGGACAACAAATGGGGGCAACGGCGCTGCATCATGTTCGGCGGTGTGCTGATGATGCTGGGCCAGTTCTCCCTCGGCTTCCCCCACAGCTGGCTGCCGGACGGATCCGAAATCTACATGCTGTGGCTGGGTCTCGCACTGATGATTATCGGCAACGGGTTTTTCAAGCCGAACATCTCCACCATGGTCGGCGACCTCTACGATGAGGGGGACCAGCGCCGCGACACCGCCTTCACGATTTTCTACATGGGCATCAACCTGGGATCCATCCTCGGCTACCTGGTGATCGGCTGGATTGGTGAGAAGGTCAATTACCAGCTCGCCTTCTTCGTCGCCGGGCTCGGCATGCTGCTGGGCCTGATATTGCAGATGACCCAGGCCAAGCGCTACCTCGGCGAGATCGGCAACCAGCCGTCGGCGAAACTGGGCTTGAAACAGGAATCCGTCGACAAGCACGCGCCGCTCACACAGGAAGAGCGAGACCGTATCAAGGTGATCCTGATTCTCGGCTTGTTTACGGTAATTTTCTGGGCCGGCTTCGAACAGGCCGCCGGCTCGATGAACCTGTTTGCCAAATACAACACCGACCTGCACGTGTTCGGCTGGGAAATCCCGGCGAGCTGGCTGCAGATGGTCAACCCGCTGTTTATCATCATTCTCGCACCGATCATCGCCAGTATCTGGGTCGGCCTCGGAGACCGCGAGCCCAATTCGCCGACAAAATTCAGCATGGGCCTGGTGTTCCTGGGCCTGGGCTTTGTCGCCATGGTCGGTGCGGCACTGCAGATCGGCGACTCCGAGACCGTCAAGGCGAGCCCCTGGTGGCTGATCTTCGCCTACATTTTTCACACCATCGGCGAGCTGTGTCTGTCCCCGATCGGACTCTCCATGGTGACCAAGCTGTCGCCGCTGCGCTACCTGTCGCTGATGATGGGGCTCTGGTTTGCCTTTATCGGTATCGCCAACAAGGGCGCCGCGGAAATCGGTAAGCTGGTCGGCGAGTCTGGCCCGCTGGCAACTTTCGGCGGCGTCGCCATCGCCGCGATTGCCGCAGGCATTATCCTGTTCTTCCTGCGCAACAAGCTGGTGGATTGGATGCACGGCGCGGAAGAGGTGCACGTCAAAGTGGGCGACACCACCAAAGAGGAAATCAGCATCACTGCCGATCACGAGGGTACACCGCCCAGACATTTCAGCGGCTGACAGGGAATGCGGAATGCGGAATGCGGAATGCGGAATGCGGAATGCGGAATGCGGAAGAGGATGTGGAGCCCTTGCCGCCAGTCAACTTGTTTTCCTTGGCTTAGCTTAGGCGCGAACCAAATGTCCACCCGCAAACATGTAGTCGAATCGCGTATTCCGTATTCATCATTCCGCGTTCCGCATTAACCTCACCGCCCCTTCACCAGACAGGCGATCGCCCGGTCCAGCCCTTCCAGCGTCATCGGATACATATGATCGTGGACGAGGCGCTTGGTGAGGCCGATGCTCGGCGTGTACTGCCAGTATTCCTCACCGACCGGGTTCAGCCAGATTAACTTGCCGTAGGTATCGGTCACCCGCTCCATCCAGGCCGCCCCCGGCTCCTCGTTCATATGCTCGACACTGCCGTAGCGGCTGGTGATTTCGTAGGGCGCCATCGATGCATCGCCGACGAAGATCACCTTGTAGTCCTTGCCGTAGGTGCGCAGCACTTCCAGCAGGGGTGTTGTCTCGCTGTAGCGGCGCTGGTTGTCCTTCCACACGTGCTCGTAGACAAAGTTGTGGAAGTAGAAATATTCCAGGTGCTTGAATTCGGAGCGGCACGCGGAAAAGAGCTCTTCGCACACCCGCACATAGGGATCCATGGAGCCGCCGACATCGAAAAAGATCAGCACCTTCACTGCATTGTGGCGCTCCGGCACCATCTTGATATCCAGCAGCCCGGCGTTGCGCGCGGTCGAGGAAATGGTGTCATCCAGGTCCAGCTCCTCCGCGGCGCCGGTGCGAGCGAACTTGCGCAGTTTGCGCAGGGCGACCTGGATATTGCGTGTACCGAGGGCAATGCTGTCATCCAGGTTTTTGAACTGGCGCTTCTGCCACACTTTGGCCGCTGAGCGATTGCGACTGCTGCCGCCCACGCGGATACCCCCGGGGTGATAGCCGCTGTTGCCGAAAGGGCTGGTACCGCCGGTGCCGATCCAGCGATTGCCGCCGCTGTGGCGCTCTTTCTGCTCCTCGAGGCGCTTCTGGAATTCCTCCAGCAGCTTTTCCAGGCCGCCAAGACTCTCGATCTTGGCTTTTTCCTCTTCGCTCAGCTGCTTCGTGAATTCCGCTCGCAGCCAGTCTTCGGGAATCATCTGCTCGAGAATATCGTCGAGGGTTTCCAGGTCCTTGAAGTAGGCATCGAAAGCGCGATCGTATTTGTCGAAGTGTTTTTCGTCTTTGACCAGGCAGGTGCGCGACAGGAAATAAAACTCTTCCAGGTTGGCAAACACCAGATGCTGCTGCAGCGCCTCCAGTAGCGAAAGCAGTTCGGTGATGGAGACCGGCAGTTTGTAGCGGCGCAGGTTGAGGAAAAATCCGATGAGCATATCAGTTCCGACGTAGCCGAATTCGGGCTGTAGGAGCCTGCTTGCAGGCGAACAAGGGCGGAGTTCTGTAGCCCTTCGCCTGCAAGCAGGCTCCTACAGGGAAGATCAAGGATCTACCGGTTTTCCCGGCGAGCCATAAATGCCAGGCGTTCGAGCATGTGCACGTCCTGCTCATTCTTCAGCAGCGCGCCATACAGCGGCGGAATTGCGCTGCTGCTATCGCGGTTTTTCAGGACCTCTTCGGGAATATCGTCGGCCAGTAGCAATTTCAGCCAGTCGATCAGCTCGGAAGTGGAGGGTTTTTTCTTCAGCCCCGGTACGTCGCGCAACTGGAAGAAAATATCCATCGCCTCGCCTACCAGCTGCCCCTTAATACCCGGGTAGTGCACATCGACGATCTTGTGCATGGTGTCGCGGTCGGGAAAGCTGATGTAGTGGAAGAAGCAGCGGCGCAGGAAGGCGTCCGGCAGTTCCTTCTCGTTGTTGGAGGTGATGATCACGATCGGCCGCTGCCTGGCCTTGACGACTTCGCCGGTTTCGTAGACGAAAAACTCCATGCGATCCAGCTCTACCAGCAGGTCGTTGGGGAATTCGATATCCGCCTTGTCGATCTCGTCGATTAGCAGCACCACGCGCTCTTCCGCAGCGAAAGCCTCCCACAGCTTGCCACGTTTGATGTAATTGCGGATATCGTGCACCTTGTCCACACCCAGCTGCGAATCCCGCAGACGGGACACCGCATCGTATTCGTACAGGCCCTGCTGCGCCTTGGTGGTGGACTTGATATGCCACTGGATCAGCTTCAGTCCCAGGCTGCGCGCGACCTCCTCGGCCAGCAGTGTCTTGCCGGTACCCGGCTCGCCTTTGATCAGCAGCGGCCGCTGCAGGGTAACCGCCGCGTTGACCGCCATCTGCAGGTCTTCGGTGGCTACATAGCTATCGGTGCCGGTAAATTTCATCGTCACTCCAGTCCTGTTCGCACAAATCATCTAGTTGAGGCGAATATTAAATGATCAGGCGGGAGTGACGAAAGGCGGGAACGATCAAACTGCATGACATGCCCGCGTTGACGGGCATCGCTGAAGAATAGTGACTACTGCGCGTGACCAGTCAGGCCATCTGGGTGCGGCGGCGGTGTACGACCTGGCGCCCCTTGTCGGTGATATACCAGCGGATACCCAGGTGGCTGTGAATCTTGCCGACCATTTCCAGTACCAGCAGGCTGTTCAGGGCGCGGGCGGCGGAGTTGGTCTCCATACCGCCCTCCTGCACCATGCCGGAAAGGGAGCGGAACACACAGTCACCATTGTTCAGCAGGTTGAGCACATGCAGGGCATTTTCGTCCAGCTTGCGGATCTGATTGAAATCCAGTGCCGGGCCCTGGTCCGGGTCGCCCTCGATCTCGTGCTCCAGCAGCGGCATGATTTCCAGCTGCATGGCGCGCAATTCCTGCTCCAGGTTCTCGACCCGGGCGCGGGCGATGCTGGCATCGCGCAGCTGGCGGCGCGCGGCGTTGAAGACGAACATACGCGAGGCGATGGCGGCCAGCAGGCAGTAGCCGGTGAAAATCAGCAGGCGGGACGGATCACCCTGGATTTCGATCAACAGGTCGCTCTGGGTGAATTTCAGGAAAATCGGTACCATCAGCGCGCCGCAGAGCCCCATGATCAGGCAGCGCGCGAGGCCGGCGGGGTCTTCCTCGGTAAACAGCATCTGGTAATAGTTCACCAGGCCGCCGAGAATGCCCGAAACCAGCATTACCGCGGTCAAAATGAGCAGATGGTCGAGCATCCGTATTCCTCTGCCATGCACAGTTAGGACGATGCTGGCATTTTTCTAATTGGATCGACTCCGCGCCAATGGCGGAGCCAGCCTTATAGATATAGCAGCTGTCACCGTGGACAGTGGAGGCGGAGAGGGGATGCGGCGCCATTGATCAGGTATTGAGACGAGCGCCTCAGTCACCGGTGAGCAGGTGGCTCACTGCTCATTGAAATAGGGATCGTCCTCGAAGCGACGGCGCTTTTCGCGACGGTAGCCCAGGTACAGGGAAATCAGCCCCCAGATTGTCATCAGGCCCAGAGCCCCGCCGGTGGCAAACACCAGGTTGGCCGTCACTTCCGGAGAAGCCCCTTCCTCCTCGAACACAGTCTGGTAGACGAAGAGCGGCAATACCGGCAGGGCCACGGAGTCCTGCACTGTGCCGCGCGCGGGTATCAGCAATGCAGCGGCGAAAGTTACCAGCAGCGTGCGGCGCAACCAGCTCCACTTCCAGTTCCGCATAAACCACCACCCGGCCAGCAGCAACACCAGGGTGCCCGCAGCGTAAATCATCCATGCAATTCGAAACTCTTCGGACATTCAAATATCACCATTAAATAACTGTAAGAACCTCTGAAAAACGTAGCGAGCGGGTGACTGGTGGTGATCGCCGGAGCGCAGCAACCGGAGCGTACTTTAGTACGTGAGGATTGCGAGCACCGCCGGACGCCGCCAGGCGCACGCGCAGTAGTTTTTCAGTGGTTCGGCTCGTCACCTACCCATTGGACAATATGCTCTTCAAAATCGTCCGGGTGCACAAACTCTTCGCTCACCACGCATCCACGTACCGAGATACCCGCTTCGTGTATTGATTCGCTGCGCCCCGATACCAGCGGGTGCCAGTCCGCCAACGATCGCCCCTCGGCCAGGGTGCGGTAGGCACAGGTCGCCGGCAGCCAGCCGAATCCCTGCACATCCTGCGCGCGCAACTGGATACAGTCCGGTACATGCTGCTTGCGATGCTCATAGTCACCGCACTGGCAGGAATGTGTATCCAGCAGGCGACAGGCCACATTGGTGGTGTAGACCTCACCGCTATCCTCATCTTCGAGGCGATGCAGGCAGCAGCGACCGCAACCGTCGCAGAGTGATTCCCACTCCGCCTCGCTCATCTGTTCGAGGCTTTTGCGCTGCCAGAAAGGCTGGTCGGCCATAGCGTTCAACCTCAACGCTGCAGCTTGCTGTTTTTCGCTGCGATGGCACTCATCTCGGAATCGGCCACTGGCGGCATCTGCAGATAATAACCGCGCTCGCAAATCTCATTCAGGACCTTGTTCGCATCGGCGCGGGCCAGTTTCTTTTCCGGTGTCACCAGCATGGTGGTGACATGCTGCGGTTTGCCGAACAACTCCAGTAAATTTTCCGGTACCCGCAGGGTACCCTCGCGCTTGTCTACGTACAGGTACATATCGTCTTTCCGCGGACTGCGGTAAATATCGCACAGGATTTTCACGTAAGGGCAACTCTACTAACTGCTTGTCGTCTCTGGCTTTCTGGCTGGTTCGCAATCGAGGCGCAACTTCGCAGGCATGCTGACGCCTGTCAAGAAGTTGCAACGCTGAGTGCGGGCCAGCCAGAAAGCCCCGAAGGGCGCGGCCTGACAGGCGCTATCGCCGCGTTGGCTCGCTTGGCAAGGGCACCAAGCCTTCCTCTGCGCAAGCCGCCTTGCGATAGCGCCTGTCAGGTTGCGCAGAGGCACAATCATTTAATAGAGGTGCCCTTACCTTCCTCGTCACGCAGTGTCTTTAATACTTCGAGCAGCGGCTTGCCAATCACGTCACCGCGCCAGCCCTCGAGCCGCCCCTGTAATTCCGGGCGGGGGGCCTGCACCAGCACCTCCAGCTCTTTTTTGCGCACCAGAATTTCCGGGGGCAGGTGTTCCAGTTCGGCAATCGCATTGACTTCCTGCCGCAACAACTTGAGCCACTCGCCCTGGCGCCGGCTCAGGGGCTGCGGCAATCGCGGCGGTATCTCTTCACGCTCGGAGGCACTGGCAATAATCTGCAACAGCGTATCGCCGTGCTCGCGCAGCGTACGGCCCTCCAGGCCCGGCTGCGCCAGGGTAGCCTTGTGCTGGGGCAACTGCTGGGCCAGGTTCATGCAGACATTTTCTTTCAGCAGGTGATTGCGCGGCAGGTCCCGCAATCGCGCCTCCCGCTCACGCCAGGTGCACAGATCCTGTAGCGCCGCCAGCTGCTTGCCGCGCAGGCGCCAGGCGCCCTTCACTTTTTGATAGTAGAGCTCAGGGGGCTGCGGGTTTCGCGCAGCGGCGACCAGTGCAGCACAATCTTCCTGCAGCCACTCCAGGCGCTCCTGCTCCCGCAGTCGCTTCACCAACACGCCGTAAAGCAGTGGCAGCCAGGCGACATCCAAGGCGGCGTAATTTTTCTGCGCGTCACTGAGCGGGCGCTGCAGCCAGTCGGAGCGGGTTTCGCTCTTCGGCAGATCGATATTGAGCAGCTCCTTGACCGTTGGCGCATAGCCCAATCCTGCCCCCATGCCGGTGAGGGCGGCAGCGATCTGGGTATCGAAAATCGGTTCGGGAATCGCGCCCAGCAGTCGTTCCAGCGTTTCCAGGTCTTCACTGCAGCTGTGCATGATCTTGGTCACGCTGGTATCCAGCAGCAGCTCGCGCAGTGGCTGCAGGTTTTTTATCGCCAGGTTGTCGATCAGGTAACAGCGCTCGCCGTCCCCGACCTGCACCAGTGCCGGCTGCGGGAAAAAGGTGCGGCTGCGCATAAACTCGGTATCCAGGGCCACCGCATTCTGCTGCCGCCAGCGCGCGCACAGTTCCGCCAGCTGCTCCGCGCTGTCGATCCAGATTGGCGTCGTATCTACGTTGATCATCAGCGCCCTCAGCCGCCCGGAAAAAAGGAAGTTCGGCTGTTAAAAGCGTGGGCCAGGGTACCGCCGTCGATGTATTCCAGCTCGCCACCGATGGGAACGCCGTGGGCAATGCGGCTCACGCTGACCCCGCGCGCTCTGGCACGCTCGGCAATAAACTGCGCTGTGGCCTCGCCTTCGACGGTGGGGTTGGTGGCGATAATCAGTTCTTCCAGCGGCTCATTCGCCAGGCGCTGCTCCAGCAGGTCGATGCCGAGGTTCGCCGGACCAACACCGTCGATCGGCGACAGGTGGCCGTGCAATACGAAATAGCGACCGTGGTAATTGCCCGCCTGCTCAATCGCCAGCACATCCGCCGGTGTTTCCACCACACACAGGGAGTTCGGGTCGCGCCGGCTGTTGTTGCACAGGGCACAGATTTCCTGCTCGGTAAGGGTGCGGCACTGGCTGCAGCGGCCGACCTTGTCGACGGCCAGCTCCAGAGTGCGCGCCAGCAGACCGGCGGCATCGCGGTCTTTTTCCAGCAGATACATAGCCATGCGCTGCGCCGACTTGGGGCCAACGCCGGGCAGACAGCGCAGCGCGCGTATCAGGTCTTCAATTAGGGGACTAAACATAAATGTTGGAAATTATTCGCCAAAGTGCGTCTTAGAAAGGAAACTTGAAGCCTTCCGGCAGGTTCATGCCGGCGGCGAGGTTGCCCATCTGCTGCTTTTGCAGCTCCTGCGCTTTCTCCTCTGCACGGCGCACCGCATCGTTCACCGCCGCGGCCAGCAGGTCTTCCAGCATTTCCTTGTCTTCACTGAGCAGGTCCGGATCGATCTCCACCGAGATAACGTCGTGGCGACCGTTCATGGTGACCTTGACCATACCCGCGCCGGACTCGCCGCAGACGCGCAGATCGTTCAGCTCTTGCTGCACCTTCTGCATTTTTTCCTGCATCTCGGCCTGCATCTTCTGGGCCTGCTGCATCAAATCGCCCAAACCTTTCATATTCTGCTCAACCTCTATGATTTTCGGTGCACTCGCACCCAAATGGCATGATTAAAATCCGTCACTCGGCATCCACCAGGGACTCCACCGAATCGGGCTGGAGTTCAGCGCCGAGCTCCTGCTGCAGCTCCTGCACCAGCGGATCCGCCGACAGGGCATCGCGGGCGGCAGCCAGGCGCGCCTCGCGCGTCGCGGCGGCCAGGCGTGCCGGGGTGGTCCCCTGTACCTGTCCCACTTGAATGTGCACAGTGACCGACTGCTGGAAAAAGTCCCCCAGCAGGTCAGCGAGGCGCCGCTGGTGCACCTCGTCGTACAGACTGCTGTAGGACTCGTCCAGGGTAAAGGAAAGTATATTGTCATGCCGTCCCACCAGCTCCAGGTGGAAGGCAATGGAATGCAGGATACCGCTGACCCCGAGCTGACTGTAGAGTGCCGGCCAGCTGCCCGGTGACAGGGCATCGAGACGCGCACTCGCGGGCTTCTCGGCAACCGGCTGTTGCGGCTGCGGCCTGCTTTCCTGCGGCGGCACCGGCGCGGACTCGACCTGAGCCACCTGCTGTCGCAGCTGCTCTCGCAGTGCCGCGCGCGCATCCTGCTGTGCGGACAAATCTGGCGCGGCCGGCGGCGGAGGTACTGGCGCCGGCGGCTGGGGAGCGGGTGACGCCAGCTCCTCGGCAACCGCAACCGGTGCAGGCACCGGCTCCGGCGATCGCTCCACCACAGCCGCCTGCGGCGGCGTCACTGGCCCGGCAGTTTCGGCGGCCTGCGGTGGCATTGATTCCGGTTCAACGAGGGGCGGCGCCACGCGTTCCGCTGCCGGCGGCTCTGCCTGCGACTGCTCCATTCGGTGCGCTACAGCTTCGACAGGCGCCCCACCGGCTTCAGCCGGTTCCGGGTTCGTCAGGGGCTTTTTTTCCGCAGTCACCTCCGCAGCCGCCTCGGCTCCGGGCGTCCCTGCTGGCCGCTCGGCTGCCGGTTGCGGCTGCGCCGCATTGCTGTGCGGCAGGCTGGCGCGCGGGATATCTGCCACCCCCTGTGGGCGGAAGGCCAGCATGCGTAGCAGCGCCATCTCGAAACCGCTGCGCGGGTCCGGCGCCAGCGACAGGTCGCGACGCGCAAGCAACGCCATCTGATAATAGAGCTGCACATTTTCCGGGGCGATGCGCGCGGCATGCTCACTCAGGCGTTCGCCGTCACCCAGGGCGTTGTCGACGGATTGCGGCAGCACCTGGGCTACCGCAATACGGTGCAGGTTATTGGCCAGCTCTGCCAGCGCGGCGCTGTAGTCCGGCGCCTGCTGTGCCAGTTCCTCGACGGCGGCAAACAGGGCCGGCGCGCTCTCGTCGGCGAGCGCCTGCAGCAGCTTCCACACCAGGCCGGAATCGATGCTGCCGAGCATGGCTCGCACTTCCGCCTCGCTGATCTTGCCGCCGCCAAAGGCGATCGCCTGGTCCGTGAGACTCATGGCATCGCGCATACTGCCGTCGGCGGCGCGCCCGAGGTGCCACAGGGCCCCCTCCTCGAAGGGCACCATTTCCTGCTCCAGCACGAAGCGGAGGTGCTCCACCACCCGCTCCGGGCTCATATTCTTCAGATTGAACTGCAGGCAGCGGGACAATACGGTAACCGGCAGTTTCTGCGGATCGGTAGTGGCGAGCAGGAATTTGACGTGGGGCGGCGGCTCCTCCAGAGTCTTTAACAGCGCGTTGAAAGAACTGTTGGACAGCATATGCACTTCGTCGATCAGGTAGACCTTGTAGCGACCTCTCGTCGGTGCGTACTGGACATTTTCCAGCAGCTCGCGGGTGTCCTCCACCTTGGTGCGCGATGCCGCATCCACCTCGATCAGGTCGACAAAACGCCCCTCCGCGATCTCACAACAGGCCGTGCACTGACCACAGGGTTCTGAACTGACACCGCTTTCACAGTTCAGGCACTTGGCCAGGATGCGCGCGATAGTGGTCTTACCCACACCGCGGGTACCGGCAAACAGATAGGCGTGGTGCAGACGGCCATTATCCAGGGCATTGATCAGCGCCTGGAGCACATGCTCCTGCCCCACCATCTCCCGAAACAACCGTGGCCGCCACTTGCGCGCCAGTACTTGATAGCTCATCCGCTCTCCAGCGCCCGCCGGCGCCATTGCTGTGTCTTGAATTTTGGCGCCACTGGCGCGGGGGCCATTATACCGGCATAGACGGTGAGGCATAGCCAGGCCCGGTTAAGGCTTGATTCGATGGCCCCGCCCCTTCGGGTTGGGCCCTGCACAGGACGGCAACGCGGCTATCGAATTAAGTGTTATCAGGCCCTCAGCCCCTCGTCGCCGAGCGGAAGCCTGTGATATAACTGTGCGCCAGCTCGCAATACAACAACGATCCCAAAACCACAGCGGGCGCAGTACGGGGAAACCTCTTAGTAATGAACAAAGCTCGGAAAACGCTTCTGGAAAAGCTGTTTGCCGAACACGGCCAGGCATTGGTGCGCTTTGTGGCACGCATTGTCAAAAGCACCGAAGATGCCGAGGACATAGCCCAGCACGCCTACCTGCGCCTGCAAAAACTCAGCGACGAGAAAGAGCTGGATAACCCGCGCGCCTACCTCTACCAGATTGCAAACAACCTAGCGGTGGACCAGCTGCGCCGGGGCAAGCTGCATATGGAATACATCAGCCAGCAAATGCCCGCGGAAGGCGAAACCATTAGCGACGAGCACGCCGATCACCAGTCCCCTGAGCGGGTACTGGCGGCCAGACAGCAGTTACAGTCCATTTATGAGGCCATGGACAGCCTGCCGATCAAGTGCCGCCAGGCCTTCCTGCTACACCGGACTCGCGGACTTTCCTACAGCGAAATAGCCCAGGAAATGAACACCTCAGTCAGCAGCGTGGAGAAATACATACTGCAGGCACTCAAGGTGTGCCGACGCCGGGTTGAGGTAAATAGGTAGTCCCCGGGGAACAGGGCAGCAGTAAACGCATCCAACAACCCCGAATAGTTACTGCTACTTGGGCGCAGTTTTTATCCCTTCTATCGCAAATGAATTGCGGAAATGCGGACCGACGCACAGGCTTTGTGCACAGCCGTACCGAACTATTCACAAATTTACTTGAGGGAGACACCCGGTCGGTCGTCTTATCTCAGAGGCCGGTCATTTGAGCACAAAAACCGGCGCAAAGAACAAACAAAACGCTAAGATTGCGCGGCATTGGCAAAACTTATTGCGCCAGACGTGCAAAGCACGAAAAAAATCGCGCCAAATAGGCCGATTCAATAGAATGCACCAAAATAAAGCAGGACCGGGACGTCCTGACGGGGCGGGAAAGGACCAAACAAGGTAAACAGCGGTGAACACAGCGGGCGTACAAAACGTACAAAATGAAGACAGGCTGGACCAGGCATGCGCCTGGATCGCGCGCCTGCGCTCCGACACCGTCAGCGCCGCGGATCGCCGCGACTTTGCCGCATGGCTAACAGCGTCTGTCGAAAACCGCCACGCATTCGATGAAGTCACGGAACTGTGGGGCGACCTGGGTGCTCTTGCCCATATGCCGATTGACGAGCTTTACCCCGAGAGCCGCCCGACCGCTCAATCCTCTACTCAGCCCGGTAAGCACAAAGTGCGCACCTCACCTGGTGGCGCAGTGGCCGCCGATGGCTGGAACTTCGCCCAGTGGCTGATGGGTGGCGGCCTGGTTGCGGCCTGCCTGGTCGTGACCCTCTGGGTCGGCAACCAGTGGCTGACCGGTAACAAGGTCCGCGAACAGTCGTTTATTACCCAGGTTGGCGAAACCCGAACCGTAACCCTGGCCGACGGCTCCCAGATTCAGCTCAACACCAATACCGAATTACACGTGGCCTTCAGCCGCGAAGAGCGCCGCACCCAACTGGTGCGCGGTGAGGCCTACTTCGACGTAGCCCGCCAGACGGCCCGCCCCTTTACCGTTGCGGCGGGCAAGGCCAACATCCGCGTCCTGGGTACAGAGTTCAATGTGGAACGCAATCCTGACAGCACCCGTGTATCGGTAACCGGCGGCGTCGTATCAGTCAGCGAGGCCGAAAGCGCGCCGGGGCTGCAACCAGAGTCGGTCAAGCTGGTGAAGAACCAGAAAGTCAGCGTTTCCAGCGGCGGCCTGAGCGCTGTAGGTCGCACCTCCACAGAGGAAGCTCTCGACTGGACCCGCGGCGTACTGGTTTTCGAGCAGACCCCACTGGCGGAAGCACTCGTAGAGTTGAACCGCTACCTTAAGGTTCCCGCCGAAGCCGACCCCAGTGTGCGCGACCAGCTGCTGTCCGGCACCTTCGAGCTCTCCGACCCGGACAACACCCTGAAAGCCATATCAACGGCACTGAACCTGCACCAGGACCACAGCGATCCTAACCTGACTCTCTTGTCTCCCAAGCGCAACTAAGTTATAAAAGCCGCTTGGGCGATCGTTTATTGTACAGCCGCTGTACGCCCGCCCGACAACAACACTGAAATACAACAAAGTGTCCCGCGCAGCGTCGCGTGAGGGCATCATTGGCGAAACGGGCACACTCCATTGATTTCTCGGCACCGGGCCTCACTGTCGCTAGCGACTTTGCTGCTGCTCTCTGAAGGAGCCGTTGCCGCCTGCCCGAATTCCGGTGTCCACCTGCCCGCCGGCAACCTGGAGCGGGCACTGATAACGCTGGGTCGCGAGTGCAAGTTCTCGGTATTGGTACAGACCTCCTCCGCCGCGAGCTATAACCTGCCGGAGAAAATCCTCGACAGCGAGAACGGTGAGTTCGAGCAGGCCCTGCAACAGTTACTGCGGGGTTCACCCTTTACCTATGAACGCGTTGGACCCAGTGCCGTCGCGGTACTGACCCGCCCCGCCGAAGCGGAAGACGATACTGAAGCCCTGCCGGCACACACCGAAGAAATCACCGTTACCGGCCAAAGTCTTACCGGCAGTCACCTGCGCCACCTGCAGCTGGACAGCTACGCCCCTATCGACGTACTGGCTCAGCCGGAACTGGAGATTACCGGCGCCCAGACGATTGCCGAACTGCTGAAATTCCTGCCTGCTGTTTCCGGCAACTCCACGAGCACCTCGGTCAGCAACGGTGGCGACGGCACCGCCACGGTGACACTGCGCGGCCTGCCCGCCAGCAATACCCTGGTGCTGATCAATGGTCGCCGAATCGTCAGCAATGGCTTTGGTGGCGAAGCTGCCGACCTGAATACAATCCCGCTTTCGGCCGTGGACCGCGTCGAGATCCTCAAGGATGGCGCCTCTGCCGTTTACGGTTCAGATGCCATTGCTGGAGTGGTCAACATTATCCTGCGCCGCGACTTCGAAGGGCTGTCCCTGAACAGTTATTACGGCCAGGCCCAGCGCGGTGATCAACAGACGGAATCCCACCACATCACCTGGGGCAAAAACGGCGAGCGCGGCCACCTGATGCTGAGCCTGGCCCACTACAGCCAGGGCGCCCTGATGAGCCGCGACCGTGAATTGTCCGCATCCGCCGACAATCGCCCCCGCGGCGGCACCGATCAGCGTTCTTCCGCATCCCCTGAAGGATTTATCGCCCTGGACGGGGGCGAGATTCTCACCAATGCCGAAAATGACGGTTACCGGCAGTGGTCTTCGGATGACCGTTACGACTACCGCGAATACACCTCAGCGGTAGTGCCGTCTCAGCGACACTCAGCCTACCTGGAAGGCAATCTGGACCTGGGCGAGAACACGCTCGCTTTCGTCGAGGCCATGGGCATCCGTACGTCTGCCAAGACCACGATGGCGCCGACGCCGGTTTTCACCCGCTTTGACAATGGCGACCTGACTATCGCCGCTGACAACGTCTACAACCCTTTCGGTGAAGAGGTCGTCGACGTGCGCAAACGAGTGCTGGAGCTCGGCCCGCGCATTCAGAAGAATCGCACTGAAACCTGGCGCCTTAACTCCGGCCTGAAAGGTATGTGGGACAGCTGGGAATGGGAACTGACTGCAGCCTTCCACTACACCCGCGCGTCCGAGAGCCTGAACAACCTGATCGACCCCCTGGCCCTGTCACGCAGCCTGAAAGGTCCGGAAATCTGCGACCCGAATACTGGCTGCGTCGCGACCGACCTGCTGGGGCCGAGCGGCAGTATCGATGCCGCTCAGCTCGACTTCATCCGCGGCGGAAGCGTGGTCGAAGGAACAACTCGCATGTCGTCGCTGACCTATATCGTCAACGGCCCCCTGGGAAGCAACTATGCCGGTGATGTGCTCGCCGCCGCGGGCGCGGAGTTCCGCCGGGAAACCATCGACTTTCGCTCCAATGACGCGGGCGGGCTTTCCTTTATCGGCGGACACGCTTCGGGTTCAGCCGAGGGCGATCGCGTTATCGGCGAGGCTTTCGCAGAAATATCTGTACCGCTGGCGGAAGACAGCCTGTGGCTCGACGGCGCGATGCGCTTTTCCGATTACAGTGATTTCGGTCATACCGCCAATCCCAAACTGGCACTTCGCTGGCGCCCATCACCGTCGATGATGGTGCGCGCGAGCTATGCAACCGGCTTCAAGGCGCCGACACTGATCGATATGAACCAGAGCGGCTACCAGAGCCAGGAGTATCTGTTCGATCCCTGCACGCGCAGTGACGCCAATACCCTGCCCGGCTGCCGCGGCCAGGCCGATGTCGCGCGAATTCAGTACCTGACGGAATTCGGCGGCAACCCGAACCTGCAACCGGAAACCTCGGATAACCGCTCGCTGGGCCTGGTATGGACACCACGACGCTTGCAGGGATTCAGTGCAACGCTGGACCTGTTCGATATCCGCCAGAACGACGTTATCGATACCAGCCCGCAATATCTGATCGATAAAAATGCTTATTCGGCCCTGTTTACCGACCGGGTACTGCGCGACGACAGTGGCGACATCACCAAAATCTTCGCGACGCGCCTGAATATCGGCGCGCGCGAGGTAAGCGGCTACGACCTGACACTGCGCTACGAACACAACTCCGCAGAGATCGGCCAGCTGCGCTGGTCGCTGAACGGCAGCCACATGCGGCACTACCTGAACCAGGCCGCACCGGGCTCACCCGAGGAAGACCTAGCCGGCACCTTTGTCGACGCAGCGAGTGGCGGTGCCGGGTCACTCCCTCAATGGAAAGCCAACACCGGCGTCTACTGGCACAAAGGACGCTGGGAAGGCGGCTATACCGTTCACTATGTCAGCGAATTGGAAGAATCCTTTACGCTCAATGAAAAGCGCGTGACGCGCAAAATTAACAGCTGGTCAAGCCACGACCTGCAACTCGCCTACGCACTCCCCCTGGGGCTCCGATTTGCCGTTGGCATCGACAACCTGCTCGACCGGGATCCTCCTTTTGCCGCCACCGCGTTTAACGACAATTTTGACGGCCGCACTTACGATCTCAGCGGCCGCTACTGGTATACCACGCTGGCGTATAATCTCTAAACGCGACTCGCCCGCGCAAAAAAACGTTAAATTTTCCCGCCATTCATTCGACTTTCACTGATCGCAAAGCGGTTGCTTTGCCGACACAAAATTCTCTTGCGCGCCACACTTACGCGAACAAACTGAAGTGCACAAACGTACCAATAGACGCCCAATTGTTCGCTCGATCCGTTGACTGATGAAAAAATGTTCTAGTGTTTTAGCAAGCCTCTGTTGATAGTAGTTTGCAGTTGTCAGGGAGGGCACTGCCGCATTCGGCGTTTTGAACCGGTATCAGGAGAGGTATACCATGGACAGATCCCGTCTATCCCGGGCAATTAAGGGCGCAATCGCTGCCACGGCCGTTTCCACCAGTTTTGCTACTTTGTCGTTTGCTCAGGAAGTGGAGGAAGTTGTCGTCACTGGTACACGCATTCAGCGCGCTACCGACGCCCAAAGTGCGACTCCGATCAGTGTATTTGACGCCGCCGCACTGGAAGCATCCGGCCAGACTACGCTGGAGGACTTCCTGCAGGAAGTGCCATCCATGACCGGTGGTCAATTGGGTTCAACGGTCAACAACGGCAACCCCGGCCTCGCAACCGTGTCACTGCGCGGCCTCGGCTCATCGCGAACCCTGGTCCTCATGAACGGACGGCGCCTGAGCTCCTCCGGCCCCTCCACCGGCGTGGTAGACCTGAACACCATCCCGACTACCGCGATTGAACGTGTCGAAATTCTCCGCGACGGCGCCTCCACCATTTACGGTTCCGACGCCATTGCCGGCGTTATCAACATCATCACCAAGAAAAATTTCGAAGGTGCGGAGGTCAGGTTTGACGCGGGCACCTCGCAGGAAAATGACGGCCAGGAATATCTCGCAGCCTGGACATTCGGTACTAGCGGGGACGACGGGCACGTAATGCTGAACGTGCAGTACACCAAGCGTCAGGATATTTTCCAGGGCGACCGCAAATTTTCCGATTGTCCCCTGTTCGAATCCGGCGATCAGGTATTGTGCGGCGGCAGTGGCACGACCACTCCCGCGCGATTCTTTATCCCCAGCGAAGATGCCGGCCTGATAGTCGATCCGATCACCGGAGATGTACGCCTCTTTGACACGGCCCGCGACGGATTCAATTTTGCCGAAGTCAGCTACCTAGTTACGCCGCAGGAAGTGGTGACCTTTTACGGCTATGGGCAACAACAACTCTGGGACTGGAAGGACTTTACGACCTTCGAAACCTTCGGCGAAATACTCTATGCCAACCGCCAGTCCGATCAGCTGCTGGCCGCGGAAGGCACCTTCTTCCAGCCGACCGCGCCCGCGAGCAACCCGGGCAATCCCACCGGTGAGGATGCGATTATCGCCAGGCGCCTTGCCGAGACCGGCGGCCGCTCGTTCAACCAGGACCTCAACATGTGGCGCGGCGTTGTCGGCTTCATGGGCGAATTCTGTAACGAGTGGACCTGGGATATTTCCTACAACTACGCCCGCTGGATCGACTCCCAGATAGATCGCGGCCGTGCCAACCCCGGCCGCTTCACCACTATCCTCGACCCGGACCTCTGTGCCGACGACGAAGAATGCTCCGCGGCAGCCGATGCGGCCGGCGCAACCGCATGGAATCCGTTTGTCTCCGGTACCTTCACCCAGCCCTGGCAGGACTATGCCCTGGTAACCAACTCGCCGGTGGAGAAAGCCACACTGAACAGCCTGCAAGCCAACATCGTCGGCGACTTCTATGGCTGGTCAATGCCCAACACCAGCGAAGCAGTCCAGTGGGCTGCAGGCTACGAACGTCGCCGGGAGCGCACCGAGACAACCGTGGACGGCGCTGCCGCCCTGGGACAGATTTACTTCGTCAGTGGCGTAAACTGGGGCGGTGCCTACGACGTGGATGAGGTTTATGGCGAGGTACGCCTGCCGATCATGGAAGGCTGCGACTGGGCCGATTTGCTCGCAGTGGAAGCCTCCTTCCGCTATTCCGACTACGACAATATTGGCAGCCACACTGTTTGGGCGGGTGTCGTCGACTGGGCACCCATAGAGCAACTGCGCTTCCGTGGCACCTACGCCGAGGGCTTCCGGGCGCCGGGACTGGACGACCTGTTCCTGCCGCCCACCCAGTCCGCAGAGACCTACACGGACCCCTGTGTGAACTGGGGCGGCAGCTCCGACCCGAACGTGCGGGCCAACTGCGCCGCCGACGGGCTGCCACCGGACTTCGAGCTGGGCAGCTCCCAGGCCACCGGCCTGTTCGGCGGCAACCCGGACCTGGACCCAGAGACATCCGAGAGCTGGACCTTCGGCATCGTCTGGACACCCACTTTCGTCGAGGACCTGAGCTTCACGATGGACTATTGGAGAATCAAGATTGAGGACGCCATCGGCACCTTCAATACCAATACCATCGTCAGCAATTGCTACACCAGCCCAAATTTCAGCTCGCCGTCGTGCGACCTGATCACCGGCGCCGGGGCTGTCGGTGTGGCACCGCTGCCCACCGCACCCACCCGCCGCGCCCGAGACTTCACTATCGCCGGCCAGCTGCTGAACGGCCAGAACATCTCTACCTTCGAGACCGATGGCGTGGATCTGGGCGCGGACTACAGCATGGAGCTGGGCCCGGGAACATTCACCTTCAGCGGCAGCGCCACTTGGCTGCATGAATGGAAGTTTCAGGCCAGTGAGTTCGAACCGGAGGTAGATCTGGCGGGCAAATTCGGCGTCGACCCGGTAACCACGCGGATCGCAGCCTTTCCCGAATGGAAGATCTACACCAGCTTCGACTATGAATACGACTGCTGGGGAGCCACCACTATCGTGCGGATGGAAGGCGACGTGGACGATGTGAATCCCCGCGACACCGACCTGGCCACCCACGTGGACACCACCTGGTATATGGATTTCAACTTCCGCTACTTCCGCTGGGAAGGCATCACCATCGCTGGAGGCATCCGCAATATGTGGAACCAGCAGCCGCCCTACGTCACCAACAACGATGACATGAACACACTGCCGCTGAGCTACGATACTGTCGGACGCTTCTATTACGGCAGCGTGACCTTCAAGTTCTGATCCCCTTCGCCCCGCCCTTCCGGGCGGGGCATCTTTCCCCACTCCCAGCCCACGATTGGTTATTTTTCAACCAAAACAACCTCCCCAACCTGACATTACGAAGAATTGGAAAAAAAGTTGCGATTTCTTTGAGGGATCCCTGCGCCCGCCCGTCATTACCTTTGTTGGGAGGGAAGTGGCCGCTTGGGGGTAGCCATTTCCACAATCGCCATTCAAGGCAAAAGACTATAAATCCAACGATCAAGAGAGGATTTACAATGAAAAAGAACCTCCTGTCTGTAGCTGTTAAAGGCGCTCTGGGCCTGACCGCAGCTGCAATCATGGTTCCGGCTATGCCCGCCTTCGCTCAGCAAGACGCGGAAATGGTGGAAGAGGTTGTAGTTACCGGTTCGCGTATTCAGCGCGACGCCAACGAAACAAGCGTTAGCCCGGTAACTTCTGTAAATGCGGAAGACTTCAAGGCAACTGGTGTTGTCCGTGTTGAAGATCTGCTCAACGACCTGCCGCAAGTAGCAGCCACTCAGACCGCAGGCCAGGCCAACGGCGCAACCGGTACTGCCACTGTGGACCTGCGTGGCCTGGGCGCCCAGCGCACCTTGGTGCTGATCGACGGTCGCCGCATGCCGGCTGGCTCTCCGATTGCTGGCGGCGGCTCTGCTGACCTGAACCAGATTCCGGGCGCACTGGTAGAACGAGTAGAAGTACTCACCGGCGGTGCATCCGCAGCTTACGGCTCCGACGCGATCGCTGGCGTTGTGAACTTCGTCATGATGGACGACTTCGAAGGCGTTCGCTTCGAAACCCAGACCAGCGTCTATCAGCACAACAACGACAACAGCGACATGCAGGATCTGGTTACTGGCAGCGGCTTTGACGTCGCCGATGGCAGCGTAACCGACGGCGAAATCAACGATTTCTCCATGATCATGGGTGCCAACCTGGACAGCGGCCGCGGTAACGTTACCGCCTACGCCAACTACCGTAAGATCGACGCTGTTCTGCAGTCCGACCGCGACTACAGCGGCTGTGCACTGGGCGTCAGGACTCCGCCGAAATCAACCGTTACCGGCGTTCCAACCTCTGCCGATCTGAGCGATCGCTGTGGCGGCTCCGCTACTATGCCCACAGGCCTGTTCACTCCTTTTGATGGCGCCAACTACTACACCGTTTCCGGTGATCAGTTCGTACCTTGGGATGGCAGCCTCTTCAACTACGGACCGCTGAACTACTTCCAGCGCCCGGATGAACGCTGGACTATGGGTGTATTCGGTCATTACGACATCAACGAAAACGCTACCGCCTACACTCAGCTGTCTTATGCTGACGACCGCACTGTTGCGCAGATCGCACCGTCCGGTAACTTCTTCGTTACCGACAGCATCAGCTGTGACAACCCGCTGCTGTCCGCGCAACAGCGCGACACCATCTGTGGTGGACTGGGCGCCGGCGAGAGTGTTCCCTATTACATCGGCCGTCGTAACGTAGAAGGCGGTCCGCGTCAGGACGACCTGCGTCACACCAGCTTCCGCGGCGTATTCGGTGTACGCGGCGACATCAATGAGACCTGGTCTTACGATGCCTACGCCCAGTACGCTGAAGTAAGCATGGAAGAGACCTATCTCAACGACATGTCCGGGACTCGCATCATCCGCGCACTGGATGTGGTTACCGATAACCGTTTGGACAGCGACGGTAATCCGCTCGCAGCATCTTACGGCCAGCCGGTATGTCAATCCGTCCTCGATGGATCCGATCCGACCTGTGTGCCCTGGAACATCTTCCAGGAAGGCGGCGTGACCCCGGAAGCCCTCGATTACCTGATTCTGCCGCTGTTCGCACGCGGTACTACTGAGCAGGAAATCTACTCTGCGTACGTAACCGGTGACCTCACTGACTACGGCGTGAAACTGCCGACCGCCGATAGCGGCGTCGCGGTAGTAATGGGTGCTGAAACTCGCCGCGAGGCGCTGAACTTCAGCCCCGACAGTGGCTTCCAGTCCGGCGACGGCGCAGGCCAGGGCGGCCCGACCAAGCCAGTCAGCGGCTCCCTGAGCGTGAAGGAATTCTTCACCGAAGCCAATATTCCGCTGGTAAGCGGCATGACTGGTGCCGAGTACGCTGGTCTGGAAGTAGCCTATCGCTACTCCGACTATGACACTGGCGTCACCACCGACACCTACAAGTTCGGTCTGGACTGGCAGCCGGTTTCCGACCTGCGCGTCCGCGCCAGCTTCCAGTCTGCCGTTCGTCACGCCAATATTCGTGAACTGTTCACCGGCCAGGGTATCGCCCTGTTTGACATGAGCAGCGATCCCTGTGGCGGCGCAGCACCTTCGGCAAGTTTGGAAGAATGTGCGCTGACCGGCGTAACTGCAGCTCAGTACGGCAGCATTCCGAACTCTCCGGCGGGCCAGTACAACTACCTGCAGGGCGGTAACCCCGACCTGGCTCCGGAAGAATCCGAAACTATTTCTGCCGGATTCGTATTCACTCCGAGCTTTGTTGAAGGCCTGAGCGTGAGCCTGGACTACTTCAATATCGAAGTGACCGAAGCCATTAGCTTCGTAGATCCGCAAACCATCATCAGTCAGTGCATGGCGACCGGCGATGCAGCCCTGTGTGGTGCGATCAACCGCGGGCCAAACGGCAACCTGTGGATTGGCGATGCAAACGTTGTTTCCACCAACACTAACATCGGTTTCTTCGAAACTTCCGGTATCGATATCAACGCCAATTACGGCTTTGATCTCGCTTCCATGGGCTCTGTGGACCTGAACTTCATCGCCACTTACCTGACCAAGTGGGATCAGCAGGAGATTCCGGGCGCTGAAGTGGAAGACTGCGTTGGCCAGTGGGGCGGTTCCTGTGGTACTCCTACCCCGGAATTCGTCAGCACCCTGCGCGCGACCTGGGCCACTCCGGTCGGTGTTGACGTGACCGCCGCCTGGCGTCACATCAGCGAAGCTAACGACCTCAACACCATCGGTGTTAAGGATGTTAACGACGTAGTCCACACTGTTGACGTGAACCAGGACTTCGATGCGATGAACTACCTCGATCTGTCTGCCGCTTGGGCAGCCAGCGAGACCGTAGTGATTCGCGGTGGTATCAGCAATGTTACCGACGAAGAGCCGCCGCTGACCGCGAATGCTGGTGCCGGCATCTACGGAAACGGCAACACCTTCCCGGGCGTCTACGACTCTCTGGGTCGCTATGCCTTCCTGGGCATGACTGTAGACTTCTAATTCTAAGTAGTTAGATTAGAATTTCAGTCAAGAAGCGCGGCGGAGTTTTCCGCCGCGCTTTTTTTATCCAGCAAAATTGTTACAAGGACACATCAAGGCGATATAGTTACCTGTAGCAATAGTCCCAACATTAGTGAAAGTAGCCAAATCTGGACAAGTAATGCGAGAAGATCAGCCGGTAGTCGTAGAAAAGCTGTTTCAGAGCGCACACCGAGCTATGTCACAGAATCAGCCCCTAGTCGCGCGACATCACTTGGAACAGGCGCTTGCGATCGATTCCAAACAGGCAAAAATATGGCATCTCTTAGCAGATTCCCACCTCGCGACTCAAGACCTAGCCGGTGGTATCTCCATACTAGAAACTGCGCTGTGCCGCCACAACTTCACACCCGTAGAGCGAATTTCCCTCCAGATTCACCTTGCCAGCCTCTATATCAGGGCCGACGACCTAGGCGCAGCCTCCCAATGCATTGACCTAAAAGCGGTCATAAATCTGAAGAATCCCACACTGGCTGCACGGGCTGGCTATCTATTGGCAATATGTGAGGAGCACAGCGCTGCTCTGGCGGCTTTCGAAACCGCACTACCGTTACAGCCGAAGGACACTGAACTTCTGTTTAATACTGCTTCGACAAACCGGGCGATGGGCAACCTGGAAACTGCAGAATCAATGTACAACCGGGCCCTGAAATTAGCTCCAGACAACTATCCTGCCTACTGGCTGAGATCGACCCTCAGAAAACAGACAGAAGAAAGCAACCATATCCCCGAACTCGAAGTACTCGCATCAGCAAGTGCTACCCCTGCTGAAGGAAAAGTTCACCTGTACTACGCTCTAGCAAAAGAGCTGGAAGACCTGAAGCTGTATGAAGAAAGCTTTTCAGCCTTAATCAAAGGAGCCGAACTTAAAAAAAATTCCCTCGGATACAGCGTTGAACCTGACCTTATTGCAGTTGAGGAAATCCGTAAGACTTACAGCCCTGATACGATAGCCGACAAAGTAAATTCAAGTAATCAGAACGGGGAGGGCCTTATCTTTATTTTGGGTATGCCCAGAACTGGCTCCACCCTTGTTGACAGGATTCTCTCTTCCAACGAACAAGTAGACTCCGCGGGCGAACCAGACACCTTCGCCCAGATTTTTTACCGCGCAGCCATGCAGACCGCCCGTATCCGCGACTTCATCAGCGATTCGCAATTGCGCGCAATCCGCGGAAGCATCCAACTCGATTTTGAAAAAATTGGGCAGGATTATCAGCAAAAGCTCACATCAAGGGCAAAACAGAAAAACAGTCGCTATATTATTGACAAAAATCCAAGTAATTTCCTGTATCTTGGAGCAATCAAACTCGCACTACCTCACGCCAAAATAATACATATCAAGCGCAACCCAATGGACACGTGTTATGCGATTTTTAAAACACTGTTTAAGAATGGACACCCATACTCCTATGATTTACATGATCTCGCAGCATATTATTCCGCGTACGATCAACTAATGAACCACTGGAAGTCCATATTTGGCGCTGGCTACTTTGAGTTGAACTACGAAGATCTCGTCACTACTCCGGTGGAGACCTCCAAGGCGCTGATGCAGTATTGCGATCTAAACTGGTCTGAAAACTGCCTGGAGTTTCACAAGAATCGCGTGAAAGGCACTGCAACGGCAAGCGCTGCACAGGTGAGACAACCCATATACAGAAACTCACTGGAATTGTGGAAAAACTGTGAGAAGGGTTTGACGCCACTCAGGAGTCTATTGAAAGAAAAAGGGCTGATTTGACACCCGCAATGACGGCAATGCCGCTCACAGATACTTCTGCAGCGGCTCCAGATATTTTTCGTAATTCTTATGACGGCCTGAGGACTTCTTGTAAAGCGGCTTCCTGACCTGCCAAATGCTTGCAGTTTTTACCGAACCTTCGCCGCCGGTGAAATCCAGACAGGAATCCTCCCACTCGAGCCCTATGAATTCCAAAAGTCTTTCTAGATTCCCCCTGGGAGAACTCACAAAACTTTCATAATTCACCTCTTCGATAGAACTCGGAAACAGCGATTTCCAGTATTCCATCAGGCGAACATGTTGCTGGTAGTAATGTCCTATCGAGTCCAAGTCAACAGAATAGTTCATCGCATCCCCAAGCTGTTGAAAATAAATAGACAGGCAGTTATCCAGCAACTCTCTTCTTGTCCAAATGATTTTCGCAGCGGGGAATAAACTTTTGATCAATCCGACATGCAAAAAATTATCGGGCCGCTTGTCGGTCAAGTACTCCGGGCTGCCGAGCCTCTCCCGCAAAAACCGTCGGTATTCCCGAGCGGCGTTTTGGAAATATTCAACCTCCATCTTCCTCAGCGATCGCGGGTACCCACCACCAATCTGACGGACCAGCTGAGGGAAATATTCCAACTCACCACCAGCAGTTATCCGAGAGTGCCTACCAAGGAACTTTTCCAGTAATGTAGACCCTGACCGCAACATGCCGCAAATAAATATTGGGGTAAAATCAGTATTTTCAGAATGCGCGGAAGAGAACCAATTACTGGAAAAAGTCTCCATCAGTTCGGTTATGAATTTCTCTTGAAGATCCTTACGGTATTCGATAAATCTCGCGCGACCAATGTTATTCGCCGAATAATAAGCCTGAAACGCCTCCTCATAGCTAGCGCAATCATCCAGCACTTTCCCCAGCGCAAACCACAACTCTTCGCGCTCAAGCGGTGGAACCGAACTGTGTTGTAAAGCGGACTTTAGCTGCCTGATTATAGGATCATCTCGGCTCGTAACGTCGCCCAAATATGCCAAACGGCAAAGGGCCGGATAATAATCGTTCTGCTGCGCCAGCACATGGCGGTATAGAGACTCTGCTTTTTCCTTATGCCCGCGCTCCTCTTCCAAACCTGCACGATTGAATAGTGCAGGAGTGTAATTTGGATTTATGGTGAGTGCCCGCTCAAAACATTCCTCAGCTCGCTGCGGTTCGTTCAGCTCTGAATATACCAATGCAAGATTATTGAAAACCTCGTCTTGCCCACTGATTCCACGACTGATTGCTTCTTCATAGGCCTTTGCTGATTCGACCAACCTGCCAAGCTTTCTTAGCTGCAGAGCCAAGTTATACAGGCAATTAGGCAAATCTGGATTTAGGGACAGCGCCTGCTGGTAGGCACTCACACCTTCCTCCGGCAAACCCGCCGATATGCAAACAGATGCCAGCTTGATGACATAGTCAACACAAGTGGGATTAAGCCTCACTAAATCTTTCAGGATTTGGACGGCTTTTATTGTTTGCCCACTTCTCAAGTACAGCTGGCAAACTTCTGTGAGCACCTTTTCCCGCTCCAGACCGGAATTAAGCAGGGTGAGATATAGCTGTTCAGCTTCGGAGAAATGCGATGCGGCATATGCACTACGAGCACGCCGCAAAGTATCTACAAAGTTCGACCGATCTATCATTGCTCCAACCAAACAAGTCCGTAGATGAAAAATTATGGGATTGCAAACGATTAACCTAGACCACCTATTCAGGGTGCTTTTCACCTATCTATTGAATTAATTCAGGAAAGAACTCAACTCACCGCGGAGCGTTACGTTTGAATGCATCTCAGGAATAGCCTCGGGGGAGGAAGGGGAATCAACTCGAAACCAAACACTTCTCAAATAAAAATTGGATCGAAGCCAAACCAGCGCTTCAATACCAAATACTGACATTTGCCGCCTCTGAAGCCCAAACATAGTAAAAACCGAATATTTAGGAATCAGCCCTTCATCACAGGAGCCACCATGCAGCTTCAAATATATAGCCCCGACTTTGCATACCCTTCTAAATCTAGTGAATGCCTGATATCAGCCAGCTCATTATTGAATATAGACAGAACACTCATGACTTGTGACACAGCCATTTTTACTAAAAGCGGCTTTCGGTCCCGGCACTACAATCAACCATCAAAACCGCTTCTTTCTTAAGACATTACCGTTCAGTCATTTTTCATTTTACTGCGCGTATTTTTATCAAGCCCCTTTTTACTTTCGTACGCCATATTCTCCCACTCTTCGGCAGTCATGCAGGTCTTTTGCTTAAAGCGAGACCCTGTAATTGCGCGCACCTTGCAAATCTTGCCATCTTCCTCATTGGCAACCAGGCTGGCCGTTCCAGAACTCTGGGCCACGGGTGAAACAGGTTGTTCTTCACTCGCGCCCGATGTACAACCAGCTAACACACTGCAACTAAGCGCCAATGCCAAAAAGAATTTGATTTTCATATCGATACCCTTATATCAAAAAAACGACTTTAACAATCTTCCCTTTCAAGAAGCCGTAAAGCATTTTACCGCGCCAAATTATTTACGACCACCGGCAAATACAAAACACCTTTGACAAAGGTTCCCCCAACAAACGAACAAACACGTATTTCTCTTTCCAGACGAGCAGCCAGCTCTACCACACAACAGGAAGGAAGGGACGCCACAACCGCTATCACGAAGTTCTACCGCGGATACGCTAACTTGGCCGTAAAAGCTACCCTCCCCGTTTTCGGTCGCCTATCGATGAATCGCTCCAATACTCCATGCATACAAATGGAGATCTCAATAGACGTCGCTATGTTTGGCGCTGCAATGAGCTCGACAGCATCGCTGGGCACCACGCCATGACTACTGTCTATATCGGCCATGCCCAGATAAGAGCTACTGATGGGGATGACTGGAACAAGGCTTGCCAAAATCCACGCGCGGCGATGCGGCGTTGTCCACCGCAACCAAAAGCATCACCGGCTTTAACACTCCTACTGTATGCCCCAGCACGCGCGCCAATCTAGATCGGGCCCGGCATCAGGATTATTCCTCTTTATCGGTGATCGGATTATAAAGAAGAATGTGCCTCAAGTGCTTGTAGTGTCGGCAATTTGAGGGCTTAAATATACAGGCTTAAGTGCACCTAATTTTCTCACAGCAGTGCCGCGGTAAGGTACGACTAAAATCTATGCAGTCACACCGTGGCTTGCACACCAAATCAGCACCGAAATTCGATTTATCATGGACATTTGATGGATACACTAACCGCCTTCCTGACCCTCTTATTCGTCATGGACCCACTGGGCAACATCCCAGTTTTCCTCGCCGCGCTGAAGAACGTCCCGCAACGCCGGCAACTCTACGTCATCATGCGCGAACTGATCTTCGCGCTCATCGTGCTGCTGGTCTTCCTCTATGGCGGGCGCTACGTGCTGGCCTGGCTTGGGTTATCGCAGGAAGCCATACGCATTGCCGGTGCCATCATTCTGTTTTTGATCTCACTGCGCATGGTCTTCCCCACCGAGGGAGGCATCATGGGCGAGCGCCTGGAAGGAGAGCCATTCTTTGTGCCACTGGCAGTACCCTTGGTTGCCGGCCCCTCTACGATGGCCATCCTGATGCTGATGACAAACAGCGAGGGGGAGCAATTACTGGACTGGACGCTGGCCCTGTTGGGCGCCTGGGGTGTCTCTTCTGTAATACTGCTGGCGTCAGCGCCGCTGGCCCGATTGTTGGGGACCCGGGGCCTGATCGCTGTCGAGCGACTGATGGGAATGGTGCTGGTAATGCTGTCAGTTCAGCTATTTCTCGATGGGATGAAACAGAGCCTCGCCTAACGCCCTCCACTCTACAGCCTCCCTTGCAGGTAAGGGGGGCTGCTTATTTTTTAACCACCCAACACTCTTCACACCTCCAAGAAACTCCCTTCCCGACTCCATTGATCACTTTTCAACCAACAATCGCGAATTACTTGCAAACTTTACATTTAATATTCGCATACTCTTAAAGCATCAATTGAAATAAAAATATCATTTAAATTTTGCCTCAATAGGATGCACATATTTTCGCGCGATTATAAATAAACCATTAAGATCAAAATATAAACAGCAATTCGACCTGCTCAACGACGCCGCAATGTCACGATAGTTCCATAATGCTATTTGATGCATTAAAGTCAGCTCGCGCATTAAATGCTACAAGCTAATAAACGCATTATAAGTACCCTAAGTACATAAAAGGATGCATTATGATCAAGACCAAATTGAGCGTTGCCATTGCAGCTCTGGGCACTATCGCCAGCACTGGCGCCCTGGCCCAGGACGCAGTTCCCGGACCGGCAGTTGAAGAAGTAGTTGTTACCGGTTCGCGTATTGCCCGCGACCCTCTGTCTACTACAGGCCCTATTACTATTGTTGACTCCGAAGCGATCCAGCGCTCCGGTGTCGGCACCATCGACGAGCTGCTGAACCAGCTGCCGTCCATGGGTACCACCGGCATCAACGCCAACGACAACAACGGCGGTGCCGGCCTGTCTTTCGTGGACCTGCGCAACCTGGGCGCCGAGCGTACCCTGGTGCTGGTCAACGGTCGCCGCTTTGTATCCTCCAGCTCCGGCGTTGGTTCCGCGGTAGATATGAACAATATCCCGGTTGATATGATCGACCGTATCGAAGTGCTGACCGACGGCGCTTCCGCGGTATACGGCTCCGACGCCGTTGCCGGTGTTATCAACATCGTAATGAAGAAGTCCGTTGACGGCGTTCGTGTCAGCGCCCGCGCCGGCAGCAGCGAAAACGGCGGCGGCGAGAACGGCGAGTTCTCCATCACTTTCGGCAGTGAAGGTGAGCGCGGCAGCTTTATCGGCAATATCAGCCACGCACAGCGCGACGAAGTCACCTACAACGACCGCGATTGGGCCGGCCTGAACAGTTCCATGGGCCCCAACGGCAATATCTTCACCAACTACGGCAGCTTTACCGTTGGCGAAGACGGCAAGTCCCTGACTTCCGGCTACACCCCGTACAACATCGGTCAGCACATGTGGCTGGCTGGCTCCATGGAGCGCACCGCGGCGACCGTGAATGGCACCTTCTCCATTACCGATTCGGTAGAAGCCTACGGCGAAGCGAGCTACACGCAGAAGACCACCAACCAGCAGCTGGCCGCACAGCCGATGTACGCCGGTAACGGCCTGGCGCTGACCCCGGACCATATGCCGGCTGAAGTCCAGCAGCAGCTGCAGGATTCCTGGCAGGCAGCGGAAGACGCCTACCAGATCGAACTGGCCGCCTACAACGCCGCCTACGCCCAGTGGCAAGCCCAGGGCAGCCCGGCAGGTCTGGAGCCCAAAGAACCTTCAGCCGCTCACGGCACCGCCTGGGACGACGCAGGCGCCTTCGATGTACGCCTGCGTCCGGTCGACGGCGGCACTCGCGACTACGAGCAGACCACCGATACCTACCGCCTCATCGGCGGCCTGCGCGGTGACCTGGCCAATGGCTGGGGCTGGGATACCTTCCTGAGCTATGGCAAGAACGAAGGCGAGAACAGCATCACCAACTCGTACAACAAGGCCCGTCTGCAGGAAGTCCTGGACGGCACCTCCCCGATCGCCAACCCGCAGTTCCTCGGCGGCATCGGTGCGGACGTGATCGACTACATCCGCTACGACGACAAGGAAGACAACGAGTACGAACTGGTTAACTTCGGCGCCAGCCTGACCGGCGACATCGAAGCCATCCAGTTCCAGGGCGGCGCCCTCGGCTTCGCCACCGGTGTCGAGTACCGCGAAGAGTCCGGCGAGTTCAACCCGAGCGCCGAAACCCAGAGCGGCGACACCTTCGGCAACAAGCAGGACGCCACTGCCGGCGAGTATTCCGTGACCGAAGTATTTGCGGAATTCAACCTGCCGATCCTGGCCGGTGCCAAGTACGCGGAAGAGCTGTCTGCGGATATCGCGGTGCGTTACTCCGACTTCGACACCTTCGGCGGCCAGAGCACTGGCAAGATCGGCCTGGTTTACGCGCCGACCGAAGACATTCGCTTCCGCACCAGCCTGTCCACCGCGTTCCGCGCACCGGGCATCTATGAGCTGTTCAGCGGCGCCGCGCAGAGCTACGAGTACCTGATCGACCCCTGTGATAATGGCACCACCAACACCACTGGCGTAGGTTCTAACTGTCAGACGGAAATCGTTCAGTCTGGCAACCAGGTTCCGACCAATATTGGCGGCAACCCGGATCTGCAGCCGGAAGAAGCGACAACCTTCACTGCCGGCGTAGTGTGGACTCCGTCCTTCGCCGAAGATCTGTCCATCACCCTGGACTACTACGAGATCGAAGTGGAAGACGCGATCACCTCACCGGACCTGCAGCGCATCCTGGATGACTGCTACCGCGGTGGTATCGCGGCCGCCTGTGACCGCGTAGTGCGCAACAACAATGGCGCTGGCCAGATCATCGCCCTGGAAGGTGCACTGATGAACATCGGTGAAATCAACACCAAGGGTGTGGACATCGATGTGGTGCAGAACTTCCACTACGACGCCGGCCAGCTGGCCGTGCGCGCTCAGGCCACCCGCCTGCTCGAGTACGAGGAGTTCAACTCCCAGACCGGGCAGACCACCGATAAGCTGGACTATATCGGCACCTCCAACGAGGCCTACGTCAAGTGGCGCGGCCTGGCCAGTGCTACCTGGTATGCCGCTAACTGGGATCTGGGTGCGGAAGTCCAGCACCTGAGCGATGGTAAGAGCCCTTACCTGCGCCTGCCTTCACACACCTACCTGAACCTGCGTGCGGGTTGGGATGTGAACGACGCCACGCGCCTGACTGCGGGTATCGACAATGTGACCGACCGCGAGCCGGCAACCACCTCTGGTTCCGACTGGAACGGCACTTACGACTTCATGGGCCGTTACGCCTGGGCTGGTGTTAGCTACCAGTTCTAAGTGATGACTCAAGTAGTCGAAATGAGAAGGGGCGCCTCGGCGCCCCTTTTTTATTCTTGGTATCGCCTGCAGGGCAGGCTCCCACATCAGTAGCTGATTCTGTGGACAACCAACAGTGGGAGCCTGCCCTGCAGGCGATTTATCAGAGCCAGATAGCATCCCACAGCGGGTAGTCGCGCAAGGACTTTACCAGCCCAGCCCTCAGCGGATTCGCAACCACATAGCGTGCCATTGCAATCAAATCCTCTTCTTTCCTCAACGCGTGATCGTGAAAACCGCGCTGCCAGTTTCTATCCAGCTGCCGGTCTTGTCGTTTGAGCGCCTTACTGGTCTGTGATTTCACTTTCTGCACGATGGCTGAAAGTTCGGCGCCCTTTCGTATTTGCATCAGCCATTGAACATGATCAGGCATCACCACATAGCTCAGAGTTTCAGCTGATCGGCTTGAATGCATCAGCGCTCTCACAAACGCACGCCCCCGCTGCAAGTCAGAAAATATTGGCTGCCGCTGAAAGCAGTTGGCGGTAATCAGATATATACGGTTCGGCTCGCTGAATTGGCCGAAACGCAACCGGTGACTTTCGGGAGAGCTGTTCATCTTCCTTGAGTCGCCTGCAAGGCAGGCTCCCACACTGGCACCAACAGTTGTAGGAGCCTGCCCTGCAGGCGATTAATTACTGTGATTGTGCTTCGCGCTTCAGATAATCCAACTTGCGTGTGTAGGCATTAACCGTAGCCGGGTTATTCGCCAGGGAAAATGCCGCCCTGAAGCTCTCTCGGGAATCCTCAACTTCACCCAAGCGGAAGTTGGTCAGTCCCATCAGGAAATGAAAGCGGTGGTCATCCTCGTACTTCCACAGGGCACGGCGTAGCTGTTTTTTTGCCTGCTGATATTCGCCGTGCTCGTAGGCGTTGCGTGCCTGATAGAAGAGATAATAGGGATTGCGCTCGCGGTGATATTTCGCCCGCTGGGCGTAATGCTGGGCCAGTTCTTCACGACCACTGCGGCGGTAGAGACGCTCGAGGTTACTGATAGCCACCAGGTTGCCTGCGTTTAACGCCAATGCCTGGCGATAACTCTGCTCCGCTTCATATTGGTATTCAAAGCGGCTGTACAGAGCGCCGAGATTAGACCAGAGGTCACTGTCGCCGGGACGCAATTCCAACGCCTTGCGCAGATGCAGGAACGCCTGCGCGCGCTCGCCCTGCTGCATCAATTCGATTCCGCGATTACTGTAATACTGCGCAAAGGCGGCGATATCAGAGAGTTTGTACTGATCATAAATAGGGTCGTAGGCGGCAAGATTGAAATCCACCACCCGACGACCACGCGCACTTTCCGACACCATATTAATGTGGCGGTACACCACGAAAGTCTGCGCTTCGTCGTGGCCCCATACCGGCGGCACATCCACCTGATTGAAATACGCATCGGCACCCAGCTCGCGCGCCATGGCCACCATCATCAGCGTAAAGGCGAGGCAATTGCCGCGCTGCTGGCGATAGGTTTCCATCGCCGACAGGGTACTGCCCTCATCGTATTCGACGTGAAACTCGCGTCGCTCAAACGCGCGGGTCAGCGCCGCGAGCCGCTGGCGGGGACTGTCATCGGGGGCCACCGACGCCAGATAGACGCGCATTTCCGGCGTCAGCGCCAGCAGATCCTCATTGGGCAGGCCGGCCGTGTCGACAGGCTGACCGAGTATTACCGCGCCGCTCAGGGCGGATTGGATATTAATGTCTGCACTCCCGCTCGGCGGAGTGCTGGCGCAGGCAGTCAAGAAACACAGCAGAAGTATCAAGATCGGGGTTTTCATCATTATTTTCCCCTGTGGACCAAATTCTATACAGGATTTACCACTAAATGGGCCCGGTGTGAATACCCCCACGGCAAATCATACGGTTTCAACTGCAACGATTCGCCTGCCTATCAGACAACTGTTACACTTCTCGGGTTTTACTTGGAAGCTCTGGGCACAGTCCGCAATCCACTCGGGTGCGTTAACCAATGTGTTGGCTATCATCGCTCGAGACACCGGCTGACCGAGGTTCCCCATAACAATTACAGACAGAGGAACTTCTATGTCTTCTAATGTCGCGGACGTCACCACGACGGCCACTACTGCCGGCTCGGGCGAATTGCTCGGCCACCCCAAAGGGCTCTATATCTGTTTTGCGACCGAGCTCTGGGAGCGCTTCTCCTTCTATGGCATGAAGTATCTGCTCCTGCTCTACCTCACCAAGTATCACCTGTTTACCGATAGTGCCGGCTATGACGTGCTCGGCGCCTACGCCGGTCTCGTATACGCGCTGCCGCTGATCGGCGGCCTGCTGGCCGACCGCTACCTGGGTATGCGCAAGGCGGTACTGTTTGGCGGTATCCTGCTATGCCTCGGACACCTGCTGATGGCAGTGGAGGGCCACCAGGCCATTTCCTACGCGGCGGGCACCGTTCTCAGCGAAGCCATCACCC
Source organism: Microbulbifer donghaiensis (assembly GCF_900129095.1). Classification (GTDB taxonomy): domain Bacteria; phylum Pseudomonadota; class Gammaproteobacteria; order Pseudomonadales; family Cellvibrionaceae; genus Microbulbifer; species Microbulbifer donghaiensis. The sequence goes on from NZ_FQVA01000002.1 coordinate 242,919, forward strand.
TGAATGACGGCACTGTGATTGCGGCCGGCACCACGCTGGCCAGCGATGTGGTGATTCAGGATGTGGTCGCCCTGAAGGTGTTCTTCATGGCGCTGGCATTGATCACCGTCGGTGTCGGCTTCCTGAAGCCGAACATCTCTACCATCGTCGGTCAGCTCTACAGCAAGAATGACCCGCGTCGCGACGCCGGTTTCACCATTTTCTATATGGGTATCAATATCGGTTCCTTTATCGCCACCCTGCTGTGCGGCTGGCTCGGGGAAACCTACGGTTGGGGCTACGGCTTCGGCCTCGCCGGTATCGGCATGGTGGTTGGCCTGATTACCTTCCTGTGGGGACAGAAGTACCTGGACGGCCTGGCCGAGCCGAGCCGCCCGGAAGTCTTGAAGGAGAAGGCTGTTGGCCCGATCAACAAGGAGTGGGCCGTGTACCTGGGCGGTATCGCCTCCCTGGCACTGGTCTGGTTCCTGGTGCAGAGCGAGCCGGTGGTACACCTGGCGCAAAACAGCCTGCTGATCGTCGCCATCGTCGGCCTGATCCTGTTCTCCATGCTGCACCAGGACAGCAAGGGCAAGGACATGATCGCCATCGGCATGGCCGCAGTGACCGCGGCGCTGGGCCTGATCTGGGCCTTCACCGACGTCGATGTCTGGCTGGGCGCCATGTTGCTGGGCCTGGTGGCCTTTATCGGCTACGGCTTCACCCGCCACTACAGCGAAGAGTTCTCCCGCACCGTGGTGCTGATGGTGCTGATCACGTCCACCATCGTGTTCTGGGCGCTGTTTGAGCAGTCCGCCGGCTCCATGACCCTGTATGCTGACCGCGTACTGGACCGCACCGTCGGCGACGGCGAGATCCGCGCATCCATGTTCGGCTCCCTGAATGCCGGCTTTATCATGCTGCTGGCCATTCCGTTCGCCGCCCTGTGGGTTTGGCTGGGCAAGCGCGGCTGGGAACCCAGCACGCCGGTCAAGTTCGGCCTCGGCATCATCCAGGCTGGCCTGGGCTTCGGCGCCCTGGTACTCGGCGCGGCCTTCCCGACCGAAGCCGGCAAAGTGGCAATGATCTGGCTGGTACTGGCCTACCTGCTGCACACCACTGGTGAGCTGTGCCTCTCACCGGTAGGCCTGTCCGCGGTGACCAAGCTGTCCATCGGCAAGGTGGTCAGCGTGAGCATGGGCACCTGGTTCCTGGCGACCGCCCTGTCCGAAACCGTGGCCACACGCATCGGCAAGATGGCTGCGGTGCCTCAGGACGGCGCTACCGATCTCGCCTCTACCCTGACCACCTACACCAGCCTCTACGAGTACCTGATGTGGTGGGGCCTGGGCGTCGGCGCGCTGATGATCATCATCTCGCCGCTGCTGAAGAAAGGCATGTGCGGCATCCGTTAATCGCGGATACCCAAAACGCAAAAAGGCCGCTGCGCAAACAGCGGCCTTTTTTATTTTTGTGGGAGCCTGCCCTGCAGGGCAGGCTCCCCCAGGCGAGTCCCGCGCCTCGATCATTATCCCAAAAGTAATCCGGCATTCAGCCAGATAAAGCGCAGCCCGATCACACACAGCAGACCGGCGAAACAGTTCTTCAGCAGCTGCGGTGACAACCGGTGAGCCAGGTTGGCACCGAAGCGGGCGAAGGGGGTACTGGCCAGCACAATGCCGAAAAATGCCGGCCAGTAGATATAACCGCTGCTCCACTGTGGCAGCAGTTCGTCGTCCCACCCCTGCACTGTAAAGCTGATGGCGCCGGCTACCGCGATCGGCAGACCACAGGCCGCAGAGGTGGCCACGGCGCGCTGCATCTGTACGTGACAGCGGGACAGGAAGGGTACTGTCAGCGAGCCACCGCCGATACCAAAGATTGCCGAGGCCCAGCCGATAAGCCCGCCGACACCAGTGAGAACCGGCGCTGCGGGAAGCCTGCCGCCGTCCTCCGGCAGCTGTCCGTGGCGCCGCCCTGCCAGCCACATCCTCACGGCAATCACCAGCGCGAAAATTCCGATCAACAGCTGCAGCCATGAGCCCGGCAGTAAGTGGGCGGTCACACCGCCGAGCCAGGACCCCAGCAATATACCCGGCGTCATGGACAGAAAGGTGGACCAGTCCACCGCGCCTTTCAGATGGTGAGTGCGGATAGAGCTGAGGGAAGTGATGACGATGGTGGCCAGCGAAGTTGCCACCGCCATATGGGTGAGGATTTCCGGTGCAATGCCCATGGCGGTGAACACCAGCACCAGTGCCGGCACTATGATCAGCCCCCCGCCAACACCAAATAGACCGGCGATGGTGCCGGCGGCGGCGCCGACCAGCAGGTAAATCAGCAGAGTTTCCATGCCCCCTCCCTCGAATGCTGCCGAATTGGACAATACTCCCTGTGGGAGCCAGCCCTGCTGGCGATATTAGAAGTGTTCAGTAGCGCGGCAGCTATCGCCTGCAGGGCAGGCTCCCACAGTGCGGACCGTTACTTAGCAGTCCCGCTTGTCGATCTGCAACCAGTCGAACCCCTGCTGCTGGCAGGCGAAAATACAGTTCGCAACGCGCTCGGCCGCGTCCGCCAGTGCCTCGCGGGCCAACGCTACGCTGTTGTTCTTTTCGCTGATATGGGCGACCACCAGGTGCTGCAACTGATCGCAGCCGACCCGCTGCAGAAAACCCGCGGCCTGCTGATTGCTCAGATGCCCGTAGGCTCCACCAACGCGGCGTTTCAGGGAGGGGGGATACGGCCCCTGGGCCAACATCTGCGGATCGTGGTTGGCCTCCAGCAACAGGGCGTCACAGTCGCCGAAAAATTCTTCGACATGGGGCGTTACGGTGCCGAGGTCGGTCAGCAATCCCAGACTGCTGCCTCGACTGCGGAACACGAACTGTGCGGCTTCACGGGCATCGTGGGGAACAGCCACCGGTGTGACGTGGATGTCCGCCACCGAAAACGGCTGGTGCCCCTCGATCAAGTGCAGCCTGGGCAATTTGCCGATATCGCGCGCGCGCAAGGTGCCGGGTGTCATGTAGACCGGCACCCCATACTTGCGCGCCAGCGGCGCCACCCCGGACAGGTGGTCGCTGTGCTCGTGGGTTACCAGGATCGCGGACAGGTCAGAGGGCGAAAGACCGAGCCGCGCCATACGCCGCTCGGTTTCCTTAATGGTAAAGCCGCAGTCCACCAGCAGGCAGTGGTCGCCGCTGGCGACCAGGGTGCCGTTGCCTTTGCTGCCGCTTCCCAGTGAGGCGAAGCGCAGGGCCATTGCCGGGCCCTTAAATCAGGTTCTGGCGGATGGCCAGCAGCAGTTGTGAAGCCTTGGCGCGGGACAACGGCTGGCCGCGGGTATTGCGCACCCTTACCTCGATCACGTCGTCGCCGCCGCGCAGCACTACCAGGTAGCCCGGGTACTCTGCCGCGGGTGCGCCACCGACACCGGGAATACCGGTAAACAGCGCCGGTTGGGCATCGCTGGTGGTGTCGATATTGGCCAGAATCTGCTGCAGGGTCACGCCCTCGGCGGCCTTGGCCTGCTTGTCCTCGCCCTTGCCGCCCCAGGAAAACCAGCCGCCCTCTTCTTCGGTAAGTTCGCGATTCTCGTCATAGGTGACATAGAAGATACCCATATCGGCATCTTCCCGGTGCAGACGGTAGGCCCCGGCATTGACGGCATGGGCCACTGTCGCCCAGGCGCGGTCCATTGCCAGTCCCATGGAGATATAGGGTTCGCGACCGGCCGGCTCCTGCACCTGGACCTTTATCGAAGTGCCGCCGATGGCCTGGGCCACCAGGGAAGCAGCGGCTCCGGTAGATTCTGCCGCGAGCGCAGACGACATCTCGTCGATCATCCAGCCCTCGCGCTCGGGATTGCTGGACTGTTCCGGCCAGTTAACGCTGGCAGTTGTCGGAGCCGAAGCCGGCAGCGAAAAGTGGCGCACGTGCACTTCGGTGGTGTCCGGCTGCACGCCCGACTCGATGCGCAGCTGGTATTTGTCTTTGACTTGCGGTGTTTCGTTAAAGGTGAGCCAGGTAGTCTCCATGATGCCCGCGCTGGCATCGGACGTTTCCAGTCGCAATCCGGACGTGCGCAGGAAGTAGTGCAGCTGCGGCCAGACTTCGGCCGGCGGCTGACTAACCAATACCCAGCGGCGGTTGCCCAGCTTCTGGATCTTGACCCTGTCCAGGCCCACATTGACCGACAGCGCCTGCGGGCGCGGCACCTCAAACTCGCTCTCGGCGAGCTGGTCACCGGCAATCTGCGGGACTTCGTACAGCTCCTCCTGGTGCTTGGCGGTTACACCGGCGGGCATCTGCAGCGGCGGCAGGCTGTCCGCGCGCTGGTAGTCGTTGCTGCGGTCGCGGAAATAGCCCTCTTTGCCGAACATGCCACAACCAGTCAGTGTGATACTGGCGATACAGAGTGCGGCTCCAGCGGTCAATCTTGTCATTATTGGGTTCCTAATTAGTCGTCGGTTCGCAGCGTCAGAGTACGCCTGCGCTGCGCAGTGCTTCGCGCACAGTGGCATGGTGTTCCGGGGAGAGGCTCGTGAGCGGCAGGCGGATACCACCGTCAATGCGCCCCATTTCCCGCAGTGCCCACTTCACCGGTATCGGGTTGGACTCCACAAACAGCACTTTGTGCAATATGCGGATGCGTTGATCGATCGCCCGTGCCGTCTCGGCGTCGCCGCGCAGTGCCGCCTCGCACATCTGCGCTACCGCAGCCGGCGCGACGTTGGCCGTCACACTGATATCGCCGTGACCGCCCATCAGCATCAGCTCCATCGCCGTGGCATCGTCACCGGAGTAGATGGCGAACTCTTTCGGCAGGGTTTCCAACAGCACCCGGGCGCGCTCCAGGTCACCGGTAGCCTCTTTGATGCCGACGATATTGTTGATCGCCGCCAGGCGCTGCACCGTCTCCGGCAGCATGTCCACGGCGGTGCGGCCCGGTACATTGTAGAGAATCTGGGGAATGTCCACGGCCTTGGCGACTGTCCGGTAGTGCTGGTACAGGCCTTCCTGGGTGGGCTTGTTGTAGTAAGGGGTGACCAGCAGGCAGGCATCGGCGCCGCATTTGGCGGCGTTTTCCGTCAGCTCGATCGCCTCGGTGGTGGAGTTTGCACCGGTACCGGCGATTACCGGGATGCGTCCGGCTACCTGGTCCACCACACGGCGGATCACTTCCAGGTGCTCGTTGACGTCGAGAGTGGCGGACTCACCGGTAGTGCCGACGGCGACCAGGGCCCGGGTGCCCTGCTCTATGTGCCATTCCACCAGGTTGTGCAGGCTGTCCCAGTCCAGGCTGCCATCTGCATACATTGGGGTAGCTAGCGCCACCATACTGCCGGTAAACATCCTTACTCCTTAACTATTGCACTTGGCCCGGGGGAAACACGCCGAAAAAAGAAACCGGTATGTTACTTAGGGCGCAGGATCTATGCCAGCGGCCAGGGCCTGATAATTCGGGAATCTATGGCCCTACTTCGCCGCTTTTCTGCGCTTCTTTTTCTTCTTGCGCACGCCTTCATAGACGTTGGGCGCCCCTTCCGGGCGGGTCTTGAAGCGGCGATGCACCCACATATACTGGTCCGGGTTCTCGCGCATGCGCGCCTCTACAAACTGATTGACCAGCACCGCGTCCTGCAGTTCGTCGCCGGACGGGATTTCCTCGATCGGCGGATAGACCTTGACCCGGTAGCCGGATCCGTCCTCGAGACGCGTCACCGTGTAGGGCACTACGAGCGCGCGCCCGACGCGGGCGAAGCGCGAGGTTCCCGTCACCGTTGCCGCCGGCACGCCGAACAGCGGTGCGAACACCCCCTGCTTGATGCCGTAGTCCTGGTCCGGCGCATACCAGACAGCGCGACCGCGCTGCAGCGCCCGCAGCATCCCGCGAACGTCCTTGCGCTGAAAGACTTCCGAATCCTCGCCGTGACGCTCGCGCCCCTTGCGCTGCATATAGTCATAGACCGGGTTCTTGTGCGGCCGGTACATGCCGTCGATCCTGTGGCACAGCGACATTAGCTGGGCACCGATCTCCAGCGTGGTGAAATGCATCGCCAGCAGCACCACCCCCTGGCCGCGGGACTGAGGCTCCTGCAGGTGTTCGAGGCCCTCGATGGTAAAGCGCTTGCGCAGCCAGCGGCTCGATCGGAACCAGGCCATGCCGGTTTCCATCAGCGCAATACCGTTGGAGTCGAAGTTGCGTCGCAGCAGCTCGGCCCGCGCCTCATCGCTCAGCTCGGGGAAGCACAGCGCCAGGTTGCGCTCGGCAATGGTCCGGCGACTCGGCGCCAGGCGCAGCATCAGGCGGCCCAGGGCGCGCCCGATGCCCAGTTGCCAGCGATAGGGCAGCTGGGCGACGAGGAACCAGAGCGCAAACAATAACCAGGTAAGCCAGTAGCGCGGGTGCAGCAGCGCCGCACGGAATCGGGGTTTTTCCATTGGATGTTGTTATCTGACCCGGGATTCAGGGCGCCGGGCGAGTTGGTCGAAAGCGGCGCATTATAGCGGAAGAAGGCGGGGACTGGGACGCAAGTGCGACAGGCGCCCCCGCGCTTCGATGCGCGGCGCGCCCGGGCATCACGAATCAGTGGCGCAGAAGGGTATCCAGCTCGTCGACCGCCTCACACCAGTCGGAATCATCCAGGATTGCCTCCTCCAGGAACTCGCGCTGTCCGTCGGACCAGAATGGCGCCTTGGACAGCTTTTCATCGCCCTGCAGATGGTGACGCGCCAGGAACTCGTCGATGGCAGCATCCTCCGAGGCCAGCCCCAGCTGGGCGAAGAGATCATTGAGGCTGTGATATCCGGTGGTTTCCATGGTTGCTCCCCGCTTGTGCGCTTGCCGTTCGGGCCGGCAAGCGAAAACCTATTCCATCAGTATAGATTGACGGGCCGGCAGCACTCAGGGAGCCGGATTGGGATTTGCCCCATGCACAGTCTCGATTGCGGCCAGTTGATCATCCGTCAAATTCACCTCTGCACTGGCGATGTTGCTGCGCAGCTGCTCCATCGTGGTCGCGCCGATGATATTTGAGGTCACGAACGGCTGCCGATTGACGAAGGCCAATGCCATCTGTGCGGGGTCCAGCCCGAACTCGCGCGCCAGCGCCACGTAGGCCTCGGTTGCCACTACCGCGCGCGGGCCGGTGTAGCGCTGGAAGCGCTCGTACAACGTCAGGCGTGCACCGTCGGGCTTGCTGCCGCCCAGGTATTTGCCGGACAGCACGCCGAAGCCGAGCGGCGAGTAGGCCAGCAGTCCGCACTGCTCGCGGATGGCCATCTCGGCACAGCCGATCTCGAAGGTGCGGTTCAGCAGGCTGTAGGGGTTCTGGATGGATGCTATGCGCGGCTTGTTGCCGTGCGCTGCCAGGCGCAAGTACCGGTGCATGCCCCAGGGGGTCTCGTTGGAGATCCCGATATGGCGCACCTTGCCGGCCTTTACCAGCTCGTCCAGCGCATCCAGGGTCTCGGCGATGGCGATGCCGTCGTCATCGCCGTGCTCGTAGCCGAGGCGGCCGAAGAAATTGGTCTGGCGCTCGGGCCAGTGCACCTGGTAGAGATCGATATAGTCGGTGCGCAGCCGCTGCAGGGAGCTGTCACAGGCCTCGAGTATCTGTGCGCGATTCAGGCGCGGGCCGCCGCGGACATGGCCGATCCCGGAGTTGGCTTCGCCGCGGCCGGTGACCTTGGTGGCGAGTACGAACTTGTCGCGATTGCCGCGCGCCGCCAGCCAGTTGCCGATATACGCCTCGGTGCGCCCCTGGGTCTCGGGCCGCGGCGGTACCGGGTACATCTCGGCGCAGTCGATAAAGTTCACCCCGTGATCCAGCGCGTAGTCCAGCTGCTCGAAAGCCTCCGCTTCCGTGTTCTGCTCACCGTAGGTCATGGTGCCGAGACAGATCAGGCTGACATTGAGATCGGTGGTGCCGAGCTGGCGGTATTCCATGGAGAAGCTCCTGCATCAAAGGGAGGATTATGCAGGCTTGGAGGGAGGAGTTGTAGGAGCAGCCTCGCGGCTAGCTAAATTCGGAGCGGCGTGAGGGTTAGAGCGCTTTTAGATAGTCATGGGGCGGCCCTGGTGCCGGGGGCGCTCGCTCAACAGCCTTATCGGCAATTGTTTCGCGAGCGCCCCCGGCACCAGGGCCTTCACTTCCGGGATCGGAAGCAGCAGATTATTTGAAATCCGCTTCGACTACCGGGCTGGTGTCCGCGTCGTAATCGACACCGTCGATACCGAAACCGAACAGCTTCAGGAAGTCCTGCTGATAGCCTTTGTAGTCGGTCAGGTCGAACAGGTTTTCCTCGGTCACTTCCGGCCACAGTTTCTCGATCTTGGCCTGGGTCTCCGGACGCAGTTCCTTGTCGTCCATGCGGAAACGGTTGGTGTCGTCCAGGCGCGGCGTATCGGTGTAGAGACCCTCGGTGTACAGGCGGTACAGCTGTTCGATACAGCCCTCGTGGGTGCCCTCTTCCTTCATCACCTTGTAGACGAGGGAGATATACAGCGGCATCACCGGGATCGCGGAGCTGGACTGGGTCACCAGTGCTTTCAGTACCGCCACATTGGCGTCGGCCTTGCCGCTGTCGCTGATCGCCTTGGCGGCGCGGTCCAGGTCTTCCTTCGCCTTGCCGATGGTGGCGTGGCCGTAGATCGGCCAGGTCAGCTTCTCGCCGATATAGGTGTAGGCAACGGTCTTGCAGCCGTCGGCCAGTACACCGGCCTGGTTCAGGGCATCCAGCCACAGTTCCCAGTCCTCACCGCCCATCACCTTGACGGTCGCGGCGATTTCTTCCTCGTTCGCCGGGTCGACGGAAATATCGGAGATTTCCAGCTTGTCGGTGTTCAGGTTCTTGGCGGTGTAGGACTTGCCGATCGGCTTCAGTACGGAACTGTACAGCTCCCCGGTCTTGGGGTCGGTGCGGCGCGGCGAGGCCAGGCTGTAAATCACCAGGTCGACCTTGCCCATGTCCTCTTTGATCATCTCAATGGCTTTGGCCTTGATCTCGTCGGAGAAGGCATCGCCGTTGATGCTCTTGGCGTAGAGACCGGCCTTATGCGCCTCTTCCTCGAACGCCGCGGAGTTGTAGTAGCCGGCGGAGGCGGTGCGCTTGTCGGTCGGCGGCTTCTCGAAGAAAACGCCCAGGGTCTTGGCACCGCAGCCGAAGGCAGCAGTGATGCGCGAGGCCAGGCCGTATCCGGTGGAGGCGCCCACCACCAGCACGTTCTTGGGGCCGTGCTCGATGGCCGGCTGGGATTTGATGAATTCAATCTGCTCGCGCACATTGGCGGCACAGCCCTGCGGGTGGGCGTTGGTGCAGATAAAACCGCGTACTTTCGGCTGGATAATCATGCCAGTCAGTCTCCCTCTTTCTCTGGGAATCGTGGTTGTTCGGTCACAAATTCGTCGGCGACGAATCTGGACGCCGTAGGCGACCGCCATGGATGGCGGGAGTGCAGATTTTGCAGGAGCGAAAATCTGCCGCCCGCCGGGCGAGCGCATCGACGCGCGAGTCACTTTGGTCACGCATTCTAATGGCAGATGCGCCCGAGTCCCATAGCGGCGGCCACAAGCTGGCGGAATCTCTGTCCAGAATATCCCCATACCCGGCCAAAGCGGCCACATCGACGGCATTCGCCCTATCCGGGGGCGACAGCCCTGCCACGGTGCGAGGTTGTATGGCACGACTGCGTCAATCTGGCGCCGATTTCACGGCGATCGGCGACATTTGTGTAACTTCGCGTTGGCACGCTGTATGCAATTCCATTGGTGGGATGGCGAGGAAACCGACAGAAAGTGCCGCTTTCGAGCCGTTCCGATGGGCGCGCAGGACAGCGCGGCCCGTTACTCGGCCCCGCACTTCAACCGGCGGGGCGTCACCAACCAAGGCAGGTAAGCGCCTTCAACTCAGGCAAGGTAGAGAGGTAAGCATGAAATACTACTCACGTCATTTCGTAAAACCCGGCGATCTCAACCCGGCACAACGACTGTTCGGTGGTCAGCTCCTGGCGTGGATAGACGAGGAGGCGGCGATCTTCGCCGGCTGCCAGATGGGCACGCCGATGGTGGTCACCAAGCTGATGTCGGAAATCGATTTCGTCAGCTCGGCCTTCTGCGGCGACGTGGTGGAGTTCGGCTTCGAGGTGGTGGCCATCGGCCGCACATCCCTGACAGTGCACTGTGAAGTGCGCAACAAGCAGACCCGCGAGCTGATTATTCAGGTGGAGCGCATCGTGTTCGTGGCCCTGGATGCACAGGGCAAACCGGCGCCGCACAAGAAAGCCGGCATGTCACTGGAGGAAGCACGCCTGGCCACACAGCGCGAGCGGGAGCTGCGGGAGCAGCGACTGGCCAGCTGATGTCTCTTAACTCTCGGGCTCCGCGCGGAGCCCGATCCCTTCGACGGCAGTATAATCACTCCTTTCCTGTACACGGCCACTGTCACCGTCATCCCTGTTTGATCTGAGATTCACCCCCAATGGCTGGGCAGTACCGGCCCTCGCCGATATCGACCTGGTGAATCTGCCCCGGGAAGAGATGAATCTCTTCCGGCAGTCCAAATAATTGAGCGGCCCGGTCGGCGGGTCATAACAACTCCCAAGAAGTAGACACTATGATTTTTCTACGCCGCTACGGCTTCCATATCGGACTGCTGACTGTCTTTGCCCTCACCTGGGCCTGGGCCGCCTGGCAACCGCTGCACCCGGACGACTGGCTGCTGGAAAATTACCTGGTGTTTATCGCGGTACCCATCGTGCTGCTGACCGCCCGCGCCTTCCGCCTGTCGAATATTTCCTATGCACTGATCACGCTGTTTATGTGTCTGCATGTGATCGGCTCGCACTACACCTATGCCGAGGTGCCCTTCGGCGCGACGCTGCAACAGTGGGTCGGCGCGGAGCGCAATATGTACGACCGCCTGGTGCATTTCTGCTTCGGCCTGCTGCTCGCCTATCCGGTGCGCGAGGTACTGATTCGCCTGGCCGGCCTGCGCGGCTTCTGGGCCTATTTCTTTCCCGTCGATGTCACCTTCGCGCTGTCCTCCATTTACGAGATCATCGAGTGGCAGGCGGCGGATCGGGTATCCCCGGAACTCGGCCTCGCGTTTCTCGGCAGCCAGGGCGACATCTGGGATGCGCAGAAAGATATGCTGCTGGCGGGTACCGGTGCCATTGTCGCGATGCTAATCGTGTTGCTGGCCAACCTGTGGCTGAATTCGCGAGCCTGGCAGGAGATCCGCAATAGCCTGCGCGTCCCCGGCGATGACCGCATCCTCGGCGAGGTGCGGCTCCGGGAGTGGTTGCGCAGGAGAGCGGGAAGGCAAGCTGCAAGGCTAGAAGAAAGGCGCGCTCGCCGCACGGCCGATGCCGAGCGTTAACCGGAAATGTAATTGAGCGGCAGCTGTGTGGTCTGCTTCATGGTTTCCATCACGAAGCTGGAGCTGACATCGAACAGATCCGCCTTGATCAGCTCCTTGTACAGGCGGTCGTAACCCGGCATATCGGTCACCACCGCCTTGATCAGGTAGTCCAGGTCGCCGCTCATGCGGTGCACCTCCAGGATCTCGGCGATACCTTGCACCACCTGGCTGAACTGCGCCGCCCACTGATCGTTGTGCTGGTTGGTGCGAATCGCGATATAAACCGTCAACGGCAGGTTGACCTTGTCCTGGTTCAGCAGCGTGACCCGCTCGCGGATTACGCCCTCTTCCTCCAATTTGTGGATTCGGCGCCAGCAGGCAGATTTTGAGATACCCACCCGCTCGGCAATGTCACCCACCGACAGGGTCGCGTCCCGCTGCAATAGCTCCAGTATCTGCCGGTCCTGCCGGCTTATCTTCGCCGCCACTGCCCCCACCCCCGTTTGATCGCGTCACCTGGCGTTCCCATTAGCATACCTTCAGTGAATAATCGTTCCGAGATTTAAGCATAAAAGAAACGATAGCTCGAAAAAAGCGACAGGCCCGACTCAGACAGAGACATTGTTTCGCTCCCAAGCCCCTACAGTATGCGCCTCGAACAAGCGTAGAGAAGTAGGGTATGAACGCACTAATAAATACGATTCGCGCATCGGTCATCGGGGATCTGCAGCCGGTCGAGACTCCCTTCGGCCGCAAGCCGCTGGTCTATGCCGATTACACCGCTTCCGGACGTGCGCTGGGCTTTATCGAAGACCATATCCGCACGCAGGTGCTGCCCTACTACGCCAACACCCACACCGAGACTTCCTATACCGGCGCCCAGACCACCGCCCTGCGCGAGCAGGCGCGCGACGAGATCCGCCGCGCGGTCAATGCCGGTGCCGACGACAAGGTGATCTTCTGCGGCGCCGGCGCCACTGCCGCGGTGCACAAACTGATCGATATCCTCAATCTGCGTCTGCCCGCAGACCTGGACCGCCGCTATCGGCTACAGGAGAAGATTCCACCCCAGGAGCGGCCGGTGGTGTTTATCGGTCCCTACGAGCACCACTCCAACGAGCTGCCGTGGCGGGAGAGCATCGCCGAGCTGGTCTGTATTCCGCTGGACAAAAACGGCATGCTGGATACGGAAGTTCTGGAAACCCAACTGCGCGCCTACGCCGACCGGCCACTGAAAATCGGCAGTTTTTCCGCCGCCTCTAACGTCACCGGCATCAAGACCGACGTGGATGCGGTCGCACGCCTGCTGCACCAATACGGCGCCCTGTCTTTCTGGGATTACGCCGCCGCCGCACCCTATGTCGCCATTGATATGACGGGTACAAAAACGGCGGAGGGCGACAGCAGTAAGGACGCCGTGTTTATTTCCCCGCATAAATTTATCGGTGGGCCCGGCACGCCGGGCATTCTCGTCGTCAAACAACAGGTATTGAACAATTCCGTGCCGGCAGTGCCCGGCGGCGGCACCGTGCTCTACGTGACGCCGGAGGACCACCGCTACCTGACCAACGCGGAGCGCAGCGAAGAGGGCGGCACGCCCGCGATTGTCGAGTCCATTCGCGCCGGGCTGGTCTTCAAGTTGCAGCAGGCGGTCGGCACCGACGAAATCGAAAAACGTGAGGCGGATTTCGTGCGCCGTGCGCTGGCGCGCTGGTCCAAGTGCGAGAATATCGAGATCCTCGGCAATCCGCAGGCGCCGCGCCTGTCCATTACTTCACTGCGCATCAAGTGGCGCGGCGACGATCTCCACTACGGCTTTGTCGTGGCGCTGCTGAACGACCTGTTCGGCATTCAGGCCCGCGGTGGCTGCTCCTGTGCCGGCCCCTACGGCCACGCACTGCTGGGCATGGATATGGACTACAGCAAGGCGCTGGAAGCCCAGTTGCTCGAAGGCTTTATGGTGTTGCGGCCGGGCTGGGTGCGCCTGAATTTCAATTACTTTATCGACGAAGAGACGTTCGAGTACCTGGTGCGCGCGGTGGAGCTGGTCGCGGAGCACGGCTGGAGACTGCTGCCCTACTACCGCTTCGACGGGTCACACGGTGTCTGGCGCTTCCAGGACATCAAGACCAGGCCCGCCGCCAGTCTGGCCGAGCTGGATTTCCACCAGCTCACGTTACCGGTCGAACCCACAGAAACCGACCCGGCCGACATCTCCCTGCGTGTGCAGCTGGCCGTGGCGGAACGGGAACTCTGCCGCGACAGACGCGATGCGGTGCGCTATAGCCTGGAACTGCCGGCGGAGGCGGAACAGCTGCGCTGGTTCGTGGCACCGCAGGAGGTAACGCGGGCGCAGGCACGTTAACGCGATCGCCGTAACCAACGGCTATCGCAGCTCCGGCGGGGTGGTATGCCTGATGGCCGCCATCCCGTCGAAAATCCAAGCATAAAACCACGAATAATTAATCTGGATGCCCCATGCTGTTGCGACAACTGTTCGATAACACTTCCTGTACCTTTACCTACCTGATCGCCGATGGCCCGGGCGGCCAGGCCCTGCTCATCGACCCGGTACTGGAAAAGCTGGAAACCTACCTGCGGTTATTCGACGAACTCGAACTCACCCTGGCCTACGCCATCGATACCCATGTACATGCGGACCACATTTCCGCATTGGGGAAACTGCGTGAATTTACCGGCTGTGAAACGGTGCACGGTGAGCGCTCACTCGCCCGCGGCATTAGCAGAAAGGTCGGCGACGGCGACTGGCTCCACCTGCAGCAGGTAAAACTGCAGGCCATCTACACGCCCGGCCACACCGATGACTCCTACTGTTTCCGGCTGCCGGCGAAGCCCGCCGACCTGCTGTTTACCGGCGACACACTGCTGATTCGCGGCACCGGCCGCACCGACTTCCAGCAGGGAGATGCCGAGGCGCAATACCGCAGCCTGATGGACAGAGTCTTGTGTTTCGATGACGACACTGTCGTCTACCCGGGCCACGATTACCGCGGTATGACCTCCAGCACCATCGGCGAGGAACGCCGGCACAACCCGAGACTCCAGGTCAGTGACCAGCGCGAATACGCGCAGCTTATGGGAGCACTAAAACTGGACAGGCCCGAGCACATGGATATTGCCGTGCCGGCCAACCTGAACGGCGGACTGCTGCGGGAAGCCGGATAACCGAGCCGCTGGTCGAGCGCCGCTCGACTAGCCGTGTACCTCGGATGGCCTGCCGTCGACTGCCTTGTCCGGCCGATAGAGGGTACCGAACAGCCAGTCGCCGATCGGGTAAGTGATATTGAAGTTGTACTTTTGCATCAGGCGCGGGTCGTGGTGCTGGGTATGCAGCCGGCGCAGCGCCGCCATGCCCGGTAAGCGACCAATCCAGGAATCCTCGCGCAGATGGTAGGCGAAGTGCAGCAGCTCGTAATTCAGGAAGTAGGCAAAGACGGCGGCCACATAGAGCCAGGCCACATTGACACCGAGCAGCCAATGCACCAGCAGCGCCGACGGTACCACCGTTAGCAACAGAAAGAACACTACCAGTACCGGAGGAAACAGCACCGCATGGAAATCGCGGCTGCCGTCAAAGGCCATGGCGTCGTGGCGAAAGAAGCGGTGATGGCGCAGGGTGTGACGCTGGTAGACACCACCGAGCCATTTGCGCCGGTGGTGCATCGGTCCTCGGTGCCCCCAGTATTCCATCAGATTGGTGTAGATAAAGGCGATGGGTACCGTTAGCCACTGATACCAGGTCGGCTCGCGAAGCTGTAACAGACTGCAGGCAATCACGGCGAGACTAGCGCTGACGGTAAAGGCCAGGTGCAACCAGCCGTTGTACCCGGCTCCGATAAACTCCGCCCGATAGCGCTGGCGGTATTCACTGAGGTTTTTATTGTTTTCCATCCGCGGCACTCATTCACAATAGTGATTGGTGGAGCCGCTGGAGCCCTCCTGCGGACACATCCCTAAAAACCTCTCGATATGCCACCCGCAAAACCGCCGGCAGGCTCCGGCAAGCGTAAGAAGCCTATCTTAACAGCAGCAGCGGTTGCTGAGTGCTCAGCAACATTTTCGCGGTAATACTGCCCAACAGCAGATCCCGCAGGCGGTTGTGGCTAAAAGCTCCCATCACGGTCAGATCGATATCGTGCTGTGCCTGGTAGGCGGTCAGCGCCTCGACGGTCTTGCCCTCGAGACGGCTTGCGGTCACCGCCAGGCCGGCATCGTCCAGCACCGCACTGGCTTCAGCCAGCAGTCCCTCTGCCGCTTCGGCGGGGCCGACAAAAACCAGGTGGCAGGAAAGCTGGCGGAACAGCGGGCTCCCGGCGACGAGTGCCAGCGCCTTGCGCGCCGCCTCGCTGCCGTCGTAGGCGAGCATGATGCGCTGCGGCGGCTGGAAATCCCGGTTCACCACCAGAATCGGCTTGTGCAGGGAGCGCACCACCGTTTCCAGTTGAGTACCCAGGCCCTGTTCTGAATCCTCACCGCGAATGCCCAATACCAGCACGCGAATACTGTCTTCCAGTTCGATCAGGGATTCGCTCAGACTGTCGTGGCGCTGGCAGGTGGCGACCTGCTCTACTCCTGCCTGCTCGGCGCGCTCCCGGGCCGCCTGCAACATCAGCTTGCCCTGCTCCACCATCAGGCGCGAACGCTGCTGCTCCAGCGCGGTCAGTTCTTCCAGCAGCTCTTCCTGGCTCCCCAGGCCGATACTGCCGGTGAGGTCGGCTACCGCCGGTACATTGCCGCGCTCGATATTGTGCAGGAGTTTCAGTGGCGCCGAGATTTTGACGGCAATCCAGGCCGCGTAGTCGCACACCGCACTGGTGTAACGGGAACCGTCGATACAGGACAGCACCAGCGGCCGCTGGCTGTGTCCGTTGACTTCTTTATTGTTATTGGCACTGCTAGTGACGGTCATCAGTGTCCTCCAAGGACTCTCTCGATTTCTTCCGGTTTATCGTGCACACCGAAGCGGTCGACAATGGTCTCGCTGGCCTCATTCAGGCCAATCAATTCTACCTGCGCACCTTCGCGGCGGAACTTGATCACCGCCTTGTCCAGCGCGTGCACCGCGGAAACATCCCAGAAATGAGCGCGGCTCAGGTCAATCACAACTTTATCCACCACTTCCCTGAAATCAAAGGCGGCGACAAACTTGTCGGCGGAGTTGAAGAATACCTGCCCTACGACTTTATAGGTGCGGCAGCTCTCGGCCTCGTCCAGCTCCCTGGTCACATACATAAAGTGACTCACTTTGTTAGCGAAGAACAGCGACGCCAGCAGCACACCGACAAATACACCATAGGCCAGGTTGTGGGTCCACACTACCACAACCACCGTGGCCAGCATCACCAGATTGGTGGACAGCGGCAGGCGCTTGAGATTCCGAATGGACTCCCAGTTAAAGGTGCCGATGGACACCATGATCATCACCGCCACCAGCGCGGCCATCGGAATCACCGCGACCCAGTCACTCAGGAACACCACCAGTGTCAGCAGGCCAACCCCCGCCACCAGCGTGGAGAGGCGACCGCGACCACCGGATTTCACGTTGATGACCGACTGACCGATCATCGCGCAGCCGGCCATGCCGCCCATCGCGCCGGCGGCAATATTGGCAACGCCCTGCCCCTTGCACTCACGGTTCTTGTCGCTCGGCGTGTCGGTGAGGTCGTCGACGATGGTGGCCGTCATCAGGGATTCCAACAGGCCCACGACCGCCAGGCCGGCGGAATAGGGGAAGATGATTTGCAGGGTCTCGAAGTTCAGCGGCACATCCGGCCACAGGAAGATCGGCAAAGTGTCCGGCAACTCGCCCATATCGCCCACGGTGCGGATATCCAGCCCCATAGTCACCGCCACTGCGGTCAGCAGCAGGATACATACCAGCGGCGACGGCACCGTCTTGCCGATCACCGGAATGTACGGGAACAGGTAGATAATGCCGAGCCCGGCCGCGGTCATCGCGTACACCTGCCAACTGCCGCCGATCAATTCCGGCATCTGCGCCATAAAGATCAGAATCGCCAGCGCATTCACGAAACCCGTCACCACCGCACGGGAGACAAAGCTCATCAGGCTGCCCAGCTTCAGGTAGCCGGCGATGATCTGCAGCACGCCGGTCAGCAATGTCGCCGCCAGCAGGTATTGCAGGCCGTGCTCCTTGACCAGTGTCACCATCAGCAGCGCCATGGCGCCGGTGGCGGCGGAGATCATGCCCGGACGACCGCCGACGAAGGCAATTACGACGGCAATACAGAAGGAGGCATAGAGACCGACTCGCGGGTCAACGCCGGCAATGATGGAGAAGGCGATGGCTTCTGGAATCAGCGCCAGGGCCACCACCAGGCCGGCCAGTACGTCGCGGCGGATATTGCCGAACCAGTCGGCTTTGGTTGAGGAGAGCAACATAGGAAGCAAATACGGAATTGGTCAAAAAAAGGCCGCGCACTCTACCACAAATGGCCCCCGACCCGCATTTCCCGCACAGGTCAGCAGCGCGGCTGTAATGGCGCCAAATGGAGCCTGTGTCCGCCGCCGCCAGGGGCGGACAGCGGACACCTGCAGCGGACACCTGCCAGGCTGTCCGCTGCCCCACAAAAATAAAAAAATCCAATTATTTCAATAAGTTGCAAAAACCTTAAAAACTGGCACAGCCCTTGCTCTAGTACCGGACAGGAAGGGACAAGGCCCGTCTTTCAGGCCCTGCATCCAAATTCGACTGCCGGCGCGTCACAACTTTCATAAGCACAGCGCCGGATACAAGAACTTAAAAAGAAACGCTGTACAGGAACATCGGCAATGATCAGAGACACCTCGGGGCAGGACGTACAAATCGCCGCAGTACCGCCGTGGAAAAACCCCAGAATACTGAAAATCGGCGGTGCCGTACTGGCGACCCTCGCCTTCCTCGCCTGGGGTATCAGCGCCTGGCGCGCCACCGGCTCGGTGGACAGCACCCTGTCGCTGTCGCGCATCAACGTCGCCCAGGTGGAGCGCGGCGATCTGGTCCGCGACCTGGTTGTTCAGGGTAAGGTAGTGGCCGCCAACAGCCCCACTCTGTATAGCCCGGCCCAGGGTATCGTCAAGTTCACCGTCAAGGCCGGTGACAATGTCGAGCGGGGCCAGCTGCTCGCCGAAGTGGATAGCCCGGAACTGTCCAATCAGCTGGCACAGGAGCAAGCCCTGCTCAACAAGCTGACCGTCGAACTGCAGCGCCAGAAGATCCAGGCCAAACGCCAGCAACTGGAAAACCAGCAGAAGGCCGACCTGGCCAAGGTCAATCTCACCGCCGCCCGCCGCGAACAGAAGCGCGCGGAATTATCCATGGAAAAGCAGATCATCTCCCAGCTGGACTTCGAAAAGACCGGCGACGATCTGGCGCGCGCACAGCTGGAATACGAACAGGCAGTGCAGAACGCCGAGCTGGAAAAAGAATCTCTCGCCTTTGAAACCCAGACCCTGGAACTGCAGGTCTCCCAGCAAAAACTGCAGGTCACGGACCTGGAACGCCGGGTGCGCGACCTGAAGATTCTGTCGCCGGTAAACGGCACCATCGGCAGCCTGGCCGTGGCCCAGCGCAGCGCCATACCGGCCAACGCCCCCCTGATCACCGTGGTCGACCTGACCAGTTTCGAGCTGGAAGCGGCGGTGCCGGAGAACTACGCCGACGACCTGGGACTGGCGATGGCAGTGGAAATCAACCTCGGCGGCAAGAAGCTGCCCGGTGAGATCACCGCGATATCCCCCGAAGTCATCGGTAACCAGGTACAGGCACGCGTACGTTTCACCGACGGACAGCCACAAAACCTGCGCCAGAACCTGCGCCTGACCGCGCGCATCCTGCTGGAAAACCGCAACGACGTAATGCTGGTCAAGCGCGGCTCCTTCCTCGACCAGAGTGGCGGCCGCTACGCATTTCGCCTCAATGAAGAGCAGCAGGCGGAGCGAGTGCCCATCCAGATTGGCGCACTCGGCTTGAGCCAGGTGGAAATCGTCTCGGGCCTGAAGGAAGGCGACCGCATTATCGTCTCGGCCGCCGAGGAACTGGAAAACGCACAACTGGTTGCACTCAAGCAATAAGTCACAGTTTTTAATCGAACAACATTCAACGAAAAATCAGAGTCAAAACAAAAGGGAAATTCGTCATGCTGAAAATGCACAATATCCGCAAGAGTTATCGCACCGATACCATAGAAACCCACGCGCTGCGCGATTTCAGCCTGCAAGTGAATGAAGGCGAATTCGTTTCCGTCACCGGCCCCAGTGGCTCGGGTAAGACCACCTTCCTGAATATCGCCGGCCTGCTGGAAACCCCGACCGGCGGCCAGTACCTGCTGGATGGCGAGGATGTCAGCAGCCTGAATGACCGCGACCGCTCGCGCCTGCGCAATGAAAAGATCGGCTTTATTTTCCAGGGCTTCAACCTGATCCCGGACCTGAACCTGTTCGATAACATCGACGTACCGTTGCGCTACCGCGGCTTCAACGCCAAGGAGCGCAAGAAGCGGATCGAGAAAGTACTGGAACAGGTGGGCCTGTCTGCACGTGCCAAGCATCTGCCGGCGCAGCTTTCCGGCGGCCAGCAGCAGCGCGTTGCCATCGCCCGCGCACTCGCCGGCGAACCGCGCTTCCTGCTCGCTGACGAACCGACCGGTAACCTCGATTCACTGATGGCCCGCCAGGTGATGGAGTTGCTGGAATTCATCAACGAGTGGGGCACCACCATCGTCATGGTCACCCACGATCCGGATCTGGCGCGCCGCGCGCACCGCAATATCCAGATTGTCGACGGCCAGGTTTCCGATCTGCAGCACGGCACCATCGGCGCCGCCCGTGAAATCGCCTGAGGGAGACTGACATGATCGGTTACTACATTTCCCTGGCGATGCGCAGCCTGCGCGGCACGCCGATACTGAGCACGCTGATGATCGCGGCCATCGCCGTCGGTGTCGGCGCATGTATGACGGTTCTGACCCTGAACTACATGATGTCGCAGAATGCGCTGGCCCATAAGGACGACGTGCTCTATGCGGTGCAGCTGGACGGCTGGGATCCGAACGAAGCGGCGGACACACCTAATGAGCTGCCGTGGCAGCTGACTTACCAGGACGCGACCGCGCTGCTGCGCTCGGATATTCCGACGCGCCAGGTTGCCATGCACCGTTTTGGCTTTACTGTCACGCTGGACGAGTCGGAGATGCGCCCGTTTACCGCCGAGGCCCGCATCACCACGGCGGACTTCTTCGGCCTGTTTGACGTGCCTTTCCTGTTTGGCGGCACCTGGGACGCGGCTGCGGATTTGTCTCCGGTGCAACAGGTGGTGCTGTCCAAAGCCACCAACGACAAGGTCTTCGGTGGAGAAATCAGTGTCGGCAAGACTATCAACCTGAACGGCGAACCCTTCACCGTGGTCGGGATCATCGATCACTGGGATCCATCCCCAAAGGTTTATGACCTGAACAACAGTCCCTTCGCCGAGAGTGAGGAAATCTACATACCGTTTGGTCTGCACCGCAAGTTCGAAATTTTCAGCTGGGGCAACACCAACGGTTGGTCCCATTCGAACGAAGAGGGTTACGAGGGATTCCTGCAGGGCGAGAGTGTCTGGATTCAATACTGGGTAGAGCTCGACTCAGCGGCACAGAAAGAAAAATACGAGGAGTTCCTGACCGGGCATATTCGCCAGCAGAAGGAGCAGGGCCGCTTCCAGCGCCCACTGAAATTTGCCCTGTCCAAGCCGTCCGAGTGGCTGGTGCTGAACGAAGTCCTGCGCGACGACAACCGCGTGCTCGGCTGGCTGTCGCTGGCCTTCCTGCTGGTCTGCGTCGTCAATGCGGTAGCGCTGCTACTCGCCAAGTTTTTGCGCAAGGCACCGGAGGCCGGCGTGCGCCGCGCACTGGGCGCCAGTCGCAACGCAATTTTTATCCAGCACCTGATCGAGAGCAGCTGTATCGGCGTGCTCGGCGGCCTGCTGGGTATTCTGCTGTCGCTGCTGGGACTCGGCGGTGTACGCCAGCTGGCCATGGGTAAGATCGACCAGATCGCCTCCATGGACTGGCTGATGGTACTCGCCGCAATCGGACTGGCGGTGCTGGCCAGCCTGCTGGCGGGCCTCTATCCGGCCTGGCGTATCAGCCGTACCAATCCCTCCATCTACCTGAAAACCCAGTGAGGACAGCGCCATGTTTGAATTGAAACCCATGTTGTCCGCCCTGTGGCGCAACAAGATTTCCGCACTGCTGATCGCGGTGCAGCTGGCACTGACGCTGGCGATCGTCAGCAACGCCACCGTGATTGTGCAGGACCGCCTGGAGAAAATGGCGCGGCCGACTGGCATAGCAGTCAGCGACATCATCTCCGTCACCTTTATGCCGGTGCCGGTAAATTACGATATGGCCGGCGCCGTTGCCGCGGACCTGGAATTACTGCGCAATATGCCGGGTGTCGTGGATGCAACCGTAACCAACCAGATCCCCCTGTCCGGATCCGGTTCGGCCAGCACCTATTTCACCGAGCCGAACCAGGAAATCGGCGGCGAGAACGCCAACTACTACCAGACCGATGAACACTTCATCGACACCCTGGGACTGAACCTGGTGGCCGGGCGCAATTTCACGCGCGCCGACTTCGATGTGATCGGTCCCAATGATACCTACGAACCGCGCGTCGCCATCATCACGCAGAAATTTGCCGACGTGATGTTTCCCGGCGAAGACGCCGTGGGCAAATACTTCTACAGCGGCGGCGACGGCGAACCGCGCGAGATCATCGGCGTGGTGGAGCGGCATCTGGGCGCCTGGCCCAGCTGGTCGAAGGCTGGCCAGGTGGCGTTCTATCCACTGCTGGTGACCGGCAATCACAAGCGCTACCTGATCCGCACCGAACCGGGCCAGCGCGACACGGTGTACAAGCAGATCGAGGAGAAACTGGCCGAGCGCGACCCGCAGCGAGTTATCCACCTGGATACTCTGTCCAAGAGAATGGCGCAGAGCTATATCAGTGACAATGTCATGGTGAAGGTCTTGTCTGCGGTGATGACACTGCTGACCTTTATCGTTGCCCTCGGCATTATCGGCCTGACAATTTTCTGGATTAACCAACGCAACAAGCAGATCGGTGTGCGCCGCGCTCTTGGCGCCACCCGCGCAAATATCAGCCGCTACTTCCTGGTGGAAAATACCCTGATTGCCGGCGCCGGCCTTGCGATCGGCATGGCGGCGGCGCAGGTGATCAATCACTTTATGGTGAACCAGTTCAGCCAGCCCGTCCTGTCGATACCGACATTGCTGGTCTGCGCGTTAATACTGCTCGGCGTCAGCGTAACTGCTGCCCTGGTTCCTGCCATTCGCGCGGCCAATATATCCCCGGCCATGGCCACCAGAAGCGTCTAAACGCTGTTTACTTCCAAAAAGTGCAAAAAGTAAGGGGGGGCGGATCCCCCCTTTTCTACTGTAACCACACTAAGGAAATCCCCATGCAAAAGCTGCTAGGAGTACTATTATTTTTTGCCATCCTCTCGGCCACGCTAGTTGCACGGGCCGAGGAGTACCCAGTAGTAGCCGGCCCGACAACACCCGAGAGCCTGATCGAGGAGATCTCTGCCGCAGACCACCAGCTTTTTAAAGCCGTTTTCAATGACTGCGACGTGCAAGCTTCGCAGGGCCTGGTAACGGATGATTTTGAGTTCTTCCACGACAAATGGGGCAAGACCGCCGATTCCGGTGCCGAGTTTCTGAACTCGATTCGCGATATGTGCGAAGGCCGCAAAACCGGCCGCAACGTGCCGGCGCGACGGGAGCTTATCGCCGACAGCGTCAAGATTTTCCCGCTAAATAATTTCGGAGCCATTCAAACCGGCACGCACAAATTTTACGGGCTGCCGCCGGGCAAGGCGCCGGTATTGCGTGAAACTGGCCAATTCACCCACGTCTGGCAAAAAGTATCCGGACAATGGAAGTTGGCCCGGGTTTTGAGCTACGATCACCAACCCGCCGCCGAGAGTTCCGAGTAACCTCCCGGCCCTCACAGCGCCAGGCGCCACCCACTGGCAGTAACGCCTGGCCGAACCAATCCCTTCTGCGCACCGCGTACCTGCCCGCCATTCCACGAATAGGGGTATGAAGGCATAATGTCAGCGCAGCCTCAATGACGGAACTCAATAGCGGCGAAGCAATGGAAAAGGTACTGATCATCGACGACAACCCGGGCATCATTTCAGCCCTTGAGTTGTTGCTGTCCCTGCACGGCATCGAGACAGTGAGCGCCGTCACCCCCCCAGCCGGCCTGCAGTTGCTGCGTGAAAATCCGGATATCAGCCTGGTCATACAGGATATGAATTTCACCGCGGACACCACGTCCGGAGAAGAGGGGCGCGAACTTTTCTTTGCCATCCGCGACATCAAGCCGGACCTGCCGGTAATTCTGCTCACCGCCTGGACGCAGCTGGAAATGGCCGTGGAGCTGGTCAAGGCCGGAGCGGCCGACTACCTGGGCAAGCCCTGGGATGACAACAAACTGATCTCGACTGTCAAAAACCTGCTGGAACTGAACGAGCTGCAGGAGCAACAGCGCAAGTCGCAGCTGCAGGCCCGACAGGCGCGCGAACAGTTGCGCCAGCATTTCGATCTGCAAAACATCATCTACCGCAGCGACGCGATGCAGAAACTGCTGGAAATGGCCACCCAGGTGGCCAGGTCCGATGTGGCGGTGCTGATCACCGGACCCAACGGCGCCGGCAAGGAGAAAATTGCCGATATCGTGCAGGCCAACTCGCCGCTGCGCGATGGCCCCTATATCAAGGTCAATGTCGGCGCGCTGCCGGAAGAGTTGATGGAAGCCGAACTCTTCGGTGCCGAACCGGGTGCCTATACCGGTGCCGGCAACCGGGCGCGCCAGGGCCGCTTCGAGACCGCCGACGGCGGCACCCTGTTTCTCGACGAGATCGGCGAACTCTCTGCCAGCGGCCAGGTGAAGTTGTTGAGGGTGCTTCAGACCGGCGAATTCCAGCGCCTCGGCAGCAGCCAGACACGCAAAGTCAAAGTGCGCGTAATCAGCGCGACCAACAGTGACCTGCCGCAACAGATTGCCGAAGGCAATTTTCGCCAGGATCTGTTCTACCGCCTGAATGTGATCGAACTGAAACTGCCACCGCTGTGCGACCGGCCCGAGGACATACTGCCTCTGGCCCGCCGCTTCCTCGACATGGGCCCCGGCGACGCGAAACAACTGTCACCGCAGGCGCAGTCGGCGCTGATGCGCTACCGCTGGCCGGGCAATGTGCGCGAACTGCAGAACACCATGCAGCGCGCAGCCGTGCTGAGCCAGTCCGATATCATCGACGAGCAGACCCTGGCACTGCCGGCCCAGCAGTACACCGAAAAGGTGGATGTCAGTTTCGAGCCCAGTCGCGAACTGCTCGAACAGACCCTGGCCAGCTGCAATGGTGTTATCGCGCAGGCGGCGCGGGAACTCGGCATGAGCAGGCAGGCGCTCTACCGTCGTCTCGACAAGTACGGTATTCCCTACTGATGTCCAAGCCGTTCTCTCTCGAAGGGCGCATTGCCGCCATCTCGGTCGCTGCGGTGATCGTCGGCACCAGTATTCCGTTCGCGCTGCTGTACTTCGGCATGGATGCACGCCTCGCATGGGCGGCGGGCCTTATGCTCGCCCTGCCGATCACCCTGTTCCTGCTCAGGTTTGTAACCGGCCCGCTCACCCGCACCCTGGGTGCCCTCGAAGGCGGACTGCTGAATTTCCGCGACGGCGATTTCTCGGTGTCGCTGGCAACAAAACGCGGTGACCAGCTCGGGCAGCTGACCAGTCTATACAACGAAGTCGGCGAGATATTGCGCCGTGAGCGCGCACATATCTACCAGCGCGAACTGTTGCTCGACACGGTTATCCAGAGTTCACCACAGGCGCTGCTGCTGGTGGACCAGGGTGATCACATCATTTACGCCAACAGCAGCGCCCGCCACCTGCTCAACAACGGCAAACCGATACAGGGCCTGACCCTCGAGCGCCTGCTGACAAGCTGCCCCGATGAATTGGCCGATGCCATAGCCAAGGGCGAAGACGGCCTGTTCGGTTACAGCGACGGCGACAACCGCCAGACACTGCATATCGGCAACAGTACCTTCGTACTCAACGCACAGAAACACCGCCTGATCGTTATTCGCGAAATGACCCGGGAATTGACCCGGGCCGAGGTGCAGGTGTGGAAGAAAGTGATTCGCCTGATCAGCCATGAACTGAACAACTCTCTCGCGCCCATCTCGTCGATGGCGCACAGCGGCAAGCTGCTGATCAAGCAACCGGGCAAGGAAGAGGCGCTGGAGAAAGTATTCGATATTATCGCCGAGCGCTGCCAGCACCTGACCGAATTCACCCAGGGCTACGCCCGCTTTGCCAAACTGCCGGCACCCAGCTGCGAGACAGTGCAGTGGCAGGAACTGATCGATCGTATCGCGCCGCTGCACGGGTTTACCTTGCAGGGCAGCCTGCCAAGCCGCCCCGGATACTTCGATCCGGTGCAGATCGAGCAGGCGCTGCTGAATCTATTCAAAAACGCCGCCGAGGCCGGCAGCGATAGCAGCAGCACCGAGCTTGAGATCAGTGTCAACTCTCAAGGACAGCTACTGATAGTGCGCGACCGCGGCTGTGGCATGAGTGAAAAAGTTCTGCAGCAGGCACTACTGCCCTTCTACTCCACCAAGCCCCAGGGTGTGGGGCTCGGACTCGCACTTTGCCGTGAGATTGTCGACGCCCACGGCGGCCATCTTCAGCTCCACAATCGCCCCGGCGGCGGCTTGCAGATCACTATCCGGCTACCCTGGTCAAAAGAATTCGATTAGTTTCGGCAAACTAATTTTCTTACTCTTTTAGGACAAAGTGTACCAACTTGGACCAAACCGGAAATTTATCTCACAAGTTGGCATCACATTCATTACGGTTAATCTCTCCCCACGCGTTAACCTAACAGTGGTCTGCGTGCATCAAGAATCACACAGGCCATTGCGGGCTAGGGACGGCTCGGAATCAGCGCAAGGCAGCGCTTATCTTCTTTTCCTCCCACGCATTCCGCCCGCCCGATCCATCCCTGGAAAATTTAAAAACAAGAGGGAATCATGCAGACACCATATCGTTTACTGGCGAGCAGTACGCTCGCGCTCAATCTACTGGCAGGCGGCGCCGTTGCTGCTGACAAGCCTATGCACACAGGTGGCCCCCTGGATCTCGCCGTCGCCAATGAAACCAAACTGATGGAGATGCTGAAGCGCTCCGGACGTATCAGCGAAAACGCCACCTTCACCGAAGCCGAACAGATTCTGCGCGATTATTTGAAAGAGCGCGCTGCACAGGGCCAGCTGCAGTCCAAAAAGATGGACTCTGAAGCTGGGCAAATGATGGCGAACTCCCACGGTGCCACCACGCAGGCATTGCAAAATGGCAACGGCAACAAACTGGGAATCGCCAAACAGCAGCGTCCCGCACCTTTGCAGCCTGAAAATTACGATGGCGAGACGCGCACCGCGCGCGTGCTCGCCATTCTGATGGAGTTCCCGGATTTCCCGCACAACAGCATCCAGGTCGGCGAATCCAATATGTATTACGAGGATTACACGACTGCACACTATAACGACCTGCTGTTCTCGAACAGCGGATTTACCGGCCCCGGGGGCGAAAACCTTCTGTCGATGCGGCAGTTCTACTGGCAGCAGTCCGGCAACAGCTATACCGTGGAAGGCGCCGTTGCCGGCTGGTATATGGCCGAGAATCCCGCTGCTTTTTATGGCAACAACGTAGACGGCGACGCCCGCGCCCTGGTCCGCGAGGCACTGCTGGCTGCGGCAGAAGATCCGGCAGTGAATCTGTCGGACTTCGATATCGAAGATCGCTACGACCTGGACGGCGACGGCAATTATTGGGAAGCCGACGGCCTCGTCGACCATGTCATGATCTTCCACTCTTCCGTCGGTGAAGAAGCCGGTGGCGGCCAGTTGGGCGAGGACGCCATCTGGGCACACCGCTGGGCACTGAGTTCCTACCTGGATGATGCTTTTCGTATTCCCGGAACTACGGCCGCGGTCGACTACTGGGGTGAAGAAAAGCCGATGGCGGCTTTCGACTACACCATCCAACCTGCTGATGCAGCAGCCGGGGTGGTCAGCCACGAGTATGGCCACGACCTGGGTCTGCCGGACGAATACGATACCCAGTACACCGGCCGCGGCGAACCAGTCTCCTCATGGTCTGTGATGTCCAACGGCAGCTGGGCGGGTGTGATTCCCGGCTCCGAGCCCACTGGTTTTTCCGCCTGGGCCAAAGAGTTCCTGCAGCACAACCACGGCGGCAACTGGCTGCACGGCGCCACTATTGCGTTCGAAGATATTCCCGCAGAAGGGCTGGAGGCATTGTTGGACGAAGCAGTGCACAAAGGCACTAACAACGATGCTGTGCGCATCGACCTGCCGCAAAAACGGTATGACATTACCGTGCCCGCCAGTGGCGAATACGCTTACTACAGCGGCAAGGGCAACAGGCTGAACAATTATATGCTGGTACCTGTGGACCTAAGCCAGGCCAGTAGCGCCAAAGTGACCTTCAAGGCCTGGTACGATATCGAACAGGATTGGGATTACGCATTCGTTGCAAGTTACGATACCCAAGGCCTGGTCTCCATCCCCGGGAACATCACCACAGACACCAACCCATACGGAAGCAACCCAGGGCACGGTATCACCGGCACATCGGGAGGCTGGGTGGATGCCGAGTTCGACCTCAGCGCCTACGCCGGCCAGCAGTTCTATCTGGTGTTTTTCTACTGGACCGATGCCGCTGTCGCCAACCCGGGCTTCTTCGCCGACGATATTCAGATCACAGTCGATGGCAACGCAGTGCTGGTAGATGATGCAGAAGCTAACAGCGCGTTTGGTCTGGCGGGCTTCACCCGCAACCCTGGCTACACGCTGCACGACCACTACTACCTGCTCGAGTGGCGCACTCATCGCGGTATCGACCAGGGGCTCGCCCATGTCAATGTCGCCGGCGAAATGCTGCCGTTTAACGAAGGCCTGGTTGTCTGGTACAGGGACACCATGTACGACGACAACTGGGTCGGCGTACACCCGGGCAACGGTTTCCTCGGCGTCGTCGATGCGGACCAGCACGCAAACACCTGGAACGACCACGCGGTGGCCTCTACCCGTTACCAGGTGCGCGACGCCGCCTTCGGTATCGACAAGTCAGAGAAAGTTACCCTCGACCTGATGGACAACTACAACCTGCTGCTGCGCGACAATCACACGCAGCGCAACGCGGTCTTCGACGATAGCAGTGATTTCAGCAACGCCGCGATTCCCGACGCCGGCCGGGCGATTACGTCATACGGTCTGAAGGTGCGCGTTGTATCGCAGAGCGATGACAAGTCTGTTGGCAAGGTACTTCTAGACCGCTAATCCTTCTATCGGGTTACAGGGCGGCACGCAATGTGCCGCCTCTCCAAATGAAACGAGATCGATTCTCAATTGCTTCTTGCCCCGCCTAATTTTTCCAATTTCGGCAAATTCTCTCGCTCAGACTAATCTGAAAGACAGAAACCCAATTCCCTCCCTCCAACTCTGCGAGGTCAACCTGTCATGAGTAAACGGAATCAGGGCATTACGCGGCGA
Source organism: Microbulbifer donghaiensis (assembly GCF_900129095.1). Lineage (GTDB taxonomy): Bacteria > Pseudomonadota > Gammaproteobacteria > Pseudomonadales > Cellvibrionaceae > Microbulbifer > Microbulbifer donghaiensis. The sequence goes on from NZ_FQVA01000002.1 coordinate 271,946, forward strand.
AAGTTTCTCAAATTAACGAGTGGTTCGGTGGCGTTGTTGCCGGTTGCACTGATCGCCACCGACCGGGCGGTGGCGCAAGGCAAGGCGAAAAAGGAGGCGGTGCAATATCAGGACACGCCGAAGAATGGGCAGAAATGCATAGACTGCGTGCTGTTCGAGCCGCCCGAGGCATGCAAGGTCGTAGAGGGAAAAATTGCCCCCGAGGGCTGGTGCAGCCTGTTCGCGCCCAAACCCTCTTAATCAGAGCTAGCAATCAGGCGGGTACGCGCTGCTCGCCGCGCAACTTGCTCACATCGGCGCGCGGCGGCAGTCCGAACAGGCGGCTGTACTCGCGGCTGAAATGGGACGGGCTTTCGTAACCGACCCGGTAACTGGCCGAGGCTGCTTCGATTCCCTCGGTCAGCATCAGGCGACGCGCCTCGTGCAAGCGCAGTTTTTTCTGGAACTGCAGCGGCGACATACGCGTCACCTGCTTAAAGCTGTGATACAGGGACGACTCGCTCATGTTGGCCTCGTCAGCCAGGTCGCTGACACGCAGCGGTTCGGAAAAGCGATCCTTGAGAACCGCGATTACGCGCGAGATACGGTTGGCCTGGCTGTCCACCGAAGCGAACTTGCGCATGCGCGCGCCCATATCTCCCATCAATGCGCGATAGATAATTTCCCGACGCGCCAACGGCGCGAGTATCGGCGCATCGGCCGGGGAATCCAACAGACCCACCAGACGACTAACCGCATCGAGCATTCCCGCATCCATCTGTGCCACCGCAAGGCCACAGTTAATTTCGGGACATTCAAATTCCGCTTCCAGTTCCGGCGCCTTGTCGCCGAGTTCCAACACCAGGTCGGTAACTTCCTGCGGATCGATGATAAGCCTGATTGCCAGAAACGGGTGATCGGGAGAGGCGTTCTCCACATGGCCCAAAACCGGCAGGTGTACCGAGGACGCCACATAATTTAGCGGACCGTAGGAGATTTCCTTATCGCCCAGCTGCAGTGTCTTTTTCCCCTGCACAAGAAAACCGAGCGAAGGTTCATAAACGGAGGATACACAACTGGTGGCTTCATCCGAACGGATCAGGTCGACCCCGTCCAGAGCAGTTTCCTGCAGGCCCTGCTCCGGCGTCCAGCGCAGCATCTTGCTTACGAGGCTCTGGCGGGCCGTCTCCATATCCCTGGACATGGCAGCAGATTGCTTTAGTTCGATCGGCATTTTCATACCCCTCCCGCACCGGCATTCACCGGACAAAGTCATTCAGGTCTGCCGCGAGTATACGGAGATTTAGGCAAGCCGTTTAGAACATTGCAGAATTAGGCAATCACTCTGCAGTAATATGCAACTGCCTCACTCCTCTCCAGCCTTTGCCCTGCCTGCGCTGGCTGCAATGGACCCCTGCAGTGCTGCTAGCATAACTTTTTCGACTATAGAAATAACAGAAATAACGGTCGATCCCCCTCAAACCAACAACAGAATTAGGCAATCAATCCACAGTAACCGGATACCGTCCGCACACTTCCCACCGCTATGGTTTGCGTCCACTGGGAGAGAGGTTCCATCCCACCAGGAACAACGACAACTCTTCCGTAACCGAGGGAGCAAATACGTTATGGCAAGAAACCTGAAATTTATGCTGATCGGTTTGAGCGCACTGGTGCTGGCAGGATGCAGCACTGGGGAGTCAAACAGTCAGCAATCACCACCGCCGGCGGTGGAAGTGGCCGAAGTAGTGGCCGAGCCAACCACATTGTGGAGCGACTTTACCGGTCGTGTAGCCGCACCGGAAACCGTAGATTTGCGCCCCCGCGTCAGCGGTTATATTGACCGGGTGTCCTTTACCGAGGGCGATCTGGTGCAGCGCGGCGATGTGCTGTTTACGATCGATCAACGTCCTTACCGCGCGCGCGAACGCGCCGCGCAGGCAGAACTCGCCAGCGCACGCAGTCAACTGACCCTGAGCGAAGGGCGGGCGAAACGCGCGCAGCAGCTGCTGAACACACGCGCCATTTCCCGCGAGGAACACGACCAGCGTATAGCCGCGCGGGACTCCGCTCGCGCGGCGGTGAATGCCGCCGAAGCCGCACTGGAAACTGCGCGTCTCGAATTGCAATACACGGAGGTCAAGGCGCCGATCAGCGGTCGCGTCGGGCGAGCGTTCGTCACCCGCGGCAACCTGGCCAACGCGGACCAGACCCTGCTGACCACGCTCGTTTCCGTCGACCCCATGTATGTGTATTTCGAAAGCGACGAGCAGACTTTTGGCAGCAGCCGCGCGCTGCTGGCACAGGAGCAACGCCCACAAGTTCGCATAGGCCTGGCCGGTGAACAGGGTTATCCGCATCGCGGCCAACTGGATTTTATCGACAATCGCCTCGACAGCCGCACCGGCACCATGCAGTTCCGCGCGCTAGTGGCCAACCCCGACGGTATTTTTCAACCGGGCCAGTTTGCGCGGGTGGAAATGCCGACAGCAGAACTGGATCAGGCAGTACTGGTGAACAGCAAAGCCGTGCTAACCGACCAGGATCGCCGCTTTGTCTACCTGGTGAATGAAAACAATGTGACCGAACGCCGCGACGTCCAGACGGGCCCGCAGCAGGGTGAGATGACGCTGATCCGCAGCGGCCTGCAGCCCGGTGAGCGGATCGTGGTTAAGGGTGTGCAGAAAATTTTCTTCCCCGGCATGCCAGTGCAACCGGAACTGGTCGCGATGCGCACATCGGATGCTACCCAGCAACTGGCTGGTCGCTGATTCATTAAACCCGCCTCGCGGAGGCGGGTAACAAGGCGGAGCCGCCGCGATAGTTGCGCGGTTTCCGAACCACTCATCAAACCGTCATTTGGATCGCAAGATTAAAGTCGGTGCGACACTTGTGTCGTCGCACACGGGGTAACTGCGTATGAATTTTTCCCGCTTTTTTGTCGACAGACCCATTTTTGCGTCGGTGCTGTCGATCATTATTTTCGTCGTCGGCTTGATCAGCATTCCAGCCCTGCCCGTCAGCGAATATCCGGAAGTGGTACCACCGAGCGTTCAGGTGAGTGCGCGCTACCCGGGTGCCAACCCGAAGACCATTTCCGAGACCGTCGCCGCGCCGCTGGAGGAAGCCATCAACGGCGTGGAGAACATGATTTACATGAAGTCCGTTGCCAGCAGTGATGGCACTTTGGCTCTCAATGTCACCTTTGAGCTCGGCACCGATCCCGATCAGGCCCAGGTACAGGTGCAGAACCGGGTGGCGCAGGCCCTGCCGCGGCTGCCGGAGGACGTGCGCCGCCAGGGTGTCACCACGCAGAAGCAGTCTCCCAACCTAATGATGGCCGTGCACCTGATCTCGCCGGACGACCGCTTCGACGCGACCTATATCCGCAACTATGCGGTACTGCATATTCGCGACGAGCTGGCGCGCATCCCCGGTGTCGGTCAGGCGGGCCTGTTCGGCTCCGGCGACTATGCGATGCGCCTGTGGATCGATCCGCAGAAGGCCGCCGCGCTCGGAGTAACAGCGACCGACATAGTCGCTGCGGTGCGCGAGCAGAATGTGCAGGTGTCCGCCGGCCAGATCGGTGCGCAGCCGATGCCGGGGAAAAACGACTTCCTGATTTCCATCAATGCCAAGGGGCGCCTGGAAAGCGAGGAAGAGTTCGGCGACATTGTGCTGAAAACCGGCAGCGATGGCGAAATCACCCGACTCGCCGATATCGCCCGTATCGAGCTGGCCTCTTCGCAGGATGCCCTGCGCGCGCTGCTAAACGGACGCCAGGCGGTGGCACTGCCCATCTTCCAGTCGCCGGGTTCTAACTCCCTGGAGGTCTCCCAGGCAGTTCGGGAAAAAATGGCCGAACTGGATGACCAGTTCCCGGAGGGCCTCGAATGGGAAGTCGCCTACGACCCGACCGTATTCGTCAGCACCTCTATCCAGTCGGTGGTACAGACCCTGCTGGAAGCGGTGTTGCTGGTGGTACTGGTGGTTATCCTGTTCCTGCAGACCTGGCGCGCCTCGCTGATCCCGCTGCTGGCGGTACCGGTATCAATCGTCGGCACCTTCGCCGTGCTGCTGATGCTCGGCTTTTCCATCAACACGCTGACCTTGTTCGCGATGGTACTGGCGATCGGCATCGTCGTGGACGACGCCATCGTCGTGGTGGAAAACGTCGAGCGGAATATCGAAGAGGGGCTCACACCACTGGCCGCAGCCCACCAGGCCATGCGCGAGGTCAGCGGACCTATCGTCGCCATCAGTCTCGTGCTGTGTGCGGTGTTCGTGCCGATGGCATTTCTCGACGGCATTACCGGCCAGTTCTACCGCCAGTTCGCCACTACGATTGCCATTGCCACCATTATTTCCGCGATCAACTCGCTGACCCTGTCACCGGCATTGGCGGCGACACTGCTGAAGCCCCACGGGGCAGCGCCGGATGCGCCGGCGCGCCTGATCGATCGATTGTTCGGCTGGATTTTCCGCCCGTTCAACCGCTTCTTCCAGCGCAACTCGGAGCGCTATGAAGGGCTGGTCGGCCGCAGCCTGAAACGCCGCGGCCTGGTGTTCGGCGTCTATGCGGTACTGCTCGCCGGCACCTTTGTGTTGTTTAACCAGGTGCCGGGAGGTTTTATTCCGACCCAGGACAAAACCTACCTGGTGGGCAGTATTCGCTTGCCGGAAGGCGCTTCGCTGGACCGCACCGAGGACGTCGCCCGACGGGTCAGTGAGATCGCGCTCGCAACCGATGGCGTCTCCCATGCCGCCGCATTTGTCGGCTTCAACGCGCTGCAGAGCACCAACACACCGAACGTGGGTACGGTATTCGTGCTGTTCGACGATTTCAGTGAGCGCGATCGCAGCGCCCAGGAAATTGCCGCCGAACTGAACGGCAAGCTGGCACAGATCAAGGAGGGCTTCGCCGTCAGCTTTATGCCGCCGCCGATCTTCGGCCTCGGCGCCGGTTCCGGCTACTCGCTGTATGTGCAGGACCGCAGGGCGGCCGGCTACGGCGAACTGCAGAACGCCACCAACCAGCTGGCCGGCGCACTGAGTCAGGTGCCGGGACTGAGCTATCCGTTCAGCTCCTACCAGGCCAATGTGCCGCAGATGGATGCGGAAGTGGATCGGCTGCAGGCCAAGGCGCAGGGCGTGCGCCTGGACGACCTGTTCGGCACCCTGCAGCTGTATTTCGGCTCGATGTACATCAACGACTTCAACCTGTTCGGTCGCACCTATCAAGTGGTCGCGCAGGCGGATGCACCTTTCCGCGACGAGGTGAAAGACATCGGCAACCTGTACACGCGCAACGCGGATGGCGACATGGTGCCGCTGAATACCATGGTAGAGCTGCGCCAGAGCTACGGTCCCGACCCGGTGATCCGCTACAACGGCTATCCGGCGGCGGACCTGATGGGGCAATCCGATCCGAACATGCTGTCATCCGGTGAGGCACTGGCAACGGTGGAAGGAGTGGCCGGCCAGGCCCTGCCCCCGGGCATGCAGATTCAGTGGACGGATCTCAGCTTCCAGCAGGTCAACCAGAGCAACGCCGCCATGGTGGTGTTCCCGCTGGCCGTGCTGCTGGTGTTCCTGGTGCTGGCCGCGCTGTATGAGAGCTGGGTCATGCCCCTTGCGGTAATCCTGATCGTACCCATGTGTCTGCTGGCGGCGCTGTTCGGCGTGTGGTTGACCGGGGGCGATAACAACGTCTTCGTGCAGGTGGGACTGGTGGTGCTGATGGGCCTGGCCTGTAAGAACGCCATCCTGATCGTCGAGTTCGCCCGCGAACTGGAAATGAACGGTCACGATCCGGTGCGCGCCGCGCTGGAGGCCTGCCGCCTGCGTCTGCGCCCGATCATCATGACGTCCGTGGCGTTCATCGCCGGCGTGGTACCACTTGTATTCGCCAGCGGTGCCGGTGCGGAAGTCCGCAACGCGATGGGTATTACGGTCTTTACCGGCATGATCGGCGTCACCCTGTTCGGCCTGTTTCTGACGCCGGTGTTTTATGTAGCCCTGCGTAAACTGTCGCAGAAGGACAGCGCCGATACCGCTGGGGAGACAAAGGTGGAACGGGAAGTGCCACACCTGAACCAGCTGGCCGAGGCCGCGAACAGCTGACAGGCACGCAATCTAAACTGCCCGCTCTCGCCGGGCCGCCACGGAAGGCGGCCCGCCTCACAAATCCGATCCCGGCACCGACTCGCCCTGGGCTGCTATTGCAGCGGCCTCTCGTCGCCCCTGCTGGCGCGCGGGAAAACCAGCACGTACAGCCTGGTAACCACGGCTAGCGGAAGACAGGCGACGATAATGATGATCCCGAGCAGACCGCGCATAAAGTCGCTGCCCTCCCAGTGCTCCTCCTCGTCGGCCTCGAAAGAGCGCAGGCAATGTCCCGCCCCCTCGAGCGGCTCGAAGGTGAAATCAATGACTTTTTCCATCGTCTTCCACCAGGGGCGGAAAGGCGTTTCATGCTTGTTGGCAAAATAGCCGGTGCGCGCGGAGATGGTCGCATCGGGATTCCCACCGGCAATGGCATTGCCCAGCTGGTCGATCGCTATCAGTACGCCGCGAATCCAGCTCATTTTTTTATCATTCATAGGCGCTGCAGATCCTAAACGCCGTCGAAGAAATCCACCGCACCGGTTTCCAGCGAGTATTCGGCCCCGACAATCAGCAGCTCGTTCTTTTCCACCAGCTGCTCGAGAATCTGCGAGCCGCGACGCAGCTGGTTCGCCGACGCGCGAATATTGGCGCGCACGGCGCTTGGCGCCAGCTGATCGACATCCTTGCTGGGAGCGGCATCGAGTAGGGGTTCGACGGCCGGTCGAATACGGTCGACAATGGAACGCAGGTTCGGTGAACGGGTTTCCTGCGGGCGCACGAGCTGTTCCAGGGTGGCCTGAATCGCACCGCAGTTGGAGTGCCCCAGCACCACTACCAGCGGCGTGCCAAAGCGCTCGGCCGCAAACTCGATGCTGCCGATCTGTGAGGGCGCCACTACATTTCCGGCAACGCGTATCACAAACAGATCCCCGAGTCCCTGATCGAAAACCAGCTCCGCCGGCACCCGTGAATCCGAGCAGCCCAGAATAATGGCAAAGGGAGCCTGCCCCGCTACCAGCTCCTTGCGTTTACTTTCATCGATGCCGGAGTGTTCCCCCTGGCGACCAGCTACAAAACGTTGATTACCTTCCTGCAACCTTTGCAGCGCTTCCCGAGCCGACAACATATTCATTTCTCCTTCAGCACAATGGGCAAATTCTGAAAAAAACCGGCAAAGCATACACAAATTTGCCCGCAATTGTGCTGCGGCCACGCACATCAGGCCGAGCTGCAAGCAGAGGTCAATCTGAGGGTTTGTACGGAAATGCATGGCGCTCTAGTGGAACCTAGCGTCGAGACGCAGGCGCGAACCTGCGGCAACTACCCAACGCCCCATAGCATGGCAAGGCAAGACAAGGCACAACCAGGGTGCCGGTATCGACGACGCGCAGCAATACTACCGGTGTAGCGCTAGCTGATCGGCACCGTCATTACGGCCAGTTCGGCCGGTAGCTGATCACGAAAGGTGAAAAGGGACCCGCGCACCAGTTGCCATTGTCGAGCTGATAACAGTTCACGCCCTGCTCCATGCACTGACCCAAGCCGGACATGGGTACGTCATCGGCAATACAGAAACCTGGAAACGCCGGCATCTCAGCGACCGGCACCGTCCTGTAGGTATAGGCCTGCGGCGTACCGCACAGGTCGTCTCTGAAACCATCGAAGCTGGAGCCCGCACAACCAGCGATCATCAGCGCGGAAATAGGTGCAATCCACTGGCTACTTTTCATAATCGATACACCGACGGCCGCCAGAAATATCAAAACACTTGGCTGTTGCGGGGCAGATGGAACCGGGAGCCAGCTCCTCGGCATCGCCGGGACAAACAGAATCACCGGAGCTCTGGGCGGCGGGCGCTGCCGCGGGTGCCCGGTAGTCGCTGGGCGCCCGGTATTCCGCGGCGCGTGGAATCGGCCTGGTGGCCGGGTAAACCACCTCATCGCGGGTATCGGCAACGCCGCAACTGCCCAGCAGTGTGGCGGTGGCGAGAGCGGAAAAAACTATCGCACGATTTTGCATAGGCTGCGTCTCCGTCTTTGGCGCTCTCTGACCCGGCCGCACTCCTCCGCGAACAGAAGAGGACAGCAACGTCTTCAGGTAAAACCCGGGTGCAGTTCCCCGGGATTAATACACCCGAATTACCGGAAAAAACCAGCAGGCGGAGCCCACTTTACCCACTTCAGCATCTACCGAACAGTGCCGGCTGGCAGAGGGGGGCAGCTGGGAATTGGGCTGGTAGTGACCGACTTCGACAAAGTCGGCGCTGTGGCTGGCATCCTCGGGATCAAAGAAGAACGGGTCATCTCTGCCGTTGTTCTCGACGGGAAGAAATATGCAACCTTGCATCGCCAGTGCCGCCGCCAACGGCAAAGCGAATATCCCTATGCGCTTCATTTCCGAATACCTCTCGCTTTCAGAGCTGCGCTTTCGGTTGGTACATTTTCAGTTTAGTGGCGGCAGTTTCGGCCGGTGTCTTTACAGAAGGATTTATACGCAGAATTCTTTATTTTGGTGGAATGGCACGCCACCGATTCCGCTTGAGGGTTTTTGTGACAACTGAACACTGCGCGGGACACCAAGTTTTTGACCGGCGTCGCAAACCCGGTTTGGGGACATAAAAAAAGCGGCCGCAAGGCCGCTCTTTTTCAGACTGCTCAGTACATCAGAGCAGCAGGCGCCGCACATCGCCGAGCACACCGACCAGATAGGTCATAAAGCGGCCGGCATCGCCACCGTTGACTGCGCGGTGGTCGTAGGACAGCGTCAGGGGCAGCATCTGCCGCGGCACAAATTCCTTGCCGTTCCACACCGGCTTCACCGCCAGCTTGGACACGCCGAGGATACCCACTTCCGGTGAATTGACGATCGGCGTAAAGCCGGTGCCGCCAATGGCGCCGAGGCTGGAGATGGTGAAACAAGCGCCCTGCATGTCGCGCGGCTTCAGTTTGCCATCGCGGGCGGCAAGCGCCATCGCCGTGGCTTCTTCCGCCAGCTCGTACAGGCCCTTCTTGTCCACATCGCGGATGACCGGGACCATCAGGCCTTTCGGGGTGTCCACTGCCATGCCCACGTGCACGTAATCCTTGCGCACAATGTGCTCGCCGTCGTTGTGCAGTGACACATTGAAACTCGGCTCGGCGCGCAGGGCAGCGGCAACCGCTTTCAGCAGGAAGGGCACCGGCGTCAGTTTCACGCCGCGCTTTTCCGCCTCCGCTTTCATGGACTTGCGGAAGTCTTCCAGCTCGGTGATATCCGCGTCGTCGAACTGGGTGACGTGGGGCACGTTCAGCCAGTTGCGGGACATGTTGGCCGCGGTGATCTTGTGGATCTTGGTCATCGGCTCCACGTTGACCGGACCAAACTGGCTGAAGTCGATGTCCGGCATCGGCGCTATGCCAATACCGCCGCCGACACCAACCGCACCACTCTCGGCTTTCTTCACCTGTTCCTTGATATAGGCGTGCAGGTCGTCCTTGGTGACGCGGTTGCGGGGACCGGTGGGCTTCACCTTGTTCAGGGTCACCCCCAGCTCGCGGGCCAGCTTTCGCACCGCCGGGCCGGCATACACTTCCGCGGACGGCGTGAGGTCGCGCTCCAGCTGATAATCTTTCTGCGGCGCAGCCGGCGGCTCTTGTGAAACCGCTGAGGGCTCCTGTGAAACCGCTGAGGGCTCCTGTGACACCGCGGAGGGCTCCTGGGGAGCTGCCGCCGCCTCAGGTGCTGCGGCCGGTGCCGGAGCGGGGGCTGCTGCCGCGCCGCCGGCAACGGTTTTCATCACACCGATCACGTCGCCGGTGGAGACCTTGTCGCCTTCCTTCACGGAGATGGACACGATGGTGCCCGCCGCCGGCGAAGGTACATCCATGGAGGCCTTGTCGCCCTCCACCACGATCAGGGAATCACCCTCGCCCACTTCGTCGCCGGCAGCGACGGTGATTTCAATCACGTCCACCGCATCGGCGCCGCCGAGGTCGGGCACCTTGATTTCCTGTTCGGTTGCTTCGCCAGCGGGCGCTGCTTCCGCAGTCTCAGCCGGCTTCTCCTCTGCCTCCTTCTCGGCAGGCTCCTCTTTTTCCGGCTCCGCGGCGGGCTTTTCCTCCTCCGCCGCACCGGCGTCGGTCTCGATCTCACCGATCACGTCGCCCTCGGAGACCTTGTCGCCCTCCTTGATGGAGAGGCTCAGGATCTTGCCGGCCACCGGTGCCGGCACGTCCATGGAGGCCTTGTCGCCCTCGACGACAATCAGCGCATCCTCTTCCGCGACCGTATCGCCCACCGCGACGGAGATTTCGATTACATCAACCTGATCGGCACCGCCGAGATCAGGCACTTTAATGACTTGTTTTGCCATGTTGTTTGCCTTCCTTAATCAGCGGACCTTAAACCAGGCGCGGATTAACTTTTTCCGCGTCGACATTTAGTTTCTTAATGGCGTCCGCTACCTCGCTGGCGTCGATCACGCCCTGCTTGGCCAGGCCGGTCAGCGCGGCGATGGTCACATAGTTGCGGTCCACCTCGAAGAAGCGGCGCAGCTGTTCGCGGCTGTCACTGCGGCCGAAGCCGTCGGTACCCAGTGCGATCATGTCGCCGTCGATAAACTCGCGCAGCGGCTCGACATAGGCGCGGATGTAGTCGGTAGAGATGATCACCGGCGTTTCGTTGCCGGCAAACTGCTCGCTGATCCACGCCTGGCGCGGCGCTTCAGTCGGGTGCAGCATGTTCCAGCGCGCCGCGTCCTGGCCTTCGCGGGCCGCTTCGGTGGCGGAGGTCAGGTTCCACACGTCGGAGGTCACGCCGAACTGGTCGGCGAGGATATCCGCTGCCGCCAGTACTTCGCGCAGGATGGAACCGGCACCCACCAGCTGCACGTGCTTCTTCGCCGCCTTGCCCTTGCCGGGCTTGCGGGAGTTGCCTTCCAGCTTGTAGATACCGCGGATGATGCCTTCCTCGACACCCTGCGGCATTTCCGGCTGCAGGTAGTTTTCGTTCTCGATGGTGACGTAGTAGAAGAGGTTTTTCTGCTCTTCGTACATCTCCTTCAGGCCGTGATGCATGATCACTGCCAGGTCGTAACCGTAGGCCGGGTCATAGCTCTTGCAGTTGGGGATGGTGGCAGACAGCACGTGGCTGTGGCCATCCTGGTGCTGCAGGCCCTCACCGTTCAGCGTCGTGCGGCCGGCGGTGGCGCCGACCAGGAAGCCGCGCGCCTGCATGTCGCCCGCCGCCCAGGCCAGGTCGCCGATGCGCTGGAAACCGAACATCGAGTAGTAGATGTAGAAAGGCACCATCGGTACGCCGTGGTTGCTGTAGGCAGTGGCGAGCGCCATCCACGCGGACATGGCGCCGGCCTCGTTGATGCCCTCTTCCAGCACCTGGCCTTTCTTGTCTTCCTTGTAATACATGATCTGGCCGTGATCGACCGGAGTGTATTTCTGCCCCTGGGAGGAGTAGATACCCAGCTGGCGGAACAGCCCTTCCATACCGAAGGTACGGGCTTCGTCGGGCACGATGGGCGCGACGTTCTTGCCCATCTTCTTGTCTTTCACCAGCACCGACAGCGCGCGTACGAACGCCATGGTGGTGGAGATCTCGCGGTCGCCGGAGCCCTTGGTCAGCGCACTGAAGGCGTCCAGTTCCGGAATTTCCAGCTTCGCCACCTCGGTACTGCGGGACGGTACCGGTCCACCCAGCGCCTTGCGGCGCTCGGCCATGTATTTCATTTCCGGGCTGTCCGGCGCCGGGCGGTAATAGGGAACTTCCTCGATTTCCTTGTCGGTAATCGGGATCGCGAAGCGATCGCGGAAGCGCTTCAGCGCCTCGGTGTCCATCTTCTTGACGTTGTGGGTATCCATCGCCGCTTCACCGGCGGCACCGAGGCCGTAACCTTTTACGGTCTGCGCCAGGATCACTGTGGGCTTGCCCTTGCTCGCCATGGCTTCGGCGTAGGCCGCGTAGACCTTGTACGGGTCGTGACCACCGCGGTTCAGCTTCATGATCTCGTCGTCGGACATGTCCTTGACCATCTCAAGCAGTTCCGGGTACTTGCCGAAGAAATGCTCGCGGGTGTAGGCGCCGCCGTTGGCCTTGAAGTTCTGCATCTCGCCATCGACCACTTCGTCCATGACTTTCTGCAGCAGCCCCTTGTCGTCTTTTTCCAGCAGCGGATCCCACAGGCGACCCCACAGGACCTTGATCACGTTCCAGCCGGCGCCGCGGAAGACGCCTTCCAGTTCCTGCACGATCTTGCCGTTGCCGCGCACCGGGCCGTCCAGGCGCTGCAGGTTACAGTTGACCACGAACACCAGGTTCTCCAGGTTCTCGCGGCCGGCCATGGAAATGGCGCCCAGGGTTTCCGGCTCGTCACATTCACCGTCACCGAGGAATGCCCACACCTTGCGGTCGCCGCGCGGCGACAGGTCGCGTGCGGACAGGTAGCGCATGATGTGCGCCTGATAGATCGCCTGGATCGGGCCCAGCCCCATGGATACGGTGGGGAACTGCCAGTAGTCCGGCATCAGCCAGGGGTGCGGGTAGGAGGACAGGCCGGTACCGTTTACTTCACGGCGGAAGTTGTCCAGCTTGTCTTCATCAAAGCGGCCTTCCAGATAGGAGCGGGCGTAGATGCCCGGCGCGCTGTGGCCCTGGAAGAAGATCAGGTCGCCACGCTCTTCACCCTCGTTACCGCGGAAGAAGTAATTGAAGGCAACGTCGTACAGGGTGGCCGCGGAGGAGAAACTCGCGATGTGGCCGCCGAGGCTGTCACTGTTGGAGTTGGCGCGCACCACCATCGCCAGCGCGTTCCAGCGGATCAGGGAGCGAATACGGCGCTCCATGAACAGGTCGCCCGGCATACGCTTTTCCGCCTGGGTTGGGATGGTATTGCGGTACGGGGTAGTGATGGCCGCCGGCAGCTCCACGCCAATATTGGTGGCGCGATCAGACAGCTGCTTCAGCAGGAACGCAGCGCGCTCTTTGCCGCTGTGGCGGATGACCGCCTGCAGCGCGTCCAGCCATTCCTGCGTTTCCTGAATGTCAGTTTCTTCGTGCATCAAACAATGCTCCTCGGCGAATTGTGCGACGTCGAGTCGGTGTCTTGTTTCAGAGTAAATTTCGGAAACCGGGCAAAGTACAGAGCAGGCAGAAAATTGCTTCCTTTTTTCGGCTGTTCCGCCAATTCACCACCATCGTTGGCGGAAATGCAAAGTGGCGGGAACCGGTGAACAGGTACATGGCCTCACTCATCGGTTTCTCTGCCCACTTCTGCGGCGGAGAGGGGAAACGGCGCCTGTCTAATGCCGCGATTCTTTATCTTTGACTGTGAATTCTAGACCGGGCGGGGAGCCGCAGCGGCGGCCGAATTATCATCCCGGGCTTATAAGCGGGAGCGATTGTAGTATTACTACAAAACTTTTTCCAGATAGGACGATTAGTAACAATTAAAACCAAATCGCAAAACAAATATTTGCCATTCTGGCGTAAGCACGGAAGATATTGCGGGGGAAGGCGGAAATCCAACTACAAAATCCGGTCCCGAATTGATGGTTTGGTCACAACTGTACCGACTCGCCGCCGGGCAGATATTCCGCGTAGACGACATAGCGCAGCGGCCCGCCCGGATCGATCGCATTGAACGGATAGCAGGTGACCAGCAACAGCCCGGGCTCGGCGAAGATCGGCAGCTGCTCGCGCTCGCTGTCCACCACGCGCGTCGCAGTGACCCGGTAGCTGTGCCAGCGACCGCGATTGTCCTGCAGCTGTATCGGGCTGCCCGACTTGAGCCGGCCCAGCTCGCCGAAATGCGTATCGCGGTGCGCGGCGATCACCGTGGTGCGCGGTTCGGTGAGATTGCCGGGCTCGCCGGATCCCGCCAGCAGGCCCGGGCCGAATGCCAGTGCCTGGCCACTGGCACCGGCCAGCACTACCAGCGGATCCTGCGCATCGAGCTGCAACCGCGCCACCGGCCAGGTATCGGCCCACGGCCACGGCCTGGCCGCCTGCCCCGTCAGCAGTTGCTCTTCCCAGGCATCCTCGATCAGCACCTGTGCCAGCTCCGCCTTGGCCAGCAGCCAGGCAGCGCCGCCCAGCTGCCACAGGCCCGCGAGCAGACAAACGGCGTATAGTAAGGCACGCAGCATTAGCGAACCCTCACCCCGGCACCAACCGAGTCGCGCTCTATGGATCCGCGTACACAGCGCCCTGAAATGGTGGGCTGGGGCAGCAGCCTGCGCAGCAATTCCCGCAGGCGCCGCAGGGCGGCGCCCCTTGCCAGACGCCCCCGCCGCAATAGGCCGGCCATGGCGAGCAGGATGGCAGCGGCAAGCAGCTGTGCCTGCAGGCCGGCTGCGGTGCGCGGGTAGGTCTGGCGCTGCAACACCTGGCCGCGTGCTACCGCATTCGGCACCGGGCTTCTGGAGAGCCCCTCGCCCTGGGGGCGCACGACTGTTTGCTCCACCGCAACAAAGCTGGTGTAAGGACTCGCCAACTGGTGATTCAATGCCAGCTGCAGTATCTGTTCGCGCAGGGCCCTGCCCGCCTCATTGCTTTCACCCACCGACAGCTGCTGGTCGCGCAGCGCTTCTATTTTGCTTCGCGCCCAGACACTGCCGATACCCTTGCCAGTCTCGGCACCGCTGTGTTTGAGCGCCAGCTTCTGCACAAACTGCTGCCCGGCCAGGCGACCCCGCAGCTGCAGGTCGCCGCCCAGCTTGCCCCCATCGATTCTGGCCACCAGTTGCAGCGGCTCACCGCGATAGAGGTCCGGAATCCGCTTCGGGTAAGCATCGACAACCAGGCCGTGGGGCCAGCTCAACTGCAGGCCTGTGCTCAGTGGATTCTCCAACTTCGTGAACAGCGCCTGCATACGCTCCTGGACTTCGCCGAGGTCGCCGATAGTGACGGAGGTGCCGCGGCCGAACTGCGCCGCCTTGCGCATAAAGTGGCCGTTCGGCGCCGAACCAATGCCGACGGTAAACAGGCGCGTATTGTGCAGGGACTGCTGAATCAACTCGAACAGCGCGCGCTCATTGCCGACGGCGCCATCGGTGATAAACACCACCTGCCGCACCAGGCTGTCGTCGCCGGGCAGCTGCTGGCTCAGGGCCAGGCGCAGGGCCGGCGCCATTTCCGTGCCGCCGCGCGCCTGCAGCCCCTCGACCAGGGCGCGGGCGTGTCCGATATTGGCGCCAGTGGCCGCCACCGGGCGCGGAAACAACGCGCGGGTTTCACTATTGAATTCGATCACGTTGAAGCGGTCGCCGCCCTGAAGGCGCGACAACGCCAGCAGCAGACTCTCTTTGGCCTGGCGAATGGAATTGCCGCTCATGGAGCCGGAGGTATCGATTACATAGACCACTTCCCGCGGCAGGCGCCGCACCTGCGACGTAGCGTCCGGGGGCATTAACAAGACCTGCAGATAGGTACTCGCCTTTTGTTTCCCGCCTGCCGGACCGGCTGCGTCGGCAGGCGGCGCTGTGCGCTCGACAAACAGTGCCGCCCGCGGCTGTGCGGAAGGGCGCGGCCGCCAGTGCAGCGCAAAATCCCGGTCCATTACTGCCGGACCATTGCGCAACTGGACAGCGTAGCGACCATCGTCTTTCTTGCTGAAATCGATATCGTGATAAGGACTGGTAATCTCGGCCAGCGGCAGCCCGCTTTCGAGGTCGACTTTGATGGCAATTTTGTGGCTGCCGAGCTGCGTCAGTTCGGTGGCCGGCTGCATGACGGGTGTGATCTTATCGGCATCCGGCACCTGATCGGTGGGCAGCGCCCAGCCGCTGCTGTCGGCAGTCAGCTCCGCATTCACCACAGCGGAGCCCGGGATGTAGCGCGGCGTCAATGTTGTCGGCAACCGCAGGCTAAAGGCACCACCCTCATAGGCGACCGTTTGCAGGTAACGAATATAAACGCGCACCGTTTCTCCCGGCGCAATATTCGCCACCTTGTTGGTAAACAGGTTGGGGCGCTGCTGCTCCAGCAGTGCCGCGCGCTTGCCGGCGGCGCGGGCGGCGCGGTAAATCTTCGCCGCCTGCTCGCGCTCGCGCACTTTGCCGACAATGCGGCGATCGCCCACCTCAATTTCCAGGCCGGCAACGGCGGCCTGCTCTGGCAGCGGCAGCACATACACCGCTTCCCGCCAGGCGTCACTGCGGTTGGTGAACTCCTGCTGCAGGCGGACTTCCGCCACTAGGCCGCGCACAGAGATCTGCGCGTGACTGCCGAGGTGAACCGCCGGAACATAGCTGCCCTGCTGCGCGCCGCTGAACAGCAGGTCGCCGGCCTTCACATCGTTCAGCGTGACGGTTTCCGGCTGGGCCTGTGCCAGCGGCTCTGCCCGTGCGCCGACGGCGGCAACAAGCACCGCCAGCGCGGTTACCAGAAACAGCAGCCAGCGGCCGCGCTTACTGCTGCGGTAGCGGCGCCGATAATACTCTTCTGTCGGCAGCACCAGCAGCTCGCGCGGTATACGCTGGCCGGAAAAAATCGCCCTGCTCACAAGTGTCTCTCCAGTTTTGATTTGCACTGGTGACAATTAAAAGAAGGCAAACGGGCAAAAGCGGGAATGGATCAGGGCGGAATTGGGGGGGAATTGTGGCGAATTATGGCAATGGCGCAGCGTGCTGAAACAAAAAAACCGGCGCTAGCGCCGGTTTTTTTGTCTGCCAGGCGTTGGTCGCCCAGGCCCCTAATCGACCAAACCATAATCCTTGCGCAGGACCTCGATCAGTTCCGCCTTAGGATCGTCGGAAATTTCCAGCTTCTTGCCAGTGATCTTCTCGGCGATACCAATGTAAGTCGCGGATAAATCCATCAACAGGGATTCCGGTAGTTCGTTGCCGCGAGCCAGGGCCTGGCGCTCCGGCATGCGATCCTTGTTCAGCAGGATATCCGGATCCGGGAAGTGGTTCAGCAGTGCCTGGCGGAATCCTTCTTTGGAGTTTTCCACCACCTTGCCGTTGCGGTACTCCGCACCGTCCCAGATACGCGAGGAATCCGGCGTGCCCACTTCGTCCATATAGATCAGCTTTTCTTCACCGTGAGCATCGGTGACATAGCCGAACTCGAACTTGGTGTCGACGAAGATCTGGTCCAGTTTCTCCAGCTCTGCAGAGATTACCTCGAAGCCTTCCTTCAGCAGCTTTTCGTACAGGTCGATATCGTCCTGCGAGCGGAAGTTGAACGCCTCGAAATTGTCTTCAATATTGGCGCGGGTGATGTTCACATCGTCCGCTTCCGGCACTCCGGGAATACCTTTCAGGATGCCCTTGGTGGACGGGGTGATCAGCAGCTCAGGCAGCTTCTGGTCTTTCTGCAGGCCATCGGGAATTTCGATGCCACAGAACTCGCGCTCGCCCTTCTGATAAGAGCGCCACATGGAGCCGGTGATGTACTGGCGCGCAACCGCCTCGATCATGACCGGTCGCGCCTTCTGCACGATCCACACCAGCGGATGCGGGATATCGAGGATATGGCTGTCGGCCAACCCCTGCTCCCTGAACAGCTTGAACCAGTGATTGGAGATAGCATTCAGCGCTGCGCCCTTGCCGGGCACCCCGTGCATGCCGCCCTCGCCGGTCCAGATGCAGTCAAAGGCGGAGATGCGATCGGAGATCACCATTACCGCCAGCGGGGCGTCCGGGGCGACCGGATAACCCTTCTCTTCGATCAGGCGGCGGCTATCGGCTTCGGTCAGCCAGTAAACCGAGCGGACCTTACCGCTGTGAACGGGCTTGTCGGTGCGGATCGGCAGATCGTCGTTGACCGCCAGTACTTTACCAGCCAGGCTCATGGGTCATTCCTATTTGGGATGGGCTAAAAAGAAAGCGCGGGATTTTAGCAAAAGCCCCGGAAGCCAGACAGGGGGACAGCGCCGATTACTCGGCACCGCCCTCCGCAACTTCCTTGGCCTGCCACTCGGCCTGGTGCTCACTCGTCGGCCAGGCATTCATTATCGCCTTCAGCAGGGTCGCCAGCGGAATCGCAAAGAAAACGCCCCAGAAACCCCAGATGCCACCGAAGAAGAGCACCGCCAGAATTATCGCCACCGGGTGGAGATTGACCGCCTCGGAAAACAGCAGCGGCACCAGCACATTGCCGTCCAGCAGCTGGATAATGCCGTAGGCGATCATCAGGTAGAAGAACTCACTGCTCCAGCCCCACTGGAACAGGCCGATCGCCGCCACCGGGATAGTGACGACTGCTGCACCGATATAGGGGATCAGCACACTGAGACCCACCGCGACCGCCAGCAGCAACGCGTAGTTGACCCCCAACAGCAGGAAAGCCGCGTAGCTGACCGCCGCCACTATGCCGATTTCGATGACCTTGCCGCGCACATAGTTGGCGACCTGGTCATTCATTTCATGCCATATCTGGCGCATCATCGGCCGCTGCCGGGGGAGAAAGGCGGAGCACCAGTTAATCAGCTTGTCGGAGTCTTTCAGGAAGAAAAAGACCAGGATCGGTACAACCACGGCGTAGATCAGCAGACCCGCCAGAATCGGCAGATTGGCGAGGGAAAAGGTCAGCAGAGTCTGGGTCACGGAACCCAGCTCACTGCCGAGTGTATTGAAGATATCGTCAATCTGCTGCGCGGTAATCAGGCGCGGATAGCGCTCGGGTAGTAACAACAGCAGCTGCTGCCCCTGGTCGATCATATTCGGCAGCTCGGCGAACAACCGTACCAGCTGGCGCCAGATGATCGGCAGTACAACCAGGAACAAGGCGACGATGATTCCCACCAGCACCAGACAGGCCAGGCTGACCGCGAGCCAGTGGGGCACCTTCCAGCTTTTCAGTCGTTGCACCATGCCCTGCATCAGGAAGGCGATGATCAGCGCCGCCAGTACCGGCGTCAGCACCGGCCCCAATGTGGCCAGCACCACCAGCGCCGCCAGCAACAGCAGTACCAGCAACACCACCTCTTCCTGGCTGAAATAGCGGTTGATCCAACCTTTGACGATGTCGAGCATGAATTCCTAATTCTCGTTATTTGCCGGCACGCAGCCAGTAGTAAAAACAGTCTTCGGAGCGCTCGGCGCGCAGTAGCGACCTGCCGCTCAGTTCGGCGAAACTGTGGAAGTCGCGCCAGGAGCCTTCATCGCTAGCCAGCACCAGCAACAGCGTGCCCGCGGGATGCTCGCGCATGGCGCGGCGCATTGCCAGCAGCGGCTGTGGGCAGGGCAGTCCGCGCGCGTCCACCGTCACGGCGCCATCCCAGTCCGCGCCCCCATTGAGGTCGCTTTCGACGACGGATACTGTCATTTGCTCCTTGGTCACAATTGCTGTTTGCGGCGGATTATAGCGCGGATACTGCGCCAGATTCCGTGCAACCACAATGGCTGTGACGAACCGACGCAATAAGGCCGTGCGGTCACGGTTCACGAATTCGCGAACCTTCTCTCGCCCCACTGGTCAAATCCTCGACAGCCCGACAAGCTAGGGTATAGAGTTGGGCTATAGATCTCACCGAGGCAGACCGAGCAGTACTGAAAGATGACCGATCTCCACCAAATTGAGCCCCGGCGATCTGCCCGTCGCCCACTGCGGCAGCGCCTCAGCGGTGGCCTGGCGGCGCTGGGCATGGGATTCCTGCTCGGCGCCAGCCCCATCGCCGCAATCGCCGATGACAACCAGATCCAACTGCCCGAACTCGGCGACAGCAGCAGCGGCGTCGTGTCCCGCGCGCGGGAAAAAGAGCTCGGCCAGATGTGGCTGCGCATGTTCCGCAGCCAGGTACCTACGTCCAACGACGCCCTGCTGCAGCAGTACGTGGAAAACACGGTTAAGGGTCTGTCGGAATTCAGCCCGCTGGAAGACAAGAACATCGATGTGGTGGTGGTCAAGAACGACACCATGAACGCCTTCGCGGTGCCCGGTGGCATTATGGGCGTCCACACCGGCCTGTTTCTGTTCGCGGAGAACGAGGACCAGTTCGCCTCGGTCATCGCCCACGAACTGGGGCACCTGAGCCAGCGACACTACGCGCGATCGCTGGAGGCGCAGCGCAACAACACCATCCCCACCCTCGCCGGCATGCTCGGCGCCCTGGTGCTGGCCGCCACTGCCGGCGGCGATGCCGGCCTTGCCGCCATGACAGCCACCCAGGCGGCGGCCCTGGACAGCCAGCTGCGCTTCAGCCGCCAGAACGAGCAGGAAGCCGACCGCGTCGGCATCGAGACCCTGGCCAAGTCCGGTCGCGACCCGGAGGCCGCCGGAGAGATGTTCGAGCAGATGCTGAAGGCCACCCGCTACTATCGCCGGCCGCCGGAATTCCTACTGACCCACCCGGTTACCGAAAAGCGGATCGCCGACGCCAAACTGCGCGCCAGCCGCATGCCCGCCGCTCAAGAGAATGACAGCCGCGACTACCACCTGATGCGCGCACGCATCCGTGTGGCTGTGGAGCCGACGCCACAACAGGCGGTCAAACGCTTCCAAGCCGAACTGAACGGTATCAACGACAGCGAGGATGCGGCCCGCTACGGGCTGGTACTGGCGCAGACCGCCGCCGGCAAACCGGACTCGGCGCTGGAGACGCTGCAACCGCTGCTCGACCGCGAGCCCAACAAGGCCGCATTCGTGCTGGCGCGAGCCGATATCGATCTGACCCGACACGACTACACCAATGCCACCAAGCGACTGCAGCGCGCCCTGGACAGAAACCCCGGCGACCACGCCCTGACCATGGGCCTGGCCAATGCCCACTTCAAGGCGGGCAACTACCTGGCGGCGGAACGCATCCTGGCCAAACACAGCCGGCTGCGCAAGAAAGACCCCGCCGTCTGGTACCTGCTGGCAGAGACCCACGGCCTGGCCGGCGATATCATCGGCGTCCACGAGGCCCGCGCCGAGTACTACATTCTCAACGGGGTGTTCGACAAGGCCCTGCAGCACCTGCGCCATGGCATCCGCATGGCCAAGAGTGATTACCAGACGCACGCGATTCTGGAACAGCGTATGAAAGACGTGATCAAGATGCAGGAAAAAGCGAAAGAGCTGTAAAGAAATTTCCGGAAACAAAAAGAGCAACAAAAAGAGCGGCCATTGGCCGCTCTTTTTGTTTGGTATTGGGCCGATTAATCCAGCGGCTTGCGGAAGTCGAGCATCCGCTGCAGTGGCATCATCGCGCGCCGCCCCAGTTCCGGATCGACCAAAATCTCATTGTCGCCGCGCTCCAGCACGCCGCACAGATTCTCCAGTGAGTTCATTGCCATCCAGGGGCAGTTGGCACAGCTGCGGCAGGTCGCACCGGCACCCGCTGTCGGAGCGATGATCAGCTCTTTGTCCGGACACTGCTGCTGCATCTTGTAGAAGATGCCCTGATCGGTAGCGACGATAAAGCGCTTTTCCGGTCGCGTCTTGGCCGCGTTGATAATCTGCGATGTGGACCCCACCACGTCCGCCAACTCCACGACGGCAGCGGGCGACTCCGGATGCACCAGCACGACCGCGTCCGGGTACAGCGCCTTCAGGTCCTCGACACCCTTGGCCTTGAACTCCTCGTGCACTATGCATGAGCCATTCCACAGCAATACATCCGCACCCGTTTCGCGCTGCACATAGCTGCCCAGATGCTTGTCCGGCGCCCACAGGATTTTCTCCCCATTGGCATCCAGATGATCGACCACGTCCAGAGCGATACTCGAAGTCACCACCCAGTCGGCGCGCGCCTTAACGGCGGCGGAGGTGTTCGCGTAAACCACCACCGTGCGATCCGGGTGCTGGTCGCAGAAAGTGGCGAACTCTTCCGGCGGACAGCCGAGATCCAGGGAACAGGTGGCCTCCAGCGTGGGCATCAGCACGCGCTTGTTCGGAGTCAGGATCTTGGCGGTCTCGCCCATAAACTTTACACCGGCAACGACCAGCGTATCCGCCTGGTGCTCGGCGCCGAAGCGGGCCATCTCCAATGAGTCGGAGACACAGCCACCGGTCTCTTCCGCGAGCGCCTGTATCAGCGGATCCGTGTAGTAATGAGCCACCAGCACCGCATTCTGCTCTTTCAGCAGGCGTTTGATCCGCTCGCGCCACAGCTCCAGCTCCTCTTCGCTGTACTGGTGCACCGCCGGCTCTGCCAGGTGCGCCTGCACCAGCGAACGGGAATCTACAGTCTCTGCGGAAACTAACTTCTGACTCATGGCTAACTACCACTAGCGGAAAAGCGCGCATTATAGCGCATCGGCGTCACCTGCATCGCAATGGCATTCTAGTGCGAACAGAACCGCAATCCGCCTCTCCACCGCTGTGGGCGATGACAGAACGCGGTTGTCCGGGCAACCCGCGCACAGCGCAAAATTAAAAAAAAAGGGCTGCATCTGGCAGCCCTATAGAAGATGGTGGGTCGTGCTGGACTCGAACCAGCGACCAATTGGTTAAAAGCCAACTGCTCTACCAACTGAGCTAACGACCCGAAAGAGACGCGCATCTTACCGATCCGCAGAGAAAACTCAAGTCACTTCCGGTTTCCGCCAGCGGCGGGAGTGAACAATAAAAAAGGCCGCCTCTGGGCGGCCCTTTCGAAATATGGTGGGTCGTGCTGGACTCGAACCAGCGACCAATTGGTTAAAAGCCAACTGCTCTACCAACTGAGCTAACGACCCTTAGATGCCTCGACGTGAGGAGCTGCGTATCTTACGGATCTATTTCAAAAAGACAATAGCTACCCGTTAAAAAATCTAAAGAATTTAAGGGGTTAGCCCTGAACCGCACTGGGTTGAGGCCAGTCGCCATGTGGGAGCCTGCCCTGCAGGCGATGCAGATACTGCCCCTCTCCGGACCGTTCGCCTGCAAGGCAGGCTCCCACAATCAGCCGACATAGACCGTGGGGTCCGGCAGGCCGGCCTCGATGAATCCCGCCGCGCGCAGCCGACAGCTGTCACAGCGGCCACAGGCGGCGCCATTCGGCAGTGCCTGGTAACAGGATACAGTTAAACTGTAGTCCACTCCCAGTTCGGTACCACGGCGTACAATTTCTGCCTTGCTCATATGCATCAGCGGCGTGCGAACACTGAGTTTGTGCCCCTCCACACCCGCCCGGGTGGCCAGATTTGCCATTTTCTCAAAGGCCGCTATGTACTCCGGGCGGCAGTCCGGGTAGCCGGAGTAATCCACCGCGTTGACGCCGACGAAGATGTCCTGGGCCCCCAGCACTTCGGCCCAACCCAACGCGATGGACAGGAACACCGTGTTGCGCGCGGGCACATAGGTGACCGGGATGCCACTGGTCTCCTCCTCCGGCACCTCAATACTGTCGTCGGTCAGGGCAGAGCCGCCAATGGCACGCAGGTCCAGCTTGACCACCTTGTGCTCCCGCGCGTCCAGGTCCGCGGCCACCCGCTGGGCCGCCATCAGCTCGGCGCTGTGACGCTGGCCGTAGTCGAAGCCGAGGGCGAAGCATTCGTAGCCGTCCGCCCGGGCCATCGCCAGCACCGTGGCGGAATCCAGGCCACCGGATAGCAGAACCACTGCCTTTTTAGCCGTCATATCTTCCTCTTTGATCATTGCGCAACGACAGCCGCTGGCCGGGTCGAAGCGCCCGGCGAACTCCCGGCAGTTACACGCCGGGAATATCTCCCCACAGCAGTTTATGCAGCTGCATCTGCATGCGGACCGGCAGGCCGTCGTCGAGGATCCACTCCGCCAGCTGCCGCGGCTGCAGCTGTTCGTAGCTGGGGGAAAAGAGCACCTCACCCACCTTCTCCGACAGGCGGTACTGATCCAGCGTGAATCTGGCCCAGTCGTAGTCGCCGCGGTCACAGATCACGAACTTGATCTGGTCGCGCGCGGTCAGCGCGGCGATGTTCTCCATGCGATTGCGGTGCTGCTCGCCGGACGCCGGCGTCTTCAGGTCAACCACCCGCGAGACACGGGAATCCACATCCTCGATCGGCATGGCGCCACTGGTCTCCAAGGACACCGAATAGCCGGCGTCGCACAGGGCTTTTAACAGCGGCAGGCAATTCGGCTGTGCCAGGGGCTCGCCGCCGGTCACGCAGACATAGCGCGCCGGATAGCTCTGCACTTTCTGCAAAATCTGCTCCAGCGTCATGCGCTCGCCACCGTAAAACGCGTACTCGGAATCGCAGTAGGTGCAGCGCAGCGGACAGCCGGTCAGGCGCACGAATACCGTGGGCAACCCGGAATCCCGCGCCTCCCCCTGCAGGGAGTAGAAGATTTCGCTGATGCGGAGTGACTCCCCGCGCAAACGGTTTGACTCAGAGGACAGATCAGTCATATTCACCCGGCAAAAAAACAAACGCCCGGGCGGCTTTTGCCGACCGGGCGCGGGATCATAGAGCTTTTGTGATCAAAAAACCAGCGACGCCAAAGTCGCCAAGGTTCACAGATCTACTGGAAGTTCTGCTCCAGGTACTTCTTCGCCAGGTTCGAAGCGCGGGCATCGCTCGCGGCGACCTGTTCCAGCAATTCCCGGGCTTTCTGCTGGTCGCCGAGCTGGTGGTACACGGTACCCAGCTTATAGCGACCGTCCCACACCTTGGTGGAGTTGGGGTAGCTGTCCAGCAGCGCGACAAACCACTGACGGGCCTCTTCCAGGTTCCCCTGCACCAGAGCTATCTCACCCAGCCAGTAATTGGCATTGGGGGCGTACTGGCCGTTCGGGAAATCCTGCAGCAGGCGCTTGAATTCAGCGCTGGCGCCATCGTAATCACCGTTGCGGGCCATGCCGAAACTGTTCTGATAACGATCGCGTTCATCGGCGCTGGCCGCGGCGGGCTTGCCGTTGGTGGGGCGCTGCGCGCCGGCACCGGCACCGGCGCCCTCGCCATTTTCGGCGCCATTGCCGGAAGGCGGCTGCTGAGCGGGCTCAGTCCCCGACAGGCGGGCGATACGGCGATCCAGATCCATGTAGTCTTCGGTGCGCTGCTGCTTCAGGCGCTTGACCTCGTGACGCAGCTCTTCCACCGCACCGCGCAGCTCTTGTACTTCCTGCTGCAGCACCTGCATCTGGTAGTAGGCCTCCGCCTGGGGGTTGGCTTGGGCGGCATTCCGCTGGGCGCGTTGGGTGGACACCGATGCACGCGCTACCTGAGTCTGCGGATAGGCGGGTGCAGAATTAGTGGAATCCGGATACGAAGACGCCGACTGCTGCGAGCTGCCACCAGACAGGTCGACAATCGGCGCCTGAGAGAATACGGGCGATGCCGCAGCCATTACGGCTGCGGCGATCGCGACTTTTCTAATCGTAAAAGCCATTGGCATCCATTGACGATTAGTTAATCACAACGCGACGGTTCATTTTGCGCGCGCTTTCGCTGGAACCAGCTTGAGCCGGACGCTCTTCACCGTAGCTGATTACTTCCAGGTTAGCGGCGTCTACGCCCTGCAGCACCAGGAAGTCACGCACGGCGTTGGCGCGGCGCTCACCCAGAGCCAGGTTGTATTCGCGGGTGCCCAGTTCGTCAGCGTGACCTTCCAGGCGCACGGTTGCAGAGTTGCCGCGCATACGGTCAGCGTGCTGGATCAGCAGCTCGCGAGTAGTCGGCTTCAGCAGGGACTGGTCAAAGTCGAAGTAAACGACATTGTCCAGAGGTACTGCGGTTTCCTGGGCCGGGGTTTCAACAACCGGCTCTTGAACCTGGGTCATTTGCTGCTGCGCGCTGTCATCGGTGTCAGTGCTGGAACAACCAGCCAGTACTACCATTGCGCAAGCCAGGCCCAGGCCAGTTTTTACTGATTTCAACATAAGCTACTCCGCTTTTAGTGTTATCGAAAAATCGTGCAAGACTTTCATTTGGTCTTGGTTACAAGCCCGCCACAGGCAATGTGACGAGCACCCCGTTTCAATCAAAGTAAGGCGACCATGCCGGTTCGCGGACATCACCCCGCTGAGACGGCAAGTTGTACTTCACCCCGGCATCTAGCGATACCGCCGCTAGAATGCCCTTGTCCCCCCGCTTGGTAGCGTACATCAGCATGGCGCCGTTGGGCGCAATACTGGGGGATTCATCCAGAGTCGTCTCCGTGAGGACACGCATCCGGCCGGTATTGATATCCATCGTTGCAATCGTGAACACCCCCCTGCTGCGATGCACCACTACCAGCGTCTTCCCATCGGGTGACACACGCGGCCTTGCGTTGTAGTCGCCATCGAAGGTTAAGCGGTCTACTTGACCAGTGGCAAGGGTCAATTGGTAAATTTGTGGTTTACCTCCCCTATCAGAGGTGAAAACCAGTGATTTACCGTCCGGCATCCAGTTCGGTTCGGTGTCAATGGAGAAGTGGCGGGTCATCCGGGTGAATTTCCCGGTGTTCAGATCCAGCACATATATCTCCGGATTGCCGTCCTTGGAGAGCACCATCGCCAGTTTGGTTCCATCCGGCGACCAGGTAGGCGAGCTGTTGATCCCCTTAAAGTTGGTCAACTGCTGGCGCGAACCGGTGCTCAGGTTCTCGCGGAAGATCGCCGGGCGTCCGGTTTCAAAGGACACATAGGCGACTTCCTGCCCATTCGGCGACCACATGGGGGACATCACCGGCGCGCTGAAGCGGCGGATTTCCCGCGCCCGCGCCCCGTCGATATCGGCCCGCATCAGCGCATAGCTGGGGCGACCGCCGCGTTGTTCCTCCAGTACGTAGATCATTTCCGTGGAGAAGGCACCGCGAATACCGGTGATCGCCTCGAAGATCTCGTCAGCGGCGCGATGGGCAATATCACGCAGCTGGCGGCTGCCGCCGCTGACCTGCTTGGTGAACATTTTCTGTTGGCCGAAGATGTTCACCAGGTCAAAGGTCAGCAGGTAGCCTGCCGCCTGGGGCTCTATACGACCGGTAACAACGTATTCAGTTCCCAGAATTCGCCAATCGCGGAAAACAACTTCTTCCGGGTTCTTGGGAAACGACAGCATATCCGCCTGCGGCACCGGGGCGAACAGGCCACTGCGGCGCAAATCGGCGGAAATGATGCCGGATACATCCTCCGACAGCACGCCGCTGCCGGACCAGTTGAACGGCGACACGGCGATTGGCGTGGGATCGTCGATGCCGCTGGTGATATCCACCACCAGCTGGGCGCGGGCGCCCACGCTCAGCGATACGGCCACGAATACAGCAACTGTTTTCAGTAGGTTCTTCATCATTGGCGTAGATCTTCTACTCGAAAGTTCAATAGGGTCGTGCGGACTTCGCGTTCGAACACCGTCGGTTCCTCACGGGCCAGCTCCGCCACCTCGGGAAACACCTCGACCTTGCGAATGGCCTGCAATACCGAGCGGTCCAGGGCTGCATTGCCACTGCCCTCGATAATGTTGGTCGCCACCACCCGGCCGGTGGGTACAAAGTTGATTTGCACCACGGTGATCATGCCGTTACGCGCGCTGGGCGGTCGGCTCCACACGGATTCAATGCGCTGCTGGATTGCCTGGGCCACAGACATCACCGCCTGGACATCCTCCCGCGCATCCTGCAGCTCCTCCTCATCCTCGAGAGCTTCCTCAAAGGCGCTCTGGCGCTCGCGCTCCATCTGTTCCTTGCGTTCCTGCTCTTTGCGCTCCTTCTCGCGGCGGGCCTTCTCTTCGGCCGCCTTTTTCTTGCGTGCCGCCTCGGCCTTTTTCTTCGCCTCGGCTTCCGCTTTCTTCTTCTGTTCCAGTGCGGCGCGGCGCTTCTTCTCGGCCTCAGCCTGACGCTGGCGCTCGATTTCACGCTGCTGGCGCTGCTGGATCTTGTCGACCTTGGGCGGCGTCTTCTTCTTGGTCACCGTCGCGTCCACGGTGACCAGCTTGGCCTGCACAAACTTCGGCATCGGTTTGCGCTCCGGCTTGCTGGTCGCCTCCCAGCCGTATGTCAGCACGGCAATCAGCGCCCCGTGCAATACGAGACTGACAATGACCGCCAGTGCGTAAGAGCCTCCTTGGTATCTCATATAAGTACCAGCGCCCTACTCCTGTGGCGGTTCGGTGACCAGGCCGACACTGGGCGCCCCGGCCTGCTGCAGGTGGGTCATGGCGCTGACGATCAGCCCGTACTTGGCATCGGTATCGCCCCACACCAGCACCGGCGTCTTGGGCTTTTGACGCAAAACCTTGCCAACAGTTTCCTTGATCTCGGCCAGCGGCTTGGCCTGCTTCTCTTCCTCGCCCAGATTCAGGTAATAGGTACCGTCCGCGCGCACGGACACGATCAGCGGCTCGTCGTCGGTGTCCTCGATTGGCGCCGAAGGTGCATCCGGCAGATCAACCTTGACCCCCTGCATCAGCAGTGGTGCCGTGACCATAAAGACGATCAGCAGTACCAGCATCACGTCGATGTAGGGCACCACGTTGATCTCGGATACCAGCTTCTTCTTGGTTCCCTTGCGAAACACACTCATAGGGTTCGCCTATCTACTCAGCTGGAGTGCACTTTGCGGTGCAGGATGGAGGAGAACTCCTCGGCAAAAGTCTCATAGCTGGACAACAGCCACTCAGCCTTGGCCGAATAGCGGTTGTAAGCCATTACGGCCGGAATCGCCGCGAACAGCCCCATCGCCGTTGCCACCAGGGCCTCACTGATACCGGGCGCCACGGTGGCGATGGTGGCCTGGTGCATGGTGGCGAGGCCACGGAAAGAATTCATGATGCCCCAGACGGTGCCGAACAGGCCGATATAGGGGCTGACTGATCCGACGGTGGCGAGGAACGGCAGGTTCATTTCCACCTTTTCCTGCTCGCGGGACATGGCCACGCGCATCGCGCGCTCGGTGCCCTCCATGACGGCCTCCGGGCCGCTGCGGCCCTGCTGGCGCAGGCGGGTGAACTCGGTGAAGCCGGAGCGGAACAGCGACTCGACACCGTCGGTCTTGCCGCGCTCGGCGCGGGCATTGCCCTCGCGGAACAACTGGTTCAGGTCGGCACCAGACCAGAAGCGGCGCTCGAAGTTGTTCATCGCGCGCTTGGCGCGAGTCAGGTAGAGGCCGCGCTGAATGATCATGACCCAGGAGATCACCGAGGCCAGCAGCAGGAGCAACATGACCAACTGCACCAGCAGACTCGCGTTCTGTATCAGCCCCCACAGGGAGAGTTGTTCACCGGTTTCCATCTTCTATATGGCTGCCTTTAATGCTGAGTAAATGGGTTCGGGTAGCGCGCAGGGTCTGCGGCTGTCGTCCGAGACGCAGGCGACTTTGACCACAGCCTCGCAAATAATTTCATCGCCGCGCCATATTTTTTGCTCAAATGTCACCGCGGCGCGCCCCAGTTTGCCAATCGCGGCGCTGGCTCGCAATGCGTCGTCCAGCTGCGCCGAGCGGCGGTACTGGATTTCCGCCGAGTGCACCACCAGCAACAGCCCCTGCTGCGGCATGGCGGGCTTATCATAGCCGAGCGAGCGGACCAGTTCTGTGCGCGCGCGCTCCATATACTTCAAATAATTCACGTAATACACGATTCCGCCCGCGTCCGTATCCTCGATATAGACGCGGATGGGGATACTGAAAGCCTCTTTCACCCCTGCCCCTTCACTGTTCAGATGTTCAAATCGCGACCGGCGGCCGCGATGAAATGGTCATTATTTGCTGTCCGGCTTCGGCAGGCCGAAATGCTCATAGGCCAGCGCCGTCACCACGCGCCCCCGCGGGGTGCGGGCGATATAGCCCTGCTGGATCAGGTAGGGCTCGAGTACATCCTCGATGGTGTCCCGCTCCTCGCTGATCGCGGCCGCGAGGCTGTCGATGCCCACCGGACCGCCGTCGAACTTCTCGATCATCGCCAGCAGCATGCGCCGGTCCAGCTGGTCGAAACCGCGCGCGTCCACATTGAGCATATTCAGTGCGGCGTCGGCGATACCGCTATCGACGCTGCCGTCGCCCTTCACTTCAGCGTAGTCGCGCACCCGGCGCAGCAGCCGATTGGCAATCCGCGGCGTGCCGCGGGCCCGACGGGCCACCTCCAGTGCACCGCCCTCGTCCATTCCCACCCCCATCAGGCCGGCGGAACGGCGCACGATACTGGTCAGGTCGGCGACATTGTAAAACTCGAGCCGCTGCACGATACCGAAGCGGTCACGCAGCGGCGAGGTCAGCAGACCCGCCCTGGTGGTGGCACCGACGAGAGTAAACGGCGGCAGATCCAGCTTGATCGAGCGGGCCGCCGGCCCCTCGCCGATCATGATATCCAGCTGGTAGTCCTCCATGGCCGGATACAGGACCTCCTCAACATGGGGGCTGAGGCGGTGGATCTCATCGATAAACAGCACATCGCCCGGCTCGAGATTGGTCATCAGCGCGGCCAGATCGCCGGCCTTCTCCAGTACCGGTCCGGAAGTGGTCTTGATGGCCACATCCATTTCCGCGGCGATGATATTCGCCAGCGTCGTCTTGCCCAGCCCCGGCGGGCCGAACACCAGCGTGTGATCCAGGGCTTCACCGCGCAGTTTGGCGGCCTGGATAAAGATTTCCATCTGCTCGCGCACCACCGGCTGGCCGACATAGTCGGCCAAGGACTTGGGGCGCACGGCGCGATCGTACTGCTCTTCCTGGCCCGTAGGCCCTATGGGCTCGGGGGCGATGAGACGGTCGGCTTCGATCACAGAGGCCTCCTCGAATGCGGAATGATGAATGCGGAATGCGGAATACGCGGGCAGGCCCATTCCCGAAATCGAGCACTGTGCCCGCGGTCACGCGCTGTTGCCACCGTGGATTTTGATCGCGGCCATGGGCGGATGGCCGTCCCGCCGCTCCTATAGGGGGAGCGCGATAATTCATTCCGCATTCCGCATTCCTCATTCCGCATTTCTACACCCTTCCGCATTCATCAAGCCGGCGCCATGCTCTTCAGGGCGAGGCGAATCAGCGTGGCGCTGTCGGCGTCCGGCTGCTCCTTGCTCGCCTTCGCTACCATCTTGGTGGCTTCCGTCGGCTTGTAACCGAGCGCCGCCAGCGCGCTCTCCGCCTCGCCGGCGTGGTCGACCTTCGGCGCCGCTGCGGCCATCAGCGGGATATCGTTGGCGTCGCCGAACTGCGGCGCCAGCTTGTCCCGCAGCTCGATAATCAGGCGCTCGGCGGTCTTCTTGCCGACACCCGGCACTTTTACCAGGGCGGCGACATTGTCTTCCGCCACACAGCGGGACAGCGCGGCACCGTCGAGACCGGACAGTATCGCCAGCGCCATCTTCGGTCCCACGCCGTTGACCTTGATCAGGGTGCGGAACAGCTGGCGGTCGGCGTCGCGGATAAAGCCGTACAGTGTCTGCGCGGTTTCTGAAACCGCCAGATGGGTGTGCAGCTGCACCGCCTGGCCCAACTGCGGCAGCTCAAAAATCGTGGTCATGGGGGCGAGTACTTCGTAGCCCACTCCCTGCACATCCACCAGCAGCAGCGGTGGCTGAACCGCGGCCAGGGTGCCGCTCAGTCTTCCGATCATCAAAAATCGTCCCGTCTAGGAAATCTGGATTTGCACTGTAGGATGGGCAAAGCGCAGCGTGCCCATCAGCAGTGCCCGGAGATGGGCACGTCGCTGGGCTCCTTTGCCCATCCTACAAGTCGATTCAGTGCCACAGCCGCACACCATCAGGAGATACTCAGGCGGCCGCGGCGGAAGCGGCCGCGCGCGCCGCCGGCGGTCTGCACCAGGGTCTGCATCGTGTGCATATGGCAGAGGGCCACCGCCAGGGCATCGGCGGCGTCCTCCTGCGGCGATGCCGGCAGGGACAGCAGTGTCTTCACCATATGCTGCACCTGCAGCTTGTCCGCCGCGCCCGTTCCTACCACCGCCTGCTTCACCTTACGCGCCTCGTACTCGGCCACCGGCAGATCCGCATTGGTCGCGGCGACGATTGCCGCACCGCGGGCCTGCCCCAGCTTCAGGGCCGAACCGGCGCTCTTGGACATAAACACGCTTTCGATCGCCATCTGCGCCGGCTGATACTGCTGCGCTATCTGGCTTACCGCATCGAAAATAAGTTTGAGTCGCTCCGGCAGCGGTCCTTCCGGAATACGGATCACGCCACTGGCGACATAGGTGGCCTTGTTGCGCTGCACATCGATCAGGCCGTAGCCGGTTTTGCGCGAGCCGGGGTCTATGCCCAGGATGCGGGTCAAGGGCGGGTCCCCCGTCATATCTGTACGTTTATATAGTGGTGGGGAGTGTCCCAAGGTGGGGGGAAGGCGTCAAGGCAGTCGGTGGCGGATGGATTAAGGGGCGGACATAAGGCCGCCCCCTCGGACCCGGGTATCAGGCCAGCTGCTCCATCACCTCCGCGGGGATGTCGGCATTGCTGTAGACATTCTGCACATCGTCGAGGTCTTCCAGCATGTCCACCAGCGCCATCACTTTTTCGGCACCGTCCTTGTCCAGCGGCACGGTAGTGGACGGGATCATCGCGATCTCGGCATTGTCCGGCTTGAAACCGGCCTCGGTCAGCGCGTCCTTCACCGCCATATAGTCCTGGAACTCGGTGGTGACCTCGATGCTGCCGTCGTCATTGGTTTCGATATCCTCGGCACCCGATTCCAGGGCCGCCTCCATCAGCGCATCCTCGTCGACACCGGGTTCGAAATACAG
Source organism: Microbulbifer donghaiensis (assembly GCF_900129095.1). Taxonomy (GTDB): domain Bacteria; phylum Pseudomonadota; class Gammaproteobacteria; order Pseudomonadales; family Cellvibrionaceae; genus Microbulbifer; species Microbulbifer donghaiensis. Next base: position 304,522 of record NZ_FQVA01000002.1, read on the forward strand.
CTGGCCCTTGCGCGAGAACAGGTAGGCCACGGAACCGTCGGTTCCCAGATTACCGCCGCGCTTGGAGAAGGCGTGGCGCACTTCCGCCACGGTGCGGTTGCGATTGTCGGTCAGGCACTCCACCAGGACCGCCACACCGCCGACACCGTAACCCTCATAAGTCACTGCCTCGTAGTTCTCGCCGTCGGCATTGCCGGCACCGCGCGCGATGGCCTTGTCGATGGTGTCGCGCTTCATGTTCGCGCCCAGCGCCTTGTCGATAGTCGCGCGCAGGGTCGGGTTGTCCTCAGGATTGCCACCGGCTTTCGCAGCTACGGTCAGCTCGCGAATGATCTTGGTGAAAACCTTACCGCGCTTGGCGTCCTGGGCCGCTTTGCGGTGTTTGATGTTGGCCCATTTACTGTGTCCGGCCATTTCTCGTCTCTCTTCAGTCAGCGTGTAGGATGGGCAAAGGAGCGAAGCGCGCGGAAAAATGCTCCCTACCATTTCCGCATTCCCGCCATCCATGGCGGGCTCGTGCCCATTACTACGATTTGATGGGCACGCTTCGCTTTGCCCATCCTACAAAATATCAGCCGATCTTCTCTTCTTTCTGGCGCAGGCGGATGCTCAGCTCACGCAGCTGCTTGGAATCCACGGTACCCGGTGCATCGGTCATCACACAGGCAGCACTCTGGGTCTTCGGGAAGGCGATAACATCGCGAATCGAATCGGTGCCGGTCATCAGCATCACCAGGCGATCGAGGCCAAAGGCCAGGCCACCGTGGGGCGGTGCACCGTACTTCAGGGCATCCAGCAGGAAGCCGAACTTCTCGCGCTGTTCCTGCTCGTCGATACCGAGAATGCGGAATACGACTTCCTGCATGGCCTGGTCGTGAATACGCACGGAACCGCCACCCAGTTCGGTACCGTTCAACACCATATCGTAGGCGCGGGACAGCGCACCCAGCGGATTCGCCTCCAGTTCCTCCGGGGAACAGGACGGCGCGGTGAACGGGTGGTGCAGAGCGGTCAGGCTGCCGTCATCGTCCTCTTCGAACATCGGGAAGGCCACTACCCACAGCGGCGCCCATTCACAGGTGTACAGGTTCAGGTCCGCACCCAGCTTGCAGCGCAGTGCGCCCAGGGCTTCCGACACGACCTTGGCCTTGTCGGCACCGAAGAAGATCAGATCGCCGTTCTCGGCTTCGAGGCGATCCAGAATGGCTGCGCGTGTCTCATTCGGCAGGAACTTAACGATCGGTGACTGCAGGCCGTTTTCCAGGTCGGACTTGTCGTTGACCTTGATATAGGCCAGCCCCTTGGCACCGTAGATACCGACAAACTTGCCGTAATCGTCGATCTGCTTGCGGGTCAGCTTGTCGTTGCCGCCGGGCACCTTCAGCGCGGCGACACGGCCCTTCGGATCGTTGGCCGGGCCGGAGAACACCTTGAAATCCACCTCGGTCATCAGATCCTTGATCTCGACCATTTCCAGCGGAATGCGCAGGTCCGGCTTGTCCGAGCCGTAGCGCAGCATCGCCTGGTAGTGGGTCATGCGCGGGAACTCGCCCAGGTCCACGCCCTTCAATTCCTGGAACAGGCTGCGCACCATGTCCTCGGTGATCGACATGATGTCCTCTTCATCGAGGAAGGAGGTCTCGATATCGATCTGGGTGAATTCCGGCTGGCGGTCCGCGCGCAGGTCCTCGTCGCGGAAGCACTTGGCGATCTGGTAGTAGCGATCGAAACCGGACACCATCAACAGCTGCTTAAACAGCTGCGGCGACTGCGGTAGGGCGAAGAACTTGCCCTCGTGGGTGCGGCTCGGCACCAGATAGTCACGCGCACCCTCGGGAGTGGCGCGGGTCAGGATCGGCGTCTCTATATCCAGGAAACCCTGTGCATCCAGGTAGTTGCGGATAGCGGTAGTCAACTTGGAGCGGAAGCGCAGGTTGCGCTGCATCTCGTTGCGGCGCAGGTCCAGGTAGCGGTACTTGAGGCGCACGTCCTCGCCCACCGCGGTGTGCTCGTCCAGCTGGAAGGGCACGGTTTCGGCGTTGTTGAGAATTTCCAGATCGGTGCCGTAAACCTCCACTTCACCGGTAACCATATTCGGGTTCACCGCTTCCGCTGCGCGCGCGCGCACGCGACCGGTGACCTTCAGCACATATTCGCTGCGCACACTGTCCGCGGTCTGGAAATGCTCCGCGGCGTCCGGGTCAAACACCACCTGTACGATACCGTCGCGGTCGCGCAGGTCGATAAAAATCACTCCGCCGTGATCGCGGCGGCGGTCTACCCAGCCGCAGAGGGTTACTACACGGTCGATGTCCGCGGATCGTAGGGCGCCACAGTAGTCGCTGCGCATGGATGCTTTCCCGTTGTTTTACGTTAGACGTTGTCGATAGATAAATAGAGGGGGCCGCCGTCCGGCACCCCGGGCTCAGCTGGCCTCGGCCGTCTTGGCCGCCGGCTTGTCGGACTTGGCCGCGTCCCCAGCAAGATTTTTCTTACCGCCGGTTTTGAAGTCGGTCTCATACCAGCCGCCACCCTTGAGGCGGAAACCGGCTGCGGAAATCTTCTTGCGCAGCTCCGCCTTGTCGCAGGCGGGGCAATCGGTCAGCGGAGCATCGCTCATGCGCTGCAGGGCCTCCATCTCGTGGCCGCAGGCATTGCACTGGTATTCGTAGATCGGCATGGCTCAATACACGGTACTTAAGGGGGGCGCAGATTATACATGAGCACTTCGGAGGGAAGAAGCAGTCCCCGCGAAGGAGCGCCCCGGGGAGCACCAGGGCCCAACTTCCGGGACCAAAATAGTAAAAAAAGCACTATTTTTCCCGTATTTTCCCGTGCGGGCGAACAAAAACTATATATACTTCCCCTCAACACCCGCTGTGGTGAGCCTGACCGGGCCACGACACAGCGGGGGTAAGAACACACTTTTCACTGGAAAAACACTAATAGAAGGAAGCTACTCATGGCCGCACGCAAGAAAGCCGCAGCTAAGAAAGCCCCCGCCAAGAAAACCGCAGCCAAGAAGGCCCCCGCCAAAAAGGCAGCAGCCAAGGCTGCTCCGGCCAAAAAAGTGACTGCAGTCAAAGAGAAGTACACAAAAACCCAGATCCTGAACCAGATCGCCGAGAGCACCGAGCTGTCCCGCAAGCAGGTTCAGGCGGTACTGGACGAGCTGACCAACGTGATCGAAGGCCACGTGAAGAAGCGCGCGGTTGGCGAATTCGCCCTGCCCGGCCTGCTGAAAATCACCACTGTGAAGAAGCCGGCCAAGAAGGCTCGCAAGGGTATCAACCCGTTCACCGGTGAAGAGACCATGTTCAAGGCCAAGCCGGCCAGCATCCAGGTGAAGATTCGCCCGCTGAAGAAGCTGAAGGAAATGGCCGAATCCTGATTCGCGCCCCTCGGCAAAAAACCCCGCCACGGCGGGGTTTTTTAATGGGCGACCCGGTCCCTGTCTCCCTCTCCCGCGGACATTTAGCGTAAAATGGCCGCCCCAGAAGCAAAAAACACTGAACAATCCCTATGCGCGCATCCCGCTATCTGATCGCCACCCAGAAAGAAACCCCCAACGACGCCGTCGTCATCAGCCATCAGCTGATGCTGCGCGCCGGCATGATCCGTCGCCTCGCTTCCGGCCTCTATACCTGGCTGCCCACCGGCCTGCGGGTCCTGCGCAAGGTGGAGCGCATAGTGCGCGAGGAAATGGATCGCGCCGGCGCACTCGAAGTGCTGATGCCGGTGGTGCAGCCGGCCGAACTGTGGGAGGAATCCGGCCGCTGGCAGCAGTATGGCCCGGAACTGCTGCGTATCCAGGACCGCCACGAGAATCCTTTTTGCCTGGGCCCGACCCACGAGGAAGTGATCACAGACCTGATCCGCAACGAGATCAGCAGCTACAAGCAGCTGCCGGCCAATTTCTACCAGATTCAGACCAAGTTCCGCGACGAGATCCGCCCCCGTTTCGGCGTGATGCGCGCGCGCGAATTTACCATGAAGGACGCCTACTCCTTCCATGTCGATGCCGATTCCCTGCAGGAAACCTACGACGTGATGCACGGTGCCTACTGCCGCATCTTCGACCGCATCGGCCTCGACTACCGCCCGGTACTCGCCGACACCGGCTCCATCGGCGGCTCCAGCTCCCATGAATTCCACGTGCTGGCGGCGAGCGGCGAGGACGATATCGCCTTCTCCACTGTTTCCCGCTACGCCGCCAACGTCGAACTTGCCGAAGCAATAGTGCCGGCCGGCGAGCGCCTGGCTGCGACCAAATCCATGGAGGAAGTGCACACCCCCGGGCAGAAGACCATCGCCGCGGTGAGCGAATTCCTGCAAGCGGATCCGGCGCACTCGGTGAAGACACTGATCGTGCTCGGCGAGTGCGACGAGGGTCCGGAATCAGAAGCCAGCGCACCGCTGGTAGCCTTGATTCTGCGCGGCGACCACGAACTCAACGAACTCAAAGCGGAGAAACTGCCGGGCATCGCCAGCCCGCTGCAGTTTGCCCCGGAGCAGCGCATCGCCGACGAGCTGGGCTGCGGTATCGGCTCTCTGGGTCCGGTGGGCCTGGAGATCGACATCGTCGTCGACCGCTCCGCCGCCCACCTGGCCGACTTTACCTGCGGCGCCAACAAGGACGATTACCACCTGACCGGCGTCAACTGGGACCGCGATGTAGAGCTGGGCCGCGTCGAGGACCTGCGCAACGTGGTCGCCGGCGACCCCAGCCCGGACGGCCAGGGCAGCCTGGAAATCAAGCGCGGTATCGAGGTGGGCCACATCTTCCAGCTCGGCGACAAATACAGCCGCGCGATGAACGCCAGCGTGCTGGACGAAAACGGCAAGGAACAGGTCATGGCCATGGGCTGCTACGGCATCGGCGTATCCCGCATCGTCGCCGCCGCCATAGAGCAGAATCACGACGATGCCGGCATCATCTGGCCGGACGCCATCGCGCCGTTCCAGCTGGCCATAGTGCCGATCAATATGCACAAGAGCGACGTGGTGCGCGAGAAGTGTGAGCACCTGTACGAATCCCTGCGCGACAAAGGGATCGACGTGCTGTTGATGGACGAGCCCAAGGCCCGTCTCGGCGCCATGCTCGCGGACGTCGAACTGCTGGGCATTCCCCACCGTATCGTCGTCGGCGATCGCGGCCTGGAAAAGGGCGTGGTGGAGTACAAGGGCCGCCGCGATGCCGAAAGCCAGGAGTTCGCCGAGTCACAACTGGAGGAGGTGCTGCTGAAGTTGATCGGCAGCTAACAACCAATACCATCGTCATGCCGGCGCAGGCCGGCATGGCGATTACGCGGCCCCCGACCCGCAATCCGCAATTGCCGCTGCCCTTCCTCCGCGCCTTTCCGTAAAATCCCCTGTCATGATAAGAAAAACCCTGATTACACTGCTGCTCGGCCTGCTTGTCGCCGGCGCCCGGGCCCAGGAGAAGATTCCGGAGATAGACCCGGAGCTGCGCCTCGCCCTGCAGGATGCGGTCACCCAGGCCGACAGCTTTGCCGACCGCTTCGACGCCGAGGTGTGGCTGATGGCCAAATCCCAGCCGCTGGCGCGCTACATCAAGGATCCCCAAAAGCGCATGCACGTACTCAAGGCGGTACACCGCGAGGCCACTCTGGCGGGGCTGCGCCCGGAAATCGTTCTCGCGGTCATCCAGATAGAAAGCGCCTTCGACCCCTACGCAGTGTCCCGGGTCGGCGCCCAGGGCATGATGCAGGTGATGCCCTTCTGGAAGAAGGAAATCGGCCGGCCCGACGACAACTTGATCGATATGGACACCAACCTGCGCTACGGCTGCACCATCCTCAAACACTATATTGGCAAGGCCAGGGGCAACCTCGCCAACGCCCTCGCCTACTACAACGGCAGCTACGGCCGCCACACCTACTCCAGCAAGGTGCTGGATGCCTGGGCGACGCGCTGGAGGTAAGTGATGAGTGTCAGCTATGTGTTTTTTACCGGCAGCGCCTGTGCATTGCTGCTGCTGGCAGTGGCCAAACTGGCGATCAGCTTCCGGCAGCAGGCGGCCGGCCGTTGGCTGATACTGCTGCTCGGCGGAGTCTTCTTTTACCTGCTGCGCCCGCTACTCCCGGTGGAGAACGCCTGGATTGAAGTACTACTGGACCTGCCCACCGACCTGGTGCCGGCCGCCTTCTGGCTGTTTGCGTTCACGCTGTGCAGTGAGTGCGACCGATTCCCGCGCTGGGGCTGGGGCCTGGTGGCGCTGTCGATCGCGGTCAGCACCGCGGCCAATCTCGACCTCAGCATCCTGGCGGGGCCCCACGAGGCGCTGTACATACTGTCGCAACCGTTCAAGCTGGGCCTGATCACCGCCGGCATGCTCGCACTGCTACAGCAGTTCCACTCCGACCTGGTGGAGGCCCGCCGGCGCCTGCGCGCCGTGCTGCTGATCGCGGTCGGTGGCTATATGCTGATCGTGATCTGCGCCGAATTCCTGTTCTCCTATCAGCCGGTGCCGGCAGGTGTGCCGACGCTGCACGCAGTGCTCGCCAGCCTGCTGACCCTGGCGGCCTGTCTGTGGCTGCTGGCTGTGTCACCCAGTGCGCTGGCGGAGTCCCTACCCCAGGTTGCGGAGCCGGAAATCGAGATCAACGAGACAAAAAACGAGCCGCCGTCGCTGGACGAACAGCAACGTCTGTTACTGCAGAAGCTGCAGGCGCATATGCAGAGCGGCGGTTACCGACACACGGGGCTGACCATCCGCGAGCTGGCCGATCAACTGCATGCGCGCGAGCATGTTCTGCGCGCGCTGATCAATCGCCACCTGGGCTATCGCAACTTCAACGAGTACCTGAATCAGTTCCGCATCGACGAGGCCAGCGCGCGCCTGGCAGATCCGGACCAGGCGCACCTGCCGGTGCTCACCATCGCCCTGGATATCGGCTACCGTTCCCTGAGCCCGTTCAATGCCGCCTTCAAGCGGCGCCACAGCCTGACGCCCACGGAGTACCGGCGGGAAAAACTGCCGGCCTGATACGCCTGTTTTCGGATTCCGTCAGCTCTTTTTTCAGTTTCAGCAAGCACTAGCGCCCGCTTTGCGCCAGACTCAGCGCACCACCTCGGGGCTTGCGACAAACGCTTCCCCTTGCAGAGGCTGGCACCAAAAGAATAAAAAGGTGAGGGTATGGAGTTCTTCTGGGAACTGTCGCTGGACTGGACGGATCACTTCCAGCGCGATCTTTTCCGCTACCTGCTGGCGGCGACCGCCGTCAGCCTGTCTGTAAGCTGGCTGTTCCGCGGCTGGATGGATAGGCGTCGCATTCAGAATCGCCGCGCCGGCTGGAAGGACATCCGCCGTGAGATCAGCTTCTCCATGCTCACCCTGGGCGTCTTTGCCACTGTCGGCATCATTACCAGCATCCTGCGGGACTGGGGTCTGGTGCAACTCTACTGGCAGTGGAGCGACTATCCGCTGTGGTGGAACCTGCTCAGCCTGCCCGTCGTCATCCTGCTGCACGACGCCTACTTCTACTGGACCCACCGGGGCATGCACCACCCGAAGCTGTTCAAGCATTTCCACCGCGTACACCACCTGTCGCGCACGCCAACCCCATGGGCCGCCTACAGTTTTTCTATCGGCGAGGCCGCCCTGATGGCGGTCTTCTCGCCGCTGATCCTGATGCTGATGCCGCTGCACGTGCTCGTCTGGCTGGCATTTATCTTCGTCATGATCTTCCGCAACGCCATGCTGCATGCCGGCTGCGAGTTCCACCCACGGAGCTGGGTGGACGGGCCGCTGGACTTTATGACCACCACTACCCACCACGATCTGCACCACCAGCGCTTCCAGGGTAACTACGGTTTCTACTTCACCTGGTGGGATCGCTGGATGGGTACCGAATTCAAGAATTACAAAGAAGAGTTCCGCCGTGCGGTAGACGGAAAAGCCAACGGCAAGGGAGATTCAGAGAAGACGTCGCCGCAGATTGCGGCCTGAGAATTGCGGCTGATCGGCAGATGTCCGCATGCTCTTGCGCGGCCCCTTGGGCCGCGCTTTTTTATGCACCGCTTTCAGTGGCCATACTCTAGCGGCAGCCAGCGCGTTTCGCGATAACAGAAAATCCCCCAGACCAACAGCAATAGCTCCAGGGCGAGAAAGACACTATTGCGCCAGTCGACGCCACTGATCATCAGCATGCCGTAAAGCCGCCCGCAGGCGAACCCCAGATAGGCCAGTACCAGTGAGGCGTAGGCCACCCTGCGGTGCTGCCTGATCGACAGCGCTATCGCCAACGCCGCTGCAATTGCCAACATGAATCCGCCAAATGTCGCGAGGAACTCCGGCACCGCAGTCGGCGCCAGGAAGCCGAGATCGATTCCAGCGGCAAGCTGCTCCGGGCGCACGAATGCCGCGACACCGATGGCTGCGTAAATCAATAGATTGACGACCAGGTAGGTCTTTCCGAAATATTTCAATCGCCGCTCCTGTAGATAACCTGTCGCGAAATATTCTCTGCGGTCGCTCGCGCAACTGTCGCTGCGTTTAGGATAGCGGCCTATCACCGGACTGCGCTACCAACGGGGTTGTCAAGAAAGTGAGAACAGATCCCAGCCCGCCACTGCCAGTGGCAAGTCCAGTTTCGCCATCCATACTTAGCTGTCTAACGCTCTTCCGCCCGTCGGGGCCAGAAGTGATTGGCCTGTTTTTCGGCTACTAAAGTGCAGCCACTCTCCCAGCGAGTAGCAGCGCTCCACGAACAAAAAGCGGAAGAAATCAGGTGACCGCACACACATCATCTATTTCGCCCCGACGAACGCGCGCACCGAGAAAAGGAATTCAGCAATGAGCAATAAACTGTTAGGCGACCCGCTGGTACATTTCATGCTGATCGGAGGACTGCTGTTCGGTATCAACGCGCTATTCAGTGAGGAAAACGCGGCCCGCGACGAGATCGTCGTCAGCCAGAGCCAGATCGACCACCTGGCTGCGGTATTCGAGCGAGGCTGGCAGCGCCCGCCCAGCGAGGGGGAGCTGGACGGGCTGGTGGAAAACTTTATCCGCGAAGAGGTCCTCTATCGCGAGGCGCAGAAGCTGGGGCTGGATCAAAACGATACCGTGATCCGTCGCCGCCTGCGCATGAAAATGGAGTTTCTCGCCAGGGACCTGGTCAACGCTGTTGAACCTGGCGACACCGTACTGCAAACCTACTTTGGCGAGCACCGCGAAAGCTATCGGCAGCCGGCTCGATTGACCTTTCGCCAGCTCTATTTCGATAGCGGCGCACGCGCATCGGCCAGCGACGACGCCCGCAGCGCCCTGATTCAACTGAATAACGGCGCCGAAGCCGATGACTTCGGCGACAGCAACCTGCTGCGGGCCGAGTACACGGAGGAATCCGCCGGCCGCGTAGACCGACTGTTCGGCGAGGGTTTTGCCGCCCAGCTCGGCGAACTGCCAAGCGGCCGCTGGGCCGGCCCGCTTCAGTCGGCTTACGGCCTGCACCTGGTATATCTGGAGGCATACGAACCGCAGCGGCCGGCGGCGTTCGCACCGGTGCGCGCGCAGGTACTGCGCGACTGGCAGCTGGAGGAACAGAAAAACATTCTGCGGCGCCAGTATGAGGCCTACCGCGCCACCTACGATGTGCGCATCGAGGGCGAGCTGCGCGACGGAACCGGACAGGTGGCCCAGCAATGAAACGCCTGCTCACGTTACTGCCGGCACTGCTGCTTCTGCTACTTGCGCTACGGGCCGGCGCCCACGAGCTGCGCCCCGCCTACCTGCAGATAGAACAGCGCACAGGACAGGAGTTCGCGGTTTCCTGGCGCGTACCGGCACGCGGCGACCTGCGCCTGTCGCTGAACGTCCGCTTCGACCAGGGTGTCACGCCCCTCGGGCCGCCCGTCGGCCGCATCGCCAACGGTTACTACACCGAGACCTGGTCAATCCTCCACGAAAGCGATCTGGCGGGTGTCTCCGTCACCATTGACGGGCTCCAGAACACCATGACCGATGCGCTGGCACACATCCGCTGGCGCGATGGGCGTGAACAACTACAGCGCCTGCTGCCGGACAGACCGCAGTTTGTCGTTGACCGCAAAGCCAGCAGCGGCCAGATCGCGACCACTTATCTCGTGTTGGGTATCGAGCATATCCTGCTCGGCCTGGACCACCTGCTGTTCGTGCTGGCGCTGGTATTGCTGGTCCGCAGCTGGAAGCCGCTGGTCGCCACGATCACCGCCTTTACCCTGGCGCACAGTATTACGCTGGCCGCAGCCGTGCTGGGTTTCGTGTCAGTACCACAGGCACCGGTAGAGGCGGTCATCGCACTCAGTATCGTGTTTGTGGCCAGCGAAATTCTGCAGAGAAGGCGCGGCCGCGACTCATTGGCGATCAGGAAACCCTGGCTGGTGGCCTTCGGCTTTGGCCTGCTGCACGGGCTCGGTTTTGCCGGCGCTCTCACCGAAATCGGCGTGCCCCAGCACGCCATTCCACTGGCACTGGCGCTGTTCAATATCGGCGTGGAGGCCGGACAGCTGGCGTTTATCGCAGCGGTCGCGGCTGTGTTCGTATTGCTACAGAGGCTGCCGCCGGTGCAGCAGTGGCAGCTGCGGACTGGCCAATCGGTGGTGACCGTCGCCAGCTGGCCCCTGGCCTACCTGGTGGGAGGGCTGGCGGCCTGGTGGCTGCTCGACCGGACCCTGTCGATGTTGATTTAAATAGGCAAATAAAAAGGGGGCGCTTCGCACCCCCAGATTGCTGACAAAGTTATGCAGTCAAAATTTAAGGCAAAGTGCTAGGACGAGTGTTTCGAACCGTCGGCGACAGGACGTCGCCGCCGGAGCTTACAGGGATGTATTCACAGCGTTTCGAAATACTCGTCCTAGTGCTTGGCCGCCACCGCACCGGCTCAGAACGAAATGCGGGGTTTATCAACAGTCTGGGGGCGCTTCGCGTCCCTTTTTCTAATCAAATTCAACCGGTGAACTCAGCCGGCAAGAAATACCCGCCTCAGTCCTGAAACAGCAGCTCCAGCGGATAGCCGGTAAACGGCTTGGTCTTCTCGATCACCAGGTGGGAAGTCATGCGCGAGATAGCCGCGTCTTCATTGGCCAACAGCTGCTCGGATACGCGGTTAAAGTCGGCCGCGTCCGGGCAGACGAAACGCAGCATATAGTCGAACTCTCCGGACATCTTCACGCAGGACACAATCTGCGGAATATCGTTGATGGCGCGGCGGAAGCTTTCGCTGGTGCGGGCATCCTGGCGCTTGAGCGCCACGTTGACGTAGAACTCGGCGTGGCGCACCTTGTCCAGATTGACCTCGGCGAGAAACTCGCGAATATAGCGCTCGCTGGTCAAACGCTTTACCCGCGCCAGACAGGCGCTCTCGGACAATCCGATCTGTTCACTCAAATTCAGGTTGCTGATGCGCGCATTGGTCTGCAGCACCTGCAAAATACGCAAGTTGTGCCGGTCGATTTTCACACTCTTGATCTTCCGTAAGAGAGGGTTCTGTTGCCTGGAAAAGGGGCAAGGATAGCGGCAATCGCCGGCGGCCGAAACATCCGCACCCACAACCGCCCCTTCACATGGGTGAATTCACACCGGGTGAAGCCACACCGGGTGAAGCCATACCGGCAGAAGCCGGTATGGCGGTTGTAAGATTCTAGCGGAGGTCAGCTCGCCTGGCGGCTGCCGGCGGTAACGAAGCGCTCGATGCGGTCCAGCGCACGGGAAAGCTCGCCTTCATCGGCGGCCAGCGTCAGGCGTATGTGGTTGACCGCGCTGGGGCCGAAAGGAGCGCCGGGCAGGACGGAAACCCGCTCGGCATCCAGCAGCGCCTCGGCAAAGGCCTGGCCGCAATTCCCCTCTTTCGAGTGGGCCACCTGGGACACGTCCACCATGACGAACATGCCCGCTTCCGGTGAGTAGCAGCTGAGGCCGGGGATCCTGCCGATGCGCTCGACGATCAGGTCGCGGCGCTTCTCGTAGGCATCGCGCATCTGCTTGACGAAATAGGTATCGAACTCCAGCGCGAAGGCGGCCGCCTCCTGGATGAACTGCGGACAGCCGAAGATGGTGGCGCCGGCGAACTCGATCAGGCGATCGACCAGCGGCCCGCGGGCAACGGCCCAGCCCAGGCGCCAGCCGCTCATCGCGTGGGACTTGGACAGGCCGTCGATGACGACGATATTGTCCAGCTCTTTCGCCGCGGTACGCAGGGAGGTGTGGCGGCGCGCGAAGGTGATCATCGAGTACATCTCGTCGCACACCAGCCAGATATTGCGCTCGCGGCAATAGGCGGCCAGTTCGCGCAGCTGTTCCGGCGTCGCCATGGCGCCAGTCGGGTTGACCGGGGTGTTGATCATCACCACGCGCGTATCGTCGCCAATGGCGGCCTTGATGGCTTCTACGTCGAAGGCGAAATTGTTTTGCGCCGGGCAGGCCACGCGCTTCACGTTCAGGCGCAGGGAATCACAGATGGGGACATAGCCGATATACATCGGCTCGGGGATGACGATCTCCTCACCCGGGTTCAGCAGGCAGGACAGCACCGCATAAATCGCATTGGTACCGCCGGGGAACACCACCACGTCATCGGGGTTACAGGGATGCGGTGACACCTTGCTCTCGATGTCGGCGATGGCGCGGCGCAGCATGGCCTCGCCCGCCGCCGGCGAGTAGTGCGTGCGGCCGACGCCCAGGCGGGCGCGGGCAAAATCGAGAATCGGTTCCGGCGTGTCGAAATTAGGATCACCCACACACAGGAAGATAACGTCCTCCCCCTTGTCAGCCAGTTCGTGGGCGCGATCACTAACTGCCCACACGTCGGCGTCGGCACTGTCGAGGGCTTCACTCTGGAGACTGAATCGAGGCTTGAACTTCGTCACGGACATCACTTTGCGGTTGTTATTCATACTTCTAACTTAACAACCGCGCGAGTAATCGATGGCGCTATAGCGGGGCAAATTGCGCATTCCCCACCATTTTTTTTGCAATTACCGCAGAAAATTCTGTGACATTTTTATTGCAGGAAGAAGTGTGACCACCAGGCTGTTTTCGTTTCCATCCCGCTTTTCCCTAGCGGCGGAGGCTAAAAACGATAGTTCAGGTTCACACCGCCTACGGTATCTTCCGGACGCACCAGGATATTGCCGGACAGCTGCAGTTTCTCGGTGATATTGAGCCCCACCAGCGCGCCGACGCCATTCTGGAAGAACCCGGCGTTCTGGCTGTCGTAGGCCGCCAGGTAGGCGCTGTTGCCGGGGATGGACTTGACCCCGATGCCCACTTTGGCGACGTCGTCACCGCCGTTGTGCTCCAGCCAGACTTCGCCGAACCAGCGCCAGTCGGCTTTCTCCGGTCCGTTGTAAAAGAACCCGGCGCGCAATCTATAGTACTCGCGGTCCTGGTGGCGCACGGCCAGGCCCAGCGGATCCACCGCCACTCCCCGGATGCCGATATAGGTCGGCTGCCGCCGGGTGTCTTCCCGAAAGCTGTCCACATCGACCTGGGTCCAGGCCGCAGAGATAAAAGGCCCGGCCTGGCACGGCAGCGCGGGTGCGGTGTCGTAGCCGGCGCGGGCAAATAAACTGACGGCATCGCCATCGGTGTCCGCATCGATCCTGGTACTGAACGTACTGCCGAGGCGGATACGGCGATCGACATCGTAGTAATCTGTACCGCTGAAGGTTACGCCGCCGTCGACAAAAAACCGCTCGTTATCCCAGCGCGCGAGCCCGGACAGGTTGAAAGAGCGCGCCTTCAGTGACAAGTCTCGCGGCGTGTAATAACTGTTGCCGAAGGAAATGGCCAGCGCCCACTCAAAGCTGTCGGTGGCGGCAAAGCTCATGCCGAGCAGGCCATCCCAGCCCAGATCCTCCTCGCTGGGGGCAGGCCCCTGACCGAGTTCGGTCGTGGCCAGCGTGCCACCGAAAAACACCGTGGTAGTCGGGTCGCGGAAACGCTGGGCCACCAGGTGATGATCGATATTCGTCTGGTGCAGGCGCGTATTCTGGTACCCCAGATCCGGCAGCATCGCAAAACCTACCGGCGCACTCAGCACCGAAAAATAGTAATCACCCAGGGCTTTCTGCGCCGCCACTGTCGGGTGGATACCGTCATTGAAAATTAGCTGGTTGGCATTAGGCGCGCTGCCGGTTTCGCTGTAGATCGGATTCGGATTGGCACAGCCGCCGGCGGCGTAACAGGTGGCGGACTGATTGATGTTGGCGAAACCGAACCGCGCCGGCTGATCGAGCGCCAGCTGCAGGATGCCCGCGGTGTCCAATATCAGCACATTGCCGACACGATTCAGATCTATACGCAGCCGGTTGTTGAACTGCACCGTGCCGGCATTGGCTGCGTTGACTGCCGCGGCGCCAAGATCGTTTAACCGCGGCGTATCACCGATCCATGGCACATTGGAAACCACCACATAGCGCGCGCCCGCCCGGCGCAACTCGCTCGCGGCGGTAACGAGAAAATTGACTGAACGCCGCACACGTTCGGGCGAGAGGGTGCCGCCGACAACACCGGCAAGGATGTCGTTACCGCCACCGTTGAGATAGTAGAGCGTGTTTCTCGCGACACCGTTCTGCGGCAGGTAGCCCTGGCCGGTGGCGAAGGGCACCCCAGTGAGAGTGATATTGTTGTTTGGATCGTCCACCAGTGCCTGTAGTGCCGCCGGATTGCCGAAGGCCGCCACCGCCTCCGCCACTTCTGCCGGCGACAGGTAGGGGCTCTCTCCGGCGGCCGGGTCGCAGACCCCATCGCTGCCGCAGCGGCTGGAATCGGGGAGAATCGTCGTCAGCGGGTTGTGATCGGCCACAGTGGTATTCGGAAAGAGCTGGCGAAAACGCTGCGGTCCGACCAGGTCCAACAATACGTCTGCGGTGCGATTGCCGCCTACCGCCCAGTCGTTGCCGTTGGCCAGTACCGAGCCGGCGACCTGCTGAAACTGCTGTTCCGGCGTGCCCGGAGCCGGTGCGCAGGGAATGGCACCACCGAATGCCGGCCCCAGCCCCGAACAAGACGGTGTCAGCGGTGCCAGCCCGAGGTCCTGCGCGAGAAAGCTGACCGAAGGCTGCTTCGGTAAAATACCGTCGGGATCACTGCTGGTAAAAATGCCCGCATTGCCGGCGTCCGACAGGCTGTCGCCGAACACGACGATATTGCGATAGAGCAGCGTGCTGTCATCATCGGCAAGTGCGGTGACGGCAACAGCGAAAGCCGTTGCCGCGCAAATTGATTTGACGGTGAACCCCATTGCGCACTCCATTGCGTACTCGTCAGATCGCGATGGGGCAAGTATAGCCACGCAGCTTCTTACCACGCAGATCCTCACCACGTGGCTGCGAGAGACTGCTAGCGGCGATGATCCCGCTTCATTTCAAAGCGGCAAAAACTTCTATCGCGTGTTTGCGACTCTGCCCGACATCGCAGATGGGAGGCGGGTAGTTCTGCGACGGCGGCGGACAGTGAATCTCGTCATCGCCGAGTTCACGCAGCTCCGGCACGAAGTCGCGAATAAATTCACCGTGACGATCGAATTTTTTCGACTGACTGTAGGGATTGAACACGCGGAAATAGGGCGCGGCGTCAGTGCCGGTGGATGCGGCCCACTGCCAGCCGCCGTTGTTAGCGGCAAAGTCCGCGTCCAGCAGGTGCTGCATGAAATAACGCTCGCCCCAGCGCCAGTCGATGAGCAGGTTCTTGCTCAGGAAAGAAGCCACCACCATACGCAGGCGGTTGTGCATCCAGCCGGTCTGGTTCAACTGGCGCATGGCGGCATCCACGATCGGCACGCCGGTTTTCCCGTCGCACCAGTGCCGGAACTTGTCCTGATCGTAGGACCAGGGCACCTTATCGGTTTCCGGTTTAAACGGTTTGTGCTTGCTCAGCTGCGGAAACGCGACCAGCAGATGGGTGTAGAACTCTCGCCAGATCAGCTCGCTCAGCCAGCAGCTGATACCGTCACTGCCACCGGCCCACTGGCCGTTGTTCAGTGTCAGCGCCATATGCGCGCACTGGCGAATCGAAATGGCGCCGCAATTCAGGTAGGGAGACAGGCGCGAGGTGGCATCGATGGCTGGATAATCGCGCTCATCCTCGTAGCCGTCGATGTCCTCGCGAAATTCCCGCAGACGCTTGGCCGCGGCTTTTTCGCCCGGCTTCCAGCCCAGCAGTTCCCCTTTTTTTTCCGGCACCGCGTGGTAGCCCGGCAATTGCGCGGGAATAGTCTGCACCAGGTTGTGTTCGCCCCGCACTTCGATCCAGCTGGGCCAGTTGTCGTCTTCCTCCATTGTGCGCGGCTGAGGCAGGGGCGCAAAATCCGTGCCGCCACACTGCTCGATAAAGGTGTGCTTGAACGGGGTGAATACTTTGTAAGCGTCACCGCTGCCGGTTTTTACTGCGCCCGGGGGCAGCAGGGTGCGATCGGTACAGTACTCTATCGGCACATCGATTTTTTTCAGCGCCTCGCGCACGTCGCTGTCGCGACGCCGCTCATTGAGCGGATACTCGGCGTTGGCAAACAGCGCATCGATCTTCAGTTTCTGCGCAATCTGCACCATCGCGCGCGGCACCTGCGCGAACTTCTGCAATTCGAGGAAGTAGAGAGGGATATGGCGTTCGGCGAGGCTCTGCTGCAGCTCGCGCAGGCAGGCCAGCCGAAAGGACACCACCGGATCGCCTTCGTCGTGACTGCGCCAGGTCTGAGGACAAGCGATAAAGATTGCCGCCACCTGCGCGCAACTCCTGGCCGCGTGATAAAGCGCAGTATTGTCCTGTATCCGCAAGTCGTTACGCAGCCATACCAGTCCGCGCTGAAAAGCAAAACGACTGCTCATTGCAATTGCTCCCGCAATTCTCGCAGCGCCAGCGCTGTCTCCGCGGGCAGCCGCCGGCAGTGCCGCCGCTCGATCAGTTTGTCGTGATCGCGACGCTGCAGATTGACGAATCCGCCCGCGAGCCACAGCGGTGATTTCAGGCTGCGCAGCGCCCGCTCCAGGCCGGTACCGAGTACGGCCATTGGCAGCGCATTGTGGCTATAGCAGATAACGCCGTCCGCTTTGAGCTTGTCCTCGGCGAAGGCGAGCTCACCCAGCTCCGCATCGGGCCCCAGGTTGATCACCTCGAGACCGGCGGCGATCAACACCGCGCAGAACAGCAGCGCAAACGCCTGCTGATCAGCGCCGGAAAAACCAACCAGCAGCAGTTTGTGTGGCCTGGTGCCACCGCGACGCAGGTTCTTGCGGCTGGCGCTGACGATCAGCGTCAGCTGTTCGATCAGCAGCTGCCAGAAAAAAGCCTGGGTGACACTGCAGCCAAAACGCCCCTGGCTGCTGAGAACCTTGTGTAGCGGTACCAGCCATCGATCCAACAACAGCGGCAACGGGTAACTGGACAGCAGTTGCTCCAGTTGCCGTTGCAGTTGTGGTGCCGAGAAATTGTCGATGGCCGCTGCGGTTTCCTGCACCAAACGGCTCCAACTGTCCGCGGGCTCGCCATTCACCAGCGCTTCACTTGCGGCCACGCCTTTTTCGCGCCCGTCTTGCAGCAGTGGGCGCACCTGGCCAATCGCCACGCCGCGGGCCAGCCAGGTCAGGATTTCCTCGATTCGCTGTACGTCCAGCTCACTGTACAGACGGTGTCCCTTGCCGGTGCGCGCGGGCACCAACAGGCCGTAGCGGCGCTCCCAGGCGCGCAGGGTTACCGGATTGACGCCGGTGCGCTCGGCCACTTCGCGGATCGGCAGCAGTGTGTCCGGTTGCAGTTCTGTATTTGCCATCGACTCTGTCTCAGCGAAACTCACACAGCCCCATTTCCGCCGGCTCCGCGGCGAGCAGTACCTGGCTGTGAATAAAGTGGTGCGGGCTGCGGGGCAGGTAGTGCCGCAGCATGGTCAGTGCCGCGGACAGGGGTTTTAGCCCCAGGCGATAGTCTTCGATCAGCTGCGCCAGCTCACTTCTCTCCTCATTGCTTAGAAAGGCTTTCAGGTGGCCCTGAATGTGCATCAGCGCATTGGTTCGCTCCTTGCGACTGGCCGGGTGGGCGAGAATTTCCATGATCCTGCCGCGCACCTCATAGGCAAACTGCTGCGGTTCCATGGCGCGCGTATTGGCCGCGAATTGCCCCAGCTCGCGGGTCATCTGCTGGTGGTGCGCCATCAGCAGGTACTTGTAGGCGGTATAGAACTCGATCACCCGCGCGGGCCGCGGGTCCGGCGCCACATAGCGGTGCCAGGCATCGTAGGCGAAGACGCGGGTGAGGAAGTTTTCGCGGATGTCGCTGGCATTCAGTCGCCCCACTTCTTCCAGCGGCAGATGCGGAAAGCGCTCGCGCAGGCGCGCGGCAAAGAGGCCGGCTCCGTGCCCCAGGGCATCCGGACCGTCAGCCTTGAAATGCGGTGTGGTGCGCAATCCGCAACTGGGTGACTTCTGCATCAGGATAAAGCCGCGCAGGTGCTGCACTTCCGGTGCAATACGATCCGCGTATTCCTCTAATGCATCGGTAACATCCAGGGTTCCATCATCGCGACCCACCGCGCGCAGGCGGTCGCTCACTATCAGGTGAATCGGCGGCCGCGGCACGCCCAGACCGATCGCGACCTCCGGGCAATAGGGGTGCAATTCGAAGCATTGGGCCAGGAGCTGGGTACATACCTTGCTGTGCTTGTGGCCGCCGTTAAACCGCACCGGGTCGCCGACGGCACACTGGCTGATACCCACCGGAATCTTCTGTGTCCGCAGTTGGATGTTCATGAAAGTTGTACACGCACGCCAATTTGTACAACTTTTATAGCGTGGCACATCAACTTATACAATATTTTTTCCTGTACAACCTGGTGACCACAGGCCCCTGAGCCCCGCACCGCTTGCGCAAACAGGTGCCGCAGCTACAATGCCAAACCCTCCCGAGAGCTATGGTTTTGGCCCATGATTCCAGCACTGCGCGAAGTCGACGAGGTACAGGCGCTTTACCTTCAGTATCTACAGGCATTGTCTGACGCTGGTTTTCGCGGCGATATCAGCCCCAGTTATGCCAGCCGCACCGTGCTGGCCACCGACAACTCCATCTATCAGGTGCTGCCCCAGGCGGTGGTCTACCCCCGCGACGTGCGCGACCTGCAACTGCTGGCAGAGCTGGCCGACCGCGACGATTTCCACCAGATAGTGCTGTCACCACGCGGCGGCGGCACCGGCACCAACGGCCAGTCCCTGACCGACGGCCTGGTGGTGGATATCTCCCGCCACATGAACCGTATTCTCGAGATCAATGCGGAACAGCGCTGGGTGCGCGTGCAGGCGGGCGTGGTCAAAGACCAGTTGAACGCTGCCCTCAGGCCCCACGGCCTGTTCTTCGCGCCGGAACTCTCCACCAGCAACCGCGCCACCATCGGCGGCATGATCAATACCGATGCCTCCGGCCAGGGCTCCTGCGTCTACGGCAAGACCCGCGACCACGTGCTGGAACTCTCCACCGTATTGCTGGGGGGGGAACTGTGGCAGTCGGCGCCGATCGATGATGCGCAGCTGCACGAGATCAGTCGCCGCGACGGCCGTGTCGGCAAGGTCCACCGCACCTGTGACGATATCGCGCGGGACAAGGCCGGGCTGATCGAACAGAAATTCCCCAAACTGAACCGCTGCCTGACTGGCTACGACCTCGCCCACCTGCGCACGGCCACAGGCGACGACAGCAGCTTCAATCTGAACAGCGTGCTGTGCGGTTCCGAAGGCACCCTCGGCTTTATTGCCGAGGCCAAGCTGAACCTGCTGCCGATTCCGCAATGTGTGGCGCTGGTCAACCTGAAATACGACCAGTTCCAGGACGCGCTGCGCGACGCCAATGACCTGATGCGGGCCGGCCCCATGTCCATCGAGACCGTGGACAGCAAGGTTCTGCAGCTGGCGATGGAGGATATCGTCTGGCACAGCGTCAGCGAGTTCTTCCCGGCTGAACCTTCCACCGGAGTACAACAGCGCCCGGTCAAGGGCATCAACCTGGTGGAGTACACCGCCGAAACGGAGGAAGAGCTGGATCGGGCGCTGGAAAAATTCACCGATCATGTCAAGGCCGCGATCGGCCAGTCGGGCAAGAGCTTCGGCTATTCCATCGCCCGCGGCCACGCCGAGGTGAACCGTATCTGGGCCATGCGCAAGCGCGCGGTCGGTTTGCTCGGCAATGTACAGGGCGAGAAGCGCCCGATTCCGTTCGTCGAGGACACCGCGGTACCGCCGGAGAACCTGGCGGACTTTATCGCCGAATTCCGCGCCGTGCTCGATGAAGCCGGCCTCAGCTACGGCATGTTCGGCCACGTGGACGCCGGCGTACTGCACGTGCGCCCGGCCATCGACATGAAGGATCCCGAGCAGGCGGCACAGATACGGCCGATCACCGACAAGGTCGTCAAGCTGACGCAGAAATACAAGGGCCTGCTGTGGGGCGAACACGGCAAGGGCGTCAGGTCCGAGTATGCGCCGGAGTTCTTCGGCGAACTCTACCCGGAGCTGCAGAAGATCAAGGCCGCCTTCGATCCGCGCAACCAGCTGAACCCGGGCAAGATTGCCACCCCCAGTCGCGCCTCCGGCCTGCTGAAAATCGACGAGGTCACGACCCGCGGCGAACTGGACCGGCAAATCCCGGTGCAGGTCTGGGACGGTTACAGCGAGGGGGTGCACTGCAATGGCAACGGCGCCTGCTTCAACTGGAATCCGGACGACGCCATGTGCCCGTCCTACAAGGCCACCCGCGAGCGCATCCACTCGCCCAAGGGCCGCGCCTCGCTGATGCGCGAGTGGCTGCGGCTGCTGAGCCAGCGCGATGTGGATGCCGTGGAAGTCGCGCGCAAGGTGCGCGAACAGTCTTTCTTTGTGGGGCTGCCCGGGCGAATCAAGAACTCCCTGGCCCGGGCCCGCGGCGAATACGACTTCAACCACGAAGTGAACGAGGCCATGCAGGGCTGCCTCGGCTGCAAATCCTGTGTCGGCCAGTGCCCGGTGAAGGTGGATGTACCGGAGTTCCGCAGCAAGTTTCTCGAGCTCTATTACAGCCGCTACCTGCGGCCGCTGAAGGACTACTTCGTCGGCGGCCTGGAATTTCTGGTACCGCACCTGGCGAAATTGCCGCAGCTGTACAATTTCCCCTTGGGCCTCAAGCCGGTGCAATGGCTGCTGGAGCGCGGCCTGGGCCTGGCGGACAGCCCATTGATGGCGGAGAAAACCCTGCGCGAGACCATGGACGAGCTGGGCGTCCCTCTTGCCAGTTCTGCCAGGCTCGACGCACTCGGCCCGGCACAGCGCGACCGTGCGGTGATCATTGTCCAGGACGCTTTCACCAGTTACTTCGATGCCGGGGTGGTCAGCGACGTGTTGCGGCTGCTGAAACAGCTGGACTTTGTACCCCTGGTCGCTCCATTTCGCGCCAATGGCAAGCCACTGCACGTACACGGTTTCCTGCGCCAATTCCGCCGCGTGGCAGAAGTTAACAGCCAGATGCTGAACGAGTTGGCCGCAAGCGGTGTACCGCTGGTCGGCGTGGATCCCTCGATGACCCTGACCTACCGCGCCGAATACCGGAAACTGCTGGGCGAAGGTGCGCCCCAGGTTCAGCTGTTGCAGGAGTGGCTGGCGACACAGCGGCAGCACCTCGAACAACAGCGCCCACGGGTGCGCCCCGGGAGTTTCCGCCTGCTGCCGCACTGCAGTGAGCAGACCAACGCGACTGCCTCCCTGCGGGATTGGCAGAGTATCTTTGCCGCACTGGGCCTGGAACTGCAGACCGAGAGCCTCGGCTGCTGCGGTATGGCCGGTACCTACGGCCACGAGACCGCCAACAAAGAGACCTCCCGAGTGATCTTCCAGCAATCGTGGGCGCCGCGACTGTCGCAGAACGGCACCAGTGATGGAGACCAGCTGCTCGCCAGCGGCTATTCCTGCCGCTGCCAGAGCAAGCGCTTCGCGGGTGTGTCTTTGCGCCATCCATTGCAAGGAATGCTGGCGCAGTTGGAAAAATAAGGGTTTACTGACAGGTAGACCCCAGACAACGCGGAGCTGCCGCTCCGCAACGCAGGCAATGCCTGCAGGAATGGCCGATGTACCGACCCCTGACCAACTTGCTGCTCTGCGCAGCGCTGCTTGCTCCGGGCGCCACCTTGGCGCAGGCCGAGCCGCAGCAGTTGGTCGACCAGGCAGAGGAGTTCGCCATCGAAGGTGATTTCGATGCCGCCCTGCCTCTTTACGAAAAGGCAATCGCCGCCCTCGCCCCCCAACCTAAACAGCAACAAGCTCTGCGCTACCGCTACGGTATTGTGCTCAACGCCCTCGGCGCACATGCGCGCCCCGACCTCTACCCTCTGGCGCGGGCGCAATTCGAATCGGTACTCAGCTACCTGGACGGCGGCGCAAGCCTGGAACACTCAGCCGCGCGGGTGCGTTCGGCGCTGGCCCACACCTACCATCAGCAGGCTGGCAGCGAAGAGGATCCGATTCAGCGCGCGCACCTGCTGCGCACCGCATACCTCGTGTACAGCGGTGCAGCCCAAGACCTGGCCGATGAAAGGGAATGGCACAACCTCGCCATCACCTATTTCAACCTGGGCCAGGTATGTGAGTGGCAGGGCAACCTGGAAGAGGCCGTCGAGTGGCTGGAAAAGGCGGTATCGCTGGACCGGCAACACGGCTTCCCAGACCTCGAAGAGGATCGCAACTATTTACTGGCCCTGCGCGAGCAGATTAACCCCCCGGCCCGCGCCAGCACCACCGCGCTTTAGCCCGCCCGGGCAAAGCCTTCCCATGGGACAAACGTCCTACAGCTGCTGTAATTTTCGCCGTTTCAGGTGCACCTTTTCCTACTAAAGTCGGTATTTAGCGGCTAAACAGCACTTCTTGAACCACCAGTCACAAATAATTACAGAGAAATTTTTTACTTTTACGCATCGGGTCGGCAAGCAGGTTCTGGGTAAATTTTACTCAAAAGTTAGAATGACATCGCTGTCAGTGGTTTTTGGGCTGCTGAAACCAATTACCAACGCTGTCATCTGTTTTTCGGTTATCCGGTTACAGAAAATTCATTTGCAAGGATCACTTTTCAGAATCTTTTTATTTTTAGCCATATTGTTCTAGCCACGTGAATTAGGCAGCCAATACATACGGCTTCCTGGCGATTCGCGGGGAAAAGTTGATCAGGGGTTCGTTGCCGGTAATATAGCCCTCAGCTGATTAATTATTGGTCAGTTATTTCCAAAGACTCTTGGAAATTTCGCGAGCACATTTTGGCTTGCGACCATTTGACACCTGGAGGTATCGGGACATGGTGAAACAGACTCTGCGCAATTCAGTATTTATTATGATCGCTGTCCTTTCGGCAGCCGTGAGCCTGAATGCATCAGCCGCCATACAAAAGACAATGACCGTTCACGCAACCGCCTATAACTCAGTACCGGGTCAGACTGACGACGACCCCTGGGTAGCGGCCTGGAACAACCGTCTGCGTCCGGGTGACAAAGTGATCGCCGTTTCCCGCGACCTGGAGAAACACGGCCTGACCAACGGCGCCAAAGTACAGATCGAGGGTCTGCCCGGCACCTACACGGTACGCGACCGTATGAACAAGCGCTTTAAGAACCGCATCGATGTGTGGATGGAAAAAGACATCAAGAAAGCGCGCAAGTGGGGCAAGAAAACTCTGAAGATCAAATTCAAGCCGGTCAAGTAACCCGCTCCCGCAAAGATTAATCGCCCGGGTTATCCCGGGCCCCTAGAAAGCCCCGCCCTCCAGCGGGGCTTTTTTTATCGCGGCTCAACGCAAAATACTCCCGCAAATGTTCAGGGTTCCGTTTCCGCGGTGATTCCCGGCAACTCTTCGCACTTGGCGTTTTCGGTGTAAAAAATACTTGGCTGGCGGTTTTCGTTGAAGCGGTGCTCCAGACCATCATCACCAAAGACAATCAGGTATTCGGATTTGATCCAGGTGTTGCCGTCTCGGTATTCACTCAGCCACAAGAGGGAAGGCTGGCCCTCATAACACTGGCCGTAAAACATGCGTGTTTTTTCCACCAGCTGTTTGCTCTCATAATCGAGATATTGACCGGGGTAGGTGTAGCGGTCGCTACTACCCGGATCCCCTTCTTCGCCGCTCACCCCGTTGCCCGGCCGCGGGATCTTGTGGATATAGATAGATGTATTCTCATCGCAGTCCACGCAACTGCGCCCGGCGACGATGGCATAACCGTGTAACTCGGAAATCAGCTTAACTTCTTTCAGCGCAGTCTTGAGAACCTGGTGGTCGGATAGCTGGATGTTTTCCGCTACCGCAAAGGGGCAGGCAAGCAGGAGAAGTGGAAAACAGAGCGCTTTCATCGGGAAGGCAACCGCCGGCTTGATCGCGCCGCCGGAGACAATCGTTCCGTGCTTGTCTCGCGACGGTGCTGTGATTGGGTTGTGCTATCACACTGTCGCGATTCCCTTCATCTCTAACGATAGCAGCCACTCTCCCGGTGCGCTCGATCCAGGCCAAAACGGCATAACTGCCAGTAGCAAACCGATATTCAAGGGAATAAGAAGTCGGCACCGGTCAATGCACCGGTGCCGGGTGGCGTGGTGGAGGAGTCTGGCCGGTCACACTACCAGCTCTCGTCGGTCTCCTGGACCGGGCCGACGAAGGTCTCGATGCCCTCGTCACGCAGCGCGTCGAGCGCCTCTTCCAGGGCTTCTTCTTCCGTATCGAACGAGTCCTCCCACACCGTGGAATTATTGTTGTCATCGACAACTTCCAGCAGCCAGCCGCCCTCGCCATCCTCGTATATATCGATATGGACGGACACTTCGCCTTCGCGGTAGCTCTGACTCAATTCCGACGCTTTCGGTGCAAATTCTTCGTCCATGGGGAAATGCCTCGCTGTGGCTTCTGACTCGTAGGGGCCAGACTGTGACAACTTGTAGCCCACCGGTCAACTAGATAGTTGCTGGACCGGTTGGGCCGCCCGATCGACCCGCCGGGCATGCCCGACTGCCTGATAAATGTACGACAGTTGCCGCGGATTGCGATAAAATGCGCGGCGATTTTTTATGCCCCGGATTTACGTTCCGGCCCGCAAAGAGGAACTCTTGTGAACCAACCCATGAACCAGATCGTCGTCTGTGCGTTGTATAAATTCGTCACCCTGGAGGATTTCACCTCCCTGCGTGACCCCCTGCTGAATGTCATGTTGGAAAACAGCGTGCGCGGCACCCTGCTGCTGGCCCGGGAGGGCATCAACGGCACGGTTGCCGGCTCCCGCGAGGGCATCGACTCCCTGCTCTCTTATCTGACGTCAGATCCGCGCCTGGCGGAACTGGACTACAAGGAATCCTATACCGACCAACTGCCGTTCCTGCGCAGCAAGGTCAAGCTAAAGCGCGAGATCGTTACCATGGGGGTCGAGGGCATAGACCCGCGCCGCACGGTGGGCACCTACGTGCGGCCGGCGGACTGGAACGCGCTGATCAGCGACCCGGAAGTGGTCCTGATCGATACCCGCAACGATTACGAGTACCAGGTCGGCACCTTCAAGAATGCGGTGAATCCGAACACCACTAGTTTCCGCGAGTTTCCGCAGTACGTCAGCGACAACCTCGACCCGGCCAGGCACAAGAAAGTTGCGATGTTCTGTACCGGCGGTATCCGCTGTGAAAAATCCACCGCTTATCTGAAGGAACAGGGTTTTGAAGAGGTTTACCACCTGCAGGGTGGCATCCTCAAATATCTGGAGGAAGTGCCGAAAGAAGAAACCCTGTGGCAGGGCGAATGCTTTGTATTCGATGAGCGCGTGACCGTCGACCACGACCTGCAGCGCGGCAACTACGACCAATGCAATGCCTGTCGTATGCCGGTAACCGCTGAAGAAATGCAGTCACCGAAGTTCGAACAGGGTGTCAGTTGCCCCCGCTGTTTCGACCAGGTCTCCGAGACCGACCGCGCCCGTTTCCGCGAGCGGGAAAAACAGATTCAGCTGGCCAAAGCACGCGGTGAGGAACACCTCGGACAGGAAGCGCGGCAACTGACCGCTGCGCGCCGTCACCAGAAGCAGGAAGACCGCCGCCGTCAGGCGGAAGCGCAGGACGCCTAAGCGGTTACCGATAGTCGCGACGCCAGGGACGGCGACTCATCTTTCGTCTGCAGTAGCCAGGCTTCCGCTTCTGCCTCAATATCGAATTCCCGGGAGCTGTGCCCGCGCGATTTGGCCTCGCTGGCAACCATCAGCGAGGAATAGCGATTCCGGGAATACAATACGGCGATATGTGCCCTACCCAGCACAGGATGCTCGGCGAGGAAGCGGCCGAGCCGGCGCTGCTCTTCCGGCGCGATCACCGAGCGTGCGTAGCGCAGATCCACCAGCAGCCGCAACGGTGTGCGATGTTGGAATTTCTCCGCCACTATTCCGACAGCTTCCATACGTTCCGCCAGCCCGACGGTGCCGTAAAACAGTATCCGGGCGATGCCGACTTCGGGTCTATAAGTGATGTGAAAATTCATCGCTGCGAAGCACCTGCGCCTCATCATTGTTATTTTTAGTGAACCACTTCACATCTGTGGTGAGAACAGAATCACCAGTATAAATATCTCCCTTTCCGAGTACACCCGAATTTGCACGATTGTGAGCTGCGAAAAGCAAAATGACGCCTAATGGCAAGAATGAAGGCGGCGCAAGTCCCGGAAGAGAGGAAACCATCACCACCGCAGAGATGCAGTGGCTCATAGTCGAGAGGCTACTAGCGGGAATGGCAGGTCCACCTGGTCGCCGACCGTTGGCTGCACAACCACGCCAACGCTTCGGACTCCACCAGAAATGGCCTGATGCTGTCACTGCGCCCGGACATCCGCTGCGCCATCAGTGCCACCGGACTGCAACCGGTGCGATACAGTACCGCGATCCTGGCCCGCCGCAGGACCGGATGCCCCAGTACAAAGTCGACAAACTGGCGCTGCTCGGCCGATGTCATCGCAGTTTCCGCATAGCGGGTATCGACAAACAGGCGCAGCTGCCGCAGGTGACGGAACTTCGCCGCTACCTGACCGGCAGCCTGCAGGCGCTCGGCCAGCCCCACCCGGCCGATAAAATGAAGCCGGACAATACGCCCGGCCAGTTGGTAGCGGATTTGGAAATTTCGGGACATCCAGTTTTCCGTGTGAACTGCAATTTCACCACTCCCGAAAACCAGTGGCGCGAAAGTATTGCCCTGAATATATTAGGAACGATATCCCGCCAAAACCACTTCGTTAAAAAATTTATCCGTTTGTGAACCGATTCTCGAGTCCACTCAACTTATTTCGATTTCCGGTAACAGCTCGTCGCCGACACTGAGCCAGATCTGAGCGGCGGCGCGACGGGCAATGTCGCGGTAAAAACCGGCGATTTCCCCCTGCGGTTCCGCGGCGACACTGGGCAGGCCGCTGTCGGTCCCCTCGCGGATTGCCATTGCCAGCGGCAGCTGTCCCAGCAGGCGCGTGTCGTAATCGGCGGCGATACGCTCACCGCCGCCACTGCCGAAGATGGGCTCACTGTGTCCGCAATTGGTGCAGGTGTGCAGCGACATATTCTCGACGATGCCCAGTACCGGCACCGATACCTTGCGAAACATCTCCACGCCCTTGATCGCATCTTTCAGCGCGAGATCCTGGGGTGTCGTCACAATTACCGCGCCGGCGAGCGTAGTTTTTTGTGCCAGCGTCAGCTGAATGTCGCCGGTGCCCGGCGGCATGTCCACAACCAGATAATCCAGTTCTCCCCACAGCGTCTGCGTCAGTATCTGATTCAGCGCGCCGCTGGCCATGGGGCCGCGCCAAACCGCCGGTGTATCCTCGGTCATCAGGTAGCCGAGGGACATGGTCTGCAGCCCCTGCACCTCAACCGGGACGAAGAACTTCTGCTCCTTCACCTGAGGGCGCGCGCCCTCGGTACCGAGCATGGTGGGCAGGCTGGGGCCATAGATATCCGCATCCAGCAGGCCGACACGGGCACCCTCGGCGGCCAGCGCCAGGGCCAGGTTCACCGCGGTGGTGGACTTGCCCACGCCGCCCTTGCCGGAGGCCACCGCGACGATATTCTTTACGCCCTGCAGGGGTCCGGGTACATCGCCCGCCGGCGTGGCCGGTATATCGCTGAACAGCTCAAACTGCAGCTGGCTGCCGCCCAGGGGGCCGCCCTTCAGCAGCGGCAGGCAGGCCTCGTGCACTCGCGCGCTCCAGCTCTCTTCCTCGCTGGCGCAGGGGTAGCCCAGCGTGACGCCGACAAACACCGTGTCGCCCTCGAAGCCGACCTCGATCTCCGCATCCAGCTCGTCCAGCGGCAGGCTGGTAGCCGGGTCGTGCAGCTGGCCGAGGCACTCCGCCAGGCGCTCCAGTTCCGTCTGCACCTCTTCCGGCAGGTCTTGGTGGTCGTGGTCGTGCTGGTGATCGCTCACTGTGTTTCCCTCGCGGTGAATACTCGATGGGCGGCATTGTGTCGGATAGGCCCCGCCAGCGCCAGCGCGTCCCACCGGCACCACTTCTCCGGGTGCCGCCACAGGCCCATTTCTGCTATATTCCGCGGTCTTTTGACGATGTCCGGCCGCTTATCTGCGAGCCCTGGCCACAACCCCTCAGCCGATGGAAGAACCGATGTCAGAAACGCGCCCCGCCCCGAGAAAAATCCTCGTTACCAGCGCACTCCCCTATGCCAATGGCTCCCTGCACCTGGGCCATGTGCTCGAATATATCCAGACCGACATCTGGGCGCGTTTCCAGCGCGCGCGCGGCCACGACTGCCTGTATATGTGCGCCGACGATGCCCACGGCACCGCCATCATGCTGAAGGCCGAACAGCTGGGGCTGACCCCGGAACAGCACATCGCCAAGATGCAGGCCGAACACGAGCGCGACTTCGCCGACTTCCTGATCGGTGTCGACAACTACCACTCCACCCACTCGGCGGAGAACCGCGAGCTGTCCGCGATGATCTACCAGCGCCTGAGCGAAAACGGCCATATCGCCTCGCGTACCATTACCCAGGCGTTCGATCCGGAGAAGCAGCTGTTCCTCGCCGACCGCTACATCAAGGGTACCTGCCCGCGCTGTAGCACGCCCGACCAGTATGGCGATAACTGCGAGGCCTGTGGCGCCACCTACAGCCCCACCGAACTGATCGACCCGGTCTCCGCCATTTCCGGCGCGACCCCGGTAGAGAAGGAGTCCGAGCACTTCTTCTTTACCCTGCCGGCCTTTACCGACTTCCTGAAAGACTGGACCCGTTCCGGCACCCTGCAGGACGAAGTGGCGAACAAACTGGCGGAGTGGCTGGAGGAAGGCCTGCAGGAGTGGGACATCTCCCGCGACGCGCCCTACTTCGGCTTCGAGATCCCGGACGCACCGGGTAAATACTTCTACGTATGGCTGGACGCGCCGATCGGCTATATGGCCAGCCTGAAAAATTACTGTGACCAGAACGGACTCGACTGGCAGGAGTACTGGAAGAAGGACAGCGACGCCGAGGTGTATCACTTTATCGGCAAGGATATCGTCAACTTCCACGCCCTGTTCTGGCCGGCGATGCTGGACTCCGCGGATTTCCGCACGCCGACCAAGGTGTGCGTGCACGGCTTCCTGACCGTGAATGGCAAGAAGATGTCCAAGTCCCGCGGCACCTTCATCAACGCGCGCAATTACCTGGACCACCTGAACCCGGAATACCTGCGCTACTACTTCGCCGCCAAGCTGACCGCCGGCGTCGACGACCTGGACCTGAACCTCGACGACTTTATCGCCAAGGTGAATTCGGACCTGGTGGGCAAGGTCGTCAATATCGCCTCGCGCACCGCCAAGTTCGTCAGCAAGTCCGGCGGCGAACTGGCCGCAGAACTGGCGGATGAGAAACTGTGGAACCAGTTTGTCGAAGCTGCGCCGCGCATCGCCGATTACTACGAAAACCGCGAATACGCCCGCGCCATGCGCGACATCATGGCGCTGGCGGATGCCGCCAATGCCTGGATCGCCGACAAGGCCCCCTGGTCGCTGGCCAAGGAGGAAGGCAAAGAGGCTGAAGTACTGGCCATCTGCTCCCAGGGCGTCAACATGTTCCGCGCCCTGATGACCTGGCTGGCACCGGTGCTGCCGAATACCGCGGCGAAAGCGGCAGAGTTCCTGAACTGCGAACTCGACTGGCACGCCGCAACCACCCCGCTGGCCGGCCACGCGATCAGCAAATTCAATCCACTGCTGCAGCGCGTGGAAAAAACCCAGGTGGACGCCGTTATGGAAGCCGCCAAGGAGTCCCTGGCGCAGCTGCAGGCGGAAACCAAACCGGCCGGCACCACGGGCGCCGTGGACAAGGGCCCGCTGGAAGACGAGCCGATCGCCCCGCAGATCGAATTCGACGATTTCGCCAAGGTGGATCTGCGCATCGCCCTGATCGCCAAGGCGGAACACGTGGAGGGCGCCGGCAAGCTGCTGAAGCTGACCCTGGACCTCGGCGGCGAGACACGCCAGGTGTTCGCCGGCATCAAGAGCGCCTACAAGCCGGAAGACCTGGAAGGCAAGCACACCGTCATGGTGGCCAACCTGGCGCCGCGCAAGATGCGCTTCGGTGTCAGCGAGGGCATGGTCCTGGCTGCCGGCCCCGGCGGCAAGGACCTGTGGATCCTCGAACCCCACGTCGGCGCCAAGCCGGGTATGCGCGTGATGTGATCGCGAGCAGCAGCAACTATCGTAAGGGCGAACTAATGGTTCGCCCTTTTGCCATCGACAAGGACTGAATCATGCGCGGCGTTTTCCTCGATACCCTGACCATGAAGCTGGACGAGCTGGACACCTCGGCCCTGGAGAAATCCCTGGACCACTGGGATTTTTACGAAACCACCGCGCCAGAGGAAACGGCCGCGCGCATTAAGAGTGCGGATGTGGTCATCACCAACAAGGTGGTACTGGACCGCGCGATTATTGAAAAATCTCCCCAGCTGAAACTCATCTGCGTTTGTGCCACCGGCACCAACAATATCGACATGGATGCGGCGCGGGAGAGCAAAATCCCGGTGCGCAACGTACAGGGCTACGCCGGCGCATCGGTGCCACAGCATGCACTGACGCTGATCCTCGCCCTGGCCACTCGCTGGCACGATTACCACACCGATGTCCGATCCGGCCATTGGACTCGTTCCCCCATCTTCTGCCTGCTGGAGCACCCGGTGATGGAACTGGCCGGCAAGAACCTCGGCATTATCGGCTATGGCGATTTGGGCCGCAAAGTTGCAGACCTCGGCCGAGCACTGGGAATGAATATTCTGGTGGCCGAATCGTTTGTCGGGCAACAGCAACAGGACCGGGTGCCGCTGCAGCAATTGTTGGCAGAATCCGATGTAATCAGCTTGCACTGCCCGCTGAGCGAACACACGGAGAAACTGGTCGACAAAGCTTTTCTCGCTGCAATGAAACCCGGCGCGCTGCTGATCAATACCGCCCGCGGTGGCCTGGTGGATGAAACGGCGCTCGCCGACGCGTTGCGCAGTGGTCACCTCGGCGGCGCAGCGCTCGATGTACTGAGCGTGGAGCCGCCACCCGCGGACCACCCGCTGCTGGCCGATGATATCCCCAACCTGATCATCACGCCGCACAACGCCTGGATCAGCCGCGAGAGCCGCCAGCGATTACTGGATGGCGTGGTGAAAAACATCCGGGAGTGGCGCTCGGCAGAGTGAACCGATAACGCAGTCGTTTGCATTTTTCCCGCTGTTCTAGTTGCGCTACCGGACAGGAAAAGCTATCCAGTGCAGTGGATTCAGAACAGCCCCGCCTGACTGTTTCTGTACGAATCTCTGGCCCGCCACAGGCAGCAACCGATTTCGCGCGGCGACTGCCGGAGCAACTGCACCGCCTCGAATATGCTGTAACTAATTCACCGGCCACCTTGCTCAAAGGGATAGCATGAGTCACCTCGGCTGGGCGCTCGCGATTGCCCCACTCGCATACATACTGGTCCGCGTCCGGCAATAAAACTGGGTGGAGACGGTGACCACAGTTTTCCGCGCACATCGCTATCAGATGTCCGGCATTCCAGTACCGGCCAGTCGGTGACCCACAAGTCTGCAAAATCTGACTTGAATCGTGGTGATCGACCGCCGCGACTATACGATATGGGGACAATCCAATCGCTTGTAAGGAGAGTCTTATGGCGACCGCAAAATCTCCCTATGGCAATAGCCAGGAAAAGTTGAAACAGGCCTACCACCTAGCCGGTGAGGCTGCGCACGATGCGGCAGACAATCTTAAAGCGCGTGCAAAAACTTCCGTGGAGACAAACAAGAAGCGCGCGACTGATATGGCCGAAAGAGCGGAATCCTCAATTCGACAGCATCCTGTCCTGAGTGTTAGCTGCGCCTTCGCGGTTGGTTGGGTGATCGCAAAACTGTTGAAGTAGCAACGATCAGTCAATGGCTGTGGGGAGCCTGATCAATGGCAAACGCAAGAAAGCCCGAACATTCAGACGAGACACCGGAACCGGCTGCGCAATCGCGCAGCCGGGACCAATTCAGCTCGCCACCTGAAGATGGAGATGACTCGGAACCCAGTGCGCTGGCACGCGCCGATGCCACGCTGACCCTGCTTTCCGCCTGGCTCACAAACTTCCAGGCACTGATGCGACTGGAATTCAGCCGCACGATTGCGGCCAGCAAGCGGATCATCGCCTTAAACCTGCTGCTGTTGCCTCTGGCGGTGACATTCGTGCTGAGCCTATGTGGCGGTGTCGGCCTGATCGGCTATCGGCTGTCGCAATCTGTCTATATTGGATTTTTCGTCTTTATTCTGACACAGCTTGCAGTTCTGGCGGCGATTCTCCTCTACCAGAGAAAGTTGAGCTCGATGCTGGGCTTCGACGAAACCAAACGACAGGCGCACCAGGCAAAAGAGGCATTGAGTGATGTCTTTGAGAGCTTTAAATAAACGTATTCAGAACTGCAGCCGGGACATGGACCGGCAGCGCAGCTGTGCGCAGCGATTGCTGAATCAACAGAAAAGCGATTTTCTTCAGCAGGTGCCGACCATTCCGCTGCCGGCCGCTATTGGCCTGGCGTTCGTCGGGGGTTTTGTCGCCGAGCGTATCCTTAAAACCTCGGCCCCCTCACGTCTGTGGCACTACTATCTGACCTGGCGGGCATTTTAATCCGGCAGTGGTAATCGCCCTCCACGTGCACGGACACCACCCTCCAAAGCCGCCACTTTGACCCCAGCGCCGGCTCCGCTAAAGTTATGGCCGTAGCAACAGGTTCTACTGCCATGACTCCCAGTACCCCAATCCCGGCCACGTCGGCACCAGCGCCCACGCAGCAGGCCCCCACGGCCGTTGAAGAGGCTGCGGAACGCCTCGCCGGATTTATCCACCGCCATCCGCGCCTGCTGATTCTCACCGGAGCCGGTGTCAGTACGGACTCCGGCATTCCGGACTACCGCGACCAACAAGGCGCCTGGAAACGCAAACAGCCAGTGCAGCACCAGGATTTCATGGGAAGTGCGGCAACCCGCCAGCGCTATTGGGGACGCAGCCTGATTGGCTGGCCGGTGATTCGCAATTCCCGCCCCAATCCAGCCCACCGCTATCTGGCGGAGCTGGAGCTACGGCAGCACACGGAGCTGCTGGTCACCCAGAATGTAGACCGGCTCCACCAGCGTGCGGGCAGTGAGCGGGTGCTCGACCTGCATGGACGCGCCGACCAGGTTGTGTGCATGGCCTGTGGTTATCGCTGCGATCGCCAGGAAGTGCACGATCGCTGTTTTTCACTGAATCCAGCCTTTCAGCAATATCAGGCCGCCACGGCGCCGGATGGCGACGCCGACCTGGAGGCGGATTTCAGCAATTTCCACGTCGCCGACTGCCCAGACTGCGGCGGCATCCTGAAGCCGGATGTGGTTTTCTTTGGCGATAACGTACCCAAAGACCGCGTACAGCAAGCGCTGGATGCGCTGCAGGCCAGTGATGCGCTGCTGGTTATTGGCTCGTCACTGATGGTGTATTCCGGCTTTCGCTTCTGCCGTTATGCGCAGCAGTGGCACAAACCGATGGCGGCGCTGAATCTGGGCCGCACACGGGCTGACGACCTCCTGGATCTCAAGCTAAATGCGCGTATTGCCGAAACACTGCGCATTGCACTGGCTCGTCTGTAGCGCGCCGAAAGCACATCGAAAACGCTCGCCAAACCTCGTCTCACACATCAGAGTCAGACGGCATCATGCACAGCATCTCCCCGTACGGCCCACAAAAAATTGGCACTTGGTTTGCCACGCAAGAACTGATTTTTACCAAAATCTACTGACTGATCGCACGGCGCATATGCGCTTCGTCCTTCTAGATAGCTAATAAACCTGATCGTCCCAAGCGCCGGAGACTCCGCATTACCACCTGCTAGCCGTGCGATCTCCAGCCCCATCAATAAGATCTGCATCGCCGAGTAACATGGACATAATGGAAGAGATCAACGATACACGCACAGCAACCAGACAAGCCTCGCCGCGTGTATATAGCCCCGAAGAAACGCGCCTGGACGTACCACAAGATCCGCTTATCGAACGCAGCGTGACCGGCGCGCGAACACTGCTCGAATCCTGGGAGCGAACTGACCACAATGGCGCTCCCCGCGTTGCACAGGCCGCGGCGAATTTTTATCTACCTTCCCTGCCCAAATGCCCGGGGCACAACACGCCACATATCGTGCTGTGGGAAAAAGATGGATTACCCGACGGCATATTGATCGGACATCGCAGTGTCCGGCGATCCCGGCTATCGCTCGCCAAAATCCCCATCCCGATGCCGCGCCTGCGCCGGCTGGAGGTCACCACCGGCGGGCTCGAAACACACTCCCGTGAAACCGCCCGCCGCCAGGCGGCATATCTGCGCCGGCTCCTGAGATCCCGCGAATTCGACTGCATTACGATTTGCAACTTGCCACTGGATAGCGAAATTGGCCGTATCCTGAACGGCGGGCTGAGATTCCCCGGCGATGGCAAGCCCGACGTTGCAGGCCACTGGTTCACTGAACTGACCGACGAACGCGGGCACCCCATCGTCTCTCATTCCGCAAAAACACGCGGCTCCTTTCGGCGCATGGACCGCAAACTGTGCAAGTTGTTTGCTGACCGGGTGGAACTGCGCGAATTCCACGCTCCTGACCAGGTAAAGGAATTCATCTCTGCGGCGGCGCGAATCGGCGAGTGTAGCTACCAGCACGCTATGGGTGTCGGTGTGCAAAATGATGCATCGTGGCGCGAAAAACTCAGGCTTTACGCAGATTACGGCAGCCTGCGCGCCTACCTGCTGGTGGGCGATGGCAAACCCCTGGCCTACGCGGTGGGCGCTCTGTGGGGCAATACCTATTCGGGAATTGCGACTTCTTTCCTGCCGGAGTTTGCCACTGTATCACCCGGAGGCTATCTGCTCCGCAGGATGATCGAACAATTTCAACAGGCGGGCATTCGCTGGTTCGACCTTGGAGTTCCGGACTACGACTACAAGAAAGTCTACGGCACCCTGCGACGGGAAGTCGCAACATTTTGTTTTTTTGCAACAACACCGGCAGCAAAGACGGCGACCTTACTCGATAGCGGCGTCGCGAACTTACGGAAAACCGTGCGTCGCTTACGATCGAGCAAGGAGTGACATGCCGGTTGCGGCGCGAATTGCGGCGGTAAAATACAAGTTGCCAACTGCGCGCTCCTGCATCGGCGCCCCCGTGTGATTCGATGATCCCATGCATCCCACGGGCCATTTATCGCGGGCATCCACCGCCGTCAAATAGCGCTCGTCCGGCGATCACCCCAATTAACTATCTTCACTATCGCCGAGCTTATCCTGGGTGCGGGTTTCGAAATCTGAGGCGTGATGGCGCTCGTGCAACTGGGAACTCGGTTCGCCCCAGGTGCGATTGACCATGCGGCCGAGCTGCACTGCGGGTCGCTCGGCAATCTCTTCGGCCCAACGCACCACATTTTTGTAGGCGTGCGCCTCGAGGAATTCGGCTGCCTCATAGACCTTGTTCTTGACCAGTGCGCCGTACCAGGGCCAGATCGCCATATCGGCAATGGTGTATTCACGGCCGGCGATGTACTGGTGCTCGGCCAACTGCCGGTCCAGCACGTCCAGCTGCCGCTTCACCTCCATGGCATAGCGGTCGATCGGGTACTCATATTTTTCCGGCGCATAGGCATAGAAATGGCCGAAACCGCCGCCGAGAAACGGTGTACTACCCATCTGCCAGAACAGCCAGTTCAGCGTCTCCGTGCGCTGCGCCGGTGTGTGCGGCAGGAAGGCGCCGAATTTCTCTGCCAGGTAGAGCAGGATGGAGCCGGACTCGAACACCCGAATCGGCGGGTGCATGCTCTGGTCCACCAGCGCCGGAATCTTGGAGTTGGGGTTGATGTCGACGAAACCGCTGCTGAACTGATGCCCCTCGGAGATATCGATCAGGTAGGCATCGTATTCGGCGCCATCCTGCCCCAGCGCCAGCAGCTCCTCCAGCATGATGGTCACCTTTACCCCGTTGGGTGTTCCCAGCGAATACAGCTGCAGCGGGTGCTTACCCACAGGAAGCGCCTTGTCGTGGGTCGGGCCGGCGATGGGGCGATTGATATTCGCAAACTGCCCGCCGCTGGCTTTGTCCCAGGTCCAGACTCTGGGCGGGGTGTAGGTTTTGTCCGTCATACATTGACTCCGCTTTGATGTATTTGGCCGACCGTGTGCACCGAACAGAATATACCGGCCGATGCAGCCCACTGACATACGAATACTGCCACAGGGAATAGCCAGTTATACCAGTTCGGGCCTGAGGCCCGCGGTGACACGGGGTCACCGGCGAGTGGCAACATATCGCGAAACATCAAACGCCGTCATTGCTCAATACTGGAAAAGAATTGCGGAGATCTGCGCTAGATCACCCCAACTCAAACGTGGTGATACCGTAGATCCTTTCCATCGGCTGCTGCGGGTCTTCGCCTGAATACATGCGCGCAGTCTCAAACACCATCTCCATCTTGTGCCGCTCTACCAGTGCCAGGGCGTGCGCATTCGATTCAGGAATGTCCAGAAATACCTGCCGACCTGTCGGCACACTGGCCGTCAGCGCCTGATAGAGCCGCTCGGCAATGTCGGAGTTGTCCGCGAACAACGGCCCTATCTTGTAGCCTTCCTGGCAGGTGCGCAGCACCCCGTAGCCGCGCAACTGTTCGTCCTCGACGCACCCGAGCGCCACCGAGTCCGGCTGGTTGATCCAGACACGCAGGAAGGCATCGCGCGGCCCGGGAAACAACTGCCGATCGTAGGCCACCAGGCTATCGAAGGGCACCCAGGACAGCGGCACGACCGCGTGCGTGTCCGGTGCCGCGCCGACCGCCTGTCCGGTCAGCCCGAGGTAGCGCATATTGCGGTAGGCGAGTATGAAGCCGGATTTGCGGTAGCTTTCCTGCATGGCAACCACCCCATCGAGGCCCATGTTTCGCTGCCCCAGATGCTCCATCGCCACCCTGGCGAGTTGCTCCCCATAACCCTCACCGCGGTGCGCGGGATCGACGATATAGAGGCCGAGAAAGCCGAAATCCTCGCCATAGCGCACAGCGGAAACACAGCCAACGGGCTGGTCGTCGAGCAGGCCGAGAAAGAAACCCTGGGGATCCGCCGCATAGAAGCAGCCGGCATCGTGCAGCCCCGGATTCCACCCCTCCCGCGCGGCCCATTGCAGCGCGATGTTCAGTTCGGATGGTTCCATGGGCCTGATGGTGAACCTGGAAGTTGCCATATCAGAGCGCCTCCCGCCGCAAATTAACAACTCCCATTTATTATGGTCGTCGTCGCAGTGACGGCAGTGAACCGCACCAATTCGGCGCCCGTGTTGAAGGCACCCCGGCACTCCCCCATAATACCGGCCCTGCGCGGCATTCCACGGTCGCTCGAGGCCCGGTGCTAGTCTGATTAGGCACCGAACGGCTTTCCGACCTCGGTTCGCAATACCTCCGCCGCACGATTCAAACCGGACTATCTATGACCGAATTTGCCGTCATCCTGCTCAGTACCATTCTGGTCAACAACTATGTGTTGGTGCAGTTTCTCGGCCTGTGCCCGTTTATGGGGGTTTCCAACAAGCTGGAGACTGCGGTGGGCATGGCGGGGGCGACCACCTTCGTACTGACGCTGGCGTCCATCTGCTCCTATCTGGTGAACACCTACCTGCTGGAGCCATTCGGTATCGAATACCTGCGCACCATCTCTTTCATCCTGGTAATTGCCGTGGTGGTGCAGTTCGCGCGCATGTTTATCGAGAAGACCAGCCCGCTGATGTACAAGGTCCTGGGCGTCTTCCTGCCACTGATCACCACCAACTGTGCGGTGCTCGGCGTCGCCCTGCAGAACACCATGAAGGCGCACACCTTCGTGCAGTCCACCCTCTATGGTTTTGGCGCCGCCGTGGGTTTCTCACTGGTGTTGATCCTGTTTTCCTCGATGCGCGAGCGACTCTTCGCCGCGGATGTACCGGTGCCGTTCAAAGGCGCTGCGATCGGCATGATCACTGCCGGTCTGATGTCGCTGGCCTTCATGGGCTTCAGCGGACTGGTTTAGGGTTGCGCGATGCTGGACTGGCTTAACGAAATCTCCACACCACTCCTGATTCTCGGCGGTATGGCGCTGGCCTTTGGCGCGCTGCTGGGATTTGCCGCCGTGCGCTTCAAGGTGGAAGGCGATCCGCTGGTAGAACAGGTGGATGCGCTGCTGCCGCAGACCCAGTGCGGCCAGTGCGGTTACCCCGGCTGCCGCCCCTACGCCGAGGCAATCGTGCATGGCGATGCCATCAACAAGTGCCCGCCCGGCGGCCAGGCGACGATCAACGAGCTGGCCAACCTGCTCGATATGGAGCCGATGCCGCTGGACGCCGAGCACGGTGTCGAAGACGTAAAAAAGGTGGCCTTTATCCGCGAGGCCGAGTGCATCGGCTGTACCAAGTGCATCCAGGCCTGCCCGGTGGATGCCATCGCCGGTGCGGCCAAATATATGCATACGGTGATCGTCGACGAGTGCACCGGCTGCGACCTGTGTGTCGAGCCCTGCCCGGTGGACTGTATCGATATGGTGCCGCTGGAATCCTCCCTGCAAGACTGGCACCCGGATAAGCCCATCGACGGCGTGCAGCTGATCGCCAGCGACAGGCCGCAGCGCGGGACCATCACCAGTGATAGCGCCCGCGGCGGCAACAATAAGAGGGACGCAGCTTGAGCCCGGAACAGGAAAAGGTCAGCGCCACACAACAAAGAGAAGAGCGCCGGCAGTCAGTCGAGGAGCGCCGCGCTGCCCGTGAGCAGATGCTGATCGCCAGTGAAAAGGCGCGCGAGCTGCGCCCGAACGACTTCCCCGGTGGCGTGCACCCGCCGGAAAACAAGCACCAGTCCACCGGCGAACCCATCGGCTCCATTGCACTGGCGGAGGACCTGGTCGTGCCGCTGCTGCAGGGAGCCGGCGCCACCTCACTGCCGCTGGTAAATCTCGGCGACTATGTGATGAAAGGCCAGAAGATCGCCGAGGCGGACGGCCTGATCAGCTGCCCTGTGCACGCACCCAGCTCCGGCAAGGTAGTGGCCATCGAACCCTGCGCGGTGCCGCACCCTTCCGGCATGCCGGCGGACAGCATCGTGATCCGCACCGACGGCGAGGAACGCTGGTGCGAACTCGAGCCCTGTGAGGACTTCCGCCAGCTCGAGCCGGTAGAACTGCTGGAAAAGATCCGCGAATGCGGCATCGCCGGCATGGGCGGCGCCGGCTTTCCCACCGCGGTCAAACTGGATCCCCACGGCGGCGCCGAGATCGATACCTTGATCGTCAACGGCACCGAGTGCGAACCCTATATCACCGCCGACGACATGCTGATGCGCGAACGCGCCGCGGAGATCATTGCCGGTGTAAAAATACTCGCCTATATCCTCGACGAGCCGGAGCGGGTGCTGATCGGCATCGAGGACAACAAGCCGGAGGCGATCGCGGCCATGCGCGAGGCGGCGAAGGACACCCGCTTCGATATCGTCGTCTTCCCGACCAAGTACCCGTCCGGTGGCGAAAAGCAGCTGATCCAGATACTTACCGGGCGCGAGGTACCCAACCAGGGCCTGCCCGCCAATGTCGGTATCGTCTGCCAGAACGTGGGCACCGCCCGCGCGGTATACCGCGCAGTGCGCTTCGGCGAGCCGCTGATCAGCCGCGTCACCACCGTGGTGGGCGAAGCGCTGGAGCGGAGCCGCAATATCGATGTGCCGATCGGCACCCCCATTCACCATATTCTCCAGCAACACGGCGCCCATCGCGGGCGAATGCAGAAAGTGATCATCGGTGGCCCGATGATGGGTTACACCATCGACGACGAAAACGCCCCGGTGATCAAGACCACCAACTGCATTCTGGTGCCCACCGCGGAGGAGCTGCCGCCCTCGCCGCCGGCCAAGGCCTGTATTCGCTGCGGCTTCTGTGCCGAGGCCTGCCCGGCCTCATTGCTGCCGCAGCAGCTGTACTGGTATGCGCGCGTCGAGGATCGCGAGAAACTGCAGGCCTATAACCTGTTCGACTGTATCGAGTGCGGCGCCTGTTCCTATGTATGCCCCAGCACCATTCCGCTGGTGCAGTACTACCGCGCCGCCAAGGGCGATATCCGCATCGCCGAGGCGGAAAAGGAAAAATCCGACCGCGCCCGCGACCGCTTCGAGTTTCGCAAACTGCGCCTCGAGAAGGCGGAAAAGGACAAGGAAGCCAAGCGCGAAGCGCGGCGCAAGGCCGCCGAGCAGGCCCGCCAGCAGCGCGAACAGAGCCCCGAATCGCCGCAGGCCACTGCCGGGCGACAGGACGCCGACATGGTTGCCGCCGCCCTGGCGCGGGTAAAGGCCCGCCAGGAAGATCCACAGCAGCAGCTGGCCCGCGCCCAGCGTTCGCTGACCAGCGCCGAGGGCCGCGTCGAGCGCCTGCGCGGCAAGCTGGAAGGGGCCGAGGGCAGTCAGCGCGACCAGCTGGCGGCACAGCTCAAGGCGGCCGAGCTGAAACTGCAGGAAGCGCGACAGAAGCTGGACCAGGTGCAAGCCAAGCCCTCCGCGGCGGCGGATGCCGTCGAGGTGCAGGGCGCCGTCGCAGCGCCGGAAGAGAAGTCCAAGGCGCAGATGGCCATCGAGAAAGCCAAAGCCGCGGCCGCAGCCCGCGCCAGCATGACTGATGCGGACAAACTGGCCGCCGATATCGAGGCGCTGAAAGCGCGCGTGGCCAAGGCCGAGGCACGACTGGAAAAAGCCCGCGCAGAAAATGACAGCAACGTCAGCGCCTTCGAGGCGGCACAGGAAAAGATGCAGAGCAAACTGGAAGAGAAGATGCGCGAGCAGAATCAGCAGCTGGGTGGGGAAAAATAATGGCACTGATGCGCGCCACTTCCCCCCACGCCCGCTCCGGCGACGACTCCGCCAAGGTAATGCTGCAGGTGGCGGCCGCCTCCATTCCCGGGGTGCTGGCGCTGGTGATCTATTTCGGCATCGGCGTGCTGATCAATATCGCCCTGTGCACAGTGACCGCACTGGCCTGTGAAGCGGCGGTGATGAAGCTGCGCGGCCGCCCGGTCGGCTTCTACCTGCGGGACTACAGCGCACTGGTAACCGCGCTGCTGCTGGGAATCGCACTGCCCCCCTACTGCGCCTGGTGGCTGCCAATGATCGGCAGCGCCATCGCCATAGTGCTGGCCAAGCACCTCTATGGCGGCATGGGCTATAACCCGTTCAATCCGGCCATGGTCGGCTACGTGGTGCTGCTGATCAGCTTCCCGGTGGATATGACCCGCTGGGTCGGCCCGGCGGAAGTCATCCAGGGCGCGCCCAGTATCGGCGAGGCCTTCGCGCTGGTATTCGGCAACTTCAGCGTGGATGGCTTTACCCGCGCCACGCCACTGGAAATCGTGCGCCTGAACGAGTCGGTACTGCTGTCACGCCTCTACGAATTGGAGCCGGTACTCAACAAGGGCACCATCGCCGGACTCGGCTGGGAGACCGCCAGCATCGGCTTCCTGGTCGGCGGCCTGTTCCTGCTGTACCGGCGCATCATCACCTGGCATGCGCCGGTGGCCATGCTGGTGGCCTTGACCCTGATGTCACTGCTGTTCTACGACAGCGGCAGCTCGCTGTCCGAGGGCTCTCCCGCGCTGCACCTGTTTTCCGGTGCCACCATGCTCGGAGCCTTTTTCATCATTACCGATCCGGTCAGTGGCGCCACCAGCAACAAAGGCCGACTGATTTTCGGCGCCGGCGTCGGCCTGCTGACCTATGTGATCCGCGCCTGGGGCGCCTACCCGGATGCCGTGGCGTTTGCCGTGCTGCTGATGAACTTCGCCGCGCCGACGATCGACAATTACACATTGCCGCGGACTTACGGCCACAAGCGAGCGCGCCACGCCACCGACGTGGAGGAGCAGTGATGCTGAAGCAATCGATGGCGACGAATGCGGTAGTGCTGACGCTGTTCGCCCTGGTCACCGCCGGCACCCTGGCGGTGACCCAAATCACCACCCGCGAACCGATAGAGCGCGCCATACGCGCGGCATCGGCCAAGGCCCTGCTGGAGATCATTCCACTGGAACGGCACAGCAATGACCTGCTGGTGGATACCTACCCGGTGCCCAAGCCCTACTGGGGCCAGCTGGGCTTGCACGACGGTGGCGATATCAATCTGGCGCGGGAAGAGGATGGCCGCATCTCCGCGGTGATCATCCCGGCGGTGGCGCCCGATGGCTACTCAGGCCCGATCAAGCTGCTGGTCGGTGTGAACCGCGACGGCACCGTGGCCGGCGTGCGCGTGACCAGTCACAGCGAAACCCCCGGCCTCGGCGACAAGGTGGACCTGAAGAAGAGCGACTGGGTGCTGCAGTTTAACGGCAGGTCGCTGCAGGATCCGCCCGGAGCCCAGTGGAAGGTGCAGAAGGACGGCGGCGACTTTGACCAGTTTACCGGCGCAACCATTACCCCGCGCGCGGTAGTAAACGAGGTGCGCCAGGTACTGGAGTTCGTCGCCAAGCATCACGAACAGATTTACAGCGCGCCGGTGTCCAAGCGCGCCGTGGAAGTGGAGCAGCCCGGGGGCGCCGAGCCCGAAGCGGCGGAACCCGACTCGGAGAAGAACTGATGGCTAGTCCTGGCTACGGGGAAATCACCCGCAATGGCCTGTGGAACAACAACCCGGCACTGGTGCAGTTACTGGGCCTGTGCCCTCTGCTGGCAGTGACCGGATCGGTGGTCAATGCCATTGGTCTGGGCCTCGCCACCACCGGCGTACTGGCCTGCTCCAACCTGGCGGTGTCCCTCGTGCGTCACCAGATGCCGGACACCGTGCGCCTGCCGGTTTCCGTGATGATCATCGCCACCTTCGTGACCTGCGTCGAGCTGCTGATGAAGGCCTTCACTTACGAGCTTTACCTCGTGCTGGGTATTTTCATCCCCCTGATCGTGACCAACTGCGCCATTCTCGGCCGCGCCGACGCCTTCGCCAGCAAGAACCCGGTACTGCCATCACTGGTAGACGGCTTCATGATGGGAGCCGGCTTTACCGCCGTGCTGATCGTTATCGGC
Organism: Microbulbifer donghaiensis; assembly: GCF_900129095.1. Lineage (GTDB taxonomy): Bacteria > Pseudomonadota > Gammaproteobacteria > Pseudomonadales > Cellvibrionaceae > Microbulbifer > Microbulbifer donghaiensis. The sequence goes on from NZ_FQVA01000002.1 coordinate 348,122, forward strand.
GCCGTGCGCGAGATCCTCGGCCAGGGCACGCTGTTCGCAGACATGGACCTGCTGCTGGGACCGATGGCAAAAGACTGGGCCATCCCGGTGCTGGGCGGGAACTATCCCGGCTTTCTGGTGGCGGTATTGCCGCCCGGGGCTTTCCTGGTAGCCGGACTGCTGATCGCGGCCAAGAACGCCATCGACGCAGGCATAGAACGCCGTCGCAGCCAGCAGATCAAGGTAGTGCCGGGCACCAAGCGGGTGCGTGTTACCGGCAAAATAACCTGACCAAGAGCCTCCTCTGGCGGCAGTGGCCGAACGCTGCTGCCGCAGATCACTCGCTCCACATCCACCCTGTAAGACACTGTAATGGCATTGGCACTACATTCGACATTGCGGCGGTAGCCATTTCCGATTGTTTCGCTAGAATGGGACGCCCGATCAGGATTCACATCGGCAACGAACAATAAAAACAAGGAAATCGCTATGACTGTGGACAATGGAAAGTCTGAACTTGTTTACCACGGCCGCCGCGCCCAGCGCGCCGACAGCCGCCAGCGCCGCAAAGCCATTCTCGAGGCCACCCTGCGACTGATCGTCAAAGAGGGTATCCGCGGTATCCGCCACCGCGCCGTGGCCCGCGAAGCCAGCGTGCCGCTGGCCGCCACCACCTACTATTTCAAGGATCTGAGCGACCTGATCAGCGACTCATTTACCTACTTTGTCGAGCAGGGCCTCGAAGAAACCCGCCAGTTGCAGGAAGACAGCTTTGCCGCTGTGCGCAGCCTGCAGGCGGAGGAGCGCGCCTCTGGTGAGGGCCGCAAGCAGCTGATCCAGCAACTCACCCGCTTCATTCTCACCCATGTGCGCGCCCAGGCCGGAGACCGCGACCGCCGACTGATTGAGCTGGCCTTCCGCAACGAGGCCCTGCGCAACGAGCAGCTGACCCGCGCCATCCGCATGGCCAACCAGGCCACCGAGTCGGTGATCGGGGAGTTTTTCAAGCTGCTCGACCTGCCAGATGCCCAGGCGGCAGCGCAGATTGTTCACGGCACCATTCTCAACCTGGAATACCAGATTCTCAGTGGCGCCATAGCACTGGACTCCCCCCTACTCGAGCGCACCGTAACCATGATGATCCGGGGCCTGATTCCGGCAACGGTCACCGTTACCGAGATGGCTCCACAGAGCTGACCGCTGTCCGGCGCAGGTTTCTTCCGCGCCGGCACCCCCTCCCCCCACAGTCTCTTTCCCTGCGGTACGGCTCCCGAGTGCAGGCTAACCTCAATAGAAACCCGCAAGCTCTTCGCGCTAGGACTCCATGGGTACGCTACTTTGCCGTGTCGTTCACTGCACCCTGCTCACACTGCTATGCCTCGCTGCGCTTGCGTGTGAGCGGGCGGCGCGCGATACCACAGAAACCACAGAATCGGCGAAGACCGCAAAGAAAGACAGCGACACGCTCGGCTGGGCACCGCAAATCCAGGGCGAATACCCGATCGAGCTCTTTGACAACTACACCGAAACCGGCGACCTGGAGCGGATCCAGAAGCGCGGCCGCCTCCGCCTGCTGGTAGATCCCGGTCGCTCCAGTATGCTCAAACGTGCGGCAACGCAACAGGACGTCGAAATCGCCCAGGCGCGATTGATGGCGCAGAAGCTCGGACTCGAGCTGACGGTGCTGCAGGTCGCTCAGTTTGCCGACCTGATCCCACAGCTCAACGCCGGCAAGGGCGACCTGATCGCCAACAACCTGATCGTAACTGAGGGGCGGCGCGAGCAAGTCGAGTTCTCCGCACCGAGTGCAGAAATCCAACTTATGCTGGTGTCGGGGAAAGCGACGCCCGCAGTGGGTGACAGCGACAACCTCGCGGGCAAAACGCTGACGGTAACCGCAGGGACAAAATTTGTGGAGCGCGCCCAGGCTTTTGCCCGACAGCATCCTGGGCTGCAGCTCGACATCAGCGACCAGAACTATATGGACATCCTTGTCGACGTCGCTAACGGCAAGACCGACTTCACCATCGTCGATGAGCTGCTGCTGGAATTGACCCAGCAGTTTCGCGACGACCTGAAGGCCAACCGCATTTTTCCCGAAAAGTACGAATTGGCCTGGGCGATCCGTCAGAACTCACCGCAGTTGCTCGGGGCAGTCGACGACGCCGTGCGCCATATCCGCCTGACTCGCCCCAGCCGACGATCAACCGGCGACCTGGACGCCATCCAGCAGCGCGGTGTACTGCGCGCCGTGACCCGCAACCACCCCGGCACCTATTTCATGTGGAAGGGCCAGATTCTCGGCTTCGAGTTCAGTCTGCTGGAAAAATATGCCAACAAACTCGGTGTGCGCCTCGAAATCATCGTCGCGGAACGCCACGACGACTTTGTGCGCGCACTGCAAAACGGCGACGCCGATATTGCCGCAAGCCTGCTTTCTGATACTGAACGCCGCCGGCAAAAAGGCATGGCCTTCTCCAGCTCATATATCGACACGCCGACGGGCATAATCGCGCGCCGGGATGACACCATCGCATCCGTCGGTGAACTGGCCGGCCGCACTGTCTATGTCCGCAAGTCCGGCAGCCATTACGATACGGCCCTGCGCCTGCAAAAAACGGTGCCACAACTGCAGATAGAACTGGCGCCCGAGGAACTCGATATCCAACAGATCATCGATCGCGTTGGCGAAGGGAAATACGACCTCACCATTGCCGACGAAGTGTCCTACAAAATAGAAAGAGCCTGGCGCGATGATATCGCGTTCCCCCTGGAGCTGCCGGACGAGAAAAGCAGTTACTCCTGGATGCTGCGCGACAGCAACCCCCAACTGCTCGAGTCAATCAACGGCTTCTTTGCCAAGCGCAAAGTCGGCGATGTGCTGCCAACGCTTTATACCCGATATTTTGATCGCCCCAAACGCACGCGCGAGGAAATCACGCAACTGAGCAAGAAGGGCAACATCTCTCCATTTGATGATCTGGTGCGTAACTACGCCGAGCAGTTTGGCTTCGACTGGCGGCTGGTCGTCGCGCAGATGTTTCAGGAGAGCGGCTTCGACCCGAAGGCCAAGTCCTGGGTCGGTGCCCAGGGCCTGATGCAGGTAATGCCGGATACCGGCAAGCAGGTCGGTGAATCGGACTTATTCGACCCGCGCACCAGCATCAGGGCCGGAATCAAATATCTCGACTGGTTGCACGGCAAGTTCGTCAATCGGGGCTTAAACCCTGAGAACAGCATGTGGTTTACCCTTGCCGCATACAACGCTGGTCTCGGTCATGTATTCGATGCACAGGACCTTGCCGAACAGAAAGGCTGGGATCGCGACACCTGGTTCGACAACGTCGAGAAAGCCATGCTGCTTCTCGCCGAGCCAATCTATTACAAGCGCGCCCGCTACGGTTATGCCCGCGGTCAGGAGCCTTTCGACTATGTCCGCAAGATAGAGAACCGTTTTCGGCACTTTGTCAGCCTGCTGGACGCACACGACCGGCAACAGCAGGTAACTCGGCGCGCTCCCGGCGCTTCGATCTTTCCCGAGCGCGACCTTCTCTCTCCACTCTTCTCATACAGAATTCAGAGCCACGCGAAAACCCTGTCGGCAGGCAGCGAAGCAGCAGCGAGTTGGCGTCGGCTAGACTGAAATAATGTCTGCGAAAGTTTCCGCTGAGTCCTGTTCATGCAAATCCCGCTGACACGATTACTGTGGCCCTTGCTGGCGATTGTTCTGCTTGTCACCGCCTGCGGCGATCGGGGTTCCCCGGAAAAGCCCGCGCCCTCCCCGGAGCCGGGCGCGACCAGCCAGTCCCAAGAGAGACCCGGCACGGCGGACAGCCGCGAGGAACAGAAGCGGGACACGAGAGACAAACCTCTGGACTGGGCTCCGGAAATACAGGGTGAATACCCTATCGATCTCTATAACAACTACACCGAAACCGGCGACCTGAAGGCCATTCGCAAGCACGGCAAATTACGCATTCTCGTGGACACCAGCACCACGGAATCCCTGCACCGTGCCGCAACCCGACAAGACATCGAAATCGAGCTGGCCAAACGACTGGCGCGAACACTGAAGCTCGAACCGATAGTGCTCTATGTCGACGACTTTGATGAGTTGATTCCGCAACTCCTCGCCGGCAAGGGCGATCTTATCGCCAACCACCTGACGCGCACGCCGGAACGAGAACAGCAACTGAGTTTTTCCGAGCCCCATGACGTCACCGATCTGGTGCTGGTGTCCGCCGCCGATGCCGACAAGGTAACCGCGAGTTCAGACCTCTCTGGCAAAACCCTGATCGTCACTGAAGGGACAACTTACGAAAGCAAGGCCCGCGAACTGGTAGAAGATTACCCGGGCTTGAAACTCGAGGTCGTAGACAGAAACTATGTCGATCTCGCTGTGGATGTCGCTCTGGGCAGACACGATTTCACCATCATCGACGAGGTGATATTGGATCAGGTACTGCAGTTTCGCCAAGACCTGCAAAAAAACGTGATTTACAAGAAAGACCAGTTTCTCTCCTGGGCGGTGCGCCCCGACTCCCCCGAGCTACTCAAGACGATCAACGACAAAATCCGTCACGTTCAACTCACGCGAACGACCAAGCGTATGACGGAGGACCTGCCAAACATTCAGGCTCGCGACCTGCTGCGGATCGCCACCCGCAATAACGTCGGCAGCTATTTCATGTGGAAAGGGCGCGTACTGGGTTACGAATTCGAGCTGGCGGAGGCCTTTGCCAAAGATATCGGTGTGCGCCTGGAAGTGATTGTGGCACCCGAGCACGACGATTTCATTGAAATGCTGCAGGAAGGCAAGGCCGATATCGCTGCGAACCTGCTGGCTATCACCTTCAGGCGCCAACAGCAGGGTATGAAGTTTTCCGAGCCTACCCACCGGGCGAGGGTCGTTGTCGTATCGCGCAAGGGGGTCGACATTCCCGATCTGCAGGCCTTGGCCGGCCATACCGTCTATCTGCGCGAGAGCAGCAGCCACTACGACCTGCTACAGGAGATTCAAAAGAAGGTCCCCGAGCTCAAAATCGAACTGGTTCCGGAAACCATGGATATCCAGCACATCATCGACAAGATCGGCGAGGGGGAATACGACCTGACCTTTGCCGACGATCTGACCGTGGATATGGAGCTCACCTGGCGCACAGACATCCAGATAGCACTGGACCTGGACGACGAGCATGAGCACGCGTGGATGATGCGCAAGTCCAATCCGGAACTGGTTGCGGCCGTCAATAAGTTTCTGAGAAAACCCAAGACAAAGAAATTGCTAGCGCAACTCTATACCAAGTACTTTGATTCCCCCAAGCATGTACGCCCCGAGATCAGGAAGCTTTCCGTCAACGGCAACATTTCACCCTATGACGAACTGGTGCAGAAATATGCTGAAGAATACGATTTCGACTGGCGCCTGGTCGTCGCGCAGATGTTTCAGGAGAGCAGTTTCAACCCCAAAGCCAAATCCTGGGTCGGCGCGCGCGGCCTGATGCAGGTGATGCCGGCCACCGGCAAGCAAGTAGGGGAAGCCAACCTGTTCGATCCGGAAACCAGCGTGCGGGCGGGCCTCAAATACCTGGACTGGCTACATCAGAAATTTGTCAATCGGGAACGTATCAGCCCGGAAAACGAAATGTGGTTTACGCTCGCCGCCTATAATGCCGGCCTCGGTCATGTTTACGATGCCAAGGACCTGGCGGAGGAAATGGGCTGGGATCGCAAGGTCTGGTTCGGCAATGTCGAAAAAGCCATGCTGCTATTGTCCGAGCGGAAATACTACAAAAAAGCACGCTATGGCTACGCGCGCGGCCGGGAACCCTACGACTATGTGCGCAAGATTGAGGCGCGCTTTCGCACCTATGTCGCATTGCTGGACGCCTATCGGCGCCAGCAGCAGGCAGCATCGATAAGTTGTCCGGCCATGCCACCCTGGGCAGTAAAGTACCTGGAGGCCTGCATATCCGAAGTATTTGTTGCGGATCGGACTTCACTGGTACCCGACCGCTTCAATTGACTGTCAGCCAAAAAGAAAAAACGGCAGCTGACAGGCTCGATCGCCTGCCAGCTACCGTTATTTCCATCAGATTCCATCGCGCAAAAATGCTGACTCGGGCAGCGCCCTTCAGGAACAGCTACCCGTCATTGAGGCAACCCACTCCCGCAACAGCGCAGTGCCCTCCTCGTGTACCAGACTGCGTCCCAGCTCCGGCATCATCGCACCGGGGTCAGTGGACTCTATGCGGAAGTTCAGGATCGACTTGTCCGGCGCACCCGGAACAATCGCGAACAGGCGGTTGCCACTGCCAGTACCGGCGGCCACCGGCGGCTTACACAGTCCCAGGCGGCGCCGGTCCTGCTCGCTGTGGGCCAGCATCAGTCCGGACGTATCCGCGGCACCTGCGGGGTTGTGACAGTGTCCGCAGTTGATGTCCAGATATGCGCGTGCCCGCTCTTCCAACGACAGGCTCGTATCGGAATAATCTGCGTTGTGCGGTATTCCATCGAACTCCGGCAGTTCACTCAGGTAGCCGATCTGCTGCCAGTGCAGCAGCTGATTCTGAACACCGGTGGCATAGGCGTAGTCCTTGTTCAGGTGACGCGCCCGCGGCCCCAGCGGCATTATCGCTTTCTGCGTGTGATTGTCGGCGTGACAACCCGCGCACTGGTTTGCGTCGGGGACCACGTAGGTAAAAGCCGCACTTTCACCACTCGCATCCACTAACTGCAGGCGGCTGGCATCGCCGGCAATCTCCAGTGTTGCGTCCGTCTGCTCGGCATTCCAGACATAGGGCAGCGCCTGCCAGCCGTCGGCCCGCTTAACCAGGATGCGGGTTTCGATCAGACGCACGTTTTCCAGGTCCAGGACTTCGCCGGCCCTGCCCTCGATATAGTCACTGCTGTAATCGTCGGTGCGTACCACAGCGCCGCTGGCGTCCTTTGGATAGTAAAAGGTCTTGCTGAGCACCGTGCCGACCGGATAATCGAAACGCTCGTTACCGTATTTGGCAGAACTTCCAGCCGGCATCCACACAGTACGAAGCTTGTGGGCGTAATCGGTAAACAGTGCGGTATTCAGATCGTACGGGGTAACACCACTGTTGGGCGTCAGCGCTCCATCAATCACTTCCACGACATGCCAATCACTCAGGCGCTCCGGAACGGCGTCGCGTTCGTAAACGGTAACCTGTTGTCTTGGTGCATCACAGCCGCTTAGCACGGCTGCGAAAATTGGGGCCAGCACCGCGCCCCCCAACCAACCGGGTAAAAAGCGTTTACGCATCGGCCGCCTCTACTTGAGCTACTTCATCTTCTGCGCTAGCCGGCTGATCGAATTCCAGCACAATCTGCGGCAATTTCTTCAGGCTGCATTTGTGCGGAGTGATATCGGTGGAGATATTCTTGAAGTCGTTGGACGCATCGACGTTGATGATGCCGGCATCACCATTATCGATACACAACTTCAGCCCCTCCGGAACCTGGCCGTCCACCATTTTCTTTGCATCTACCACGCCATCCCACAGGATGTCCGGCAGGCTGCCACCGAGACCATATTTGGCCAGTTTCAGCGCTTTCAGCTCCAGGTGATCGGGAGAGCTGCCGCCGCCGGTGAACTGGTTGCCATAGATATAGATGCCTTCAGGGTAAGGATCGAAAGCTTCCTGGGTCGACTTGTCACTGTAATAGCCGGCCATGTAATAACTGCTGACGATCACATTGGCGGTGTCGTTATCGGAAATCTCGTTATTAAAGATTTCCACATTGTCATTGGAGTTGATCACCACCCCGGAGCCCGCCGGAACTGCGGCCACCGGCGTGCCTTCATGGCCAAAGTTTTCGGTGTTGTTCTGGAAAATCTTGTTGTTGTAGACGCGGGTGCTGTGGCCCGGCTGCGGCAGGTTGGGCATGTTGAACACCAGGATGCCGCCGGTATTGTTGGTGGCCACGTTGTCGTACACGTCCGCGCCGATGGTGTTTTCAATCTCGATACCGGCAACATTGAACTCCGCACGGTTGTTGCGCACGATCACATTGCGCGACTGGCCGACGTAAATACCGGCATCGGATGCGCCGATCGCCACAGTGCCTTCCACCAGGGTGTTTTTGGTTTGTACCGGGTAGATACCATAGGCACCGTTTTCCGTAGAGGGGCCGTTGGTCCACTCCACGCGGATATTGCGAATGATGATGTTCTCACCCTCATTGACCTTGAGGGCGTCACCGATGGTGTCCTCGATCGCCAGATTTTCAATGATGAAATCACTCGCGTTGACCAGCAGGCCCTCGGCCCCCTGAATCTGGTCCTTGAAGGACAGGATTGTCTTGTCCATGCCGGCACCGCGAATAGTCACACCGTCCACGTTCAGGGACAGGCTGCGGTTGAGCTGGAACTTGCCAGCCGGTAACTCGATGACGTCACCGGGCTGTGCCGAGATCAGTTGCTTGAGCAGATTCTTCTGGAAGTCGGCGGATGCGCTTGCCTGGGCTTGATCGACCTGGCTCTCTTTCTTCTCCGGGGAACAGGCTGCGGCCATTACAGCAGCCAGCGCCACGCCTACATACGCTGCGGTCTTCATGCTTGTTTTCCTTTTATTCGAATTATTCCGCGTGACAGCGCGCCATGACTCTAATAAGTACGATTGTACCAATTTGATTGCGCAAAAAACGGCCGCCAGTCAGCGGGACCGATACTATCCAATCGGTCAAAGCCCAGCAAGGTACTTTTGGGACAGGATCCCTCTTGCCGGACGCGGCGTCCCCCTGTAGTGTCAGGCTCAAGTAGCCAGGATGAGCTGCCAAATGATGAAAAATCGCGCCCTGCTATTGGCCCTGACCAGCGGCCTGAGTATCGGCACCCAGGCAATGGAAACCCTGGAACTGGAAATAGTCACCCCCGATGGCCACAGTTACCGAGCCGAACAGGTACTCGATGAAAATTTCGAGTCCTTTGACTCCGGGGCTATTCCGGGCGAAACACCCCCAAGGGAATACCAGGCGATTCGCTGTGATGGCCCCTGGGGTGCAATGAAATACCGCCTTAAGCTGGCCAGTGGCCCCGGCTACCAACTCTACGCCAAGGGCGACAGCCTGCGCCTGCAGATCGTTGAGCACTCAGTGATCAGCGAAGATCAGACGATTGCCGCAATGAGCATCCACTGCATCGATACCGAGCCGCGGCAGGTTGTGAAAGCGGTCTACGAGATTGAGCTGGACAGGAGGAGAGCTTCGGCGCAGCAACTGCAATTGGCCAATGGCTACCAGCTGGAATATCGCTATTTGCCTTAAAGGTAGCCCGCGGGAATACAGAAAGGGCGACCAATGGCCGCCCTTTCATTTATCCGGATCCGCGATTGGCTTCAGTGGAATACCGGCGCAGAGATATAACTCCAGAAGAGTACGGTTCCCACCATCACCAGCACCGCCACCACCAGTGACACGGTCACTATCGCACTCGCGAACAGGAAGCCGCGCTCCTCCGACACCCCCATGACGATGGGAATACCGATATACAGGAGGTAAACCGCGTAGGCGACAGCCAGAGTAGCCAGCAGAATATCCAGCCATAACAGCGGATAGAAACCGGCGGCACCGGCGATAAAAATGGGCGTTGCGGTAAAACCGGCGATCACCATCCCCTTCATCGGATAGGTCTTGGCGCCGTAGGTCTGTGCCATCCAGTGAATGAAGTAACCTATCGCCACGACCGCCAGCACCATGGTGCAGTAGAACACCGCCACAAGCTCCAGGGCACTTTCACTGGTAATTCGTACCGGCTCACCGCCACCAATACTCCAGCCCACCTTGGTGGTGCCAAAATACCAGGCCAGGGCCGGCAACAGGGCCAGCACTATGACATAGGGGATTTGCCGTCGGAGATTTTTCTCCGAAAGGTTTCCGATGAGCTGCCACTGCCGGCGCGGCTGTAGCAACAGTCCGAACATATGGATCAACATCCCGTTTTCCTCACTCACTGCAAGGAACCATGGGCGAGACCTAGTTGCTCAATTTGATCTGGGAACTGCTTGTCAAAATGAGGAATACCGCTAAAAGGTCATTCCCTAAGTTCCAGTTCTTTTTTTATTGTGTCGACTCAGTTGTAGGTATTTCCGTCGTTCAAGTCAACGACCGCAGACAGATTGGCGGCAAAGATTACATGAATGTTTCTACTGGGAACATTTACTGAAGGGAGGTTGCTACCGATCAACCCGGAAGCCGCCTTGAAGTGCTGCGGGGACAGAAACAGCCTTGTGACCGCCCCCGCAAAATCATCGATCAGTCGACGCTGATCGGCTCTATCGGATGCATCCAGCCGAAACGGTCTTCGCCGCGCCCTTCCTGGATATCCAGCAGCGCCTGGCGCAAGCGTTCGGCAACAAGGCCAGGAGCCTTGGCCACCGCATAGCTTTCGCCGCCATCTCCGAATACGCTGATCGAACTGATAATGGCGGCTGTGCCACAGGCGAAAGCCTCTTCGCAGGTGCCATCCGCGACCTGTCGGAGCAGCTCATCGATGTCGATCGCACGCTCATGGACTGTGAAACCGAGGTCACGCGCCAAATCGATCACAGAATCCCGCGTGACACCCTCCAGGATGGAGCCATTCAGCGCCGGAGTGTGCAGCTCGCCCCCCATCACCGTGAAGAAATTCATACCCGAGAGTTCATCCACCGTTTGGCGGTTGCCCGGGTTCAGCCACAGGGACTGGTCGTAGCCACGTTTTTTGAGTCGCGCGATGCTGAGCAGTGAGGCCGCATAGTTACCCCCGACCTTGGCATCGCCGGTACCGCCCACCGCCGCGCGGGAATCTTCGCGCTCAACCCACACACGCATATTGCCCGCGTGATAGGCTTCGGACGGGCTGGCAATCACATAAAACTCGTAGGACGTACTGGCAGAAACCGTCAGGTCCGCCTGAGTGCCGATCAGGAAAGGTCGCAAGTACAGCGACTCACCGCTGGTCGCCGGCACCAGATTCGCACAGTAAGCCGTCACTGTGCGCACCCCCTCCATAAACAGGGCTTCCGGCACGGGCGGCATACACAGGCGCTCGGCCGAATGCGCCAGGCGCGCCGCATTACGTTCCGGCCGGAAAAGGCTAATACCGCGTTCCGGCGTACGGTAGGCCTTCATCCCCTCGAAACAGGACTGGGCGTAGTGCAGTACCTTTGCCGCGGGATCCAGCGACAAAGGCGCGTAGGGAACCAGCTCACCACTGCTCCAGCAACCGTCCTGGCAAACGGCGCGAAACATAACGGGCGCCATAACAGAACCAAAGCCCAACTTCTCGGGCATTTCAAATCCGCGCAGGCTGGTCGCCACGGCAGGATCAATATAAACGCTCACCGGCACTCTCCTCTCATTCCGATGCGCTGATTATGGCGCTTGCCGCGCATCAATCCAAATACACGGCCTGCCCGAACCACACTGGGCGCAATCAGAAAGACAAAATATACAAATTATTAGGATGAAAATCCCAACTTGCAGTATCGCGGCGCTCCAGCACTCTGGAATGCGCGACAACCGCTGATAAAAGCTTTTGCCACCTTCTCACTGCTGGAGTGACTATTTTTAGCTCAACCGTCATATTTTTCCGCCGCCCCGCAAACTTTTGGCACTTACTTTTCCGATCAGTCCTCCGCACGCCCCTCCGGATTCCGCAACGCTGCTAAACCCAGATGGTGGAGCTGCACCCGTTCACAAATCGGTTGTCAGGCCGTCGAATCTAACGCCAGCAAGATCAGGAGGCGGAATGCGCTAGCTATACTCATTGATACGCACCCAAGGAGCCTGACAAGAGCCTCCAGGCGCGTTTTCACAGGCGGTGACGCGGAGTTAAACCGCAAACCGACAACCTGTCACCGGAAATAACACGCTCCGGGCACGTCAGGGATTGTGAGAGAACCACACTTCAGGGAGAGAGAACCCGCCCAGCGCCACGGCCTGAGCGGAACCAGTGCCCGCTATTCCGCGCTGTCGGCCATACGCACGACGGCAGGAATCGGGTGAAGCAAAACATGGAACGGAAGTGGTTCAATCGTGACACAGACAGATATCAGCAACACCATTGCTATCGGCTTGATGTTTACAGCCACAGCTCTGCTGTGTGGCGGCGCCTACGCTGATGTTGGCGCGCCCGTCATCGAAGATACCAATGCCCCACCCCAGGCCTTCATCGAAGCCGCCTCAAAACCACTGCAAACCACACGACGTCAGCTGCGCCCATCTGAAGTCGTGGACAGCTATCGCGCGCGCATCGAGGAAATGGAAGCGCAACACGGAGCTTACGGCGCGGGTATAGACGAGCAACTGCTCGGGCTCGCGACGGCCCTGCAAAAGGCCGGACAACACGAGGAGGCCATTGAGGAATTTCGTCGCGCCATGTTGATCAACCGGGTTAATGAAGGGCTCTACTCATTAAACCAGATCCCCATGATCGAGCACATGATCGAAAGTCAGATCGCGCTCAGCGAGTGGGAAGACGCCAACGACAACCAGCAGTATCTCTACTGGCTGCACGCCCGAAACTACGGTGAGAATGATCCTCGCATGCTGCCGGTGATCAACGACCTGAGCCGCTGGCATCTGCAGGCCTATACCGAGGAAAAAGGCGACACGCTGTTTGAACACCTGATCAGCGCCACCAATCTCTACGAACTGGCGGTAGATATCATCACCCAGAATTTCGGTGCCAACGACTTGCGCCTGGTGGATGCCCTGCGCGGACTCAAGGCAACCAACTACTACCTCGCCACTTACAAAGGCGAACCCCAGCCCCCGGTAGTCATCAATACCAGCTTTGGCGGCGGCGGCAGTGTCGACCCAGCTCAACGCTCGAAACTGGACAACTACCGCATGAACAGTTTCAGTACCGGGAAAAACGCTATCGCCCGCATTGTTGACGTCTACCAGAAAAACCCGCATTCCCCGCCGGCAGCTTCCGCAAAGGCCAAAGTAGAGCTCGGCGACTGGTACATGATGTTCAACAAATGGCATTCCGCAAGGAAAACCTACGGTGAGGCCTACCAGGCGCTGTGGGACAACGGCGCCACCAACCAGGAAATCGAAGATATATTTGGCCGCCCTGCGGCACTGCCGGCGCTGCCGATGCTGGAAGAAGATCGCAAGGCACTGACGGAGTCCCACGTTACCGTTTCCTACGACGTCACCGCCTTCGGCAAAGCGCGCAATATAGAGATACTGAGAGCATACCCCGACCGGGTCGCTACCCGCTCACGGGTACGCAATGTATTGAAGCGTGCAAAGTTTCGTCCCCGTTTTGAAAATGGCGAACCGGTGGAAACCGTCGGCATAGTGCAGAGGTTCGTTTTCGAGTGACGCAACTGACATGCGCAAATCTGGCGCTACAGTAAACAGCGGCGACAAACCCCGGATAACAGCCGCTGTCGAATCACTAAGTTGGCCGCAGCAACCTAATCCGTTGCTGCAAAAAAAGCAGCCGAGTCGGCCCGGAGCCTTCTCGGCTTTTGCCGCAAACCCACACGCCCGACAGCGCTCGCAGGGCGCCTCAGGAGAGACAAGATGACACTATGGAAAGCGGTACCCAAAGAAATCCGGCAATCTGCGTACTGGCGCACCCTGGTCTCAGTCACCGTACTGAGTGCGGCTATCGTCGGTTGCAAGAGCCAGCAGAGTCAGTCGCAACCGCCGGCCCAGCCATCGCAGTCGTCTTCCAGTTCATCATCTCAACCGCCGTCGACAGCCTCATCCAGCAGCAGTTCTTCGAGCCGCAGCCAACCACAGACTGCGAGTAGCGGCATGCCCTCGACCAGCTCTTCACGCCAGCCGAGCCAGAGCATGCCCGGCAGTAGCAGCAGTAAACCGAGCATGGAAATGCCGAGCATTGAATCCGGCCGCGAATCCAGCGACGCAGCCAGCACCGCCTCCGGTACGGAACAGTCGTCGCAGCGCCGGGGTACTGCCGGCGACAGCATGCCGGATCCGACTGCGCGGAACCGCAATCCGCCGACGCCGGTTTACAGTGACTCCGACGAGCGCCCTGAAGACAGCCGCATGCCGCCGGACCCGTCGACCAAGAGCCAGGGCGAACCGCCGGATGAAGTCGATTTTTCCGAGGAAGAGCAGACTGCCTCATCCAGTGCGTCTTCGAGTAGCTCCTCCTCTAGCAGCGCATCGTCGAGCAGTAGTTCTGCCAGTAGTGCCTCCGCCTCCAGCAGTTCGGCATCCGGTCAGCCGGCCAGTGGCGGCAGCGCTGCACCCAATGAGTCTCCGGCAACGGCGGCCGAGCGGGTGGCGGAGCTGGAGGGCCAGTTCGACACCACGATGGCCACTTATGACGGCATGATCCTGCGAGAGCGTGACTACGTCCGCAACCGTCCCAGCTCCGCGCAGGACAAAGATGAAGAATCCATGGACGAACCGCCGCCCGGGGAATCTCTGGAAGACCTGATCGAATCCGCCGAAGCGGAAATACCACCGCCCCCTGGAGGCGGCGGAGAGGGCGGCAGCGGCCCCGAGCAGAACAACTCCAGTGGCCAGGCTACCGGTCCCGGACTCCCCACAGCGGGACGTAAGGGCGAGTACAACCACACCAACTCCCCGACGGTGGTACCAGCCGACATTCCCAGTGGCAATGACGACGACGTGGTGGCGCGGCAGATCCGCGAAGCCGCCATGCGCGAGTCAGATGCGGAGTTGCGGGAAAAACTGTGGGAAGAGTATCGGAAATATAAAAACGCGCAGAAGTGACAGCGGAGGAAGTCGAAATGTTTCTTTTCAACAGGATTGATAGCAGCCGTGGCACCGGCAACCGATTGTTGAGCCGAGGCCTGTTGCTGCTGCTTTTACTGGTTATTGGTGCCTGTACAACGACGGAAGTGCGGACGACGGCATTTACGCCACTGACGGTAGAGGATGCCACCATTGCGGAGCAGCGGCTGCTGGACGTAGGCATAGTGCAGTTTGACCCCGGCCTGGACACCGCCGAAGCGGATGAAGATGAACTGGTGTTCCCCGAATTGCGCCAGGCCGAGTCCAGGTACTTCGCCGTCACCCTGGCGGATTCCCTGCAATCCAGTCAGGGCTGGGGGGCCGTGCGGGTTATTCCCTCCGAACGTACCAATATCGACGTCACCGTCACCGGCCGTATCGTGAAATCGGATGGGGAAACCCTGACCGTCGACGTCACGGTTACCGACTCCCGCGGGCAGCGCTGGTTCACCAAGGAGTATTCGGAAGTGGCATCCCACTATGCTTACGACCGCAAGCACCCCACCAACGGTGACGCCTTCCAGGGTATTTACAATCGCATTGCCAACGACATGCTCGCCTACCGACAAAAACTCTCTGACCGCCAGATTGCCGAGCTGCGCACCATATCCGAGATGCGTTTCGCCCGCAGTTTTTCCCCAGACGCGTTTAACCGCTACCTCGTTCAGAATGGTGACGGCATCTACCATCTGAATGCGCTGCCGGCGGAAAACGATCCTATGTTGCAGCGCGTACGCCGTATCCGCGAACGCGATTATCTCTTCGTCGATACCCTGCAGGGATACTACGGCACCTTCGTAAAGTCCATGGAAACCCCCTATCAGGAGTGGCGCGCCATGAGCTACGGCGAAGTGAAGCAAATGCGTGAGCTGAAGCGCAAGGCGCGCAACCATACCATCATGGGCGCGGCAGCCATCATCGGCGGTATCGCCGCCGCGGGCGCTGGAGCCGGTAGCGCGCGCGCCGCTGGACAGGTGGGCATCGCCGGCGGTGGCTACCTGATCAAGAGCGGTTTCGACCGCCGCAGCGATGCCAAAATGCACATCGAAGCACTGCAGGAGCTGGGTGACTCCATGCAGGCCGAGGTAGAGCCACAGATCGTCGAACTGGAAGATCGCACAGTGACGTTAAGTGGTACCGTGGAGAACCAGTATCGCCAGTGGCGTGAAATACTGAAGGAAATATATGAAACAGAAACCGGCGCCCTGGACACCAGTATCTGAACCCTTCAGACACACGGCCGAAAACCGGCTAACGAGAGCGCCCATTACCGGGCACTCTCGTTATTCGGGTATATCCCTGCGGACCGGATACATCACACAATAAATCAGCACAGCGGAGCCACTATGCAACACCGCGACGAGCCTTCAGAAGATATATCTCCGATACAGCCCGCAGATTTCAGCTTTGGCGCTGGCAACCCACAGAAAAAGACATCCACGGGCGCCTCCTCTGCCGTTAATGGGAAATTGGCAAACCCGCAGATTCGGTCCGCAATCGTCGGGGTTCTGCTATTGCTTGGCGTTGTCGGGGTTTTCTGGTTACTCCCGCAGATGGTGGAAAAACCCGCAGCACAGCTTCCGACAATCTCGAAAACCGTACCGCAAAATCCGGGGCAGGCAAAAATACAGGCGTCCCCTTTCAGCGATGCCGAAATCGCACAGCAGCGCCGCGAGGTGCAAAAGGTGCTGCAGGAAATTCTGACGCTGAAAGAGGAATTGCAAGAGCGCCAAATCGAGACCTGGGCCAACGAGGATTTTTCCACCGCGCAGGCCCTGGCCGAGGAGGCAGACGGTATTTACCGGCAGCGTAACTTCAAATCGGCGCTGGATAAATATCGAGAATCACTAGCCGCATTCCAGCAGCTGCGCGATGGCATTCCAGAGCGGATTGAAAAACACCTGGCCGCAGGTCACCAGGCTCTCGATAGTGGCGATGCAGAGGCCGCACACGAGGCTTTTGATCTGGTACTGACAATTTCCGAAGATCACCCACGGGGACTCAAAGGCAAGGCCCGAGCAGAACTATTGCCAGATGCCTGGCGCCATTTCACCGAAGGCAAACAGGCCTTTTCCGCTAATGATCTGGATACCGCGCGGGAAGCGCTGCAGCAGTCCCTGGCCGTGGATCCGCAAACCCGCCTCGCCAGCGAGCTACTGCCGAAAGTGCTGAGCGCCATCACCGAACGGGATTACAGTGCGGCGATGTCCGCCGGCTACGCCGCCATTGCCGAACAGGACTTTACCTCGGCCAAGACAGCCTTTGAGCGCGCCCAGAAGCTCAAACCCAGCGCCGAAGAAGCTGGTATCGGGCTTCGCCAGGCGCGCAACGGCGCCGAGCAGATCCGCGTCGACCAGTTATTCAGCAGTGCCCGCCAACAGGAGCAGACGGAAAACTGGCACGGCGCGGTGAAGAGCTATACAGCACTGCTCAAGCAGGATGGCAGCCTCGTCGCCGCGATTACCGGCAAGGCGCGCGCAGAAGCCAGGGCGCAACTGGATGATCAGTTACAGGACCTGCTGAAAGACCCCCTGACCCTGGGAACCAGCAAGCGCAATCAGTTCGCACGCCAGGTTCTCGCCGATGCCCGGCAGCTCAACGCCGGTACCCCGCGCCTGCAACAACAGATAGAGGACCTGGAAAACGCACTTACCCGGGCGCTGATCCCCCTGCCGGTAAGGTTCCGGTCGGACCGTAGCACCAGTGTCACCATTTACCACGTGGGCCGTTTGGGCAATTTCGACCAGCGCGAGATCACGCTGAAACCCGGCCGCTATACGGCGGTAGGTACCCGAGAGGGATATCGCGACGTACGACAAGAGTTTACCGTCGTTCCCGGTGAAGAGACCCCGATCGTCGTTATTCAGTGCGGCGAAAAAATAATCGGCGCCAATAATGGTTAGCACTCCGAACCCCGCCCACGAGTACCGATCAAAGACTGTACGGTTCTTCGCAACTGCACAAAAGCTGGACGGAAACGCCAAGACGGTTAGCGCGAAAAGATGATTCCTATGCCAAACGACGCGCCAAAACCCATGCGGATCACGCCAGCGAGCTAAGCTGTAGTGCACAGTGGAAGGCTTACTGGCCCGGCTCCGGCGCCGCCAGCTTTTCCTCAGCGCTAAGACAATGGCACCACTGCAATTGCGATAAATCGATAAGTGCGCGGTAACAGGGAATCATAAATGACAGCGAAGGAAGCGGTACCCGTTCGCGACAATGGTCCGGCGGAAGATGACTTCTCAATAATCGAGCCCGCAGGCTTTATACCGGTACAGGTAGAATCCGGCGGCAAGAGGCTTTTGCTGTCGCCGCGTGCACTCACTATCGCCGGCAGCCTCCTGTTGGGCATGCTTGCACTGGTCTACCTGCTGGTCGCGCGCTCACTGATCTTCGAAACCCAGCCCGCCGATGCCGACGTCAGTGTCAGCGGCTTAGCGCTGCCCCTCGGCGATGGACACCTGGTCCTGCCCGGCCATTACAGCTACACCATCAGCGCATCCGGTTACCTGCCGAAAAGCGGCGAGGTGGACGTGAGCAGCGACGGTCACAGCCGCCATGTCGTTGCCCTGGAAAAAAAACCGGGACATTTACAGGTTGTCAGCGACCCTCCTGTAGCGCTTCGCATACTCGTCAACGGCAGCGACGTCCCGAGTGAAAACGGCCTGGCGAAAAATATTCCCGCCGGCACCAAGCGCATCACCGTGGTGACCGACCGCTACCTGCCCTACACACGGGAAGTGGAGATCGAGGGCCTCGACAACACCCAGCGGTTGCAGGCCAAACTGCGCCCGGCGTGGGCCAATGTGCGCATCAGCAGTAACCCGCCCGGCGCGACTGTGTCGGTCGGGGGCGAGGTGCTGGGCACCACCCCGCTGAACGCCGAGCTTATCCAGGGCGACAGACAGGTCAGCCTATCGCTGCCGGAATACAAGACTGTTGAGATCCCTGTGGCCGTCACCGCTGGAGTAGATCAAACCCTTGCACCGGTCGATCTCAGCGCCGCCGATGGCCTGTTGCGCGTGGTCAGCAAACCGGAAGGTGCCGGCGTCACCGTCGATGGCGAATTTCGCGGCCATACACCGCTGGAACTGGAACTGTCATCGGGCGGTCAGCACCAGCTGCGTTTCTTCAAGGATGGCTACGCCTCGGTGGAACGCACCATCGACGTCGATGCGGGTGTCGAGCGGGATCTGAATATCACCCTGGACGCCGTATACGGCCGCGTACGCATTTCCAGCAGTCCGGCCGATGCCCAGGTCTTTATCGACGGCAGATTGGCGGGTGTTACCGGCGAAACATTCAATCTGCCGGCGCGCAGCCACAGCATCCTGGTGAGAAAAAGCGGCTACGTGGATTATGAAACAAGCGTAGTGCCCAGCTCCAAACTGGAACAGACCATTCGCGCCGTACTGCTGACTGCCGACGAGGCACGCTGGAGCAGGATCCCCACCGAAATCTCGCACCCGGCTGGCGGCGTCATGAAACTGATGCGGCCCAATGCACACTTCACCATGGGCTCCTCGCGCCGCGAACAGGGCCGGCGCGCCAATGAAGTTCTGCGACAAGTCGCGCTGGACCGGCCTTTCTATCTCGGCACCACCGAAGTGACCAACCGCGAATTCCGCCGCTTCAGGCGCATGCACAGCTCTAGTCACGTGAACGGCGTCAGTCTCGACAATGACAACCTGCCCGTGGTCAACGTCAGCTGGAGCGATGCCGCCATGTTCTGTAACTGGCTGAGCGAGCGAGACGGACTCTCCCCCGTCTACCTCACCGAACGCGGCAGCATCGTCGGCTTCGATGCCGGAGCAAACGGTTACCGCCTACCTACGGAAGCCGAATGGGCCTGGGCGGCGCGCTATGAACAGGGGGCCATGCGCAAGTTCCCCTGGGGTGACGAGCTCCCGGTAAGGAGTAACTCCGGCAATTATGCCGACAACAATGCGGCGCAGCTGGTTCCGGCCGTATTGCGTACCTACAGCGACCGCTACGCGGCCACCGCCCCGGTAGCCACGTACAGCCCCAATAGTCTCGGGCTCCACGATCTCGGCGGCAACGTTTCCGAGTGGATTCACGATCTTTACACCATTGGCACCGGTCTATCGATGCGGCGCGAGGAGAACCCGGTGGGCCCACAGAACGGGGACTATCACGTGATACGCGGCTCCAGCTGGCGCCACGCGGGGTTGACCGAACTGCGCCTGTCCTACCGCGATTATGGCGCCGAACCGCGCAACGATGTCGGTTTCCGCATCGCGCGCTGGGTGAATTAGGAGAGCAGATATGAAATGGACCCTTATTTTGCTCAGCTTGCTGTACCTATCATTTCCACTCTCCGCCCAGGAGCAGCCACAGGAACAGGAAGAAGAACCGGTTAAGGTGGCGCAGGCCAAACCCGATAAGGAGACCGAGAAATCCGACGCAGATGATTACAAAGCTTCCGAGGAAATCTCCGAGGACCTGTCGGTTTCCTACCCGGTCGACATTTAGTGGGCGAACACTAGAAAGAGAACGATTATGAAATTCAAATCCTCCGACTTTATCTTCCAGCTGTTCGCGCTACTCGGTGCGATCATTCTGGTCCACGCAATTTATGTTGCCATTATCAGACCCAACGCGGATGCCCTGATCGAAGAGCAGCTGGCCAGGGAGGCCGCGGGGGAGACCTATATACAGCAACGGTCACTCTATATCGTCATGCGCGACTATGAGCAGGAAGCCTGTTTTGTGCTGATGCTCTGGGCCTTCGCCATAATGGGACTGAAAGCGCGCCGCAGCATGCGGGAGCGGCAGCTGCTGGACAAGGCGCTGCTGAATGTCAGCGAGGGAACCCCCATACTCCCGGAGGACGCACGGGATCTATCCAGGCCCATACAGGCTCTGCCGGAAGAGGAGCGGAACTTCCTCCTGCCGCGCGCGCTACTGACCGCCCTGCAGAGATTCGGCTCTACCAGAAATGTCGCCGCCGTCTCCAACTCCGTAAAGGAAGTCTGTGAAACAGAGGGCGACCGACTCGATTCGGAACTGGCCATGGTTCGCTACATCACCTGGGCCATACCCTCCATCGGATTTATTGGCACCGTGCGCGGTATCGGCGAAGCGCTGTCACAGGCGCACCGCGCCGTGGAGGGCGATATTGCCGGCGTCACCGTGAGCCTGGGTGTCGCCTTCAACTCCACGTTTATCGCCCTGGTCATCAGTATCGTCATCATGTTCTTCACCCATCAGTTGCAGCTGATGCAGGAGAGGCTGGTGCTGGATACCCAAAACTACTGTGACAACAATCTGCTGCGGTTCTTGAAGGTCAGTTAGCAGGAGCAGTTCGCAGGCAGAGACAACCGCTCTCCTGCAGGAAAATTCAGTCGATGCGGTAACTTGCAGAAAGAGGAATTAGCAGATGGGACAAGGAGTCCTGGAAATCAACGACAGTGGTCTGCGCGTCTTTGTCGGCATGGATGAAGTCTTGGAAAGTCCCGGTGTCGCCGTCATTGAACATCAACAGATTCTGGTCGGAACGGCTGCACTGATGCGGGCCCGCAGCCACCCAACCCGGGTGAACAACCAATTCTGGCGCCGCCTGAGCCTGGAGTCTCTGAAATCCGAGAATGTACGCTGCCGCCACCACGCGGACCTGGCTTACTGCCACCTACACGAGATTTCCGAGCACTGTGACCTACCCGACGAAGTGATGCTGGCGGTACCGGGCAATTTCACTCGCGAACAACTGGCACTACTGCTGGGGATCATCAAAGAGAGCCCGATCAATGCCGTTGGCATGGTCGATGCGGCCACCGCCTGTATCGGCAACCTGGCTCCGCGCGGCGCCCACCTCCACATTGAACTGCAGCTCCACCAGACGCTGGTCAGCCGCGTCGCTGTGCACGAGCAGGCCGTGCTGGACATTGCTGAAACGGTAAACGACGCGGGAACCCTGAACTTCCTGGATGCCTGGGCACGGGTCTTCACCGATGCGTTCATCATGCAGTGCCGCTTCGATCCATTGTATTCGGCGGAAGCAGAGCAACAGCTCTACGATATGATGCCGCAGTGGGTAAGTCGGGCCATGCGCCAGGGCGAAGTGATGGCCGAGCTGGACGACCGCACCGCTAAAGTCAGCCTGCGCCAGCTGCAGGACGCCAGCACGCCGATTCTGTCGCGGGTACGCGCGATGATCGAGAACCTTGGCGAATCCAACAGCGTGGTGTTTGTCTCCCACCGCTGGGCGGAAATTCCCGGCGGCGCCCAGCTGGCTGAGCGCATTCACCTGCTGCCACACAACTGTGTCGCCCAGGCCGTCGCCAAGCGCTGGGGGGAAATTCACAGCGAAACCGCCGCACTGCGGATGGTCAATGCGTTGAGCGCCGCACCGGCCAACGAGGTTGCGGTGCAGGTCAACGCTGCCGCGGAAGCGGCTGCCACACACCTGCTGTTTGGGCACCGCGCTCTCGCCGCGCAACAACCCCTGTTTGTGTTCTGGCACGAGGACAAGTTCAGCGTTACCCCCACGCCACCGGATCATCCCGCCGCCACCATCACCAGCCATGCCGGCAAACTTGCCCTGCGAGTAGACGCCGGCACCCGCCTGATGCTGAACGGTGAGGAAATTGCCGCCCCGGTAAACCTTAGTGCCGGTGACAGAATCGGAGTTGCGGATTTCGACGACGTGATCACCGCAATCAGCGTGGAGCAATATGGCGCGTAAGAAACGTCGGTTTTCCACATTCAGCCTGTCGTTCCTCGACATCATGTCCTGTGGTTTTGGCGCAGTGGCTTTGATCTTCCTGATCATCAAGCACGGCTCAGACCACGAAATTGAGGTCGAGACGCAGGACCTGAGCGCTGAGGTCAACCTGCTGCAGGAAGAAGTGGAATTCGGTCGCGAGCACCTGGTGCTGGCCCGCAACACCCTGGATATAACCAGTGACGAACTGGCCGAAGCACAGGGCCTTGCGCGCCGGATCATCGAACAGATAGAGGCCGTAAAGGGCAACATCGCCGAGATCGACAGTACTGACGAAGAAGAGGACATCAAGCGCTTACAGGAAAAGCTGAAAAAGCTCGAGCAGGCGAAAAAAGACCTGGAAGAGGAAAACAAGAAACTTGGTAACAATGTGCGCAAGTATGTTGGAGACGGCGACCGCCAGTACCTCACCGGTCTGCGCCTGGGGGGCGACCGCATTCTGATCTTGCTCGACTCCTCTGCCAGCATGCTCGGCGACGAACTTATCAAGGTTATCCGCACACGCAATATGTCGTCGCGGGTCAAGCGGGAAACCGAAAAATGGCGCCGCGCGGTCAATACGGTTTCCTGGTTGACGGCACAATTCCCCCAGGACAGCCAATACCAGATCTTTACATTCAACACCAATTTCCGCGCCGCTATTTCCGGCACGGAGGACCGCTGGCTGAACGTGGATGATCGCGACCAACTGGATCAGGCGATCAAGGAACTGGGTAAGATAGTGCCGGACGGTGGCACCAGCCTGGAACGGGTGTTCAATGGGATCAACGGCATGTCGCCACTGCCGGACAATATCATCCTCATCACCGACGGCCTACCCACCCAGGGCATGAAAAAGCCGCGCGCTACCACCATTTCCGGGCGTGACCGGCGCGACCTTTTCAAGCGTGCTGTCAGGGTGCTGCCGAAAAATGTGCCGGTCAATGTCATTCTCGCGCCCATGGAGGGGGACCCTTTCGCCGCCAGCGAATTCTGGAAACTCGCCATGGAAACCCAGGGTTCCTTCCTTGCTCCATCGAGGGACTGGCCATGAGGGCACATCGAGAAATCGTCACGAGCGAGTGGCTGGTGGTGGGCGCCCGAGCGCTGGAAGCGGAGTGTACTTTAGTACATGAGCAATCCGAGCACCGCCGGACGCCGCCAGGCGCACGCGCAGTAGATTTATGGAGGTGCCCATGAGGCGCAACCGCAATAAACGAGGGCAGGAAGAGTTCAGCATCTCCTTTCTCGACGTCATCTGCTGTGGCTTCGGCGCCATCGTGCTATTGCTGATGATCGCCAAGACGGCGGAACCGGTTATTCTCGAGGAATCCGAAATTGACTTGGAGGGCCAGGTCAGGGAGCTGCAACAGCAGCTGGCTGAAATTCGCGGTGAAACCAGCGTCCTGAACCGAGACCTCAACGCCAAGCGCGAACAGCTGGATATCGAGCGCCTGCGCATCGCCAACCTGCGCGGCGAACTCGATTCTCTGCAGGCCCTTTATGCCAGCAAAACGGAAGGCCAGAGCGAAGAGGGCAAACTCAAGGGCGAACTGACCGTGGCGCTGCAGAGCATGACTGATGAAATGCGCCGCCTTCTCGGTGAGAATTACCAGCGCAAGAACAATGTCATCGGCGGCATCCCCGTAGACAGTGAGTATATCCTGTTCATCATCGACACCTCCGGCAGTATGTTCAATTACGGATGGGACAGAATGATGAACGAGATGGTCAATACGCTCGACCTCTACCCGAACGTTAAGGGCATTCAGGTAATGAATGACATGGGGGACTATATGTTCTCCAACTATCGCAACAAATGGATTCCTGATACCGCCGGACGCAGGCAGGCGATTCTGGAGCGACTCCGGTCGTGGAATCCTTTCAGTAACTCGAGTCCCGTCGAAGGCATTCAAAAAGCGGTCCGCAGTTTCTACGACCCGAACAAGAAAATCAGCATCTACGTACTCGGGGATGAATTCACCGGAAAGTCCATCCGCAACGTAATGCTTGCGGTGGATCGAGTGAACGCGCAGCATGGTGAGGCCAAGCGCAACGTGCGCATACACGCGATCGGGTTTCCGATACAGTTTTCCCGCCCACCACACCTGCAGACCACCGGCCTGAGATTTGCCGCCTTGATGCGTGAACTGACTTATCGCAATGGCGGTACATTTGTCGGATTAAACGATTTTCGATAGCCGAGAGCAATCGGGGAGACGAACATGGAGTACCCAGGAAATGGATTTTCGACAATGTCGAAATTCACAATACTTTTAGCCGCAATACTGATCTCGGCGTGTTCACATACTGTGCGTGTGGACGGTAGTTACCCCCAGCCCGTTGGGCAGCAGCATCCGCTGACCGTCGGTATCTATCTGAGTGATGAATTTCGCAATTTCACCTATCACGAGGACAGTGAAGACCGTGAAGAGTGGAATATCAATACGGGGCGGGCCCAGAAGAATCTCTTCGAGACGGTGCTCGGCTCCATGTTTACCGAAGCGATACCGCTCGCCCGCTACCCACAGGACCTGCCGAAGAATGTCGAACTGGTGATAGTGCCGGAAATTCGCGAACTCCAATTCACAATGCCGCGTGAAACGCGCGTAAACATCTTTGAAGTGTGGATCAAGTACGACATGAATGCCTACGACCAGCAGGGTGAGTCGATCGCCAGCTGGGTGATCACCGCCTACGGCAAGACCCCAACGGCATTTCTGAAGTCACAAGAGGACGCGCTTGCCCAGGCCATCAACGTCGCACTGCGGGATGCCGGCGCAACCCTGTACACGGGGTTTGCCAAAGTTCCGGAACTGCAGGCGTTGCTGGCGAATAAGCAGCGCGCCCTATCGATGAAGCAAACGGATCCCGCGGAAAACCAGCCCACGGAATAGCAGGAGGTTGTCGTGTACAAGTCTTTTTTTGCGCTAAGTCTGATATTTTTGAGTGGCTGCACAACCGTCGTAATCGACGAATACCGCCGCAGCGACGGGGAGCTGGCCGAAGGGGATACCGTGGTTATTCTGGGGCGGCGCCACTCCAGTGATTATGAAACGGAACCAGACCTGATCGACTGTGTCGGCCAGCAGCTGCACAATCCGGATCGGGGCGTCAATGTGATTCCGGAAAAACAGTTTATGGATGCCATGTACCCCTGGTTCGAACCGCGCACGGCGCCCATGCATGTGCGCTCACTGGATCGCCTGATGGAAATCCCCAACGTGCGCGAGCGCATGGAGACCTACGGGGTCAAATATATTGTATGGATTGACGGTTCCACGGAGACCACAGCCAGCGCCGGCTCGATCGGCTGCTCGATCGGCACCGGTGGAGCTGGCTGCTTCGGTTTCGGCACCTGGGACAAGGAGTCCGATTACGAAGCTTCAGTGTGGGATTTTCGCGATCAGGAACTGTCCGGCAAGCTCAGCGCGGACGCCAAAGGGACATCTTATATGCCGGCTATTGTGATTCCTATTCCGCTGATTGCGCGGGTACAGAACAACGCCTGTAAAGGCATGGCCGCGCAGCTACAGGAATTCCTGTTGCCCGCACAGGGCAGCAAGTCATAGCGCTGAAAATAATTTAGGGAGGGAAAGTGACATGCATTATTTCAATAAAATACTCACCTGCGCTCTGATCGCGGCATCTGCAGGCTGCGCTTTCAACCCGGCCACCAATCGGCCTGATCTCGTACTGATGTCGGAAGAAAAGGAAATAAAAATTGGCCAGGAGATGCACCAGAAGCTGGTCGAGAGTACACCGATATACAACGATCCGGTGTTAAATGCCTATATCGAACACGTTGGTCAGAAGGTGGCAGCAGCCAGCGACCGACCAGAAATAAAATATCACTTCACGATCATCGATAGCCAGGACATCAATGCTTTCGCCCTCCCCGGCGGCTATGTCTATATCAATCGCGGCCTTTTGACCTACCTGCACTCTGAGGCAGAGATGGCAGCGGTGTTGGCCCATGAGATCGGCCATATCACCGCACGCCACGCGGTGCGGCAGAAGACGGCGGCCACCGGCGCCGGCGTGGCGTCAGTACTATCCGTACTGGTCACCGGTAGCGGCGTCGTCGGCGATGTCGCAAACCTCTGGAGTACCGCGGCCGTCAAGGGTTACGGTCGCGACATGGAACTCGAAGCGGATCGCTTTGGTGCGCAGTACATGTACAACGCCGGTTACGATCCCCAGGCGATGATCAATGTCATCGGCCTGCTCAAGGATCAGGAGACCTTTTCGCGTCGTCGCGCGCGATTGGAGGGTAAGAAGCAGCAGACTTACCACGGTGTATTCTCCACCCATCCGCGCAACGATATCCGCCTCCAGGAAGTCGTGAAGGCCGCCGGCGATCTTCCAGAGGACAAGAAGACCACCAAGGTAGAATACTACCGCGAAAAGACCGACGGCCTCGTATACGGCCAAAATGCGCATGAGTCGGAAAAAAACCGCTACAACCATCAACGGCTGGGCTTCTCACTGCTCTTCCCGGAAAACTGGAAGGTTGATAATCAACGCTCTGCCATCGTCGGCACAGCGCCGGACAACAGCGCAACCATCACCATCAAAGTCGCGCAACGCAAGAGCAACCAGCCCGCCGACATGGCCCTGCGTGAAGTCTACGACGTTCGCACCCTCGAACAGGGCGAAAAGCTGAACCAATATCGCCTTGAGGGTCACACCGGCAAGCTGCCATCCGCAGGTGCCGAGGCTCCCGATCGGGTCGCGGTGCTGTACTACGGTAGTCGTCAATATATTCTCGAGGGAAAAGTTAACCAGGACTCTGCCCAGGATGCAGAAGCGCTCAATGAATATGATAATTTGTTCCTAACCAGTATCCGCAGCTTCCGGCCCCTGCGAAAAACTGACATTATCAAACCCGATATCAAGCGCGTCCGCTATGTAAAGGCCAATGACAAGACGACCTTCGCATCGTTGGCGCGGCATATGGAGATCGGCGAGTATGCGGAAGAGCAACTGCGCCTGCTAAACGGCTACTATCCGCGCGGCGAGCCCAAGCCCGGAGAATGGATCAAGATAGTGGAGTGATGTCGCAGCGCAGCTACGGGATGCCGCGAGTGCATCCCGTCTGCCTACTCCGGCGAGAGATAGTAGGAATTACCTCCGGGCCCGCTAATAACAATAACGCTTTGGCCCACAGCACGAGAAGCGACAATAAAGTACAGATAATAATAAGGAGCAAGCCATGTTCGGCATGATGATGCAATCCCAACTTACACTTACCGAAATCATGCGTCACGCGCAGAACAATTTCCCCAACAGTGAAATTGTTTCAGTCACCGCGGACAACCCGCAGCATCGCTACACCTATCGTGAAGCCTTCGCGCGCGCCGGCCAGCTGGCCAATGCACTGAAGAGACTCGGCGCCCAATCGGGTGACCGCATCGGCACCCTGGCCTGGAACGACTACCGCCACTTCGAACTCTACTACGCCACCTCCTGTAGCGGCCTCGTTTGCCACACTATCAATCCGCGCCTGTTCCCGGAACAGCTGGCCTATATTATTGATCATGCAGAAGATCGCTGGCTGTTCATCGACCCGATGTTCGTGCCGCTGCTGGAGGCCCTGTCGGAAAAGCTCACAGGAGTCAGAGGTTTTGTGGTGCTGACCGACCGGGCTCATATGCCCGATACGACTCTGCCCAATGTTCACTGCTACGAAAGCCTGCTCGAATCCGAGTCCAGCGAATTCGCGTGGCCACAGCTGGACGAGGATTCCGCGGCGGCGCTCTGCTATACCTCGGGAACCACGGGCAACCCCAAAGGGGTACTCTATTCACACCGCGCCATGGTACTGCACACCTACGGTGTACTGATGCCCGACGTATTTGCATTGCAGGGCAGCGAAGCGGTCTTGCCGGTGGTGCCCATGTTCCACGTCAACGCCTGGTCGATCCCCTACGCGGTACCGGCAGTGGGGGCCAAACTGGTATTTCCCGGCCCCAAGATGGGCTGCGGCGAAACCCTGAGCAAGTTGATGCAACGGGAAGGTGTCACCATCGCCGCCGGCGTACCCACGGTATGGCTGGCCCTGCTGAAATATCTGCGCGAAAACGGCGAGACCATTCCCAGCCTCAATCGTGTCGTGGTCGGAGGCTCCGCCTGCCCGTGGACCATCATGCAGGAATTCGAACAGAAGCATGGTGTTTACACGCACCATGCGTGGGGCATGACGGAAATGAGCCCGCTTGGTACCTACAATGCGCGCGTTCCCGCCTCGATTCCCATGGATGAGGCCCGGGTGCTGCGCCTCAAGCAGGGCCGCGCGGCGTTTGGTGTCGAGATGCGCATCGTCGATGATAAGGGCCAGCCCCTGCCGCACGACGGTATTGCGTTCGGTGCGCTGCAGGTGCGCGGCCCCTGGGTCTGCGAACGCTACTTCAAGGCCGAGGAATCCGCGCTGACCGCCGACGGCTGGTTTGACACCGGCGATGTGGCGACAATTGACCCCAAGGGTTATCTGGGAATTACCGACCGCACCAAAGACGTGATCAAATCCGGCGGCGAGTGGATCTCCTCCATTGAACTGGAAAACTTTGCCATGACCCTGACCGGCGTGGCCGAGGCGGCCGTTATTGGTGTTGCCCATGAAAAATGGGCGGAGCGCCCACTGCTGGTACTCGTCCCCACCCCCGGAGCGGAGCTGGATCCGAAAGCGATTCTCGCCGAATTCGAGGGCAATGTTGCGAAATGGTGGATACCGGATGATTGCATCGTCGTCACCGAGCTCCCCCACACTGCAACCGGCAAAATCAGCAAGAAGGACTTGCGCATGCAGTTTGTCGATTATCAGTGGCCAGAGGAAATTACCGCTTAATTCGCTACAAGATCCGCTGCGACCCGATTTCGGTCGCGGCGGATGCGCCCGCTCAGCAGCCGCCGAGCCCACCTGCCCCGATATATTGCTGTCATATTTTTTTAGTAAAACAAACCGAAACAGCAACTATTATTCGCAAACACAATGATCAGATTTGCCTTGACTGCACTGGCCGCGGTCGCCAGCCTGACCTTAACGTTGCCCGCAATGGCAACGACGGCCTCGACGCCCAGCCCGCCTCAACCGATTGTCATCGCCCACCGGGGCGCCTCCGGATACCTGCCTGAGCACACGCTGGAAGCCAAGGCACTCGCCTATGCGATGCGGCCGGATTTTATCGAACAGGATCTGGTGCTCAGCAAAGATGACCACTTGATCGTGATGCATGATATTTACCTGGACGCTACCACCGACGTAGCCGAAGTCTTTCCGGGGCGCGCCAGGGCAGACGGCCACTTCTATACCATCGATTTCACGCTGGCCGAGCTGAAAAGACTCCGCGTCACTTCCACGTTCCTTTCTACCGAGCAGGGCACCATCGCCAAGTACCCCAACCGCTTTCCACTTTGGCAATCGAGTTTTCAACTGTCCACTCTGGCAGAGGAAATCGAGCTGATAGAGGGGCTTAACCAAACACTGGGTTACGATATCGGCATCTACCCCGAGATCAAAAAACCTTATTTTCACCATATGGAAGGTAAGGACATCGCTGCGCTGACCCTCGCCGAACTGAAAGAGTACGGATACACCAGCAGGGAGCGGAAAATCTACCTGCAGAGCTTTGATGCGGAGGAACTACAGCGCATCAAACGGGAACTGATGCCGCGCCTCGGCATGGACCTGCCGCTGATTCAGTTGATCGCGGTCACCGCCTGGGGAGAAAAGCAACTGCAGGTCGACGGGAAAACCAGCAATTACGATTATGATTGGATGCTGACAGCAGCGGGACTGGAGAGAATCGCCAGTTACGCCGATGGCATCGGGCCCTGGCTGGGCATGTTGGCACGGATAGAGGGCGGCCAACTGCACACCACCGAACTGGTACAGCAGGCGCACCGGCAGAGCCTGCAGGTACACCCTTATACCATCCGTGCCGATC
This sequence comes from Microbulbifer donghaiensis, assembly GCF_900129095.1. GTDB lineage: Bacteria > Pseudomonadota > Gammaproteobacteria > Pseudomonadales > Cellvibrionaceae > Microbulbifer > Microbulbifer donghaiensis. The sequence continues at coordinate 378,527 of NZ_FQVA01000002.1, forward strand.
CGAGTGAAATACCTAAGGAAGTGGGGACCTTTCGCCAACTCCTGCATATTGCCGTACACGGTTTCGGTGTCGACGGTCTCTTTACCGATCACCCCGACAGGGTTAGGACCTACCTCACACGGGAAGCATCCGGCGATCGCCACAACTGACAAATTGCTGGCAGTCGGCCGTCACCCCGGAAAGACAGCGGCAAAGCCGGCGCGATACGCCGGCTACTGCTCAGTAACCTCCTCGCGATAATCGGCCACTTTATTCCGCCCGCAGCTCTTGGCTTCATACAGGGCGCGGTCGGCATGTGTTAGCAAAGTCTCGATCGTGCACCCCGGCGCCCCGCAGGCGATGCCGATACTCGAGGTAAATTGCAGGATGTCTTCGCCGGTATTCAGCCGGATTTTGGCAATATAGTCACGCAGGCGCTCGGCGGTCAATCGCGCATTCTGCCGGTCTTCCGTGATCAACAGACCAAACTCCTCGCCTCCCAGCCGGCCAAAAATATCCGTCTCACGGATCTGTCCGAGAATGGTCTCGCTGAAGGAGCGCAGCGCCTCGTCACCCATGCAGTGACCATGAGTGTCATTGATAGACTTAAAGTGGTCGATATCGAACATCAGCAGGCTGACCGTCTGCCTCTGTCGCTGCGCCAACTTCAGATGGAGCCTGGAATCGGCGAGGAAACTGCGGCGATTGCGAATACCCGTCAGAGGATCCGTGCGCGCCTCCATTTCGGCCTGGCGCTTGGCGGCCTCCAGCTCGCGGGTGCGAGCCCAGACCAGCGCCTGCAACTCGGCCTTGGAGCGCTCCAGATGCTTGCGATACTGGTTTTCCGCAACCTGCTTTTCCTGGCGCAAGCGGCGAACCTTGATGCCGATTGCCGCCATTATGGTCAGCATTTCTGTAAACGAAGCAAACGGCGGCCAATAGTAGTTGATGAAGTTATGCTCCACATAGCCCAGGTCCCGGAAGGCCTGCACGACCAGCCCGATCATCAGCAGGCTCCACGCCAATGCGAACACTATCGCTTCCCGTGACCCTTGCCGCCAGCGCACCAGGCCGACGACCGGCATAACCGGATACAGGAGTAGCGCAAGCGTGATCGTAATCAGGGCGAGGACTTTGATGGACAACAGCGCGCCGATCAGCAGCAAACTCGCGTTTGCCATCATCAGCAACACGACACGGTCCAGTTTGGGCGTGAACCGCCGGGTCTGCAGAAAAATGCGGGCGAAAACGAGCCCGCATAAGATCGTCACCGCACCACTGATGGACATGTAACGCCACTCGAAATTGTCGCGGATCAGATATTGGTGCGTATAGCCGAGAATGGTCGCCCAGACGGTTATTTTCGACAGCGCATAGATGGAATAGGCATAGTATGTCCGGCTGCCAGTCGCGATACCGCCAACCAGTGAAAAAATCGACATCAAGAAGAAACCGCCGAACAGGAAGGCGATGGATGCGGTCTCGACAGTGTGGCTGCTGCGCAGATTGTCGGGAGTCCAGATGCGCATGCTCGGGAAGACATACCCCGCCTCATCGGAACTGAACTTGAACATGAACTCCCTTGTCTCTCCGGGAGCCAGCTCTACAGGAACAATAAAACGATTGTGAGAAACCGGCCTGTGATCAAAGGGTTCGCGCATCGACAGGGTGAGCAGATGTTCATAGTCGCCGGCTGTCCCCCGGCTTCTTTGAAAGGCGGCCAACTCAATCAGCTGGTGATCGACATATTCGATATCCAGGCTGAGCGGGGCGGCGGTGGTATTGTGCAGAGCAAAGCGGGACCAGAATGCACCTTTTTTTAGTCCGGTCGACCCAGCGCCAGGCAAAGGCCCAAAGCTCCCCCCCTCATAAAGCTCAACCACGTTTGCCAGGGACTGACTATTGCCCGGGTCGTGCCAGGTTTCCTGCTGCCCGGTTAATTTATCACCGTTTTCGCGACCGTCGACCGCTATGGGATCGGCGGCAGCGGCACTGATAGGCACAGCCAGAAACAGCAGGAGCATGCCCAACAGTGGAATCAGTGGAGCTTTAGCGGAGAGCGCTTTCCTGCGCACAGCAAATCCCTGTCTGAGGTGCCTTCTTATCATAGTTATTCAAGCCGTGATGCATTCGCCAGCGGTCGCGACTGCAGGGAATCAATGCAATTGCTATTGGGTAAACATCCAGAGGTCTGCAGCCCGGAAGGTTACTACAGATCCTTAGTTTAAGAAATTTGAATAAGTCGACAGACAGCTCGGAGGGATTCCCCTATGGCGACCGGCAGGCGGCATCAACGACACAATAGACAGGTGAGGGCAAAATGACCGCTCTACGAACGGCCATCAGACTGTTGATAAACCCCGCATTCCGTTCTGACCAAAAGCGGTGGCGGCCAAGCACTAGGACGAGTATTTCGAAACACTGTGAATACTTCCCTGTAAGCTCCGGCGGCGACGGTCCGGCCGCTCCAGGTATTCACGGCGCCTTTGGCCCTGTCGCCGACGGTTCGAAATACTCGTCCTAGCACTTTGCCTTAAATTTTGACTGCATTACTTTGTCAGCAACCTGATGACCGCTCTACGAGCGGCCAGTTTGCTTAATCGAACTTGGAGAAATCTGCCGGGCGCTTTTCCATGAAAGCCGTCGCCGCCTCCTTGAATTCCTCCGAGGTCAGGCGGCTCTGGAAGTGACTCCCCTCCTCCTTCATCACCGCCAGCCCCCGCTCATAGCCGCCAGCGCGCAACAGCTGCTTGCTCAAGCGCACCGCTTCCGGCGCCTTTGCCGCCAGCTCGGCGGCCGTCTCGCGGGCCCGGGCCAGGGTCTCGTCGGCGGGCACCGCGGCATTACAGATGCCCAATGTCACCGCTTCATCAGCGCCGAACTTCTTGCCCAGCAACAGCAGCTCGGAGGCCTTGGCGTGCCCGGCGAGGCGCGGCAGGAAGAAACTGGAAGCGTATTCGGGGCACAGCCCCAGGTTTACGAACGGCATCTGGAACATGGCGTCGCTGCCGGCGAAAGCCATATCACAATGCAGCAGCATGGTGGTGCCTATGCCGACCGCCGGGCCATTCACGGCGGCGACTACCGGTTTGGGGAAACTGTAGAGTGCAACCATAAACTGAAATACCGGCGAGTCGGCCGCGGAGGCGGAACCGCCGAGGAAGTCCATCAGATCGTTGCCACTGGTAAACACGCCTTCGGCACCGGAGATAATGACAACGCGGACCTCGCTATTGGCCGCGGCCGTGTTGAGCAGTTCGGCCATGGCACTGTACATGGCCATGGTCAGCGCGTTTTTGCGCTCGGGACGGTTGATGGTAATTTCCAGGATACGGTCGCGGACCTGGGCCTGAATTTCTGCGCATGGGCTTTGCATGTTGATCTCCGGATTGCGAACACCACGGGGACAGCGTCACCGCCCCCTGAGCGGCAAGTCGCAAACGCGGTTGCAACTGACACGGCGACCGCGGACTTTAGCCGCTTTTTCAAGAGCCCCCATATTAGCCGCTGCGGGCACACGGGCGAGTTCAGAATCGACCACATTCGTTGACGCGAGCGGCCGTCTCTCACTGCTGCAGCGCTATTTGCGAATAACCGAATCCCGGCGCAACGGTTGACACATGCAGTGCACACCACCTCCTCCCGGCGTGATCATGGAGATATCGGGGTCGATCACCTCGAGGCCATGGGCGCGGCATTTTTCCGCAAGCCCCCGGTTGGCCTTGGGCAGCATAACGCGGTCATTGCCGAGGGCGACCACATTGACGCCCAGCTCCAGTACCTGCGGAAAGGGAATGTCGATAATGCTGATCTTGCGGCTTTTGAACCACTGCACCAGCTCCGGCTCCACGGCGTCCACACAGATGGCCGCGAGTTTTTCCGCCAACATCGCCACCAAAACATCGATATGCAGAAAGAAGGGATCAAACGGGTAGCCCTTTACTTCCCAGCCCTCTTTTTCCACCCAACTCTTCATCTGCGCAAAGCCCTGCGGGCTGGTGCGCTCACCGGAATAGCCACACAGGATGACGCCGGGTTCCAGCACCATGAAATCCCCTCCCTCGAGGGAACCGGCGGTGATCACATCGTAGATGGGGATATCCAGCGCCGCGTACTTTTTCACGACTGGCGCCCATTCGCCGCGGCGCCAGGGACTGTACATCTGCGTGATAATCGGGCCCCAGGGGGTCATTACCGACGAGTCGCGACCATAAATCTGGTATGGCAGCGCACTGTCCGCGGGAATGATGTGAGTATTTACTCCCGAATGGCGATAGGCGTCGAGCATTTCCGCATGCTGGGCCGCAGCCACCTTGTGATCGAACTTCCTTCCGAGGCGCTCGGCGCGGCGTGCACTGGCGTTGCCTGAGCGCCAACGGAAGTTGTCCACCGGGCCGATCAATACGTCGCGCAGCAGGCCGTACTCGGAGTCCATTCCCCAGTTTTCCAGTGGCTGGGTACCGCCTTTGTCTTGGCGGCGCTTTAAGGTGAATTCTGTCATTGGCTTCTGCTCCAGTTTCGTTCTTACCGGCGAACTCGCTTGCGACACTCGCTGGCGGAATTTTCGAAGACAGCAGCTTCAGGCTACGCCGGCTCTCGCCAGCATCGCGTGCAGCAGCACATTGCAGCCCGCTTCCAGGTGCTCCGGCTCGGCGGATTCGGCCTCGTTGTGGGACAGACCGCCGGCACAGGGCACAAAGATCATCGATACCGGCGCCACACGAGAGACGTAGACAGAGTCGTGGCCAGCACCGGAGACCATGCGGCGGTGGCTGTAGCCCAGCTGCTTCACCGCACTGTTGACCGCCTCGATGCAGGTTTCATCAAAAACCACCGGGGGCGAGTGCCACTCCTCGCGCACGTCTATGGCCGCGCCGGTGGCTTCCTCAACCTGTTCCGCCAGCCGGTAAAGGGTGCGGTGCAGGTGCTCCAGGCCTTCCGGCTGCGGATGGCGCAAATCCAGTGCCAGCACCACCTTTTCCGGTACCGTATTGCGGCTGCCGGGTTCAGCGCGCAGGTCGCCGCAGGTCATGCGGGCGTCACCTGAGTAAGCCTTCACTTCGCTATAAAGGCGCTCGCACAGCCAGGCCAGGGCCTGCACCGGATCACGCCGGTCCTCCATGGGTGTCGGGCCGGCGTGGCAGGGGGTGCCCCAAAAGGTGACGTCGTACCAGCGTATGCCCTGCACCCCGGTGACCACACCGATAAGCTGATCCTGCTTTTCCAGAATCGGGCCCTGTTCTATATGGGTTTCGAAAGCGGCGGTAATGGGCCTGGGTTCCGCGGGCTCATCACCCAGGTAGCCGATACGCTCGAGCTCCGCACCGATGGTTGCGCCGGATTTATCGGTGCGGCTGTGACCATAGTCGAGGCTGAACTCGCCGGCCCAGACGCCGGAACCGATCATTGCCGGCGAAAAGCGCGCCCCCTCCTCGTTGGTCCAGACCACCACTTCCAGTGGCGCCCGGGTCTTGATACCCCGCTCATCCAGGGTGCGCAGCACCTCCAATCCAGCCAGCACACCGTAGACACCATCGAACTTGCCGCCGGTCGGCTGGGTATCCAGATGGGAACCGGTGATTACCGGGGGCACAGCGCTGTCGATGCCGGCGCGGCGGGCGAACATATTACCCATGCGATCGATGCGGATTTCACAGCCAATGTCGCGACACCAGCGCAGGAAGAGATCCCGGCCCTGCTTATCCTCGTCGGTCAGCGCCTGGCGATTGCAGCCGCCGGCGGGCGTCGCGCCGATCCTGGCCATCTCCATCAGGCTGTCCCACAGGCGGGCGCCGTCGATACGCAGATCTTGTGCAGTATTTTCCATTCAGGGAGCTCCGGACCTTATAATGGCCCCAACATTGACGTCATTTCTGAAATTTTAGTTTTGATTGGACCTGTTTGAAGAGAGCATTGTTTCGCAGCCGATCAACATACAACCAGGTGTGAGTTTTCCATGACCGTTACTTATAGCTCCTATCTCAAAGTAGACGACTTGCTGCAGTGCCAGAAGCCACTCTCCGAGGGCCCGGAACACGACGAACTGCTGTTCATCATCATCCACCAGAGCTATGAACTGTGGTTCAAGCAGGTATTGCATGAGCTGGACTTCCTGGTGCGCCTGTTCAATGCCGGCGATCGCAACCGCGCACTGCATACCCTGAAGCGCGTGGACACCATTTATCGCACACTGATTCAGCAGGTCGACATCCTCGAAACCCTGACCCCGCTGGAATTCATGTCGTTCCGCGATCGCCTGTCCACGGCCAGCGGTTTCCAGTCATTCCAGTTCCGCGAGCTGGAATTCCTGTACGGCGCCAAGGATGCGAAGAAGCTGGAAAACTACGAGCCCGGTTCAGACCACTACCAGCGTCTGCAAAAGCGCCTGCAGGCACCGACCCTTTGGGATGCCTTCCTGAAGTTCCTCGCCCATGAGGGACACAAGGTTCCGGAAAACGAACTGAAGCGGGATTTCAGTCAGGTGGCGGAGCCCTCTCCCGCGGTGCAGAAGATTCTGATCGACGTCTATCGCAACGATCCGCTGGTCAGCGAAATCTGCGAAGCACTGGTGGATATCGACACATCACTGCAGCAGTGGCGTTACCGCCATGTGAAGATGGTGGAACGCACCATCGGCAGCAAGATGGGCACCGGCGGCTCCTCCGGCGTAGGTTACCTGCAGGGCACGCTGTTCCGGCCGGTATTCCCGGATCTCTGGGCTATCCGTTCAGAATTCTGATCGAGGGGGCCCACCAGCCCCTGCCGGCACTGCGGGCAAGAGCGGGTGACTTGAAGGGGAATTGCAGACACAAAAAAAGCCAGCGATCGCTGGCTTTTTTTGACTCGAGAAATACTTATTTCTCGAAAGGTACCAGAGACACCTGGATACCGGGACTCACTTCCTTGGCCGCATCGGCAATCTGGACGTAAGTGTCGGCGCTGGACTTGTTGTGCGCACGCACGATTACGATGGCCTGCGGGTTTTCCGCGTACAGCTGGGCGATACGAGCACGAACAGCACGGCTGTCAATACGGCTGGCACCCATCCAGATCTCGTCGTTGGCATTTACGGTCAGCAGGATGTTCTGCTTGTCCGGATCCGGCGGAGTCTGCTGGGTCTGATCCGGATCGGGTACGTTTACGTCCAACGCTTTCTCTTTAACAAAGGACGCCGTTACGATGAAAAAGATCAGCATGATAAACACGACGTCCAGCATAGGCGTCAGGTCAATATCTGCTTTTTCCTCTTCTACGGCCTTACCGCGTCGTCTACTCATAAAACACCGTACAGTTATCTAATGCGAATGTCGCCGGATTGACCGGTCTAATCAGGTGGGCAAGATTGCCGTGATTTTGCCAGCATTGCAAGTGCAACGTACCCAAACAAGAAAAAATGCTTAAATATCAATAAGTTACAACCGCAACAGGTCGGTCGCGCTCACTTTTTGAACAGACCTTCCGATTATCGGCCGGCCAGGTAGCCCTGGTAATCCGGCACCTCGCGCTCGAACGCGGATTCCATCAGCGCCGACTGCACCATCATGTCGGCACTGCTGGAATTACAGGCCACGGGGATGTTCCACACCGCCGCTATGCGCAGCAGGGCCTTCACATCAGGGTCGTGGGGCATGGGTTCAAAGGGGTCCCAGAAAAAGATCAGCAGGTCAATTTCACCCTGACAAATCTTCGCCCCCAGTTGCTGATCACCGCCCATTGGACCACTGAACAGTTTCTCCACCTGCAAACCGGTCGCGGCCTCGATCTTGCTACCGGTCGTGCCGGTGCCCAACAGCTGGTGCCTTTGCAACAGCTGCCGATGGCGACTGCACCACTCGATCAGTGCACCCTTGCGATTGTCGTGGGCGACCAGGGCCACGCGTTTCCTGGCGGGCAAAGGCTGTGAAATAAATTCCATCCTGTCCTCGATACAGTGACTTGCTTCTATATTACCGCGATGCGGCAGGGAGCCAACCCGACACGCTCCCAACGCCATATATTCTACCCACAGTCTCCGTCGCCGGCCTCCCCCGGGGAATTAGCGTCTCCCCCTGCCACATCGGCAGCGGACAGCTATAATGCGTCGCTATTCGCACCGGTTAAGGATGTTAAATAATGAGTGTCGGAGCCTGGGAGCCGGAAAACGGCCCACTAAAAGACAGTAGTAGCGATGAAATCAATCGCGAACAGCTAAAGCGACTGATTCTCGCCGTGCAGATGCCGCAACCTCTGCAGGAAGCGCTACATGAACCGGACAGACAGGCCTCTGGACTGATACGCCTGCCGGCACAGCTCTGGCTCGATGAGAGCCAACATTGGGACAGCGAGCAGCTGTGGTTCCTGATCCAGTTCTTTACCCTGGCGGAAATGCAGCTGCCCGGGTGGGATGCCGGTGCGGAATCGGCAGTAATTCCACTGGCTAAAGCCCTGCGGCAACGCAAGACACCGCTCAGCCGGGAACAGCTCCTGTGGATCAAACAGAACTCCAGCAACCGCTACCTTCCCTACGGACCGCTTTAATCCGCACGCCTGATGAGTGGCGGGCAGACAGATAGCCCGCCAGCCCCCTGCTTCCACTACTTTCAGTCGCCCCCCGACCAATGCACTCCCAAGGCCTGAAATCCGGCCGGAAGCCGCGAGTACTGTCCCAATAATTCTCCTAACGGAGGGGCACACCGATATCTGCAGGCCCAGTCGGTACAGTCGCGCAAGGAGAACGTGTGGAATCAGGAACAGTGGAAGAGCTGCAGGGTTTCCCCTTCACGGGTGCCCCCGCCCAACGGAAAAAGGCTGGGAGCAAACACCGGCTGTAGAACCTCCCAATGAGATCATTCGATCTGCAGACGACAAACTACACGGCGGCAAAGCGACGGGGCCTGAGCGCGACAAAACGCTATGCCAGCCCCCGCTAATAAAGGCAGCCATACAAAAGCTCAATCCTGCAACCTGAACAGCTGCCCCCGCAGCAGCCCTATATCGCCGGGGGTGCGATAGTTCCCGGGCAGATGTCGCCAAAGTACAAAGCCGTCGCGATCCAGCAACCACTGACTCGGCCGCGCCGCCCGCGATACGTGCGCACACAGAGCAAGGGGAGACCCACCGCTTGCGACAACAACGGGATTCTCTCCGCTCCCCGACGCAAGCTGCACAAACATCACCCCGGGCAAATCTTTCGTCCAGTGCGACCAGTTTCCAAGAGGCTCAGTACTGAATATCACCAGGCCAATCTGCCGCCGCTCTAACTCGGGCAGTAATTGGGCCAGGTCCAGCAGCTGCGCACGGCTATCCGCGCAAAAGCTACCGCGCAGAAAAACCAGCAATAAACCCTCGAAATCTCCCCGCCGACAAGCATCCGCAGAGTGCCAACTCTCTCCGTTGACCATCTTCATGGGCGGGAAGAGGCTGTCGACATCCGGTGAATCCGGGTGACGCAGGGCGCTGAGATGAAACAGGTAAATCAGCACGATAAAAAGATTATAAATTGCCAGGTAAACCGGCATCCCTTTTTCACTATCGCTAAGCAGCGCAACTGCCAACCCTGCCAAAACTGCCGCAAATGCGACAGGCTCGCGCTGATCACCTCGATATTTGTATGGCGAAAGGAAGCGCAGCAACATCCACAGCGGGAGCCCCCACGCATTAATCAAAAGCCCTATCCAGGCAATATTGCCAGTGTAAAGACATTGAAAAATTGCCCAAAAACCGCAGCTCCAGAGCCAGACAAACGCAATTACGGTAAAAAAAACCTTAAATTTATTCATTACAGAGTAAAAATGCCTTTAAAACACTTGCAAACAAGCATACAAATAAGCTGCAATTAGCGCGATGATTTCCGGGGGCTTCTCTGTCAATTATTTTCCGCGATAAATCTTTGTTTCGCACCACCCAAATCGGTGCGCTACAAGCGGAGAATAATTGGTAGAGGTGCCCCTTCATCTACAACAATACTTACTACAGGGATATTTTATGGCTGCACGTAAAAAGAGTACTGCAACAGTTAGCCCCATCGCCAAGATGGAAGCTGAACTGAGTGCACTGAAGTCCAAACTGGCACAAGCCCGCGCCAAACAGGAAAAAGACGCGGCTTCTACCGCCGACAAATTGGCCAAGGATGCCGCCAAGGCAGCTGCCAAGGCCAAAACCACATCCGCCAAGGTAAAAGCTGCACGCGCCAAGAAGAAATCCGCTGCGCAACAAAAGCAGTTGAAAGCAGCTCAGGCCGCGGCCGCTACCGCCAAGAAAGCTGCGGACAATGCCAAGGCAGCCGCTGCTGAGGCCAAGAGCCAGCTGGCTACCATCAAGGCTGAGAACAAGCTCATCACCCAGGTTGCCAAGGCTGTAGCCAAGGAAGAAGCTGCCGTAGCCAAGAAACTGGCCGCCGCTGCGAAGAAAGAAGCCGCTGCCGAGGCCAAGAAAGCAGCAGCCGCCGCCAAGAAAAAAGCCGCAGCAGACAAGAAGAAAGCTGCTGCAGCTAAGAAGAAGGCCGCCGCTGCTGCCAAGAAGAAGGCCGCTGCAGAGAAGAAGAAAGCCGCCGCTGCTGCCAAGAAGAAGGCCGCTGCAGAGAAGAAGAAAGCTGCCGCTGCCAAGGCCAAAGCCAAGGCCGCCGCTAAGAAAAAGCCCGGCCGCCCGAAAAAGGCCGCTGCCAAGAAGGCCGCTGGTCGCCCGAAGAAGGCTGCCGCCAAGGCTGGAGCAAAGAAAGCTCCGGGTCGCCCGAAAAAAGCTGCCGCCAAGACTGCAGCGAAGAAAAGCCCGGGTCGTCCGAAGAAGTCTGCCGCCGCGAAACGCGGTCCTGGCCGTCCGAAGAAGGCCAAGTAACAGCGCCTTCCAAAATGGGCGAATTCACATTCGCTGCCATACAAACCCCGGCCTTTGCCGGGGTTTGTCTTTTAAAGCACTGACTATTCGCTGTTCAGGCGCAGTCCCTCAATCTGATGATCGCGCCCCAATTCAAACACGCAGTCTGCGCGCGCCGGCATCTCGTCCAAGAGATTTCGGGTAATCCGCTCATAGTGCTGTACAAACCGCGCCAGCTCGTCATCACTCATGCCTCTGCCGCTGCGCGCACGCAGCTTCTGCTCTTGCAGTCTCCGCCACTCCAGCACGCACTCCATACTCGGCACCTTCAGCATCAGTAACAGGTCCAGCATGGCGAATAGCTCGCGATAGGGGCCGGCGAGCTGTGTGTTGACGTAGCTGCGCCAGATACCCGCGGCATCCTCCCGCCTCTCCAGCGCGTTAATCGCGGCTTCTGCGCCTTGCCAGGGCCTCGCTCCCACACACCAGCCCTCGAACAGCAGAATATCCACCCGCCCCCGGTGGATCGGCCAATCACAGCGCGGTGCACGGTCATCGATGGATTTGTCGAACTGCGGTATCGGCGTCTCGCTGTGGGCGTCCGCATTGCAGAGAGCAGCGATGGTATCCAGGCCCAGTTGCACATCGTGGGTACCGGGCACACCGCGGGTAATGAGCAGCGGGTGTACCGTCTTGGCCAGCCCCTGGCGCTCCGTCTTGGTGAGATAGATGTCATCGAGGGAGAAGCCGGCACAGCGCAAGTCCATCTGCGCCCACACCAGCTGCAGAAAATCCGTCAGCGTCGATTTACCGGATCCCTGACCGCCACATATGCCCACGACCAGCGTGCGCTCCGGGGAGCGCCTGTCTGCCAGCCAGACGGCCAGGGGTAAGTAGTACTGCTCGATCAGTCGATAAAAGGATTCCGGCAGCTGGTGCTCGGCGACAAATCGGTTAATTGGCGAGCGCAGCCGGTCCCGTAGCTCGGCTGCGCTTGTGTCGATAGATCCAGGCCAGATGTCTGCCATTGCTTCTGTTCTTCCCCCTGAGACTGAATCGGCCGGTGTCGGGACCGATTCGAATGTTTACTCAAATCTGCTCTGCAAAACCCGTGCGCGTTCTTTACTTAGCCCTCGCCCCACTGATTGCCACGAATTTGCGGCGGTAAGATGCCGCGCAGCAGTTCGCGCAGCCGCCCCGGCAGCACCAGCATCACCGGTGTCACTATCAGCGTGAGTAGCGTCGAGAAAGACAGTCCGTAAACAATCGCACTGGCGAGCTTGACCCAGAAGGACGCGATGACACCCGCGACTACGACATTGCGCCCCATCATATCCACACTCGCCCCCAGCGCCAGCGGCAACAGGCCGAGTATGGTTGTGGCCGTCGTCAGGAATACCGGCCGCAGTCGCTGGGCGGAGGCTTTCACCGCCGCTGCCGCCGGTGTCAGTTCCGGCTCGCTGTGGCGTACATAATTGTAGGTGTCGATCAGCACGATATTGTTGTTCACCACGATACCAGCCAGCGCCACAATGCCCACACCCGTCATAATGACGCTGAAGGTGCTCTGCGTCAGCAACAACCCGAGCATCACGCCAAGGGTGGACATCACTACGGACGACAGGATCAACAACGACTGGTAGAAGCTGTTGAACTGGGTCACCAGCAGGATAAACATCAGAAACAGCGATAACAGGAAAGCGACTCCCAGAAACGCCAGCGATTCGTTCTGCTCCTCGTCGGCGCCGCGGAACAGCAACTCCACACCGGGCGCCACCGGGTTATTCTCCAGCCACGCGCGAATCTCCCGCACCTTGTCGTCCGGCAACACCCCCTCTTCCGCGTCTGCCTTGACCTGCATACGGGTGATTCCGTCGATACGCTCGATCTTGTCCACCTTGGGCTTGGCCTCGGTGTGGACAAAACTGCTGATCGGCACCGCGCCGCGGGGCGTGTTGACCTTGAGCTGGTCCAGCGCGGTGATACCGCGGGCCCTCTCCGGATAGCGGATGCGGATATCCACCTCTTCGTCGCTGTCGTCCGGGCGGTATTCAGCCATGCGTACGCCATTGGTCACCAGCTGTACCGCGCGCCCCACTTCGGTGAGATCGGCACCGTAGAGGGCCGCCTTGGCCCGATCCACTTTTACCTCCCACTGGATACCCGGCAGCGGGGCCGTATTAACGATATCCCGCAATCCCCCGAACTCGTTTTCCAGGGCGCGATGCAGACGCCAGGTTTCCGCCAGCAGGGTACCGTAATCCTGTGCACGCAGTTCCAGCACGATATCCTTACCCACCGGCGGGCCGCCCTCGAACACATTGGCCGTCACCTTGATACCCGGAAAATCGCTCGTGCGCGCGCGGATATCGGCAAAAATATCGCGACTGCGCCGCTCGCGTTGCTCCGCCGGCTGCAGTTCAACCAGCATGTTGGCTATCTGGTCCGGAGCGCGATCACTGTTGCCGGAAAGGCCGCCGGAGCCGATTGCGGTATAGCCGACGCGTACCTCCGGCACCGCCAGCACGACCTTTTCCACCTGCGCCACCAGCACTTTTTTCTCCGCCACCGACAGATTGCCCTGCGCACGTATCTCCACATTGCCGTACTGTTCTTCGGTTTCGGTGAAAAACTCAACCCCGGCGCCAAAGCGGCCAAAGGCGAAAAAGATTCCGAACAGAACCAGCACAGTAGCGACGAAAGCGCTCAATGGCCGGCGCACCACTTTCTCGAGCATTCGCGCGTAGGTACCGGTTATACCGGCCAGCCCGGTTGGACGCCCCACTTCCAGTTGTTTCAGGTACTGCTGCGTGGCGAGATCGAGATTGCTCTTGCCGAAAAGCGAACCGATCACCGGAGCGAAAAACAACGCGTACAGCAGGGAGCCGGCGAGTACGGCGAATACGGTGACCGGCAGATAGCGCATGAACTCGCCCACCACACCGGGCCAGAACATGATGGGCAGAAAGGCCGCCAGCGTGGTACCGGTGGAGGCTACCACCGGCCAGAACATGCGCCTGACCGACAGCACATAGGCAACGCGAGCGGACATGCCCTCTGCCATTTTGCGGTCGGCATACTCTGTGATGACGATGGAGCCATCGATCAGCATACCCAGCGCCAGCAGCATGCCGAACATCACCATAAAGTTGAACGAATAGCCCAGATACCAGGTGATGATGGAGCCGAATAGCAGTGAAAACGGAATGCCGAGTCCCACCAGCATGCCAGAGCGGAAGCCCAGCGCTGCCACGACAATGATCATCACCAGCAGCATTGCAGTGAGGATATTGCCCTGCATCTCGCTGACCATGTCGCGGGCGAACTGCGACTGGTCAAAGACGAAATTGACCTCAACCCCGCGGGGCAGTGACTGTAGCTCGCCCTGCACCACCGCACGCACCGCATCCGCCACCTCTACCGAGCTGGCCTCACTGCGTTTTTCCACATTAATGGCGAGACCGGGGCGGCCATTGACACTGGTGTAGCTGGAGGCATCTTTGAAAGTGCGGCGAATATCGGTGACATCCCCGAGGGTAACCACCCCGTCAGCGGAATTTTTCAGTGGAATACCATAGACATCCTGGGCAGTCTCAATCAATCCCGGCACCTTGACCGAGAAACGGCCGCGATTGGTTTCCAGTTCGCCGGCCGGAATCAGCAGATTGTTGCCGAGCACCGCCGTGATCAGCTGACCGCTGGTAATCTGGAAGTGCTCCAGACGCACCGGGTCGATAGTGGCCTCGACGACCTCCTCGCGATTGCCGCGCAGATCCGCACTGAGCACATCGCCAATATTCTCGATCTTGCGTTTCAGGTGCTGGGCACTCTGCAGCAGTGCACGCTCCCCCACATTTTCGCCAGCGAGGGTGACAACAATGGACGGGAACGGCTGTGCGGAGGCCTCCTCGACCACGGGTTCCTCCGCATCCCGCGGCAGTTCTGCCTTGGCGCGGTCTACGGCGTTGCGAACCTCGTCCACCGCATCTTCTACGGCGATGGCGGAATCGAATTCGACCACCAGGTAAACCAGCGACTCCCGCGCCGTGGAAATCACTTCCTCCACGCCTTCCAGCGCGCGGATTTCCTGTTCCAGCGGCCGCACCAGCAATCGCACACCGTCTTCCGGAGAGATACCCTCGTGGGATACCTGCACTATCACAAAAGGTGGATTAACCTCCGGGCTGGATTCCACCGTCATGGCCGCGCGCGCCACCAGCCCCACGAATACGATCAACAACATCAGGCTGATGGTGCTGCGATAGCGGTCTATGGCGCTGTCCAGGAGTCTCATTGCACCTGCCCCTCGCTCGATGTCTCCGCTTTATTGGCGACGGGCACAACAGTGGCCGCCGGCGCTGCTGCGCGCTCAGCGGGTGCCGGCAGGTCGCTCTGCGACTCCAGTTCCACCTCTACTATCTCACCGGGAGTCACATATTCCTGGCCGACGGTGATCAGCGTCACTCGCTCCGGCAAGCCACTCACCCAGACGCCGGCATCGCCATCGCCGATCAACCGGACATTGGCAAAATGCACGCGGTTCTCCTCATCCAGAATACGCAGCCCGAGATCTCCGCGGTCGTCGAGTGTCAGTAGGGAGGAATTGATGCGATGGGCCATGATTTCACCGGTGGGCAGTGCCAGCCGGCCGCTAAGTCCACCGCGCAGTACCCCGGCCCCATTATCCACGGCGACTTCCACCCGATAGGCGCGGGTAATTTCGTGAGCCTGCTGGCTGATGTAACGCAGGCTCCCCTGGACCAGCTGCCCCTGCTGCAGTTGCGCACTGGCAGGTCCTCCTGGAATCAGGTTGCCGACCTGGGATTCGGAAACCTCCCCCACCACCAGGATCGGATTCAGCTCCAGCAGCGTGGCGCACTCCTCGCCGAGGCGAATATAGTCGCCCAGCTCCACCGCACGGCTGTTAACCACGCCGTCGAAAGGCGCGCGTATCCGCAGGTTTTCCACCGCCACTTCGGTGCGCCGGTAATCTGCGCGCGCATTCGCCAGGGCCACCTCCTGCTGAGCCATGGCCGATTCGGACTGCAGGCCCTTTTTCTGCAGCCGCCTGGCGCCCGCGTAATCCAGTTCCGCCTTGCGCAGCGCCGCCCGGGCGCGATCAAGCTGTTCGGGACGATCCTCGGGGTCAATCTCACAGATGACCTCGCCTTTTTTCACTGCGCGCCCCTCTGCCACTGGCAGGCCGATAATGGCCCCATCCAGTTCAGCCCGCAGCCGCACGCGCCGGTTTGCCTCTGTATGCCCGTTAACCAAAACCCGCGTAGCGTAGGGCTGCGCATCAACCCGTCGCGCCCGGACGCGAATGCCCTCGCCGGTGGCCGCCGCCGTGACCGAGGCGTCTCGCTCCGGGTCCGACGCATTCCCGGAAACAAGCAGCCCGCTCAGCAGCCAAAGCAGCGCCAGCACTGCAACGATAGTGGCGATGCGGTAATTGCGCTGGCGCCAGAAGGAGACAAGAAAGTTCATACCCAATAAACCTGTGCGGAGGGAATTCATTCGAACGGGGAATACCAAGCTGTTGCCGCAACCTCCGTATTCCGGCAGGGGAAAATTGTAGCCGCAGAGCAATTTTCACGCAGTGGCGTTTTCTGTCGAAATATGAAATTCGCAAGCGAAGCGCTGTCACTGTTCGGGGTTATACCGCCGCATTGCGACAAAAATACAACGCCTTAGCAGAGACGTATGATCAGGATGGAACCTGACGCAGGGTCAAGGTCAAGGTCAAGGTCAAGGTCAAGGTCAAGGAGAGAGTCTGCCGGGGAGAAACATCTTCCACCCCGGCAATACGCCAGAAAATATCAGGAGAGCATCGACTCGAGGAAGTCGGACATATCGGGCTCGTCATCCATCAGTTCGCCAGAGCCGAACTCTGCATTCCAATCCAGCAGAATCCGGGCCAGAGCCCGCGCCTGGTCAGCCAGAGCCAACAACTCCTCCCGGCAATTTTTCGGCCCCGTATACAATTTGAGCTTGCGGTGACTATCGGCCAGCTGGTGACCGGGATATTTGGACCGGTAAACTTCCAGTTTCCAGCGCAGCGAATGCACCATGTTGCGGTAAAACACCAACTTGGTCGGCAGCTGTAACAAAGAAAAATCGTCCAGGTCGCCGAACAATGTACAGTCCAGCCCCAAAACCTGGATATCACGACTGGTGGGCGCCGCAACTATGGTTGCACTACGCGGTTCCGCCAGCAGCATCGACAAATCACCGAAGACTTCGCCGGGCCGGATAATCGCCAGCGGGCGCTCACCGGAACTGTGCGCGCCCCCCTCGGCGCTGTCGACATGTACATGCAACTCCCCACGCAACAGGAAATAGACCCACTGATCCACATCGCCCGCACGCAACAACTGCTCACCCGGTTGCAGGCCGACCAGACGTGAACGTTTCAGTAAAACATCATATTGCCACTCACTGGTGGCACGAATGTCACGAAACAAATGAATGACGTTGAGCAGGCGATCCACGGCATCCCGCGGATAATCACTGAGTGGCTTTATATCCATTCGCTACTTAAAAATTAGTGAAATTATCTCTACTCCGGGCGGAACCGCTGCCGAAGCAATTTAAAAAGAAGATATTTAAACAATACCAATCTACCGCATTCTATCGGTAGAGTGATCACTATCTTCCCCGAGATTTCCCGAAATTGGAAAAACGAGACATTCTACGTGTTTCAGGGTTGAACTCCATTGCAGTTGCAGTAGAGTTAGGCACAGTTCAGGTTACTTTGGGCGGTAGTGCCAGGCAGGCAGTGCACTTTTTAACCTGACGGGCGCGCCTCGGGGGAGGGGGTGCCACAACTCTTATCCGCCGGATTCTTCCCATCCGGAAATAAAGACACCGCAAAACAATGAAACCGATAAAAATCGTCATCGCACTTCTGGCGTTTGCGACAGCCTTATCCGCACAAGCTGCACCACTGCTGAACGGACTCGCGCTGGAGCAGCAATTCAATAAAGACCGCTATATCGCCGCGGTATATTCGGACACTCTCGGCAGCAGCGCCAGCGTACTGCTCGACAACAACACAACGCGCCGCCTGGAAGTGCGCGTGGTCGCCGACAGCCTGTCGGCACGACGCTTCCGCAATCAGTGGATGGAAGGTATTGCCATCAACAACCCCGGCGACACCCTGAGCGGTCAGGCCGACAACATGGTGACCTTCGCCAACCTGTTCAAGGGTCGTTTTGTTAAGGGCGATCAACTGGCGATCGACTTCGATGGAAATTCGGGTGTCACCACAGTTACCCTGAATGGCGTTACCCTCGGCAATATCCGTAATCGCGACTTCTTTAATACCCTGCTGCGTGCCTGGATCGGCCCAGTACCGCCCTCAAGTGATTTCCGCGATGGCCTGCTGGTGGCCGGCCAGGTGTCTGCAGGCCTGCGTGCCACCTATGAACTGCTCGAACCCAGCAGCGCACGCATTGCCCAACTGACCAGCGAAGTTGCGGAGGCGGGAGAAGAGCCTGCGGCAGAGCCGGAAGTCGCCGCCGCGGAACCGGTTGCGGCGAAGCCCCAGCCCACCAAACCGAAGCTGGCCGCCGATATTCCGCCGCCCACCCTAGCGGCCATCGGCAACAAGCCCAACGCTGCCGCCAATGCTGCTGCATCACCCGCCCAACCGAAGCCGCAACCGGCTAAAGTTGCAACGAAGCCGAGTGCACCACAGCAAATGGCCGACGACGAAGACGAAGACGAAGGCCCGCTGACCGCAGATTTGATCCTGGCTCGCCAGATCTACCACTCCATGCTGCTGCGCCATACGTTCAAATATATCCGCTACCCGAAACGCGCCCAGGAGCGGGGCCAGGAAGGCAGCGTACGCATGAACGTGACCATCGACTCCAAAGGCCAGGTCAAGGATGTGCAGACTCTGCAGGAATCCCGCTACGCGACGCTCAACCGCGAGGCCCGCGAAGCGGTCGAGCGCGCCGGCCCCTACCCCGCCGCGCCGCCGCAACTGGCCCGGGACAACTACCGCTTCTCAGTGCCGATCACCTTCCGCCTACCGGACTGATCGGCCCCTGAGCACCAACCAAGCCTCGCAATCGCGGGGCTTTTTTGTGTGGACGCTAGCGTACTTTTCCATTTCGTCCCTGCTAACCAACCACTGTCGCTCTAACATTCACCCTTCGCTCAACAAGAGTGAACGCAGCGATATTGCGCCAACCGGCCGGAACTTCCCTATCCCGCCTATTCACTTTCCAGGCACATCGAGCCTGCCAGCCACGCCTCTAGCTCCATCGCCTTCGCTCTTATCGGGAATTCTTAGACTCCGCAAAAAAAAGCCCCCTGGTCCGAAAACCAGGGGGCAAGATACATCCGTATGGAGAGTTTTTATTATTTTCCAGCGACCAAGCTTAGAACTTGTAGTTAACGCCAGCCGATACGTAGCGACCAAGAATGTCGTAGTAACCGAGAGCGGCAAAGGAGTTCACACCTTCCGGCGGTTCCACGTCGAACACATTGCGCACTGACAGTCGAGCGCTCAGGTTGTCAGAGAACTGATAACCCACATGAGCGTTGTTCAGCCAATACTCCGGGATAACCCGGATGTCGCGAGACTCGGCGGTATCATCGTTGTCCACGTTGGCCTCGCCGATGTACTGCGTGTTCCAGCCGGCGGTCAGGTTATCCAGGGTGTAATTCACGCGGAAGCCGGCCTTCAGCTCAGAGAAACCGTGCTCGCCCTTGTCAACTTCCAGATCCGCACCGGTTACGGAGAATTGCTGCTCCTTGATATGGAAGACATTCGCACCCACGTCGAAAGAGCCCGGGACACCCCAGCTGTTCATATCAAAGCTGTAACTCAACTCGGACTGAACGCCGCGGAAGTTGTAGAAGCCGGCGTTGCGGAAGCCAGTAGTGAAGTCGACGATCTGGAAGTTGGAATCCCGCACGAAGTCTCCACAGGCCACGTTGCCCTGTTCTCCGTCGTAGCAGGCCTCCATCAAGGTGGTAAGAGAGAAGTTCTGAATAGCATCCTGGATATCGATGTTAATCCAGTCCACCGTCATCTCCAGCCCTTCGGCGAAGCCCGGTGCCCACACGAAGCCCCAGGTGGAGGACTCTGCACGCTCGTTGACGAGGTCCGGGTTCCCGCCCACCTGGCCAACCGCTGTGGCGTTTACAACGGTGGACTGGAAGGCTCCGGAATCATAGGCGACGCCAGCCGCCGCGGCCTCGGCCTGACAGTTGGCCAGACGCTGTGCCGGGTTTTCGCCCTGGCCGACAAAGCGCGTGTCACAGGGGTCATTGGCGAACGAGAAGGTCTCGGACAGCGGCAGGAAGGCCTCGGTTACCGCCGGTGAGCGGATGGCCTCGGTGACATTTCCGCGCAGGGTCAGAGAACCCATGACCGGCAGATCCAGCATGATGCGGGTGCCGACGCTCCAGGTGTCGTCCGCACCGGCCTGCGAGTGGTCTACGTTACGCCAGGAACCCTCGAGTTCCATGCCCTCGACCATTGGAATCCAGTCACTGCCGATCACCGGAATCAGCGTCTCGGCGTAGAACTCCTTGGTATCGAAGCCACCGGATAGTGGCGACAGCGCAGCGCTGCGGCCGAGGCCCTGGGCCATAAAGTCATCCGGTTTGAAGGAAGAGAACTCGTCGCGCATCTCGTAGCCGAATGCGACCGCCAGCGGACCCGCCGGCAGGTTCATCACTTCGCCGCCCATATTGAAGCTGATGACTTCTTGTTCCAGTTCGCCATAGGTGAAGCCTGGAGTGGTCACGTAATCGATAGCCGCTTGATCGGTGACTATGCCCATGATGTTGAGCGGCACACAGTCTGGATCGGCGGAAACACAGACGATATTACCGTTGGCATCTGTGGTGACATCAATGGCCTTCTCGTAGTTTTCTTGTACCAGCTGTGTGCGGAAAGACGTGGATTCGGTCTTACCCTTGTTATAGGAGAAGTCCCAATTCCAGTCGCGCCCCATCAGGTCGAAATCGCCCTTAACGCCCAGCACATAGCGGAACATCTCGTTCTCGCCGCCGGTGGCTCCACTCTGTGCGAGATCGTCCATGCCCTTTCTGCAGGTAGAAAGTGCCACCCGCCGGCACGCCGTTGGCCATCAGCAACTGGCGGTCGGCATCGTTCAGATAGGGGTTGTCGATAGAAAGGGGCAGCGCCGCCGAATCACCGCCGAATAGGCCGGACTGATAGAAGGGTTGCGCATTCGGATCTGAAGACTCCGCCGTATAGAAATTGACTTCCGCGTAGGCGGTAATCTGATCGGTCAGATCGAAGTGACCCATGGTATTGAACAGGTTGCGTTCGATCGGCGCGCGGATGGAATCGTAATCCTGCAACAACAGGCCGTCACCGCCCTCAAATGTGATCGCGTTGCCGGTTGGCTGGCCAATTTCGATCTGCGTCAGATGCCCATC
The DNA here is from genome assembly GCF_900129095.1 of Microbulbifer donghaiensis. Classification (GTDB taxonomy): domain Bacteria; phylum Pseudomonadota; class Gammaproteobacteria; order Pseudomonadales; family Cellvibrionaceae; genus Microbulbifer; species Microbulbifer donghaiensis. The sequence continues at coordinate 399,725 of NZ_FQVA01000002.1, forward strand.
GCGGCCGAAGCCGATCGGATTGCCATCGCCATCCACCATGTAGAGACCGAACGCATACAATGGCGCGCCACCGAGCGGAGTAGCATTACTGGCTGTAGGAATACCTTCTTGAGTCAACACGGCGATGGAACGGCCTTTGCCAAAGTAACGGTCGACGATGCCATCGTCCGCACCGGTGTTATCCGGATTATCGAAGAAATAGTAATAGTCGCGACCAAACGGGCGATCGTTCATCAGCACCGCGTCGGTCTTGTTGTATTCGTAACTGGCCACGACGTTACCGCGGCCGTCGGCAAAGTTCTGGCCGAAGGTTACGGAAGCTTTGTGATCGCCGGCGTCGTTCTCACCCTCGGCAAAACCACTGGAAAAATCGGTTTCAATACCTTCGAAGTCATCCTTGAGGATGACGTTGATGGTGCCGGCAATGGCGTCGGAACCGTAGATCGGTGCACCACCGATGGAAACCACCTCGACGCGGTCGATCAGCGCCGTGGGCAGGGAGTTCAGGTCCACCTGCAGACCGCCGGTCGCGCCGAAGGCCGAGGGCGCGTTGGAGGAAACGACGCGCCGACCGTTAACCAGCGTCAGGGTGCGCTGTGAACCCAAACCGTAGAAATCCGCATAGCTCTGACCCACATTGTTCGGATCCGACTCGGACAGGCTGGTGCCGGACGGAATCATGGTCGGCAAACTGTTCAGCGCGTCGGCGACATTGGTAAAGCCGTTCTGGTCAAAGAAGTCCTTATCCACTGCTGTGGCAGGCTGCATGGTGTCAAAACCAGCGCGCGGAATGCGGGAGCCAGTTACGTACACCTCTTCCAGCTGGACGGCCTTCTTCTCGGCATCGGTATCCTGCGCAAAGGCGGGCATGACCGGAACCATCAGCGCTGCGGCGGAAAGTCCCAATGCCCCCTTAACCGCCACAGATAGGAGGTTCTTTTTCATGTTGGATCCTCATTTTTATAATTAGATTTATACGTTGTGATCACAAATGGCCATTTATCCCGATAAACTGCATGGAAACGGTCATTTCATCCCAACATAATCTTTAACGCAGGATAAATTGACCCCCTCAAATAAATGACTGACCATTCCATCCCAGGCAGTCGAAAAACCGATTTTTTTCCATTAATTGGAAGGTCAAAAAAGGACACGCACAAAAACCATACAAATCACTAAATTTGGAACAAACTGCCCAACAAAACGCGGTATCAGTGATAGGGGTTACTATTTTGTTTGCCTCTGGGCCTTATACGCACAATGCGACGACCACATAGATACTTTTGGTCACAAAATCAACGGCGTATCGATACCGCAAGTGCTTGCGCTCTCCAAGCAGAAATTTATTCAGCCCCAGGCAGCATTCTTGTTTCTGAAAAGCCAGCGCCCCGCATCCACCGCCGTGAGCCCACACCTAATCGCAGTCAGGTTGCCCCATCCTGCTGCAACGGCTTACTATCGAGGCGGAATAATCAGCCCAACAAAGGCCAATAATGAACAAACTACTCCTATCTCTCGCCATCGCCGGCATCGTCGCCGGCTGCTCCAAATCCGAAGCCCCTCAATCCCAGCAGAGCGCCAGCGACTCCGCTAAGAGCGCCGCTGTACAGCAGGTGGAACTCGGTTCCGGTATCGAACTCGGGGCGATGGACACCAGCGTTCGTCCGCAAGATGACTTCTTCGCCTACGTCAATGGCACCTGGATGAAGAACACCGAAATCCCCGCGGACAAGTCCCGCTGGGGCGGCTTCACCATCCTGCGCGACAAGAGCACCGAGCAGGTCAAGGCCCTGATTATGGAAGCCGGCGAAAATGCCAGCAGCGCCGGCGCCAAGCAGATCGGCGACCTGTACAACAGCTTCATGAACGAGAAGCTGATCGAAGAGAAAGGCCTGGCTGCACTCAATAGCGAACTGGCCAAAGTGGATGCGATCAAAACCCGTACCGACCTGACCGACTACTTCGCCTACGCCGATACCGCTGGCTTCGATGCACCCTTCGGCGCTTTCATTTACCAGGACATGAAAGATGTGGAGAACTACATCGCCTTCATGTGGCAGGCCGGTCTCGGCCTCCCGGATCGCGACTATTACTTCGACGATTCCGAGAAGGGCCAGAAGCTGCAACAGGCCTACATGGATTACCTGGTCAAGGTACAGCAGCTGGCCGGTCTGGAAGAGGCAGAAGCCTATGCGGACAAAATTTACGCGCTGGAAAAAAGCCTGGCTGAGCATCACCGCAGCCGCGTGGACAACCGCGATCCGGACAAATACTTCAACAAGAAATCCGTGGAAGAACTGGCCGAGCTGATGCCGGCGGTGAGTTGGGACAGCTACCTGCCCAAGGCCATGCTGGACAAAGCCGACAACGTAGTGGTTGGCCAGCCCGAATACCTCCAGGCAGCCAACGACATTGTCGCCGATACCGAAATGGACACCTGGCAACGCTACTTGAAAATCAAAGTGCTGAGCGCCATGGCGCCCTATATGCACAGCGACCTGGCCCAGGCCCATTTTGATTTTTACAGCACCGCGGTGCGCGGCGTCGAACAGATGGAACCGCGCTGGAAGCGCGCTGTACAGTTCGTCAACGGTTCTGTCGGCGAGCTGGTGGGCAAGCGCTATGTTGAAAAACACTTCCCACCGCAAGCCAAGGCACGCATGGTGCACCTGGTGGACAACCTGAAGGCGGCCTACCGCGAATCTATCGAATCCCTGGAGTGGATGGGCGAAGAGACTCGCAAGCAGGCACTGGACAAGCTGGCCAACTTCACCACCAAAATCGGTTACCCGGACAAGTGGCGCGACTACAGCGACCTGCAGGTGAGCGCCGACGACCTGGTGGGCAACGTATTGGCAGCCAACCTGTTTGAGGCCAGCTACGAGCGCGGCAAGCTGGGTCAACCGCTCGACCGCAGCGAATGGGGCATGTCACCGCAAACAGTGAATGCCTACTACAACCCGGCGATGAATGAGATCGTATTCCCCGCCGCCATTCTGCAGCCGCCCTTCTTCAACATGCAGGCTGATGATGCTGTGAATTACGGTGGTATCGGCGGTGTAATCGGCCACGAAATCGGTCACGGCTTCGACGACAAGGGCAGCAAGTTCGACGGCAAGGGCTACCTGAACAACTGGTGGACCGACTCCGACCGCAGCAACTTCGAGCAGCTCACCGGCAAGCTGGTGGCCCAGTACAACGGCTACGAACCCATCGACGGCGAGCACGTCAACGGCGAGCTGACCCTGGGTGAAAACATTGGTGACCTGTCCGGTCTCGGCATCGCCTACAAGGCCTACAAGATGTCCCTGAACGGCCAGGAAGCGCCGATCATCGACGGCTTCACCGGCGACCAGCGCCTGTTTATGGGCTGGGCCCAGGTATGGCGCAGCAAGATCCGCGACGAAGCCCTCAGTGAGCGCCTGAAAACAGATCCGCACTCCCCGGCCGAGTATCGTGTGAAAGGTGTACTGCCGAACCTCTCCGCGTTCTACACCGCTTTCGAAGTCAAGGAAGGCGACGGCATGTACCTGCCGGAGGAAGAGCGCGTGGTGATCTGGTAAGCCCGATCATTCATCTGCACGCCGAAAGCCCCGCATTGCGGGGCTTTTTTGTATCCGTGAAACCAGACTGCCGGCTTAACGCGACAGCAAAATTTAACGTACCATAGGCCAAAACCGTCAATAAGGAACGACGACCATGGCCCACAAGAACCAGTTCCAACTGCTGGCCAGCCGCCGCTTTCTGCCATTTTTCCTGACCCAGTTTCTCGGTGCCTTCAACGACAATGTGTTCAAGAGCGCACTGATGGTGATGATTGCCTTCCGCCTCGCCGCGGATCAGGCCAATGCGCTGAACAACCTGGCCGCCGGTCTGTTTATCCTGCCCTTTTTCCTGTTCTCCGCCACTGCCGGCCAGCTGGCGGACAAGTATGACAAGGCCTTCCTGATCCGCCGCATCAAACTGGCGGAGATCGGTATCAGCCTGGTGGGTGTGGTGGCGCTGATCAGCGGCAGCAATACCCTGTGCCTGGCGGTGCTGTTTCTGCTCGGCGTGCAGTCCGCGTTTTTCGGCCCGATCAAGTACGCGATACTGCCGCAGCACTTGCGCAAGACGGAGCTGGTGGGCGGCAATGCCCTGGTGGAGATGGCCACCTTCGTCGCCATACTCGGCGGCACCATCGTCGGCACCATCCTGTCCGGTGCCAGCGATAGCGGCGGCGGCAGCGAGTGGATAGGCGGGCTGATTATTGCCATCGCGATCGTGGGCTACCTGGTCTGCCGCGTGATTCCGGACGCGGCTCCGCCGGTGCCGGACCTGAAAATCGATCTGAACCCGGTAAGACAAACTGCACACGTACTGCGCGAAGTCGCCAAGACACCGGCGATCTTCTACGCGATTGTCGGTATCTCCTGGTTCTGGCTGCTCGGCGCCGCCTACCTGACCCAGATACCCAGTTTCGGCAAGAACGTATTGGGCGGTGACGAACCGCTGGTGGCGCTGTTGCTGTGCAGCTTTACCATCGGTGTCGCCATCGGCTCACTGCTGTGCGAACGACTGTCCGGCGGCCGCATCGAACTGGGGCTGGTGCCACTGGGCGCCGCCGGTCTTACCTACGGCGGTATCGCCCTGTCGGTAATCGGCGGCAACCTGGCGCCGCTCGAGGAAGTCTCGCTGGCCGCCTTCTGGGGCAGCCCGGGCGCCCAGATGTTCCTGTTCCACCTGGCGCTGATCGGCGTTTTCGGCGGCCTCTACATAGTGCCCCTCTATGCAATGATCCAAGAGCGCACCGCCAAAGCCCTGCGCGCGCGGGTGATCGCCGTGACCAACATCATGAACTCGCTGTTCATGGTGGTCTCCGCAGTACTCGGCATCGTCTTCCTGAGTCTGCTCGACTTCTCCATCCCGCAGTTCTTTATGGTGATCGCGCTGATGAACGCGGCCGTGGCGATCTTCGTCTTCAGCAAGGTGCCGGAATTCGCTATGCGCCTGCTGGTGTGGCTGCTGTCCCACACCATGTACCGGGTCAGACACGAGGGGCTGGAGCAGATCCCCGCCGAGGGCCCGGCGATCATCGCCTGCAACCACGTCAGCTACGTCGACGCCCTGCTGCTCGCCGGCGCGGTGCGCCGCCCCATCCGCTTTATCATGTACAAGCCGATCTATGAGATCCCGGTACTGCACTTTATCTTCCGCACCGGCCGCGCGATCCCGATCTGTTCCAGGCAGAAAGACCCGGAAGGCTATGCCCGGGCGTTTGAAGAGATCGAACAGGGGCTGAAGGATGGCGACCTGCTGTGCATATTTCCCGAAGGCCAGCTGACCAAGGACGGGGAAATGCAGCCCTTCAAGGCCGGCATCGAGAAAATCCTGCAGAAAACCCCGGTGCCGGTCATTCCGATGGCGCTGCGGGGGCTGTGGGGCAGCTTCTTCAGTCACAAGGACGGTCACGCATTCACGACCTGGCCGAAAAGATTTTGGTCAAGTGTGAGCGTGGTCGCCGGCAAGCCGCTGGATGCCGATACGGCCAAGTCAGATCACCTGCACCAGGTAGTCCTGGGGTTGCGCGGGGAACGGCTCTGACAGTGTGAAAATGCAACACACACTTTGTTGTCACAAATCAAATAAGAAAATTGACCGAGACACTGCCACATGCAATTCATGAAGATATTCGTCGCCCCCCTGCTGGCACTGACTGCCACCGGCACTATGGCCGCTGAATTCACTAAGGGGCCATTGATCAGCCAGTACGGGGCTCATGCGGAAGTCAAACAGACACAGCCGTTGAGTGGAAAGGAATCCTTCAAGGTCGCTTTCGATGTTGCCGAGCAGGGCGAAACGGGGAAAGTGAACCGCAAGATCGAAAGTCTCGCCCGCTTCCTCAACATGCACACCAATGCCGGCATCCCCGCGGAAAATATCCAGCTCGCGCTGGTGGTACATGGCAAGGCGGGATTTGATCTGCTCGACGACGCCAATTACAAGGCTCGTTTTGACAGCGAGAATCCCAATGCCGCCCTGCTGGAGGCGCTGCTGAAAAACAAGGTCCGCATCATTATTTGCGGACAGTCGGCCGCCTATCATGGTATTGAAAATTCGCAGCTCGTTAACGGCGTGGAAGTCGCTCTGTCGGCAATGACCGCGCACGCGCTACTGCAGCAACAGGGCTACACCGTTAACCCGTTCTGAATGGACTGGTTAATGGCAGCCGCCGAGGGTTTATTGGGCTCCCCTCGAGCCGCGCCCAATAATTTCTCCGGCTCAGCCCCGGCGGACCTCGACCCTGTACAGCCCCCGCCAGGGTTCGACTCTGAACTCGACCGGCAGGAACTGCTCAATCAACCACATCACTGTCCGCGCGTGTTGGCTGACCTTGCGCACCAGGAATCGCGAAGTATCCCGAGCCTGCGCCGCGTATATCAGCAATTGGTCGCAAGCGTGAATATCCACGGCGGCCCCAGTTTCCAGTTCAGCGCGCAGCGCATAGCCCGCATCTGCACCCAGCCGCTCGGCGGGTACGCCGCGCTCCGCCACGCTCGCCGCCCCCAATACTGCATGCTCCGTTTCGGCGGCCAGCACTATGGCCCCGCCCGTGCCGAACGCATCGGCAGCCCCCAGCACTTTGACGCCGATCTGCATTGCCCCAAGATCGGCCAGGGCATCGCGGGCTGCCGCAGCCATACGCTCGGGAATATGTCGCGGCAGGTGCGCAACATGAGCCACGCCATTAATCTGCCGCAGAGCTCCGGGCTGTTCTGCCAGCAGCGGCCGCAGCGCGCCGCAAGGCTCCAGCTGCAAACTCACAGCCCCGCCTCCCTTCGGGTAGTAGCCATGGCGAACTGACTCGACACGCACCTTGACGCCCATACGCGCGAGCCAGGGCAGAAACACCATCAGCAGATAATCGACCGGCGGCGCCATCTTCACGTCCGTTCCGCCGGTTACCGTCAGCTCCACCAGTTTGTCGGCATGCAGCGCCACCGGTAGCAGGGCCTGCAATACCAGCACAATGCTCCCCGCAGTGCCGACATCAAAACGGTAGTCACCCCCACGAATACGGTCGGGCCTGTAATAAATTTCTGTCGCGCCGATTTCGGCCCCTTCGAGGGAACCGCCGGCGACCTCAGCCACGGCCCGCAGCGCTGTCAGGTGCTGCGCCATCAGACCCGGCTTGGCACGTTTCGCGCGGATATTTTCGAGTTGCAGCGGACGGCCGCTGATTGCGGCCAGTGCCACCGCGTAGCGGCTCAGCTGGCCACCGCCCTCGCCGTAGCTGCCGTCGATGACCAGACAGGTCAACGCATAACCTCCTTGAGTTGTTCCGGGTCAGGGAAAGATATTGACACTGATGGCCGAATCATAAATTTCGACGATCTTTCCTGGGTCACGGTCGCGTGCAGGGATCAGTACTGTGCCGTATGCACATCGCGGTTGATGCAACCGGCGGCAGTATGCTGCGCGACTAGAGCGACTCCACATAGAGAGTGCACAGCGTCCACGTTGACCGCATCGCCAGGCCGTACCTCGTTATTGAATGTTGAGCGCACGTTTTACCGATTCACCCCATGGCTCACTGGCGTAGAACCAGTGGCCATCCTGCCCTTCCCGCAGAATCGAACTTACGTTGGTTCTGTACCACTCATCTCGAGGACCAGGCAAGTACACCACAGCCCGCTGCGTGTCCGGGTCCCACACGTATCCGAGTGCGTACTTGAGTTGCACGGTGCTCCGTGGGACTTGAACCCAAAAATATACGACATAGCGCGCCAACCCAGCAGGCGGTTCCTCGATTACGCCTGAATCCCAGTCGGCGAAGTTTCCGCGCCACACGTTTGCACCTATGGCTTCCGCATCGGAGGTGTGGACAGGAGCCTTCAACCCCGGGCCGGTGATCGACAGCTCCACCGTGACTCCCTTTCCATAGGCCACATTCGTCATGGCCTGCATAATGACCAGCATCGCGAAGCAGAGGAATCCTGCCCTCATGTGCGCCTCCAAGCGGACTGAATCGCTAATCATTTTTATCTTAGCCCAAGCCGCCACATCTCCCGCGCCACGCATTTCTTGAGACTCTTCGGGGGGGAGAAGGTAAAGGAGCTTCGGGCTTGACGGCACCTCAGTCGGTTAGGCCGATGAGCGCGGAGAGGTTTTGCATATTCGATGTAAAATGAAGCCCCGCACGGGCGGCGAGGCTCTATGGAGAAAGGCGGAGGCTGAACTCCGCCACTGGCTGAGATATCGGTCGGTAAGCGCTCTTAATTGTCAGTCGGTATCCGCCCCAGATCACCTTCCATTTCCACAGTAAGGAAGGACATTACCACCCAGGCGGCGACATTTTGCTGCAGGATCTTCGGGTCCACCTTGTCCAGGGTGTCATTGGGCGTGTGGTGGTAGTCGAAGTAATCGCTGCCATCCTGGTAGAGACCGAAAGCCGGCACGCCCTGGGCGACGAACACACTGCTGTCCGGGCCGCCGCTGGATTTGTTGTTGCCGCGCTCGATACCGAGCGGTGCCAGCAGCTGCATCATCTGGTCGGCAATGGCGAACTTGCTCTCTGGCAGGCGGGTGTCGAAGCGCCAGATCTTGCCGGCGCCAAAGTCGGATTCGGACACCGCAAGGATGTTGTCGAGCTCGCTGCGGTGCGCTTCCACATACTGCTTGGCGCCCACCAGACCGATTTCTTCGGCGCCGTACAGTACTACGCGCAGGGTGCGACGCGGGCGCTGGGGGAGTTCAGCAATCAGGCGGGCGGTTTCCATCACGATGGCCACACCGGCGCCGTCGTCCAGCGCGCCGGTGCTCTCATCCCAGGAATCCAGGTGGGCGCCGATGATCATCACTTCTTCCGGTTTCTCACGGCCGGTGATCTCACCGATGACATTGAAAGACGGGCCGTCTTCCAGATGCTGGTTATGTACGTCGAGCTGGACCTGTACCGGTTTGCCACGCTTGAGCATGGCTTCCAGCAGGTTGGCATCCGGAGCGGACAGGGCCAACGCCGGTACCGGGCCTTCCACACCATTGATAGACATCATGCCGGTATGCGCAAAGCGGTCCGAGTCGGTGCCCACGGAGCGAATCAGCAGGGCTGCAGCGCCTTTCTCGGCAGCCGCGCGCATGCCCTTGCTGCGTCCGCCGACGGCCGGGCCGTAGCCCTCACCGGTGCGGGCGCGCTCCATGCGCTTGTTGATAAAAGCGATCTTGCCCTTCACTTTGCGCGCCGGCGCCTTGATCAGTGCTTCCACATCCGCGAATTCCACGATCTCGGCGGTGAGTCCACCTTCCGGTGTACCGACGCTGTAACCGAGGGAGGTCACCACCAGCGGCTGCGGAAAAGGTGCCACCACGCGCGCGTGGGCATGGCCGCGATTCCAGCGCGGCACTTCAATCTGTTCCGTGTAGACGCGATCGAACCCCAGCGCTTTCATCTTTTCCTGTGCCCAGGCCACCGCGCGGCGGTCGCCTTCGGAGCCGGCGGGGCGCGGGCCGACCTCCACGGTCAGGGATTCGACAATACTGTAGGCATCGGAGGACTCCAGCGCGCGATCGCGCAGTACTTCCGCAACAGACAGGTCCTCCTGGGTCAGCGGTTTGGCCTGAGCTGCGCTAACGGCCAGTGCCGCGATCAGCCCCCCGGTCAGGGTCAGCAATGGTCTGAACATGGTGTAATCCTTGGTTAATGCTCGTTGGATTATTATTTGGATTCTTTTTCGATTCCGGCGGCCAATAGACGGCGCCGCACATCGCGCAAACGCTCCAGTCCCGCTTCGCTAAACAGGTGGGGCGAACCACCGGTATATTCACTCTCTTCGATGTCCAGGCATTCCAGACGCAGTTGCTCCAGCAGCGGATCGTGGCGCATCGGGTAGCCGATGAGTACCCGCCACTCGTTATCGTCCGCCTGGCCGGCGATCACGTCTTCCAGCCCCTGGAGAAAATCCTGGCGATCCATGCGGAAGCGCGGCGTGCGCATATGCATCAGCCCCCAGATTATCAGGGCGAAGACACAAAAGGAAAGCAGCAGGGTTATCAGTATTGTCATTACCTCAGGCCTCCAGCAGCAGCTTGAATGCCACGGCGATGGTGGCGAGGATAATGACCGGCTTGATCAGCTTTGCCCCGCGGGAGATCACCAGGTTGGAGCCCAACCGCGCGCCGATAAACTGCGCCACCGACATGCTGATAGCAAGCCCCAGCAACAGGTGGCCACCGAGCATAAAGATCAGCATCGAAGTGCTGTTGGTGGCCAGCACCAGCGGCTTGGTGTGCGCGGTGGCCTTGCGCATGTTGTAACCGAGCAGTGCAGCGAATGCCAGCGCGTAGATGGAGCCCATGCCCGGGCCAAAGAAACCGCCGTAAAAACCAATGCCGCCGCCAACGAGTATGTTGAACGGGCCATTGCCCATACGCGGCGCGGCGTCCATGTCGGAAATACGCGGCGAAAACATAAAGTAGATGGCGATGGCGATCAGCAGAATCGGCAGCAGGGTTTGCAGCTGGTCACCGCCGAGCTGCGTCACGCTCCAGGTGCCCACTACCGACCCGGCAATTGCGGCTAGTAGCCCCGGCCACAGCGGGCGCAGGTCCAGGTGCCCTTTCTGCAAGAAATTGATTGTCGACGACAGGGTGCCGAATACGCTTTGGAATTTGTTGGTGCCTAGCGCGTCCAGCGGTGGTACGCCAGCCCACAACAGCGCCGGCAGGGTAATGATGCCGCCGCCACCGGCGATGGCGCTGATAAAGCCCGCGGCGAAAGCCACCGCGGTCAGTATCAGGTAGGTGATAAGGGAGAGGTCGCCGGTAAACTGCTCCACTTTTTCTGGTTCGCTATTTCTCTTGTTTATCCTCGACTTCTTCCACAAAGTCGGTCTGCTTTTCCGGGTTGCGGCCCTGGTACTTGCTGAAGCGGCGTTGTATCTCGCGCATATCCACTTCCAGTTCTCCGGTGGGGCGGTAGAGGGAATCGATGCAGATGCGCTTGTTGGGGAAATCCCAGGCGATGATCAGGATCGGCACTTTGGCCGCGTAGGCGATGCGCAGGAAACCGTTTTTCCACTTGGTCACCTTCTTGCGCGTGCCTTCCGGCGTAATGCCCACCCACATTTTTTCATTCTCGCGGAACTGGTTGGCCACCTGCTTGGCCATGCCACCCGGCGCGGCGCGGTCGGTGGGGATGCCGCCAAGCGCCATAAAGAGTTGCTTGAACGGGAAGAAAAAGGCCTCCTTCTTCATCATCCAGGAAATCTTGACCTTCAGCGCCAGAATAAAAGGCATGGCGACGACGAAGTCCCAATTGGAGGTGTGCGGAGCCAGCGCCACCATCACCTTCTTTTCCGGCGGAAACTCGCCGTCGAAACGCCAACCGAGCATTTTGACAATCAGCAGGCCTATGCACTTGGTAAACCAGTTGCCGATGCGCGGCACTTCTTCGGGTAGGTTTTTTGGAATGCTCACTTTGTTCTTTCTCTCAATTTACCACGTGGTCCGCGGTCTGGCCTTGCTTCCCGGCGGACCTGCAACCGGGGACTGTTTGCGGGACACGCCGTAAATCCATCCCTGGAGGCTTGTCGGCGAGGTCCCTCTCGCCAACAGTCCCGCAAACAGTCCCCGGTGTCAGGCCCTTCGCATTACGCTCAGTGCTCTCGCACCACGTAGTCAGTGCTCGCGCGTCGCGTAGAAACGAACGTCGGGGTAGCGCTCCTCCGCCAGCTGCAGGTTGACGCGTGTCGGCGCCAGATAGGTCAGGTGGCCGCTGCCGTCCAGGGCCAGGTTGGTGCTGGCCTTGCGCCTGAAGTTTTCCAGCTCCTTGGCGCTCTCACTGTCCACCCAGCGCGCGGTGTTCACATTTACGTTTTCGTAAACGGCTTCCACCTTGTATTCGTCTTTGAGGCGGTAAGCCACCACCTCAAACTGCAGCACCCCCACCGCACCGACGATGATGTCGTTGTTGTCCAGCGGGAAAAACACCTGGGTGGAGCCCTCTTCCGACAGCTGCTGCAGGCCCTTCTGCAGCTGCTTCAGTTTCAGCGGATCTTTCAGGCGTATGCGGCGGAACAGTTCCGGCGCAAAATTGGGGATGCCGGTGAACTTGAGCTGCTCGCCCTCGGTAAAGGTATCGCCGATCTGGATGGTGCCGTGGTTGTGCAAGCCGATAATGTCACCGGCAATGGCCTCTTCCACATGGGTGCGATCGCCGGCCATAAAGGTTACCGCATCGGCGATCTTCACGTCCTTGCCGATACGCACGTGTTTCATTTTCATGCCACGGTTGTAGGTACCGGAGCAGACGCGCATAAAGGCGATGCGGTCGCGGTGTTTCGGATCCATATTCGCCTGGATCTTGAACACGAAACCGCTGAACTTGTCTTCACTCGGTTCGACTTTGCGCTCGTTGGTGTCGCGAGACTGCGGACCCGGCGCCCACTCGACAAAACCATCGAGCATCTCGCGCACGCCGAAATTGCCGAGTGCGGTACCGAAGAACACCGGCGTCAGGTCACCGGCCAGGTAGGCGTCCAGGTCAAATTCATGGGTGGCGCCGCGCACCAGTTCGATCTCCTCGCGGATATCGTCGGCGTACTCGCCCAGCAGTGCGGTCGCCTCGGCGGACTCCAGTCCCTTGATCTGAATGTCATCGGGAATGGTGTGACCCTGCCCCTGTTTGAACACGTGGATAGTGTCCGTGTAGAGGTTGTAGACGCCCTTAAAGTTCTTGCCGGAACCCAGTGGCCAGTTGATCGGCGCCGCCTGGATATTCAGCACTTCCTCGATTTCGTCCATCACCTCGATTGGGTCGCGGATATCGCGATCCAGCTTGTTGATAAACGACAGGATCGGCGTGGTGCGCAGTCGGCAGACATTCATCAGTTTGATGGTGCGATCCTCGACGCCCTTGGCGCCGTCGATGACCATCAGCGCGGAATCCACCGCCGTCAGTACCCGGTAGGTATCCTCGGAGAAGTCCTCGTGGCCCGGGGTGTCCAGCAGATTGACGGTGCGCCCCTTGTAGGGGAACTGCATCACCGAGGAGGTCACCGAGATGCCCCGCTCCTGCTCCATGGTCATCCAGTCGGAGCGCGCGTGGGGGCCCTTCTTGCCCTTCACCGAGCCGGCCAGCTGGATCGCATTCCCGAACAGCAGCAGCTTTTCGGTCACCGTGGTCTTACCGGCGTCCGGGTGGGAAATGATTGCGAAGGTACGGCGGCCGTTGTAGCCCGCCAGGGATGAACTCTGACCCATAATCTAGATTTGGTAACTCGGCGTTGTGCGAAAAACAAGGCGCGCATTATACACGTCGGCAGCGGCCTAAGGGGGCTGGTACACTGCGGAATTTGGGCCCTGGAGCCAGGCCGAAACAGCGAAATTCAGGAGGTGAACCATGAGTCGGGAACGCTTACAGGCAGTGCGGGAAGAGCTGGCGCGACAGGGAGTGCAGGCCTTCCTGGTGCCGCGCGGCGACGAATACCAGAACGAGTATGTGCCCGCCGCCGACGAACGCCTGGCCTGGCTGACCGGCTTTACAGGCTCCGCCGGCATGGCGGTGGTCGGCGCGGAGCACGCGGCGCTGTTCGTGGACGGCCGCTACACCCTGCAGGCGCAGCAACAGCTGGGCGACCAGCCAATCGATCAGGAAAACCTGGACAACAGTGTCATCGCCGACTGGCTGTGTAGTCAGCTGAAAGAGGGGCAGTCACTGGGATATGATCCGCGCCTGCACACCGAACCCGGCCTCGCCCTGCTGAAGAAGCGCCTCGGCGAGCGCGATATCACCTTGCGCCCGCTGGAGCAGAACCCGATCGACGCCGCCTGGAACGACAGGCCGGCCACACCCTGCGGCCCGGCGCGCCCACACCCCCACACCTTTACCGGGGAGCACTCTAAAGAGAAACGCCAGCGCATCGCCGAATTTCTCGCCGACAAGCGCGCCGATGCCCTGTGGCTCCCCAACCCCGAGGTCTGCGCCTGGCTTTTCAATATTCGCGGCGACGATGTGCCACACCTGCCGGTGGCACTGGCCAGCGCCCTGCTCTACCGCGATGGCACTGCCACCCTGTACCTGGCTGAAGAGGCAGTCGGCGGGGCGCTGATCGAACACCTGAACAGCGATGTCGATATTGTCAGCGATAAGAACGACCTGTTCGCTGCCGCCAAACGCCACCATGTGTCGAAGGTCTGGGTGGATCCGCTGATCACTAACTGCTGGACGCTGCAGCAGCTGCGCGCGCTGGATATCGAACTGCTGCCAGAGCGCGATCCCATTACCCAGGCCAAGGCCTGCAAGAATCCGGTAGAGCTGGCCGGCTCCCGCGCCGCCCACGAACGCGACGGCGCCGCCCTGTGCGAGTTTCTCGCCGAGCTGCCGGATGCCGTTGCCGCCGGCGCCCCCGATAACAGCTTCGGCGAACTGGAGGCGGTGCAGCTGCTGCGCGCCAAGCGCGAGCAGCGCGAGGGTTTCCGCGATGACAGCTTCGACTCTATCTCCGGCTACGGCCCCAACGGCGCCATAGTGCACTACCGGGTCGACCGCGAATCGAGCCTGGCCCTAAAACCCGAGGGCATCTACCTGATCGATTCCGGTGGCCAGTACCCGGACGGCACCACCGATGTCACCCGCACCGTGGCCCTGGGAGAATTCCCGCAACTGGCGAAGGAGCACTTCACGCGCGTGCTCAAAGGCCATATCGGTATCGCCACGCTGCGTTTCCCCAAGGGCACCTGCGGCGAGCAGATAGATGCCTTCGCACGCAAGTCACTGTGGGACGCTGGCCTCGACTATGCCCACGGCACCGGCCACGGCGTCGGCAGTTTCCTCAGCGTGCATGAAGGACCGCAGCGGATCGGCAAGGCGAGTACCGGCGTCGCACTGCAGCGCGGTATGATCCTGTCGAATGAACCAGGCTTCTACCTCACCGGCCAGTACGGCATCCGTATCGAGAATCTGATCTTCGTGAAGGAGAGCGAGCACTACCACGACTTCCTCGAATTCGAGGAGCTGACCCTGGTGCCGATAGAGCGGAAACTGATCGATACGGACTTCCTGACCCAGCAGGAAAAAGACTGGCTGAACAACTATCACCAGCGGGTGCGGGAGACACTGCTGCCGCTGGTGAACAAAAAGACGCAAACGTGGCTGGAAGCTGCCACACGACCTATTGAGTGAATACGGAAATTCCGTTGCCATCCCCCGGACTCGATCCGGGGCCCAGCATCGGAACCCGGCGCGGACACCGGGCGCCGCCGGCGCGAGACTGCAATCATTGCGACAGCGTATCGGCGCATGTCCTGCGCCGCGGCGCTTAACGGAACGGCTACTGAGCCGGCAGTTTAATCCCCATCTCCTCGTCGGCGGCGCGACTGATAATATCCCGCCGCAGCCACCAGCAGGCCAGTGCGCCGAGCAACAGGTTGGCTGCAGCGGTGGCAGCGAACAGGCCGGTGATGCCCCACAACTGGTTGCCCAGCCAAGCCAGCGGCAAATAGATACCGAGCACGCGCAGGAAGGAAATCAGTGTGGCCGGCAGCGGCCGCCCCAAACCGTTAAAGGCCGCATTGGCGGACATCACGAAACCGTAACCGGCGTAACTGAACGGCACCAGCGTCAGGTAGGCGACGGCCACCGCCAAGACTTCCGGCGAGTCGCTGAACAACCGCACCAGTGGCTCGCCGACAAAATACAGCGCGACTGCCAGCGTCAGGCCGAAAGCCACGCAGAAGCGTGCCAACACACGGACGGTTTCGCGCATGCGCTCCACCTTGCCGGCACCGGCATTCTGCCCCATAAAAGGACCGACCACCGACGACAGTGCGTAGAAGACGATCAGCGCCACCGGCTCGATGCGCAGTGCCACCCCGAGACCGGCCACCGCATCGGCGCCGTGCACCGCCACCAGCGCCACCACCACGCCGCCGGCCATCGGGATAATCACGTTGGTGGCCACCGCCGGCAGGCCGACGGCCAGCACCTGGCGCCATGAAGCGAACAGGGAGTCCAGATTCCACCGCGGCGCCGCCATCAGGTGTTCGCGGCGGATCAGGAAATACAGGGCGGCGACAAAGCTGATGCCGCGCGCGATTACGGTGGACAACGCCGCGCCCTGCAGCTCCAGCCGCGGGAAACCCAGCAAGCCGAAAATCAGCAGCGGATCCAGGATCAGGTTTAGGACCGCCACTCCCACCATGATACGCCCGGTCAGGGAACTGTTGCCTATCGCGCGCAGTGACGACAGGGCCACCATCGGCACCACCGCGAACACCGCCCCCAGAAACCACGGCACCATGTAATCGGCGATCAGCGGCAGCATCTCCTCGCTCGCGCCGAGCAGCCGGAACAGCGGCTCGATAGTGGCGAGACCGATAACAGTGATACACACCGCAACCAGCAATGCCAGCAACGACGCGTCGGTCACCAGCCGCCGTACCCGCTCGTGATCGCCGGCGCCATAGGCCCGCGCCACCGCCGACGAGGTACCGGCGCCGAGGCCGATGGCGAAGCTGTTGATCACCATCACCACCGGAAAAGTAAAACTCATCGCTGCCAGCTGTGCCTTGCCCAGCTGCGCAACGAAGTAGGTATCCACCACGTTGAAGGACATGGTGGCGAGGATGCCCCACACCATCGGCAGGGCCAGGCGCTGCAGATGACCGGCCACCGAACCCTCGAGCAGAGAGGGATTATTTTTGGATAACACCATGAACAACTCTTCGTGGGAGATAGGAGTTTCCACCAGACTGCGGCGGACAAATAAGAATTTCGGAGAAGCGGCATTCTACCAGCAGCGCGATTGCGGATCATTGACAGTGGCCGCACCACTGCCGCAACCCGGCAGCCGTTTTAGCGGGAACGGCTCATCAACAGCGCGTCTTCGCGCAAACCAGCGTCGGCCGGGTAGTAATTCTTACGTACTCCGTCCTCGTGAAAACCCAGTTTGCGATAGAGGGACAAAGCGGCGCGATTGGAAGCGCGCACCTCCAGCAACAGGCGGCAGATTTCCACCGGCAAGCGCGCGATCAACTCGGCCAGTAGCGATTCGGCGATTCCGCGCCGGCGCCAGTCCGGGGACACCGCCACGTCGAGAATTTCGGCCTCATCAAACAGCAGCGATATCACGCAGCAGGCGATGACCTCCCCTTCCGCGGACAGCAGTAACCAGCACTGGTGGCCGCCTTCGAGACTGTCGCGGTACTGTTTTTCGCTCCACGGGTGGCTGTGGGCGCGGCGCGCCAGGTCTGCCATTGCAACAGAGTCCGCCGCACTGGCGGCGATCAGTTGGGCTCCGGGAATATCGAGCGAGGGGAATACGGGGGTCATTTAACCCTATTTTTTTCGGGGAGAGTGTGCTCGGGATAGGTCTTTTGCAGCAGTTGCCACAGGGCGCGCTTGCGTTGCGGCTCCTGCAGCAGTTGGCTCAGGCTCGGCATGGCGATCACGCGGATGCCGTTCCAGTCGTTTACCGGCTGCGCCAGCGGTACCGGTGCACAGAAATCGCGGGCCTCGCGCCCCATCAGCCAGATCGACTTCACCGGGCGGCGTGCACTGGCCGCCTCCAGCCAGCTGGAACAGGTATCGCGGGCCTCGGAAGCGTCGGCAGCGGGGCCAAAGCGGTTCTCCGCCAGCGGCCAGCGCAGCCGATCCTGTTCGCGCGGCAGCTGATGCCAGCCCAGCGCGCGGGCGATATTGTTGAAGAGTGCCTCTACCGGCAGCGCGGCGCCCGGCTCGCGGCTGTCCACGGCCAGCAGCTCTTCACCCAGCCACCAGCAGCTGAGCACAAACGGCTGCACTTCCTGGCGCGGCGGCGCCACCTGGGTCACCGCAGCGGCCTGCGTCGCGGGTTTAACCCTGGTCTGCTCGGTGATAGCGCCGATATCGCGCAGCACCTGCGCTTCCGTGGCCCGGGCCTGTGGCGCTGGACCCGCCTCTGCGGGGGCGACCACCATCTGCGCCGCGGACTGCGGCAATGGATTTGCGACCGCTGCGCGCATCTGCTGTAGCGGCGTTGCGGGTTCAGGTTGCGCAGCTTCCTGAGGCGGCAATTCCGCCTGGCGCGGCTGCGGCGCGAGCGGCAGCACAAAGCGTGGCATATAGCTGGCCACGCCCAGGACTGACAAATATTCCGCTCGCTGCAGTTCGTTCACTTACACGCCTTTCTTCTTGCGCTCTCCGCTGGCGAGCAAGTTTAACGCATCCAGGTAGGCCTGTGCGGAAGCGACGAGAATATCGGTATCGGCACCGACACCATTGACCAGCCGGCCATCCCGCTCCAGGCGCACGGTCACCGTGCCCTGGGAGTCGGTCCCCTGGGTGACCGCGTTCACAGAGTAGAGCTTCAGCTCGGCCTTGCTGTCCGCGATCGATTCGATGGCCTTGAAGGTCGCGTCGACCGGGCCGCTGCCGTAGGCCTCGGCGCGGTGCGACTCGCCTTCGATCAGCAGACGTATATGCGCCTGCGGCAGGGTACCGATCTTGCTGCGCACTTCGAGATCTTCCAGCTGGAAGTGCTCCACCGGCGCTTCGACGCCGGCCACCAGCGAGTGCAGGTCCTCATCGAAGATTTCGTGCTTTTTGTCCGCCAGCTCTTTGAATCGCTCAAAGATCAGCTGGAATTCACCGGCATCCTCAAAGTGGATACCCAGCTCCTCGTAACGCGCCCTCACCGCGGCGCGACCGGAGTGCTTGCCCAGCACCAGACGGTTGTGTCCCCAACCAACATCTTGGGCGCGCATGATTTCGTAGGTCTCGCGATGCTTCAGCACGCCGTCCTGGTGAATGCCGGATTCGTGCGCGAATGCGTTGGCACCGACGATCGCCTTGTTCGGCTGTACCGGGAATCCAGTGATGGAGGACACCATGCGCGAGGTGGGGACGATATGCGTGGCGTCGATCTGGGTTTCCACCGGATAGAGGTCCTGGCGGGTACGCACCGCCATTACGATCTCTTCGAGAGACGCGTTGCCGGCGCGCTCGCCGAGGCCATTGATGGTGCACTCGACCTGGCGCACGCCATTCATGACGGCGGACAGGGAGTTGGCGACAGCCAGCCCCAGATCATTGTGACAGTGCGTCGAAAATATCGCCTTGTCGGAGTTGGGCACACTCTCGATCACGCGCTTGAACATGGCCCCGTACTCGCCCGGCTCGCCGTAGCCAACCGTGTCTGGAATATTGATGGTGCCGGCACCGGCGTTGATCACCGCCTCGATGATGCGATACATGAATTCCGGTTCGGAACGACTGCCGTCCTCGAGGGAAAATTCCACATCGTCGGTAAACTGTCGCGCAGTCTTCACCGCCTCGACCGCCTGGCGCAACACATCCTCCGGCTCCATCTGCAGCTTGTACTTCATATGGATCGGCGACGTGGCGATAAAGGTGTGGATACGCGAGGCGTTGGCGTTCTTCAGCGCCTCACCGGCGCGGATGATATCTGGCCCCACGGCGCGGGCCAGGCTGCACACGCGGGAATCCTTTACCGCTTCGGCGACGGCCTGTACCGCCTCAAAATCGCCGGGGCTGGCGATCGCGAAACCGGCCTCGATCACATCGACGCGCATACGCTCCAGCATACGCGCAATGCGGATCTTCTCATCTTTGGTCATGGAGGCGCCGGGGCTTTGCTCGCCGTCGCGCAGAGTGGTATCAAAAATGACTAATTTATCTTTATTTGTACTCATTTTGGGCTCATCTCCTAATCTCGCCCGAGGCTAAACAGCGGCCGCGCCGCTGTCTACGCGCGAAAAAAATACAGTGTGGAATTCTGCCGGAAGGTATGGGAATAAAATTATATGCCGCAGCGCGGCAGTCGCAGCGAGAAAGCTAGGGCGCGATAGAGGTGCCAGGAATTGAAATGTTCAGTTTGCATGGCAATTGCTGCGCTGGATTGGAGTTTCGGCATTATGTGCCGCAGGAAGCCCGAAGGTCAACATGCATCCTAATAAACGCAAAAATAATCACGCTTATTAGGATGAGAGTCTCGCCAGCTGAAGGTTTTGCTGCTAAAAAGCTTTTGCAGCGGCGAAAGCTCGGGCGCCTTCAATCGGCAGAAGGAACCGGATCAGACGCCCCGCACCCTCCCAGCTTTGCCAAAAACGCCCACAGCTGGCTGCGCAACTGCTCCACCTCCTGCGGAGAAACAGCGGATGCGTCGAGCTGTCGCGCCACCCATTCCTGCGCACGCGGCTTGAGTCCGCGGCCGGCATCGGTGACTTCCACCAACGTCACGCGCTCGTCCCGGGCCGCCCGGCGGCGCACGACCAGGCCGCGCTGCTCCATGCGCTTCAACAGCGGCGTCAAGGTTCCGGAGTCCAGCATCAGGCGCCCACCCAGGGCGCCGACACTGACATCGGCATCCTCGCGCTCTCTCTGCTGATCCCACTCCCACAGCACCAGCAGCACCAGGTACTGGGGATAAGTGATGCCCAGGTGCTGCAGCATCGGCTGGTAGGCCCGGGTCATGGCCCGCGATGCCGCATACAGGGCGAAGCAGAGCTGGCGATTCAGCGCCAGCGCCCCGTTGTCGTCGTCGCAGATTGCCATCAGAGCAGCTGCTCAATTTCTGTTTCCAGCGCCTCCGGCTTATCTTTCGGCGCAAAGCGCTTCACCACCTGGCCATCGCGACCGATCAGGAATTTGGTGAAGTTCCATTTGATGCCCTCGGTACCCAGAATACCCGGGGCCTGCTTCTTCAGCTGCACGAACAGCGGATGCGCACCTTCACCGTTCACCTCCAGCTTGGCATAAACGGGAAAACTGACACCGTAGTTAAGCTCGCAGAACTGCTGGATTTCGTCATCGCTGCCCGGCTCCTGCTTGCCAAACTGGTTGCAGGGAAAGCCCAGCACAGCCAGCCCGCGGTCCTTGTACTTGTTGTGCAGCGCCTCCAGCCCCTTGTACTGCGGAGTGAAGCCACACTTACTGGCCGTGTTAACGATCAGCAGCACCTTGCCTTTGTATTCTTCCAGCGAGGAAGTGCTGCCATCCGCCGCCTGAACCGGAATCGAATAAAGTTCGCTCATGGAGTTTCTCCCACTCAATGCAATTAGATTGTGCACAATCTAATTGCACAAAATACAAAATGCAAATTTTCTTAATGAAAGAAGAGCCTCCCAGGCTTTATTATGAGAATAATTATCAATAATATTATGCACCAAATTACCAACGCCTTTTGCGTCAACTAAAAGGACAATCCATGCGCGTCACACTGCATCTGGCCCGCCTACTACTGGCGATGTTCGCCCTAACCATTACCCCAGTGCTGGCCCAGCAGCCGGATCTCAATGAACAGGAACTGCGCCAGCTGATGCAGATGGCGGAATACATTGGCGTCGATTACTCGGAAGCGGTGGAGAAGGGAGAAATCATCAACGCGGACGAATACGCGGAGATGGAGGAGTTCGCCCAGCTGCTGGTCGATCGAGGCGAAAAGCTGTCCGCCGCCCCCGACGCCGAGACCATCCGCCAGGAGGCAGCGGCCTTGCAGGCGGCCATCCAGCGCAAGGCCAGCCTCGCCGAAGTGCAGGTCCACACTGCCAATCTGCGCCAGGGGCTGCTCTCCATCGCCCCCGCACTGTCACTGCCGCAGCAGTTGCTCAGTGTTGAGGAGAGTCGCGCCCTCTACCAGAGCCAGTGCATTGCCTGTCACGGCACGGGTGGAATGGGCGACGGCCCGCTAGCAGCGCAACTAGAGCCCGCCCCCACGAATTTTCACGAACGCGAACGCGCGGAGAACCGCTCACTGCTGGGACTCTACGATGCCATCAGCAACGGTATCGACGGAACCGCGATGACTGCGTTCAGTAATTTGAATGAACAACAGCGGTGGTCGCTGGCATTCTACGTCGGCGGCCTCGCATTCAGCGGCGAACAGGCCGACACATCGAGCAGTGAGCTGACCTTGGCAGATCTGGTGATGTACAGCCCGCAGGTGTTGGGCAACGACCGCCCGGAAGTGCCGGCCGAAATCGTCGCCGCCCTGCGTGCCGACCCGACACCGCTGTTTGCCAAGAGAGATGGCGAGGGCAGCAAACCTCTCGACACCGCGCGCAGCCAGCTGCAAAAGTCCCTCACCGCCTTCCAGCGGGGTGACTACGCCAGCGCCCGCACCCTGGCAATCAGTGCCTACCTGGACGGCTTCGAACTGGTGGAAGGCACTCTCGATTCCCACGATACGGCACTGCGCAAATCGATCGAGCGCGACCTGCTGGGCCTGCGCGCAAAACTCAATACGAAGAGCGATCCGCAGGAAGTCGAACAACAGGTGGCTCTGATACTGCAGCGTCTCGACGAGGCCCAGGCGCAGCTCGAGCAATCCAACCTGTCCGGCACTGCACTGTTCCTGGCCAGCCTGATTATCCTGCTGCGTGAAGGCCTGGAAGCACTGCTGGTGGTCATTGCACTGACGACTATCCTGATCAAAACCGAGCGCGGCGACGCGCTGAAATATGTGCACTTCGGCTGGATCGCCGCCTTTATTGCCGGCTTCGCCACCTGGCTGGCTGCGCAGCGGCTGATCACCATCAGCGGCGCCAGCCGCGAGGTCATGGAAGGTGTCGCAGCACTGGTCGCCGCCGCCGTGCTCTTCTATGTGGGCTACTGGATGCACAGCAAAACCCACGCCCAGGGCTGGCAGAAATACATCCGCAACAGTATCGACCGCAGCCTGACCACCGGTACCCTTTGGGGTATTGCCGCCCTGGCATTCCTGGCGGTTTACCGGGAAATTTTTGAGACCATCCTCTTCTACCAGGCGCTGCTGACCCAAACCTCGGCCGGCCAGTACAGCGCCCTGTGGGGTGGCGTTGGCGCCGCAGTGGTGCTGCTGGCATTCCTCGGCTGGGCAATGGTGCGCTACTACGCACACCTGCCGATCGGCAAGTTCTTCTCGGTAACTACGTTTATCCTGCTGGCGCTGTCTTTCGTCCTGGCGGGCAAGGCAATCGCCGCACTGCAGGAGGCCGCGCTGATTAGCATGACGCCGCTACCGGTATCCTTCTCGTTCGACTGGCTGGGCATCTATTCCACCTGGGAAGGTATCTGCTTGCAGGCCGCCATCCTTGTCGCCGCCGCGTGGATCTGGCTGCGCGGCCGCCGCCCGGTGACGACCGGAGAGACCGTCAAGGCATAAAAAAATACCCCGCTTCGGCGGGGTATTTTTTTGTCTGTCCGTTTTTACTTCTCGCCTGTACTCAGCGCAGTTTGAATCCCAGCTCCGCCTCAATCTGCGCACGCGTCCACAGGCTCCAGTCCGCTGCACCCTGTTGCGCTTCGTTGTCGACCGACTCCACAATCCCTCTACTCAGGGCCGGCCACGCCAGCACCGCCGGCGACGCCGATTCCGCGAAGCTGAAGAAGAGTTCCGGGGCCGGCAGTATCCGTTGCAGGCTTTGCAACAGCGGCTGCCAACCGAGAGGCAAAATGGCTTCCGCCAGCTTCCACGAAGGGGCCGGCGCCTTGGCGGCCTGCGCCACCAGATAGCGGTAACGCACACGCGCCGCCGTGAGCAACTGCTCGCTCGCGAAATGCATACAGCCGTCAACGCGCCGCTCGGCACAGAGCAAACAGCTGCCCTCGGGAAGAGCCAGCTGCTGGGCGTCATCCGCACTCAGGTGCCAGCCGCCCTCCTCAGCCGCACAACCACAATGGGGGCAGGCATGCTCCACCGCGTCGGCGGGCAACTGCAACGGCAGACTGTTTACCCCCGGCCGCCAATAGCAGGTGGAATCGGCGAAATAACTATCGCCGTGACTGCGCACGTGAGAGGTGAATTCAAACCTGGCGGCACTGGCACCTCGCCCCGCTGCCGCCTCCAGGCAGGCTTTGCACAGTGTGAAAGGGCCCTGTCCGTGCGACTCGTTTATCTGCTTGAGGTCTGTCCCGACCCAGGCGCTGCGTGATTCGCTCTGCAGCGCACCACAGCACGGAAATACATGGACCAGGGAATAGAAGTCACGGCGCCTTCGTGGATCATCCAGTTCCGGGGCATCGGTACCGAATACCATTACCGGGTGTCCCCGATAGCGCCAACCGGCAGAGCAGGAATCCAGATCGCCAATACTCACCTGCAAGCCGGACTGCAGCTCGCGCGCGAGGGCATTCCTGTCCACCGCTGTCGATACCGCGTCACTATCGCCAGCCGCCGCAACCTCATCGGTAGGGTCATCCGCTACGGCGACGTCGATGTCCGCAGCAACATCCGCCGGTACTGGCCCACTCGCACTGGGCGCCGATCCGCGCAGTTTTGCCAGAGCCTGTTTCCACAGTGCCACTAGATGGCCTCCTCTAAAATTCTATGAATCTGCGCTTCCGAGTTGGTAATTACCCGAAAGGCAACCCGTTTGGATTTTTCCGGGTCCTCACTGCCGTCCGCCCGCAGAACCGGGCGCGCAGACGAGTAACCAACTGCGGCCACCAGCGCCAACATGCCGGGCACTTCATCGGCGGGAACAAGTCCGTGCACGAAGTGCAGGACCTCGCGCGAACGGTTCTGCGACAGGCGCAGATTATTAAAGTAATTCTCTCTCGAACTGCCCCCGGCTCCCCACTCGGAACTCGTATGCCCCTCGATGTGAATTGCCCTAATGGAACCCAAGAAGGGCTTCAGCGCGGCGATATAGCGTGGGAAAAAGCTTTCCATCACCCGCTGCGCATCCTCGTTCATCTCCGCGGCGCCGGTGGAAAACATCGCGTCGGAGTTATTGAAAGCAATAATCAAACGATCCTTATCGATCGTCGCCCCCCAGCGCGGAAGGTCACTTTCAAACTCGTGCATCAGTGTCTGGTAAATCGCCAACTGGTTATCGCGGTAGGACTGCGCCAGTGCCCGGATCTTTTCCCGTTCCTCCATCATCGAGCGCATCATCACAATGGAGATGCACAGGAACACCATCATCAACCCCGCCATCAGGTCGGAGACGCTCAGCCATTCACTCTCTTCGCTGGATCCGCGTCTGGCGGAGAGACTATTCAGCATAATCAGCTTCCCGCACCTGTAGGCGCCGCATCTGCGCCAACAGTTTCTGGTAGTCACGCGTGAAGTTACCGCTGACCGTTGCCAGAGCCTCCCCCATCGCCGCAAGCACCTGTTCTACCTGCGCGGCCATCACCCGATCCATCTGTTCGTACTGGCGGCGGATCGAAACGTCCGCATCCTTGAGCTCTTTCCGTATAACCTCTGCCAGTGCCTGCAACATCTCTCTATGGGTAGCGGCAATCATCTGCGCCAGTTCCCGCATCGACTCACGGTGGCTCTGCGCGGACGCATTGACCAGATCCTGCATCGCCTCGGGGTCGAGTGCCTTTAGGTTGTCCAGCGCCGAAGACAAATGCTGGAAGCGCTCGGCGAGGGACTGGGTCTGGCTCTGCAGCACCGCGTTGATGGCCGCGAGGTTTTCGTCGACTCCTTTTTGCGCCGCCACAACGCCCTGCGACAACTGCTCGATATTCTGCGGCAATTGCGGCACCAGCGCTGCCAACTGCTGCACTGATTCGTGTTGTGCTCCGAGTATTCGCGCCAGCTGATCCGTCTGCTGCCCCTGCCGCTCGAGCAACTGGTCCAGCCCACTGTAGAGCCTGGGCAACTCCGCGATGCGGTCGTACATCTCCTTCAGCACTGTCTGCTGATTGATCAGCGTCTGCTGGCTCTCGTCACAACGGCGGCTCCAGGACTCCACGCGGTCGGCATGTGCCCGATACTCGCCGGCAGCAGTCGCCAGGGCCGGCTGCAAGTCGGCCAATTGGGTGCAGAAACCCTGTAGATTGTCCCCGAACTGCGACTGTATCCGCAGATTGAACTCGGCGACCACGTTCTCCAGCCGGCTCACCAGTTCTTCACTGGTCCGCTGGGTAAAGCTCTCCAAAGCGGTATGCAGTTGGAGCAGGTTATTGTTCAGATCGTCGATGGTGGCCGCACCCTGTACCGGGTCTGTGGGCAGGCGCAACATGCGACTGAACACACGCAGCAGCAAAGACAGTGCCAGGCCAATTACGCTGGTGATAAAGGCCGTTTTCAGCCCCGCCATCAGATCGGCAATACTGCGATCGATCTCTTCCAGCGAGAAGTCGTACAGGCCGATGATGATGCCGATAAAAGTGCCGAGAATACCGAGAGAAGTCAGGAAGCCTGGCCCCTGCTCCACAAATTCACGCCCGCGCCCGATAAATCGCAGGATCAGCGCCAGCGCAAAAATTGCCAGCATCAAAACAAGGAATCCGTCGGTGACCGCCGCAGGGGTCAGCGACAAGAACACCTGATGTAACAGTCCCGACATTGTCTAAACCTCAGAGAATTTCTTTAACGCAAGCTCGTGATAGAAAGCACCGCTGGGCAGCTTGCCATGGCCCTGGCCCGCAAGCTGCAGACGCGGCAATGCACGGATGATTTCTGTCACATTCGTGAAATGCGATTTGTGTTCACCGAGCGGAAACTCCTTTACCAGAACGCGCTCGTTCGCCTGCACCTCAAAAACAGAGGGACGCTGTGCGAGCCGCTCCCGTTTGCAAAACACAATATGCAGCAGCCCGCTGGGTTTCAGCTTCGACAGGAGGAGTTCGCTCAACACCAGAGCCTCCTCCGGACTGTAAAAACTCAGCAGGTCCCAGGTAAGAATCGCATCGCAGGGTTCCAGATCGGCAAACTTGGCGAATGCGGAGCGAATCGCCTGGCAGCCCTCTTCACCACGCTGCTTGCGCCACTGGATAGCGGCGTGTAAATCAAGCACGAATAATTCGCCGGCCTGCTGCTGCAAGGCACCGATATTGCGCCCGCTCTTTGGGCCACAGTCCATCACCCGGCTGACCGGCGACTTACGCGCGGACTGCATCGCACTGTCCAGTCCAACCAAAGACAGCGCCTGGCCAACGTCGGCCGCGGAAAAATAGTTCGTCACATCCGAAGCGGTGCCAGGTCTGACCTTGCCCGCCGGCGCACCGCTATCGTATTCAAAAAAATACTCAAACAGGTCCTTGCGCATACCCTGGCGCTTTACCAGAGAGTTACTCAGGTTAAAGCGTCCGAGGCTCTGCATCAGGGCTACTGTGGAGTGCCCCTGGTAGGCAACACAGGGATATTCCGGATCGTCGGCAGTTTCGTAGGTAAAGTCCCGCAACAACTTGAATTTAGCCGGCCTCTTTGGCGCCGTAGCGCCGGTATAAATCATGGCGTGCAACAAAGTGCCGCGCTTTAGATTTGGTCGCAGCAGCTCGATCAGATAAGAAATCAGTTCCGGAGTCAGGAAGTTCAGCAGGTCCCAGCACAGAATGACATCGAACTTTATCTTTTCCGGCTTGCTGACCAGGTGGCTCTTCAACGCCGCCTTGAGATCCGACGACTGCTGGTTATCGGCGAAAAATTCGATCAGGTCTTCGATATAGCAGGGACAGTTCATCTGCAGAAATGCCTGGGTGGAACCAACAGCCAGTGGCCCCAGATCCAGAATGCGATATCCCGGCTGAATGATTTCCTGATTGAGCGCTGCCAGGCCAAAAGAGTGATGCTGCATACATCTCGTCTCGAAACACCACATTAAGGCAACGGACGAGCGGTGCCTTCAGACACCGCTCGCCGAATTGCCCGGGGACCGATATTAAGCTTCGGTTTCCGCTTCCAGGTCCGCCTCGGCGTAGTCGGCAGCAGCGGAAGTGGAGAACAGACCGCTGCTGGAGCTTGCAGCCTTGGTCACGCCTTCGGCGTCACGCGGCGGCAGGCTCGGGTGAACCAGCTTTTCCTTGAATTCATTGATGCGCTCTTTCATTTCCGCATCGGTGTCTACCATGTCCATGGAACCGCGGAACTTACCGCCGTCATCCAACTGAATACGCGGAGCGGTCAGATTGCCCTTTACCACAGCGGTGCGACGGATTTCGATCAGCTCTTCCGCCAGCGCATCACCGGTAAGAGCACCCTCAACAGTGATGTTCTTCGCATGAATATTGGCATTCAGCTCACCGCCTGCACCCACGGAGAGGTTGTGTCCCTCCATGATCACAGTGCCCTCGATTGTGCCTTCGATATGGAGGCTCTCATTACCGATCAGTTCGCCGCGGAATTTAATGTTTTTACCGATCACGGACTTCTCAAAATCATCGCCCATATGGGAGCCGCTCTGCGGGGCGGAACTGCCCTGGTCCATAAAGCCGTCCAGAAAGCTGTTGGAGCTCTCGTCGTTAGACTGTTGCTCATCGTTTGCCATGTTGTACTCCTCATTAGGGATAGCTGGTTGGGTGCCCCATTTGCCATACATCACACAACCAGGGCATTTATTCTTTCGCCATCTTCGCGGCGATATAACCGTTCGATGATAAGGGGCAGAGCGACAACTGACATGTCGCAAAAGTCATTTTTTTACGTGGTACTGCCGTGTTTTTGTCTGAGGTGTGACTTTTTTCACAATTTGGCGAGGAACTTCGGTAGGGCTTGGGAGAGGGAACAGATCAAGAATTTATCAGGCCGGTACAACCAATAGACAGATCGTGGAAAATTCAGACTGTGGGCAACCAAGCCGCTTCCCACCCTAAGGTCGACATGGGCGCGCACCCCCTTTCTGCTTCGGCGGCCACATCCACAACACAAAGCGCTTCCCGCCATTGAAGCTGCGTGGCGCAAGTTCAGTCGCAGCAGAATATCGATTTATGCGCGGCGGTGCTTGTCTGTGTTATTCACAGAATTCTTGGACAGAGCTGTGCATAACTCTGGAATATCGACGACAAGGCCCATGACTGCGCAAGTTACCGAAGCCGTATAAAAAAACCGCACCTCACGTAAGGGAACAGCGATGTCAAACAGCGTGCATTCTACTTTTCCAAAATTTACGTAACCCCTTAATTGTCAACGGAATTTTTATTTTTTGTGGCAGCTATATCGCAGCTTACCTGCACAGTTTTCCGCGGCCCGGCAGGCTTCACTTTCGAATAACCAAAAGTCCTATACGACGGATGGAAGTCAGCCCTGTTACTAACAGAAAGCTTGGACAGACCTGTGAATAAGTTTGGGATATCGCGATTGCCGCACGTGGTTACGCCAGTTCGGTGAGCAGGGTAAAAAAGCAGCGGTTGGTTAGCGGGCAGTTCTGCAGAATCCTAGCTGCAGCGCATCCGATAATTCTACTGATAGATGGTAGATATGCCGTCACTCCTTCCGAGCGTGAAGCCATCAATACAAGGCCCTCTCACCTGCCCGCACAGGTCTCTGTTGCCAGGAACGGATGTGCGATGCCGTAAACGAAAAAGGGCCACCCGTTTGGGTGGCCCTTTCTTTTATTTAGAAGTCCGTATGTAGGGGCGACTGGCTTTTGTGTTGCCTTCCATGGCGTAGCTCC
>NZ_FQVA01000005.1 GCF_900129095.1 Microbulbifer donghaiensis
AGCCGTTGCCGATCCGTGTTGAGGATCTATTTTTCTACAGGCTCGTTATGTGCAAGACTTACTCACGAATAGTAGACACCCTGTATAGTTAGGTTTCGGCCTAACACGGAGGTGTTCCATGGGTAAGAAAAGAACTCAGGCGTATCCGGAAGAGTTTCGTGGAGAGGCAGTAAAGAGTGCAGAGAAGCCCGGCGATACTACTGCCTCAGTCGCTCGAGAGCTGGGTGTCAGTGCTCAGAAAATCTATAACTGGCGGCGCCAGTTCAATCGACTTTCTGAGAAGCACTTCAATAACCTGGATGGTGTCTATTACTCTAAACAAGAGAGCGCTAATGCCAAGATATTGGTGCGCCTGAGCTTATCCTTTAAAACTCGATCTGGAAGTGAGAAGGTTGCTTAACAAGTATAGATAATTTGCTTCAGGCCCCGGAGGCAGGCGCGGGGTTACCTATGCGCCACTTCTTTCGTCTCTGCTGTGGGAGCCAGGAAATTCATGGAGATATCTGCATGGTAAAAGGCGAGTGTAGCTGTGGAAAAGTCACCTACGAAATCAAGCAAGAACTTTCAGATGTTTATATCTGCCATTGCTCACTTTGTCGCCGATCAACAGGAAGCGGGGGAATTGCAGTAGCAGTTGCGCCCAAGGAAAAGTTTAAGTGGCTCAAGGGGGAGGAGGATATCAAGTACTGGGCAATGCCCGGACATGATTGGCATACAAATTTTTGTTCTACTTGTGGCTCCACATTGCCTGCTGAGAACGATTCTTCAAGTATATATGTTCCGGTTGGCACGTTGATCAGCGGCTTTGAAAGCTTAAAAGTGGCCCACCACATATGGGTTGCTTCAAAAGCTAATTGGGAAGAAATCTGTGATTCAGGTAAACAGCACGCTGAGGGCATTGGCTCTTAAAATACCTCGCAGCCACAGGCGGCGAGACTCCGGCCCTTCGCTCCTCTGCGGGGCGTCTTGCCTTGTGCGAGTGTTGCGCAAGTCGCCACTCTCCCACTTTTGCACAAAACGTGCATTATATTGGTCGCCCTTGTTGTGGGTGGTGGTCTTTTAAGGGAAAAAGTTCGAGCGTCGATTGTAGGAGGAATCACAATGCCTAAGCACAAAATCTATTCAATGGCCTTTGCGAAGGTTTATCCACTATATATTCAAAAGGCAGAACGCAAGAACAGAATAAAAGAAGAAGTCGATCAGATTATTTTCTGGTTAACTGGATATGACAAGGAGGGTCTGCAGAAGCAGTTGGATCAAGAAAATGACTTTGAGACATTTTTTTCTCAAGCGCCGGCCATTAATCCAAATGCTTCGCTTATTAAAGGCGTAGTGTGTGGGGTTCGAGTAGAAGAGGTTGAAGATCCCCTTATGCAGAAAATTCGCTATTTAGACAAGCTCATTGATGAGCTTGCAAAGGGTAAAGCGTTGGAGAAAATACTTAGGCAATGAATCCTGTTAGTTTGTACAGTGAGGTTGTTTGCCTGGTAGTTGCCGTTTCAGATCTGTGGGTAATTTGGGCTGCTGTCGGTGCCTTGATTCTCTATATCCATAAAAACAAGAACTCCTTTTGTTTTTCTGTTTTAGGTTCTTTTGCTGTTCTCAGGTCTTGACTAATGAAAACGCTAAAATTTGATGTGTATGGTCGTTTCACAGTTGAAATTAGACGGGAGGGCGATAGATGGCGAGCTTTCCGGGGTGGCGACGGCAAGTGGGTTCCGGTCCCGGATTTGTTGATTCCTCCAGACATACTGGAGAGCGAGCTCCCAGTTTATCTTGATGATTTCTATCACGAGTTGGCTCGACCGGGGCAAGAGGTTCGGGCTGTTAATCAGTGCTAGATTGTAAGCAAATATTATTTTGTATTGCCGTCATCTTGCTGGGATCGATTTTGTATGGCTGTTCATATTGTTCGATTGGGCACCGCACGCCATCGCGATGAGGGGCTCCGAATCGGTACCGTGCGCCGGCCTCCACGAGGGGTGCCGAAGAGTGAATTTGCGACACGTAATTACTATGATGTCTGGCTGCCACAGCTGTCGCCTAGCCCGGAAGTAATGAAACTGGCGCAGATGGCTGCCAGTCCCGTCGAGTTTGAGAAGGCGATGCGCCAGTTCCAACAGGAAATGGGAAAGCCGGACAACAACCATTTGTTGGATGTTCTGGCGGCCCTGTCGGGTAGCGTGAACTTCTCAGTGGGTTGTTATTGTGAGGAGGAGGGGCGATGCCATCGCAGCGTGTTGCGGCGCTTGCTGGAAGAAAGAGGAGCGGAGGTCATATAGGGTCCTGCTCTGGCTTAATTGGTGTTGTCGGCGCGGTAGATTTCGCTGACATCCAGGCCCTTGCCGAAAGGCGATCCCCAGTGACAGCTGCTATAGATATTACTCTTTTGTAGTTGTTGATCTCTGCGCTGCAGTTGACGTGGGGCTCATTGCTGCGGCCGTCCGGGCGGCGGCCACTTTGTCGTCTGTAGAGACTCATGGGACTGGAACATGGATGGAACTGAGCTGAAGAGCTTTGCCGAACCGGACGAGGTGCGGGAATTTCCCAAAGGGCGCGTTGAGCTGGTGAAAATTGGTGGCGGTGTCGTGGGGCGCGCCATCTTCGAACCCGGCTGGCGCTGGTCCGAGTCGGTGCAGCCAATCGCCGGCACCGATAGCTGCGAGGCGCCGCACTTTCAGTACCATATTTCGGGGGTCTTGAAGGTCATTATGGATGATGGCACCGAGTTGGAGTGTAAGGCTGGAGATGTCTCTCTGCTTCCGTCGGGTCACGATGCCTGGGTGGTAGGAGATGAGCCGGTGGTCGTGGTCGATTTCCAGGGCATGGCGGACTACGCCGCCTCTGATTAGTTCTCATCATCTGCAGTCCCCCGGGCCGGGCTCGTGTTCACTCCTGCATCCCGAATACCCTCCCTTGTCACAGTCCCCTGTTAAGCGGGGAGGTCACCCGGGGGTATCTTTCTCATCGCTGTTTCTGCCGGCCGGCGTTGCGGTATTTTGCCCTATCGCTGGCGGCCCTATATCGGAGATATACTGCGCGCATTGTCACTCTGGCCTGTCGATTTCGGAGACCCGGCACCCATGCAGAAGACGGATGAGTTTGTCGATCTGTTAAAAGTTCTTATCCGCAGCCCCAGCGTAGTCGGGGCCGAACACTCTTTTTTCCGGGTGCTGCAGCGCGAGCTGGAGGAGCGGGGAGCCAGGGTGAACTGGTATGAGGGGCTGCTGGTCGCGCAGGGTTCCAAGCCGGGAACGGCGATGTTTTCCGCGCATATCGACCGGCACGGCCTTGTCTGTACCGGGCCGAACGAGTTCCAGTACGCGGCCTTTGTCGCCGGCAACCGCTCCGACCTGCTGGGCAATTCCGTGTCGGAAAAGCTGATGCGGAAAATCGTCGACCGCTTCCAGGCGGTGCCGGTCACCGCCTACGAGCCCTGGTCCGGCTCCTATTTTGGTTCTGGCGTGATCAAGCGCACCTACGTCTGTGAGTACCGCAACAACCTGATTTTCGAGGTGGAGGGGCTCGAGCACCTGGTGGCGGGGACACCGGTCGCCTTTACGGATCACCTCAGCATCAGGGGCGGCATCCTCAGTGCGCAGCTGGATAATGTACTGACCGCCGCACACCTTGTTCATCTGTTCGCGCTCGGCTTCGAGGGCACGGCATTCTTTACCGCGCAGGAGGAGGCGGGCAGCAGCTGGCGTTACCTGCTCGAGTGGTTCCGCCGTTTCAACGGCGGCACTGACAAACTGGTGGTGGTGGATACCAGCCCTTATCCGGACCGGGCGACGGCTGATCGACAGGAAGTCGTGCTGCGCAGGCGCGATGTCAACGCCGCCTTTCATCCGGAGACGACGGCAATGCTGGAAGCGCTGTGCCGGCAGCAGGATATCAGCTTCGGCTACAAGGATGCCTATATCGAAGAGCAGAATCGCCTGGCACTGGCCCAGGGCATTGAGCCCCAGTCCCTCGGCAGTACCGAGATGGGCCGCATAGCCGCGGCGTCCAACGGTTTTGTGCAGGGCACGACGCTGCAGATTCCGACCACCGGCTACCACACCATGGAAGAGTCCTCGACCATGGCGTCGAATCAGGCGTTCAGCCGGTTGTTGGCACTGATCGGCCAACAATACGGGGCTTTCTGAGCCTCAGCTCCGGTCCGGCCGGTCTGAAATAATCAGGCCGCTGTCTGGATCCACTTCCAGTGCGCGTTTCTTGCCACCGTATCTGGCCTTGATCTTCCAGCGGCCGCCGATAAATCTCACCTCGGTAATCGGGCGGAAGCCCAGGCTGTGCAGTTTGCCGCGGATCGCCGGCAGATCCAGTGCGATCACCGAAGGTTCATCGCCGTACAGGTCGGGGCTGTCGTAGATCGGGGCCGGAGTGTTGGCATTCAGGTCAGCCGGTATCGGGAAGGTGAGTGCGTTGACGAGCAGTACCGTCGCAAAAAAACTCATGCATGGCTCCTGGCCACCCGGAAACCCTATTGGTAATGTCGGGCGCCAGAAGCCACAAGTGCGGCCTCGATTCGATTTACGAATAAAAAACTGTTATTGCCAAACAAAAAGGCCCGGCGAATGGCCGGGCCTGCGGCTGGGAGCCGGTTAGCGAGTCATACGCAACATCAGGTCCATGATTCTGTTGGCGGTCTTGCCGTAGGGCGGCATCAGCAGCTTGAGGGGATCCAGGGGGCCCTGGTAGAACACCGGGCGCAGTTTTGAAAACGTGATAAACCCTTCGTAGCCGTGGTAATGGCCCATGCCGCTCTCGCCCACACCGCCAAACGGGATATCGTGCTGGCCGACGTGCAGCACGCAGTTGTTGACGGAAACCCCACCGGAGATGGCCCGCTCGATATAGAAATCGCGCAGTGATTTGTCATTAGTAAAGGGGTAAATGGCCAGCGGGCGGTCGTGTGCGTTGATGTAGTCCACCACCTCTTCGCGGCTGGAATAGGTCCTGATCGGCAGCAGTGGGCCGAAGATCTCCCGCTGCATGACCTCCATGTCTTCGCTGACATTGAGCAGGATGTGCGGCGGGAACTTGCGCAGCGGGTCGTCGCGACTGCCCTGACCATCGGACAGATCGATCACGGTGGCGCCCTTCGCCCGCGCGTCATCCAGGGTTGCCCACAGGCGCTGGTAGGACCTGTCGTCGATGACCGAGGTGTAGTCGTCGCCCTGCAGCTCCGGATAGCGTTTCTGCACCAGCTGCCGGGCCTTTTCGACAAAACTGTCGACCCGCTCCTGGGGCAGGAACAGGTAGTCCACGGTGGTGCAGATCTGCCCCGCGTTCATCAGCTTCCAGAACATCACCCGCTCGGCAGCGGTATCGATAGGGAAGTCCGGCGCGACTATGGCCGGCGACTTGCCACCCAGCTCCAGGGTGACCGGGGTCAGGTTGTCGGCGGCGGCGCGCATCACCGCACGGCCGGTGGCGGTGGAGCCGGTAAAGATCAGGTGATCGAACTTCAGGCTGGAAAACACCGGGCCGGTACCGCCGCTGTCGGCGATGAAGCTCAGCTTGTCCTGCGGGAAGTAGTCGCCGCTGATCTTTTGCAGCATTTCGGCCAGCCGGTTGGAATTGGTGGACATCTTCACCATCGCGCGGTTGCCCGCGGCGAATATGCTGGTGAGCGGTGCAAAGGTCAGGTTGACGGGAAAGTTCCACGGCACAATCACGCCGACCACGCCGAGCGGCTGCGGGATCACGCGATTGGATGACGTGGGGAAGGCGGTAAAGTCGATATGGCGGCGCTGTGGCTTCATCCATTTCTTCAGCCGCTTGATGGTGTCCTTGATACCGTCGAGTACCGGGTAGAACTCGCAGAACAGCGTCTCGTGGCGGGAGCGATTGCCGTAGTCGGCACTGACTGCCTGCACCAGCTCGTGCTGGTGTTCGCGCAGCATGCGCGCGAGGGTTTTGAGATCCTCGACCCGCTGGCGATAGGTGGGGACCGGGTCGGCGAGATAGGCCTGGCGTTGCCGCTCGAACCGGTCTTGCAGCAGTGTCTTGTCGACCTCGTGGCGGGTCAGTGTCTCTGTGGTCATGGCGTCACCGGATGGAATCTGTTGTTATCGGGTATCGAGATTACCGGAATCGGCGCGCGCGCAGTTGACCGATCGCGTCGGCTATTTGACAGATCGCGCAGGGGCCGTCTGTTCTGCAGCCATTTGCCTGCGCCAGGCAGCGGGGCTGGCCCCCATGATGCGCTTGAAGCTGCGGGTCAGGGCGCTCAGCTGGCTGTAGCCCACCAGTTCGGCGATCTCCGTCAGGCTCAGCTCGCCGTCGAGCATGTAGGTGCACACCTGTTCCACCCGGGCGCGGTCGAGCAGCTGCTGGAAGCTGGTGCCCTGTTGGCTCAGTCGCGCCTGCAGGGTGCGCGGTGCCATGTGGATATTCTCGGCCACCGCTTCCAGTGCCACCGGGCCGCGCGGCAGGAGATTGGTGATGATCCACAGCAGCTGCTCCTGAAAGTCGTCCAGCTGCTTTTTCTTCAGGAAACTGTCGATCAGCCCGCGCATCTCCGGGTTGGCGCCGACCACCGGCCGGTCGAGATAGCTGCGCTCGAACACCAGGCCGTTGTAGTCGCTGTCGAATACGATCGGGGCGTGCAGGATCGCGTTGTAGCGTGCGATGGATACCGGTTCCGGGCCGCACAGATACACCGAGCGCAGCGGCATTTTTTCGTTGAGCAGGAAGCAGATGATGTTGTAGGCGGCAACCAAAGTATTGTCGTTGTGTGGGCGCGACTTGGCCAGGGGGCCCTCGAGCCGGTAGGTGGCGCGCAGGTAAGCGAGCTCGCCCCGCTCCTCGAGCCAGGCATCCAGCCCCTGTACCGTCTGGCCGATGGACGTGGTAATGGTGTTGAGCGCATCGCGCAGTGTCGGGCACTGCTGCACCAGCAGTCCGAGCGCGCCGAGCATGGAAATATTCTGCTGCTGCGCCAGTTGCAGCCCGAAGTGTTCGCAGCCGCTGTACCGGGCGCCCAGCTCCAGCAGCTCGACCTTGGTTTCCAGCGGGATCATCAGGTCCGGTCTGTCCAGGTAATCGGCCGGCAGCGACAGGCGCGCGAGCAGCTGGTCGGCGTCGACCCCGTAACTCTGTAACAGCCGCTTGTATCCCGACAGCGCACTGGCGCGAACCATGGGCAGCATGGAAATGGACTCCGCATACGTTCAGCGCAGATTGTACGCGATAGTCGGCCAGTTTACGGCGCACACAGGAAAAGTCTGTGCGCACACGCCGGCCCAAGGCCGCAGCCCCGCGGCCGGCAGTGGCTGTTGTTTCAGTCGTCGTCGGGCTCGTCGGTGAGGATTTCGGCGGTGTTGGGGTTCACCTCTAGTTCGCGCTTTTCCGAGCCCTTGTAGGCTTCCACCTCCCAGTGGCCGTTTTCCAGCGTCACTGCGATGATAGGCGTATAGCCCAGTTGCTCGAGCTTGGTCAGCACCGTAGACAGCGCCATGGCGCCGGGCGGTGGCTTCTCGTCGGCCAGGGCCGGCTGCAGCGCCGAAACGGCGATGGCGGCCAGTAGCAGTCGCTTGATCGGGGGCATGACGGCTTCCTCCGAGTTTCCCAACGGATCACTGCTGCGCGGGCGTGCCGAGGCGCCGCTGCATCATGCTGCACCATTCGGCGCTGCCGCCATCCGGGCCGTGCGCGCCATCACCACCGGTGAGTTTGTCAACGGCGAGGAACCACTCCTGACTGCCCACCTCCGGGAGGCCGGACGGGTAGAGTTCAGCCAGGTCGCCATCGGGCCTGGCCTGTATCTGGTCGTGGACCCAGGCAAACCATTCGGGGGTACAGATCTCGATGGTTGCGCTGCTGCTATCTGGCGGCGCTGCGGTGGACTCTTCCGGCATAGTCGGTTCAGTGTCGCCCGATGGTGGCGTGATCGGCTCCTCCATCGCTTCGGTGGCGGTCTCGCCGGGCGGTGTACGTTCAATTTCGGTCGGGTCGTGGGTATCGCTCTGGCGGCCACAGCCGTTAAGAGCAAGTGCCAACACTATCAGGGGTAGGAAGCGGTACATGCTGCCTCCACAAGTTGCCAGTGTGCCCTAAGCATAGGTTGAGTTTGGCGACTCTGCCCGCTGCGGAACGGACCGGGCTTCAGTTGACTTTGTTGGGCAAGCAAATGAGAATGCTTCTCAAATTAATCATAAGCGCAAGGGGCATTGATGGACATACGATCTCTTTTCCGCACAACACTGGCAGTTACCGGGCTTTTCGCTGCTTCGGCAACCATTGCGGCCGAGCAGGTGAATATCTATTCCTATCGCCAGCCGTTTCTGATCGAGCCTGTTCTCGACAAGTTTACCGAAGCAACCGGTATCGAAACCAAAGTGGTATTCGCCAGCAAGGGCCTCAATGAGCGCCTGCAGCGCGAAGGGCGCAACAGCCCGGCGGACCTGGTGCTCACCTCCAACACCAGCAGCCTGATGGATCTGCTGGCCAAGGACCTGACCCAGCCGGTGCAGAGCGACGTGCTGGAAAAAAATATCCCCGCGCAGTTTCGCGACGAGGCGGGCAACTGGTTTGGCCTCACCACCCGCGCACGCCTGATTTACGCCTCCAAAGACCGGGTCAAACCCGGCGAGATCACGCGCTACGAGGAACTGGCCGATCCGAAATGGAAAGGGCGCATCTGTACCCGCAGCGGCAAACACCCGTACAACCTGTCGCTGTTCGCATCCATGATCGCCCACCATGGCGAGGCGGAAACCAAGCAATGGCTCGAGGGTGTCAAGGCCAACCTGGCGCGCAAGCCCCAGGGTAACGACCGCGCACAGGTGAAGGCGATCAGTGAAGGCGTATGCGATCTGTCCCTGGGCAACAGCTACTACTTCGGCAATATGATTACCAATACCGAGCAGCCGGAGCAGATCGAGTGGGCCAAGTCCGTCAATCTGGTGTTCCCGAACCAGCAGGATCGCGGTACCCATATGTTTATTTCCGGTGCGGCACTGACCAGGCACGCTCCGAACCGCGACAATGCCATCAAGCTGCTGGAGTTCCTCAGTGGCCCGGAGGCCCAGTATCTCTACGCGGAAAAGAATTTTGAATTCCCGGTGCGCCCCGGCACACCGCGCTCCGAGCTCATCAACCAGTACATGGGCGAGTTCAAGGAAGACGATCTGAGCCTGACCGAAATCGGCTCCCACGTGCCCGCGGCTTCGCGGCTGGTGGATGAGGTGGGCTTCGACTTCTAGCCCGGATATTGCACCAGGGGCTGCGATGATCGCGTCGAGATCTGCGCGTTCAGTACATTTTGGCGGCGTATATGCATGCTTATTGCACGTATTAGCCGCAAAAATGTATTGAGCGTGCAGAGATCAAGCGAGGGCGCGGCCAGCGGTGGCGGGTGACATTTTGT
Source organism: Microbulbifer donghaiensis (assembly GCF_900129095.1). Classification (GTDB taxonomy): domain Bacteria; phylum Pseudomonadota; class Gammaproteobacteria; order Pseudomonadales; family Cellvibrionaceae; genus Microbulbifer; species Microbulbifer donghaiensis. Next base: position 9,380 of record NZ_FQVA01000005.1, read on the forward strand.
ACCTGGGTGAAAACCCCGAAATATTTCGTGCAATCAAAGATTTAAGTGGAATATCAAGCGGCCTGGTGCAATAGCCGGGCTAGCCCGGCTATCATGGCGGCCCAGTGAAGGGCCACAGTATCGCGGCCCCACCTGACGGTGCGGGCCGCGTTTTCGATTTTATGACTCCTTTTTTTTCTCCATCTCAACCGCGTTCTTCCGGCCTGCGCTGGATACTGACCGTTAGCACCATCGCATTGCTGGTGGCTCTGCCGGTGCTGTCCATCTTCTGGCTGGCGCTCTTTCCCGAGGAGAACATCTGGCCGCACCTGCTGGACACGGTGCTGTTTCACTATATTGCCGCGACGCTGACTCTGGCCCTGGGTGTGGGAGTGTTTACATTGGTGGCGGGCGTCGGCAGTGCCTGGTTGGTGACCATGTGTCGCTTCCCCGGGCGGCGTTTGTTCGAATGGGCGCTGTTGCTGCCGTTTGCGGTGCCGGCCTACGTCATCGCATATGTCTATACGGACCTGCTGGAGTATGCCGGGCCGGTGCAGAAACTGTTGCGCGAATGGTTCGGTTGGCAGACATCGCGGGACTACTGGTTTCCGGATATTCGGAGTATGGGCGGCGCCATCGCGATGTTGTCGCTGGTGCTTTACCCCTACGTGTATATGCTCGCGCGCGCGGCCTTTATCGAGCAGTGCGGCAGCATCCGCGCTGCCAGTCGCTCCCTCGGTTGTACCCCCTGGCAGAGCTTTGTGCGCGTTTCCTTGCCGATGGCGCGCCCGGCAATTGCGGTGGGATTGTCTCTGGTTCTGATGGAGACGCTGAACGATTTCGGCACCGTGGATTTCTTCGCCGTGCGCACCCTGAGCGTGGGTATCTACGATACCTGGCTGAGCCGCGGCAACCTCGGCGGTGCCGCGCAAATCGCCTGTAGCACACTGGTGTTTGTCGTGCTGCTGATCGCACTGGAGCGCATGGGGCGCGCGCGGCAGAGACATTTTGTGCAGTCGCCGTCGCAGAGTCGCGATAGTTATCGGCTGCGCGGCTGGCGCGCTGCCCTGGCCTGTACCTTCTGCGGGCTGCTGTTGCTGTGCGGCTTCGGGGTGCCGCTATTGGTGCTGGGTGGCTACGCGCTGGGTAACTTTGCGAACTACTGGACCGATGACTTTTTCACCATCGCGCTCAACAGCCTGTTGCTGTCAACAGCGGCAGCGCTGGCAACGGCGTTGCTGGGCTTGCTGCTCGCCTACGGCAAGCGGCTCTTTCCGACGCGACTGGTCATATCCCTGGTGGGTTTCGCCAAGCTGGGTTATGCGATGCCCGGTGCGGTGATGGCAATCGGGGTCCTGATCCCGCTGGCGGCCTTCGACAATGCGCTGGATGCCTGGTTGCGGGCGCAGTTCGATATTTCCATGGGCTTGTTGCTGAGTGGCAGTGTGTTTGCCATCGTATTTGCCTATACCGCGCGTTTCCTCGCGGTCTCCGCCGGCGCGATCGAGACGAGCCTCGAGAAAGTCACGCCGTCCATGGACCGCGCCTCCCGTTCCCTGGGACGCAACAGCTGGCAGACGCTGTGGGCCGTACACCTGCCACTGGTGCGCGCGGGACTGCTCAGTGGCGCGCTGGTGGTATTTGTCGATTGCATGAAAGAGCTGCCGGCCACCTTGCTGCTGCGGCCTTTCGGCTTCGACACCCTGGCAACGTACATCTACCAGTTTGCGTCCGACGAAATGCTGGAGCGCTCGGCACTGGGGGCACTGATGATCGTGCTGGTGGGCTTGTTACCGGTGATCCTGCTGAGCCGCTCGATGGGACGGCGCAGCGGCGAAGGGCAGACAGAGCTGATGGAATCCGAAGCGCCGGCGCTGTAGATACTCTGTTAGCGTTAAACCCTCGTAAATGTCGTCATACCGGCGCAGGCCGGTATCCAGTTCAATGGCATCTGGATTAGATGGCGCTCCTGCACCATGCCCTTCGGACCATTCGCTTCGCGAATACTCGCTACGGCATCCATGCCTGCGCGGTCCGGCTTGCGCCGGAACGACGAGTGATAAACGCCGAACTTACACTGTGAAAACGACGGGTGCGGCGATCCGCAAGGGCACTTCGCTTCCCGGCAAAAACTGGTACTCAGCTCCCAGCGCTGCCTCGATAACACGGCCATCGGGGAGGCGAAATTTGTACAGCGTATTACTGCCGAGAAAATCACGGGCAATTACCTGTGCGGTAACGGCCTCGCTGTGCTCGCCAGGGACTATATCCTCGCTGCGCACAAATACCTCTAGTTTCTGCCCGGACGTTTCGATCGCTGTGGGCAAGTGCACTTTGCCGAGAGCCGTTTCGATCAGGTTTGGCTGCAGCAATTTCCCCTCCAGCAGAGCACCGTCGCCGACTATCCGCGCGACTGCTGCATTATTTGGCTGGCGGTAAATGTTTTCCGGCGCGTCCCACTGTTGCAACAATCCGCCGCTCAGGACTCCCAGCTTGTCGCCGGCGACAAAAGCCTCGCTGCGGTCGTGCGTCACGATGACTGCGGCCGTGCCTTCCTCGCGGAGGATATGCCGTACTTCCGATGCCAGGCTGCGGCGCAGCTCCGTATCCAGGTTGGAAAAGGGTTCATCCATCAGCAGCAGGCGCGGCCGCGGTGCCAGTGCGCGGGCCAGAGCGACGCGCTGCTGCTGGCCGCCGGAAAGTTGGTGCGGATACTGGCGGGCAAAATTTTCCAGGCGCACCAGTTGCAGCAGTTCGCGCACGCGGGACTCCCGCTCCGCCCGTGCCAGCGATTTCAAACCGAAGGCGATATTCTGCTCCAGTGTCAGGTGCGGGAAGAGGGCGTAGTCCTGGAATACCACGCCGATGCGGCGCTGCTCCGGCGGCGTGATGGCCGCGGGCGTCGAGATGGTGTTGCCGGCCAGAGAAATTTTGCCGCGATACACGGGCTGGAAGCCGGCAATCGCGTGCAGCAGTGTCGTCTTGCCGCAGCCGCTGGGACCGAGCAGGCAGGCGATCTCGCCCTCGTTCAGGGCGAAAGATACAGATTCGAGAATGACCTTGTTGCCGTAGCGGCATTCCAGGTCGGTGACGGTTAGCAGCGGTTGCACGAGAAATTTCCGGAAAATGAACTTGTAGGATGGGCAAAGCGCAGCGTGCCCATCTTGCGCCAGTTGATGGGCACGCTGCGCTTTGCCCATCCTACGGGTTGTTACAGATTGCCGAGCACGTCGACCATCGCGGTGGTGAGCTGGCCCAGGTCGTCTTCGGAAATCACATAGGGCGGCATGGTATATACCAGCTTGCCGAACGGGCGCAGCCAGACGCCGCGTTCGATCAGCGCTTCCTGTACCTGCATCATCTTGACCGGCTCGTGCATCTCCACCACACCGATGGCGCCGAGCGCGCGCACATCGGCCACCGCAGCGGTGTCTTTCAGCGGTGCCAGCGCCCGCTGCATATGCTTCTCGATCGATGCCACCCTCTGCTGCCAGGGGCCGCTCAGCAACAGATCGATACTCGCATTGGAAACGGCGCAAGCCAATGGGTTACCCATAAAGGTCGGGCCGTGCATGAAGACTCCGGCCTCTCCGCGGCAGATATCCTCGGCGACCCTGTCGGTACACAGCGCGGCGGCCATGGTCATGGTGCCGCCGGTGAGTGCCTTGCCGAGCGTGAGAATATCGGGGCAGATTCCGGCGTGCTCACAGGCAAACAGCTTGCCGCTGCGGCCAAATCCGGTGGCAATCTCGTCGGCGATCAACAGCAGCCCGTGCTCATCGCAGAGTTCGCGCACCCGGCGCAAATACTCCGCAGAATAGAAACGCATGCCGCCGGCGCCCTGCACGATCGGTTCCAGAATCACGGCTGCCAGCTGGGTGTGATGCTGTTCGATCAGTTGACGCAGCTCGGCGATGTCTTCTTCGGCACAGGCCTGGCCGAATTTCACTTGCGGCGCCGGAGCGAAGAAGTGCTGGGTCAGCTGGCCGGCAAAAATGTGGTGCATGCCGGTGACCGGGTCGCAGGTGGCCATGGCACCGAAGGTGTCGCCGTGGTAACCGTTGCGCAGCGCCAGCAGTTTGCATTTTTCGCCGCGCCCCTGGGACTGCCAGTACTGCAGCGCCATTTTGATGGCAACTTCCACCGATACCGAACCGGAGTCGGCGAGAAATACCCGCCGTAGCGGCGCCGGCGTGATCTCCACCAGCTTCTTGCACAGCGCGATGGCCGGCTCATGGGTGAGGCCGCCGAACATCACATGCGACATTTTTTCTATTTGCCCACGCATGGCAGCGTTCAGCTCGGGCACGTTGTAGCCGTGCAGTGCGCTCCACCAGGAGGACATGCCGTCGATCAGGCCGCGGCCATCTTCCAGGAAAATGCGCACGCCCTCGGCACGCTCGACGGGGTAAACCGGCGGCGGATCGATCAGGGAAGAGTAGGGGTGCCAGATGTGGTTGCGGTCAAAATCCAGATCCATAAATTCGCCAAATAAACATCGCTCAGTCGTCATTCCGGCATGGGCCGGAATCCAGGGTGCCCGGAGGTTTCTGGATTCCCGCCTGTGCGGGAATGACGATTCAAAAAACTTTTATGCCAGTTCCCGCAGTACCTGCAGCGGCGGCTGGCTGACCGAGCTGCGGCATGCGAGGGTGCCGGCAGTGCCTACCAGCAGTGCTCCTGCCAGCGGGCCGACCAGCCACAGCGTCGGATGGAATACGAACGGCAGCTCGAACACCCGCTGTGACAGCACGGCGAGCGTCGCTTCGGCGCCGGCGGCGGCGAGCAGGCCGGCGGCCACGCCCAGTAAGCCAAACTCCAGCATCAGGCTCTGCAGCAGCAGCCGGCGGCGGCCGCCCAGTGTGCGGATAATTGCCGCTTCCTGCAAACGCTCGGCGATGCTGGCGCGCACGCCGGCGATCAGCACCAGCACGCCGGCCACCAGCATCAGTACCATCACCGATTCGATCGCCAGGGAAACCTGCGCGATGGTGTCGCGGATGCGCTCGATGATCTTGTCCAGCTCGATCACGCTGACACTGGGAAAATTGCGCACGAGATCATTGACGAGCAGTTTCTGCTCCGGCGGCAGGTAGAAGCTGGTGATATAGGTCGCGGGGAAGCCTTCCAGCGTGCCCGGGGCGAATATCATGTAGAAATTCGGGCGCATGCTGTTCCAGTCCAGCGAGCGGAAGCTGGCGACCGGGGCTTCGACTTCCAGGCCGCCGATGGAGAAGCGCAGCATGTCGCCGAGCGCTAGATTCAGGCGCGCGGCCAGTTCGACTTCCACCGACACTCCCTTATCGGTTTTGTCCCACCATTCACCATCGAGGATACGGTTGTCCGGTGCCAGGTTGTCGGTCCAGCTCAGGTTGAGTTCGCGGCGCAGGGCATTGGGTTCTCCGTTGCGCTGGTCTTGCTTGTATTCCTTGGCCGGTATGCCATTGATGGCGGTCAGGCGTCCGCGCACCATCGGGTAGAACTCGGTACTGGTGAGGTCCTTGTCCGCGAGTATCGTCTGCAGCGGTGTTACTTCGTGCGGGGCGATATTGAACAGGAAGTGATTGGGCGCTTGCTCGGGCAGCTGCATGCGCCACTCGTCGATCAGGGCCGTGCGCGCGAATACCAGGGCCAGCATGGCCAGTAGTCCGGTGCCGAAGGCGGCGATCAGCAGTGTGTTGAAGGCGGCGCGGCGCTGCAGGCTGCCGAGCGCAATACGCCAGGCGCCACCGAGAGACGACAGCCGGCCGCGCACCAGCAGCTGGTTGACCAGGGCGCTGCCGCCGACCAGCAGGGCCATGCCGGCGAACAGCGCCGCGGTAATCGCGAGGCTGCCGGACAGCCACCAGATCAGCAGCAGCATGCTGGTTGGCCCCAGCACCAGCCCGAGCCACTCGCGCCGGTCGGGGTTGCTCCAGTCGCGCCGCAGTGTCTGCATCGGGTCCGTGCGTGCGAGGCGGAACAGCGGCGGCAGGGCAAAGCCCAGCGCACAGGCGAAGCCGGTGGCGAGGCCGACCAGCAGGGGGCTGCCGCGGCTGGGCGGCGGCTCCACCGGGAAGAAATCGGCCATCAGATTGACCGCCTGGGACTGGATCACGCTGCCGAGCAGCAGGCCCAGTATTGTTGCCATCAGCGTCAAGGCGGTCAGTTGGCCGAGGTAAATGGCCAGCACCTTGCTGCGGCCGGCGCCGAGGCTCTTCATCACGGCGACATAGGCCGTGTGGCGCAGTCCATAGCGACGGGCGGCCAGTCCGACGGCGACGCTGGCCAGGAGCACCGCGAGACTGGCGGCTAGGAACAGGAAACGCTCGGCGCGATCCAGGGCCGAGGCTACGCGCGGCTGCCCTTCGTGCAGGTCGATCACGCGCTGGTGTTCGGTCAGCTGTGGTTGCAGCCATTTTAAGTACTGCTCCAGTGCGCGGTCGTCACCGGCGAACAGGTAGCGGTATTGCACGCGGCTGCCGGGCTGGATGACGCCGGCGGCGGGCAGGTCATCCACGTGCACCAGTAGCCGTGCGCCCATATCGAACAGGCTGGTGCTGCGATCCGGTTCGCGGTCCAGCAGGCCCGTGACTTTCAATGAGGTGTCGCCGAGTTCCAGGTTGTCGCCGAGCTGCAGTTCCAGCAGCGGCAGCAGGCGCGGTTCAACCCAGGCCTCCCCGGGAGGTGGCCCCTGCTGCACGTGTCGGCTTGGCGCCCCCGCGGCGCTGCGCATCTCCAGGGTGCCGAGCAGTGGATAGCCGTCGCTCACGGCCTTGACCGCGGCAAACTGGAACTGGTCCCCCGCCGCTACCATCGAGGCGAAAGTGACCGCCTCTGCCTGTTGTAGCCCCCGTTTGCGCGCCTCTTCCAGCCAGCTGTCATCCACAGGCTGGCTGCTGCGCAACACCCGCTCGGCGGCGAGGAAGGTCAGCGACTGCTGTTCCATGGCGCGGCTCAGGCGATCGGTGAAGTGTGCGATCGCGGTGACGCAGGTTACCGCCAGCACCAGCGCCGTGGCGATCAGGGCCAGCTCGCCGCCGCGCCAGTCCCGAAACAGCAGTTTGAGCGGCAGCATCAGACGGACACCTCGGAGAGGTTGTCATTGTCGCCCAGCGTGTCGGCAGTGGCGATTGCGCCAGCATCCATGCGGAGATGGGCCCCACAGCGCTCGGCCAGGCGCTGCTCGTGGGTGACCAGCACCAGGGTGGTGTTGGATTCGGCATTGAGTTTGAACAGCAGGTCGATAATCTTGTCGCCATTGCCGGCGTCGAGGCTGCCGGTGGGCTCGTCGGCGAAGAGTATGCCGTCGCCGCCGGAAAAACTGGCGAATGCACGGGCGATCGCAACCCGCTGCTGTTCGCCGCCGGACAGCTGGCGCGGATAGTGGTGCAGGCGGTGTTCGAGGCCGACGCGGGCGAGGAATTCTTCGGCGCGTTTGGCAGCGGTGCGTTCGCCGCGCAGTTCGCTCGGCAGCATGACATTTTCCAGGGCGGTGAGTCCCGGCAACAGCTGGAAGGTCTGGAATACGAAACCGACACAGCGGGCGCGCAGGGCGGCACGCTGTTCCTCATCCATGGCGGTGATTTCCTCGCCGGCGAGCCAGATTCTGCCTTCGGTGGGCTTGTCGAGGCCGGCGAGCAGGCCGAGCAGGGTGGATTTGCCCGAGCCGGAGGCGCCGGTGATGGCGAGACTCTCGCCGCGAGCGAGTTGCAGGGAAATATTATTTAATAGGGTCAGCGGCCCCTCGCTGGTGGCTACCCGGTGGTGCAGGTTTTCGGCCCTGAGCATGGCGGACATTCTTCTTCGCTCCCTCTGCTGATACTGCGCTGAATTGAAGTGGAGAGTATGACATGACGACCGTTTTTTTTCGGCAGTTGCTAGCGCGATTCGGCTTGTTGCTGCTGCTGTCTGTCCCGCAGGGGCAGCTGCAGGCGAGCGCGGCCGATACGCTGCTGGTTCTGGGGGACAGCATCAGTGCCGCCTACGGCATCGACGAGGCGCAGGGCTGGGTGCAACTGTTGCGCGATCGTCTGGAAGAGGGGGATAGACCTGTCAACGTCGTCAATGCCAGTATCAGTGGCGAGACTACGGCCGGCGGGTTAGCGCGCCTGCCACGACTGTTACAGGAGCATCGGCCGCGCTGGCTGATTGTCGAGCTCGGCGGCAACGACGGCCTGCGTGGCTATCCGCCGCGGTCGCTGCAGAGCAACCTGCAACAGATGGTGCAGCTGGCGGAAAAACAGGGCGCGGAGGTGCTGCTGCTGGGCATGCGCATGCCCCCGAATTACGGTCGCGCCTACACCGAGGCGTTCGCGGCGGTGTACCCGAAGGTGGCGAAGGCGGAGCAGGTCCCGCTGGTGCCCTTCTTCCTGGAGCCGGTCGCACTGCTGGACGGCGCCATGCAGACCGACGGCATTCACCCCACCGCCAAGGCCCAGCCGGCGCTACTCGACCACGTCTGGCCCTGCGTCCAGGTCCTGCTGGACGAGCGGGTGGACGATCAGTCGTGTACTCCGTGATCGAAATGCGTACAATCGCGGCCCTGGAAATCTTGGGGCGGTCCTGTTGCTGGGGCCCCATTTGCCATGTGGGAGCCTGCCGTGCAGGCGATTAGGGTGGTGCTACTTGCAGCCTTCGTTTCGCCAGCCGGGCTGGCTCCCACAGAGGATTGCCTTGGATATTGATTGAGACGGGCCTGTGGCTCCGTTCTCCAGTCCCGTAGTAAGAGAAACACCATGTCCGAACTGGAAAACCGCCGCGAGCGGCTGGAATTCAACAAGCTGCAGAAGCGCCTGCGCCGCAATGTGGGCCGCGCCATCGCCGATTTCAATATGATCGAAGAGGGCGACAAGATCATGGTGTGCCTGTCCGGCGGCAAGGACTCCTATGCGATGCTGGACATCCTGCTGAACCTGCAGAAGACGGCGCCGGTGCACTTCGAGCTGGTGGCGGTCAACATGGACCAGAAGCAGCCGGGCTTTCCGGAACACATTCTGCCGGAATACCTGCAATTTCTGGGCGTACCGCACCACATCGTCGAGAAGGACACCTATTCGGTGGTGAAGGAAGTGGTGCCGGAGGGCAAGACCACCTGCGGCCTGTGCTCGCGGCTGCGTCGCGGCACCCTGTACGGGTTCGCCGAGGAAATCGGTGCGACCAAGGTGGCGCTGGGCCATCACAAGGACGATATCGTCGAGACGCTGTTCCTGAACATGTTCTACGGTGGGCGCCTGAAGGCAATGCCGCCGAAACTGCGCGCGGACGACGGCCGCAACATCGTTATTCGCCCGCTGGCTTACTGTCGCGAAGAGGACATCGCTCGCTATGCCGAGCACAAGGCCTTCCCGATTATTCCGTGCAATCTGTGCGGCAGTCAGGAAAACCTGCAGCGCCAGGCCATCAAGCAGATGCTACGTGACTGGGATAAGAAATTTCCCGGGCGCAGCGAAAATATTTTTGCTGCGCTCACCCGCGTGTCGCCGTCACAGCTGGCGGACCGTGACCTCTACGATTTCGAGAGCCTGGAGCTGGACCGCGCCGAACCGGCCGCCGCTAAGGACGAACATTCAATACAGAGGCAGGTGCACTCTTGGACTCCAGATGGGGAGGACTCCGAAGAGGGGGCGGCCGAGCCGCCGCGCTATATCGAGGCGCTGAATCTGTAGGGTCGGCGCCGTTGACGAGCCGCGCGTAGCTGCACTCGAAGTCGCGCGCGGACGCCGAAGGCCCGTGGTGAAAGTGCTGGTGCCACAGCCGCGCCATGGTGGCGACGTCGGTTTCTTCGACCTTGTACACCCTGGCCGAGCGATAGATCAGCCAGGCGATCGCGGTGGCGTAGCGCAGATTGGTGGTCAGCTCGCTGTGGGGGTGATCGAGGAAGTCCCGCTGGCTGGCGAGGCCGCGTACCTTGGAGGCCAGGGCGGGGTAGTCGATCAGATACTCGTCCCAGATATCCTGGTGCGTGTGTGGTTGAATCTGATAAATACCCAGTCCATGGCGCCGTCCCTGTTTGAGGTGAAAGCCGAGCTGTGATTCCTGTGCTGCGGTTCCCAGGAGCAGGTTTTCCATACCCTGACTCCAGGCTCTCAGATGCTTGAGGGTCGGACGGATGACCAGAAGCCGCAACTCGTCCAGACAGATACCCATAGTGTTGTCTTTTTTTCCGCTTGTTTTCTCAATATGTAGTTTGCGGATTGAGCTGGCGCCACCTAATTAGTAGATTTAAGCGCAATAAACACAAATATTAGCTGCGGCGCCTATTCTAAAGCCGGATCTTGCATTAAAAATAAGCAAATTTCTGCCTCGGAATCTCCCCGCTGGGTGTCGCTTTATTACAAGAACAAGGATTTTCTATGTCCGCACAATGGCTCGTAGCCCTGACGTTCGTCGCTTATCTGGCATTGATTCTGGTTATCGGTGTTTACGCTTACCGGCGTACCAAGGACGCCAGTGACTATTTCCTCGGTGGCCGTTCCCTGCCGCCGGCGGTTGCGGCACTCTCCGCCGGGGCGTCGGATATGAGCGGTTGGCTGTTGCTCGGTCTTCCCGGTGCCGCCTATGTCGCGGGCCTGTCGTCGGGCTGGATCGCCATCGGCCTCTTCTCCGGCATAGTATTGAGCTGGACCATTCTGGCGCGGCGGCTGCGTATCTACACCTACGAGCTGGACGATGCGCTGACGGTGCCCGCCTATTTGCACCGCCGCTTCAATCTCGGGCACCCCTATCTGCGCACCATCTGCGCGATCTTTATTCTGCTGTTTTTTCTCTTCTACGTGGCGTCCGGCCTGATCGCGGGTGGCAAGCTGTTCGAGACGGTCTTTGGCTGGGATTACCGCTGGGCGGTGTTGATCGGCGCCGCAGCGGTGATTTCCTATACGTTGTTTGGCGGCTTTCTGGCGGTTTCCTGGACCGACGTATTCCAGGGCCTGCTGATGAGTATTGCCCTGCTGGTGGTACCGCTGGTGGTGATCACCGATGAGGGCGGGCTGGCGGCCAGCTGGGCCAAGCTGCAGGCCCAGGCGCCGGAGCTGACACACTGGATGAGCGATAACACCGGCCAGACATTGGGAGTCGTTGCCATCCTCAGTTCCCTGGCCTGGGGCCTCGGGTATTTCGGTCAGCCGCATATCCTGGCGCGGTTCAAGGCCGTGCGCAGTCCCGACGATGTGCCCGTGGCCGCGACAGTCGCCGCGGTGTGGTCGCTGTGCGGATTCCTGGGTGCTATGACTGTCGGGCTGTTTGGCCACCTCGAATTGCAGCAGACGCTGCCGGATGGCGAACGCATTTTCATGGAGCTGGTACAGGCGCTGTTCCATCCGCTGGTGGCCGGCGTGCTGCTGGCGGCGATTCTGTCGGCGATCATGAGTACTGCCGATTCGCAGCTGCTGGTTAGTTCCGCCGCGCTGGCCGAGGATATCTACCATGTTTGGTTTGGTCGCAAGACCAGCCCCGAGGCAATGGTCAAGGTCGGGCGCTGGGCCGTAGTCGCGCTGTCACTGATTGCCGTGTGGGTGGCCATGGATCCGCAATCCAAGGTGCTGGACGTTGTCGCCTATGCCTGGGCAGGCCTCGGTGCTGCCTTTGGCCCGGCGATCCTGATCAGCCTCTACTGGTCGCGCATGACCGGTCCCGGCGCTATCGCCGGCGTGATTGCCGGCGGCCTGACGGTAGTCATCTGGAAACAGCTTTCCGGTGGGATTTTCGATGTTTACGAACTCCTGCCGGGCTTCATCCTCTCCGCAGCTGCTATCGTGATAGTTAGCGCAGTGACGAAATGTCCCGTAGCCGTAGCATCGCGCCATCGCGAATTGCTGGATTGATTCCCGCAGGCTGACGTCTACGGCATGGATTGAGTGGGATCACCTGCCGATAACTGCGCACTGGGCGCGTCCGCTCTGCGGGCGCGACTGTTGTGAAGAGAAATGGATTTCCATCCGCAGCAAATATTCAAATAGCGGTTGGAGATACTGAGTGATCGAAGTCTATCTCGGAGATATCACTCGATTACACGTCGATGTAATCGTCAATGCCGCCAACCGGCACTTGCTCGGCGGCGGCGGTGTAGATGGGGCCATTTACCGCGCAGCGGGGCCCCGCCTGTTGGAAGCCTGTCGCGAAATCGGCGGCTGTCCGGTAGGTGATGTGCGCGCTACCCCGGCCTTTTCCATTCCCGTAAAACGCATCTACCACACTGTGGGGCCCGTATGGCGGGGTGGCAACCTCGGCGAGCCCGAGCTGCTGGCCAGTTGCTACCGGCAGTGCCTGGCCCTGGCCAGGCGTGAACATGCGCGCTCCATAGCTTTTCCCGCGATCAGTTGCGGGGTCTACGACTATCCGCCCGAGCAGGCGGTGGAGATAGCGGTGGAGCAGGTGCAGCAGCACCTGGATCGGGACTGTCAGCCGCAGCGGGTTGTATTCTGCTGCTTCGACGAGGCGATGGCGGAACTCTACCGGCAGCAGCTGGAGGCCTACGTGCGGCGGTAAGGCGGCCCTGCCTTTGATCCGGACCTTGCGCCGTGCCAACCGCCGGCTGGATCTGGCCGGTTTAGTCATTGATCGGATTTTCCAGGTCAAAGATGATTAGCGCAGACAATAACAAGATGAGGAGATATCCATGCGCAGCGCCGAACAGTGGTTCGCCGAATATGGCGAGAGCCACCAGAACCCCACCAACAAGGCCATTCACTGGATTGCCGTGCCGGTCATCTACGCGACGGTTGTCGGACTGCTTTGGGCAGTCCCGCAGCCGGCGTTTATGGCAGAAATCCCCTGGCTGAACTGGGCGGTTGTGGCCCTGGCGCCGACGCTGCTGTTTTACCTGGCGATGTCATTCCCGCTGGCCCTGGGCATGGCGGCGATCAGCGTGGTGTGCCTGTGGGGATGGTCCGTGGTCGAGCGCCTGGGCATCTCCGTGTGGCAGACGGCGCTGGCGCTGTTTGTGCTGATGTGGATCCTGCAGTTCGTCGGCCACCATATCGAAGGCAAGAAACCCTCGTTTTTCAAGGACCTGCAGTTCCTGCTGATCGGGCCCGCCTGGGTGATCGGGTTTATTTACCGCATGCTTGGCATCAAGTATTAATAACGAATGCAGAATGATGAATGCGGAATACGCGAGCTGGCACAGTGCATGCTGCGGGAATAGAGGCCGCGCATAACGTTTCGGAATTTCGGCTTGCTAGTAAGTTGCGGGCACCACACCCTCTTCCGCATTCCGCATTCCGCATTCCGCATTCCGCATTCCGCATTGATGAGGCACATCCCTGCGCCTCACCCGCTGCGCGGGCAGCCTTCGGCTGTCCAAATCCGCTCCCGGCAGATTTGTCCGCATTACCGGTTGTAGTGCACCGGTACTTCCAGCGTTTCCTTCACCTGCTCCATCACCACATAGCTGGTGCACTCCTGCACTTCCGGTAGCGTCAGCAGTGTTTCACCATAGAATTTTCGATAGGCGTTCATGTCTGCAACGCGGGCCTTGATCAGGTAGTCGAAATTGCCGGAAACCAGATAGCACTCCTGCACTTCCGGCAGAGCCGCCACCGCATTGCGAAATTCCTCGAAGGCATCCTGGGCGGAGCGGTTCAGGCGTATCTGCACAAATACCACCAGGGCCGCATCGAGAAACTCGGGGTTGATCAATGCGGTGTAGCCCTGGATGACGCCGTCGCTTTCCAGGCGTTTGACCCGTTCCACGCATGGGGTCGCGGTCAGCCCGACATTTCGCGCCAGCTCTGCATAGCTGGTGCGTCCGTTTTTCTGCAATACCCGCAGGATATTGCGATCGATGGTGCTCAATTCACTGGCGCGTTTGCGCATACGGGCTGACTCCGGGTGGTCGATTTGCTTAAAAAGCGGTCTTCCTTCGATCTTAAGCAGTGGAATCCACTAGTTAATCTTGAAATCTAGCATAAATACACTTTCGATGCGGCCCTATACTGGGTGAAATCACAGAGATAAGGCGCGCGGCCGTCACCAGTGAATGCGGCGCGTTAGCCAATTACAAGAGGAGCAAAAAAATGTTGATTGGCGTCCCAAAAGAGATCAAGAACCACGAGTACCGTATCGGCCTGACGCCGGCGAGTGTCCGTGAACTCATCAGCAACGGTCACGAAGTGATCGTGCAGAAAGACGGCGGTGCCGCTATCGGCTTTACCGACGAAATGTATGAGCAGGCTGGTGCCCGCATCATCGATACTCCGGAAGAGATCTTCGCCACTGCCGATATGATCGTCAAGGTGAAGGAGCCGCAGCCGCACGAGTGCGAAATGCTGCGTCCCGGACAGCTGCTGTACACCTACCTGCACCTGGCCCCGGATCCCAAGCAGACCGAACTGCTGGTCAAGTCCGGTGCCACCTGTATCGCTTATGAAACCGTGACCGACCGTTTCGGCGGCCTGCCGCTGCTGGCGCCTATGTCCGAAGTTGCCGGCCGTATGTCCGTGCAGTGCGGTGCGCACCACCTGGAAAAAGCCCAGGGCGGTCTCGGCGTACTGCTCGGCGGTGTGCCCGGCGTGGCCCCGGCCAAGGTGCTGATTATCGGCGGCGGTGTGGTAGGTACCAACGCTGCCAAGATGGCGCTGGGTATGGGTGCGGATGTGACCATCCTCGACCGCTCACTGCCGCGTCTGCGTCAGCTGGACGATATCTTCGGCGGCGCCGTGCGCACCGAATACTCCACCAACGATGCGATTGAGCAGCACGCGCTGGAAGCTGACCTGGTTATCGGTGCGGTACTGATCCCGGGTGCCGCGGCTCCGAAGCTGCTGACCCGCGATATCATCAGCCGCATGAAGAAAGGCGCGGTGGTCGTGGACGTGGCCATCGACCAGGGCGGTTGTTTCGAAACCTCCAAGGCGACCACCCACCAGGAGCCAACTTACGTGGTCGACGGTGTAGTGCACTACTGTGTGGCCAACATGCCGGGTGGTGTTGCGCGTACCTCTACCATGGCCCTGAACAATGCCACTCTGCCGTTCGCTGTGGCGCTGGCCAACAAGGGCGCCAAGCAGGCGCTGCTGGACGATGCCAACCTGCTGGAAGGCCTGAACGTGCACGCCGGCATGGTAACTTACCAGGCGGTCGCCGATGTGCTGGGTTATGAATTCGTTGACCCGAAACTGGCGCTGCAGAAGTCCGCGGTAGCGGAAGGCGCTGCGGCGTAATCTAAGTTGCGGCCGCCTGGCGGCCGTAACTTGAGAAAGCATTCAGTGACGCGCTTGTCCACTTGAGCAGTCTTTCTCCCCAGGGGCGCACCCCCGCGCCCCTCTCTGTGAGACCCGGTGGCGGGAGCCACCATTTTATGGCCGCGTATTTACGCGGCTTTTTTGTTGGAGCATGGAACCCAAGCCCGCGGGGCTGGTACCCGGAACGTTAAAGGGGGCACGCCAGGTTACCTGCGTAGCAGCCTGTCAGCGTCCGGGGAACAGTCGCCCCAGTAGTACCGGCAGCGCCGTCTCCACCCGCAATATCCGCGGCCCCAGATGCACCGATGCAAATCCCGCTTCCTGTAGTTTTTCCACCTCATAGGGAATAAACCCGCCCTCGGGCCCGACCGCAAGTGTCGTCTGCGCGGAGACATCCACGGGGCAGGGCGTGTCTGTCACCGGGTGTGCCACCAGCATCTGTGAGCCTGCGGCGATGTGCGGCAATTCGTCTTCGACAAACGGTTTAAAGCGCTTGCGCAGTTCGATCTGCGGCAGCTGCGTATCGACGGCCTGCTCCAGCCCCAGCAGGCACTGTTCGCGCAGTTTGTCTTCGGCCAGCCACGGAGTCTGCCAGTAGGATTTTTCCACTCGGTAGGCATTGATCAGGAACAGCTTCTTGACACCCAGAGCGGTCACATGCTGGATCACCCGTTTCAGCATTTTGGGCCTTGGCAGTGCGAGGATCAGTGTCATTGGCAGTGCGGCTGGCGGTGAGCGCTGGAGTTCTACCTGCAGCTCGATGGCATCGTCGGTCAGGGTGATTATTTCGCCGGTGCCGATGCGCCCGTTCAGCAAGCCGACGCGGAGCTGGTCGCCGACTGCGGCTCTGTGGACCTCCTGAATATGCTGAAATCTTCGTCCCGCAAGTCGCGCGCGTCCGGGTTCGATAAAATCAGTTTTTTCCAGAATGATCAGGTTCAAGTTATCGGGCTCTTTTTCTGGCGTGCGTCTACTGCAGTGCTATTGCGCAACCCGAGCCTGCCATGGCAAAAGGGCAAGGCTGTATCGGATTGCAGGTGCATACGGGATTACGGAGTTTCTCGCGCCGATTCGGCTGGCGCTTGCCGGGGCGAATAAACTGTTCAGTTGCAGGTAGGCGATTAGCCTTTTGCTTTAGCAACCGCACCTTTACCAATCCCTTCATACGCGCGCACCTGTACCTCTGTGTTTGGCAGCTCTGTGGCAATGGTAGTGGCTATGTACTGAGCTAATTGCTCTACAGTGGTGTCGCAGTCCACCAGTTCGCAGCGTTGCGCAGGGATACCCAATGAGAATTGCCCCTGCTGGGCCCGGTAGGCAAAGCGCAGGGTATTCCCGTCGCTCTCATCGAGCAGGTCTTCGCGGGTGCCCAGGTAGATGTCCCGCCAGCGCTCTGCCCAATTGCGTTCCCACTCGGGGCTGCGCTCGCCATCGAGAAAAATCTGGATTCGCGAGCGGTGCCCGTGGGCGATGCGTTGGCAGTTGCCATCGTGCTTTTTCAAGCCGTGGCTGTAGTGGTAGTAGGGGTCGGCTATCTCTTCGCTGGTGAAACTGAGGCTCAGCCGCTCGACGCTGGTGGGAAATGCCGAAGCCAGTTGCTGAACGCTCCAGCGGGCCACGCTGTCAGCGCTAATCAATTCCGCTTCAACCAGTGCAAACGCCTGTTCAGGGCCGGCTATGGAAATTACCTCATCGTCATCCAATTGCCAGGTCAGTGCAGTTTGCTCTCCATCTTGCTTGAGCGTCAGATGTGGGGAGCGTGTGGGCACCAGCAAACGGTGGTCCAGCTGATCATCGAGCCAGTGGCGCAAAGTTTTCTTTACTACGCCGAAATCGCACACCATGCCCTGGCTGTCCAGGGCGCCATCCAGGGCCGCATTCGCCAGCCAGGTCTCGCCCACGACGCCGCGGCGATGATCCAGGTAGCTGAAGTCTACGTTGGTGAGATTGTCGACGAACAGGTGCATGAAAAACTCTTTGCAGGAGGACTTGTTACCGGGGTAAGACCGATCGCGCACAGTATAACCTGATAACGGGGCTGGAACTCGCGCCTTTGAGTCTTCGGGAATCTCTGGATAAGTCCATGGCCTCTCTGGCTTTCAGAGCGGTTCACAATCAAGGCGCAGCTTTACAGGAATGCCGAGGCCTTTCAAACTCTCTATAGAGGCGCAGCCGCTTGCAACGCAGAGGGTGATGCGCCCTGAAAGTCGGTGTGCCGTGCCACCCGCAGGGCGGCTATGGACTTATTCAGAGGTTCCCTTATAATCGCGCCCTCTTCGATGCTGATCGCCCGTCGATATCGGTCGAAGCCTGCAGTGGCGGCCCTTCCGGTCCCCTCGCAATGAACAGCTGTGAACCCCGCCAGGCCCGGAAGGGAGCAACGGTAGCAGTGGTGTCATGTGCCGAGGGTGTTGCTGGTTGGGCTGCCTCCATCTCCTCCCTTGCTCCCCAGCCGTTTGCAAGTATCCGTTGATGCGGTTCTCTGTCCCCGCAAGAAGCTTCCGTTCGCAAGCGTACGAAATTTTCCCCCAATATCTCGACCTCAAGTGGGATTTTATGCCGATGTTTTACCGGTAGGGGTGTTCGCATCCCAGCGAATGCTGTGCTTATGCTATAAACGGCGACAACCCAAATCATCTCCAATAACGAAAAGAGGGAGTCGATGAAGAAGATTGCTCTCGCCATTGCCGCGGCAGTGGCGCTCGCCGGATGCGACAACAAGCAGGCCCAGCAGGAGCCGGTTCAGGAAGCGGCGGCGCCTGCCAGCGCCGAAGTAGGCAGAGCTGCGGCTACCGGTCAGGTCACGGCTGAAGATGCCAAGGCATTCCTGCAGGACGCCCAGTCACGCCTTGAAAAGATGGCGGAGGAGGTAAGCCACGCGAGCTGGCTGGCCTCCACCTATATCAATGTCGACTCCCAATATGTCGAGGCACTGGCCTCCGAGCGCTATACGGCCATGGCGGTGGAGCTGGCCTCCGAGGCAGCCAAATTCAACGACCTGGAGCTGGATCCTGACACCCGTCGCCAGCTGACCATGCTGAAACAGGGGCTGGTGTTCCCGGCACCCAAGGATCCGAAGCTGACCGCTGAGCTGGCCCAGATCGGCTCCAAGATGCAGGGCATGTATGGCGCCGGCAAATACTGCCGTGAGGAAGAGGGTGAGGAGAAGTGCTACACCCTGACCGAGATGGGGCAGGTCATGGCCAACAGCCGCGATCCGAAATTGCTGAAAGAGCTCTGGACCGGCTGGCGCAAGGTATCGCCGCCGATGAAGCCGCTGTACGAGCGTCAGGTGGAAATCGGCAATGCCGGCGCGCAGGAGCTGGGTTATGACAACCTGAGTACCTTCTGGCGCTCGAAATACGATATGGATGCGGATGCCTTTGCTGCGGACATGGATGCACAGTGGGGCAAGGTCAAGCCGCTGTACAAAGCGCTGCACTGCCATGTGCGTGCCAAATTGAATGAGCGCTACGGCGATGACGTGGTGCCCCCCAACGGCAAGATCCCGGCGCATCTCCTCGGCAACATGTGGGCGCAGGAGTGGGGCAACGTATACGACATCGTCAAGGACGATGACATGCAGGCGCCTTACGATCTCACTGAGCTGATCGAGCAGTCCGACATGGACGAAAAGGGCATGGTCAAGGTCGGTGAGCGATTCTTTACCTCATTGGGCTTTAAGCCGCTGCCGGAAACCTTCTGGGAGCGCTCGCAGTTCACGCAGCCGCGCGATCGCGATGTGGTCTGCCATGCGAGTGCCTGGAATATGGACGGCCAGGACGATATCCGCATCAAGATGTGTATCAACAAGACCGGTGAAGACCTGGTGACGGTTCACCACGAGCTGGGCCACAACTTCTACCAGCGCATCTACAAGGATCAGCCGTTCCTGTACAAAGAGGGCGCGAACGACGGTTTCCACGAAGCCGTTGGCGATACCATCGCGCTCTCCATCACGCCGAAGTACCTGAAGCAGATCGGCCTGATGGACGAAGTGCCGGATGAGAGCAAAGACATCGGGTTCCTGATGCAGCAGGCGTTGGACAAGATTGCCTTCCTGCCATTTGGCCTGCTGGTGGACAAGTGGCGCTGGCAGGTATTCAACGGCGAAGTACAGCCGGGTGATTACAACAAGGCCTGGTGGAATCTGCGCGAGGAATACCAGGGAATTGAGGCGCCCGTCGAGCGCTCCGAGGCGAACTTTGACCCGGGTGCCAAATATCATATCCCCGGTAACACGCCCTACGCGCGTTACTTCCTTGCGCGCATCCAGCAGTTCCAGTTCCATCGCGCCCTCTGCGAGGCTGCCGGTGAGACGGGCCCGCTGCACCGCTGCTCTATTTACAACAATGCCGCCGCCGGTGAAAAACTGCGCAAGATGCTGGCGATGGGTGCGAGCAAGCCCTGGCCTGATGCCATGGAGGCTCTGACTGGTCAGCGCGAGCTGGATGCGTCTGCAATCATCGATTACTTCCAGCCGTTGATGGTCTATCTGGAAGAGCAAAACAAAGACCGCCAATGCGGTTGGGAGTAACTGCGCGTACAGCGAGCAATGCTCGCTGCGCAGTCACTCGACCGGCCAAGGATGGCCGGGCCGGGGCCAGATCGAACACACAAAAGTCGCGCCAGGGATGGCAAGTTTGCAGCTCAATACCGGCACAGGATTTGTGGCACGCGCGCTGAGCGAGCACAGCTCGCTGCGCGATTATTCGACCGGCTAGGGATGGCCGGGCCGGAAGCCGCTCCAGGGAGGGCTGCTTGCGACAAACTCCCTCCGCGCGCTGAGCGAGCACTGCTCGCTGCGCGATTATTCGACCGGCCATGGGCCGACGGCGCAGCTACAGGCCCATTTGGGAAGTACTGTTGCTGAGTGAATGTTCGAAACAGTCTGAGGCCGGGCAACTTTGCCCGGCCTCAGACTGTTGATAAAGCCCGCATTTCGTTCTGTGCTGGTGCGGTGGCGGCCAAGCACTAGGACGAGCATTTCGAAACGCTATGAATACATCCCTGTAAGCTCCGGCGGCGACGGTCCGGCCGCTCCAGGCATTCACGGCGCCTTCGGCCCAATCGCCGACGGTTCGAAATGCTCGTCCTAGCACTTTGCCTTAAATTTTGGATGCGTAACTTTGTCAGCAATTTGAGGCCGGGCAACTCTGCCCGGCCTTTTTCTTTGGCTGCCAGTTTTTCACTGTTGGCGCGACGCGGGGTGGCTTCAGTGAAAGTCACTGCGCGGACTCTAGCGAGCCGATAGATGGGCGGTATTCAGTAAATCGGTATACTGGCCGGTAATGACATCCATATTGCGCAACATCATGTCTGTGGTGCCGGTTATGACATGAATCTGGCGCTCCTCGGAAATCTGCATCTCTGCGTCGAAGCCGCGTCTGGCGTAGCTCAAATGCCCCTGGGTTTTCAGCAGGTTTCGGTTGATTTGCGGTGTATTCAGGGGGCTCTGCAATAAAAAATCCAGCATATGCTGGAACTCGGCCAGGTCTTCATAGAGGCCTTTTACGCCTTCCTCGCCGGCGACATCCCAGAAGAGCGCGACATAATTCTTGGCGATACGCTGGGAGAGCATGCGCTGGCGGCCGGCGATATTGACCAGTTCCGCGCTTTTATGGTCGGAGAGTTCCTGCAGGCGCATCACATAGTTATGGGCGGCAGGCAACAGGGTATTGCTGCGCCTGAATAGCATTTCGGCACTGTGTTTGCTGACCGGCTGTCGGGCAACCTCCTCGAAAGCACTCCACTCCCGCTGTACCGCCTGCAGGTCGGCCCGTATCGGCGCCGCCTCGTTGAACGTCGCGAGTTGATCCAGGTTGTCGGAGAATTCCCGCATGCAGCGCTCGAAAGTCTGCAGATGGCGCTCGGCACCAGGCTGGATGCCGCGCAGCATATAGGCTTGGGTAATCCGTTGGGAGAGCATTCGCTGGCGGCCGGCGATATTGATGGCGTCCCCCATGCTGAATGAATAAACGTCGAGGCTGATGAACAACAGCAGGAGTAGTAGGCGATTCATATTCTTCCTTACACTTGAATCGAAGTGGGGCTGTTTCTGGCTGGTGAAACGAGAGGCGGCCGCACCTGAAATTTGATTTCTCCTTCCTTGTGCCCGCCGAGTGGAAAATTATTCTATTCCTCAACTCCCCTGCTGATCACTACCCCCTTGAGGGTAACCCCTTTGGTATCTGCCGCACTCCGCAGCAGAAACTGCTCCGGTAGTCCTGATTTAGCTGTGCCTTTGGCGTTGCGGGAGCCATAGAACAGTCTGGTTCCCGGTAGCCCCATGGAGACTGTGTGCAGTGGCTGGGACAGGCTGCGCGGCCGGCGGAACCGGCCGTCTCGGTGCTAAAAGTTCGCCAGTGCGGTAAGCCACCACTTGGTTGTATCGCTGGAAAATTCATCGGCAGTGAAGTTGCTGTATTTAAGGCTCAGATCGATAGAAGCGATTTTTCCGCCGATCACAACGCCGTATTCACTGCCGAGTTTATCCATGCCAGACACGGCAGGTTCCTCCGAGCTGAGCTGGTGGTAATTGAGCGAGATTTTGACACCGGCCAGCGAAGTGCCGACTACTGCGTAGATGTCCTCTATGCCACCGGGAATATTGCCGCTGCCCCCGCCGAGAAATTTGTCATTCCAGCCCTGAAACTTGTGTAGTGTTGCCAGCGGGGTGATGAACTGGCCACTGCTGCCGTCAGCGCCGAGCTGTTCATAGCCCGTTTTCAGGGTGACGGTGCCAAGCTTATAACCGCCCTCAAGTAGCCGGTAATCGGCATCGTAGCTGGCCGGGTTCTCCGCGGCAGCAGATTGCGTGGCATATTCCAGTGCGTAGCTTGCAGCACCGGTCGCACCTTCAAAGCGCAGGCCATAAGTGTCAGTGGAAAAAGCGGGGGCGCTTCTGTTGTCGAGCAGATAGGCATAGGCGGATACGGATCCGGCGCTGAAGCCGCTGTAGTTTGCATTCAGCAGATAGCTGTCACTTTTGTGATCGCCCAGCGGGCTGTCCTCGCCGAAGATGCGGTTGACGTTATCGATATGGGCGAGAAACAGCCTGGTGTTGGTCAGGCTGCTGTTGGTGATGCTGATGCCGTCGTAGGTCTGCTCGTTCTGCCGGAAGCCGACGCCGCCGACGAAACGCTGGTTATCCAGCAAGATGCGCTGGCGGCCATACCTGATGGTGGTGCCGCCGGCAGAATAGGACAGGCTGGCCCGGTTGACTTCCGTGCCCTGCGGATCCGTAACACCGCCTTCAAATTCGCTCAGGTGGGTGACATCATCCATCTCGATCAGCGCGCTGAGGCCCTGGAAGCTTGCGGATTCATAAGTCAGGCGGGTTCGGAGGCTGCTCAGGTCCACTGTGTCTGCGCCATCGATCTCTACCAGCTCACTGCGCGCGCGCAATCCCAGTGTGACTTTTCCGAGGGCAAGCGCTTCTCCTGCAGTTGCCGCCGCAGCCTGAGCGGAGTCGTCATTGCCCGCTGCAGAAGCTGTATCCGCATTAACGCTTTCTGCGATCAGTGTGAGTAATGTCAAGGCCAGCAGTGTTTTTCTTTCCATTTTCGTGTCTCCCCTGTTGATCACCGACAGCAAACTGCCGGCCACAAAAAAGGCGCTCATTGACGGCCGCCAAAAGGCAGTGAGTCAATGAGCGCCTCTGCTCTAGTTCAGTCGCGTCACACGACTGGCAAATCTTTTGCGCGCAATGTGTCGCTAAGGGTGGCCTGTATTACGGTTTCCGGAACACGCCGAGAGTCGACACAATGCGGTATATGCTATGCATGGAGTGTGCCAGTTTATTTATCCGGCAATGGGTGGCCCCTGTGACCTTGTCGGTCGGGAGGGGTTTCTGGCGCGTATTTATGCGTAATTGTCGGGCGGTGGGATTGCGGTCGATGCGTCGTCGAACAATAAAAAAGGCCGCCTTGAATGGGCGGCCCTTTCCGTTAGCGATTGCAGAGAAAGAAGCAATCAGAAGGTGTAGTTCACAGAGACACCGGCCAGCCAGGCTTCGATATTGGTGGTGCCGCCATCGAAGTAAGTGGGGACCGGAATCCGGGTGAACTCCTGGATGGTCTCGTCGTCGCCCCACAGGTAGGCGAAGCCACCGTCGATGCTGAGGTGCTTGTCAAACTTGTAGGTGCCGCCGAAAGTAACCCACTGGCGGTCGGTGTCCGGGATGGACAGGCTGCGCCAGGTTACCGGCAGGGCGAAGCCCAGGGTCTGCTGCACTTCTTCTACGCCCATCTCATTCACGCCGTCGCGCGCCGCACCTTCGTCATAGGCATAGCCGATACGCCAGGTGACTTCCTCACAGGGGTAGTACTCGCCGGCGATGCTGTAGCGGAAGCCGCTCTCAAAGTTTTCCTCACGGAACAGCAGCGGGTCGAATCCCGGGCCGCCAGCGGGGACGAAAGCTTCAAGGCGCTCGAAGTCGTCCCAGTCGGTCCACATGATACCGGCGGCGATGCCCCACTCGTTGTCGAAACGGTGGTAGAAGCCGAGCTCCAGTGTGTCGGGCAGATCCAGCTTAACTTTGCCATTTGCATTGTTGAACGGCGCCAGTGTCGGATTCACTGCCGT
The DNA here is from genome assembly GCF_900129095.1 of Microbulbifer donghaiensis. Taxonomy (GTDB): domain Bacteria; phylum Pseudomonadota; class Gammaproteobacteria; order Pseudomonadales; family Cellvibrionaceae; genus Microbulbifer; species Microbulbifer donghaiensis. The sequence continues at coordinate 33,106 of NZ_FQVA01000005.1, forward strand.
AGGCAGGATGTCAGAATTGACATCACCAGACAGTTTGGGATCGATTTCCGCGTGGTAGGAAAGGCCAATGCGGGTGCGATCGGAAATACGCCACAGGGCACCGAGTACCCAGCTCACGTCCCAGTCATCTGCATCGTCGTAATGCAGGATTGAGAGATTGGACGGGATCGGCGGATCCAGCGGGTAGTTCGCCGGCACTTTGGTGGTCAGTTTGGCGTCGGCGTACACGATGTTCGCCGCGAGGCCGATGCTGAACTGGTCATTAAAATCGTAAGCGATCGACGGCTGGATATTGATCGTCAGCAGCTCCGTCTGGTCGTTGACGTTGGTCAGCAGCCAGCTCGGCTCGAAGTCAGTTTCCAGGCCGTAAGTGGTGTACATGGCCAGGCCCGCAGACCAGCAGGGGTCGATGGGTACGGCCAGGGCGAAATTCGGCACAAACGCATCGGAGGCGTAGTCATCGGCCTTGTCGAAAAAGGTCGCGCTGGTGGGCCCTAGCGGCGTATCGAAGAACAGCGTGATGTCGCCCGCGGCGTCGATTTCCGGATTGACGTAAGTCACACCGCCGGAAACGCTGATACGATCGAACAAAGCGGAGCCCGCTGGGTTGCGCGCCAGAATCATGGCGTTGTCGCCAATGGTGTTTTCCGCGGCAAAGGCCCGACCGAGGCCTGAGCTGCTGGACTCCTGCAGGTAGAAGCCGGCAGCCATGCTGCCGCTGGAAACGGTGCTAATTGCGGCAGCCAAAACTGCGCGGCGCAGTATATTCTTGCTCATGAGATCCCACTCTTAAATTGCTGATTTCTGAAAGCCACAAACAGAGTCGAAGAAAACTGATACATGGCTGGAAGGCTTATTCGTACGCCTTCACTTTTCGCAATTAATTCCCTGTTGAAAAAGTCTAGCAATGCCAAACAACGCCAACAGTGGAAGCGGGCGACTTTATAAAGACAAAAAGCCGAAAAATCTATCGGATGTCGCGATTTTTTTTCGACTTTTGCGGGGAAAGTGGAATTTTGTTAATTGGAGCTGATGCTCTTTCCGTCGATGGATAATTTGGTCAAGGATATTTGATAGGTTTTGCCATCTTCTTCCTGTTGCATCAATTTCACCAGCGCATAGTTCCATTCCGGTGCAAACCAGATGATAGTTTCGCGATCGGAATCCCCTTCCCGTATCCGTTCGACTTTGATGGTCTCAATAGGGCCCAGTGGTGTCGACAGTCTTTCCTTGCCGGTAATGGCGAATTTGTACTCGCGGATTTTCCTGCCGTCGGCGACCTGATAGGTGAGGTCTTCCTTATTGTTGGCAACGTCCAGCGCCAGTTGCAGCTGATAGCTGACTTTATCCTGGATATCTTTCGGGGCGTTTTCCAGTGTTCTCTTTTTATCGGAAACGTTGACTACCCGGTTCTGGGTTGGCTCGAAATTCAGCACTGTGTGCTTGTCCCGCCCCAGTCCGGTTTTGTGATATTCGTAATGGTGTGGAATTAGCTGGCCATCCTTGCTGCCGAAACGCGAATACTCGCTGATTTTGGCGAACAGGGAGTCGGCATTGAAATCCAGGCGCCAATTGTTGCTCCTGCCCGACAACTCGCGCTTCGCCGTCACGCCGATGCCGTTGAAGCTGGCAGAGTAGGTGGCACTGAACGGCTGCAGCTCTGCAGCCAGGAGTTGCCCGGAAAGGAACATCAGAAAAAAGGTGATAATAATACGCGCTGGCACTGCGACCTCCTGTTGTCCGGGCCGCGTCGCGCATTTACAAAGCGCCGTTTTGTGCGCGGTGCGGCGGCCCGCCATGCGGCGGGATCGGGGTTGATTGAAAACGGAATTGTAGCGCCGGGGCTGCGGGCATTAAGCCTGCTGCCCGTAGCCCCGATTGACCTGCAAACAGGCCTTAGGGTGCACTGTATGCTCCGGATCCTATACCCAACCTGAATCCGGTATTAGCCAATCAGACACGGCCTACCGGAAAAAGTGCGGTGCGCTTAGCCGGTGATCTGCTTGCCGCCGCGGGGCAGCAATTCGCCATCGAGCTCCGAGCGGTCTTCCAGCATGCGCAGGCGGCCCTGGGCAAACCAGGTTACTGCCAGCGGGTAGATAACATGCTCCTGCACCTGCACGCGCTTGGCAAGCTGCTCGGCAGTGTCGCCGGCTTCGATCGGCACTACCGCCTGGACGATGGCGGGGCCGCCGTCCAGCTCTTCGGTAACAAAATGCACGGTGACGCCATGTTCGCTGTCTCCCGCGTCCAGCGCGCGCTGGTGGGTGTGCAGTCCCTGGTATTTCGGTAGCAGCGAAGGGTGGATGTTCAGCAGGCGACCGCCGTAGTGGCGCACGAATTCCGGAGTCAGGATGCGCATAAAGCCGGCCAGTACCACCAGGTCCGGCTCGTGGCGGTCGATTTCCTCGATCAGCGCGCGGTCAAAGGTGTCGCGATCCGGATAGTCCTTGTGATTGACCACCGCGGCGGTAATGTCCGCCTCGGTAGCCCGTGTCAGGCCATAGGCCTCCGGTTTGTTGCTGACGACCGCACGGATGGAAAACTCCGCGTCTGCGCGGGTGGCTGCGTCGATCAGTGCCTGCAGGTTGGTGCCGCTGCCGGAAATCAGTACGACCACCTGGCATTTTTTCTGAGACATCAAAGACCTGCCAGCTCCACGGCTTCGCTACCCGCGGCTGCGCTTTCGATGCTGCCGATCACGAAAGCGTCTTCACCCAGCTTCTGCAGGGTTGCCAGCGCCGCTTCGGCAGCATTGGCCGGCACACAGATCACCATGCCCACCCCGCAGTTAAAGGTGCGGTACATTTCCCGCCCATCGATATTGCCGGTATCGCGCAGCCAGCGGAAGACCGGTGGCAGCTCCCAGCTGCTGACGTCGATGCGGGCGCAGGCGCCCTCCGGCAGGACGCGCGGCAGGTTTTCCAGCAGGCCACCTCCGGTGATATGACTGAGGGCGTTGACCTGAGTGCTCTTCATCAGTTCGAGCAGGTTCTTTACGTAAATGCGCGTCGGCGCCATCAGGGCTTTTGCCAGTGTGACACCGGCCCCAGAATCCTGTGGTAAGAGTTGCTGCAGGTCGGCGTCGCTGATCTCCACAACCTTGCGGATCAGTGAGTAGCCGTTGGAGTGGGGGCCGCTGGAGGCGAGGCCGATCAGTACGTCGCCGGTCTGCACCTTGCTGCCGTCGATGATTTCGGACTTTTCCACCACGCCGACGCAGAAGCCGGCCAGATCGTAGTCATCGCCCTCATACATGCCGGGCATTTCCGCGGTCTCACCGCCCACCAGCGCGCAGCCGGCCAGTTCGCAGCCCTGGCCAATGCCGGAAACCACTTCGGCGGCTATGTCCACGTTCAGCTTGCCGGTGGCGTAGTAATCGAGGAAGAACAGCGGTTCCGCACCGGCGACCACCAGGTCATTCACGCACATGGCGACCAGGTCGATGCCGATACTGTCGTGAATGCCGAGGTCCATCGCCAGGCGCAGTTTGGTACCCACGCCATCGGTGCCGGATACCAGCACCGGCTCCCTGTAGCCGCTGGGCAGCTCACAGAGGGCGCCGAATCCGCCCAGTCCGCCCATCACTTCCGGGCGGGCAGTGCGCTTGGCGACATGCTTGATACGCTCCACCAGGGCGTTGCCCGCGTCAATATCGACACCGGCGTCTTTATAGGAAAGGGACTGGGGCTTGGAATCGCTCATGATTCATCCTGCGCTGGAGATTTAGAGGGCGCGTATTCTAGTGGAAATTTGCCCGATTGTGCGAATAGGCCGGTATTTCTCGCAAATCCCCCTACTGCTCTGGATCCACCTCGCTGTGGGAGTTTGCGAGAAATGCGGGCCAGGTACTGGGAGAAATACCCGACACTGATACAATAGCCCCAAATTTGGCCGAGCCCCGCACCTTTGGCGCCTGGCGCCGCGGAATCGGCCGCTTCCACAGATTGGGGCGGGAGGGCGCGAAAAACCATCCTGGCACGCGTGGTGGACGGGTATCCGTTACCGGTCCCGCGCGCCTTGGGGCGTATTCGCACCTTCCAGTCCACTAGAGAGGTTTTGGGGAGAAATCCGATGCATAAGCTGCTGCGGCACGGGTTGGTGTTACCGGCACTGGCACTGTTGCTGGGCGTACTGGTTCTGCCGGCCCAGGCGCGTGTCATACCGGACCTGTACGAAGTCGTAGAGGCGGTCCCGAGCCGCGGTACCACCGACCGCGCCGCGGCCAGCAGTCGCGGCCTGGAGCGGGTTTTTGTGCGAGTCACCGGCGACGCGGCGATCGGCAGCAATCCCCAGTTGCGGCCGGTGCTGCAACAGGCCCAGCGGTATGTGCAGGGGTTCCGCTACTCCAGCGAAGATAACCAGCTGTATCTGCACCTTTCCTTTGATCCCCAGGCGGTGTCCGATCAGGTGCACAAGCTGCATCTGCCCATGTGGCCGAATAACCGCCCGGGCACGCTGGTGTGGATGGCTGTAGACACGTTGCAGGGTGGCCGCGCCGCGCTGCGCGAGGAAGACGCTCCGGAACTCTTCGCCGCCATGGACGCCATGGCCATAGAGCGCGGCTTGCCGGTGGATTTCCCGGTGATGGACCTGAATGACCAGCGCAATATGCCGCTGGGCAACCTGTGGGCCCAGGATGAACGTGCCGCCGAGCGCGCCGGGGTGCGCTATAACCCGGACGCGACGCTGATGGGGCGTGTGCTGCAGGCGTCGGGGCAACGCTGGCAGGCCAACTGGCTGCTGATTCACGGTGGTCGCAGTTACGCGTTCGACGCCAGCGGCAACTCCCTGGAAGAGGTCGCCCTGCGCGGTATTGACGAGGCGGCAAACCTGCTGGCGCAGCGCTACGCCGTGCGCCCGGAAAGTGACAGCGGCCCGCGGAGCGCGGTCATCGTCGAATTGTCGGGTGTCGACAGTTTTGCCGACTACACCGAGGCCTCCGCCTATTTGCAGGGACTGGCCCAGGTCAGCAGCGCCGACCTGCTGTCGGTGAAAGCCGACCGCATGCGCGTGGCGCTGACCACCTCGGCGCATATGCAGAACCTGCGCGATGCTCTGGCCCTGAATCGCAAGCTGCAGGCCGAGGCAGAGGGTGAGTCCATCGACCTGACCGGCTACCGCGCGCCATTGGGCAGCGCCGAAAATCCGTTGCGTTACCGCTGGCACTGAGATGACAACGCCGCAACAGTTGCCGCTGGGTGTATCCCTGCGGGATGACGCCACCTTCGACAACTTCTATCTGTCCGATTCAGATCCCAATCGGCAGGTTGTGGCGCTGCTGCAGTCTTTCGCCAGTGGCGAAAACCCCGAGCCGGTGATCTATCTCTGGGGGGAGGCTGGCAGTGGCGTCAGCCATCTGTTGCAGTCGGTGTGTCAGAGTGCCGAATCCAGTGGCCGCTCTTTCCAGTATCTGCCGCTGGCCGATTTGCTGGGAAAGGGGCAGGCGATGGATCCGGCGGTCATACTCGATGGCCTGGAACAGCTGGAGCTGGTGTGTATCGACGACCTGCACCTGCTCGAAGGCCATCCGCAGTGGCAGACAGCCCTGTTCCATCTCTATAACCGCGTCAAGGACGGCGGGCACCAGCTGTTACTGGGAGCGCGCAAGTCACCCCGCGGTCTCGACGTCGCGCTGGCGGACCTGCAGTCGCGCCTGCAGTGGGCGCTGGTTTTTCAGCTGCAACCGTTGGACGACAGCGACAAGGTCGCGGCCCTGCGCCGGCGCAGCCGCCTGCGCGGCTTCGATCTGCCGGAGGATGTGGCGCAATACATTCTGCACCGGGCCCCGCGCGACACTCGCGCACTGTTTCTGTGCCTGGAGCAACTGGATCGGGCGTCGCTGATGGCCAAGCGCAAGATCACCATTCCCTTCGTCAAGCAGGTGCTGAATATCTGATTTTGCGAATCCGGGGCTCGCTAATATCTGAGGGGGTCGCTAACCGGCTGGATTTGCACCTGCCACCGACTTGCGGCGATATACACCGCAACTGACTCCGCTCTTCTGCCAAGCGGCGCTCTCCGTTTACCTATCCATTGCGCGCCTGGCGCTTGTGCCGTTCACCGGCGTTATCCGCAGCGCCCCGAATCCTCCTCCGAAGCAACGCGTTACCTCGGGTCCTGCGCTATGTTGGGTAGGCGCGCTGTGCACACCTGTGCCTGCATCCTGGTGGACCTGGAGCCGGCGCTCACTGCCCGTCAGTGAAAACACGACACCGCGCAGGCAATGAGGCCGCGGTAATGCCCGCACACAATCACTTTCGCGTAGATCGACTGCAAAGATGAAAATAATCGGCGGCAGGGTGGTCGTCACCTGCCCGGGTAGAAATTTTGTCACCCTAAAAGTGGAAACCGACGAGGGTATTTACGGCATTGGCGACGCGACGCTGAACGGCCGGGAACAGGCGGTGGTGGCCTATCTGCAGGAGCATGTCATTCCCTGCCTGGTTGGCCGCGATCCCCAGCAGATCGAGGATGCCTGGCAGTACTTATATCGGGGCGCCTACTGGCGTCGCGGCCCGGTAACCATGTGTGCGATCGCCGCGGTGGATACCGCCCTGTGGGATATCAAGGCCAAGGCTGCAGGGCTGCCCCTCTACCAGCTGCTCGGCGGGCGGTCGCGCGACGGGGTGATGGTCTACGGGCACGCCAACGGCGGTGACATCGAGGAGACCGCCGATGAGGTGGCCAAATATATCGCCTTGGGCTATCGCGCCGTGCGCGCCCAGAGCGGTGTTCCGGGACTGGCGTCAACCTATGGCGTGGCCCGGGACAAAATGTTCTATGAGCCGGCCGATACCGGCCTGCCGACCGAAAATATCTGGTCCTCGGAAAAGTACCTTCGGCATATCCCGGCGCTGTTTGACAAGCTGCGTGACAGGTTCGGTTTTGAATGCCATCTGCTGCACGATGTGCACCACCGCCTGACTCCGATCGAGGCCGCACGCCTCGGCAAGGATCTCGAGACCTATCGGCTGTTCTGGCTCGAGGACGCCGTTACCTGCGAAAACCAGGAAAGTTTCCGGTTGATCCGCCGGCACACCACCACGCCGCTGGCAGTGGGGGAGGTGTTCAATTCGATCCATGATTGCCGGCAACTGATCAGTGAGCAGCTGATCGACTATATCCGCACTTCGGTGGTGCACGCGGGTGGCATAACCCATCTGCGCCGTATTGCCGCGCTGGCCGAGCTGTTCCACGTGCGCACCGGCTGCCACGGCGCCACCGACCTGTCCCCGGTATGCCTGGGGGCGGCGCTGCATTTCGATACCTGGGTGCCGAACTTTGGCATTCAGGAATATATGCGTCACACCGAAGCCACTGACGAGGTGTTTCCGCACAGCTATCACTTCGCCGATGGTTACCTGTATGTGGGAGAAGCGCCGGGTCACGGCGTGGACATCGATGAAACCCTGGCCGCCAGATATCCCTACCGGCGCGCCTTCCTGCCGGTGAACCGCTTGGAAGACGGCACCATGTTCAACTGGTAGCAAGCGATGCTTCGCATTGCCAGTAGCGGTGCGGTGATGATCGAGCCGTCACCGCCGGCCCCCTCGCGGCAGTGGCAGAAGAGGGGCGCCCGGCGCCGCTAGTCACGGGGCATCCCGGCACAGCACCATTGTCGATCGATCTTTGACCGATGGCGCGCGGATTCTGTAGAGTCTGAGGATACTAAATCGGCACCGAAGTCTGCCGAGACATGTACCCCAGTTTCCTCAAAGGCGGCAAGCCAGCAATGTGTGACACGCAAATAATAAAAAAATCCGGCGAAACCTGGTTTGCCAAAAACAGCGACCGCGAGCCCGGAGAGGCGCAGATCGTCTGCTTTATTCCGCCGGTGTCGGCGGACCGCAGCAAGGAGGTGCGCACCACCTATATCTCCATTCCCCAGGTGCCGGAGCGATTCGGCATGATACTGTCCAAGCCGGCCTGGATCTGGGGCGCCGAGATCGGCGTCAACGAGCGCGGTGTGGCGATTGGCAACGAGGCGGTTTTCACGCGACTGGTGGCCAGGAAAGGCAGTGCGTTGCTGGGTATGGACCTGTTGCGGCTGGGGCTCGAGCGCGGCGCCACGGCGCGCCAGGCACTGAATGTCATCACCGCTCTATTGGAAGCCCACGGACAGGGGGGCGCCGCTGGCTACCGCGATAAATCCTTTCGCTACGACAACAGTTTTATCATCGCCGACAGCAACGAGGGCTGGGTGCTGGAGACGGCGGGACGCCACTGGGTGGCCAAACGCGTCGATGGATGTGCGGCGATTTCCAATGCGCTGTCGATTGGCGCGGAGTTCGATCTCAGTTCCGAGAGCCTGTCGGGGCATATTGAAACGGCGGGCGACCTGGCCTTCAATTTCGCGCGCAGGTTCGATACCCGTTTTATGAAATTGATGGGGCGTGCGTCAGAGCGCCGTCGCGCGAGCCTGGATTCCCTCGCGGCCATCGAGGAGCCGTCCGTCGCAGCCTTGGCGGCGAGCCTGCGCCGTCATCACTGCGACGGCGAAGAGTTTTCCCGTTTCAGCAATCGCGACCTGTGCATGCACGCAGCGGGCATCACTCGGCCGAGCCAGACCTGCGGTTCCATGATTGTCCGGCTCGCCACGGGCGCAGTGCCGCGGGTGTGGGTGACGGGTACATCCGCGCCTTGCCTGTCTCTGTTCCAGCCGGTGGACTTCTCCACAGCAAGCGGGCTGGTTTTCCCTGTGGACGGCGAGGTTCGGCAGAGCCCGTGGTTCCGTTTCGAACGAGTACATCGGCGGGCATTGCACGACCGCGATTTTCGCACGCAACTGCGCGAGGACAGGGATCGCGTGGAAAGGCAGTTGATGGATGCGATGGAGGCGGGGCGCGGTGTCGCCGCGGTCAGTGAAATTGCGGAGTCCTGGCACCAGCGCTGGAGCGCGCGGGCTGCGCAGTGCGCGCCGGACTATCGCTGGTATTCCGCCTACGATCGCTACTGGAAAAAACTCAGCCGTCTCGACGCGCTGTAAGCGTTTATAAATGCAGTACCTGGCGGTACTCGGCGACCACCGGATGGAATTTGGTGTGCTCCTTGAGATAAAAACGCAGTGCATCCGCCGCGTCCGGTTCGCCGTGCACCAGCTGGATGGGCGTCTCCGCCTGCATCTTTGACTGCTGCAGCCAGTCGCATAATTCACCGTAGTCTGCGTGGGCCGACAGGCCTTCGATCATCTCGATTCTCGCCTTGCACGGTACCTGTTCGCCGTGAATCTTCACCGATAGTCCACCGCCACTCAGCAGCGCGCCGCGAGTACCGCCAGCCTGGTAGCCGGTAAACAGCAGGGTGGTGCGATGATTCGGCAGCAGTCGCTTCATATGGTGCAATATGCGCCCACCGGTAGCCATGCCGCTGCCGGCGATGATGATGTGCGGATAGCGAATATCCTCCAGCGCCTTGGAATCCGCCACGCTGTGGGTGTAGGTGATGCCGCGCTGCATGCGCTGACAGTCTTCCGGCGTCAGGCGGTGCTGATCGGCGTAGCGGCAGTAAATGTCGGATACGTCGATGGCCATGGGACTGTCGAGGAAAATGGGCAGTTCCGGAATTGCGCCGCGATCGATCAGCGTGACCAGCAGATGTTGCAGGGCCTGTGCTCGCCCCACGGCAAAACTCGGAATGAGTAGCACGCCGCCATTGCTAACCGTGTCGTTAATAATCTCTGCCAGCTGTGCGGGAATATCCACTTGCGGGTGCAGGCGATCGCCGTAGGTGGACTCGAGCAGTAATAAGTCGAGTTCCGGCAGCGGCTGTGGCGGCCGCATGATCAGGTCGTGGGGGCGACCGACGTCGCCGGAAAAGCCGACGCGGACACCGCTGTTTTCGAGAATTGCACTGCCTGCGCCGAGAATGTGTCCCGCGGACTGCAGGTGGATGCGGCTGTTGCCGACCGCAAATTGCTCGCCGAAATCGACCGGCTGGAAAAGCTCCAGGCAGCGCTCTGCGGTTTCGCCGTCGTAGAGTGGTTCCGGTCGCGCATGTTTACCCAATTTGTGCCGGGCATAGAACAGTGCGTCTTCTTCCTGGATGCGGCCGCTGTCCGGCAGCAGGATGCCACATAGATCGCGGGTGGCATGGTGGCAATAGACCGGGCCGCGATAGCCCTGCTGGTACAGCCGCGGGATATAGCCGGAGTGGTCGATATGCGCGTGAGTCAGTACGACGGCGTCGAGTTTTTCGATGGCAAACGCCTGGGGTTGCCAGTTGCGCTCGCGCAGCCACTTGTACCCCTGAAACAGCCCGCAGTCGACGAGAAAGCTGTACTGTCCGTCCTCCACCAGAAATTTCGAGCCGGTGACCGTCTGGGTTGCGCCGAGAAATATCAGTTTCATAGGCTCAGGTTCCATAGCGAGTGTTTTAGGTGTGCGCGCTAGCCAGCATTTCGTGGATCGGTTCCAGCAGCAGCGGGCTCAGGTCGATTGCCGGCGACTGTCCGGGGATGCTGTTGCTGACAATCAGGTTGCGCAGGCCGGCGTTGAGGAGCTGTTGCCTGGCGTCGCCGGCAAAGATTCCGTGCACGGACATACAGTCGATAGCAGAAAATCCGGCGCTCTTCAGTTCGCTAATCGTCTGCAGAATCGTGTGGCCACTGGATATCACGTCGTCGACGATTAGCGCACTGTGCAGTGCCGCCTGCTCATTGGTGATGTCCGGTAACTTCACTGTGACGTCGCGATCACCGCGGCGCTCCTTGCGTCCGACGATAAACGGCAGACCGCTTTTTGCCGCGATCCCTTCGACCCACTGGCGGCTCTCGGCGTCCGGTCCCACTAATAGGCAGGCCTCGCCGCGCCGGCTGAGCCACTCCGCCAGTGCCGGCGCGCCGGCCAGGACGCGGGTGGGGATGGAGTAAATTTCCGCGAGGCTGTGATAGCGGTGCAGGTGCGGGTCCACGGTAATCATCCAGTCCATTTCCTGCGAAATCCACCGCGCGAACAGTCGCGAAGTCAGTGCCTCACCGGTATGAAAGCGGCGATCCTGGCGCATGTAACAAAGGTAGGGCGCCACCAGCCCCACCGAGCGGGCGCCCAGTTCGCGCAGTGTGGCGGCGAGGAATTGCAGCGGCAGGAACTGGGAGTCGGCGCGGCTCAGGTCGGCGAGCACTATACAGTTGCGCCCGATCACTTCGCTGCCAACTCGCAGGTAACTTTCACCATCGGGAAAGTGGCGGTACTCGAGGTCCCCGGCCTCTGCCGGCAGTCCGTCGCAGAGCGGCTGGAACAGGGGCAGGGTAAGGTCGAGAGAAAAAAGTAACGGCATCATTGTTCAATATCGATCTCAAACAGGTCGCGGTTCTGCCGGAAGTAATCCCGAGCGTAGGCCAGCTCGCCGGCGCTGTCCGCATACAGGGTGGCGAGTGGCTGGCCTGGAACAATCGAGTCGCCAACTTTGACGCGCAGGCGCAGCCCCGCAGCGGTGGACGAGGGCGCACCGGCGAGCTTGGCCAGCTGCGCCAGCCGGCGGTTGTCCATTTTCAGCAGGCGTCCCGCGTGCTTGGCGCGTAATTCGGAATGATAGTGGGCGTCAACAATTTCCTTGAGGCCGCCCTGAGCCCCACAGATGCGCCTGAACTGCTGCCACGCCTGGCCCGAATAGAGGATTTCCCGCGCCTGTTCCAGTGCGGCGGACTCGGAATCGCCGGAGTACATCGACAGCATCTGCCCGGCGAGATACAGCGCGCGCTCGGTGAGATCGCGCGGGGCATCGGCACTGTTCCGCAGTACGGCGAGCACGTCGCGCGCCTCCTCGGTCGGGCCTATGCCATTGCCGATGGTCTGGGTGCCGTCCGTTATCACGCAGCGAATCTGCAGTTGCAGTGCGGCGGCGACACCGTAGAACAGCTCCGCCAGTTTCTCCGCCTGGTCCAGGTCGCGCAGTTTGGCCGTGGGCCCGACCGGCATGTCGATCAATATGTGGTTGGAGCCGGCGGCGACCTTTTTTGACAGTACCGAGGCCACCAGCTGCCCCTCGCTGTCCAGGTCCAATGCGCGCTCGACGCGTATCAACAGGTCATCGGTGGGACTGAGCCCAACCTTGCCGCCGGCGGCAAGGCAGGCGCCGGTTTCGGTAACGACCCTTTTCAGCTGTTCGAGCGTCAGGTCCACCTCGGTCAGGACGTCCATGGTGTCCGCAGTGCCGGCGGGCGAGGTGATGGCGCGGGACGATGTCTTGGGAATCATCAGGCCGGCGGTGCTCGCAATGGCGATGACGATCGGCGTGGTGCGATTGCCCGGCAGGCCGCCGACACAATGCTTGTCGAAAACGCGGTCCTGGCCGGGCCAGTGCAGCTGGTTGCCGGTATTGACCATGGCGCGAGTGAGGGCCGTAATCTCCGCCAGTGACAGGCGACCGCCAGCGCAGGCAGTCAGAAAGCTGGCGATCTCGATATCGGAATAAAACCGGCGGCCGATATCGTGAATGATGCTGTTGATTTCCAGCGCATTCAGCTCGTGACCGTAAATTTTCTTGCGCAGGGAGGACAGGGACCCCACCAGTGGCGCATGTCGCACGCGCACCGGCTGGCCTCTTTTCAGTCCAAGGTAGTGCCAGGCGCTGTCGGAAAAACCGATGTGGTTCGGCGGTAGCACCGATGGGTTGACGATATTGAGCGTGGCAATCAGGTTTTTATCACCGGTGAGGATCTGCAGGCGGGTATTGGCGGTAAAGCCCTCAGCGCGGCAGATATCGCATTCGCTGCGCATAAAGACGATCGGTTCCTCATGGGTGTCTATACCCAGGTAGAAAGCGTGCATCTGGCCCGATTTTGCCATCGATTGATTCCGCTGTGATCGCCTGTTGCGCTGCGCAGAAGCACACATCGCAATATGGAATTTCCGGTTTGAGTCGAGCGGCTGCCACAATAATAAATTGTGGCAGCTATGCCGGGTCCGAAAGGACTTTGACTATTGTTAATTTCTAGAGCTTTAGAACAAAGGCTGGTGATATGCAAAATTTTCATAACATTCTGTATGTGAGCCACGCGACAGGGGACGAGGACAGTGGCTTGCTTCAGGCACTGGCGATTGCGCGCAACAATCACGCCGCGGTAAAGGTATTGGTGGTATGTCCGGCGATACCCGAGGATTTCGAGGACTACAGTCAGCTCTGCATGGATGCGCTGGCACAGCGAGTTCAGCAGAGCCTGAATACCGTGCGCGAGCGGCTGAATCTGGCGGAGGATCAGCTCGCCCTTGAAGTGGAAACCGACTGCGGCAGCAGGCCGGCGGAGCGAGTGATTCACCGGGTGCTCGATGACGGTTACGATCTGGTGATAAAAAACGTGGAGGGTCGCAACCGCCGCAAGGGCTTCAAGGCAATGGATATGGAACTGTTGCGCAAGTGTCCGTGCCCGGTGTGGTTGTGTCGTCCTATCACCGATTCGCATAAGAAAATTGACGTGGCGGTGGCGGTCGATCCGGAGTGCGATGAGGCCAGTGCCTATGACCTCGCCATCCGGTTGCTGCGCTGGTCGCGTACACTGGCGGATACCTGCAGCGGCGAGCTGCATATCATTTCCTGCTGGGATTACGATGTAGACGAATACCTGCGCCACAATTTCCCGCTCAGTGCCTCCGATGAGGAACTCGACAAGGCGACAGAGGCGGCGCGCTCCAAGCACAGATCCAAGCTCGACGTGCTAATCCATGCCTCCGGCATCGGTGGCAAGCTGGATATCAATCACGCCATTGCCCGCCCGGACCGCTATATCCCGCTGCTGATTGAGGAAAAGAAATTCGACATACTGGTCATGGGCACCGTGGGGCGCACCGGTATTCCCGGCTTTATCATGGGGAATACCGCTGAGAATATCCTACAGAAAATCAGCTGTTCGCTGCTGGCCCTGAAACCCGGAGACTTTGTCTCGCCGGTGAGAGAGGGCAGTGACTAGTTCCAGCATCGCAACCGACTGAACTTTCCTCGGCCGTTTTACGGCATTTGCCGGCAGAAACGGTCGGTCTGTCTGGCGATTGTGATTTTTGATATACCCCAGTGAAAAAAATAGGGACAATGAAGCGTTTTTCACTGGGAGCAAAGCAAATGATAAAAAGAATCGCCAAGTGGACTGGCGGAATACTGCTGGCCGGTATGCTGGCAGTCTCGGCTTTCGCCATCAACGCCATCTATTTCAAGCCCTGGTCCATCAATATTTTCTTTGAGCGGGCATTTATCAAGTTGGGCACTACCAGCCCGGAGATCCTATCGCAGCTGCGGCTGTTCGAGCAGTTCGGCATAGACGGGCACAATGCCCACCTGGATGACGTTTCCGAAGCCGAAGGCGAGCGCCAGTTGCAGATGATCAAGGATGAGCTGGCCGTGTTGCGTCGGTACGATCGTACTGGGCTCGAAGGGCAGCAGGCGGTTTCCTTCGATGTCCTCGAATATTTTCTCAACAATATGGTCGAGGGTGAGCGGTGGCAGTACCACAACTATCCCCTTAACCAGATGTCCGGTGAGCAGAATGAATTGCCGGAGTTCCTCGCCGAAATACACCAGATAACCAATGTCAAAGAGGCCGACTACTACCTGTCGCGACTCAGTGAGGTGGATCGCAAATTTGGCCAGGTGCTCGACGGGCTGAAGATCCGCGAGGAGCGCAATATCATCCCGCCGCGCTTTGTCATCGACAGTGTGCTCGGGGAAATGCGCGGTTTTATCGGCGTCCCGGTAACCGAAAACATTCTGTACACGTCCCTGGTGGAGCGCCTCGATAAAATTGAGGAGCTGCCGGCGGATGATCGCGAGCGGATTCTGACAAATGGTGCATCCCTGATTCAGACCGATGTGTATCCGGCCTACCGCGATCTGATCGCCTACTACGAGACACTGCAGCCGAAGGCGCAGGGGAACAACGGTGTCTGGAGCCTGCCGGATGGCGATGATTTTTATGCCTACCAGGTGCGCAGCAATACCACATCGAATATGACTCCCGAGCAGCTGCATAACACCGGCCTGGCCGAAGTGGCGCGTATCGAAGGGGAGATGAACCTGATCTTCGCCAGCCTGGGTCAGGACAGCGGTACCATCGGCGAGCGCTTCGCACTCCTGAATGAACAGCCGCAATTTCTGTATGAAAATTCCGCTGCTGGCCGCGAGCAGATCATCACCGATTACCAGCAGATCATTGATGAAATCGATACCGGCCTGACGGCTTATTTCGACGTCAAGCCCGCCATGGGTGTTGAGGTAAGGCGGGTTCCCGAGTTCAAGGAGCAGGGATCCGCAGGTGCCTATTACAACCCGCCGGCGATGGATGGTTCCCGCCCCGGAATCTTTTACGCCAACCTGCGCGAAGTGAGTGAGACGAAAAAGTTTGGCATGCGCACCCTCGCGTATCACGAGGCGGTGCCGGGCCATCATTTCCAGTTGGCCATTGCCCAGGAGCTGCAGGGTGTGCCGACATTCCGCAAGCTGGGTCTGTTCACCGCCTATGCCGAGGGCTGGGCACTCTACGCGGAGCGGGTGGCAAAAGAGGCCGGCTTCCAGGAAGACCCCTATGACGACCTCGGCCGGCTGCAGGCAGAGATGTTCCGCGCGGTGCGGCTGGTGGTGGACACCGGCATGCATTACAAGCGCTGGAGCCGCGAAGAGGCCATCGCTTATATGGTGGAGAAGACCGGTATGGCCGAGAGCGAAGTCACCACCGAAATAGAACGCTACCTGGTCTGGCCGGGTCAGGCACTGGCCTATAAGGCCGGCATGATGAAAATTCTCGAGCTGCGCGAGAAGGCCCGTACGGAGCTTGGCAGTGAATTCGATATTCGCCAGTTCCACAATGTCGTGCTGACCAATGGGGCCATGCCACTGGCGGTGCTGGAGAATCAGGTCAATCACTGGATCGACGACCAGCGGGGCTGAGTGGAGTTTCGCCACACCAGTGATGCGACGGTCGTCGGTGCGCAGTGTGCACCGACATGCTGAACATCGCAGTGGCCATCGGATCCTGGTGTGTGGCGCAACTGCGTCAGCGAACTGTTGAAAATCGCGAAAAAAAAGGCCGCCCATTGGCGGCCCCAGTTTTCTGACAAAGTTACGCAGTCAAAATTTAAGGCAAAGTGCTAGGACGAGTGTTTCGAACCGTCGGCGACAGGGCCGAAGGCGCCGTGAATGCCTGGAGCGGCCGGACCGTCGCCGCCGGAGCTTACAGGGATGTATTCACAGCGTTTCGAAATACTCGTCCTAGTACTTGGCCGCCACCGCACCGGCTCAAAACGAAATGCAGGGGTTTATCAATAGTCTGAGGCCGCCCATGGGCGGCCCTTTCTATTGGCGGCAGTTGTTACTGCTGTGCTTTGACCTCGGCAATCCACTCGTCCACCAGATCTTCCAGCACATCCAGCGGCACGGCGCCGTTGGCGAGAATGGTGTCGTGGAATGCGCGGATATCGAAATCATCACCCAGTTCGTTTTTGGCCTTCTCGCGCAGCTCGACAATCTTCAGCATGCCGATCTTGTAAGCGGTGGCCTGTCCCGGCATGACGATGTATCGCTCGATGGCCTTGGTCACGTCGCCTTCCGGGTTGGGGGTGTTCACCTTCAGGTAATCGATGGCTTCCTCGCGGGTCCATTTCTTGCTGTGCATGCCGGTATCCACTACCAGGCGGCCGGCGCGCCACAGTTCCATCGCCAGGCGGCCGAAATCCGAGTAGGGATCCTGGTAGAAGCCGATCTCCTTCGGCACCAGCTCGGAGTAGAGGCCCCAGCCTTCGGTGTACGCGGTATAGCCGCCGAACTTGCGGAACTTCGGGATGTCCTGCAGTTCCTGCGCGATGGACAGCTGCATATGGTGGCCGGGGATGCCCTCGTGGTAGGCCAGGGCCTCCATCTGATAGGTGGGCATATCATTGGTGTTGTACAGATTGGCGTAGTAGATACCGGGGCGCGAGCCATCGGGGGCGGGGCGCTGATAGAACGCCTTGCCGGCGGACTTTTCGCGGAAGGGCTCCACCGCCTTCACGGTCAGTTCGGCTTTGGGCTTGGTGATGAACAGTTCATCCAGGCGGCCCTTCATCGTGTCGATAATCGCGGTGGCCTTGTCCAGGTATTCTTTCTTACCTTCATCGGTGTTCGGGTAGTAGAACTGCTTATCGGTGCGCATGAATTCGAAGAATTCCTGCAGGCTGCCTTCAAAGCCCACCTTCTCCATGATCTCGCGCATTTCTTCGTGAATGCGCGCGACTTCCTTCAACCCGGTCTGGTGAATCTGATCGGCAGTCAGGTCGGTGGTGGTGTAGACGTTGAGGCGGAAGTTGTAGAAGTCGTCGCCATTGGCGAGCTTCCAGGCGCCGTCGTCGGTGGTGGCGCGTTTTTCGAGTTTCTGCAGATACTTAATCAGGTTGCTGTAGGCGGGCTGGACATTGCTCAGCAGTGCCGATTTTGCCTTGCCGACCAGCTGCTGCTTCTTCTCGTCGGGGATTTCCAGCTTGTCTACCTTGCCCTTGAAGTCGGCGAACAGGGTGCTGTCTTCACCGCCGTCGAACGGGGCACCGGTAATCAGGTTCTGCGCGTCGCTGATCACATAGGGGAATACAAATTTCGGCACTATGGTGCCCACTTCGGCCCGCTCTTCCAGGTTCTGCTGCAGCTGCGCGAAGTGTTTCGGCAGGGCGTTGAGTCGGGCGATATACGCTTCGGCATCGCTGACGTCATCGATGCGGTGCTGATTGATCAGCAGCGAGGCGACGCCGGTGTGCACGGCATACATCTGGTTAACCGGGTAGGAGTGCAGGCGCCACTTGTAGCCCTCGATTTCCTCGTTGAGATTGCGCTTGGCCAGTTTCAGACTCAGGCGGGTGGCATCGTCCAGTTTGCTCGGATCAAGCTTGTTCAGTTTGGCCAGCTGGCGCTGGTTGATCTGGTAGCTCTCTTCCTCGAACTCCGGCGATAGGTCATTCCATTTGCCGTAGTCGTCTTTCATGCCGAGGAAGGTCTTGAATTCCGGGCTGCGGTTCAGGTGTTCCTGGAAGAAATCTTCGAACATCTGGTTGGCCTGGGCGATCGCCGCGGCGTCCGCTTCGGTTGCCTTGGCAGCAGGTGCGGTTGCAGATTCTGCGCTCTCGACTGTGACTTCGGCAGCGCTCTGTTCCGGAGCCTTGGATTCCTGGCCGCGGTCACAGCCTGTCATAACCAGCGCGCTGATAGCGGCGGCGAGCAGGGTTGGTGTCAACTTCATGGTTGCATTCCCGGTATTCGAGGTGTTGTTGTCGTTTTTATCGTAGTTCTGAATGGAAAAAGCGGGCACTGGGCCCGCTTTCTCACTGTGGTCGCAATCAGGCGAAGTTCTGATTCACGAAGTCCCAGTTAACCAGAGCCCAGAAGGCTTCCAGGTACTTCGGACGCAGGTTGCGGTAGTCGATATAGTAGGCGTGCTCCCACACGTCGCAGGTCAGCAGCGGAGTCTGGTCCGCTTCGGTCAACGGCGTGCCGGCGTTGGAGGTGTTGACGATGGCAACGGAGCCGTCGGCTTTTTTCACCAGCCAGGTCCAGCCGGAACCGAAGTTGTTCACTGCGCTGGTGCTGAACTCTTCCTTGAACTTGTCAAAGGAGCCGAAGGCCTTGTTGATGGCTTCGGCCACGGCGCCGGTCGGCTCACCGCCGCCATTCGGGCTCAGGCAGTTCCAGTAGAAGGTGTGGTTCCAGACCTGGGCGGCGTTATTGAAGACGCCGCCGGAGGAGGACTTGATCACCTCTTCCAGGGATTTGTCGGCGTCCGGGGTGCCTTCCAGCAGGCCGTTCAGTTTGTCCACATAGGTTTTGTGGTGTTTGCCGTAGTGATACTCCAGGGTTTCCTCGGAGATGTGCGGTTCCAGGGCATTCTTCGCGTAGGGGAGGTCGGGCAATTCGAAAGCCATGGTGTCTTCCTTCCTTTGTCTCAGGTTATTGGTGGGGGCATTCTACACGCGCGGCATTTCAGAATTAAGCCGGCATCTGTGCTGAATAAGGCGTAAATTCACATTAACAAGGGTCTGAATGGAATATTGTTGATTTCTCGGCCTTTTTGCTGCAAAAACGGTCCGGTGCGGGCGGGGGATCACAACTGGCGCCTATTGGCTCCCGGCTGCTAGGCTTCAACTGTAACTGCTTACTTTTTCGTCAGTTTTTGGTATAACTGCCGCTCAATTCGACCAATCACCGGTCCCGCGCCCACGAAACTCACAATAGCGCGGGTCCATTAAAAATATCGGGTATTTTGAAACATGCAACGCAGAGAGCCCACATTGGACGGCAGCGCCGCCCTCGAACCGCAACTGGACAACCGGCCAATTGGTCGCAGCGCCCCCCGTACGCCGGAGCCGGCGCCGGTAGTGGAGGAGCGCCGCGGCGGTTTCTCGGTACTGGGTCTGTTCGCGCTGATCCTGGCCCTGGCCGGCCTCGGTGCGGCGGCCTTCCTGTATCAGCAGTGGCAGATCAGCCGGGTTCAGCTGGTCGATGCCGAGGGCCGTATCGCCGAACTGGAGAAGCGCTTCGAGATGTCCGATGAGGAATCCTCGGCGTCGGTGGATGTGCTGAATGCCAAGGTCAAGGACAATGCCGCCGAGATCCGCAAGCTCTGGGGTGTGGCCTACGATACCAACCGCAAGGGCATCGCCGCGAACAAGAGCATTGCGGAAGCCAACAAGAAGCAGGTTGCGGCCCTGACCGGCAAGGTCAACGGCCTGAGTGCCAGCGTCAGCAAGATTGCCGCCGTGGAGTCCGCGCTGGCAGAGCTGCGCAAGTCCAACACCGCCAGTCAGCGCGAGACCGCTGACAAGCTGGCGCGACTGGAGCGTCAGCTGGCATCCGTGCGCAGCGACCTGACCGCGCGCGTGGGCGCCAACGAAGAGGCCGTGGAGTCCATCGATGCCTACCGCCGTTCGGTGAACAAGGACCTGGTGCAGCTGCGCGATGCCATTCGCTCGCTGCAGGGTGGTTCCACCGCCTCGTCCATGTAGCGCTGACCTGTCATCGTGACTGAAAGGGCGAACCCAGTGTTCGCCCTTTTTTGTATCCATTTGATAGAACGCAAAGCCCGCCAATAACCCCACATTTCGTGTAAAATCGCCCGCCTCGAGACGATAACCGCCAGAGACCTAGACTGGAGCGCCAATGACCACTATCCGCCAGGACGACCTGATCGACAGCGTTGCCGACGCGCTGCAATTCATCTCCTACTACCACCCGCAGGACTTCATTCAGGCCCTGAACAAGGCCTATGAGAAGGAGGCCAACCCGGCGGCCAAGGACGCCATGGCCCAGATCCTGATCAACTCCCGCATGTGTGCCCAGGGCCACCGCCCCATCTGCCAGGACACCGGCATCGTGACCGTGAAGCTGAAAGTGGGCATGAACGTGCAGTGGGATGCGGACATGAGCGTGACCGATATGGTCAACGAGGGTGTGCGCCGCGCCTACATGAACCCGGACAACGTGCTGCGCGCCTCCATCCTCGCGGACCCGGACGGCGCCCGCAAGAACACCGGTGACAACACCCCGGCGGTGATTCACTACGAAATCGTCCCCGGCGACACCGTCGAAGTCTATGTCGCGGCCAAGGGCGGCGGCAGTGAGGCGAAGAGCAAGTTTGCAATGCTGAACCCGTCTGACTCTGTGGTCGACTGGGTGCTGAAGATGGTGCCGCAGATGGGTGCCGGCTGGTGTCCGCCGGGCATGCTGGGTATCGGTGTCGGCGGTACCGCCGAGAAGGCGATGCTGCTGGCGAAGGAATCCCTGCTGGACCCGATCGATATCCAGGAGCTGCAAGAGCGCGGTGCCAGCAATCGCGCCGAAGAGCTGCGCCTGGAACTGTATGACAAGGTCAACAAGCTGGGTATCGGTGCCCAGGGCCTCGGCGGCCTGACCACCGTGCTGGACGTGAAGGTCAAGGATTACCCGACTCACGCCGCCAACAAGGCGGTGGCGATCATCCCCAACTGCGCCGCCACCCGCCACACCCACTTCACCCTGGACGGTTCCGGCCCCGCGCGCCAGACACCGCCGAAGCTGGAAGACTGGCCGGAAATCACCCGCGAGGCCGGCGGCAACACCCGCCGCGTGAACCTCGATGAGGTTACCCGCGAGGACGTGCTCAGCTGGCAGCCGGGCGAAACCCTGCTGCTGAACGGCAAGATGCTGACTGGCCGCGATGCTGCGCACAAGAAGATGGTCGACATCCTCGCCAAGGGCGAGAAGCTGCCGGTGGACCTGAGTGGTCGCTTTATCTACTACGTGGGCCCGGTCGACCCGGTGCGCGAGGAAGTAGTGGGCCCGGCCGGTCCGACCACTGCCACGCGCATGGACAAGTTCACCCGCACCATGCTGGAAGAGACCGGCCTGCTGGGCATGATCGGCAAGGCCGAGCGCGGCCCGACCGCGATCGACGCGATCCGCGACAACAAGGCGGTCTACCTGATGGCTGTCGGCGGTGCCGCCTACCTGGTGGCCCAGGCGATCAAGGACGCCAAGGTAGTGGCCTTCCCGGAACTGGGAATGGAAGCGATCTACGAGTTCGAGGTGCAGGACATGCCGGTGACCGTGGCCGTGGACAGCCAGGGCGAGTCGGTGCACAACACCGGGCCGCTGATCTGGAAAGCGAAGATCGAGGAGGGTGCGGTTTAACCGCTTCCCTCTTGTGGCAAAAGGCCGGGTTCCGCGAGGGGCCCGGCTTTTTTTTTTGCGTGCTCCGTAGTTGGTTCTGTGGCGGATCTGCTGCCGGTGGCCTCTTGCGGGACACGCCACGAGTACATCCATGTAGGCTCGTCGGCGGCCGTCCCTGGCCGCCGACGGTCCCGCAAGAGGCCCCCGACATCAGAGCCTTTGCATCGACTTTGTAGTTCTACCTATTCTTTGTTGAAGCGATAGTTGGTTGCGCGATGTGCCCGACGCGAAGGTCCTGCTACCGGAGGCTTTTTGAGGGACTGTCGGCCGGAGGGACCCGGCCGACAAGCCTCCAGGGATGGATTTAGGGGGGGCGCCTAGCCCGTGTCCCGCAAAAAGCCTCCGGTAGCAGGGCCGCCACAAAATCCGCTACGAGGCGTGCGGGCCATCCCAAAGTACAGTGGCGGTGCGTCGGAAACTAATTCAGTTCTGCTGCAACTCCGCCAGCATCAACTCCCGAATCACCGGTACCGGTGCATTGCCGTAGCTGAGGAATTTTTCGTGGAATTCCTTCAGGTTAAATTTCTCACCGAGCTTCTGCTTCATTTCCTCGCGCAGGGCGAGGATGTCCTGGTAGCCGGCGAAGTAGCTGGTCAGCTGCACCTGGCTCAGGGTGGCGCGGCGCCACTTGCCCATGGCTTCGGCTTTTTGCTGGAATCCCTGGCGTACCATCAAATCCATGGCTCGTTCTTCGTCGATACCTTTCACCTGGATCTCGTAATCGAGAATAGTGTTGATGACGGTGCGCAGATTCCACTTGTAGTACATCAGCCACAGCTCCGGTGAGAAATTGCCGTAGCCGGCTTCCAGCATCATGCGCTCGGTGTAGACGGCCCAGCCCTCGATCATGGCGCCGTTGCCGAGAATGCTCTTGATCAGGCTCGGAGACTGGTTGGCGTAAACGAGCTGCGTGTAGTGGCCGGGAATGGCTTCGTGAATATTCAGTATCTGCATCAGATAGCTGTTGTATTCGCGCAGGAAACTCTCGGCGCGCTCATCGGAAAAATCCTCAATGGGCATGACGTTGTAGTAGGTGTTGGCACCTTTGTCGTACGGCCCTGGGGCATTGATGGATGCGACGGAAAATCCGCGCATATAGGGCGGGGTAGTGCGCACTACCAGTGGCTTGTCCTCGTCCAGTGTCAGCAGATCGTGTTCGGTCACAAACGCCGCCAATTCCGGGATCTGCTTTTCCACTTCCGCCTTGAAGGTTTCCTTGGTCGCGTGGTGCTCGGACAGTTTTTCCAACACTGCGGAAATCTTTGCCAGCTTGTCCGCCGGGGGCTGTGATTCGGGGAAATACTCGGGCCACAATTTGTCCGCCAGCTCGCTCATCTTCCCGTGCAGCGTGTCCTTCTCCTGTAGCGCGCGCTCGTAGAGCTCGCTGGCGGTCATGCCGATCTGGATATCGTATTTGAATTTCTCCTCGTACAGCTTTTCGCCGATGCGGAAATTCCGGTATTTCTGCGTTTTCTCCAGATCGCTGTGTTTGGTCTGCAGGAAGGTGACGTACTCTTCGATAGCCTGGCGTGCCTGCTCCAGGCGCTGCTTGAACTGTTGCTTTTCTTCGTCGCTGAGGCCACTTTCGGCGAGTTTTTGTTCGAGCTCCTCGCCGAATACACTGAGCGCCCCTTCGTTTTGCTGAATGGCCAGTACCAGTTGCGGCGATGCCGGCGTGCGCAGCGATTGCTCTGCGGCTTCATAGTAGGCCGGTACATGGGCCATGCGCTTGCTGAAAGTGCGCAGCCGCTCGTCCAGCGGCGCGTAGTCGGTGTTCAGGATCAGCGCGAAAGCGTGGGAGACGTTGTAATCAGCGGGATTCCACTCGTGAGACTTGAACTTCTTGAGCTGCCACTGGATGCGCGACAGGAAATTCTGGATCAGGGCCAGATCGCTGCTGGCATTGGGGTCGAGCTGGCTGCTGTCCAGGTTGCCAAATTTGCGGCTGTAAGTGGCGGCGAAATCGAGCATGCGCTTGCGATAGGCATCGTCGGGTATCTGCAGTTGCTCCGCCACCTTGTAGTAGCCCTCGCGGACCGCCCAGGACGGGAACAGTTGCCAGAGTTCGGTGACAAACTCTTCACTCAGCTGCTGGAATGCCTGCTGGGTTTCTGCGCTGGTTTCGACGGGCGCGGGTGCTCGCGCCTGTTCCCGGCGGGCGCTGTCGGCAGCCTGCTGGTCGCAGGCGCTGAGGCTCAGCAGCAGGGCGAGGGCGGGGATAGTCGATCTCATGGCGATCCTCAATTTCGGCTTCTTACTCGTTGCTGGAAAAAATTGCAGATACTGCAACTTAACATATTCGTGTGCGCGCGGGTGAAGGCGTCGGCTTCCCCGGGTGAACTTTCGTGATGATTATTCGCACAATAATTCTTTGCGCTATTTTTAGCACTCCGTCCCATTAAGTGGGGTGAAAACCACATAAAATGTGTTTTTGGTCGGTGCGCTTGTTTCCTCGAGAGGCGGCGGTTAGAGTGGGCTCCAACTCAAAAGAGTCCATAATAACCAAAGATTTTTGAGGACTAATCCATGACCGCTGATATGACAGATCTGGCCCAACAACAATGTGAAGCCTGTCGCGCCGATGCACCGCTGGTAAGTGATGAAGAACTGCCAGAGCTGCTGCGACAAATACCCGACTGGACACCCGTGGCCCGCGACGGAATCATGCAGCTGGAGCGCGTGTTCAAGTTCCGCAATTTCAAGCAGGCGCTGGCGTTTACCAATCGCGTTGGCGCTATCGCTGAGGAGGTGGGTCACCACCCGGCACTGCTGACTGAGTGGGGCAAGGTGACTGTGACCTGGTGGAGCCACGAAGCCAAGGGGCTGCACAAGAACGACTTCATCATGGCGGCGCGCACCGACCAGCAAATCGAGGCGGAATAACCAGCAATTTTTCTCTGGCAACCCGCCTTCTCCAGTTTGGCGGCCGCCGGTCATTGAGATCGGCGGTCGTACTTAGGGCGCATTTGAGCGCCGAGATAGGAATTGCACGGGGCTGCCATGTTAAGAATGAAGTCCAGCTGCGAGCGTTGTGGCGTCTCGCTGGGGCTCACCGATCAGGCCTTTATCTGTTCATTTGAATGCACATATTGCCGGCAGTGTGCGGAGCATTTACAGCGCAATTGCCCCAACTGCCAGGGGCAGTTGGTGCTGCGACCCACCCGAACCCGCTCCCCCACCGAGGGGCAGCCGCAGCGCTTCAAGGCAAAGCTTGAAAAGCTGTTGCGTTGACAGTCCATGAGGTCATTGTGTCCGAGTATTTTTCCACCGTACTCTGGCGGCGCGAAGACGCTACCTTCACCGACAACCAATACAGCCGCGGCCACACCTGGCAGTTTGACGGCGGTCTCGAAGTACCGGCGTCATCGTCACCGCATATAGTGCCGCTGCCCTATTCGGTGGCGGAAAACGTGGATCCCGAAGAGGCCTTTGTCGCCTCACTGTCCAGCTGCCATATGCTGTTTTTCCTCGCCATTGCCGCCAAGCGCGGATTCGTCGTGGACGAGTATCGCGACGAGGCGCTGGGGGTGATGGAAAAGTCCGATGGCGGCAAGATGGCCATGACCCGGGTGACCTTGCGACCGCGGATTACCTTCTCCGGTGAAAAGCAGCCCAGCCGCGAGCAGCTGGAAACGATGCACCACCAGTCCCACGAACAGTGCTTTATCGCCAATTCGGTCAAGACCGAGGTGGTGACGGAGATACTGCAGGGGTGAGCCCCGCGTTCGCCCGGCGGTGCCGACGTTGGCTTTGTAGTCGAGGCCGCCGGCATCAGGACCTGGGCTCAAATTGAATCGCCGTAATCAAGCCGAAGGTTGTTTTATTTTTCACTCAAATCAAGGCGGGTGAATCGACAAAATCTATGTGAAGGCCCTGATGTCGGGGTCGGTTTGCCAGACCTTACGCGGCCATGGATGGCCGCGTAGAGCGTACAAGGACGTATTCACAGCGTATCTGGCAAACCGACCCCGGCAGCAGAGCCGCCACTGCGCCTAAATCGAGGCTCTGCAGCAGTGCATGCAAAAGGGCGAAAACCGGGCGCACCCCCTACAGATCGGCGCCGCGGGTTGCCCACAGCAAGAACTCCCGATTGCCATCGCCGCCTTTGATTGGGCTGTCGATATATTCCCTGACTTCGAGTCCCAATTCCCGGCACAGGTCGGTGATCTTGTCGCGTACCTGCGGATAGAGCGCTGCATCCCGCACCAGCCCGCCTTTGCCGATACCTTCGGGCCCGACTTCGAACTGCGGCTTCACCAGGCTCAGCAGACAGCCGCCCGGCTTCAGCAGTGCGGGCAGCTGCGGCAGAATCAACGCTTGGGAAATAAAAGAAACGTCCATGACAATCGCATCGAAACCGGCGTCACCGTAGGGAGCCAGCTGTGACGCTTCGAGATGGCGGGCATTGACGCCTTCGAACAGGTGCATGCGCGGGTCGTCGCGCAGCTTCTGGGCCAGCTGGTCGTGGCCCACATCCACGCCCACCACCAGTTCGGCACCGCGCTGCAGCAGGCAGTCACTGAAACCGCCAGTGGAACAGCCCACATCCAGGGCGCGCCAGCCCTGCGGGTCCAGGCCGGTCTGATCGAGAATCGCCGCCAGCTTCAGCCCCGCGCGGGACACATAGCGGTCCTCCGGCAGCGGCTCCACTTTCAGCTCCCAGTCCTCGCCGACGGCCTGGCTCGCCTTCTGGGCCGGCTGCCAGCTACCACCGCTGGACACCGCGACGCGGCCGGCATCCACCAGTTTCTTGGCGTGAGTGCGGGAGTTGGCGAGCTGACGCTGCACGAGCAAGAGATCCAGGCGGGTCATGAGTGGCACTATAGTTCTAAAAATATGGTGGGATAAGCGGCTGCCATGCTAACCTCTGGCCCCTGTTGGTGAAAGCACCGGCCCGCGCGCATTGCGGGCTAATCTTTAGAAAGGAGGTCAGTGGTCGATGGCGAGAAGCGTTCTGGACAAGTTCAAGATTCGCAAGGGAAAGGTATTTGAAGCGCCGTTGGAAAGCGCGTTCGGCCGCCTGGTCACTCCTTTTGAAGAGTTTATCCATCGCCAGAGCAGCAGTGGCATACTGCTGATGCTGTCCGCCCTGGCGGCGCTGATTATTGCCAACTCGCCTCTGCAGGCCACCTACCAGCACCTGCTGCATCTGCCCATCAGCCTGAACGCAGGTGACTGGGAGTTCTCCCTCAGCCTGCACCACTGGATCAACGACGGCCTGATGGCCATCTTCTTCTTTCTCGTCGGCCTGGAACTCAAGCGTGAATTCCTGGTGGGGGAACTCTCAGACCTGAAACAGGCGGTGCTGCCGGTAATGGCTGCGATCGGCGGTATGGTGGTGCCCGCGGCGATCTATGCGTCATTGAACATCGGCACTGAGGGCGAGCGCGGCTGGGGTATCCCCATGGCGACGGATATCGCCTTTGCGGTCGGCTGTATCGCGCTGCTGGGCAACCGCGTGCCGCGTTCGGTGGTGACTTTCCTGGTCGCGCTGGCCATCGTCGACGACCTGGGTGCGATTCTGGTCATCGCCATCTGGTATACCGAGCAAGTGAATATGACCGCATTGATCGCCGCCGGCTGTCTGGTGGTGATCATGTGGCTGTTGAAGGCCGCCGGTGTGCGCCGTTCGCCGGCTTACGTGTTTGTCGGGTTGCTGTTGTGGTACGAACTCCACCTGGCGGGAGTGCACGCGACAATCGCCGGTGTGATCACCGCGATGGCCCTGCCGGCGCGACCGAAATATGACCCCGTCGCGTTCAGTACCTTCGTGAAGGACATAATCCGCAGCTTCGACCGCTGCTTTCGCCCCGGCGATAAAATCATCGCCAACGACGCGCTGCGCGCACGGGTAATGGCGCTGGGCAACGGCGTGAATCTGGCGCAGTCGCCGCTGCAGCGGATGGAAACACGCCTGCATACACCGGTGGCCTTTCTGGTAATTCCCATCTTTGCCCTGGCCAACGCCGGTATTCCGATCGACAGCTTCACCAGTTCCGAGGCGGTATTCAACCCGGTGACACTCGGCGTGATCGCCGGTCTCGTCGTCGGCAAATTGATCGGTATCGTGGGCGCTACCTGGCTGGGATGGAAACTGGGTCTTGGCAAACTGCCCAAGTCGGCAAGCTTTCACCATATTTTCGGCGTGGCCCTCCTGGGCGGCATCGGTTTCACCATGTCCATCTTTATTGCCGAACTGGCGTTTTACGATCAGCAGGACCTGCTGATTCAGGCGAAGGCCGGCGTGCTGCTCGCCTCGGTGATTGCCGGTATCGCCGGATTCCTGGTGCTGCGCAGGGCTCCGGTATCCGAGGAATATGAGATAGCGGAGGAAGGCGACCACCCGCTGGCGGAAGGCGCCGTGGAGGCTGAGAAACGCCCGGCTAGCGAAAGCTGAGTGCGACGACTGCCGCACTCGGTACCCCGGCGGCCGCGGAGCAGATGACGGGTTTTTAGCTCGTCTGTGCGGCTGAGGTAGAAGCAAAGTTGAGCTCCCGCACGAGTAGCTTCATGCGCTCATAGTGGCTGCCTTTCCAGTAGACTCGCAGACAGTCGCGGCACTGAAAAAATTCGTGGAAGTAGCGTCGCGTATTGTCTGGCAGAAACCGTGCAATATCCTCTTTGCGCACGGCGGCAATGCTGCCATTGCAGGCGATACAGCGAGAAAACGGTCGCATGCAGCTCTGCAGCTGCAGTCGTTGCACTACCTCGGCCAGCTGCGCGCGCGGTTTGGTCGCGCGGACAAAATATCCTCGTTCCAGCTGTCGGCGCTTGAGCAGGCCGATATCCCGGGTCAGCAGAATACGCCGCTGCTCAATGGAGATTTGCAGCAGGGTCTCGTCGGCATAGTCATTGCGAAACAGGCAGTCGAATCCCAATAAGCGCAGATAGCGGGCCAGTCGGCCCAGGTGGCAGTCCAGTACGAAGCGGGGTTCCCGCAGGGGATGGGGGCGCAGGCGGCTGACGGAGGAGATATCGAGGGATTCGAACACGGGATAGACGCTGACGCGGTCGGCATCGCGAAACTGATAGTCGAAGTCCACCGATTCGCCGTTGACCAGTATCAGGTCAATCTCCGTATGGGGAACGCCGATGCTCTCGATCGCGTCCTTGATTGAACCGGCCAATAGAAAACTCCGCTGGATATCCCGCTGGCGCAGGTGCCGCGGCAGGAAATCGTTCAGTTCCCGGTAGAAGCGGAAAGTCAGACGGGGCATTGGATTCCTCGGGTCGGTAAATCTCAATTCGACGCCACGGACTTAATCGAAGGTAACTATGGCGCTATAGTAGCCAATGATAAGAATGCGCCGTGAAAAATAATGATAAGAAAGCTATTACTGGTTGCTGTATTGGTTACTGCAACGCTCGCAATTCTGTTGCGTATCCCGCTGCCCGAGGGAGCCGCAGCACCCGAGCCACCGGTGCTGCTGGAACCGCTGAATAAGGCCGAGGCAGGCAGTGCCAACCTGGTATCGATCCAGCCCTATCTCACCTCGGAAGACTATGCCAGTGTCGAGCGGTTGCAGCGCAAGCTGCGCGGTTATCTGACGCAGGGGCGAAGTGCCGGCTGGCTGAGTGAGCAGACTCTGGTGGTGTTTCCCGAGCATATTGGCACCTGGTTGGTGGCAGAGGGGGAGAGCTTCCTGGCGTTTCGGAGCGACAGCACCACAGGGGCCCTGTTCTGGGCGGCGCTGGGCAATCTGCCCGATTTCCTCCGTCACTGGCGCGATGAGACTGCGGCTGATCCTTTTGCCGCGGCCCTGTTCAAAAGCAAGGCGGGTGCAATGGCCGAGCAGTACCAGCAGGTGTTTTCAACGCTGGCGCGGGAGTTCGGCGTCACCCTGGTGGCCGGTTCCATAGCGCTGCCATCTCCCTCGATTGAGCGCGATCAGATACGGGCTGGAACGGGCGCCATCTACAATAGCAGTTTTGTGTTCTTCGCCGATGGCTCAGTGGCGGGACCTGTGCGGAAGTTGTACCCGATCGACAGCGAACTGCCGTTCACCCAGCCGGGCGAGGGCCCCCTGCCGATTATCGATACGCCGCTCGGCCGCCTGGGCGTGCTGATCTGTGCCGACAGTTGGTATCCGCAAGCCTGGCGGCAGCTGGAAGGTGCGGAGCTGGTAGCGGTGCCGTCCTATTCCTCGCCCGACGGTATCTGGGACAGGCCCTGGGGCGGTTATAACGGTGCCGCCACACCGGCGGACATCAGTGGCCGCGATGTAGGCACCCTCAGCGAGGGCGAGGCCTGGCGCAAATACGCGCTGGCTGGACGCGGCAAGCATTTGCGCGCGGGCATCAATACATTTTTCCGCGGCGAGCTGTGGGATCTCGGGGACGACGGCCGGACCACCGCGGTGCTGCACGGTGAGGTGTTGCAGGGCGAACGCCGTGACGGCGCAGTAATTTCCAGTCTGTGGCTGGTAGAAAAAAATAACGGGAACTGAGCGAGTAAGCATGTCACAGGAACAGGTTCAGGTCGCCATAATCGGCGCCGGGATTTCCGGGTTGCAGGCGGCGCGCCTGCTGCGGCACAAGTATTCCGTCAAGGTGCTCGAGGCGCGCGACCGGGTCGGCGGTCGCCTGCAGAATCACCGCTTCGCCAACGGCGATACCGTCGATATCGGTGGTCAGTGGGTGGGGCCGGGGCAGGCGCGGATGTACCGACTGATCGAGGAGCTGGGCGCGACTACCTGGCCCCTGTACGACAGCGGCGATAACCTGCTCCAGCTGCACGGGCGCCTGCGCCGCTACCGCGGCACCATCCCGAAAATCAATCCGCTGGCACTGGCGGACCTGGGCATCGCGATGGCGCGATTTGAAGCGATGGCACGCTCAATCGATCCCGCGGCGCCCTGGGAGCACGTCAAGGCGCGGCGGTGGGATTCGATGACGCTGGATTCCTGGCTGAAGAAAAACTGTCGCATGAGTCTCGCGCGGGAATTATTCGCGGTTGGCATCGGGGCGGTATTTGCCGCCGAGCCGGCCGAACTGTCACTGCTGCACGCGCTCTTTTACGCGCGCTCCGGCAACTCACTGGAAACCCTGCTGGCGGTGACCGGCGGCGCCCAACAGGATCGGGTGCACGGTGGCACTGCGGGGCTGTGCGAACGCATGGCGCGGGAACTGGGTAATCGCGTGCAGCTGAGCGCGCCGGTAGAAGCGGTGGAGCAGCTGCCCGATGGCCGCCTACGGGTGCGGCATTTCGCCGGCTCCCTGGTCTGTGAGCGCGTCATCGTCGCTTTGCCACCGAATCAGGCGCTGCGTATTCGCTTCGAACCGGCACTGCCGCCGTGGCGCGACCAGTTATTACAGCGCATGCCGGCCGGGGCCTGCATCAAGTGTGTTGCGCGCTACGAGGAGCCTTTTTGGCGGCGCGAGCAGCTCTCCGGTCAGGTGGCTAGTCCGGCCGGACCGGTGCGGGTGACTTTCGACAACTCCGAGGTGGGGAAGGCATCGGGGCTGTTGATGGGATTTCTGGAGGGCGATACGGCCCGGAAACTGAGTTCTGCCGGCGCCGACGCGCGGCGTGCGCTGGTGCTGGACTGCTTTGCGGAGTATTTTGGCGAGCGCGCCCGGCGGCCGCTGGAATATGTCGACAGGGACTGGAGCAGTGAGAGCTGGACCCGCGGCTGTTACGCCGCGCTGATGGCTCCGGGTACCTGGACCGGCTATGGGGCCCGCCTGCGCGAGCACAACGGGCCTATCCACTGGGCCGGTACCGAGTTTGCCGTCGAGTGGTTCGGCTATATGGAGGGCGCGCTGGAATCCGCCGAACGCGCCGCCGCGGAAGTGGAGGACGCTCTGCACACAGTCCAGCAGCGGTTTGAGGTCGCGCCGACTTAGCGCGCGCCGTGAACGAGAATCAGAATATGACAACCAGTCAGTAAGGGAATCGCTATGAATCTATCGCACAATTTGTCCAGACTGCTGCCGCTGATGGCAATACTGCTGGCACTGGGTGCCTGTGGAGAGAAGAGAGAAGCGCCGACCGAAGATTCGGTCGCGGTGGAGGCGGAAGTCTCCGAGCAGGCAGCGGCCACCGACGCGGGGAAAGCGAACATGGATGCAGTGGCAAAGGGCTATGTGCAGCTGGTGCTGGAGCTGGGCAACCATGACGACAGTTATGTTGACGCTTACTATGGTCCGCAGGAGTGGAAGGAAGCAGCGGCCAACAGCCAGGCCAAGCCGGCCGATATCGCCGCACGCGGCAAGGAGTTAATGCAGCAGCTGCCGGAAGTGAAAAAGCAAGACGGCTCCATCGAAAATCTGCGCGTGCATTACCTGAAAACCCAGCTGCGCGCACTGATTGCGCATGCGGAGAGCCTGGCCGGTAGCACGCAGCGCAATTTCGAGCGCGAGGCGCAGCTGCTCTATGACACGCAACCGCCAAAGCAGAATTTTGCCGAGTTCGGACCGGTACTGCAGGCGTTGGAGCAGTTGTTGCCTGGTGATGAGCCATTGCCTGTGCGGGTGCGGGAATTCAAAAAACAGTTTGAAATCCCCACCGACAAGCTGGAGGCGGTATTCGAGGCAGCCATCGACGCCTGCCGCGAGCGCACCAAGCAACATATCCAGCTGCCGGCCGATGAAAATTTCGTACTGGAATACGTCACTGACAAGCCCTGGAGTGGCTACAACTGGTATCAGGGCAAGGCGCAGAGCCTGATCCAGGTCAACACCGAACTGCCCATCATGATCGACCGCGCCATCGATCTCGGTTGTCACGAGGGCTATCCGGGCCACCACACCTACAATGCATTGCTGGAGGATGAACTGGTCAACAAGCGCGGCTGGGTCGAGTACAGCGTCTATCCGCTGTTCAGCCCCCAGTCTCTGATCGCCGAGGGCAGCGCCAACTATGGTATCGAGCTGGCGTTTCCCGGCGAGGAGAAGACGAAGTTCGAAAAAGAAGTACTGTACCCGCTCGCGGGCATGGATCCGGCGAATGCCGAAAAATATGACCACGTGCTGGCCCTGATCGATGAGCTGGGCTTTGCCGGCAATGAAATAGCGCGCCAGTATATCGATGGCGAGATTGACGGCGACAAGGTGGTTGAGCTGTTCCAGCAGTACACACTGATGAGCCCGGAGAAGGCGCAGCAGCGCAAGCGCTTTGTGGATGCCTACGGCGCTTATGTGATCAATTACAACTGGGGCAAGCAACTGGTGGCCGACTATGTGGAAGAGGGCACCGAGGACCCGAACGAGCGCTGGCGGCGTTTTAGCAAGCTGCTGTCCTCGCCGCGCCTGCCGTCGTCCCTGAACTGGTAGGGAGCCACTGTGGACCGCAAGGCCGCGCGCGAATATCTGCTGTCCCGTCCCGAGGCCAAAGAGGATTTCCCCTTTGGCCCGGATGTGGCGGTGTTCAAAATCAAGGGCAAGATGTTTGCCACCCTGGGTCGTCTCAACGGCGTGGACTGTACGAATCTCAAGTGCGATCCGGATGAGGCCCAGGCACTGCGGGATATCTTTACCGGAGTCATCCCCGGTTACCATATGAACAAAAAGCACTGGAATACGGTGCTGCTGGACGGCAGTGTGCCGGACTATGAGATCGAGCGGATGATGGATCGCTCTTACGGCCTGGTGGTGAGGGGGCTGCGGAAAGTAGAGTGCGAGGCGCTGCTCCTCGCCTATGGGCCAGAGGTCATCTTCCGCTAACTGGCCAGCTTTCTTTTTTGAGCGCCCCTCCCTGGTTGGTCAACCTGGATCTTTCTTGGATACCGCTACCTCTGTCTGTGGGAACCCTATCCCAGCTTTGGGGCTGCGGTAGCACCTTTGCCCTGGCTCCGCACACTGCAGACGGCTGTCACCTTTCCGGTCATATAAACGGATTTTTCGGCCAATTGGTTCACGATTAATTAATTAACTTATGCTGGGCTTCAATCTGCGTGTAACAACGGCCTGCTGGCGTGACATGGCATTGCGGTGACGAGATAATTGTCATGTCAGCTGTGGCCAGAAATTCGCAGCAACGACCGAGTTAACAAGAACAAGAATAAAAACGAGCCATGCCAGCAATAGTCAGCCTGATCAGAAGTGCACTTCTCCTCGCTTTCGCTCTACTTTCAGTTTCCGCCCACGCATTGGATTCACTGCGTATTGCGCTGATTCCCGCCGAAGATTCCCGCGCGATGGTCAATCAGTCCCAGCAGCTGTTAGAAGCCCTGGAGCAAAAGCTGGGCGTGGAGGTGCAAGGCTTCGTAGCCATGGATTACAACGGCGTGATCGAGGCCCTGCGTGCGGGCCATGTGGATGTGGCCTATCTCGGTCCATTTTCCTATGTGAAGGCCGCAGAAATAGCCGATGTGGAGGCTTTTGCTGTAGCAGAGACCAAAGCAATGGATGGTGAGAGTTACCGCAGTCAGATTATCGTTCGCGCCGACTCCGAGCATCGCACTATTGGCGACCTGAAGGGGAAAAACTTCGCCTTCGTAGACCCGACTTCGACTTCCGGTTATTTACTGCCGATGCTGGCTTTGAAAAAAGCCGGCATTCCCCCTCGCCGTCATTTCAAGAATGTTATTTATACCGGCGGACACGACGCGAACATCCTTGCGGTCAAACATGCCAAGGTAGATGGGGCTACGGTGGCGGACAGGATTCTGCGCTCCGCGATCGAGAAGGGGATGGTGAATGCCGGTGATTTCCGCGTGATCTGGAGCTCCGACGCGATTCCCGAGTCACCGATGGTGTGGCGCAAAGCGTTGCCGCAGGAAACTAAGGAACGGATCAAGAATGCCTTCCTGAGTATCCACGATATCGAGTTTGGTGACCAGGGTCAGCTCGTCGGATACAAGCTTACTAATGACGCTGCATACCATGTTGTGCGTGAAGCCGCCAAACTGGCTCGCCAATAATGCCCCGCGCAGACAGTCATGATTGAAGTACGCGACTTATACAAGAGCTTTAACGGCAGGGACTATGTCCTCAAGGACATCAATATCCGGGTAAATCCCGGCGAGTTTGTGGTGGTTCTCGGGCCCTCCGGGGCCGGCAAATCGACACTACTGCGCTGCCTGAATTACCTTAGTCCGCCTACAGCCGGAGAGATTCTTATTCATGGTGAACGCTGCCACGGGCAGCGGAAAGCTGCGCGCCGTGCCCTGCGTAAACGCATCGCCATGGTGTTTCAACATCACAACCTGATCGGCCGGCTCAGTGTCATCAAGAATGTACTGGTCGGTCGTATGGCCGGAATTCCTCTATGGTCCTGCCTGTTGCAGGTTTTCCGTCGACACGATGTCGATATCGCTCTCGCTGCAATCGACGAGGTGGGCATGGCAGAGAAAGCTTATGCCCGGGCCGATAGCCTAAGCGGTGGGGAGCAACAGCGGGTCGGCATCGCGCGGGCCCTGGCGCAACAGCCGGATTTGATTCTGGCCGATGAGCCGGTTGCGAGCCTGGACCCCAAAAATTCCCGGGAAACACTGGCGTACCTGCGCAGTGTCTGTCAAAAAAAACGCATTGCCGTGTTGTGCAACCTCCACCAGATCGACTATGCGATGGAGTATGCCACACGCATCATCGGTTTATCCGGGGGGAGTATCGTTTTTGATGGCCCGCCTGAAAAGATGAATGTGTCCGTAATCGAATCCATTTACCCGGGCATCGAAGATGACAACGTTGCTAAGTTAGTGATTCGTATGTCCGGAGAGATCCGTCGGCAGAAATCCCAAGTGGCCCAGGTGGGTTGAGGTCAATATGTCGCCTTATGTTTTGGTCGCACGCCGTCCACAGAACCCGTTGGGCTGGTGGATCTACCTGCCGGTTTTTCTACTGGCGGCGCTGTTAATGGCATGGATGATCGCTGGTGCCGGCGCCAGCTTGGCGCAGCTGATCGATGGGCTGCCGTGGATAGGCGATTTTTTGGCGCGAATGCTGCCGCCAAATTTCTCGTATATTGGCGCGAACCTCATAGGGCCGACCTTGCAGACGATCCAGATTGCGCTGTTGGGCACCTTGCTGGCAGTTGTGTTGGCAATTCCGTTGAGCTTTTTGGCTGCGCACAACCTGTCACCCAGTCCAGTTGTTTATCATTTCTCCCGCCAGGTCCTGAATGTCGGGCGCGGTATCAACGAAATTATTCTCGCGTTGATATTTGTGGCTGCAGTCGGACTGGGTCCCTTTGCCGGTGTGTTGGCACTGACCGTCCATGGGGCGGGAATGCTGGGTAAATTTTTTGCCGAAGCGATCGAAGAGGTCGACCGCGGACCCATCGAGGCGATGGAGTCCGCAGGTTGCTCGACTTCACGTATTATCCTGTTTGCCATCCTTCCACAGGTGCTGCCGGCGTGGCTGGGGGTCGCCTTGTATCGACTCGAGGCCAACATTCGCGTGTCCACCATTCTCGGTATGGTGGGAGCTGGTGGCATTGGCTTCGAACTGATGACCACGATGAAGCTTTTTGAGTATGAAAATACAGCCGCCTGTGTGCTGGTCATACTGGCGCTGGTTTTTGCCGCCGACCTGATCTCCGCCAGATTGCGCAAGCTGGTGCGCTGACTGCACCGGCCATTCAGTTGGCTTCCGTCCCTTCGTTGAACCCTATTGCGTCAGCTGTTTGAGTGCTGCTGCAACTGAGGGCTCGAATGCCTACTAGTAAATTTTCCCTCCTGAAAGGCAAGTTGCGGCACACTATTCCCTCTCGATTCTGGCTATTTATTGGGCCGTATGTTTGCCTTTTAAACGATTGGCTCATAATGCATAATCAATAAGCAAATAATGCTAGGACAAAGATTGCCAAATCTACATGCGTTTTTGATCAAGGTGCGCACTGCGGTTTTGGCACTCTAGAGTCGCTTCAGATGCTTTCTGTGACTGGTTCTTACAGTTTGAGTCAATTTCAGAAGAGGTCGGGATAGAAAAAAGATGCCGGGAACAAAAATCAGCCTATCGCAAATGGAAGCTTTCTGTGCACTGGCCAAGTACCGCAGCTTCAAAGAGGCTTCGGCAAAACTGGAAATTTCCCAGCCGTCGCTGGTCAATAAAATTTCCCACCTGGAAGAGTTCTACAATGCGAAGCTCTTCATTCGGCGTCGGGAAAATAACCGCCTGACCAACCTCGGCTGCTCATTGTTACCGCTGTTTAAGTCCGCGCTGAATGCGGTGCGCGAAGCGGAGCACCTCATGTACTCCCACTCGCAAATGCATGTAGGGGCGATACACATCGCAGCCGTCAGTCCCTACAAAGTCTCGAAGATTTTGAAGGTCTTCAACAGTCGTTATCCGAACATCAGAGTGAAAGCGTCATTTTCTTCGTCAGAGAATATTCAGCGACTGCTGGAACTCGGCGAAGTGGATGCGGCCTTCTACGTACAGAGCGGGAAAAGACCTGGTCAGCAGGCTTTTCGCTGTTATGAATACAGTCTGGTCGCCATACTCCCGGCGGATCATCCGTTGGCGAATAAAGCCGAGCTTGAAATACCCGATTTCCACCACCAGGGTTTTGTCAGTCGGGAAGAAGGTTCTCTCACCCGTTCGCTTTTCGAGGAGGCTTTAAGGGAAGAGGGTGTTGCGGTCAACACCTTGTACGAGCTGGGCAGCCGGGAGTCCATTCGGGAGGCTGTGGGGCAGGGCTTGGGAATTTCGGTGGTGGCCGAGGATGAGCATGTCCCCCATCCGAATATCGTCGTGCGACCTATCCGCAGTGACCGCCTGACGACCGCGAGTAGTTTGGTGGTATTGAACGAGCGTGTCTCCACGCCACTGACGCAATCGCTGATCGAGGTCGTTACGTCCCTCGAGCGGGAGTTTCGCAAGGGGAGTGTGGCGCTCGAGCTCACTAGTTAGCCGAAGGTCGCAATGGATCGTCTTTCTTAGCAGCCGTGCTCCAAAAAAAGGGGCAGCCCTGTGGGGCTGCCCAATTTGATCATCCGTGATCGGACGGTTCATTCTCTGGAACTACGAACGCGACTGTCCTACCCCTCGTTTAGCGGGCGCTGCCGTCACCCCCGTAGACCTTGCCCTTGTTGACGCCACAGCCGTTGGTGGCCAGGTAGTCATAGGTAGCTTTGGCCTGAACCAGACCCCAGCCGAACTGGTAGTCGTAGCCGGGCTCGCCCAGATCCTTCGCCGATGCACGCAACGCCATGCGGATGTCGGCGCCGGTACACTGCGGGAAGTGGCTCCACACCAGAGCGGCAACACCGGACACATGCGGGGTCGCCATGGAGGTGCCGGACTTGTAGTCATAGTCGGCCAGCGGCGCGATGGAAATGCTCGCTTCCATTCCGTCGACCAGTGCCTGGCCATCGGCCTGACTCACCGATACCGCCACCAGTGGGCTCTCGCCACCGAGATCGCCGCCGAAGTTGCCGGGCTGGTTGTTGTAGACGATAGCGCCGATACCGCCGCCCGCCTCACAGTTCGCCACCTTGATCCCGAAGGAGACCTCGCCGCGCTCGATCAGACAGATGCTGTCCTGGACATTTTCACAGGCCGCGCTACCCAGGCCGCAATCGGCCAGCGGCGCCGAGATATCGCCGGTAGTGGCGCCGACCATCGGTATCGCCTCGTAACTACTGTCTTCCTGGCTGACGGTGCCAACGCCGTTGACGCCCATGCCCCGCGGTACCGTGGACAGGGTGTTTACACCCGGACCGGCGATTTCCACCTGTGCGGTGCGCTGGGAGAATTCCGCATGTCGGGCGCCGTCGTCGATGGCGGCCACGGACATGACACCGTCATAGGAGGCGGGATAGGAGTGCGTGGCGTTGGCGTCGTTGCCGGCGGCGGCGATCAGTAACATGCCGTCGCGGCTCATTTTTTCGACCACTTTCTCTTCCAGCGGGTTTTCCAGTCCGCCGCCGAGGCTCATGGAGATCACATTGGCACCGGCCGCGGCACAGTCGGTCATGGCACCGGCCAGGTCGGACGCGTAAGCGAAGCTGCCTTCGGCGTTGAAGACGCGCACGATATGCAGGTTCATATTGGCATCGGAGTTGACGCCAACGACGCCTTCGCCGTTACCCAGGGCGGCGATGGTGCCGGCAACGTGGGTGCCGTGGCTGTGATCGTCCTGGTTCCAGGGGCCGGACAGGCCCATTTCGCCGTTCACGTTCGCTGCGGGAAGGTCCGCGTGGCCGTAGTCATAGCCGGAGTCGATGATACACACCTTGGTGCCGCCGGCGTAGGCGAGCTGGTTCGCCTGGGTCATGGCGATACCATAGGGCGAGATCTCGCCGACGCCGCCATTGTCTAGCATGCGGCGCGGGGTATCCGGATAGACCTGGGCGATGCCGCTGACGGATTTCAGTTCGCCGAGCTGCTCTTTGGTCATGGTTAGCGCCAGGCTGTCAAAGTCGCCCAGCTCGCGGCGCACCTCAATGCCTTTCTTGGCGAGTGCGGACTTCACCGCCGCGCCCTGACCGGGCTTGTATTCCAGTACCAGTCGCAGGGGTTCGGAAGCCAGGGACGGCAGACTGATGGCCGCACTGATCGCCGCGGCCAGTAGGGTGGTTTGCTTCTTCATGAATTCACCTTTCTATTGTTGGGGCCGCTCAGGCGTTATCGTCGTTCTTGGTGCTCGGGCATTCCTTGGTCTGGATGTTGCCGCTCACCACGCCGCCGTTGGTATAGGTTTGGAAGGGGCCATCGGCGATGGAAATCAGGTTGACCAGGCCGTGCATGCCAAAGGGTGAGTTGACGCCTTCGCTCATATCGGTCATGCAGGCAACGCCTTTGCCGGCTCCGGGAAGCAGTGGATTGGTGGAGTCATAGTCGAATTCGACCTGGAACATGCCCGGACCGCAGCGCTGATCGCACATCAGCGCTTCTTCGGCGGCAGTGGCGAAGCCCTCGCCGCAGAGGCCGGCACCGGTGACGTTGGCGCGGAAGCTGACACCGCCCTGGTCCTCCCAGTCGATGGCGGTCTCATCTCTGAAATTGACTTGTCCCTTGATCGGTTCTTCGTCACAGCGCTGGGCGTTGACGGTGAAGACCGCTTTGCCCTTGCCGCCGAGCGAGTTCATAGTGCCGCCGCCATTGACAGTACCGTCCAGCTTTTCACAGCCGGCCAGCGCGAGTGCGCCGGAGAGCAGGATCGCGCTCTTTTTGAAGGGGGTTAACTTCATAATCTTTCTCCAAGATTCCATGTTTATTGTTAGTAGGCCGCCGCGATGCCTCTGCCACGCCTCTATTTATTGACGGTATGGAGCGCTGCCCCTGTAGTCCTATTTTTCCAAACTAAGATTTGGAAAAATTGAATCAGCAGGTGTGAGCCAGTTACTTTCTAAGGCTTGTAGCCGGGCCGGGTGCAGCAAGTGATACTGATCCCGGAAGCTGATATGCCGGACGGGCGGCGTGTCTCTCCAGCAGGGTAACGGGAATGACTTTTTGCAAACTTGTGTCGGAGTGGACCGACTTACATCGGGAGCAAGATATCTGGAGAATGAAGGTGGCGATCTCGAATTATTGGGTTGTCGCCGCGAGGTCGACAATCCGCTCTTAAATTTTGCGTCTTTCCTTTGCAACTTCTTATATGCCCGCGCTGTGCAACGGGTGATAGATCGCGACCTTAGGGCCCAACTTGTGCGGGGGCGAATTGTTCCAAGCGCAGCCGAAGGGGATGACTCGGATTGGAAATTCGGTATTTAGCAGATACGCTTTG
Source organism: Microbulbifer donghaiensis (assembly GCF_900129095.1). Classification (GTDB taxonomy): domain Bacteria; phylum Pseudomonadota; class Gammaproteobacteria; order Pseudomonadales; family Cellvibrionaceae; genus Microbulbifer; species Microbulbifer donghaiensis. Next base: position 73,367 of record NZ_FQVA01000005.1, read on the forward strand.
GCGTTAACTCAATTTTTACACAGGGAAGTATCCAATGAATTTTCGTTGCCTCCTGATCACCGTAATTTCTCTGTTTCTCGCCGCGTGTGAACAGCGGTCATACGATGAGGCTGCTTTAGCCGAGCCAGCCGCGCCGCGAGGCAGCGCGGCACTCAAGGTCGCAGACATCCAGCGCGAGCGTTCAAAATATCTCGCCTACACCCATCATGTTTCCATCGAGTACCCGGTCAGGGAGCTGGAAAGCCGCTATGAGGCCCTGCTGAAATGGTGTGCCGAGGATGATAAGTATCAGTGCACGCTGCTGGACAGTCGCCTCAATACCAGCAATTACGTGAGTGGCCACATTCAGGTGCGGCTGCTGCCGGAGGGTGTCTCAACCGTGCTCGAGGTCGCTGCAGAGGGTGCCGCGACCACGGGACAGGCGACCAGCATCGAAGATCTCGGCGATGCTATCGTGGACAATCAGAAGCGCCTGGAGATGCTGCGGGATTACCGCGCGCGGTTGGAGGTACTGAGCAAGAAGTCCACCGACGATGTGGAGGCTTTGGTGAAAGTGGCATCGGAGCTCGCACAAGTGCAGTCCGACCTGGAGTTTGCCGAAGGAAAGCGCAGTCGCTTATTGCAGCGGGTGCAGATGGACGAAGTCAATATCCAATTCTCCGCGCTGGCACAAAAATCATTCACGCAGCCGATAGGCAATGCCTTCCGCAGTTTTGGCAGTCGCCTCTCCCAGGGTATCGCCGACGCGGTAACCGCAGTGGCGTATTTGCTCCCCTGGACTTTGCTGTTGTTGGTGTTCCTGTACGTCGCACGCCTGGTTTGGGTGCGGGTGCGCCGTCCTCGACATTGACGGCCCTGGCCATTGGTTGGCGATTGCCCCATCGGTTAAACTGCGTCCAAAACCGGATTGAGGAGTGGTTGTGAACGATTTTATTGTCGACGTAACGGCAGAAAACGCCCAGCAGATATTGATCGAAGAGTCCATGAAGCGCCCGGTGGTGGTCGATTTCTGGGCCGACTGGTGCGAACCGTGCAAGCAGCTGATGCCGGTACTGGAGAAACTGGCCAATGAATACGCGGGGCAGTTCCTGCTGGCCAAGGTCAATGCCGATACCGAGCAGATGCTCGCCGGCCAATTGGGGGTTCGCAGCCTGCCCACGGTGATGGTGCTCAAGGATGGTCAGCCGGTGGACGGCTTCGCCGGCGCACAGCCGGAGAAGCAGATCCGCGAGATGCTCGACAAGTACCTGCCCAAGCCGTGGGACGTGAAACTGGAACAGGGACGGCAGCTGGTGGGTGAGCACAAGCTCGATGAGGCGCTGCCGGTACTGCGCCAGGCCTACAGCGAGTCCTCCGAGCGAGCCGATATCGCCAAACAGCTGGCCGCGGTATTGTTGGAACTGAATCGTATGCCCGAGGCGGAAACCGTACTTGGCAAGATCATGCTCGCGGATCAGGACGGTGACTATCAGCAGCTGATGGCGCAGCTGGAACTGAAACAGCAGGCGGCGGAATCGCCGGAGATCAAGGCACTGCAGCAGGCGGTCGAGCAGAATCCGCAGGACTACGATTCGGCCTACAAGCTCGCGGTACAAATGAGCCAGAACAGCCGTCACCAGGAGGCGTTGGAGCTGTTGCTGGATATCCTGCGCAAGGATATGAATTTCGCCGACGGTGCGGCCAAGCAGGCCTACCTGGGTATTGTCAAAAGCCTCGGCGCCGGTGACCCGCTGGCCACCCAGTACCAGCGCAAGCTGATGACTTTGATGTTCTGATCTGTGAGTGCCCGGAAGGCGTCGTATGTACAAACTCTGCGTATATATTCCCGAATCCCATGTGGAAGTGGTCAAGCGCGCCCTGTTCGATGCCGGCGCCGGGCAGATCGGCGACTACGATAGCTGCTGTTGGCAGTCTCTGGGCACGGGCCAGTTCCGTCCGCTCGAGGGCAGCCAGCCGTTCATTGGCCAGTCCGGCCAGGTAGAGCAGGTGGCGGAATATCGCGTAGAGATGGTGTGTGCCGACGAGCTGGTGGATGTGGCACTGGCGGCACTGCAGGAGGCCCACCCCTACGAGGAGCCGGCGTTCGATTTGTGGCTCTTGGATGAGCGCTGCGGCTGATTCATTGGAAGAGGCAACAAGCAAGGGCGAACTTTGTGTTCGCCCTTATTTTCGCAGCACGCTGGAGATCACAGCTTGCGGTGAATCACGCCCCGGTGCAGTGGGAAGCGGCCCTCGCGGCGGTCGCTGAAGTAGTGTTCCAGGGTTTCGCGCATGATCGGGAAGGCGATTTCCTCCCAGGGAATTTCCTCCTCGTGGAACAGCTCGACTTCCAGTGACTCAGGCCCGGGGCCGAAGTTGGTGTCTGTCAGCTCACCGCGGTACATCAGGTAGACCTGGTTGATGTGCGGGATGTCGTAGATCGTATAGAGGTCGTCGACACGGATATTGGCCCGCGCTTCCTCCCAGGATTCCCTCAGTGCGCCCTCTTCACTCGTCTCGCCGTTCTCCATGAACCCCGCCGGCAGGGTCCAGAGCCCCAGGCGCGGCTCTATGGCGCGTTTGCACAGCAGGACCCTGTCGCCAAGATAGGGCAGGGAGCCGACGATGACGCGGGGGTTGATATAGTGGATGGCACCGCAGCCGCCGCACAGGTGGCGGGGGCGGTCGTCGCCTTCCGGGATCGCGAATGAAACGGCATCGCTGCCGCAGTGACTGCAAAATTTCATGGCGCCAGTATACCTGCGCCGGTTCCAACCGTCAGTCCGACCTTGCTCGGCTTTATGCAACTCCACGATCTTGAAACCGGTAAATCCGTAAATCACGTTCGGCAGCGGACTGGCAATATTGAAACTACAGAACGGCAGGTAGAGTAGAGTGGGCACGCCAACTACTGCGCCCATAAAGTCACTACAGGAATTCCAGGGCGCCAGTGGCGATGTGACGGTGCCGCAATCGGCAGAGAGCCGCGACAGGTTCCGGCCGCTTGTCTAGAAATCGACCGGGTCGCGCACGATCGGACAGGTCATGCAGTGGCCGCCGCCGCGGCCGCGCCCCAGTTCCGCGCCGACGATGGTGACCACTTCGATTCCCTCCTTGCGCAGGTGGGTATTGGTGGTGGTGTTGCGATCGTAGGCGAACACCACACCGGGCTTGGCGGCCACCAGGTTGTTGCCGCTGTCCCACTGCTGGCGCTCGGCGGCGTAGGCGTCACCGCCGGTTTCGACCACGCGCAGTTTCTTCAGGTTGAGTGCCCTGGCCACCACATCCACGAACGGCTTGTTTTCGAGTGTGACATGCAGCGGGCCCTTGCCTTCGCCCGGGCGCATCACCACCGGGTGCACCTGATCCATGATCTCCGGGTACAGGGTAACGACATCGCGATCAGCGAAAGTGAACACGGTATCCAGGTGCATGGCCGAGCGCAGTTTCGGCATGGCGGCGACGATGACCTGGCTTGCCGCGTCTTTCTCGAACAGTGCCGCCGCCAGCTGCGAAATACCCTGGCGCGAGCTGCGCTCGCTCATGCCGATCAGCACCACACCGTTGCCCACGGGCATCACATCGCCGCCTTCCAGCGTGGCCGAGCCGAAGTTGGTGTCGGGATCGCCCCACCAAACGCTAAATGTTTCCTGGGTGAAATCCGGGTGGAATTTGTAGATGGCGGTGGTGAGGAAGGTCTCCTCCTTGCGCGCCGGCCAGTACAGGGGGTTCAGGGTGACACCGCCGTAGATCCAGCAGGTGGTATCGCGGGTATAGAGCGTGTTCGGCAGCGGTGGCAATAAATATTCGGTCGCGCCGTGGGCCTCGCGCGCCAGTTCCATAAATTCCGATTTGGAAAATTCGTTCGGCATGTCGACTACGGAGAGTCCGCCGATCAGGAACTCCGCCAACTTGCGCGGCTCGAGGCTCTCGAGATAAGCGCGGGTCTCCTCCATCAGGCCCAGGCCGACATTGTTGGGTGTTACCTTGCGGTCCAGCAGCCACTTCTTGGCTTCAGGAATGGCCACGGTTTCAGCCAGCAGGTTGTGCATCTCCAGCACTTCGATATCGAACTCGCGCATCTTGGTCATGAAATCGAAGTGATCGCGCTTGGCATTCTGCACCCAGAGCACGTCGTCAAACAGCAGGTCTTCGCAGTTGGTCGGCGTCAGACGCGAATGCGCAAGACTCGGAGCGCAGACCATTACCTTGCGCAAAACGCCCACTTCCGAATGTACACCCAGTGTCGCGGCTGAATTCGGTTTGGCTTTGGCCATGGCCCGTTTCTCCCGTTGAAAATCTACCGTTACAGGGTGATGGCGCCGGTCGCCAGCGCGTAGATGCCGATAATGGCGCCGACCAGGATGGCAATGAAAAGCATCAGTTCGGACTTGGAGAAGGTCGACAGTTTCAGCTCGCGCCGTGCGAAGATAAACAGCAGGGTGCCGGGCGCGAACAGAATGCAGGCCAGCAGCACGTATTCGAGACCGCCGGCCATAATCATGAAAATCGCGTAGAGGGTGGCAGTCAGTGCAAACCCCAGTTCCCGATTGCGCAGCCTGGCCGGATCGGCGGCGTAGGTCTCTCGCGTGTACGCCAGCTTGAAGCCGTAGGCCGCCACCAGCAGATACGGGATCAGTGTCATGGCACTGGTCATTTCCAGCGTCAGGTCAAAGGCGTACTGGGCAAATATCGTCATGATCAGGAATATCTGCACCAGGCTGTTGGTGAGCCACAGGGCGATGTGGGGCACGCCATTTTTGTTTTCGCGTCCGAAGACCTTCGGCACCAGGTCGTATTTGGACGCAGTAAACAGCGCCTCCGCGCACAGCAGTGTCCACGCCAGGTAGGCGCCCAGCACGGAAACGATGAGTCCGGCGCTGATAAAGATTGCCCCCCAGTTGCCGACGACGTGCTGCAACACACCAGCCATGGAAGGCTGGCGTAAATCGGCAATTTCCGGGCGCAGCATGGCACCGTAGGGTAACAGGGTGACCAGAACCATTAGGCAGAGAACACCAAGAAAGCCCATCACCGTAGCCCAGCCCACATCCGCGCGGTTTTTGGCATAGCGGGAAAATACACTGGCACCCTCGACGCCGATAAATACAAACACGGTGACCAGCATGGTGCGGCGCACCTGGCTCATCACGTCGGCAAGTTTGTAGTCGCCACCGCCCCAGAAATTGGCGGAAAACAGGTCTTTCTTGAACGCAAATACGAGGATGATGATGAAAATAATGATCGGCACTATCTTGGCGACGGTCACAACCTTGTTGATGGCCGCTGCCTGTTTGACGCCGCGCAGAATCATAAAGTGGATACTCCACAGAATGATCGAGGATACGATCACCGCGGGAATAGTATTGCCCTCACCGAAGGCCGGAACGGCCGCGCCGAGCGTGGATTTGATCAAGACAAAATAGGTGGTGTTGCCGAGACAGCTACCGGCCCAGAATCCGAACGCGGCAATAAAGCCTAGATAGTTGCCGAACCCCTCTTTGGCGTAAGTGAAAATACCCGCATCCAGCTCCGGCTTACGTACTGCCAGGAACTGGAACACAAACGCCAGCATCAACATGCCGGTGCCGGCAATCAACCAGGCGATGAGGGCGCCGAATGGCCCGGTGGCATTGCCGAAAGTCGCGGGCAGCGAGAAGATCCCCGCGCCGACCATGGATCCCACCACCATACCCATCATGGTGGTGCGGTTGAGATTGCGTTCGCCCTCGGTTGTCATCGCGATACATCTGCTTGACAGCGTTTTGTTCAGTGTAGCCCCAGCAAAGATCGGGGCCCTCTGATTCTGATTCGCTATAAAAAGGCAGCTTCCACTGCAGGCGCTGGTGCCGATAAGGTTTCGCGGCCGTTGACTGAGAGATGGGGCGCCAATATCACATTGACAGCAAAGGTAATGCCTTGACCGGTGATCGCCTCCACCGCAGGTCTGCCTGCCTGGGGAAAATTTTCGCGCCTCGGAAGCGCAAAACTGCCTTCCGGCAGTAAGCGCTCACAAGGCGGCGGTGAAGCGGATATTGTCGTGAGCCAACGCGCTGGCGGTGCGGTACCGCAGATTAAGATTGGGTTGTCCGACTTGTCGAGGAATTACGCGGGGCTCGGAACATTGGATCAATTGTGTCGCTATGTTAATCCTGGCGCTGATTATCGCCGGTCGCACCAACTATATTTTAGGAATGAGTTCCGCTGTAACTGGCCGCGTGTTGTTGCTGATGTTGAAACCCTTCTCCCTGCTTCCGGCCATAGCGGCGGTCATCCTGCTCGCGCTCGCTGCCTGCTCCGATCGCGGAGACCAGGGGGGCGAGCCGCCACCGCCGCCAGTCGAGGTGCTGGTCGTGCGGGAGCAGCCGGTCATCCCCCGCTTTGAATATGTCGGCCGCGTGCAGGCGACGGATGAATTGAACGTGCGGCCGCGCGTGGAGGGCAACATCCAAGGGCGCTATTTCGAGGAAGGCAGCCTGGTGAAAGAGGGGGAGCTGCTTTATGAAATCGATCCCCAGCCCTTTATCGCGACACTGGAGAATCGCCGCGCGGCGGAGTCGCGCGCGCGGGCGGCGCTTGAAGTGGCGGAACGCAATTTCCGGCGCGGACGGGAACTGGCGCCGCAGGGATTTATCAGCAAGATGACCATGGACCAGCTGGAGGGGGATTTCGAACAGGCGCAGGCCAACCTGAAAGCGGCGGTGGCCGACGTTAACAGCGCCGAACTCAACCTGTCCTACACGAAAATCTACGCCCCACTCACCGGCCGCATCGGCCGCTCGTCATTTCCCGAAGGTGCACTGGTCGGTCCCCAGTCGGAACCACTGGCCATGATTCTGAACACCGATCCGGTATGGGTGGTGTTCGAGGTGCCGGAGGATCGCATTCTTTCCGTACAGGTGGCAGAAGCACGGCGCGAACGGGCGGGAATGCGGCCGGAGCGGCGGGATATTCGTATCGAATTACCCGACGGCTCCTTTTATCCCTATCCCGGTACTATCGCCTTCGTCGATAACAAGGTTAATCCGAATACCGGATCCGTGGCGGTGCGGGCGGAATTCCCCAACCCTGACCAGCTGTTGATCCAGGGCCAGTTTGCCCGGGTATCGGTGCGGGTTTACGGCGGACAGGAACAGCTGAAGCCGCTGGTGCCGCAGTCGGCGGTGCTGGAAGACATGCAGGGGCGCTATGTCTTTGTGGTGGACGAAAATAATATTGCGCACCGCCGATACCTGAAACTGGGGCAGCGCGAGGGCGAGCTCTGGGCGGTGGAGGAGGGATTGAAGGTTGGCGAGACGGTGATCGTCAACGGCTTGCAGCGGGTGATAGCGGAGCAGCCGGTGACACCGCAGAGTTCAGCCCGCAATCCCTATGAAGAGGAGCGCAAGCGCAAGGCCGCGGAGGCCGCGCAGGAGAAGGCCGGGCCCGCCGCTGACGAGCGCCGGGCAAAGGAGCGCAGCGAGGAGGATCGTCAGCGGGAGATACCGTCGGACAGCAAGTAGGGCACAGGGAGTCCAAATTTTTTGATCAGTGCATTCTTTATCCGGCGAACGCGCTTCGCGTTCGTTATTTCCATATTGATCACCCTGGCAGGGATTTTGTCACTGCCGCTGCTGCCTGTTGCCCAGTTTCCGGAGATCACGCCGCCGACAATCACGGCCACTGCGCGTTTTGATGGTGCCAGCGCAGAAGTCATGCGCGATAGTGTGGCGGTGCCGCTGGAGGCAAAGGTCAATGGCGTGGAGAACATGCTGTACATGGCTTCCTCCAGCGGTAACGATGGCAGTTACCGTCTCACCGTGACGTTTGAGACCGGCGCCGACGACGATATCGCTCAGGTCAATGTACAGAACCGGGTGCAGCAGGCCACGCCCAGTTTGCCGGAAGAGGTGCGCCGCAACGGCGTTATCGTGCGCAAGCAATCCAATACCATGCTGTTGGTGGTCAACCTGGTCTCCCCGGACGAAGAGTTCGACGAGCTGTTCCTCGCCAATTACGCGCAGATCTTTATTCGCGACGAGCTGGCGCGGGTGCCGGGCGTGAGCGATGTGGAAATTCTCGGCTCCCTCAATTACGCGATGCGCATCTGGCTGAATCCGGATCGCATGGCCTCGCTAAACGTCACCGTCCAGGATGTGGTAGCCGCGATCCGTGCACAGAACATGCAGGTGGCAGCGGGTCAGATCGGCTCACCGCCAATCGCCAAGAACCAGCAGTTCCAGTACAACATTCTCGCGCAGGGGCGCCTGGTCGACGCGACAGAGTTCGGCAGCATCAGTATTCGCGCCAATCCCGCTGGCGGCATGGTACGTGTTAGGGATATTGCCCGGGTCGAATTGGGCAGCGAATTTTACAGTGCTTACGGGCGACTGGATGGCAAGCCGGCGGCAGTAATCGCCGTATACCAGTTGCCGGATGCTAACGCGCTCAGTGTTGCCGAGGGTATCAGGGAGCGTGTCGCTGTCCTGGCCGAGCGTTTTCCCGAGGGACTCGAAGCGGAAATCCTCTACGACACCACGGACTTTGTGGCGGCGTCGATCCGGGAGGTGGTGGAGACGCTGCTCATTGCGCTGGTGCTGGTGATTCTCGTGGTGTTCGTTTTCCTGCAGGACGTGCGCTCGACGCTGATTCCCGCCATCGCTATTCCGGTGTCCCTGATCGGCACCTTCGCGCTGATGCTGGCATTCGGCATGACGATCAATACCGTAACGCTGTTTGCGCTGATCCTCGCCATCGGTATCGTCGTCGACGACGCGATTATCGTCGTGGAAAACACCCAGCGACTGATGTCCGAGGGATTGTCACCGCGGGATGCTGCGCTGAAATCGATGGAGGAGGTCACCGGGCCAGTGATTGCCACGACGCTGGTATTGCTGGCCGTGTTTGTGCCGGTGATGCTGATGCCGGGGCTGACCGGGCGCATGTATCAGCAGTTCGCCATTACTATCAGCATGGCGGTGGTTATTTCGTCCATTAACGCGCTGACTCTCAGCCCGGCCCTCTGTGCCTCGCTGTTGAAAAAAAGTGACAGTGGGGAGATCGCCGGGGTCAAGGAAACCGGGGCGTTTGGCTGGTTCAACAAGACGCTGCACAGGCTGACACGTTTCTACATGGGCATGGTGCGGTTCTGGGTGGCGCGACCTTTGCTGGGACTGCTGTCGATCGCGGGCCTGGTGGCGCTTTGTTACTGGCTGTTTACCAGCGTGCCCACCGGCTTTATCCCCGATGAAGACCAGGGCTATTTCCTGGTGCACGTGCAACTGGCGGAGGGTGCCTCTCTGACAAGGACCGGGCCCGTGGTGGAGCAGGTCGCCGCGATCATGGATGAAGAAGCGGAAATTGCACACGTGATGGCGGTGCCCGGGTTCAACATACTCGCGCGCAACGTGGCCTCGAACTCGGCCTTTATGATCGGCATCCTGCATCCTTGGGACGAACGGCCGGAGCGCTCGCAGCACCAGATGGCGGTGATGCAGCGGATACAGCAAAAAGTGGCGACGATCCCCGAGGCCCGCGTGATGGTATTTCCCACGCCGCCGCTACCGGGAGTGGGTACCATCGGCGGTTTCGAGTTTATCCTCACCGACCTGATGGGGCGCGATGCTGCGGAGTTGGCCGGTGTCATGTATGACGTGCTGGGCGACGCCAACCAGCGGCCGGAAATCGCCCAGGCGTTTACCAGTTTCCAGGCCTCTACGCCGCAACTGCAACTCGATGTGGATCGGGACAAGGCGCATACGCTGGGTGTACCGCTGACCGATGTCTACGCCACCCTGCAGGCGCAACTGGGTGGGTTTTACGTCAATGACTTCAACCTGTTCGGTAAGGTCTTCCGGGTGATGGTGCAGGGGGATGAGCAGTTTCGTCGCGAAGAACAGGACCTGGCCGGGTTTTTCGTGCGGGCCAATAGCGGGGAACTGGTGCCGGTGACCTCGGTCACCGAGATATTACCGACCGTGGCTCCGCAGACTATCGATCGCTACAACCTCTACAACAGTGTCACCATCAACGGCGCACCGGCACCGGGCTATTCCAGTGGCGAAGCGATGAATGCCATGGAAGACATCGCCGCGCGCCTGCCCGCCGGTTACAGCTATGAGTGGACCGGATCCAGCCTGCAGGAGATCACTTCGGGCAATATGGCGCCGATCCTGTTTTCGCTCGCGATTGTGTTCGTCTACCTGTTCCTGGTCGCCCAATACGAGAGCTGGATGATTCCAATTGCAGTCATGTTGTGTGTGCCGATTGCGATTGCGGGTGCGTTGCTGGTGAACTGGTTGTTGGGTGCGGTGAACAACCTCTACACGCAGATCGGGTTGGTGTTGCTGATCGGCATGGCGGCGAAGAGTGCCATCCTGATCGTCGAGTTCGCCTGTCTCGAGCGGGATGCGGGCAAGCCGGTGGCCGAGGCCGCGATCAGTGCCACCCAGCTGCGTTTTCGCGCAGTGTTGATGACCGCCCTGTCCTTCGTGCTGGGGGTGATTCCGCTGTTGATCGCCACCGGCGCCGGGGCCGCCAGCCGGATCTCCCTGGGCCTCGCGGTGTTTGGGGGTATGACCGCTGCGGCCGTATTTGCGACTCTGCTGGTGCCGGTCTACTACGCGCTGGTGCAGTCATTTCGCGAAAAGATCAAGGGCGGCCACACACCGACATTTCGGACAGCCGCCGCGGAGCAGGGTGCGGAGCGGCAGGGTGACTGAACCTGTGACGGGAGCTCTGGTCTGAAATTGGGCTGGCGCCACAGGCCACTTGATAGTAGTTTGAGTAAGATATGAGTAACCAAAGCGCAGAGGTGTAGATTCGGGTTTTATGTTGGTGCAGATTGAGGAAAAAATTTCCCATATGCGGGACCAGCTGCAGTCGCAGGTACCGACTGGGCCTGATCTGTATGGTCACGCGGCGGTTTTGCTGGCTCTTACCGACGAAGCGGACCCGGAAGTCATCCTCACCAAGCGCTCCGCAAACCTTTCCACCCACTCTGGCGAGGTCTCGCTACCGGGTGGCCGCTGGGACGATACCGACCCGTCGCTGGAATACACCGCGCTGCGCGAGGCAGAGGAGGAGATCGGCCTGCCCGCTGATCAGGTGCGTGTGCTTGGGCCATTGTGGTCGCGCACGACCCGCTGGCAGGTGCATGTGACGCCCTGGGTCGGCGTGATTTCACCCGATGCAGAACTCACCCCGAATCCCGGCGAGCTGGATGCGATCTTTCGCGTGCCCCTGTCATTTTTTCTCGCCGATCCGCGCATCCGCACCGATCGGGTCACCATCGACAAGCGCGCCGTCTATCTGCCAGCCTACCAGTATCGCGGCTACGAGATCTGGGGCTTCACCGCCGGCGTGCTGACCGAGTTCCTGGTCAAGGTACTCGGTGCCTCCATCGGTCGCCGCGACGATGTGCCACTGCGGGCCCTAAGTTAACAACTGTTCTTGGGCGTTCGCCGTAGGAGCCTGCTTGCAGGCGATCGGCAATGGAGCACCGCTCTTTTCGCCTGCAAGCAGGCTCCTACAGGATTCGCAAATGTTTATTGACCTCAAGCTAACTTGAGGCTTTATCTTCGCGCCCCTGACGTTGTCCCGCGCGTATAATACGCACCAGTTATCCTGCGAAGCGAACCATGCCCAGACCAAAATCCACCGTCGCCCTGGACGAAGTGCACTGGGGCGCACTGAAGACCCTGTTCCCCTACCTGCTGGAATTCAAGCGCGCAGTGGTGCTTGCGCTGCTGTGCCTCGTCGGTGCCAAAGTGGCCGGCGTAGTTCTGCCCTTTATTCTCAAACATATCGTCGACGGTCTGGATAGTGCCGGGGGCACTGCCCAGGCGATCGCGCTGCCCCTCGGCCTGTTGTTGGCCTATGGCGCCGTGCGTTTTTCCAGCACCCTGTTCGGCGAGTTGCGCGATACCATTTTTGGCCGTGTCACCGAGCGCGCGCAGCGGCGGGTTGGCCTCGAGGTATTCCGGCATCTGCACCGGTTGGATATGGATTTTCACCTGAACCGCCGCACGGGCGGTCTTTCGCGGGATATAGAGCGCGGTAACTCCGGTATCGGTTTTCTGATGCGCTTTATGGTGTTCAATATCGTGCCGACGCTGGTGGAAATCGCCATGGTCGCCGGGCTGCTGTGGTGGAACTACAGCGTTGCCTTCGCGCTGCTGGTGCTGGGCGCAGTCATCGTCTACATCGGTTTTTCCGTGGTGGCCACCGAGTGGCGCACGCGCTTCGTGCGCGAGCTGAACGAGGCGGAATCCCAGAGCAGCAGCCGTGCGGTCGACAGCCTGCTGAATTACGAGACGGTGAAATACTTCGGCAATGAGCAGCACGAAGCCGGTCACTACGATCGCGAGCTGGCATTCTGGGAGCAGGCGCGGCGGAAGAACCGCCTGTCGCTGTTCGGCCTGAATGCCGGTCAGGCGCTGATCATCGCCAGTGCCATGTGCGGCGCGATGATCCTGGCCGCAGTCAACGTTACCAACGGACAGATGACCATCGGCGACTTTGTTCTGATCAATGCCTTTATGATGCAGATTTTCATACCGCTCAATTTTCTCGGCTTCGTCTACCGGGAAATGAAGGGCGCACTGGCGAATATTGAGAAAATGTTCTCACTACTGGCGGTGGAGCCGGCGGTGAAAGACACAGATAACGCCGCGGAGCTGGAGATACGCGAAGGGCGCATCGAATTTGATGACGTCCACTTCGGATACCGGGAAAACCGGGAAATTCTCAGCGGTGTCAGTTTTATCGTGCAGCCGAAGCAGAAGGTGGCGATAGTCGGTGCGAGCGGTGCCGGCAAATCCACGCTGTTCAAGTTACTGTTTCGTTTCTATGACGTTACCGGGGGGCATATCCGGGTGGACGGTCAGGATATCTGCGCCGTCAGCCAGGACTCGCTGCGCCGCGCGATCGGCGTGGTGCCGCAGGATGCAGTGCTGTTCAATCAGTCGATTCTGGAGAATGTGCGCTACGGCCGGGTGGATGCCAGCGACGAAGAGGTAATGGAGGCCATCCGCCATGCCCATCTGCACGAATTCGTACAACAGTTGCCGGAAGGAGTGCACACCCGGGTCGGTGAGCGCGGTCTGAAATTGTCCGGTGGCGAGAAACAGCGGGTTGCCATCGCCCGCGCGCTGCTCAAGCGGCCGCCGATCATGGTGTTCGATGAGGCCACTTCATCCCTCGACAGTAAATCCGAGCGGGGAATCCTGGAATCATTGCAGGAGATCGCCCGCGAGCAGACGACGCTGGTCATTGCGCATCGTCTGTCCACAGTGGTGGACGCCGATGTGATCCTGGTGATGGACAGGGGGCGCATTGTCGAACAGGGCGCCCACGCAGAGTTGCTATCGTTAAATGGTCATTACGCGACGCTCTGGCGCCTGCAGCAGCAGGAGCGCAGTGCTGAAGCGCCGGCAATCTCTGCGCCGACGTCCATTCCCGAGTGACAGGTTACCGGCGGCCTTTGTCTGGTCGTCCTTGATAATTGTCTGCGGCCGGACTAATGTGGCGCCGGACCAACGATAACGATAGGCAGAACCTCATATGACGACCCCTATTAAATCCGCACGGATAATCGCCGCGCTGCTGGCGCTGGCTCTGGTGGGCGCCTGCTCGCCCCGCGACAAACAAGAAGAGAAAACCGCACAAGCCGAGGCCGAAGCCCAGATTGTGGAGTCGGAGACCGTCCCTGCGCCGGCAGACCAGCCGGTGGAAGACGCCGACAAGCGTTTCGACATCTACGTGCCCGTCGAGCTGAATGCAGACCTGAGTGATCTGTCTGACAACCAGCGCCAAATGATCGGCCTGCTGATCGACGCCAGCCAGATCATGGATCGCCTCTTTTGGTTGCAGTCCTACGGCCCCGCGGAAGATCTGCTGTCGAGCATTGAGGACAGTCGTGAGCGCGAATTCGCCAAGATCAATTACGGCCCCTGGGATCGCCTCAACGACAACAAGCCGTTTGTCGAAGGCTATGGACAAAAGCCGCTCGGGGCGAACTTCTATCCGGCGGATATGACCAAGGCGGAGTTCGAGGCCTGGAATCAGCCGGGCAAAGACGGCCTCTATTCACTGGTTCGCCGCAACAGCGAAGGCAAGCTGGAGCTGGTTTCCTACAGTGAGGCGTACAAGGCGGAACTGGCCCAGGCGGCAGAGACACTGCGCGAGGCGGCCAAACTCGCCGAAGACAAGGAGTTTGGCAATTACCTGAATATGCGCGCCGATGCGCTGGTCAGCGACGATTTCCGTCCCAGTGATATGGCCTGGATGGACATGAAGAACAATCCCATCGACGTGGTGATCGGCCCGATCGAAAACTACGAAGATCAGTTGTTCGCCTACCGCACCGCCTACGAATCCTATGTGCTGCTGAAGGACCAGGAGTGGAGCGAGAAACTGGCCAAGTTCGCCGCCTTCCTGCCGGAGCTGCAAAGGGGCCTGCCGGTCGACGACAAGTACAAGGCGGAAGAGCCGGGCACCGACTCCGACCTGAATGCCTACGATGTGCTCTTCTACGCGGGCCACAGCAACGCCGGCTCCAAGACCATCGCCATCAACCTGCCGAACGACGAAGAAGTGCAGCTGGCCAAGGGCACTCGTCGCCTGCAGCTGAAGAATGCGATGCGCGCGAAGTTCGACATGATCCTGGTGCCGATCAGCGAAGTGCTGATTGCCGAGGACCAGCGCAAGCACATCACCTTCCCGGCCTTCTTCGCCAATACCATGTTCCACGAAGTGGCTCACGGTCTCGGCATCAAGAAGACCGTCACTGACGGCAGCAATGTGCGCCAGGCACTGAAGGAAACTTCCTCCGCGCTGGAAGAGGGCAAGGCGGACATCCTCGGCCTGTATATGGTCACGCGCCTGCACGAGAAGGGCGAGCTCGAAGATGGCGAGCTGATGGACAACTATGTCACCTTCCTCGCCAGTATCTTCCGCAGTGTGCGCTTTGGTGCTGCGAGCGCTCACGGCAAGGCGAACATGATGCGCTTTAATTTCTTCAAGGAGCAGGGTGCCTTTACCCGCGACGCCGAGACCGGTCAGTACAGCGTGGACTTCGAGAAGATGCAGCAAGCCATGACAAAACTGTCCAACCTGATCCTGACCATTCAGGGCGACGGCGACTATGCGAAGTCGAAAGAGCTGCTGGAAGGCAAGGGCGTTGTCGGCGCGGAACTGCAGGCGGACCTGGATCGACTCGCGGAAGCGGATATCCCGGTGGATGTAACTTTCATCCAGGGCAAGGAAGTATTGGGGCTCAAGTAAGCGCCCGTATTTCTTAACGAGAAAGCCCCGGCAGCGCCGGGGTTTTTTTATGGGCTTTGGGATTGCCCGTCTACCTGCGCACTTCTCTGATTGCTCGCCTGTTTTGGATACTTTCCGGTTCTGGCGGGCGATCGCCAATAGATCGTACGCGCTTCATCGGGCAGCTTGAGGTCACAGCACAAAGTTGATAAACGGCAGATGCAAGGGCCCTTTATGCAACCTGAAAAAGCGTGCCTTCTGGCAGGTAGGCCTTACTTGAAACTGACTAAGATGCAGGCAAGCACCGGACGGAAAACTGATCCCTATTCGGCGAGTTGCCCAGCCCAACAAAGAAAAAGCCCCGGCGAGGCCGGGGCTTTTCACTAGCGCAGCTGATTACTGATTACTGATTCACGGGCGCCATACAGGCCATATACACATCCAGTTCGTTTACTTCCGTTGGCAGGCTCCCCAGACTCAGTCGAACCTGGTCGAAGTCCTCATCTGAAGCGATAACGATCACCCGCTGATTCACCGCACCGTCGACCTTGAACGCCACCAGCGAGCTGCCGGTTGAGCTGTCGCCGGTCGGTGTGCCATTCATCAAGGTGCTGATGGTGATAGTGTCCAGCAGTACCAGGTCGAGCAGTGAAGACGGCGTCTCCACCAGGAAGCCGATCATATAGCGGCCACTGTACTCGGAAGCGAAGGGCAGATCGACGTAGACAGATCCGCCCGCACCCGCGCCGACAGTGAGCCGTGATGCATCGGTAATCACGTTGTTGGTAATACGCCCCGGGCTGGTCACGGAACAGCCACTGCATGGCTCGACGATACCCACATCCCTGCGTAGCGTATTGCTGGTGGTGATTGGCTGGAACTCGCCAATCGCCTGGCAGGTGGCCGCGAGATCGTTGTCACAGACATCGCCGATGCCGTCGCCGTCGAAGTCATCCTGATCGGGGTTATGTGTCTGCGGGCAGTTATCGGCATCGTTATCGACGCCGTCATTGTCCACATCCGGGTCACAGGCATCGCCAATGCCGTCGCCGTCCGTATCCGTCTGATCCGGGTTCGGGATTGTCGGACAGTTGTCATCGTTGTCGTCCACGCCGTCGCCATCCTGGTCCGGATCACAGGCATCGCCGAAGCCGTCGCCGTCACTATCGGTCTGTGATGGGTTATTCACCAGCGGGCAGTTGTCGACGTCGTCGTTGACATTGTCGCCGTCCAGGTCGTCGTCACAGACATCGCCGATACCGTCGCCGTCGGTGTCGAGTTGATCGGCGTTGGCGGTCATCGGGCAGTTGTCGTCACTGTCACCGACGCCATCGCCGTCCGTATCATCATCACAGGCGTCGCCGATACCGTCGTTGTCGAGATCCGACTGGTCCGGATTTGCGACTCCAGGACAGTTATCTTGCCCGTTATCGACACCGTCCCCGTCGCTGTCACCTTGATCACAAGTGTTGGTGGCATCCAGCGGGCAGTCATCGCTATCGTCGGGTGTGCCGTCGCCATCGCGATCATCATCGCAGGCGTCGCCTATACCATCGCCGTCCAGATCATTCTGGTTGTTATTAGGGGTCAGCGGGCAGTTGTCTTCGTCGTCGCCGACGTTGTCGTTGTCGTCATCGCCGTCGCAGGCATCGCCCTGACCGTCGCCGTCGCTGTCCAGCTGATCGCTGTTGGCTACTAGCGGGCAGTTGTCGATGTCGTCCTCGACGCCGTCGTCGTCGCTGTCGGTCAGGTCGTCACAGGCATCGCCTATACCGTCGCCATCGGTGTCCCGCTGTGAGGAATTGGGATGCTGCGGGCAGTTGTCCACATCATTGCCAACGCCGTCGTCGTCATTGTCGATCAGGTCGTCGCAGACATCGCCGATACCGTCACCGTCCACGTCCACCTGATCCTCGTTGCTGACCAGCGGGCAATTGTCGCTGTCGTTGTCCACGCCGTCGCCGTCGCGGTCGCTGTCGCAGGCATCGCCGATGCCGTCGCCGTCCTGGTCGGCCTGGTCCTCATTGGGCGTCAGCGGGCAGTTATCGCTGCCGTCGCCGGTGCCGTCGCCGTCGTCGTCGCCGTCGCAGGCATCACCGCTGCCGTCGTTGTCCGTGTCTGCCTGATCAGAGTTGGCGTCGTTGGGGCAGTTGTCTGCGCCGTCATCGACGCCGTCATCGTCGGAGTCGCTGTCGGAGTCGCAGGCATCGCCGATGCCGTCATTGTCCTGATCCGACTGATCCGGGTTGGGGATTGCCGGGCAGTTATCCAGGCTGTCGGTCACCTCATCGCCATCGCGATCGTTATCGCAGGCGTCACCGGTACCGTCGCCGTCTATATCTGTTTGCTCGTTGTTGGGCACCAGCGGGCAGTTATCCTGCTCGTTGCCGACATCATCGCCATCCATGTCGGAATCACAGGCATCGCCGATGGTGTCCCTATCGGTATCGGCCTGGTCGGCATTGGCGGTATCGGGGCAGTTATCACTACTGTCGGCAATGCCGTCGCCATCCGTATCGACAACGGTTGCGGTCGTAGTGACTTGGGTAGTACTTAGTCGTTTGCCCTTTTTCGTGTCCGCGCTGCAGGCGGTTAGAGCAATGACTGAAAGGGTGAATAGCACGATCAGAAGACGGCGCATGGATAAAATCTCCAAAACAAATTTCCTTTTTGTTATCTGCAGAGAACAAGGGTGTACTTATGCTGTTCAAGCAGTCGGATACACGGCGAGTACTTCTTATTGATGTGCCGTACATCCATCACCTACTTCCCTGTAGGGCCGGCATCGTTGCCGCTGATGGGATCGGAGGAGTTCCCGGGAATCGCGGTGTACGTTGCCGGACGTCTTTATACTTCTTTGCAGCCTGAGTTCTAACTCAAATTGTGACTCACCGCTAAATATTGGCGTGACATTAATCAAGTAATCGTCTGGCAGGTCAATAATTGTGCGGCCCGGCGCGAATTTCAACGAGGGGGGTCAGAAGGCGTTTGGAGGCTGACGCAATCGCCGGTTGGAAATTTAACGCAGCCGAAGTCCGTTATGGGGGCACAAAGTCTGATGAAGCTCTATCCGGGAGCATGCGGTGGCCTGCGGGTGCGCAAGCCGGAAGCGGAAAGCGGTCTGTGGATTGTGACTCGGCTCGCCATGTGGCACAGGCAATATGTGCAGTCGGGAGCCCCGCAGCCGAGGTGGTCGGCGAGGGGGGAATGGCCAGTTCCGGATTTGACTAGTCTCGATCGCCGCATCGCCCTACACTGCCGGCCAGTGAGAGGAGATCTACATGCGGCTCGACCCGGCAATCTGTTCCAGCGCGCGACTCGCCCGTGACCGGCGTTTCGATGGGCGTTTCTTCACCGCGGTGAAGACCACCGGCATATTCTGTCGACCCATCTGTCCCGCGCGGCCGCCACTGGAGCGCAATGTGACCTACTACGGGACGGCAGCCGAGGCGGCGAATGCTGGCTGTCGCCCCTGCCTGCGTTGCCGGCCCGACTCGGCGCCGGGCAGTCCGGCCTGGGGGCTGGTATCCACCACGGTGCAGCGCGCGCTGAATCTGATGCGCAGCGAGCGCGAGGCGGAATCCGTAGAGAGCCTGGCGGCGCGCCTTGGCGTCAGCAGTCGCTACCTGCGGCGGCTGTTTGCCGAACACCTGGGCGTCAGCCCGCTCGCAGTGTGGCAGGCGGAACGTGCGCTGTTTGCATTCCGGCTGTTGCGCGATACCAGCCTGCCGATTGCCGATATCGCGTTTGAAGCGGGTTTCAACAGCCTGCGTCGATTCAACGGAGTGTTTAAACAGATTTACCACCGCACCCCTTCGGAAGTCCGCCGCGAGCGGGCAGCCGGGGAGGGAAGCGGCAGCCGGGGCGCAAGGACCCGCATTTATCTGGATTATCGACCGCCACTGGACTGGCCGCAGTTACTGGCATTTCTGGGCGCGCGGACTCTGGCTGGGGTGGAGCGGGTCGACGGGGACGTGTACCAGCGCAGTTTCGCCCTCGACCAGTTTCGCGGCGTGCTGCGCGTAGTCAACCAGGCGGAGAGGAATCGCCTGGTAGTGGAAGTGGAAGGCGAAGGCGGCGGTGCGGCACTTTACCAGGTTAACCAGCGGCTGCGCCGGCTGTTCGATCTGGATGCCGATACCGAGGCGATCTCCGCCGTGCTGCTACAGGATCCGCTATTGGCGAAGCAGTTGACGCTGTCGCCGGGAGTGCGGCTGCCCGGCGCCTGGGACCCGTTCGAGTACGCTTTGCGCGCGATTCTCGGCCAGCAGATTTCCGTTGCCGCCGCCACTACTATCGCCGGCCGCCTGGTGGCCCGCTACGGGGAGTCGTTTGTCGACAGCGCGGGGAATGAGCAATGGCTGTTCCCGACTGCGCAGCGCCTGGAGGGGGCAGATTTCACGGGCTTGGGCCTGACCCGGACACGGGCGCAGACGCTGCGCGAGTTTGTCGCCGCGACCCTGGATGGACGGGTGAATTTTGCCGAGCCAGAGCTGGACGAGTGGTGCCGGCAGGTCACGGCGCTGCCGGGTATCGGCGACTGGACCGCACACTATATCGCCATGCGCGGCCTGTCGATGCCGGACGCGTTTCCGGCATCGGACCTGGGCATATTGCAGGCGCTCGGCAGCGGGGGCGAGAAGGCCAAACCGAAACAGGCCCTGGTGCGGGCCGAGAACTGGCGCCCGTGGCGGGCATACGCCGCACTGCTGTTGTGGCAGTCACTGAAATCCGGAGATCGACAATGACAAACTACGAAATCTACTCCACCGGCTTCGGTGAGATTTGCATAGCCGCAGACGATCAGGGGCTGGTCGCGCTGGAGTTTTGTGGCGATGGCCGGGAGCTACGGGTAGGGCCGGACTGGCAGCGCCGCCGGACAGAGCTGACCGACTGCGCCGCCCGGCAGCTGGAGGAATACTTTGCTGGCGAGCGGCGGGAATTCGAGCTGCCGTTGAACCCCCGCGGCACCGAATTTCAGCGCCGCGTCTGGGATGCGCTCGCGGGCATACCCTACGGCGAAACCCGCAGCTATCGCGAGCAGGCGGAAGCACTAGGCAACTTGAAAGCGATTCGGGCCGTGGCCCGTGCCAACGGTGCCAATCCCATCGCCATCGTGATCCCCTGTCACCGGGTCATCGGCGCGGACGGCACCCTGACCGGCTACGCCGGCGGCCTGGAGATGAAAGCCCGCTTGCTGACGCTGGAGGGCGCCCGCTTCGTGCAGCAGAGCGCGCTGCTGTAGCGGACCAGCCTCCGGGAAAAGCGCAAGGTCCATCCGCTAGCCACAATCCCCTCCACGCGGGATAATAGCCGGCTTGCACCAAATGAATGCCCGGAGGCCAAATGCTGTACAGATTGGGGGATAAACAGCCACAACTGGAAGGTGAGGGGCACTATATTGCGCCCGGTGCCCATGTGATCGGCAATGTCAGAATGCTCAGTCACAGCAGCGTGTGGTTCAATGCGGTGGTGCGCGGCGATTGCGATCTGATCACCATTGGCGAGTACAGCAATGTACAGGACGGCTCTGTGCTGCACACAGACCCGGGCGTTCCCCTGACGATCGGTACCGGCGTGACCATCGGTCACAAGGTAATGCTGCACGGTTGCACTATCGGCGACTACAGCCTGATCGGCATCAATGCGGTGGTACTGAACGGCGCGAAGATTGGCAAGTGCTGCATCATCGGCGCCAATGCCCTGGTCACCGAAAATGCCGAAATCCCCGATTACTCCATGGTGCTGGGCAGCCCCGGTAAGGTTGTCAGAACCCTCGATGAATCCACCTTCGAACTGCTCAAGGCCAGCAGCGACCACTACGCCGACAACGGCAGGCGCTTTGCCGAGCAGTTAGTCCCTATCGCGGAATCGTGATGCCAGAAAAAGTAGTATTGGCCGAATTGCCGGTGGAAAAGCCCGTGAAGTCCCCTTGTATTTCTGTGTGCGCGCTGAATGCGCAGGATATCTGCGAGGGCTGTTTCCGCAGCGGTATGGAAATCAGTCGCTGGGGGACCATGAGTAACGATGAGCGCCGTTCTGTGCTGAAGTGCTGTACCGAACGCGCGCGGCAGATGGGCCGTATTTGGTAGATACGAAAAGCTTACGAAGCTGAATTCTATAAGTTTGCACTCAAGCCGGGTGGGGGGCGTCTTTCCGGGACCGTCGGAGGCATGGATGCCGACGCCGAGCGTACAGGGACGTATTCACAGCGTGTCCCGGAAAGACGCCCCCCACCCGGCGCCCCGAAAAGAGTCGGGAAGCCGGAAAGTACTAAAAAATATGACCCAACCCTTTGTCCATTTACGAGTTCACTCGGAATTTTCGCTGATCGACGGCCTGGTGCGGATCAAGCCGCTGGTGGCGCGCGCGGCGGAGCTGCAGATGCCGGCGCTGGCGCTGACCGACCAGACCAACTTCTACGGCCAGATCAAGTTTTACCGCGCCTGTCTCGGTGCCGGAATCAAGCCGCTCACCGGCGTCGACTTCTGGCTCAGCGAGGGCGGCGAAGACAAGCCGACACTGATTACCCTCTATGCGATGAACGGCGACGGTTACCGCAACGTGACCGAGCTGATCTCCCGCGCCTGGATGGAGGGGCAGTACCACGGCAATGCCTATGTGCGCCGCGAGTGGCTGAAGGACTACAGCGAGGGCGTGCTGATGCTGTCCGGTGCCAAGTACGGCGACGTCGGCCGCGCGCTGATCGCCGGGCGCCGGGCCCAGGCGGAAGAGCTGGCCCGCGATTGGGCGCAGATCTTTCCCGGTCGCTATTACCTGGAACTGCAACGCACCGGTCGCCCGGGTGATGAGGAGTATCTGCACGCGGCGGTCAGCCTGGCCCAGGAGCTGAACCTGCCGGTCGTGGCCACCAACGATGTGCGCTTCCTCGAGGAGAGCGAATTCGAGGCCCACGAGGTGCGTGTCTGTATTCATGAAGGTCGCGCCCTGGACGACCCGCGCCGCGAGCGCCGCTACTCGGCGGAACAGTATTTCCGCACGCCGGATGAGATGTGGGAACTGTTCAGCGATATCCCGGAGGCTCTCCTCAATACCGTGGAAATTGCCCGGCGCTGCTCGGCGCCGATTCAACTGGGCAAATATTTCCTGCCGGAATTTCCCATCCCCGAGGGGATGACCGAGAACCAGTTCTTCGAGAAGGTGTCCTTCGATGGGCTTGAGCGGCGCCTGGAGAAAATCCTCGACAAGTCCGCGCCGGACTACGGGTCGCGCCGCGCGGTCTATGAAGACCGCCTGCGCTTCGAGCTGGACATCATTTGCCAGATGGGTTTCCCCGGCTACTTCCTGATCGTGATGGACTTTATCCAGTGGGCCAAGGACCACGATATCCCGGTAGGGCCGGGGCGGGGCTCCGGTGCCGGCTCGCTGGTGGCCTACTCTCTGGATATTACCGATCTGGATCCGCTGCAGTACGACTTGCTGTTCGAGCGCTTCCTGAACCCGGAGCGGGTTTCCATGCCCGACTTCGACGTCGACTTCTGTATGGAGAAGCGCGACCGCGTGATCGGCTACGTGGCCGACAACTACGGCCGCCAGGCGGTGAGCCAGATCATTACCTTCGGTACCATGGCGGCGAAGGCGGTGGTGCGCGACGTGGCGCGGGTACAGGGCAAGTCTTACGGCCTCGCCGACAAGCTGTCGAAGATGATTCCGCCGGATGTGGGCATGACCCTGCAGAAGGCCTTCGATCAGGAAGAAGTGCTGCGGGAATTCCTCGAGAGCGACGAAGAGGGCCAGGAAATCTGGGAAATGGCCCTGCAGCTCGAGGGCGTGGCCCGTAACGTCGGCAAGCACGCCGGTGGCGTGGTTATCGCACCGACCAAGCTGACCGATTTCGCGCCGCTTTACTGCGACGAGACCGGCGCCGGCCTCGTAACCCAGTTCGACAAGAACGACGTGGAAGACGCCGGCCTGGTGAAGTTCGACTTCCTCGGCCTGCGCACGCTCACCATCATCGACTGGGCCAAGCGCATGGTGGACGAGCAGCGCGCGCAGGAAGGCCTGGAACCGCTGGTGATCGAAACGCTGCCGCTGGACGACGATGAAACCTTCAAGCTGATCAAGCGCGCCGAAACCACCGCGGTATTCCAGCTGGAATCCCGCGGTATGAAGGACCTGATCAAGCGCCTGCAACCGGACAACCTCGAGGACATGATCGCCCTGGTGGCGCTGTTCCGCCCGGGTCCGCTGCAGTCGGGCATGGTGGACGACTTCATCAACCGGAAACACGGCCGCGCCCAGGTGGCCTATCCGGATGCCAAGTACCAGCACGAAAAACTGCAGCCGATCCTGGAGCCGACCTACGGCGTTATCGTTTACCAGGAACAGGTCATGCAGATCGCCCAGGAGCTCGCGGGCTATACCCTCGGCGGTGCGGACATGCTGCGTCGCGCCATGGGTAAGAAAAAGCCCGAAGAGATGGCGAAGCAGCGCAGCACCTTCGAGGACGGCGCCAAGTCGCAGGGCGTCGATCCCGAGCTGGCGATGAAGATCTTCGACCTGGTGGAGAAATTTGCCGGCTACGGTTTCAACAAGTCGCACTCGGCTGCCTACGCGCTGGTGTCCTACCAGACTGCCTGGCTCAAAGCACACTACCCGTCACAGTTTATGGCCGCCACCATGTCTTCCGACATGGACAAGACCGACAAGGTGGTGACCTTTATCGAAGAGTGCCGGGCCATGGGGCTCACCCTGGTACCGCCGGACGTGAACCTCGGCAGCTACCAGTTCTCGGTGCCAGTCTCCTTGAATGGCGACAGCCGCATCATCTACGGTCTCGGCGCCATCAAGGGCCTGGGCGAGGGCCCGATCGAGAACATCATCAAGGTGCGTGAAGAGGGCGGGCCGTTTACCGACCTGTTCGACTTCTGCTCCCGGATCGATCCGCGCAAGGTCAACAAGCGCGCGCTCGAAGCGCTGGTGCGCTCCGGTGCGCTGGACAGCATAGGCCCGGATGTGGATGGCGTCGACGGCCTGGATTACTCCCGCGCGGTGCTGTTCAACGCGCTGGATGAAGCGGTGAAGGCGGCGGAACAGCAGGCGGCCAACGCCAGTGCGGGCATGATGGACCTATTTGGCGAAGTGGTGCCCCAGGCGTCCGACGGCGACGTTTATGCCGAGTTCCGCCGCGCCCGCCCGTGGGGCATCCGCGAGCGTCTCGAGGGCGAGAAGAACACGCTCGGCCTCTATCTGACGGGTCACCCGATCGACGAATACGAGGATGAGCTCAAGCACCTGGTGAAGGCACGCATCGCCGACCTGAGGCCGGGCAAGGAAGGGCAGAAGGTGGCCGGGCTGGTGGTGGCCATGCGGGTGATGAAGACCAAGCGCGGCGATACCATGGCGATCGTGACCCTGGACGACAGGAGCGGGCGTATCGAAGCGGCGGTGTTCAGTGAGGCGTTCGGCGAGCATCGCGAAAAGCTGGCCAAGGATTCGCTGCTGGTACTGGACGGCCCCGTCGCCCACGACGATTACAGCGGCGGCCTGAAGATGACCGTGAACGGCGTCTCCACCCTGGATGAGCTGCGCCAGCGCAGCGTGAATGGTGTGCGCCTGCAGCTGGAGAGCGCGGCGGCCACGCCGGGCCTGGCCAAGCGCCTGGCCGCCTGCCTGCAACCCTATACCGGCGGACCGGCCAGTAGCTGCGGTGTCAGCCTGGAAGTGATGCGCAGCGACGCCCGCGGCATCTACCGGTTGCCATCTGAGTGGAATGTGGAGCCAAATGACCAGTTGGTGCAGTCATTGCGCGAATTGCTTGGGCGTGAGCGGGTGGCCCTCGACTACACTGAGCGACGGTGATTGTGTCCGGGGTCGACTGGCTGGTTCTGTACAGGTAAGCTATGCCGCCATTATTTCCTTGGTGGCGTTGAATTGAGTTAAAGGCGCGGATTTCATGAATTTCAATTTTCTCGAGTTTGAACAGCCGATTGCTGAACTGGAAAGCAAGATAAAAGAGCTGCAGCACGTGGGTGATGACAACGAGCTGAATATTGCCGACGAAGTGGCTCGCCTGCGGGAAAAGAGCAAGAGCCTGACCGAATCCATCTACTCCGACCTGTCACCGTGGCAGGTGGTGCAGGTGGCGCGCCATCCTCAGCGCCCCTATTCGAAAGACTATATCGAGCGCATCTTCACCGACTGGGACGAGCTGCACGGCGATCGCCATTTCGGTGATGACAAGGCGATCATTGCGGGCATCGCGCGCCTGAATGGCATGCCGGTGGCGGTGATCGGCGAGGAGAAGGGCCGCACTGTCAATGAGAAGGTGGCCCGCAACTTCGGTATGCCGAAACCCGAGGGCTACCGCAAGGCGCTGCGCATCATGGAAATGGCCGAGCGCTTCAAAATGCCGGTGCTGACCCTGATCGATACACCTGGAGCCTACCCCGGCATCGACAGTGAAGAGCGCGGTATCAGTGAGGCCATCGCGCAGAATCTGGCGGTCATGTCGCGCCTGCGCACGCCGATTATCTGCACCGTGATCGGTGAGGGTTCCTCTGGTGGCGCGCTGGCGATCGGAGTCGGTGACCAGCTGAATATGCTGCAGTACTCCACTTACTTTGTGATCTCGCCGGAGGGCTGCGCCAACATTATCTGGAAGACCGTGGAAAAGGCGCCGCTAGCGGCCGAGGCCATGGGGGTGACTTCCGGTGTGCTCGAAGAGCTGGGTATCGTGGATGAGACGATTCCGGAGCCGCTTGGCGGCGCCCATCGCGACCCGGATACCATGGCCGCACGTCTGCAGGAGCGCCTCAGCGAACAGCTGGAGCAGTTGCGCGGTGTGCCGATCGATGAACTGCTGGAAAAGCGTTACCAGCGTCTGATGAGCTACGGGAATATCGTCTCGTAATCATCCCCGCTTGCAGGCGTCACCCTCTGCCGGGATCGGGGGAGGGTGATAGCTCTCCCTGATCCCGCTATGCGGAGCGTCCTCAGTCCTTGGTGGCCATGGCCATGGCGACCGTCCCCGGCCCCAGATTGATACCGCCGGACAGGCTCATGACCGAGCGGTAGATCTTCACATTGTGCTCCCGGGCGACCTGTTCCAGTTCGGCAAATCCCGGTACTTTCTCCAGTTCCTCCACTCGGCCGGCGATGCTGGTCGCAACCATCGGCGCCAGCAGTTCTCCCGCGCGGATCTTGTCGATCGCCAGCTTGAACAGGGCCTCGGTACAGTTTTCGTAGCCGCGCACCGTATCGGTCACCGTGCTGCCGTCAGGGTGCATCGACAGGATCGGATGCAGGTCCAGGTGGCGGGCGGCAGTCGCCTTGAGCCAGCTGATGCTGTTTTCGTTTTTTGCGCGCGCGCGTTCACGCACGTAATAAACGTCCTTGATGGCGGCGTAGCCGTGAATCTTGCGGCGAAACTGTTCCGCTCTGTCCCTGACCTGGGTACCGCTGAGCCCCTTGCGAATCAGGCTGAGCGTATAGAGCGCGAGTAGCCCCTGGCCACTGAACAGCGTCTGTGAGTCCACGACATGAATCGAGATGTCGTCGGCGATCGCGTCATTTTGGGTTAGCCTGCGCGCAGCGGTGCGCGCGTTGCTGAATGTCGGGCTGTTGGTGCCATTGATGGTCTGCACCACGATATCCTTGCAGCCCTTGTCGATCAGCCCCTGCAGTATCGATTCGATATCATCGCTGGAGGCCGGCCCCGTCACTATCTTTCGCGAGCGATCGACCAGGGACATGGAGTAAAAGTGCGACATCTTGGCGGGGTTGCGCTGATCGCCGAAGCTATCCTCACCAACGCTGACGGTGTGGGGGAGTACGGGAACGGAAAATTTGCGCAGGAACTCATCCGGCAGGTCGCAACCGGAATCTACAACTAACTGGACCATTTTGGGCTCTTTTTATACAACTTTGAAACAGTTCAAATTCAGGGGATGAATTTATCATTTGGGACCATCGTGCGACAGGTCAAAATGGCACATTTGTTTTGGTTGTCGGCAAGGTTGCGGTAATTGTCGCCGGCGGGGCAATGCAGTAGCGCCGGCGCGCGGCTGGGTGTGGCGAACGGGGAAGCGAGATCATTGATCGGGAACAATTGTGAGTGACTGGACGGCAAGGGTAAGGAGTCAGCTATCGCGTCACCCTTGCGATGGTGTCCGCTGGGTGGGCTTCAGTGGCGGGCTCGATTCCACCGTTTTGTTGCACCTGCTGCGCCAGCAGGGAGTGGACCTGCGGGCAATCCATATCAATCACGGCCTGTCAGCCAGTGCCGACGCCTGGCAAGCGCACTGTGCGGCGGTAGCTGGAACCCTGGCGGTGCCGTTTGAGGCGCGGCGGGTTCAGGTCAATGTCGATGGTCGCGGGCTCGAGCAGGCCGCGCGCGCCGCCCGTTACGGGGTTTTTGCGGACCTACTGCAGCCCGGTGACCAACTGTTGCTGGCCCAGCACGGTGATGATCAGGTGGAGACATTTTTCCTGCGGCTGTTGCGGGGTGCCGGTGCGCTCGGGCTGGCCGCAATGGCGGACAGCCGCCCGCTGGGCGGTGCGGCTATCCTGCGCCCGCTGCTCGGTGTCGGGCGCGCGCAGCTGGAGGAGTATGCGCGCGAGCATCGCTTGCAGTGGATCGAGGATGAGAGCAATACCGACCAATCCCTGGATCGCAATTTCCTTCGCGCGACTGTACTGCCGTTGCTCAGCGATCGCTGGCCGCTGCGAGAGCGGGTAGTGCGTGCAGTGCAAAATTTGCGGGAGGCGGCAGAGCTTCTCGAGGATCTGGGGGGGCTGGATCTGCGGCGGTGCGGCCGGCGCCGCGAACGGTTCGGCGAGAGTATCTGCCTTGAATCCCTGAGGGCGTTGCCGAAGCGTCGCCAGAAAAACCTGTTGCGCAGCTGGTTGGCCGACTGCGGGGCGGATATGCCGGAGGCGCCAAGGTTGCAGCAGGCTTTGACTCAGGCGTTACAGTCAGCCGAAGACGCTCAGATGGAGGTCGTTCTTGGCGGGTTGGTTGTGCGCCGTTTTCGCGATCGCTTGTTCCTGACACCAGTCTTGCGAGTCAACCCGTTGGCCAATGAGTGGCACTGGGATGGGCGGAGCCCCTTGGTGCTGGGGGGCGGCTGGCAGCTGGCGGTGGCTTCGGGGTGGCCGCCGGGGGATTACCAGGTTCGCTTCCGCCGCGGTGGAGAGCGCGCCAGGCCGGTTTACCGCCGGCACTCGCAGTCGCTCAAGAAACTGTTGCAGGAGGTCGGGCTGGAGCCCTGGCTGCGCGACCTGGTGCCGCTGGTCTACAGTGGTGGGGAACTGCTCGCGGTGGGCGACCTGTTCCTTTGTGCGGGTGCTCTTGAAGGTGCTCTTGAAGGTTCGCTCAAATGGCGCTATGGCGGGGTCTGCGGGTAATTGGCGATTGAGCGGAAGGCGCCTTTCTGGTAGTCTGGCGTCCCATCTCAAAGGCACCGGGACGGGCAGGACATCCCGCTCGGGCCAGCCCCGCAAACCCGATTCCATCGGGCATTCAACTGACCAAGGTTTTGCATGACGCGCTATATTTTTGTCACTGGTGGCGTGGTTTCCTCATTGGGGAAAGGTATCGCCTCCGCCTCCCTGGCCGCTATTCTCGAGGCCCGTGGCCTCAAGGTCACCATCCTGAAGCTGGATCCCTACATCAATGTGGACCCAGGTACCATGAGCCCCTTCCAGCACGGCGAGGTCTACGTGACCGAAGATGGCGCCGAGACGGATCTGGACCTGGGCCACTACGAGCGCTTTATCCGCACGCGCATGTCCAAGCGCAACAACTTCACCACTGGCCGGGTCTATGAAACCGTGCTGCGCAAGGAGCGCCGCGGCGATTACCTGGGCGGTACCGTACAGGTGATTCCCCATATCACCGACGAGATCAAGCGCCGCGTCCTCGAGGGCGGCCGCGATGTGGACGTTGCGATCGTCGAGATCGGCGGTACCGTTGGCGATATCGAATCCCAGCCGTTCCTGGAATCCGTGCGCCAGCTGCGCGTGGAACTGGGTCTGAACCGCGCGCTGCTGATTCACCTGAGCTACGTGCCCTATATCGCCACCGCCGGCGAGACCAAGACCAAGCCGACCCAGCACTCCGTGAAAGAATTGCGTTCCATCGGCCTGCAGCCGGATATCCTGCTGTGTCGCTCCGAGCGTGAAATCGATGAAGATTCCCGCCGCAAGATCGCGCTGTTTACCAACGTCGAAGAGCGCGCGGTAGTACCGCTGCCGGACGCCAAGACCATCTACAGCGTGCCGCGTCTGCTGCACAGCCACGGTCTCGACGATATCGTCGTGGAAAAACTGCAGCTCGAGTGCGCTGCCCCGGACCTGTCCGAGTGGGACGCTGTTGTCGATGGCAAACTGAATCCACAGCACGAAGTGAAGATTGCCATGGTCGGCAAGTACATGGAGCTGCTGGATGCCTATAAATCCCTGATTGAGTCCCTGACCCACGCGGGCATCAAGCACCGCTGCAAGGTGGATATCGACTTTATCAATGCGGAAGACGTCGAGGGTGAGAACGGCATCGACCTGATCAAGGGCGCCGATGCGATCCTGGTTCCCGGCGGCTTTGGTGAGCGCGGCCTGGAAGGCAAGCTGGAAGCGGTGCGCTATGCGCGCGAGAACAATATTCCGTTCCTCGGTATCTGCCTCGGCCTGCAGTCGGTAGTCATCGAATACGCGCGTAACGTGCTGGGCCTGAAAGATGCCAACAGCACCGAGTTTGATATCAATACCGCGAACCCGGTGATCGGTCTGATCACAGAGTGGATCGACAGCGAGGGCAAGGTAGAGATACGCGATGAGCAGTCCGACCTCGGCGGTACCATGCGCCTCGGTGGCCAGGAGTGCCGTCTGGCCAAGGACAGCAAGGCGCGGGAAATCTACGGCTCCGACGTCATTGTCGAGCGCCACCGCCATCGCTACGAAGTGAACAACAACTACGTCGATCGCCTGCAGAAAGCCGGTCTCAAGATAGGTGGCTGGTCCGCGGATGACACCCTGGTGGAAATGGTCGAACTGCCGGAACA
Source organism: Microbulbifer donghaiensis (assembly GCF_900129095.1). GTDB lineage: Bacteria > Pseudomonadota > Gammaproteobacteria > Pseudomonadales > Cellvibrionaceae > Microbulbifer > Microbulbifer donghaiensis. The sequence goes on from NZ_FQVA01000005.1 coordinate 103,609, forward strand.
CTCCTGGTTCGTGGCCTGCCAGTTCCACCCGGAATTTACTTCGACCCCGCGCGACGGCCACCCGCTATTCGAAAGTTTCATTGCAGCAGCGATGCAACACCACGAAAGCCAGGGTTGAGATTAATTTGAACCCTTCGCCTCTGCCAATTCAGGCCGAGGGGAAGGGGAGAGGGAACTGACAGTGAAAACCATCGAAGTCGGAAAAGTTCAGGTCGCCAACGACAAGCCGTTTACGCTGTTCGGCGGCATGAATGTACTGGAATCCCGCGACCTCGCCATGCAGGTTGCCGAGCACTATGTAAAGGTGACCGAGAAGCTCGGAATCCCCTACGTATTCAAGGCATCTTTTGACAAGGCCAACCGCTCCTCCATCCACTCCTACCGCGGACCGGGCATGGAAGAGGGGTTGAAGATCTTCGAAGAGGTCAAAAAGACCTTCAACGTACCGCTGATTACCGATGTGCATGAAGTACATCAGGCGGCGCCGGTGGCGGAGGTGGTGGATATCATCCAGCTGCCCGCCTTCCTCGCGCGTCAGACCGACCTGGTGGCCGCAATGGCGAAGACCGGCGCGGTGATCAATGTGAAAAAACCGCAGTTCATGAGTCCGCCGCAGGTAAAAAATGTGGTGGAAAAATTTGCCGAGTGCGGCAATGACAAGATCATCTTGTGCGAGCGCGGCGCCTGTTTCGGTTACGACAACCTGGTCGTCGACATGCTCGGCTTCCGCACCATGATCGACGCCTCTGGTGGCGCGCCGTTGATTTTCGACGTGACCCACTCGCTGCAGATGCGCGATCCATCCGGTGCCGCTTCCGGTGGCCGCCGCGCTCAGGTCACCGAGCTGGGCCGCGCCGGTCTGGCTATCGGTATCGCCGGTCTGTTCCTGGAAGCTCACCCGGATCCCAACAAGGCCCTGTGCGACGGCCCCAGTGCGTTGCCGCTGGAAAAACTGGAGCCCTTCCTTGCACAGATGAAGGCGGTGGACGATCTGGTTAAAGGCTTCGCGCCGCTGGACACCAAATAACATTTGTCGGATTCCGAAAATCGAACAATGTGATGGGCGGGATGCTAAGGCGCTGATGCCGGTGGCGGTTTTCGGGACTGTCTGCGAGAGGGACCTCGCAGACAAGCCTCCAGGGATGGATTTAGGGGGGGCGCCTAGCCCGTGTCCCGAAAACCGCCACCGGTAGCAGCGCCGCTACGATTTGGGATTTGATCCCTGACGCCGCCTGGAAGAATTTTGTTTAGCCATTCACCAAAAGTTAACAACAAGGAGCCCTTGTTAATGAGCAAGATTGTCGCCGTAAAGGCCTACGAAGTGCTGGATTCCCGCGGTAACCCGACCGTAGAGGCCGATGTGATTCTGGAAGACGGTTCTATCGGCTCGGCTTGCGCACCGTCCGGCGCATCCACCGGTTCCCGCGAAGCGCTGGAACTGCGCGACGGCGACAAGAGCCGCTACCTGGGCAAGGGCGTGCTCAAGGCGGTTGAGAACATCAATACCACCATCGCCGACCTGTTGAAGGGCATGGACGCGCGTGACCAGCGCGCCCTGGACCAGGCGATGATCGATGCCGACGGCACCGAGAACAAGGCCAAGCTCGGCGCAAATGCGATCCTGGCGGTCTCTCTGGCTGCGGCCAAGGCAGCGGCAAAATCCAAGCATATCCCGCTGTACCAGCACATCGCTGAAATCAATGGCACCGCCGGCCAGTACAGCATGCCGGTACCGATGATGAATATCCTCAACGGTGGTGAGCACGCCGACAACAATGTGGATATCCAGGAATTCATGATCCAGCCGGTCAAGGCTGTGAACTTCGCCGAAGCGCTGCGTCAGGGTGCGGAAATTTTCCATTCCCTGAAAAAGGTACTGTCCGCTAATGGCCTGAACACCGCAGTGGGTGATGAAGGTGGCTTCGCGCCGAATCTGCCGTCCAACGAAGCGGCACTGAAAGTGATCGCCGAAGCGGTGGAAAAAGCGGGCTACACCCTGGGTGAAGACATCACCCTGGCACTGGACTGCGCTTCCTCAGAGTTCTACAAAGGTGGCAAGTACGACCTGGCTGGTGAAGGCAAGCAGTTCGACAGCGAAGGCTTTGCCAGCTACCTGGCCGAGCTGTCTTCCAACTATCCGATCCTGTCGATCGAGGACGGCATGGACGAGAGCGACTGGGATGGCTGGAAAGTGCTGACCGACAAGATCGGTGAAAAGGTGCAGCTGGTAGGTGACGACCTGTTCGTAACCAACACCAAGATCCTGAAGCAGGGTATTGAGAAAGGCGTGGGTAATTCTATCCTGATCAAGTTCAACCAGATCGGCTCTCTGTCCGAAACCCTGGACGCGATCAAGATGGCGAAGGACGCGGGTTACACCGCAGTGATTTCCCACCGTTCCGGTGAAACCGAAGATACCACCATTGCCGACCTGGCCGTTGCTACTGCTGCCGGCCAGATCAAAACCGGTTCCCTGTGTCGCTCCGACCGCGTAGCCAAGTACAACCGCTTGCTGCGTATCGAAGCTGAACTGAACGGTTCTGCCCCGTATCGCGGCCGCGCCGAGTTTAAATAAATGATGAATGCGGAATGCGGAATGCGGAATATTCGCGGTTCCTCGGGGGTGGGGTGTGGAATTCCGCATTCCGCGTTCCGCATTCCGCATTTCTGAGGGTAGGGGCGAAGCCCGATGCGCTGGCTACTAGCAATCCTCACCGTGATGCTGCTCGCCACCCAGTACCGACTCTGGGTCGGTGAGGGCAGTCTTGCAGAAGCCACACGCCTGAAACGCCAGCTCGCTCAGCAGCAGGAAAAGAATGCCGCGCTTGCGCGGGAGAATCGCCAGCTGTTGCGGGAGGTGCGCAGCCTGAAGGAAGGTACCGAAGGTGTCGAGGCGAAGGCGCGCTACGATCTCGGCCTGATCAAGGAAGGCGAAACCCTGTTTATCTTTCTCGACCCGGAAGAGGGCAAAGAGTGATTAGTGGCTCTCTCGTTAGTGGCTATTGGGTGGTGGTGCCCGCCGCCGGAGTCGGTAAGCGTATGGGGGCAGACAGGCCCAAGCAGTACCTGCCGCTATTGGGGCGCCCGCTGTTGTCGCTGACCCTGAGCAATATTCTTACCTGGCCCGGACTCTCCGGCATTGTCGTGGCGCTATCCGCAGACGACGACCACTTCTCCCATCTGGCTGAAGCGAAGCATCCGCAGGTGCACCGGGTGACCGGTGGTGCCGAGCGCGCGGACTCGGTGCTGGCCGCGCTCGATTTTCTCGGTACCCGCGAACCGCAGGATACACCCGTCCTGGTACATGATGCCGCGCGGCCCTGTGTCGCCCTGGAAGATATCAGCGCCCTTCTTGACGAAGCGGTGTCGCCGGTAGCCCTGTTGGCGCAACCGGCCAGCGACACCGTTAAACAGAGCGCTATCGAACAGGGGTGCCCGGTAGTGGAAAAAACGCTGGACCGCAATCATATCTGGCTGGCGCAGACACCTCAGCGTGCGCCACTCGGCTTGCTGCACTCGTGCCTGCGCCGTGCGCTCGAGCAGCATGCAGCCATCACCGACGAGGCCAGCGCACTGGAACTGTTCGGCCATGCACCGCAACTGGTGCCGGGGCAGCGGGACAATATCAAGGTTACCCATCCGTCCGATATCGTGCTGGCGGAAACGATATTGCGCCTGCGCTACGCCCCTACGGAGGATAAGAGATAGTGAGTTTTCGAGTTGGCCAGGGCTTTGACGTGCACGCGTTTGGCCCGGGTGATCATGTCATCCTGGGTGGGGTGAAAATTCCTCACGAGCGCGGATTGAAGGCGCACTCCGACGGCGATGTGCTGCTGCACGCTCTGTCGGATGCAGTTTTGGGGGCGTTGGCTCTGGGAGATATCGGCCATCACTTCCCGGATACCGATGACCGTTACGCGGGGGCCGACAGCCGCGTCCTGTTGCGCCATGTAGTGGCGCTGATCACAGAGCGCGGCTATCGCCTGGTGAATGCTGACTGCACGCTGATCGCCCAGTCCCCCAAGATGGCGCCGCACATCGACGCCATGCGCTTCAATATAGCCGCCGACTGCGGGGTTGACTGTGACCGCATCAGTGTCAAAGCGACCACTAGCGAAAAGCTCGGGTTTACCGGGCGCGGCGAAGGCATTGCCGCGCAGGCGGTGGTTCTGCTCGAGCAAAGCGATGATTGAACGCAGTAATTTCGACTGGCCGCAAGCGCTGGACTGGCCGCGAGCCCTGGGTGGTGCGGCGATTTACGCGGATTTTCGCAGCACTCCGGAAGATTTCGTGGTGGACGAACTGGCGGCACCGCCGATTGCCGAAGACGGCGAGCATGTTTACCTGCAGGTGAAAAAACGTGGTGCCAATACGGCCTGGGTTGCGCAGCAGCTGGCGCGCCTGGCCGGAGTCCGGACGCAGGATGTTGGCTTCTATGGCCTGAAGGACCGCCATGCAGTGACCACCCAGTGGTTCAGTGTCTGGCTTGGGCAGAAGCCGGAGCCGGACTGGACTCAGGTTAATAACGCCGAAATAACCCTGTTACAGCATCACCGCGGACTGAAGAAACTGCGCCGTGGCGAACACAGCGGTAATCGTTTCCACATTCGCCTGCGCAATGTGCGGGGTGACCGGGATCAGGCCGAGCGAGTCCTGGCGCGGGTTGTCGGCGGAGTACCCAATTACTTCGGTGAGCAGCGTTTCGGCCGCGACGGCGGGAATCTCGATCTGGTGCGCCGGCTGGCGGAAGATAATGAACGCTGCCGCAAAAGTGAGAAAGCATTTGCGATGTCGGCCGCGCGCAGCTGGTTGTTTAACCAAGTGTTGGCGGAGCGGGTACGCGAGGCCAACTGGCAGCAGCAGCTTGCCGGCGAGCCCCAGCCTGAACCGACGGGACCGCTTTGGGGGCGGGGCAGGGGGCTGGCGGCCGAGACACTGGCCGAGCTGGAGCTGCGGGTTTTGTCGCCCTGGCAGCGCTGGTGTGACTGGCTGGAGCACTGTGGCCTGAAGCAGGAGCGCCGGGAGCTGGTGTTGCGCCCGGCGGCCTTTGTCTACAAGTGGGAAGCCGATGACCTGGTGCTGGAGTTTGCCCTGCCGGTGGGCACCTTTGCGACGGCATTGCTGCGAGAGATCGCAGAGCTGGTCAATGTAACGGACGCCACATAGAATCTGTGAACCGGGTATAGCGCGCTTTGCGCACTGCAGATGTTGGAATAAGAAGAATATGGATCGCTTGAGACGTGAGGGGCTGGGGATGACCTCCCAGCGTACCCGCAACCGCCTGATACAGCGGCTTCGGGACGAAGGAATCAGCAACGAAGAAGTGCTGGATGTTATGGCATCGACCCCCCGGCACCTCTTTCTTGACGAAGCTCTGGCCATTCGCGCCTATGAGGACACCGCGCTGCCGATCGGTTATGGCCAGACCATCTCTCAGCCGTATATCGTCGCTCGCATGACAGAAATCCTGCTGAGTCGCGCCAAGTCACTGCATCGGGTACTCGAGGTAGGCACGGGTTCCGGTTACCAGACTGCCATCCTCGCTCGCCTGGTGGATCATCTCTATTCCGTGGAGCGCATCGAGCCGCTACTGGATCAGGCGCGGCGGCTATTGCGGGAACTGGAACACCGCAATGTCGAATTCAAGCTCAGCAACGGCGGCTTCGGCTGGCCGGAAAAGGGCCCCTTTGACGCCATTCTGGCGGCTGCCGCACCCGCCTCCATTCCCGACGAGTTGAAGCAGCAGCTGGCTCCGGACGGTGTGCTGGTGATCCCGGTGGGCTCGGAGCGCCAGTTCCTCACCATTGTCACCCGTCGCGAAGACAGTGATCAGTTTGACGTTGAAAAATTGGAAGCGGTGCGCTTTGTGCCGCTGCTCAGTGGTGTGGTTCGATGAGTTGGTCTGGTTTCTTCAAGAGCCGCTATGCGGGTGTGGTCGCACGCGGTATGGCGATGGGCGCGGCCGACGTGGTTCCCGGGGTTTCCGGCGGAACCATCGCTTTTATCACGGGTATTTATCAGGAGCTGCTCGATTCGCTCAGCCGGATCGGTCCGCACGCTGTTACCGTGCTGCGGCGCCACGGTCTCGCAGTCGCTTGGCAGTACATCAATGGCAGCTTTCTGCTCGCGCTGTTTTCCGGGGTTCTGCTCAGTATTTTCAGCCTCGCGCGGCTGATTGGTTTTCTGCTGCAGACTTACCCAATCGTGGTCTGGGCATTCTTTTTCGGGTTGGTCCTGGCCTCAGCAGTGCCGATTCTGCGCAGTATTCCGCGCTGGTCGGCCTCTGTTGTTTTGTTCCTGCTTATTGGCGTGACCACTGCAGTGCTGATCAGTGAGCTGCGGCCGGGACAGATTCCGGCGACGCCTGTGACACTGTTTCTCTCCGGGGCCCTGGCAATCTGCGCAATGATTCTGCCCGGCATTTCCGGTGCATTTATTCTGCTGTTGATCGGAATTTATCCAAGGGTGCTGGTCGCAGTGCACGAGATGCAACTGTTGAATCTGCTCTGCTTTGCGGCTGGTGCCGGCTGTGGATTACTGTTGTTCAGTCGACTGCTTTCCTGGCTGATGCATCATTACCTTGCGCGCACGCTGGCTTTTCTTGCCGGCATATTGCTGGGCAGCCTGAAGATCATCTGGCCTTGGAAGCTTCCGCTTGCCGGAGTGGAAGGTGGTGTGAATAAACTGGCACCGTTGATGTCCAACACCTCGCCGGCCACATTCAGTGCCCAGACGGGTGAGAGTGCTTACCTGGGGCTGGCATTGGCCGCCGCAGGCATCGCCATGGCTCTGGTGTTGGTTGTGGATGGACTCGGAAGAAGGCATAGAGAGGGCAAATCCTGCGCCTCGCCGCAATAAGATCTGCAAAAGGTCGGAGCGGCAGCTTTTTATGAAGGAATTTGGCGATTTCTTGGAACTTTTTTTTAGACACTTTTCCCATAAATGCGGCCGTCTGATGTAAAAAGAGAATAATGAAATGTCGTCTCGTTCAACATAATCGACACGGAATCTGGCGGGACAATTGTCCTGTTTCTGGTCATTTTCCGTTGTCGGTGTTAAAAATTTTGAGCTTGGCATTGGTGCCACTGTTCTTGTATGCCTGTGCTTCACACCCGGCTCCCACCAGTTCACTCAGCCAGCCGCCGAGTATCAGAATCAAGCTTCACACGGTTAGCCGCGGGGAAACTCTCTACTCTATTGCGTGGCGGTATGGTAAGGATTATCGGGAACTGGCGGCGATAAACGGTATTTCCGCACCTTACCAGATCTATCCTGGGCAGCAGCTCCAGCTGGCCGGGCGCGCGCTCGTTGCGGCGCCTACGACCCCGCCTACAGTCGCCAGGAAGCGGCCACCGGCGCCGAAACCGACTTCCAAACCCCAGAAAAAATCTACCGCCAGCAGTTCAAAATCCTTAACGGCGAGCAAGCCGCGCCAGGTGACTTCTCGGGCGTCTGGCTCCTCCATTCGCTGGGGTTGGCCCGCAAAGGGCAAAGTGATCAGCAGGTTCAGTTCAGGCGACCCGTTGCGGAAGGGAGTTGATATCGCCGGTGAAAAGGGAGAATCTGTACTCGCAGCAGCTGATGGCACCGTGATCTACGCGGGGAATGCGCTGAGAGGTTATGGGAAACTACTGATCGTTAAGCACAGTGAGGAGTATCTGAGTGCTTATGCCCACAATCACAAGTTACTTGTGAAAGAGGGCAGCGAGGTCAAAGCGGGGCAGAGGATAGCGGAACTGGGTTCAAGTGGTACCGACCGCAACAAGCTTCACTTTGAGATTCGTCGAAACGGTCAGCCTGTTGACCCCCTTGCTTATCTGCCATGACTCGACTGGTTGCCAGAAAGCTCTGCAAATAAAAATGGATTTTTAATTTGTACCACTTGAGGTAGTCACTGGATTTGTGACGATCGCAAGGTCAGCCAATCCGGTGACTGTCGCACAGACGGTAGCGCAGCTGGTAGTAGCCATTCCTGGCGCCACTAAGCTGCAGTGCGGCTGATATTGGCAAAGTACAAGGAGTAGGGGAAATGGAAGCACAACGGCAAGACCAGTCAATGGCTGGCCACGCAGATGATCTTCCTCCTGAGTTGGCAGCAGATCAAAACGGGCAACAAATAAACGAGAAAGAGGGCTATACGAACGGCCGTATCCGGAAAACAGCGGCAAAAAAAAACTCCGAACCCACCCCACTGAAGGCTCGAGTACGCAGTTTGGACACCGATCGTCATCTGCAGAAAAACCTCGATGCCACCCAGTTATATCTCAATGAAATTGGCTTTTCCCCCCTGCTGACCGCAGAAGAAGAAGTTTACTACGCGCGTAAGGCTCTGCGTGGTGATGCGGCGGCGAGAAAGCGGATGATCGAAAGCAACCTGCGATTAGTCGTGAAGATTGCACGGCGGTATGTTAGTCGTGGACTGGCTTTGCTGGACTTGATCGAAGAGGGCAACCTGGGCCTGATCCGCGCAGTGGAAAAATTCGACCCCGAGCGTGGTTTCCGCTTTTCGACCTACGCCACCTGGTGGATTCGCCAGACGATTGAGCGGGCGATCATGAATCAGACCCGCACGATTCGCCTGCCGATTCATGTAGTGAAGGAACTGAACGTCTATCTGCGTGCATCGCGTGAACTGGCGCAGAAGCTCGACCACGAACCTTCCGCAGAAGAGATCGCTAATCTGCTGGAAAAGCCGGTAGAAGATGTTGAGCGTATGCTGGGCCTCAACGAGCGGGTTACATCGGTGGATACGCCGATTGGCCCATCCTCGGAAAAGACTCTGGTAGACACCATTCCGGATCAACATGAGTCTGATCCGGCGGAGCTGCTGCAGGACAGCGATCTGTTCGATAGTATCAATCGCTGGCTGGGCGAGCTGCCTGACAAGCAGTGTGAAGTGGTTTCCCGGCGATTTGGGCTACGCGGGTTTGAAGCCAGCACCCTGGAAGAAGTAGGGCGCGAAATTGGCCTGACTCGTGAACGTGTGCGCCAGATTCAGGTGGATGCCCTGAAGCGTCTCCGAGAGGTGATGGAGAAACAGGGGCTGGACGGGCTGTCTCTGTTCGGCAACCTGTAAGATAAACACTTAAACACAAAAAGCCCGCAGAGAGGTGTCTCTTAGCGGGCTTTTTTATACCCTCGATCGCGTCGCGGGTTTCTATTTCAAGCTGGATTGGGTGCAGGGTGAACCTTTCCGGCTTGTTTGCGCCTACTTCTGTACCCAGCGACCAAGTTTATCTTGATAGTACTCTCCCGGGGCCACTCGCGCCTCGAGCTTTTCTGCAGCGCGCGCCGCTACCTGGGCGATATCGATGTTATTGCGCTTTGCGATGCGGGCGTACTCGGCTTTCCGCTTGGCGTTGACTTCCGCCACCAATGCCTCGAGTTCGGGGGAGCTCTGGCTGACTACGGCGATATAGCCGCTGTTTGCCTCGCCGACAAGGCCCTGGCTCTTGGCTTCCCCCAGGTTGATGGCCAGGGCCGGCAGTGCAATAGCCAGGCTCAGAAACAGCAGGGCAGTCTTTATAAGCTTCATGGTTCGCCTCCTTAGAAAATGCCTTCTTTGTCGTCGAAGAGGTCATCCAGCTCCCTGTCGACCTTGACGCGGATCTCGTGCTCGATCTTTACATTCAGGTTGACAGTAATAGGCTCACTGGGCGCCTGCACCGCTACCGTTGGCGTGCACCCTGCGGTAACCATAGCGCAGAGTAGCAGTGCAGGGGTTAATCTGGTCGTCGTCATCTGACGCTCCTCAGGGTCTAACTTCTGGGTTATTGTAGCGGGGCAAGCTTAACCCAATCTGAATCGGAATGATTGGGGTTGGTTCACTGAATCTGCTTTTCGAGAGCCTCGGTCAGATCTCGGCTGGCCTGCAGGGAGCGCAGCATGGCAGGGATATTGTTTTCGAGGTTCAGGTTGATGATCAAGTCCCTGTCGGCATCCACGGAATCACTGCGTCCAACCAGCTTCAGTTGCAGTTGCATATCACCACTGGGGGGATATTCCACTGTGCCGGAGAGTTCTCGATAGTTGTAATCTTCCAGTGCCCCCGCGATAAGCTTGAGTTGCGGGTTGCTGGATAGCATCTCTGCAGAAAAGGCGCCGTAATATCGCAGCCTGCCGCCGGGTGCCCGTGCCTGTACACTTCCATGTTCAATGGTTATCCCCTCCCGGCTGGTGATGAGTGGAATTTTCAGGTCGAGGATTCCCGTTGCCGCGAAGTTCTCCGCTTCAGTTTCCCGGGCCAGTTCCCTGAGGGAAATTTCATTGAGAAGAACCAGGCTGCGGCGCTCCTCGCCTTTGAGACTCCAAACCAGGGCTTCAGACTGCAGCTTCCCGCCTAATAATTCCGCGCGGAGTTTTTCGAATCTCAGCTCCTGTTTCTGATCCAGTGATAGTGTGAATTGGATATCCTTTACCGGCAGTCCCACATCCAGTGTGTCGATGCGCACCGGTTGTGGCTTTGACGTTATCCAGTTCTCCTCCGGCTTTATCAAAGCGAACCGCGTTTGCACTCCCGTCGCAAAACTGTCGCCATAGACTGCCGCTGCGTCATTCAGGGTGACGTTAATGTTGTCACCCTGTGTCTGCGGCCAGGACAGTTTGCCAGCGGCGGTAAGCGTGCCTGCGACCAGGTCCAGTGGCAGGCCTGCTACGGACTCGCTGAGCGGTTGCTGCTGGCTGAATTTCACAGGCTCCAGGGTAAACTCAGCGTTTCCCTTCGCGGTGTCCAGGTCGTGACGCCACTGTGCCCGAGCATTCAGACTGCCCGCCTGCAACTGATTTTCACCGCGAAGCCGGTTTCCATTTAAGTTGAGTTTGCCGGATAGTACAGGTTCCAGCCGATAGCCCCCCTGAGCGGTAAATTTTAGGTTGTCAGACCGGTAGCTACTTGTGAATTGCGATTGGCTGTCGTCCAGCCGAAAATGCATATCGTCAAATCTTACCGCCCCCGAAGCTGTCATTTCCTCGTTTTTCAACTTGGAAAAACTGGTGATTGACTCCGGGCTGTTACAGGCCGGATTACCGTCCGCCAGTGTGCATTCCACGTGGGTTGTGCTGAATGAAAAATCCTCCACTTCGATACCGTCCCGGGAGATCTGCCGAGCGGTAAATGCCGATTGCCGGAGCTCCCAGCGTTGCCGGTTGGCCTGTAGGGTGAAGTCGAGTTGCGTATGGAGTTTCGGTTCGCGAATGGTGAGAGTGCTTGATTTATGGTCGATTTTATCTGCAGCCACCTGGAGTTTCAGGGCGCATCTGGTCTCCTCTGCGATGGTACAGTCTACCTGTTGCAATTCCGAAGCGATCGCAGCTTTCCCGCCATCTGGGGTTAATTGCAGTGCCGCAGTCCCCTCGGTGATTTGGATATCGCCGGGCCACTCAGCAATCTGCAGGTTCACCGGTTTCGCAATCCGAATATCTACCTTCCCTTTATGCCAGCCGAACTGGGAGGCTGGCGAGTCTTGCTGCAGCTCTGCGGTATAGCTGAATCCCGCACGGCTATCGGGCAACAGCGTCAGAGTGATGTTGCTCAGCCAGCTTTGGTGGAGCGCTCGGTCGTCACGCAAAGGCGATACTTTTGCCATGCCGGCGAAGTGCACGGCGCCGGAAGGCGAACCGAGCTTCAAGGCTGCTAGCATTTTCTGCCATCGGGGTGCAGCTAGGAGGGGAGATGCGGCTTCAAGATTGAGAGTGCCGGTGACCTCGATCGAGGGCTTTTCGTTTTTGCTGCGGGTTTGGGTTTGCAGGTCGAGCAGTGGCACCGGTTGACCGGTTGGAGTTAGCTTCAACGTTGCCGATCCGGCGATGGCTTCTGTCCTTGCTGGCTCTAGCGACTTCAGTGACAGTTCGATGGGGGTATCCGTGGACACTGATAAGTCGGCGGGGACACCCAGCAGCGTCTCTGGAAGGGTCAGGTGTAACGACTCACCATTTAACTTTGCAACGATATCGCGGTAGGCCTGTAATTGGAGCGCTTCGTCCGGCAGTGCCAGCTCGATACTGGCGGTCAACTTTCCCGACGCGCTCGCCGCAATTTCATCGAGGTTCCCTAAGAGGGGCAGGCCGGCGATGCGCTGCAGATCCGATTCAAGTCGTAGGGCGGTTTGCCAGGTATCATTATCTCCCGGTGCCAGGTTGCAACGCAGTGAAAGCGCTGGGTCCTGCCCCGCGGTACCGAGGTGAGCGACCAGCGATAACTGGTTTTCCTGTGGTTGAATTCGCAGGGAGAGCCGCTGTTCGCCGCTCAATAGTGCGGCATCAATCGTATCTTCGGTGTGGTCGCGGCGAAGATCCAGTGCTGCAGGTGTTGCTGTCCTGCCTCGCCACTGCAGCTCCCTGATATGCAGTTTTTCCGGTAGATACCGGTGTATGCTCCATACCGTGTCGCTGAGTCTAAAGGCTGGTATGGGTTCTTCTTCCTTTTTCTCCGGTATGGCAGTTGTCGCAACTGCTCTCTCAGGAGGCTCAAATTCCAATCTTTCTACGGTGACTTGTGTGCGATTTTCTGCTCCAGAAAAAATCAGGCTGAAAGGCCGCAGCAGTCGCACATTCTCCAGATGCAGCGTTGCGCCATCACTGAGGGCTAGTTTCAGTCGCTCAATATCGATCTGCCCGAAAGAAAGCTGCAGGCCGTCAAGCGACTCGATTTTTCCGCCGTCGATCAGGGAATTAATCAGGGCCGGCACAGCGCGGTCGCGCTCCCACCAGAGCCAACCGCCGAGCGCAATGACCAGCAGAACTGCCACGAATGGGACCAGGCGGGATGTGCGCACGCGTAACCTCTTGAAAGTGACTTGCGATTGCCGGTTTTTTGTGGAAACTGGCAACGCTATACGGTTTCAGTGTAACCGGCTTGGAACAATAATAAGAGAGGCACCTTTTGTGAATTTCGCTTTTCGAGCCATTCTTTCTGGCGCATTCTTTTTCATGTCCCTGATCAGCGGGGGAATAGCTGTGGCTTACGATCGAGTGAATGGTGAGGGCTTTGCCAGTCGCTCGCCAGTACTGGCAACGCACGGCATGGCGGCCACGAGTCAGCCGCTGGCCACGCAGATCGCACTGGATATCCTCAAACGCGGAGGCAGTGCCGTCGACGCGGCGATTGCCGCCAATGCAGCGCAAGGCCTGATGGAACCGACCGGGAACGGAATCGGCGGAGATCTGTTCGCAATTGTTTGGAGCGCTGAAGAGGACAAGCTCTACGGCCTGAATGCCAGTGGTCGTTCACCCAAGTCGCTGCCCTTCGAATACTTCGCAAAAAACGGTCTGTCGAAGATCCCGTCGCACGGACCATTGCCAGTATCTGTCCCCGGTGCTGTGGACGGTTGGTTCGAACTGCACAAGAAGTTCGGTCGACTGCCGATGACAGATATTCTGGCGCCAGCGATCGATTATGCTGAGCGGGGTTTCCCGGTGACACAACTGGTAGCCTATTACTGGAACCGCTCCGCACCGCTGCTTGACAAGTACCCGGGATTCCGAGAAACCTACTTGCCCGGGGGCAGGGCGCCGCAGGAGGGTGACCTGTTCCGCAACCCGCGCCTCGCCAAAACGTATCGGCAGATAGCAGAGGGCGGCCGCGACGCCTTCTACAAGGGGGATATCGCCAGGAAAATCGCCGACTACATGAAGGAGAATGGCGGCTTCCTCTCCTACGAGGACCTGGCGTCGCACGCATCGGACTGGGTGGAGCCGGTTTCGACCAACTACCGCGGCTACGATATCTGGGAACTGCCTCCCAATGGCCAGGGTATCGCGGCACTGCAAATACTGAACATTCTCGAAGGCTACGACCTGGCCAAGCTTGGGCGCACCAGCCCGGAGTACGTACACCTGTTTGTCGAGGCGAAAAAGCTGGCCTTTGAAGACCGGGCTAGATATTACGCCGATCCCGCATTTAACGAGATTCCTGTCGCGCAGCTGATTTCGAAGAAGTATGCCGCGGAGCGGCGCAAGCTGATCAACCCGGACAAGGCGGCCAGGCGATACGATGCCGTTAATGTCGCTTTGCGCCACGGGGATACCATTTATCTGACCGTTGCGGACAAGGACGGCAACATGGTGTCGCTGATCCAGAGTAACTATCGCGGTATGGGGTCGGGTATGACGCCTGCGGACCTGGGCTTTATCCTGCAGGATCGCGGCGAGATGTTCAGTCTCGAGGAGGGGCACTTCAACCAGTATCAGCGGGGCAAGCGGCCCTTCCACACCATTATCCCCGCGTTCATTACCAAGAATGGCAAACCGTTCATGAGTTTTGGCGTGATGGGCGGGGCGACCCAGCCGCAGATGCATGCACAGATAGTGATCAATATGGTGGATTTCGGCCTCAATGTGCAGGAGGCGGGCGATGCACCACGCATATTGCATAGTGGTTCCAGCCAGCCGACGGACGAGATCATGACTGACGGCGGTTACATCAGTTTGGAGGACGGTTTCCCGATGGAAAGCCGCCGGACACTGGTTCAGATGGGCCACCAGCTACGCTTCGAGAGTGGGCCCTATGGCGGCTACCAGGGCATCATGCGCGACGATCAGGGTGTCTATTGGGGGGCTTCGGAAAGCCGCAAGGACGGGCACGCTGCCGGCTATTGATTACCTGATATTTTCGCCTGCAGTTCGGGTGCTGTTGCGACAGCTCCCGCTGCTGTCGCGATTTCTCCCTCTCTTTATCGCCCAGGGCAGTTGCGCTACGTAGACGTTTCCGCGACCTGCGTGGGCGATAATATCCACGAGCCCCGTTTTTCTTCAGGATTACACCAAAAGACCGTCGCCAACCGACCGATCTGAAATCTTTCGACGGCGGTCACTTGTGAAATTTGTCGGGAGTGATAACTTGTGCGCCGCGTCCTAACTGAACCGGGTTTGTGGCGCAAACTGCCCTGCGGAGGATGTTTCCCACTATGAAAGATGCCCAGCCCACAACCATTTACCTGAAAGACTACCGAGTGCCGGACTATCTGGTCGATAGCACCGACCTGCATTTTGAACTGCAGCCCAAGGCCACCCTGGTCAAGTCGCGGCTGAAGATCCGGCGCAATCCGGAGGCGGGAGCGGGGCTGCCGCCGCTGGTGCTCGATGGCGTGGAGCTGGAGCTGCTGTCGGTCGCCATCGACGGCAAACTGGTTCCCGCCAGTGGTTACGAGGAACTGCCGCAGGGACTGTCGATTCCGGTTGATGCGCCTGAATTTGAGCTGGAGATTCACAACCGGATTAACCCGGAAGGCAACACCTCACTGGAGGGCCTGTACCTCTCCAATGGCATGTATTGCACCCAGTGCGAGGCGGAGGGATTCCGCAAAATTACCTACTACCCGGATCGCCCCGACGTGATGTCCAGGTTTACCACCACCATTGTGGCACCGCGGCAGTACCCGGTATTGCTCTCCAACGGCAATGAGATAGCGCGGGGCAACACCGAGGACGGGCGCCAGTTCGTCACCTGGGAGGACCCATTCGTGAAGCCGTCTTATCTGTTTGCTCTTGTGGCCGGGGACCTGCAAAAGGTTGAGGACAGCTACACCACTGCCAGCGGTCGCGAGGTAAAGCTGCAGATCTTTACCGAGGCAAAAAATATCGGTAAGTGTGACCACGCCATGCGCTCACTGAAAAAGGCCATGCGCTGGGACGAAGAGGTCTACGGACTCGAATACGACCTGGATATCTTTATGGTCGTGGCGGTGGATCACTTCAACATGGGGGCGATGGAAAACAAGGGGCTGAATATATTCAATTCAGCCTGCGTGCTGGCGAGTCCGGAGACCGCTACTGACAGTACTTTCCAGCGAATCGAATCCATCGTAGGTCACGAGTATTTCCACAACTGGTCCGGCAATCGGGTCACCTGTCGCGACTGGTTCCAGTTAAGCCTGAAAGAGGGCTTCACCGTATTCCGCGATGCGGAATTCTCCGCGGACATGAACTCCCGCGCGGTCAAGCGCATCGAGGATGTATCCCTGTTGCGTACCGTTCAGTTTGCCGAAGATGCGGGGCCGATGGCACACCCGGTGCGCCCAGATTCCTATATGGAGATCTCCAACTTTTACACCCTGACCGTCTATGAAAAAGGCGCGGAAGTGGTGCGCATGGTTCACACGTTGTTGGGGGGCGAAGGTTTTCGCAAAGGCAGTGATCTCTATTTTGAGCGTCACGACGGCTGTGCGGTGACCTGCGAGGATTTTATCAAGGCAATGGAAGATGCCAACGAAGTCGATTTGGCCCAGTTCCGCCGCTGGTACAGTCAGGCCGGCACCCCGGTATTGGAAGTAACCGACGCCTATGATGCGGCCTCTGGCAATTATGCGCTGACCGTCAGGCAGTCATGTCCCGCGACGCCGGAGCAAAAGGAAAAATTGCCGTTCCATGTCCCTCTGGCGCTCGGACTGCTCGGAGCTGACGGACGCGATTTGCCACTGGATGCGGCAGGTAACACTCAGGTCGTTCTCCAGATAACCGAGCAAGAGCAGACGTTCAACTTCGCTGGTCTGACGGAAAAGCCGCTGCCTTCACTTCTACGCGGTTTCTCCGCCCCGGTGAAGGTCCGGTACGATTACAACACCGAGCAGTTGCTGTTCCTGATGCGCAGTGATACGGATGAATTCAACCGTTGGGATGCCAGCCAGCGTCTGGCATTTATGGCGCTGGAGCAGCTGCAGAACGACTTCCGCAACGGAAAGTCGCTACAGCTGCCGGCAGAGCTGGTGGCGGCCTATCGCAGCATACTGAGAAGTCAGGATCTGGATCCCGCACTGGTGGCGGAAATGCTGGCGTTGCCCAGTGAGCAAACCCTGGCGGAGCAGTCCGAGAAGATAGACGCCGAGGCGATCATGGCCGCGCGGAGATTTGCTCGCGATGCACTGGCGAGCGCGTTGAAAGAAGACCTGCGCACCTGTTACCGCAGGTTGCACAGTGACAAGCCATACAGCCCCAGTGCCGCCGATATCGCCGAGCGCAGTTTGAAAAATGCCTGCCTGTCTTATTTGTGTGTTACCGAAGATGCGGACGCGTTGGGAATGGCGCGCGAGCAGTTCGAACAAGCGACCAATATGACCGACAGTGCCGCGGCACTGGGCGCGCTGGTGAATTATGGCGAGGCTGCCACTGCCGAGGCTGCGCTCCAGTCATTTTACGACCGCTGGCAGCAGGATACCCAGGTGGTCGAGTTGTGGTTTGGCCTGCAGAGTAGCAGTGCCAAGTGGGGAACCCTGGACAGGGTGCGCACCCTGATGCAGCATCCGGCTTTCGAGCAAAAAAATCCAAATAAAGTGCGCGCGGTTATCGGCGGCTTCGCCAACCGTAACTTCACCCAGTTCCACAGTGCCGACGGCAGTGGATTTGAGTTTATTGCCGAACAGGTCATTGCGCTGGATAAACTCAATCCGCAGATAGCCGCCCGGCTGGTAATCCCGATCACTCGCTGGAAGAAATACCGCGGGGCGTTAGGAGAAAACATGCGAGATACATTGCAGTCGGTAATGGATTCCGGCAAGTTATCCGCGGACCTGTTTGAAGTGGTCAGCAAAAGCTTGATTTGAGTACGGAACTTAAGTGGGCGGCAGCTCTGTAGTGGGGCGAAGCTGCTACTTGTCCCCGGCGCGGCTCTCGGGGTGCGTTTACAAGATACGGCTGTCTCGCTCTGCGCCCAGCCGAATCAGCTCCAGACCTCCTCCTGTCAGTTGCAACTCGGTTACCGACGTATAATCCGGGCGAAATTGCTGTGTTCGCCGGTCATTGCGGATATGGGCAACGATGGAATTGATTACCATAAAGTGACAGAAGATTACTGTGTCCTCTTCCAGCCCGAGCAGGTAATTCAGGATTCCCATGCGCCATCTCAGTTGACGCTCGTCCTGTGTATCCCAGTCGCTGGCGAGCAACGCCCGGATCCACTGACCTCGCTTGCTGAGGGGGACGTCCTCAGGAGAGGGGAGTTCAGTCACAGCGCTTTCTATATTTACCGGGCACTGCCATATGTCTGCCAGGGGCTGGGCAGTCTGGCGGGCGCGGGTTTTTGGGCTGCTGGTCAGTGTGAGGGGGCGTGAAGGGGCAAGTGTCCGTGCTAACTCGCCCGCCTGCTGGCGGCCCAGGTCGGTAAGTTCCGGATCGGCAATTGATGGCCCTTTGGTCGCTTCGCCGTGGCGAACCAGTAATATGCGTGTCACTCGACTGCTAACTCTACAGATATCTGTTTAATACTTCGTCCGGTATATGTTGCCACAACGACGTGAGTTCTGCCGGATCAAATGAGCGCGCTGCCGGGTGATTACCAAAGCGATGACTGCGGCCGTCCGCAAATGATGGCCAGTCACTGCCGGGGTTACCGCACTCGGCGAAATTCAGCCAGGCCTCGCGCATAACGCTGCTCAGCGTATGCGCATCGGTTTCCCCGCCGTAGAGTGATTGCAGTGATTCCTTTCCGTGGGTGCCAAATATATAACCCAATTCCACTGCGTGGCAGGCACCGAGCAGTGGCTGGGCGGCAAGTGGTTGGGCGAAGTGGTAGTGATAGCGCTGCCCGCGATGGGCGTCGAGCAGACGGAGACCGGGCAGGGTGAAAACCATATCGGTGAGCAGCAGATTCCAGACTCGACTCCACTCTGGCCATGGATTGTCCTCCAGGGATTGTGCCACCGTGTAATAGTGGTCGAGCAGGGGATCCAACTGCTGCCGAGGCAGCAGCCATTCCAGTCGTGCGCGGATCTGCTCACTGTCGAGCGTGAAGCTCTCCGGATGGATAGCGCTGAAGAGATTCCACTCCTCGAGATTACTGCCGAGCAGGAGGCTGACATTTGCGCTATTGCCGTCTCGCAGTACCTGCATCGGTTCGAGGCTGATTAATTCGCCATCGAGTACCGGTTTGAAGGGCAATTGTCCCCAGTACTGCTCCATGCGTGTGTCTGCCAAGACTGCCTGCTGCGCATTCAATATCGATTTGGTATCTGCCTGAAGCGGATTTTGTTTGCCGCTGATTTTTTCCAGATGCTCGATAAATGCCTCGGCCAGACAGTTGGCCTTGTCCCGGCTGTGGATTGCCCGGGGATGTCCGCTCTGCACAATCGCGCGCCGAAACAGGCCACGGCAAGCAGGTGCGGCCAGCAGTGCGGCGATACTCATGGCGCCGGCAGATTCGCCGAAAAGCGTAATGTTGTCTACGTCGCCACCGAAGGCGGCAATATTGGTGCGTATCCATTTCAATGCAGCGATTTGATCCAGCAGACCTTCGTTGCCGCTGGAAGGCACTTCACTGATATCTTGCAGGCGCAAAAATCCCAGTGCGCCGAGGCGATAATTAATAGTGACGACGATGGCCCGTCCGCTGGCCGCCAAATGACAGCCGTTATAGATTTCCTGGCAACCGGACCCCATGTAAAAGGAGCCGCCATGTATCCACAGCATCACCGGCAGCTTCTTATTGCTGTGCTTCGATACGGGTGGCGCGAATATATTTAAATAGAGGCAGTCCTCGCTTTCCGGTAACTCTCCATTCGGGCCCCGGACAACAAAAAGCGTTGATGGGTTTTGTGCGGCCGGCATCCCAAAGTCAAACGCATGAAAAGGGGCAACTTTGGACGGTACCGGTTGCGGCGGTTGCCAGCGCAGTTCGCCAATCGGTGGTTGTGCGTAGGGAATGCCCTGAAAACGGTGAACCCCCGTTTCGGCGTCAATAGAGCCTAAGATGGGCCCTGCCGGTGTATCTACGACAGGGGTCATTTTGACGATTTTATTGTTGTGACGGCCAATACTCGCATCGCTGGTCATGGGGGCGCTTCGATCCTTGTGCAGTGAGATCCATAACCCATTTAGTATAGCCGGCAGTAGAATTGCTCGCGCAAATGCGCTGCCTCCAGTCGACAAGAATCTGGTGCAAAAGCAAATGGCTCAGCGCGCCCTGCCAGCAATGATGGGCGAGCAGTGAATGAGTTTCCGGTGGAAAGCCTTAACCGTTCGTTAGTAGCGTTTGTCTGCGGGTCGCTGGTTGTCCAGCCATCGAGAGGTGTACTCGCGCACAAGTGCGGAGAGCTTCTTCCCGCTAGAACTTGTGTTGTTATCATTCCTGGATTGCTCCTGTCGGTCGATCATGATGACCATCGTCGGATGAGGGTAGGGAAATCGGGGCAACCTTGTCCCGTTGCCATGTCTTACCCTGTCACTTCTCTGATTCGACCGGGACGGAAAAAATAAGGCTTGAAAATTGTTGTAAGTTCCACTTGCAAACGCCGATTACTCAGATAGTATTAACGACATAGAGTCAACTAGCGATAGTTTCCAATGAACAACCATTATCTCCATAGTGCACCGCGCAAGCGCTTCGTCCAGCAGCGACAGCTGCCGGTCGCCGTTCGCCCGTGCAGTGGTGTTCAGGGAATCCTTTCCCTATGTGTGACTTGCGCAATGCGCCCGGTGACAGCAGTGATCACCCCGTACACCTGACTTAGCTATAGGCGATGGAAGGTGTTAAGCCTTCCTCCCAACAGAAAACCCGGAAGGCTGACCTTCCGGGTTTTTTTTTGCCGAAATTTTACGAAGAGAGCAATGATCGACAAGGAGTAGTGTAATGAACAGGCAGTGGTGGCAGCAGCTGCACAGCTTCCCACCTTTAATCTGGATAATTTTGATCGGCAGTTTTTTTGGTCGCGGCACCTACTTTATGGTGTGGCCGTTTCTGGCGATTCTGCTTTACGAGAAATTTCAGCTGGGTGCGGCGCAAATTGGCTTGATACTGAGTGCCTCTGCCGTGGGAGCAGCGTTGTTGGGCTTCTATGTGGGATCCCTGTCGGATCGCTATGGTCGCCGGAATATGCTGCTGGCGGGAACAACAATCAATGTTCTCGCCTTTGCGCTGTTGGCGGTCGCGCAGTCGCTGCCGGTATTTATAGCGGCCATGACCTTCTGCTCGATCGGGCGGGCGGTGTGGGAGCCGCCGGCGAGCGCACTGATTGGCGATCTTATTCCGGATAAGCAAAGCCGCGAGCTGGCGTTGCAGTTCCGCTATTTCCTGATCAACGTGGGCGCGGCGCTGGGTCCCATTGTAGGTGTCTGGGCCGGACTGAGTGCACAACAGTCAACCTTCGGATTGACCGCACTCAGTTATCTGCTGCTGAGCCTGGCGTTTCTGTGGGGCTTCGCGCACACGGAAAGTGGCCGCCTCGCGCACAAGCGGCGGAACGCCAATGTGACTTTAGCCAGTACTCTTGCGGTTCTGCGCCGGGATCAGGTTTTCCTGGTGGTGATAATCGCCAATGTGCTGACACTGTTTATCTATGCCCACTTGGATTCCAGCCTCGTGCAGTACCTGACCCGGGCGGGAGCCCCCAGGCTGGTGGAGCTGATCTCCAGCATGATCCTGGTCAATGCCTCCACCATTGTATTGTTGCAGTTTCCACTGCTACAGCTGATGCGCAATATCGATGTGAACGGACGCATCATTATCGGTCTGGTCGTGTTGGCTGTAGGTCAGCTGTGGTTTGCGCTTAACCCGGTGAATTGGTTTGTGGGCTGGCTGGGAGCCACCTTTGTCGTCAGCCTCGCGGAGGCCGTGCTGTTTCCGACCATGAGCGTGCAGATAGACCGGCTGGCACCGGACCATTTGCGCGGCAGTTATTTCGGGGCGTCATCGTTCTACTCTCTGGGCTGGTCGGTGGCGCCGCTGATCGGTGGCATTGTGATCGAATGGTGGAGTGGGGCTGCGCTTTACTGGATGATGTTCTGTTTGTGCGGAATGGTGTTTGTGCTCTACCGCCTGACGGCGCACCTCACCCGCCCCGAGTGGCCGGAATCAAGCGAGGCCGTAGAGTTGCGACCCGATGCGACTCCCGCGCAGTGAGCGGAATCTGTTGTTGTCTTCAACATTGTTTCGGCCCCTCATGGGGCCGTTTTTTTGTGGCTGCACGTTATGAATAGCTCTCATCGATACAGCCGTCGCTCGCGGGTGATACTGCACAAAGGGGGGAGGTGATCTTCGATCACCGGTAGCACCGTTATTTCAGCGTGAAACCTGCGGCGCTCTCCTCTGTCACCGCTGGCTAGATCTCCGCGGCCAATCGCGATCCCTGATCGATGGCCCGCTTGGCATCCAGCTCGGCTGCCTCGTCGGCACCGCCAATCAGGTGGACTTTGACGGAACTGGCTTGCAGCGCATCGTACAGGTCGCGCGCGGGTTCCTGGCCGGCGCAGATGACGATGTTGTCCACTTCCAGCAGATGCAGGTCGTCGCCAACGCGAATATGCAGTCCGCGGTCGTCGATTTTCTCGTAGCTGGCTCCGGCGATCATCTGCACATTGCGGTGCTTGAGGCTGGTGCGGTGAATCCAGCCGGTGGTTTTGCCGAGGCCGGCCCCGACCTTGGAGGTTTTGCGCTGTAGCAGGGTCACCTGCCGCGGAGCCGTTACCGGTGCTGGTTTTTTCAGGCCGGCACGATTTTCCAGCTGAATATCCACACCCCATTCGTCGAAGAACTCCCCTTTGCTACTGGCGATCAGTTCCTGGGTGTTGTCACCTTCGTGGGTCAGGTACTCCGCCGTATCGAAGCCGATACCACCGGCACCGATAACCGCGATTTTCTCGCCCACCGGCTTCTTGTGCTTCAGCACATCCAGATAGCTCAGTACTTTTTCGTGCTCGATACCCGGAATGGGCGGCGTGCGCGGTTCGATACCGGTGGCAATGATCACGTCATCGAAGTCTTGCAGGCCTTCAGCAGTGGCGCGGGTGTTGAGCTTGACCGTAACCCCGGTGATTTCCAGGCGGCGTTTGAAGTAGCGCAGTGTCTCTTCGAACTCGGCCTTGCCGGGAATCTGCTTGGCAATATTGAACTGGCCACCGATTTTGTCTTGCGCCTCGAACAGGGTCACTTTGTGTCCGCGCTCGGCAGCAACGCTGGCCGCGGCGAGTCCGGCAGGGCCCGCGCCGACAACAGCGATTTGTTTCGGCGTTGCCGCCGGAAGATAGTTCAGCTCGGTCTCGTGACAGGCGCGGGGGTTGACCAGACAGGAGGTCAGTTTCAGTTCGAAGGTATGGTCCAGGCAGGCCTGGTTACAGCCGATACAGGTGTTGATCTCGTCCGCCCGGTCCTCGGCAGCCTTGTTGACGAATTCGGCATCGGCCAGGAACGGCCGCGCCATGGAAATCATGTCCGCGTGGCCCGCGGCCAGCACCTCTTCACCCACAGCAGGCATGTTGATGCGGTTGCTGGTTACCACCGGCACGGTCAGGTGTTGCTTCACCTTGGCGGTGATCTCGGTAAAGGCGGCGCGGGGGACGCTGGTGGCAATCGTGGGAACGCGCGCTTCGTGCCAGCCGATACCGGTATTGATGATGGTCGCGCCGGCGCCTTCGATGGCCTTGCCCAGGGCGACCACCTCTTCAAAGGTGCTGCCGTCTTCGACCAGGTCCAGCATAGACAGGCGGTAGATAATGATGAAGTCCGGACCGACGGCCTCGCGCACACGACGCACGATTTCGATCGGCAGGCGGATACGGTTCTCGAAGCTGCCGCCCCACTCGTCGCTACGCTTGTTGGTGCGGGATACGATGAACTGGTTAATGAAGTAACCTTCCGAGCCCATGATCTCGACGCCGTCGTAACCCGCCTCGCGGGCGAGGGTCGCACAGCGCACATAGTCATCGATCTGGGCTTCGACCTCCGCGCCGCTCAGTTCCTTCGGCGTGAACGGGTTGATCGGCGCCTGTATGGCCGACGGGGCGACCAGGTTCTGGTTATAGGCGTAGCGACCCGCGTGCAGTATCTGCATGCAGATCTTGCCGTCCTCGGCGTGTACCGCGTCGGTGATTTCCCGGTGCTGCTGCGCCTCTTCTCCGGTGGTCATTTTGGCGGAGCCCATAAACACACCGCCTTCCTCGTTGGGTGCGATACCGCCGGTCACGATCAGGCCGACGCCACCGCGGGCGCGCTCGGCGTAGAAAGCCGCCAGGCGACTGAATCCGCCCGCGTGTTCTTCCAGGTTGGTGTGCATGGAGCCCATCAGCACCCGGTTTTTCAGCGTGGTAAAGCCCAGGTCCAGCGGGGCCAGCAGATGGGGGTAGGCTTGGGACATGGCGGAACTCTCTTTTTGTGACCAATCGGGGTGTTCTTGTATATGCAACGAGTTGCATATTGAACGAGAGAGGATAGCAAGCGGAAACGATGGGGGGCAGTGACCAATCCGGTCGAATTCAGTGATCAATCTCCGATAGGGCAGCTGTTGGCTTTTGCAGCCCCCGCTATTTAGTTGTCGCGAACATATCCAGAAGCTGTTCCCGCAACCAGCGGTTGGCCGGGTCGTCGTGCTGGTTGTTATGCCACAGCAGGTGCCAGTCCATCCGCGGCACCTGGAACGGCAACTCGAACAGGCGCGCCGGATACTGGTTGGCGAGACTCGCCGGTATCGTCAGCGCCAGGTCGGTGCGCAGTACTACTAGTGGCGCCACGCGGTAGTGCTGCACGCGCAGTTTGATATTGCGGCGTCGCCCCACCTTGTTCAGCGCGATATCCACGACACCCGGCCCGGCGCGGCGACTGGAAACATGGATATGGTCCAGTTTCAGGTACTGCTCCAGGGTCAGGCTGTCCTGCTTCGCCAGGGGGTGGTCGGCGCGCAGCATGCACAGGTAGCGATCGTTGATCAGGCTCTGCTGCTGCAGCTGGGTGGTTGTGGCGAGGGAAATATCCAGACCAAAATCCAGCATGTTGGCCGCGAGTTCCTTTACCAGCTGGTTGCGCGGCACATAGTAGGACTCGACCGAGATCCCCGGCGCAACCTGCTGTAGCCGTTCCAGCAGGCGTGGCAGCAGCAGGGTTTCCGCCATGTCGTTCATCGACAGGCGCAGCGTCTTGTCCGCCGTTGCGGGGTCGAAATGGCGCTGCTCGCGGAGGCTGCCGCCAAGTAACACGAGGGCTTCATGGACCTTCGGCATGATGCGCTCGGTCAGCGGTGTCGGGCTCATGCCGCCCGTCGTGCGCGTGAATAGTGGGTCATCCAGGGTGCGGCGCAGGCGGGCGAGGGCGTTGCTGACCGCGGGCTGGGTGATGTGCAGCTGTTCCGCGGCGCGGGTCAGATTGCGCTCGTTGTAGATCGCCTCCAGGACCAGGAACAGGTTCATATCCATCTGTTGCAGCTGCACCATGATCAATCCCATGTTTGATGCTGTGAATGATTAGATATTCGCATAATAAACTTGGATGATCTATGCGGGAGCGCTAGGGTATTGGTCTATATGGAAGGAGATAGGCATTGGCAGAGTTTTACACCGTTCGTCACGGGCAGGCCTCATACGGCGCCGCTGACTACGACAAGCTATCCGAGCTAGGGATACGCCAGGCGCGCTGGCTGGGTGAGCACTGGCAGGCCGCGGGCATTCAGTTCGACCGCATCCTTTGCGGCAGTCTGCTGCGCCACCGGGAAACCGCGCAGGGCATCTGTGCGGGGATGGCGCTGGATGCGAATCAGGTGCAGGTCTGCCCCCAGTTGAATGAATTCGACTTCCACAGCCTGCTGCAGAATTATGGCGACCACGCCCCGCAGGCGGTGCCGAAGCCCGGTGCCGGCAAGCCCGAATATTACCGCTTCCTGAAGAAGGCGATGTTGGCCTGGGCCGCCGGCGAGGTGAACGGCTCGGAATCCTGGCAGGAGTTCGAACAGCGTATCGAAGAAGCACTGGGCCTGATCGGCGACTGTCCTCGCGGCAGCAAGACGCTGGTGGTCAGCTCCGGTGGCGCCATTGCGATGATGGTTCGCCAGGTGCTCGGTGCCCAGGCGGAGACCGTAATCAAGCTCAATATGCAGATCAAGAATACCGCGGTGAGCCACTTCTTCGCCGGCGCGGACAGCTTCAGCCTGCACAGCTTCAATCACGTGCCGCACCTGGAAAACGGGGAGCGACACGAGTTCATTACCTACAGCTGAAAAAAACTTAATAAAGGCGGCTAACCATGGAATTCGAATATTCAGACAAAGTGAAGCTACTGCTCGAGCGCCTGCAGCGCTTTATGGATGATTATGTCTATCCCGCGGAGCAGACATATCACCAGCAACTGCAGGAAGATCGCTGGGGTGAGCCGCCAATTATGGTGGAGCTGAAAGCCAGGGCGCGTGAGGCCGAGTTGTGGAATCTGTTCTTGCCGGATCCGCGTTTTGGCGCTGGCCTGTCGAACCTCGAGTACGCGCCGCTGGCGGAGGAAATGGGCAAGGTGCTCTTCTCCTCGGAGATCTTCAACTGCAGCGCGCCGGACACCGGCAATATGGAGGTGCTCGCCCAGTACGGAAATGCAGAACAGCAGCAGCGCTGGTTGCAGCCGCTGCTGGCCGGGGAAATCCGCTCGGCGTTTGCGATGACGGAACCGAAAGTCGCCTCGTCGGACGCCACCAATATCGAGACTTCGATCGTGCGCGATGGCGATGACTATGTGATCAACGGCCACAAGTTCTACATCAGTGGCCTGATGAACAAGCGCTGCGAGATCATGATCGTGATGGGCAAGACCGATGCGGACAACCCGAACCGCTATCAGCAGCAGTCACAGATCCTGGTGCCCACCAGTACGCCGGGCGTCAAGATTGTGCGTCCGATGACCGTGTTTGGCTACGATGATGCCCCGGAAGGCCATGCGGAAGTGATTTTTGACAACGTGCGCGTACCGGCCAGCAACCTGATCCTTGGGGAGGGGCGCGGATTTGAAATCGCCCAGGGGCGCCTCGGCCCGGGCCGTATTCACCACTGTATGCGATTGATCGGCCAGGCCCAGCGCGCGCTGGAAATGATGTCCAGGCGCGCCGAGCAAAGGGTCGTATTCGGCCGGCCGATGATCAAGCAGCAGTCCGTGCGTGAGGATATCGCGAAGTCTGCCTGTGAAATCGAACAGGCGCGCCTGCTTACCCTGAAGGCCGCGGACCAGATGGACAGGTACGGCAACAAGGCGGCCAAGGACTTGATCGCGATGATCAAGATAGTGGCGCCGCAGATGGCGTGTACCGTGATCGACCGCGCAATCCAGATTCACGGCGCCGCCGGACTGAGTCAGGATTTCACTCTCGCGCAACACTATGCCTACGCGCGCACCATTCGCCTGGCGGATGGACCGGATCAGGTCCATATGATGCAGCTGGGTCGTAACCTGGCCGCGCGTTACGGCGCCGAGCACTAAGCTGGAGGTGACGATGACCACTGGGGCTGTGTCAGAAAATAAGAACGCAGTAGAGCTGTTGCCAGTGCAAGTATTGGAAAAATACTTGGCGGCAAATATCGAAGGATTTGGTGGACCACTGACGATCAGCAAGTTTTCCGGAGGGCAGTCCAACCCTACATTTAAACTGCGGGCAGCGTCCGGGACTTATGTGCTGCGTCGCCAACCGCCGGGCAAGCTGTTGAAGTCCGCCCACGCGGTGGACCGGGAGTTTCGAGTGATGCGGGCCCTGGCGAATACCGAGGTGCCGGTGCCGCGCGTATTGCACCTGTGCGAGGATCGCGAGCTGATCGGCTCGCTGTTCTATGTGATGGAATACTGCGACGGCCGCATATTCTGGGATGCTGCCCTGCCGGAACTCGATAACACTCAGCGCGGTGCCTGCTACGAAGAGATGAACCGCGTGCTGGCGGCACTGCACAGTGTGGACCTGGCAGCAACCGGGCTGACCGATTACGGCAAGCCGGGAAACTATTTCGAGCGGCAGTTCGACCGCTGGCAGGGGCAGTACCGGGCATCCGAACTGAAGCCCATCGAGGCGATGGACAAATTGATCGACTGGCTGGCCAGCGCTTTGCCGGAAGACGATGGCCGGGTGGCGCTGGTACACGGCGACTACCGGCTCGACAACATCATGTTTCACCCGACGGAGAGCCGCGCCATTGCCGTGCTCGACTGGGAACTGTCGACGCTGGGCCATCCCTTTGCCGACCTCGCCTACCAATGCATGCAGCTACGCATGCCAGCCAATGCCGGCAATATTTCCGGGCTGATGGGGGTGGATCGCGGCGCACTCGGTATTCCTTCCGAGCAGGATTACGTCGCCCGTTACTGTGAACGGATGGGCATCGCGCGTATCGACAACTGGGCTTTCTATCTCGCGTTCAGTTTTTTCCGCCTGGCGGCCATCGTCCAGGGTGTCGCCAAGCGTGCTCACGACGGCAATGCATCGAGCAAGAACGCGGCGCAGGTGGGTGCCTTTGTCGAACCCCTGGCGCTGATGGCCCTGGACGTGATTGATAAAGAACATTGAACATCGAAAGATACTGAGGAAAACATCATGGCAACGAATCTTTTTGACCTGACCGGCAAGATCGCGCTGGTGACTGGCGCCAGTCGCGGTATCGGTGAAGCCATCGCCAAACTACTGGCAGAGCAGGGCGCCCACGTGCTGGTTTCCAGTCGCAAAATTGACGGATGTCAGGCTGTGGCAGATACGATTGTCGACGCCGGTGGTTCGGCGGAGGCAGTGCCGTGTCATATCGGCAATATGGAGGACATCGAGCGGGTTTTTGGTGAGATTCGCCAGAAGCACGGCCGCCTGGATATCCTGGTCAACAATGCCGCTACCAACCCCTATTTCGGCCATATCCTGGATACGGACCTCAGCGCCTTCCAGAAGACCGTCGATGTCAATATTCGCGGGTATTTCTTTATGTCCGTTGAGGCCGGCAAGCTGATGCGGGAGCAGGGTGGCGGTCGCATCGTAAACACCGCCTCGGTCAACGCGCTGCAGCCGGGCGTCGGTCAGGGGATTTACTCCATTACCAAGGCGGCCGTAGTGAATATGACCAAAGCCTTTGCCAAGGAGTGTGCGCAGTTCAATATTCGCGTGAACGCGCTGCTGCCGGGTCTGACCAAAACCAAGTTCGCCGGTGCCTTGTTCACCCACGAAGAGATTTACGATACCGCGATCGGCCACATTCCCATGCACCGCCATGCGGAACCGGAAGAGATGGCCGGTACAGTGCTCTACCTGGTTTCTGACGCCTCCAGCTATACGACCGGCGAATGTGTCGTGGTCGATGGCGGCATGATCTCCTGCGGGGGTATCTGACAATGGATCCGATTCTCGATTTTACCGGTAAGGTCGCCCTGATTACCGGGGCATCCAGCGGTTTCGGCAAGCTGCTCGCGCGCGAACTCGGTGAGCGCGGAGCCAAACTGGTGCTGGGCGATATCAATGAAGCGGACCTGATGACGGTGGCCGACGAACTCGGTGGTGCCGGTATCGAGGCGCGCGCGCGCCGCTGCGATGTCTCCTCCGAGACGGACTGTGCCGCGCTGGTGGAGCTGGCGCAGGCGGAATTCGGCGGGCTGGATATTGCAGTAAACAATGCCGGTATTGCGCCGCCGATGATGTCCGTGGAAGACACCAGCGAGGCGGAGATGGATCGTCAGTATAACGTCAACACCAAGGGCGTACTGTTTGGTCTCAAGTACCAGCTGCCGTTGATGAAGCAACGCGGTGGCGGTGCCGTCCTCAATGTCTCCTCAATGGCCGGGATCGGCGGTGCGCCGAAGATCTCCTCCTATGCGGCGGCCAAGCATGCGGTCATCGGATTGACGAAATCCGCTGCCATGGAAAGCGCCAAGTACGGTGTGCGGATCAACGCAATCTGTCCTTTCTTTACCTTGACGCCAATGGTGACTGATATCGAAACTCCGGGGGTGAGCCAGCAGGACTTCCAGGCGTCCCTCGCTTCGGGTTGTCCGATGAGGCGTCTCGGCAAGCCCGAGGAGGTGATTGCGGCGATGCTGATGCTGCTGTCGCCCAAGATGACTTATGTCACCGGGCAGGCACTCGCTGTAGATGGTGGCATGTCCGCTATGTGATCACCGCTAAGCGCAGCATATGGCTCCAATTAGATAAAAGATAAAAACCAGGAGTAAGAAATGCCAACACTGATTCCTCGCGAGAAGGTTCAGGATTTTATCGGGCTCGAAACGGAGCCCACCGAGTGGCTTAATATTGACCAGGATCGCATTGATGCGTTTGCCGAGTGCACGCTCGATCGCCAGTTTATTCATGTGGACCCGGAAGCTGCCAAGCTCACGCCTTTCGGCAGCACCATCGCACACGGCTTTCTGACCCTCTCGCTGTTGTCCTATTTTGCCGAGCAACTGCAGATTGGCATCGAAGGTGTGCAGATGGGGGTGAACTACGGACTCGACAAAGTGCGGTTCATCAACCCCGTCAAGGTAAACAGCAATATCAGGGCGCGGGCCAGGGTCATGGATGTATTGGAAAAGAATCCGGGCCAATACCAGCTGAAACTGGAAGTGACTCTGGAAATCGAGGGCGAGCAGAAACCGGCACTGATCGCCGAATGGTTGGTAATGCAATTCGTTTAGCGGCTCGACAAGAGAACAGACGAGACGGTTAAAGATTGGGCGGGCTGGTTGCCATGTTACTAGGGCCGGGAACAGCCGAGGAACTCCCCATGCGCTGGAGCTGGCACGTCGTGGGGCAAAGACACCTGTTGGACTGTATCCGGTGTACCTCCTATTGGCGGGCGCCGCTGCTGCTGGACTGGAAATGTGGCCCTGTATTGATATGCATCCACATAGGCAGGGCTGAAATAAGTCGGCAGCCGGCTTAGTCGAGGCGGCCGGCGTAATTCATTATAAAGGACACTGTCGGAACTACCGTTGGCTTCACGTGCAGCCACCGACAGCTTCTGCATGAGGTGATTGGAGAGAACTATGCGTGCATTGATCTGCGAAGAATATGGCTCTGCGGAACTACTTATTATAGCTGAGCGGGAGTTGCCGGAACTGCAAAGCGATGAGGTGTGTATCGATGTTCGCGCGGCAGGTATCAATTTTCCCGATGCATTGATCATTGCCGGTAAATATCAGGTGCGACCGCCGCTGCCGTTTGTTCCCGGCGGCGAGTGCGCTGGCGTGATCAGCGCGGTTGGCGATAAGGTGAAAAATTTCAAGGTCGGTGATCGGGTTATTGCCATGCCCGGCATGGCCGCCTTTGCCGAGCAGGTGCATGTGAAAGAGCACCTGCTGGTCCCCATGCCGGACAAACTCAGCTTCGAGCAGGCGGCGGGATTCTGCATCACCTACGCCACTTCTTACTATGCCCTCAAGCAGCGTGCGGCCATCAAGGACGGCGAGACACTGGTGGTGTTGGGCGCGGCCGGTGGCGTGGGCGTTACCGCAATTCAGCTGGGCAAGGCAATGGGAGCCCGGGTGATAGCCTGTGCCTCAACCGATGAAAAACTCGAGTTCTGTAAGAGAGCAGGCGCGGATGAGCTGATTAATTATTCGAAAGAGAATCTGAAAGAGCGCATCAAGGAACTGACCGAAGGCCGCGGCGCCGATGTTATTTATGATCCGGTGGGCGGTGACTTTACCGAGGAGGCAT
Source organism: Microbulbifer donghaiensis (assembly GCF_900129095.1). Taxonomy (GTDB): domain Bacteria; phylum Pseudomonadota; class Gammaproteobacteria; order Pseudomonadales; family Cellvibrionaceae; genus Microbulbifer; species Microbulbifer donghaiensis. Next base: position 134,946 of record NZ_FQVA01000005.1, read on the forward strand.
ATCGCTCCATTGCCTGGAGTGGACGCTATCTGGTGATTGGGTTCGCATCCGGCGATATTCCTAAGTTGCCAATGAACCTGCCACTGCTCAAGGCCGGGGACATCATGGGTATTTTCTGGGGCAGTTGGGCGCAGCGCGATCCGCAGGCAAACTTGCAGAATTTTGCCGAGCTATTACAAATGGTAGAGGAGGGTAAGCTCGACCCATTGACCACGGAAGTTTACCCCTTTGAGGAATATATCCAGGCCTTTGCCGCTATCACCGAACGGCGTGCGCGCGGTAAGGTGATATTTACGCTCGGATAACTGCTTGAAAGCCGTTGGTCAGTAGCTGCAGTAGAATGGCACCAGTATTATTCTGGTGCCATTCTGTCAATGGAAACGTGGTTGTTGCCGAACCTCGCTATCCGCTTGGCGCCTTTACGGAAGCAGGCGGCAATGCGTGCGCGCCTTACTCTCGAGATCGCGGGGTAGCTTTTCGCTAGTGGAACCCTGCTGTTGCTTGCGCCACTGATTGCAGAGTTCTATATAGCTACCGGCGTTGACCTGGCTGCGCAGGTGAAACCAGGGATCATTGCCCGGAGTCGGTTGTGAAGGCTTGTGTTGCCAGTTGCGCAGCGGGTTATTCTGCGCACCGTGTGCCGGTTGCAGCCCCGGGGTCAGGGCGCCCAGATATTGGGCGGGATGCATCAGCAGGACCAGAACCGTTACCGCCGCACAACTGCTCGCGGCCTTGGAAAGCCAGCGATTCTCCGATAAGGGTGGTTTTAATTGCTGGGCCTGTTGCAGGATCTTGTCGTCCAGAGCTGCCGGGGAGGTTAATCCTGCTGCTGCGTCCCGGTATTGGCGCTCCCAAACACTCATACAGTTACCTCACTTACCTCTTCGATACGCCAGGGTTGTCTTTGCGGTCCGTGAAGGATCTCTTCGAGTCTTTCTTTACCTCGGTTGTAGAATTCTCTGCATTTCTTCAGTGAAGTTTTCTCTATGTCGGCGACTGTGGCGAGTGGCAGACCACATTCCATGTGCAGAAGCAGGACATTGCGCTCAATGGTCGGCAACTGCTGGATGGCCGCGAGTAACTTGTTGTCGGAAACTGGAGCGGCATCTGGGGTGTCGGGATCCTGGCCGGCGTATTGACGCAGTAACTGGTTTGCGCGGATGAATATCCAGCTGCGCAGCCGCCGGCCATGCAGCTGAGGCGGGCTTTCGAGGAGGCGATTCCACAGCGCCTCAAGTACGGCACCGGCACAGGCCAGGTTCATCTGGGCGCAGTAGCGGTAGAGACTGTCCTTGTGGCGCGTATAGAGTTGACGAAACGCGTTTGGATTGCGGGTGGCGTGGTAGTACTCCAACAGCGACTCGTCATCCAAGTGCTGAAAATCTTTCCAGGACACTGTAATCGCGCCTCCATGCGCTGGTGTTAACTGCTCGAACGGCTGAGAAGCGAACTCAATTCATAGTTTAGTAACGCTGTGAACTGATCATGGCCGCGACGCGTCATCATGATCGAAGGTAGGCGGATTTTCCTTTATCTGCTCACCGGTTCCCCTGCCAGCAAACTTTTCTTTTGTGGACTGGCCAGGGGTACTGGAACGACGTTTCTTTCTGCTGGCCAGATACAGCGTTGCCAGCCCTAGAAGAAATTCGTCGACAAATGGCAGCAGGTCTGGGATGAACAAATCTACCAGGAAGATTGCGCAGATCCACTTGAATAGTTGTGGATGCTCCAGCTTACGGGCGTAATTCAGGAACCAGCCAACCAGGGCGCTGGGAAGCACTCTTTTCATCGGCCTGCTCTTAGCTGTCGGTTCCGGGATTATAGTCGGCAGTACATCCGGTCTCCGCCAGAGGGGTATACGACGACGCCAGATTTACTGACTGGTACGTGCTCTCTGGTTTGTGGAAGGACTCGGATGTTAAGCGGACAGCCGGCTCAGCTCGGGTAGCGGCAGCGGCAACTGTTCCGGGCCCAGTTCGGCGCGTAAGTCCCTGAGTTTCACGCCAACCCCGAGCAGGCGGATGGGGGCGGGTCGCTTGTCCCAGCACTGCTGTAGCAGCTGGCGGAACTCGGAAATACGGCTGGCGTGGCTGGCACGCTCCTGCGTGCTGATGGAGAAGTCGCCGTATTTCACCTTTACCGTGGCACCACTGATCTGGTATCGCGGGTCCAGGTTCTCGAGGCGTTCGAGCAATCGCATGTACAGGTTCGTGAGCTGTTCCAGCCATTCCTCGAGGGTGCAAAGGTCTTCGCTGAAGGTCCGCTCGACACTGATGCTCTTGCGTGAACCATCGCTATTGACGGGACGCTCGTCAATGCCGCGGCAGAGTTCGTACAGGCGCCGGCCAAATTTGCCGAAGGCCTTGGTCAGTTCAATCTGTGAAAAGCGGCGCAAATCCGCACAGGTGCGAATACCCTGGCGGTGCATCTTCTCCGCAGTAACGCGACCTACGCCGTGAATCTTCGCCACCGGCAGCCGCAGCACGAATTGGTCGACTTCATCCGGGGTGATGACAGTGAGGCCGTCCGGCTTGCGCCAGTCGCTGGCGATCTTGGCCAGAAACTTGTTCGGCGCCACGCCGGCGGAAATGGTAATGCCCAGTTCCTCGTGCACGCGCCGGCGGATCTCTTCGGCGATGAGCGTCGCACTGCCGTGACAACGGCTGCTGTCGGTGACGTCCAGGAAGGCCTCATCCAGAGACAGGGGTTCTATCGTCTCGCTGTATTCCAGGAAAATATCGCGAATTTGCGTGCTGACCTCTCGATATTTTTTCATGTTACCGGGTACTACAATCAGATCAGGGCAGAGCTTTTTTGCTTGCGCCGTCGGCATGGCGGAACGCACACCATAGCTGCGTGCTTCGTAGTTGCAGGTGGAGATAACCCCGCGCCGATCGCTGGCGCCCCCCACTGCCAGGGGGCGACCACGCAGATTCGGGTCGTCGCGCATTTCGACCGAAGCGTAGAAGCAGTCACAATCGCAGTGGATGATCTTTCGCATGCTGGGATTATATACAGTATCCAGGTGGTGCGGATAGCCGTTTTTAAGGGACAAGAAAATGCTGGGAACAGCTTGGGTAGGTGAACTATGAGCCGAATTCCACTGGTGGAACGCCCCGCGGAGGATAGGGTGGAGGCAGTCTTCGCCGAGATCGAGGATGAACTGGGTGCTGTGCCCAGTCTGTTTCTCGTCTTTGCTCACCACCCGGCTCTGCTGGAAGCAACTTGGTACGGGTACAAGACGGTGATGATCCATGGCGTTCTTTCGCCACAGCTGAAAGAGGGGATCGGCCTGGCGATCTCCGCCGATAATCACTGCGATTACGGAATCTACCACTACAGTGTCACCCTGCAGGATCTGGGCGTGGATAAGCAGGAAGTGATGCGCATTCGCACCAACCCCAAGCATGTGCATTATTCAGCAGGGGAGCACGTACTGTTCGATCTGGCTCGCCGCGCCAATAACGCGCCTAGCGATCACGGCCAGCGCCTGGTTGAGGAAGCTCTGAAGCTGGGGGTTCGGGACGATGAGATCGTCGAGGCCCTGGCGGTAATGGAACTGGTATCTGGGTTCAATCACTTTGCCGATTTTCTGGGACTGGAACCGCACCGGGACAGGCAGTGACTGGCTGGGCAGGATATCGATGATCAATTTGACTTAGCAAATCAGCGGCCGCGGCCGCTGATCTTCCATGGGAATCGTCGAAAACCCGATGCCAGATCTAAGGTTTTCGTATTTTTCCGAATATAAGTGCCAGCACGAACAGCACAATAAATATAAAGAACAGAATCTTGGCGATCTCGGTCGCTGCCCCGGCGATACCGCCAAAACCAAGGACTGCGGCGATTATCGCAATGACGAGAAAAATAACGGCCCAGCGCAACATCGTAGTCACTCCTGTTGTGGCTCTGGAAGAAAGGCTTAAATGAGCCCATATTCTCGGGCCCCATTTGCCTCATCTACTGAAATGGTAGTCCATAGTGCTCCACGATAGCGTGAGAAGTTCGCCGATCCAGGCTCGGCGCCAGATCGCGATCGGTACAAGATGGTTGCCCCGAGTCGGGGCGCGCACGTGGGCGGGGAGTGGGCGGGGAGTGGGGAGGTGAAAAAAAAGCCGTCAGAGACGGCTTTTTAGGTGTCAGGTGACTGGGTCTAGCGCTCGAGGAGTTCGAGCTTGCCTTTCTTGCCATCCCACTCTTCCGCGTCCGGGAGCGGGTCTTTCTTCTCGGTGATGTTCGGCCAGATATCCGCCAGTTCCGCATTCAGCTCAATGTATTCCTGCTGGTCTTCGGGGACCTCGTCCTCGGAGAAGATCGCATTGGCCGGGCACTCGGGTTCGCACAGGGCGCAGTCGATGCACTCGTCCGGGTGAATCACCAGGAAGTTGGGGCCTTCATAGAAGCAGTCTACCGGGCAAACTTCCACACAGTCGGTGTATTTGCACTTGATGCAGTTTTCCCCAATTACAAATGTCATGCTTGTCCCTCGGTAATGCGACTAGTCGGTGAAGCAGCGGATTTTAGCAATTACTGGCGCGAATTGTAGTGGCTTTTCAGTTGAATTGGTTTGCTGTTTATAACCGATAGCCCGGACAGTATTTCTGCATGTAGCCCACCGCGGCGCTTACTCTAGCAATTGTCGCAATGCATAGAGTTTCTCCAGCGCCTGCCGCGGTGTCAGATCGTCCGGGTCCAGCTCTTCGAGCGCCTCGACGGCAGGATGGCGGGCGCTGCCAAACAGGTCCACCTGCTGCGGTGAGGCGCTGGCAGCCGGCGGCTGCACAGCCGCCTGTGGCGCGGGATCGGCCGGCTCAGCCACTGCGGGACTGTCGATAAGCGGTTTGTCGCCAGCTTCCAGTGCCTGCAGGCGTGTGCGGGCTTCCACCAGCACATCGCCCGGGATACCGGCCAGCTTGGCCACCTGCAGGCCGTAACTCTTCGAGGCCGGCCCCTCCTGAATGCGGTGCAGGAAGACGATACCGTCACCGTGTTCGGTGGCATCCAGGTGGATATTGGCCGCTTCCGGGCACTGGTTCGGCAGGTCGGTGAGCTCGAAATAATGGGTGGCGAACAGGGTGAAAGCGCGCACCTGGTCCGCCAGGTAGTGGGCACAGGCCCAGGCCAGCGACAGGCCGTCGTAGGTGCTGGTGCCGCGGCCGATTTCGTCCATCAGTACCAGGCTGTGGGCGGTCGCGTTGCGTAATATGTTTGCCGTCTCGGTCATCTCCACCATAAAGGTGGAGCGGCCGCCGGCCAGGTCGTCGGCGCTGCCAATGCGGGTAAAGATGCGGTCCAGCAGGCCGATGCGGGCCGAGTCCGCCGGCACGTAGCTGCCGCAATGGGCGAGCAGGGCGATCAGCGCGGTCTGGCGCATATAGGTGGATTTACCGCCCATGTTCGGGCCGGTGATCACCAGCATGCGGCGGTCGTCGCGCAACTCTATGTCATTGGCGACAAAGGGCTCGTCCAGCACCTGCTCCACCACCGGGTGGCGGCCGGCACCGATGTGCAGGCCCGGTTCGGTGCCCAGTTGCGGGCGGCACAGACGCAGGTTGTCGGCGCGCTCGGCCAGACAGGCGAGCACGTCCAGCTGCGATACGCCGGCGGCGGCCACCTGCAGCTCCGCGAGGGACTGGTTCAGCTGGTCAATCAGCTGCTCATACAGGGCTTTCTCCCGCGCCAGTGCGCGGCTCTTCGCCGACAGCGCCTTGTCCTCGAATTCCTTCAGTTCAGGTGTAATGAAGCGCTCGGCGTTCTTCAGCGTCTGGCGGCGGATATAGTCGGCCGGCGCCTTGTCGCTCTGGCCACGGCTGATCTCGATGAAGTAGCCATGCACGCGGTTGTAACCCACCTTCAGCGTGGGGATGCCAGTGCGCTCCTTTTCGCGCAGTTCCAGCTGTACCAGATAGTCGCCGGCGTTTTCACTGATCGCGCGCAGCTCGTCCAGCTCGCTGTCGTAGCCGTCGGCGATCACACCACCCTCGCGAATCACCACCGGCGGGTTGTCCACCAGTGCGCGCTCCAGCAGTTCCACGGTTTCCGGCCATTCGCCGATTTCCCGCGTCAGTTCCTGCAGCAGTACGGCATCGGTGCTCGCCAGCTGCTGGTGGATTTCCGGGAACTGCCCCAGAGACTGGCCGAGGCGCGCGAGATCCCGCGGGCGCGCGGAGCGCAGCGCCAGGCGGCCGAGGATGCGTTCCATATCGCCTACCGGCTTCAGCGCATCGCGCAGGGGTTCGAACAGGTAGCCGTCGATCAGGGTGGCTATGGCGTCCTGGCGGTTGTTCAGGGTCGTGAGCTGGCGCAGTGGATTGTTCAGCCAGCGGCGCAGCAGGCGGCTGCCCATGGCGGTCTTGCAGCTGTCGAACACCGACAGCAGGGTGTTCTGGTCGCCGCCGTTCAGGTTCAGGTCGATTTCCAGGTTGCGGCGGCTGGCGCCGTCCAGCGCCACTGTGTCATCGCTGCTCTCGGTCTGCAGGCTGCGAATATGGGGCAGTTCGGTGCGCTGGGTATCGCGGGCGTACTGCAGCAGGCAGCCGGCGGCCACTATCGCCGCGTGCATGTGGCTGCAGCCGAAGGCCTCCAAATTGAGGGTGCCGAACTGCTTATTGAGCAGGCGCAGCGCGGTTTCCAGCTCGAACTCCCACGGCGCGCGGCGGCGCAGGCCGGCGCGGCGCTCGATTTCGGCCGGCAGGGTCAGGTCCTCCGGCGCCAGTAGCTCCGCCGGACTGTGGCGCTGGACCTGTTCCGCCAGCGCCTCGATCGAATCCACTTCCTGTACCACGAAACGACCGGTCGCCAGGTCCAGCAGTGCCAGTCCGAATGTATCGCCCAGCAGCGCGGCCGCCGCCAGCAGGTTGTCGCGGCGCTCGTTCAGCAGCGCCTCGTCGGTGACGGTGCCGGGGGTGACGATACGGACCACCTGGCGCTCCACCGGGCCCTTGCTGGTGGCGGGGTCGCCGATCTGCTCGCAGATGGCCACGGACACGCCGGCCTTGATCAGGCGGGCCAGGTAGCCCTCCGCCGCGTGGTAGGGGATGCCGGCCATCGGAATCGGCTGGTCGCCGGATTTGCCGCGGGCGGTCAATGTCACGTCCAGCAGCTCGGAGGCCTTTTTGGCGTCGTCGTAGAACAGCTCGTAGAAGTCACCCATGCGGTAGAAGACCAGCTCCTGGGGGTGCTGGGCCTTGATACGCAGGTATTGCTGCATCATCGGGGTGTGTTCGGATTTTTGTGCGGCGGCCGTGCTGGTCTTGGAATTCATTCTACTTCTGGGCTGGATTGTTATTGGCCTGAGCTAGGCGTCAGCGCGGCAGAATACCAAAGCGCCTGGAAAATCACTATCTGACCAGCTGGTCGAATTTTCTGTGGAAGAGGGGGCAGTGAGAGTCTCGGTGAGTTACAGCTTGATGCACAGCTTTCCGCGGCTGTCCCTTAACTGGCAGAAACGCAAGCTGCTGAAAAGTGCTTGTTCAACAGCCTGCCAGTGCTCTATGGGTGCTAGCCCTTGCCGGAGTCCAGCTCGACATCGTAGAGCATGCCGTGGCGGGCGGAATAGAAGTGCCAGGTGATGACTACGCAGACAGCGTAGAAGATGAGAAAGCCCCACAGCGCGGCCATTGGGCCCCCGGTCAGTTCGATCGAGGTACCGTAGGCCTTGGGAATGAAAAAGGCACCATAGGCGGCGATAGCGCTTGTGAAGGCGATGATGGCCGCACTCTCCCGATCGACCTGCCGCTGTCGGTCGTCCCCGGACAAGCTTGGCATCAGCCGCGGAATCTCCTTGCCCATGATGACCGGAATCATCTGGAAGGTTGAAGCGTTGCCGACACCGGTGAGGAAAAACAGGGCGATAAAACACATGAAAAAGCCCCAGAAGGCCCCGGCCATCTGGTTGTTCGACAGGAAGTAGATGACCCCGAGCACGGCGATAATCATCCCAAGAAAAGTCCAGAAGGTGACCCGCGCGCCGCCATATTTATCGGATACCCAACCGCTACCCGCGCGACTCAGGGCGCCGACCAATGGGCCCAGGAACACCAGCTTCAGTGCATCCACTTCGGGGAATTGCAACCGCGTCAGCAGTGGGAAGCCGGCGGAATAGCCGATGAAACTGCCGAAGGTGCCGGTATACAGAATGCACATCAGCCAATTGTGCTTGCGCTTGAAGATAATCGCCTGGTCGCTGAAGCTGGAGCGGGCGTCGGCGATGTCATTCATGCCGAACCAGGCCGCCGCCGTAGATGCAATGATCAGGGGTACCCAGATAAAGCCCGCATTCTGCATCCACAACTGGGTGCCTTCGCTGGTTGTCTGGGGAGCGCCTCCGACCGCGCCGAATACGCCGACGGTAATTACCAGCGGTACCAGGAATTGCATTACGGAAACGCCGAGGTTGCCCAGGCCCGCATTCATCGCCAGCGCGTGTCCTTTTTCCTTTTTCGGGAAGAAGAAGGCGATGTTCGCCATCGACGAGGCGAAGTTGCCGCCGCCGAAGCCGCACAGTAAGGCGAGGATCAGGAAAATCAGAAACGGGGTGTTCGGGTCCTGTACGGCGTAACCCATACCGATGGCCGGAACCAGCAGGGACGCGGTGGATAGCGTTGTCCACATGCGGCCACCGAAGATGGGCACCATGAAACTGTAAAAGATCCGCAGGGTGGCTCCGGACAGCCCCGGCAGAGCCGCCAGCCAGAACAGCTGCGAGGCGGAGAAGTCGAAGCCGATCGCAGGCAGGCGAGCGACCACTACCGACCAGACCATCCACACCGCGAAGGCCAGCAGTAACGCGGGAATGGAAATCCACAGATTGCGACGGGCGATGGCGCGACCCTTGCTCTCCCAGAATGCAGGATCTTCCGGGTGCCAGTCCTCCAGCACTTTTTCCCCGGCGGCGCTCTTCACTTCCTCGAAGGTCTCTTCTACCTCTATCTCCGAGGGTTCTCCTACGGTACCGGCAATACCTGTCTCGGCGCGACGCTCCTCCACTTGAATAGCCAGATGCATCCATATGAACGAAAACACCACTATCGCAAACAGAATGGCGAAGCAGCTGGTGTAAATACCGGTCAAATCGAGCGCCATACCGAAAATGATCGGCAGGATAAAACCACCGAGGCCACCGATCATACCGACGAGTCCGCCGACGGAGCCGACATGGTGCGGGTAATACATGGGGATGTGTTTGTAGATCGCCGCCTTCCCCAGGCTCATAAAAAAGCCGAGCGTGAACAGTGTTACGATGAATGGCCAGAGCCCCATTTCTGTGCTGAAGGTCAGCGGCCCGTTCTTACTTTGGATAATGTACTGCGTCGGCGGGTAGGAGAGCATCAGCAGCAACAACAGGGAAAACCCGAAGGTCCAGTACATAACGGAGCGAGCGCCGTAGCGATCAGACAGGTGACCGCCGTAAGCGCGGAACAGCGACGCCGATAGTGAAAAGGAGGCGGCAGCCATGCCGGCGGTTTTCAGATCGACTTCGTATACGTCGACGAGATAGTGGGGCATCCACAGTGCCAGAGCGACGAAACCGCCAAACACGAAAAAGTAGTAGAGGGAAAAACGCCATACCCTGATGTCTTCGAGAGGCTCGAATTGTTGTGCGAAAGTTGCCGGTGGTGCGCCGGACTGGCGCTGGGCAATCAGTTGCGGCTCGTCCTTTGCCATCACATAAAAAATCACGGCCATCAGCGCGAGACCTGCGGCCCAGACATACGCTACGGCGTGCCAGCCGTAGGCGACGAGGATGAAGGGCGCTACAAACTTCGTTACTGCTGCGCCCACGTTGCCGGCACCGAAAATCCCCAGAGCGGTGCCCTGTAGTTCCGGCTGATACCACCGCGACACATAGGTGACACCGATAATAAATGAACCGCCGGCGAGGCCGATAAAGAGGGCGGCCAGCAGATACATCGGGTAGGTGTTCACCAATGTCAGCAACCAGGTGGCGATGGCGGTGACCAGCATTTGCAGTGAGAAAACGATGCGGCCGCCGTATCGCTCTGTCCATATGCCGAGTACCAGGCGGGTCACGGAACCGGTCAGGATCGGCGTGGCGACCAGTATGCCGAACTGGGATTCGCTGAGGCCCAGTTCTTCCTTGATGGCGATGCCGATGATCGAGAATATCGTCCAGACCGCGAAGCAGGCGGTAAACGCGATGGTGCTGAGACTCAGCGCGCGGTTCTGATCGGATTTCGATACTGCGGATAAGGAATCCATGGCGACGTGTCCCTGTCGAAAGTCAGCGGCTCAAGGAATAAGCAGGTAAAGGGTGATCAATATGCACAGCACGGTCACTATTGCCCAGATCATCGGCCAGGCCCGATGTTTTTCCGGCTCTACCGAGACGTTGTCCATCGGGTCGTGTCCCTGCTGATCCGGACCGTAAGTGTCGTCACGCTCGGCGTGCAGGTCCGGGTTCAAATGGGCATCCTTGGGCGGTTTTTTCTCATTCATGGTCAGGGTTCTCACTTTCCATGCACAGTGGCTCTATCTGCACGCCTTCGATACTGGCGCGGCGCCCCAATTCAACAATGTAGCGGGATGCTGAGTTGACCCAGGCCCGCGCTTCCAGCATGTCGAAGATTTTTTCCCTGGCCAGCTCGAACGGCAGCGTCTGCCCGCAGATCTTCCGCTGCAGGCGCAGCAGATGCCAGCCGAAACGGCTGCGCACCGGCTGCCGGGCCGTGCTTCCCTCCGACAGGGTTTCGAGGGCGTCGTGCAGGGCCCGGTCCAGTTCGCCGCGCCGCACCTGGCCCAGGGAGCCTCCCTGTGTGGACGTCGGGCACCTGGAAAATTCCTTCGCGGCCTCGGCAAAACGCTGCTCATCGTCGCCCAGTTCCACGGCGAGCGCACGGGCGTGCCGCTCCGCCTCCTGCCAGCCGATTTCATTGTCTTCAGCGGGTTCGATCAGGATGTGCGCGGCCTCAAACAGGTCCGGCGTACGGAACCGATGGATATGGCAATCGTAGTAGCGGCGGCACTCCTCCTCGAAAATAGCCGCCGGCGGCAACTGTCGCTCCAGCAGTGCTCGGACCCTGGCATCGTGTTCGGTCTCGATGCGGTCTTCGGTGCCTTGCTCCGGTTTGGCGTCGACCTGCTGTCGGGTAGCCTCCTGCAGCAAAAGCTCCTTTATTACCAGAGCTCGCGCGGCAGACTGCCATGCCGTAGCGGCATCTTCGGCGCGGTGGTTCTGCATCTCGCGCGCGATTTGATCCTCGGTAATTTCCACGTCATTGACGCGAACCCTGCCGAAAGAGAGCACCGGTGGGGCTTGCCTGGTTGGTGTGGCGCAACCACAGCCACCGGTCTCACAGGCGGATGGCAGCGCGGGCGCTGAACGCGCGCCCGCAGCCGCATTTACCGGTATCTCGACGTAGGGTATGGCGCCGTCTTTACTCATGACAGGCGCTCATTCTGTGGTCGTCGGTGTGGTTGATTTGCGGCCGAGGCGCCGGGAACGAACCACCTGATAGCCGGGGCGAAACAGGTACGCGATGGGTGCACTCCAGATATGCACCAGGCGCGAAAACGGCGTGACCAGGAACAGCGTCAACCCCAGCACAATATGCAGCTTGTAGACCAGCTGTGCATCGATGATCAGGTCGGCGGCCTGCGGGTTGAAGGTGATGACCCCTTGTGCCCAGCCCATAAACAGCACCATGGCACTGCCATCCAGGTGGTCGATGGTCCAGATGGTAGTCGCCAGTCCGAGGAACAGCTGCAGCCACAGCAAAACGAGTACCAGAATATCGCCCTTGGATGAGCTGCGCCGGATCCTCGGGTCGAATAACCTGCGGTGCAGCAGCATACTGCAGCCGATAAATGCCAGCACGCCGGCGATACCTCCCACCACCAGCGCCATGACCTGCTTGAAACCGTGACCGATGCCGAAGTAGTCAAAAAAGCCGATGGGTGTGAGCAGACCGACGAAATGGCCGAACAGCAGAACCAGTACCCCGAGGTGGAACAGGTTAGATCCCACCATCATCTGTTTGCGGCGCAGGAACTGGGACGACTGGGATCGCCAGCTGTACTGCCCCTTGTCGAAACGTATGATACTGCCCACGATCAACACCGTGAGGGCAACATAGGGATACCAGCCAAACAGTAGGTAATTGAGAAAGCTGTTCATGGGTGCGTCTCTCAGTTATCGCGGGAGGTCATGATCAGTTTGCCCGCGGCTTTAAGTTTCGCCACGATACTGCTTACGGGCTTGTTATGGTGGGCGGCCATAAAAGTCACTGGCTCTTCCTCCCAGCTGTCATCGACGGAGGCATTCTCCGATTCCTGACCCCGGGCGAGCAGTTCGCGAATTGCTTGCGGATCGGGTTTCTCATCCGCCAGGCAGAGCAGTAGGTGGAACAGACCTGCGTACTCTGATTCCCGTTCATCCAGCCGTTGCTTCAACACGGCAAATACATGCGCCGGTTGCGACAGCCAGTCACGGGCTTCGTCTACTGGCAGGCAGGAAATAAATTCCAGGAACATCGGAATGAAATCCGGAAGCTCATCGCGCGTCATCAGATAGCCGCGTTCGATGTATTCCTCGCCGAGATTGATCATCGCCTGGCCGCGTTCGGCGTTCTCCCCATGAATATGCTCGAAAAAATGCAGCGACAAAGCGCGGGAGTTGTCAAAAAGGGCTGAATAGCGCATCTGCAAGTCGAGCAGCGGGGCACGCTCGAACTTTTGCAGCAATGGCTCCAGATGGGCAATATTGCCAGCGGACAGGCATGCCTCGCCTTCGATTGCTTTGCGCACTTCCGCAATGTGCGCCTTCAGGGTCTCGCTCGGGTAATCCAGCAGATGCGCCAGCGCGCGTAGAGTCTTTCTCATCAGGGAGCGTCCGTGTAAGGTTTGGGTGGCATTTTTTTCGGCCCTCCGAACACATCCTTGTGCTTGGTCCTGCCGTGGCGCGGCTCGGTGAATCCGAATCCCACAGTGCCGCGCAGGTGGTAGCTGTTCTCGTCAAATTCCCGGTGATTGGTGGGGATGACGTAGCGGTCCTCGTAGGCGGCCAGCGCCATGTAACGGTACATGGCCTCGATGGTTGCGCTGCTGAGGCCGACGCTCTGCGGGATTTTCTCATCGCTCATACCGGCTACGGTTTTTCCGCGCATGTAGGCGCGCATGGCCAGCATGCGCTCGAGGGCCTTGGCAATGGGTGCCTCGTCGCCGGCGGTCAGCATATTGGCGAGATAGCGCAGGGGTATGCGTAGCGACTGCACATCCGGCATGCCGTTATTGACGGCGATCTTACCGGCTTCGGCCGCGGCCTGGATCGGCGACAGCGGTGGTATGTACCAGACCATCGGCAGCGTGCGGTATTCCGGATGCAGTGGAAAGGCCACCTCCCATTCCATCGCCATCTTGTAGACGGGCGATTTCTTTGCCGCATCGAGCCAGGCTTGCGGTACGCCATCCCTGCGCGCCTGTCGCTGCATTTCCGGGTCGTTGGGGTCGAGGAAAATATCCCGCTGCGCCTGGTAGAGGTCTTTTTCGTTCTCGACCGAGGCGGCTTCTTCAATCCGGTCTGCGTCGTACAGCAAGACGCCAAGATAGCGGATGCGGCCGACGCAGGTTTCCGAGCAGACCGTCGGCATACCGACTTCAATACGCGGGTAGCAGAAAATGCACTTTTCCGATTTTCCGGTGGACCAGTTGTAGTAGATTTTCTTGTACGGACAGCCGGACACGCACATGCGCCAGCCGCGACATTTATCCTGGTCGATCAGGACAATGCCGTCCTCTTCCCGTTTGTAAATGGCCCCCGAGGGGCAGGAGGCGAGACAGGAGGGGTTGAGGCAGTGCTCGCACAGCCGCGGAAGGTACATCAGGAAAGTTTGCTCAAACTGGCCGTAGATTTCCTTTTCCACGCCGGCAAAGTTGTAGTCCCTGGAGCGCTTGCTGAATTCCCCGCTCAAGTCATCTTCCCAGTTGCCACTCCACTCGATCTTGGTCAGGGCTTCACCGGTAACCAGGGAGCGGGGCTTGGCCGATGGCTGCGCCTGCAGTTCCGGTGCTTTCTGCAGCCAGTCGTATTCGAAAGTGTAGGGCTCGTAGAAATCGTCGATTTCCGGGAGATCCGGGTTGGCAAATATATTGGCCAGCAGTCGCCATTTGGAGCCGGCGCGGGGTTGCAGCTTGCCGTTTTTCTTGCGGATCCAGCCGCCGTTCCAGCGCTCCTGGTTTTCCCAATCCTTTGGATAGCCGATACCCGGCTTCGACTCGACGTTATTGAACCACGCATACTCGACCCCCTCGCGGTTGGTCCAGACGTTTTTGCAGGTAATCGAACAGGTGTGGCAACCAATGCACTTGTCGAGGTTCAATACCATGCCGATCTGCGCTCGGACTTTCATCGCATGTCCCTGTGCTGTCGCGGTTCAAAACCGATATCCATACTGTATGTATCCCGGCAGTAATAAACTTCAGGTATCGGGCATCCGCTACCTGAAGTCTGGGTCTGCTAGGTGTGTACTTCCTTGTCGAACCAGTTGACTTCGTTCATTTTGCGCACGACGACAAACTGGTCCCGGTTGGCGCCAACGGTGCCGTAGTAATTGAAGCCGTAAGCCAGCTGGCAGTAGCCGCCGATCATATGCGTCGGCTTCACGTTGATGCGTGTTACCGAGTTGTGGATACCACCGCGCTGGCTGGTAATTTCCGAGCCAACCGTATTCACAATTTTTTCCTGGGCGTGGTACATGATGGCGGAGCCGGGCATGATGCGCTGCGAGACAACGGCGCGGGCCGTCAAGGCGCCGTTGATATTGAACGCTTCAATCCAGTCGTTGTCTTCGATGCCCGCCTTTTCGGCGTCGACCTCACTGATCCATACCACCGGGCCGCCGCGGTTGAGGCTCAGCAGGATCAGATTTTCCGTGTAAGTGGAGTGAATGCCCCACTTCTGGTGTGGTGTGAGGATATTGAGCTGAATTTCCGGATTGCCGTTGGGGATTTTCCCCAATACCTGTTTGACGGAGCGGGTGTCGATCGGCGGGCGCCAGGTGACAAAGCCCTCGCCAAAAGCGCGCATCCACTGGTGATCCTGGTACAAGTGCTGGCGTCCGGTCAGGGTGCGCCAGGGGATCAACTCGTGCACGTTGGTCCAATTGGACGTGTAGGAGACGTGCTCGCTCTCGATGCCGGACCAGGTGGGGGAGGAGATAATTTTGCGCGGCTGCGAGACGACATCGCGGAAGCGAATTTTCTCTTCTTCCTTGCCTTCGGCCAGGTGGTGGTGGTCGCGCCCGGTACTCTTGCCCAGCGCCTGCCAGGCTTTGACGGCCACTTCGCCATTGGTTTCCGGTGCCAGCATCAGGATGGCTTCACAGGCTTCGATGTCGCTTTCGATTTTCGGGCGGCCGGCGCACTCGCCATCGTGGATGGTGCCGTTGAGGCTGGCCAGGTTGGCGACCTCGGTGTCGGTATTCCAGCTGAGTCCCTTGCCGCCGTTGCCTTTCTCCTCCAGCAGCGGACCCAGGGAAATAAAGCGCTGGTAGGTGGCGGGGTAGTTCCTCTCCACCACGGCGACATCGGGCATGGTGCGGCCCGGTACAGGTTCGCATTCGCCGCGCTTCCAGTCCTGGGGTTCGTAGGGCTGCGCTATTTCTGCGGGGGCGTCGTGCTGGATCGGCGTCATCACCAGGTCCTGCTCGACACCCAGCACCTCCGGGCAGACCTCGGAGAATTTCTGCGCGATGCTTTTGAAAATATCCCAGTCGCTGCGACACTCCCACACCGGGTCGACCGCCGCGGTGAGGGGGTGAATAAACGGGTGCATATCTGAGGTGTTCAGGTCGTGCTTTTCGTACCAGGTTGCCGTCGGCAGCACTATGTCGCAGTAGAGGCTGGTGGTCGACATCCTGAAATCGATATTGACCATGAGGTCCAGCTTGCCGGTGGGCGCTTCATCGTGCCACGCCACCTCCGTGGGCCGCACGACCTCGTTGCTCTCCTCGGTGCCGACGACACCGTGCAGGGAACCGACAAAATGCTTGAGGAAGTACTCGTGTCCCTTGCCGCTGGCACCCAGCACATTGGAGCGCCAGAAGAACATGTTGCGCGGCCAGTTCTGCGGGTTGTCCGGATCCTCGCAGGCAAAAGTGAGTTCGCCGGACTTCAGCATCTGCGGGACGGCGTCCTTCGGAGATAGGTCAGCTTCCTTGAGCTTCTTGGCTACCTGTAACGGGTTGGCCTGCAGTTGCGGTGCGGAGGGCAGCCAGCCCATGCGCTCGGCGCGCACGTTGTAGTCGATCATCGCGTGGTCCCAGTCACCCTCGGGCGCGAGCGGTGACAGGATGTCGGAAACCTTCAGCGATTCGTAACGCCACTGATCGGTGTGGGCGTAGAAAAAGGACGTGCCATTCATATGGCGGGGCGGGCGCGTCCAGTCGAGACCGAACGCCAGCGGCAGCCAGCCGGTTTGCGGCCGCAGCTTTTCCTGGCCGACATAATGTGCCCAGCCGCCACCGGACTTACCACAGCAGCCGCACATAACCAGCAGGGCGATGATGCCGCGATAGTTCATGTCCATGTGGTACCAGTGATTGAGGCCGGCGCCCACAATCACCATGGAACGGCCTTCGGTTTTCTCCGCGTTGTCGGCGAACTCGCGGGCGACATGAACAATTGCGTCGCGTTTGACACCGCAAACCGATTCGGCCCAGGCGGGGGTGAATGGCACATCGTCATCGAAACTCTGCGCCACATTGTCGCCACCGAATCCTCTATCCACGCCATAGTTGGCGAGGAACAAATCGAACGTCGAGGCGACACGACAGGGGCCATCTTTCAGCTCGACAGTAGCTACCGGCACGTTGCGGTTCAGAATCGTATCGTGCGCCGTGGCCACAAAAGTTTCCGGCGCGTCGGCGCCGAAGTAGGGGAAGGCGACGGCCTCCCGGTTGTCGGTAATTCCTTCCAGGCTCAGCAGCAGTTTGGTATCCCGGCCCTGGCCATCCTTTTCTTCCAGGTTCCATTTGCCCTGCTGCCCCCAGCGGAAACCGGCGCTGCCTGCCGGGCAGACGACGCCGCCGCTGTTTTCATCGAAGGCAACCGGCTTCCAGTCCGGATTGTTGCTTTCGCCCAGCGCATCGGCAAAGTCGGCGGCCCGCAACAGGCGGTCCGCCACCAGGCGGCCGTCGCGCTCGACCAGCTTCACCAGGAAGGGCAGGTCGGAGTAGCGTCGCGCATAGTCGACAAAGTAGGGGACCTGCCGCTTCACATAGAATTCGGTGAGAACCACATGGCCGAGGGCGAGCGCCAGTGCGGCATCGGTGCCCTGCTTGGGATGCAGCCACAGGTCGGCAAACTTGCAGGCTTCGCTGTAGTCCGGGGACACGACCACACTCTTGGTGCCCTTGTAGCGCACCTCGCTGTAAAAGTGCGCGTCCGGGGAGCGGGTCTGGGGAATGTTGGAACCCCACACAAGCAGGTAACCGGAGTTATACCAGTCGGCGCTCTCGGGGACGTCGGTCTGTTCGCCCCAGGTCTGGGGGGAGGAGGGCGGCAGGTCGCAGTACCAGTCGTAGAAACTCAGCAGTGCGCCGCCGATCAATGACAGGTAACGGCCGCCGGCGGCGTAGGAAACCATCGACATCGCCGGAATCGGCGAGAAGCCGGCCACCCGGTCCGGCCCGTACTTCTCAATCGTATAGGCATTGGCCGCCGCAATCAGCTCGGTCACTTCATCCCAGTCAATGCGCACGAAACCACCGCGGCCCCGGCGCGATACCCAGCTGTCGCGGGTGGGCGCGTCCTCAACGATGGAGCGCCAGGCCGCAACCGGTGATTTTGTCGCCCGCGCGGCGCGCCAGGCTTCGACCAGTCGTGCCCGCACCAGCGGGTATTTCACCCGGGTGCCCGAATAGAGATACCAGCTGTAACTGGCGCCGCGCGGGCAGCCGCGCGGTTCATGATTGGGGAGGTCCGGGCGCGTGCGCGGATAATCGGTCTGCTGCGTTTCCCAGGTGACGATGCCGCCTTTCACATAAATTTTCCACGAGCAGGATCCGGTGCAATTCACGCCGTGGGTCGAACGCACGATTTTATCGGCGGCCCAGCGTTTGCGATAAGCGTCTTCCCAGTCGCGCGATTCGTCGGTGGCGATGCCATGCCCGTCGGAGAATTTTTCGGTGTGTTGGCGAAAGAAGGTAAGGCGGTCGAGAAAGTGACTCATCGGAAACCCATCCGTGGGAGAAATGCTCTGAGCAGTGATTAATCAACCTAGTTTTGCCCATGAGGGCTGTCAAACCGGTTTGATCTGCGGCCATCCAATCCATGCGCAGGATCCAACGTGAAGGGAATATCGGTGATTTCGCACGACGAAGACTGGGTCTGATCCGGCCATTTGACTGCCCAGCTATCCGCGCTATAGGGGTGCGGGAAAAATGACGGCTTAATTATTTGTTTAACTTGACTGAACCAATATGTCGGGTTGCGGCTGTTATGCGACACAAATCTGCCGCGGACCGCAGGCGCTATGCTTTTCTTATGCTCGATTAACCTGGAGGTGGCTTTGTCGCGCAGCCCGGCCGCCAAGGATCCATTGAAATCGTGAATACATTTGAACACCTCTCCATCACTTTCATCTTGATTCTCGTGCTGGGCGTGACCCGTATCGTTAGCGATGTCGCCGGCGCTTTTCTGCGCCGACACATTTCGCGCCTGCACTGGGTTCCGCTGACCTGGGCCTTACTGGTGCTGGTGTGGCTGGTGCAGACAATTTGGGCGATTTATGGGCTCAGGGAGTTCGAGGCAGCCTGGGATATTGTCGACTTCGCCATTCAGCTATTGGGCGTTCTGTTCCTGTTTGCGGCGGCCTGTACAGTGGTGCCCCGGGCGCACGATCACGATCTCGGGCTGTTCGAACTGTTTCAGCGGGACGGGCGCTGGGCGCTGCTGTTTCTCGCGCTTTTTTTCCTTTTGGCCGTCGTCATCAACCACCGCCTTTACGGCGTCGACTACTGGTATATCGGCAACCTGGAGGACATGGTGCTGGCGGTGATCTTGTTGATCATCCTGTGTTCTCGCAGCCGCTCTAACTGGGCACTAGGCACTTGGCTTTTTATAGTTGCGACGCTTGTCGCGATGCTAATCCTGACGCCGGCCCAGCTTCGCTAGTGTCGGATTCTACTGATACCGGGAGGTAAGGTTTTCCAGCGTCCTGGCCACGGGAAAGCCGTGAGATCCAGATTTTCAGGGGTGGGGCTCAGGGATGGGGCTCAGGAGACGGGGTGCCGCGCAGCAGATGACACAGGCGGTAGCGCAAGATCGGTATGAAATTGCCGCCTGTGATGCCATCCGTGGCATCGAAGGTTCCAGATCCCGTCACCGATGCGGTGCGGGATCTGCACTAAACCCGGCAGGATTTTCCGATTACCAGGTATCGATACAGGGGCGCTTCTTGCCGTCGCGGCGGGACGGCGTCGGCGTGCAGGCGCGGCCGCGCGCGATCCAGTCACGGGTCTCCAGCGGGTCGATCACCGCGTCGATCTCCAGGTAGCTGGCCGCATTCATCGCGTTGCCGTTCTGGTACATCTTGTCGACCATCGCGCGGAAGGTCGCTTCGCGCTCTTCCGGATCCTCGATCGCGTCCAGCATCTTTTTGGCACTAATGCGCACCGCGCCTTCGATCCCCATGGCGCCGTACTCGCCGTTCGGCCAGGAGGCCGAGAACACCGGTGCAGAGTAACCGCCACCGGCCATTGCCTGGGCGCCGAGGCCGTAACACTTGCGCAGTACCACGGTAAACAGTGGCACGGTCATATTGGCCGCGTGGACGAAGATACGGGAAATGTGGCGCACGGTGGCGTTTTTCTCCGACTCCGGACCCACCATGAATCCGGGCGTGTCCACCAGGGAAATCATCGGGATATCGTGGGCGTCGCACAGCTGGATGAAACGCGCCAGCTTGTCGCCGGCCGGGGCGTCGATGGCGCCGCCGATGATGCGGGAATCGTTACAGAACAGGCCGTAGGGCTTGCCCTCAATGCGCACCAGCGCGGTGATCATGTTCTTGGCGAACTCCCTGCGCAGTTCCAGCACCGAGTCCACATCGCACAGGGTCTCGATCACCTCGCGAATGTCGTAGACCGCCATGCGGTTTTCCGGCACCAGGTGGCGCAGTTTGCGCTGGTCGTGGCTTTCCCAGCTGTCCAGGTCGCCCTGGAAATAGGACAGGTACTGCTTGGCCACTGCCACGGCTTCGGCCTCGTCTTCCACCAGTACGTCGATCACGCCGTTGGGGCTCTGTACCGATACAGGGCCCACCTCTTCCGGGGTGCATTTGCCCAGGCCGCCGCCCTCGATCATCGCCGGGCCGGCCATGCCGATGCTGGCCTGTTTGGTGGCGATGGTCAGGTCGCAGACGCCGAACAGTGCGGCGTTACCGGCAAAGCAGTTGCCGGCGACGATGCTGACCGTGGGCACCAGCCCACTGAGTTCCCCGAGGGCGGTAAACGTGTGGATGTTCAGGTAGCCGACACCGGGGTAGTCGGTGTCGGACGGTCGGCCACCGGCACCTTCGGCGAACAGCACCAGCGGCAGGCGCCACTTCTTCGCCACTTCCAGCAGGCGGTCGGTTTTCTTGTGGTTGACGAAGCCCTGGGAACCGGCCATCACGCTGTAGTCGTAGGCCATCACCGCACAGCGGGCGGCTTCGCTGCCAAACTGTGCGGCATTGACGGTACCGACGCCGGTAATCTTGCCGTCGGCGGGACTGAGTTCGATCAGCTTGTCGAGATCGTCGCCGTGCTTCTTGCGCTGCGCCGCCACGGCCAGCTGGCCGTATTCGTTGAAGCTGCCTTCATCGACCAGGTCGTTGACGTTCTCGCGGGCGGTGCGCTTGCCGACGGCGTGGCGCTTGGCCACCGCCTCGGGGCGGCTGGCATCGAGGGTCTTGTCACGGCGTTTGAAGAACGCGGCCAGGTCGTCGCGAATATGGTCGAGGTCGATTTCCATCTCGGAGTGGACGCGCTCGAGAGACACATCGCCCGGCTGGATGACCGCCAGCAGCTGGTGTTCGTCGATGATATCGCCGGCCTCGTGCACCAGCACTTCGGTGATAACGCCGTCATGCTCGGACTTGACCGGGATCTCCATCTTCATCGCCTCGATGACGGCGATTTCCTGGCCGGCCAGCACCTCGTCGCCGGCGCTGACGTTGACGCACACCAGGGTGCCGGCGGTCGGCGATTTGAGCGCTTCACAGCCGGCCGGAATCGTCACGGCCTGTACTTCTTCGTCGGCGCCACCGGCGGCTTCGAAGAAATGCTCGTCGTGGGCGCCTTCGCTCAGCAGTTCGGCGATATGGGCTTCGACGAATTTGGTGTTGACCCGGTTGTTCTGCACCTCGTCGCGCAGCAACAGGTTCATCAGCAGCGTCTTGTTGCTGCTGACGCCGTCAATATTGAGTGCCTGCAGGCTGCGATAGACCTTGTTCAGCGCCGCGCCGTAATCTTCGCCTTTGGCAATTACCTTGGCGCCGAGCGAGTCGTAGCTGGGGCTGACCTTGTAGCCGGCGTAGAGATAGTCGTCGACACGGATATTGTGGCCGTTGGGCACCTGGTAGGACTTGATCACGCCGGAGGCGGGTTTGGCGCTGCCGTCGGGCAGCATCTTTTCCAGGTTGATACGCGCCTGGATGGCACAGCCGAGCTTCGGCGGCGCCTGCGTGAGCCCCAGCTCTGACAGGGTCCGGCCGGCGGCCAGCAGTATCTGGTATTTGACCAGGTTGAGTCCGCTGATTTCCTCGGTGATGGTGTGCTCCACCTGGATCCGCGGATTGACCTCCATGAAATAGAAGTTGCTGTGGTCGTCGGCGTCGAGCAGGAACTCGAAGGTGCCGAGCCCCTGGTACTTGACGTCGCTGGCCAGGCGCAGCGCCGCCTCGATGATCGGCATGCGTGTGTCGTCGACGAGGCTCGGGCTGGGGGCTATTTCCAGCAGTTTCTGGTTGCGCCGCTGCAGCGTGCACTCGCGTTCCCAGGCGTGGATCACCTCGCCGGTGCCGTCGCCGAGGATCTGCACCTCGATATGGCGGGCGTGTTGTACCAGTTGTTCGACGTACAGCTCGCCGCTGCCGAAGGCGATGGTCGCCTCGTCGCGGC
Organism: Microbulbifer donghaiensis; assembly: GCF_900129095.1. Classification (GTDB taxonomy): domain Bacteria; phylum Pseudomonadota; class Gammaproteobacteria; order Pseudomonadales; family Cellvibrionaceae; genus Microbulbifer; species Microbulbifer donghaiensis. Next base: position 157,064 of record NZ_FQVA01000005.1, read on the forward strand.
ACTGGTTGTAGGCGCTTTCCAGCTGCTCGTAGTCGGTGACCGGGCGCATGCCGCGGCCGCCGCCGCCGGCGAGCGCCTTGATCATCACCGCGGCACCATCGCCGAGCGATTTGAAGAAAGCCTGCACCTCTGCGAGCGTGCAGGCCTTGTTGATGCCGCTGGTCAGCGGCGTGTCGGAGCGAATCGCCATTTCGCGCGCGATCGCCTTGTTGCCGAGCTGGTCCAGCAGCTCGGCGGAGGCGCCGATAAAGGTGATACCCTCCTCGGCGCAGCGGCGCGCAAAGGCGCTGTTTTCGGACAGGAATCCGTAACCGGGATGGACCGCATCACAGCCGTACTGTTTGGCGACGGCAATCAGCTGCTCGATATCCAGGTAGGCCTTGACGCCACGGCCGCTCAGCTGCACCGCCTGGTCGGCTTTCTTTGTGTGCAGCGACTGGCTGTCGTCCTCGGCGAAGACCGCCAGACTGGCGATCCCCATATCGGCACAGGTCTGAGCGATGCGGATCGCGATTTCGCCGCGATTGGCGATCAGGATCCTTTCGAAAACTTTACTCATACTTCTTGCTCTAGCTCCACCTTGCGGATTTTGCCGGTCGGGGTCATCGGCAGCTGGTCCTTGATGCGGATTTCCGGCACCTTGAACACCGCCATGGCACCCTTGCACCAGTCGTGCAGTGACTCTTCGGTCTCCTCGAAGCCGGGCTTGAGGGTGAGGAAGGCAACCGGCACCTGGCCCTTTTTCTCGTCCGGGCGGCCGACAACGCCGCAGGCGCCCACCGCCGGGTGTTGACCCAGCATAGCCTCGACTTCGGTCGGAAACACGCTCATGCCGTTCACCTTGAGCATTTCCTTGCGGCGGCCCAGGTAGCGGAAGTAGCCCTGCTCGGTCAGCATGCCGAGGTCGCCGGTGCGGTACCAGCCACCGTCGAGGAACAGGGTTTCATTGACTTCGGGCTTGTTCCAGTAACCCTTCATCATCGTCGGCGTGCGCACCAGGATCTCACCCTCGCTACCCAGCGGCAGCAGCTCGCCGGTCTCGAAATCGCAGATCTTGATCTCGTTGCCCGGGACCGGCAGGCCGAGGAAGGCCGGCTCGATGGACAGGTCGAAGTCGTCGTCCTGGAAGCCGGCAGTAAAGGTGTCGCAGGTATGGGTTTCGGTCATGCCGTAGGCGACTTCGAACAGGGTGGTGCCGGTCAGTGCGCGCCAGCGCTGGCGGTAGTCGTGGTTCAGCTTCTTGATGAACGAAATACAAGGCGTGATGTTCAGGGAACTCAGGTCGTACTTCGCTTTATCCGGGTGGTTCAGAATCTCGTCGACACTGTCGACCAGCACGATGGAGAGGTTGACCTTGTAGTGCTGCACCAGCTCCATAAATGCCACTGCATCCCAGCGGGCCATCAGCACCAGGGTGGCGCCGCTATAGATCGGCATCAGCAGCCCTGTATTCTCGCCGGCAATCCAGAACTCCGGCAGGAAATTGATCATTACCTGATCGGTACCCTCGGGGCCGACCTCGCCGAACACCGCCGGGTAGTAGGCGGCCATGGAGCCAAGCATGTTGCGTTGAGTGTGCATGACGCCTTTCGGCAGACCGGTGGTGCCGCTGGTGTAATTCAGCGCGGCCAGGTCATCCAGGCCCGGGCTGTAATCGAGCGGTTCGGCCGGCGCGGTTTTTACGGCCGGCAGGAAATCGACGATCGGCGCGGCGAGCTCCACTTTCGGCGCCAGAAACAGGTCGGGCAGGGTGGCGGTCGGGTTTGCCGGGGTCAACTCGGCGTAACTGGTGGCGAGCAGGTGTTCGATACCCAGTTTTTCGCACACCGGCTGCATGATTGGCAGCAGCGCATCGAGACAGAGCGCGACTTTCGGCTGGCTATCGCCCAGTTGGTGCAGCAGCTCCATTTCCTTCGACAGCGGGCTGACCGGGATATGCACGGCGCCGCACTTGAGGATGCCAAAGAAGGCGATATGGAATTGCGGGCAATTGGGCATGAACACGGTCACGCCGTCACCGGGCTGAACGCCATAGCTGCGCAGCAGGTTGGCAAAGCGGGTGCTGAGTTCATCCAGTTCGGCGTAGCTGAGATCGTAGCCGTAGAAATGGATGGCGGGCTTGTTCGGGTTGATCCTGGCCCACTCCGCCAGGTATTCGGTAACGGGCTTCTCGCCGTGCGGATACAGCGGAGTCTGGGGAACGCCCTGCGGCCAGTTGGCCTGGTGCAGTTCGCGGACCTGTTTCAGGTAGGCTTGTTCGTTCATCATCGGCCTCTTCTTATTTAGTGCGCTGAAGTTGGATCTTCATTGCAGTTAACCTCACTTTACGGACTGTTAGCCCTCCATTGCCATTTAGCCGTCTCGCAGTACTTTCCGATCTGGGGGGAAGTACCTGAATGTGGAAGGACGTTAGTGGTCCCGTCGTTCGGTCGTTTAAAAGCATTGCGCCCCAGGGGCCTGAGATCCCGCCTGAGAGGAGCGGGGCCAGAGGTAAAATCCGGCGCGCAAGGCTATTACACGAGCCTAAAAGTACAGTTGCTGTAAAAATGTGTCAACAGGAATTCTGGTCCTGATGTAAGTGGACCGTGACTGCTTTAGACTAAAAGTTGCTGCTGCGGCTTTTAACCTTTGTGCGCGGCGCCTTATTATTGTTTTTTTGATTAAGGCTCTCGCGCATTGTGTACGGTTCCGTCAACAATGGTGACTGGAGGCGAGGCTGGGGTCAGAATTGTAATAAAAGTGAATCCGTAATGGCTTCAGGTCATTTATTTTTTAGGTTGGGGCGATGAATTTACGCGAGCGCAAGAAACAGCAGACCCGGACGCGATTGCTGGAAATAGCAGAACAGCTGTTTTCAGAGCTGCCGTATGAAGAGGTGATGATTGACGAGATCGTTGCCAGGGCCGATATCAGCCAGAAGACCTTTTTCAATTATTTTCCGAGCAAGGCTTACCTGCTCGAAGAGCTGCTGTTGAACTGGTTGCGGGAAGTCAACGTCTGGAGCCACGAAAGCGAACTGGAACTGAACCTGAAATCGGCCATAGTGCCGCCGAACATTGACGAGATACAGGACTGGATCGTCAGGCACCGCCGCGTATTGCAGATGATCATGTATCACACGGACCTGTTCTCTTCGGTCTATTTTTCCGGAACAGCCCCGGCGGGCAAAAACCTGTTGTTCCCGCCGTCGTATCGCAAGCCGAGAATGGAGCGGGTGCAGAAAGCCCAGTCACTGGGGATTATCCGCCCCGATATTGCCGCCGAGTTGATCTGTGACATGTACGACTGGCTGCGTGTCGATGTCGTACAGCGGTGGCTGGCGCTGCCGGACGAGCAGGCCACGGCGGAGGGATTCAAGAAGAGTTACGATGAGGTGGTTGAGGTGCTGTGCCGGGGCTTCGAACCCCTGGTGGTTGCGGCACCTGCCGATGCCTGATGGTATGCGGCCGGCCCCGCGACACGGTGCAGCACTGCTGTTGTGTCGCGTAACCGGCTACACGGTCGCTTACAGATAGAAAGCGCCGGCCATGGCGATGCCGATCAGTGCGGCGATGATCGGAATCAGCACTGAGACGATAAAGATCTCCTTGTAAGATTCCTTATGGTTGGAACCCATAATGGTCAGGAAGGCGATTACCCCACCACAGTGCGGCAGTGAATCCAGGCCGCCGGAAGCCATTGCCGCCAGTCGGTGCAGTACGTCGGCCGGGATACCCAGCTCCAGGTAGGACTGTCCCATGGTCTGTAGGAAAATCTGCAGGCCGCCGGACGAGGAACCGGTGATACCGGCAATCACACTGACCGAACTCAACAGTGACAGCAGCGGCGACATATCCAGGCTGAGCATGGTGTCGACAAACCACTGGAAGCTCTCGGTCTGCGACACGACACTGCCGAAGCCGATCACGATCGCCGTATTGAGTACCGGCATGACCGCGTTGTTGGCACCTTCGCCGATCACGGCAACCACAGACTGGCGCGCCTTCGGCAACAGCAGAATGATGGCAAACCAGCCCACCACCAGGCAGATGACCGGCCAGAAAATCGGCTGTTGCTTGGCATAGGTGACCGCGCTGGCGATCAGCGAGCCGGACTGCGGATCGACAAACTTGCCGAGCACCGTCGGCAGTGCGATCAAGCCGAGCACCACGATCAGCGGCAGCGAAGACGGCAGCCAGTGCGGCAGGCGATCGTCGTGCGGCACCTCATCGTCCTGTTGCACCAATTCCCCCCCGTGACCACCGCCACTCAGGGCCAGCCGCTTGCGCTGACTTTCCAGATACCACATGCCGAGACCAAGCATGACCAGGCTGCCGACAAAACCGATGACCGGCGCGGCGTAGAGGTCCGTTTCCAGCGCTGCGGCCGCCAGCACGTTATTCAGCGATGGCGTGCCGGGCATGGCGGTCAGGGTAAAGGTGCCGGCCCCCAGCGCCACTGCGCCCACCATCAGGTGCTTCGGAATTCCGGCGCGCTGGATCAGCTGCTGGCCCAGCGCGTTGACAGAAAACAGCACCACGAACGCGGACACGCCACCGTAGGTCAGCACCGCGCAGGCCAGTGCGATGATCCACAGCGAGCGGTGCGCGCCCAGTTTTTCCGCCAGCGTGTGCGCGATACTGGACGCGGCGCCGCTGTGCGACATCAGCGCCCCGAAGATTGCGCCGGCGACAAACAGCAGGAAAAACCGCCCAAAGAACGTGAAGGCTCCCAGCTTGCCGAAGGCGAAGTATTCATTCAGACCCGTGGCGATATCGATGTCGTTGGTGATCAAAACGATCAGCGTGCTGATCAAGCCGGCGACGATAATGTTGACGCCGCGCAGCGCCATCAGGATCAGCGCCAGCAGGGCGATGACTAGTCCGAAAACTCCCATGGAATACCTCTTTTTTATGGCTTTGCGAAAGTGGGAATCAGGGTTGGGTTGTTAAAAAAGGCGTGCCCAGACACGCCTTTTCGGGCAATGGGCCGAAACTACGGCCGATAGTCCCGAAACTTTTTGCCTGCCTTGGCTAATTTTTCCAGCAGCGGTGCCGGCTTGAACCAGGTCTCGCCATAGCGCAGCTGTTTCCGATACTTGTTCAGGCCCGCCAGTACTCTGTCCAGGCCGATCTCGTCGGCGTACTGCATCGGGCCGCCGCGATAACGCGGGAAGCCGAAACCGTAAGCGAGCACCACATCAATATCGCCGGAGCGGGCGGCGATGCCTTCCTCGAGAATGCGGGCGCCCTCGTTGATGATTGGATAGATGGTGCGCTCGAGAATTTCCTCGTCACCCAGTTCGCGCTGTTCGATCGCAAATTCTTCGGCGGCAGTGGCCGCGATCTGCAGCACCTCCGGGTCCTCGCGCCGGGCGCGACCCTCGTAGATAAACAGGCCGCGACCGCTTTTCTGGCCGAAGCGCTCTAGCTCGAACAGCTTGCGCGGCACCGCGCAGTAGCTCGGATCCAGGTCGACAGTGTGGGCCCGGCGGTCGGCGCGGGCCTGCACGACGATATCGATACCGGCCAGGTCGACCACCGACGGCAGGCCCATCGGCATGCCGAAGTCGGTGTGCACCCGGTCGATCTGCGCGGGCGTGGCGCCCTCGAGCAGCAGCGCCATGGATTCGCGCACATAGGGCTCGGTGGCGCGATTGCCGATAAAGCCCCAGCACACGCCGGAAACTACCGGCACTTTTTTGATTCGCCGCGCCAGCTGCACCGCAGTCAGCAGCGCATCGTCGGCGGTCTGCTCACCACGGACGATTTCCAGCAGTTTCATGACGTTGGCTGGGCTGAAGAAGTGCAGGCCGATGACATCCTGTGGGCGACTGGTAACGGCGGCAATTTCGTCAACATCCAGCGTCGAGGTATTGGTGGCGAGGATCGCGCCGGGCTTGCAGCTCTGCTCCAGCGCACGGAATACCTTTTTCTTGATATCCATATTCTCGAATACCGCCTCGATCACCAGATCGGCATCGTCCAGGTCGGTGTAATCGGTGGTGGTCTGCAGCAGCGCCATGCGTTGGTCCAGCTGTTCGCTCGACAGGCGTCCCTTCTTCACCGTGTATTCATAATTTTTGCGGATAACGCCGATACCGCGTTGCAGTGCTTCTGCGTTGAGATCGAGGATGATCGTCGGGATGCCGGCATTGAGGAAATTCATCGCGATACCGCCGCCCATGGTGCCGGAACCGATCACCGCCACCTTGCGGATATCGCGCACCGGGGTGCTGCTGGTATCGATACCGGGGATCTTGCCGACGCCGCGCTCGGCGAAAAACAGGTGCTGCTGCGCGCGGGCCTGGGGGGTGTCGAGGCACTCCATAAACAGCGCGTTTTCCCGTTGCAGCCCTTCAGCCAGCGGCAATTCACAGGCCGCTTCCACCGCCTGAATGCAGCGTTCCGGCGCGTAGTAGCCGTGAGTCCGCGGCGCGATGGTTGTGCGGAACTCGGTGAAATAGTTGTCCGGCAGCTCGCTGGTATCGATCGCAATATCTTCGCAGCGACGCTTGGGCGCCGACTCGGCAGACAGTTGCGCGGCATAAGTTACGGCCGCCTCGACGAAATCGGTATCGGCGTCGTGAAGGCGATCGACCACGCCGGCATCGCACAGCTGCGCGGCGCCGTAGGGGCGACCACTGGTGATCATGTCCAGCGCCAGCGGCACGCCGCCAAGGCGCGGCAGGCGCTGGGTGCCGCCGGCGCCCGGCAGCAGGCCGAGATTTACTTCCGGCAGGCCGAGCCTGGCCTGTGGCAGCGCGATGCGATAGTCACTGGCCAGCGCCAGCTCGAAGCCGCCGCCCAGTGCCAGTCCGTTGATGGCGGCGATGACCAGTTTGGGTGCGGTTTCGATGGCATTGCACACCTGTGGCAGGTCTGGCTTGGCCAAGGCACCGCCGGTGGAAAACTCGGTGATATCGGCCCCGCCGCAGAAAACCTTGCCGCTGGAAGCCAGCACAATGGTATCGACTGCATCGTCGTCGACGGCGCGCTGCAAGCTAGTCAGTAGGCTCTGGCGCAGTGCCTGGCCGAGGCCGTTGACCGGCGGCTGGTTGAGGGTGATTACCGCGGTGCTGCCGCGGAGCTGATAGAGAGAGGCGTTACTCATGGTACTGCTTTCGTTACTGTCGGATCGGATGTGCCAGCCGCTGCCGGCGCACCGATACTGCGCGCGTGCGCTCCGCCGGGATAACAGCGTTACCCGGCGCGAATCCCCGCGGCGCTACATCGACCATCTCGTCCTGAGTAGCCGGTTGCTGTTCGCGGCCAGCCTGCATTGAGGCCCGGCAGGGCATCCAGCGCTGGTCCGCGTCTCAGATCGTTACTGCTGCTCGGCGATGGCTTCGAGGGCGAGCTCGGCCAGTGGGCCGACATATTTGCCCATCTCGGCGGCGTTCTTGTTGGACGCGTTGCCGTCGACCGCGCGCTTGGCGACGCCCTGGATGATTGCCGCCAGGCGGAAGAAGCTGAACGCCACATAGAAGCTGAAGTTGTCGATCTTCTCGATGCCCATCCGCTTGCAGTAAGTCGCGACATACTCCTGTTCGGACGGTATGCCGAGCGCGTGCAGATCCTTGCCGAGCAGGCCCGATACCTTGCCGATCGCCGGCATGCGCATCTGCATGCACAGGTAGCCGACGTCGGCGAAAGGGTGCCCCAGGGTGGACAGCTCCCAGTCGAGCAGGGCGATGGCGCGCGGCTCGGTCGGGTGCAGCATCAGGTTGTCGAGGCGGTAGTCGCCGTGCACCAGCGAGACGCGGCCGTCGTCTTCGGGAATATTGTCGGCGAGCCAGGCCATCAGCTGTTCCATCGGCTCGATGCGCTCAAGCTCCGACGCCCGGTACTGGCTGCTCCAGCGATCGAACTGGCGCTGGAAATAATTACCGGGGCGGCCGTAGTCGGCGAGCCCCACCTTGTCGACGTCGACCAGGTGCAGCGCGGCGAGTACGCGGTTCAGCTCGTCGTAGATGGCGGTGCGCTCTTCCTTGCTCACTTCCGGCAGCGCCGCATCCCAGAAAATACGCCCCTCCAGGAATTCCATGACGTAGAACATGGAGCCGATGACGTCGCGGTCCTCGCACAGGTGGTAGACCTTGGCCACCGGCACATCGGTATCCGCCAGTGCCTTCAGCACCCGGTACTCGCGGTCCACCGCGTGGGCCGATTTCAATAGCTTGCCCGGGGGCTGGCGGCGCAACACGTAGACGCCGGAAGCGGCGGTAATCTTGAAGGTGGGGTTGGATTGCCCACCGGAGAATTTCTCCGCACTGATCGGCCCCTTGAAGCCTTCGATATGCGCTTCCAGATAGGGCTGCAGTGCGGCCAGGTCGAGATTTTCGACGGCGCGGGTCATGCTTGCTCTCCGGATTCGCTGCGTTCATAGAACTCGCGGGACAGGTTGCGCCCCAGCTGCATCATGTGCACCTGGTCCGGGCCGTCGGCCAGGCGGATCGAGCGGGCCAGCGTATAGGCGCGGGCGAGGAAGGTGTCCTGGCTGACGCCGGCGGCACCGTGGATCTGGATCGCCCGGTCGATCACCCTGCAGCCCATGTTCGGGGCGACAATCTTGATCATCGCAATCAGGTCCTTGGCGGCCTTGTTGCCGCCCTGGTCCATTTTTGCCGCTGCCTTGAGGGTCAGCAGGCGGGCCTGTTCGATGTCGCAGGCGGACTGGGCGATGTCTTCGCGCACGGACTGCTGCTTGATCAGCGGGCGGCCGAAAGCGACCCGGCTCTCGGCGCGCTTGCACATCAGTTCCAGTGCGCGTTGTGCCAGGCCGATGGTGCGCATGCAGTGGTGGATGCGGCCCGGGCCGAGCCGGCCCTGGGCAATCTCGAAGCCGCGTCCCTCGCCCAGCAGCAGGTTGCTGGCCGGTACGCGCACATTGTCGAAGACCATCTCCGCGTGGCCTTCGGGGGCGTCGTCGTAGCCGAACACTTTCATCGGCCGCACCACGGTCACCCCGGGGGTGTCGGCGGGAACCAGAATCATCGACTGCTGGATGTACTTGTTGCTGTTGTCCGGATCGGTCTTGCCCATCACGATGTAGATCTTCGTGTGGTTATTGCAGGCCCCGGAGATGTACCACTTGCGACCGTTGATCACATAGTCATCGCCGTCGCGCACGATCGAGGTGGCGACATTGGTGGCGTCTGAGGAGGCCAGTTCCGGCTCGGTCATCGCAAAGGCGGAACGGATTTCGCCGTTCAACAGCGGCGTCAGCCACTGTTGCTGCTGCTCCTCATTGCCGTACTTGGCCAGCACTTCCATATTGCCGGTGTCCGGCGCATTGCAGTTGAACACTTCGGATGCCCAGTAGACCCGACCCATAATCTCGGCCAGCGGCGCATACTCTAGGTTGGTCAGGCCGGGGCTGAATTTGCCGTAGCTTTGCGGCAGAAACAGGTTCCACAGGCCGGCCGCCTTGGCTTTGTCTTTCAGTTCGGCCAGCAGCGCCGGCGGCTCCCAGCGATCGCCCTCGGCGACCTGCTGATCCCACAGCGCTTCATTCGGATAGATGTATTCATCCATGAAATCCAGCAGACGTTGGCGCAGCTCTTTTACTTTCGGGGAGAAATCAAAATCCATCGCGAGCTCCTTAAAGAGTCGGTTTAACTGAGCGTGATCGACCACAGGCGCTCCGGTGTGTCCAGATGCGGAACCTGATTGAAACCGGTCACATAAGCTTCGTTGGCGGTATAAAAACAGTGAGTGATCGCCGCATTGCGGCTCTGCATGTTGAGATTGACGAGCGTTTCGGCACCGAACCCCATCAGTTGGCTGAGCGCCATGCTGATGGCGCCGCCCGAAGTCGAGATCAGCGTGCGACCGCCGCGGCGGGCGAAGCCGAGCGCTTCGGCGACCCGTTGGCGGAACTCGCTCCAGCTCTCCTGCGAGTCGCAGGGCGGCAGGCGCTCCTCGGCCCAGGCCAGCATCGCCGCGCGCAGGCAGCGATAGACCTGCCGCACATTCCCCCAGTCATCGACCGCCTGATCCGGGTGGGCGTCAGCAAAGCGTTGCAGCAGCGCCTTGAAGTCGAACTCGTTGAAACCGGCGTGGGTTTCGAGTCGCGGCGGCTGCGCGAGCGCCGCACAGATCGTCTCGGCGGTCTGGTGGTGGCGCACCATCTCGCCGCAGATAACGCGGTCGAAGGCGATATCTCGCTGCCGGAAGTATTCTCCCAGCCACTGGCACTGCTGAAAGCCCAGTTCGGACAGCTGGTCGTAGTTGGGGCTGCCGAACGAGGCCTGCCCGTGCCGGACAAAGTAAAGCTCCGCCATGGGAAGGCCCGCCGCCTGATGATCGCTGCGCGAGGCGCCGTCAGGCGACCTCGAACAGGCCGGCCGCACCCATGCCGCCGCCAATACACATACTGACCACGACAAATTTGGCGCCGCGGCGCTTGCCCTCGATCAGGGCGTGGCCGACGAGACGGGAACCCGTCATGCCGTAGGGGTGGCCGACCGAGATGCCGCCGCCGTTGACATTGTAGATTTCCGGATCGATGCCCAAGTGGTCGCGACAGTACAGCGCCTGCACCGCAAAGGCCTCGTTCAGTTCCCACAGGCCGATATCGTTGATGCGCAGGCCGTGCTGCTTGAGCAGTTTCGGAATCGCGTAGATCGGCGCAATGCCCATCTCCTCGGGGGCGTTGCCGGCCACGGCGATGCCGCGGTAGATGCCCAGTGGCTCGAGGCCGCGCTGCTCGGCCAGCTTGCGCTCCATGACCACACAAGCGGAGGCGCCGTCGGACAGCTGGCTGGCGTTGCCGGCGGTGATCACGCCACCGTCGATCACCGGATCCAGGCTCTGCAGGCTCTCCAGCGTGGTGGACGGACGGTTGCCTTCGTCGCGGTCGAGGGTGACCTCGCGATAGGAGACCTCTTTGGTCTCGCGGTCCTGCACCGCCATGGTGGTGGTGAAGGGGACGATTTCGTCGTCGAACTTGCCGGCCTGCTGCGCCGCCGCGGTGCGCTGCTGTGACAGCAGCGCGTATTCGTCCTGCGCTTCACGGCTGATATTGTAGACTTTGGCGACATGTTCCGCCGTCATCAGCATCGGCATATAGGCGTGCTTTTCCTGGCGGATGACATTCTCGTCGGTGGCTTCGCCCACCCACTTGAAGTAGTTCGGTTGCACCGCGGTAATGTTTTCCTGGCCACCGGCCAGCACGATATTCTGCTGGTCGACGATGATCTGCTTGGCCGCCATACCGATCGCCATCAGGCCCGACGAACACTGGCGGTCGATGGTCTGGGCGGAAACGGTGTTCGGCAGGCCAGCGGCAATGACTGCGTTGCGGGCGACGTTCATGCCCGCGGTGCCGGCACAGAGCACGGATCCCATCACCGCGTCGTCGATCTCGGCACCATCGACACCGGCGCGTTCAACGGCGTGCTTGATGCAGTGGCCGAGCATGGTCGGGGACTTGGTGTTGTTGAGCGATCCGCGAAACGCTTTGCCCATACCGGTACGCGCGGTGGATACGATGACGGCTTCTTTCATGGTCTGGCTCCATAGTGTCAATTCTTGATGCGGCACCGGACCGGGGTCAGGGCACCAGTAGCGGTCTTCCGGTCAGACTGCCGAGCACTCACATTGAGCCGAGAATAAGGCCTGCCCTGGTATTTCTGTAATTTATTAGGGTGATGCATCATTATTTTCAGTGATTATCAAATGTCCTGGCTGGGGCGGTCGGCCGCTTTGCCTGTTCTTCAGCGGAGGCGCTATCCTTGCGCCTCGTATAAATGGAGGCAGGGAAATGGCTGGTGAACTGGATATCTCCGCGCGGGCACAGTCGCTCGGCGAGGAGCTGCACAAGCGCAAGTGGCTCTGTACCACTGCGGAGTCCTGTACCGGTGGCGGTATTGCGGCAGCGATCACGGCGGTGGCCGGCGCCTCCGACTGGTTCGAAGGCGCGGTGGTCAGCTACGCGAACCGCATCAAGCGCGACCTGCTGTCGGTATCGGCAGAGGATCTGGAAACCTTCGGTGCCGTGAGCGAACAGGTGGTCCGACAGATGGCCAGCGGCGTGCTGGCGCTGATGGATGCCAATGTGGCCGTAGCGGTCAGCGGTATCGCCGGGCCCGATGGGGGCAGTGAAGAGAAACCGGTGGGTACTGTCTGGATCGCCTGGGCCCACTCCGAAGGGCAGGAACCGGTGGATATCGACGCCCGGTGTTTCCATTTTTCCGGCGATCGCGCCCGGGTGCAGGCGCAGACGGTGGCCGAGGCGTTGCGGGGCATGCTGACGCTGGTGCAGGCTCACCCGCTGTAGCCGATTACTGGTTGCTTATACAGTAATCCTTCGTTAAGCTTGCCCGCAACTAACAACGTTCAAACACACGGGAAGGGTCATGGATTCCAACAAAGACAAGGCACTGCAGGCGGCGCTGTCACAGATCGAGCGCCAGTTCGGTAAAGGTACCGTTATGCGCATGGGGGACAAGGAGCGCGAGCGTATTCCCGCGATCTCCACCGGTTCCCTGGGCCTCGATGTCGCGTTGGGCATCGGCGGCCTGCCGCGCGGCCGTATCGTCGAGATCTACGGCCCGGAATCCTCTGGTAAAACCACCCTGACCCTGCAGGTGATCGCCGAAGCCCAGCGCAAGGGCGGCACCTGTGCCTTCGTCGACGCCGAGCACGCGCTGGATCCGATCTATGCGGAAAAGCTGGGCGTGAATGTGGACGAGCTGATCGTGTCCCAGCCGGATACCGGCGAACAGGCACTGGAAGTGGCCGACATGCTGGTGCGCTCCGGTGCGGTTGACGTACTGGTGGTCGACTCGGTGGCGGCATTGACGCCGCGTGCCGAGATCGAGGGCGAGATGGGGGATTCCCACGTGGGCCTGCAGGCGCGCCTGATGTCCCAGGCGCTGCGCAAGCTGACCGGTAACATCAAGAACACCAACACCCTGTGTGTATTCATCAACCAGATCCGCATGAAGATCGGTGTGATGTTCGGCTCCCCGGAGACCACCACCGGTGGTAACGCGCTCAAGTTCTACTCCTCAGTGCGCCTGGATATTCGCCGTATCGGTTCGGTGAAAGAGGGCGACGAAGTAGTGGGCAACGAGACCCGCGTGAAAGTGGTCAAGAACAAGGTGGCGCCGCCGTTCAAGCAGACCGAGTTCCAGATCATGTACGGCCAGGGCATTAACCTGCTCGGTGAGATTATCGACTACGGCGTCAAGCTGGGCCTGATCGACAAGGCCGGTGCCTGGTACAGCTACAAGGGTGACAAGATCGGCCAGGGCAAGGCCAATGCGGTCAAGTTCCTGACCGAGAACCGGGAAATCCGCGACGAGATCGAGGGCCAGCTGCGCGCGCAACTGCTGGGCGATCTGGTACCGGCCAAGCCGGCAGAGGCCCTGGAAGTCCCCGAAGAGTAAACGCCGGAAGGTTAAGTGTCTTCTTCCGACAAGACCACCAATGCTCAGGCGCTGTTCGGCGCGGCGCTTGAGCTGCTTACCCGCCGCGAGCACTCGCGCTTCGAACTGAAGCAGAAGCTCGCGGACAAATTCCCCGGCGCCGACTTCGACGCGCTGTTTGAGCGCCTGCACGAACTCAACTACCAGTCCGACCGGCGCTTTGCCGAAGTCTTCGCCCGCTCGCGGGTGCAGCGCGGCCAGGGGCCGCTGCGTATTCGCCGCGAGTTGCAGCAGCGAGGTATCGGCAGCGAATTGATCGGTGGCGCGCTGGAGCAGGCGGACGCCGACTGGTTTGCGCTCGCCGCCGAGCAGTTGCAGCGCAAGTACCGCACGCCGATCAGCGCCGCCCTGCCACGTGAGCGGCAGCTCAAGGAACGCGCGCGGCGCAGCCGCTATCTCGCCTATCGCGGTTTTCCCGCCGATGCCATCAATTGGGCGCTGGACGCAGAGGAATCCGACTTATACTCTGACTTCTAGGAGTGGCTGCTGCCGGCGATCGGAACTATGCGCTAATGCGGATCCGACGCGGCAATAGACCGCTCCCGCAGATGATGAGAGAAAAAATAATAAGTGCGAGAGTCCTATGATCCTGTCCATCGACCAGGGCACCACTGGCACCACGGCTTTCGTCTTCGCTAGCAACGGCGACCTGATCGGCCGCAGCTATTCCGAGCTTCCCAACTACTATCCCCGTCCCGGCTGGGTCGAGCAGCGGGCCGACGAGATCTGGCAGGTCACCCTGCGGGTCTGCGCGGCGGCGCTGGAGCGCGCCGGTATCGGCGCGACTGACCTGACCGCGATCGGCATCACTAACCAGCGCGAGACTACCATCCTGTGGGATCGGCAGACCGGCGCGCCGGTGTGTCCGGCGATTGTCTGGCAATGTCGCCGCTCCGCGGATATCTGTGAGGAGTTGGCGCGGGCCGGAAAGGGTGACTGGCTGCGCGAGCGCACCGGCCTGGTTCTCGATGCCTATTTTTCTGCCAGCAAGCTGCAGTGGCTGTTTCGCGATAGCCCCGAACTGCTGGCGCGCGCCCGTGCCGGTGATCTCTGTTTTGGCACAGTAGACAGCTGGCTGATCTGGAAGATGAGCGGCGGCCGCGCCCATCTCACCGACCATACCAATGCCAGCCGCACTCTCCTCTATAACCTGGAGCAAAAGCGCTGGGATCCGGAATTACTCGAGGTATTCGGCTGTCCCCAGTTGCAGGAGTCAGGCCTGTTGCCGGAGGTGATGCCGTCCGCGGGCCATTTCGCCGATACCGATCCGGAATCCTTCCTCGGCGCGACAGTACCCATTTGTGGCGTGGCCGGCGATCAGCAGGCGGCGCTTTTCGGCCAGGGCTGCACCCGACCCGGCGATATCAAGAATACCTACGGCACCGGCTGTTTTATGCTGGCCTTCGCCGGAGCCGAGCGGCCACCGCTGCCTCAGGGGTTGCTGGCGACCATTGCCTGCGACGTGGCCGGCGGCCCTGCCTACGCCATCGAGGGGGCGGTATTTACCGGCGGCTCCGCGGTGCAGTGGCTGCGGGACGAAATGGGACTGATCCAGCAGGCCGCAGAAACGGAAGTGATTGCGCAGAGCGTGCCGAATACCCGTGGTGTCTATCTGGTGCCAGCGTTCAGTGGCCTCGGCGCGCCGCACTGGGATCCGTCGGCGCGCGGGACCGTTTGCGGTCTGAGTCGCGGCGCCGGCCGTGCGGAGCTGGTGCGCGCCACGCTGGAGTCCATCGCTTACCAGAGCGATGAACTGGCGCAGCTGATGGCTGAGGCCTTGGGAGTGCCGATCAGTCATATGCGCGTCGATGGCGGCGCCAGCGCCAACAATTTCCTGATGCAGTTCCAGGCGGATATATCCGCTCTGCGCGTGGAGCGCCCCCGGCAGATCGAATCCACGGCGGTCGGCGCGGCGCTGCTGGCCGGAATCGGTGCGGGTGTCTGGACCCCGGGGGAGTTACCGGAGTGCCTGCTGGAGATAGAACGGGATTTCTTGCCCAAAATGGCAGGGGCGCAACGGGAAGAGCTGCTCAGTGGCTGGCGCCGAGCCGTGGCCGCCTGCCGGGCGTTTTGACGGGACGGCCATCCGTGGGGCGGCCATCCGCGGGACGGCCATCCGCGGGGCGGCCATCCGCAGGGCGACCTAACCTCTAAGCAAAAGGAGATGCATCACATGTCGGTAAGCGAAGAACTGCAACAAACCATCGCCGAAATGGTAGACGGCCGCCGCGGCATACTGGCCGCCGACGAGAGCAATGGCACCATTGCCAAGCGTTTCGATTCCATCGGCGTCGAGTCGACCGAGGAAAATCGACGGTTCTACCGCGCCGCGCTGCTGTCCACCGAGGGCTTGGGCGAGTATGTCAGCGGCGTCATCCTGTTCGAGGAGACACTCGGGCAGGCCGATGGCGCCGGCACGCCGCTGCCCCAGCTGGCGGCGGCGCACAAGATAGTCCCCGGTATCAAGGTGGACAAGGGCAAGGGGCCGCTGCCCGGTGCCAGCGGCGACATGATCACCTACGGCTTGGACGGACTCGCCGAGCGCCTTGAAGGCTACAAGGCGCAAGGGGCGCGTTTCGCCAAGTGGCGCGAGGTCTATCCGATCAGTTCCCATAACCCGACGCGACTCGGCCTGACGGCGAACGCGGAAATGCTGGCGCGTTACGCGGCGGTCTGCCAGTCCGTGGGGGTGGTGCCCATCGTGGAGCCTGAAGTGCTGATAGACGGAGATCACAGCATCGAACGCAGTGCCGAGGTTAACGAACAGGTATGGCACGAGGTCTTTCATGCGTTGCATCGACACGGCGTGGTGCTGGAGCAGATGCTGCTGAAGCCGAGTATGGTGACGCCGGGTAAGGACTGCGACAAGGCCCCGCCAGAGCAGGTGGCGGAGTACACCCTGCGCAGTCTGCGCCGCGCGGTGCCCGCGGCGGTGCCCAGTATCAACTTCCTGTCCGGCGGACAGGGGCCCGAAGAGGCCACCGCCAACCTGAATGCGCTCAACCAGCTGTGGCAGGCGCCGTGGCAGTTGAGTTTCTCTTATGGGCGAGCGCTGCAGGAGCCGGCGCTGAAGGCCTGGCAAGGCAAGGCCGAGAACGGCCCGGCCCTGCAGCAGGCGCTCAACAAACGGGCGCGGCTGAATCACCTGGCCATGCTGGGCGAGTATCAAGAGAGCCTGGAGCGCGAATGACCTGAGTTCTGCTGGTCAAAACAACAATAAATCGATGGGAGAAAGCCATGGAATTTGTTGCACGCGGGAACCGCCTGCACTACCGCCGCTGGTGGGTGGAGAAGGCGCTGGGAATCGTGGTGATTTCCCACGGCCTCGGTGAGCACAGCGGGCGCTATCGGCAGCTGGCGCGGGACCTGAACCGATCGGGCTTCAGTGTCTACGCGTTGGATCACTATGGTCACGGGCAGTCGGACGGCAAGCGCGGCGACATCGATGATTTTGCGCACTACAGTGCGGATCTGCACGCGTTCATCCGGTTGGTGAAAAAGGATAATCCCGGCTGTGGCCTGCACCTGCTCGGGCACAGTATGGGCGGCGTGATCGCCTGCGGCTGCGCTGTTCGCTATGGCGGTATTGACAGCCTGGTACTGTCCGCCCCGGGTTTCCGCGGCGCCAAGGAGCCCGGTGGCCTGGAGCTGTGGCTGCTGCAGCGGCTGGTGAAGCTGTTCCCGCGCCTGACCCTGCCGAACCGGCTGGATATCCGCGGCATATGTCGCGATGAGTCCGTGGTTGCGGCCTATCGGGCCGACGAACTGGTGCACGATCGCGTGTCGCTGCAGTGGTTCAGCACTTTCCTGCGCGAGCGGGAATTCCTCTACCCGCGCCTCGGGCAGATCAGCGAACCCTGCCTGATGTTGTTGCCCGAGGGGGACCGCCTGGTGGATGTGGCGACCAGTCGCATCTGGTTCGACCGCCTCGGAAGTCACGCCAAGCAATTGCAGGTCTTCCCCGGCGCCTATCATGAGGTATTCAACGAAGTCGAGGAGGGCGCGCGCGCCCGCGAACTGCTGTTGCGGCACCTCCAATCCCTGTTGCCGCTACCGGTGGCCGCCGCGCTCACCTGAGCCCGGTGACCCGGAGCCGCAGAAGCTGCTGCGGATACGGTGAAAAACCCCATCAACCGTTGTACTATACGCGGTCATTTTTGAGCCGCGGGCACAGGGCTGCGGGTGATTTGTGGGGTGGAACATGGATAAGAAGTTACTGAGCCTGTTGGTGTGTCCGGTGAGCAAGGCGCCGCTCGAGTACCGGGAGGACAAGCAGGAGCTGGTGTGCAAGGCCAGTGGCCTGGCCTATCCGGTGCGCGACGGCATTCCCGTGATGCTGGAGTCCGAGGCGCGCCAGCTGACGGCTGAGGAAAAGCTGGAAAAGTAGACCGATGTCCGAACCCAGCGTCTTCAGCCAGATCATTTCCGGCGATATCCCCGTCGAGCGCGTGTTTGAGGACGAGCATTGCATCGTCATCAGGGACCGCTCCCCGCAGGCCCCGACCCATCTGCTGATAATCCCGCGCAAGCCGCTGACCAATCTCGCCGATGCGGAAGTCGAGGATAAACCGCTGCTGGGGCACTTGATGTGGGTGGCGGCTGAGCTGGGTAGGAAGCTGGGTCTCGAAGGCTATCGCCTGGTGGTCAACAACGGCCGCAGCGCGGGGCAGACGGTCTTCCACCTGCATATTCACCTGCTGGCGCAGAAGCGAATGCCGGAACAGGGCCTGGCCGAATAACCGAATTGTCGAAGTATCGCCCTGGCGGTGCCGACCGAACCAATCTCAATTAACGAAGTGGAATTACGCCGGATGAAAAGCGCACAGATTCGCGACGCCTTTCTGAATTACTTTGCCGAGCAGGGCCACACCATTGTGCCCTCCAGTTCCCTGGTGCCGGGCAATGACCCGACCCTGTTGTTCACCAACGCCGGCATGGTGCAGTTCAAGGACACCTTTCTCGGCCAGGAACAGCGCCCCTATTCCCGTGCAGTGAGTTCCCAGCGCTGCGTGCGCGCCGGCGGCAAGCACAACGACCTGGAAAACGTCGGCTATACCGCCCGTCACCACACCTTTTTCGAGATGTTGGGCAATTTCAGCTTCGGCGACTACTTCAAGCGCGAGGCCATCCAGTTTGCCTGGGAGTTCCTGACCAAGGTGTTGAACCTGCCGGAAGAGCGCCTGTGGGTGACCGTGCATATCAGTGACGACGAAGCCGCGGACATCTGGCTGAAAGAAGTGGGCGTCAGCGCCGAGCGCTTCTCGCGCCTCGATGAGGACAACTTCTGGCAGATGGGAGACACCGGCCCCTGCGGACCCAGTTCCGAGATCTTCTATGATCACGGCGCGGATGTGCCCGGCGGCCCGCCCGGATCCGACAACGACGATCTCGACCGCTATATCGAGATCTGGAATCTCGTGTTCATGCAGTTCGAGCGGGCGGCCGATGGCGAACTCTACCCGCTGCCGAAACCTTCTGTAGACACCGGTATGGGACTGGAGCGTATCGCCGCGGTGATGCAGGGGGTCCACTCCAACTATGAGATCGATCTGTTTCAGGCGCTGCTGACAGCGGCAGGTGAGATCGTCGGTTGTAAGGATCTGGAAGAAAAATCCCTGCGGGTGATTGCCGACCACATCCGTTCCTGCTCCTTCCTGATTGCCGACGGCGTTATGCCGTCCAACGAAGGGCGCGGCTTCGTGCTGCGCCGTATCATCCGCCGCGCTGTGCGCCACGGCCACAAGCTGGGCCACCAGGAGATCTTCTTCTACAAGTTGGTCGATGCGCTGGCGGAGCAGATGGGCGACGCCTATCCCGAGCTGCGTGAGAAGCAGCAAATTATCGAAAATGCGCTGCGCAAGGAAGAAGAGCAGTTCGCCAAAACCCTGGACAAGGGGCTGGCACTGCTGGAAGACGCGCTGTCTTCCCTCGAGGGCAGTGAGATTCCCGGTGAGCTGGTATTCACCCTACACGATACCTACGGCTTCCCCACTGACCTCACCCAGGACATCGCCCGGGAGCGGGATCTGACTCTGGATATGGCGGGATACGAGCAGGCGATGGAGGCCCAGCGCCAGCGCGCACGCGCCGCGGGCAAGTTCAAGCAGGATTACACCGGAGCCCTGGATCTGGAGGGCGCGACCGAGTTCCTGGGCTACGAAACTACCGCGGCCGAAGGCGTGATCGTCGCCATCGTCAAAGAGGGCGAACAGGTTGAGCGCCTGGAAGAGGGCGAAGAGGGGACCGTGGTTCTGGACCGCACGCCCTTCTATGCGGAGTCCGGCGGGCAGGTCGGCGACAGTGGTTATCTGAGTGCCGGTGGCAACCGTTTCGAGGTGCGCGATTGCACCAAGCAGGGCGCCCACCACCTGCATGTCGGTAAGGTGCTGCAGGGTGGCCTCGCTGTGGGCGACACGGTGACTGCGGATGTCTCATCGGATGTGCGCCAATCCACTGCACTCAATCACTCGGCGACGCACTTGCTGCACGCGGCACTGCGCAAGGTGCTCGGTGAGCACGTCACGCAAAAGGGGTCTCTGGTGGATTCCGAGCGTTTGCGCTTCGACTTCTCACACCCAGAAGCCGTGACAGCCAAACAGCTGCACGCCATTGAATCGCTGGTGAATGCACAGATCCGCTCCAATACCGCGGTGCACACCGAGGAAACCGATATCGAAAGCGCCAAGCTGAAGGGTGCCATGGCCCTGTTTGGCGAGAAGTACGGCGACAAGGTACGCGTGCTGTCCATGGGTGAAATCGATGACGGCAGTGCCTTCTCCGTTGAGCTCTGCGGCGGTACCCACGTCAAGCGCACCGGCGATATCGGCCTGCTGCGCATTGTCGGTGAGAGCGGCATCGCTTCCGGCCAGCGCCGTATCGAGGCAGTGACCGGCGCCCATGCGCTGGCGCTGTTCGACCAGGCGCAGCAGCGACTGGAGCATGTGGCTGCGCTGATTAAGGCGCGCCCCGATACCCTGGCCGACAAGGTCGAGCAGCTGCTGACCAGCAACCGCAAGCTGGAGAAGGAAATCGCCCAGCTGAAAACCAAACTGGCCAGCGGCGCCGGCGGCGATCTCTCCAGTCAGGCGGTGGAAGTAGCCGGCTTGAAACTGCTGGCGGTATCCATTGATGGTGCCGATCCCAAGTCCCTGCGCGACCTGGCCGACCAGATGAAGAACAAGCTCGGCAGCGGTGTGGTACTGCTAGCCGCGCCCGCGGAGGACAAAGTGGCGTTGGTGGCGGCGGTCACCAAAGACCTGACCGGTCGCATTTCCGCCGGAGATCTGATGCGATTCGCCGCGGACAAGCTTGGCGGCAAGGGCGGCGGCCGCCCGGACATGGCCCAGGGCGGCGGCACCGATGTGGCGGCACTGCCAGCTCTGTTGAAAGAAGTACCGGGCTGGGTGGACGAACACCTGAACTAGTTAATTTCGGCCAATTTGACGCCATCCGACAAGTGTCAAGTTGATTTCGCTGAAGTTTGGTGATTTAGTGCGCGGCTTGCGCGAATTGGTACTGCGAGCGCAACACCCGGCAGTAGTAAGGAAACACTAAGACCTATGAGTTTGTTCGTGCAGAAATACGGTGGCACCTCAGTGGGCTCGATTGAGCGCATCGAGGCGGTCGCCGACAAAGTGGCCGCGTTTCGCGCCAAGGGTCATGAGATGGTGGTGGTGCTCTCCGCGATGAGTGGTGAGACTAACCGCCTGATTGATCTCGCTTACCAGATCCAGGAAAAGCCGGATCCGCGGGAGCTGGACGTGCTGGTTTCCACCGGGGAACAGGTGACCATTGCGCTGCTCAGCATGGCGCTGAAGAAGCGTGGCTATGACGCCTGTTCGTACACCGGCGGCCAGGTCAAGATTCTCACCGACAACGCCCATACCAAGGCGCGGATTCAGCGCATCGACGTCGAGCGCATGCGCCGCGACCTGGACACCGGCAAAGTTGTCGTGGTGGCGGGTTTTCAGGGCGTGGACGATGAGGGCAATATCACCACCCTCGGCCGCGGTGGCTCAGATACCACCGGTGTGGCTCTGGCGGCGGCGCTGGATGCTACCGAGTGCCAGATTTACACCGATGTCGATGGTGTCTATACCACCGACCCCCGCGTGGTTGACAGTGCACGTCGACTGGACCGGATCACCTTCGAAGAGATGCTGGAGATGGCCAGCCTCGGGTCGAAAGTTTTGCAGATCCGCGCGGTGGAATTCGCCGGGAAATACAAGGTGCCGCTGCGCGTACTCTCCACCTTTGAAGAGGGCGAGGGCACACTGATCAGTCTGGATGAGGAAGACAACGAGATGGAACAGCCAGTAGTTTCCGGCATCGCCTTTAACCGCGACGAAGCCAAACTGACCATTCGCGGTGTGCCGGATACCCCCGGCGTGGCCTGTCGTATTTTGGCGCCGATCGGAGCCGAGAATATCGAGGTGGACGTGATCGTCCAGAACATCAGTTCTGTCGATGGCACTACGGACTTCACTTTCACCGTGCATCGGAACGATCTCGGCAAGGCGCGCGAAGTACTTGAGCGGGTAGCGGCGGAGTTGGGTGCCAGAGAGGTGGTCACCGACGACAAGATCGCCAAGGTCTCCATTGTCGGTGTGGGCATGCGCTCTCACGCCAACGTAGCAAGTCGTATGTTCAGTGCCCTGGGTGAAGACAATATCAACATTCAGATGATCACCACTTCCGAAATCAAGATCTCGGTGATCATCGATGAGCGCTACCTGGAACTGGCAGTGCGAGCATTGCACAGCGAGTTCGAGCTTTCGGAACCGAGGGAAGCGAGCGAGAAACTATAACCAGAGTGAAGGCGGCCGCGACCTATCCATAGCAATTTGGTCATTTGGCGTAGAGTCCAACCTGTTGAGATTTTGATCGACTGGTCAATACTGAATAGTGTGATGGGCTGTTTTCGACCTTTTGCGCCGCCATCCGGTTATGATGACCATAAGCGCAGCTCCAGGGAGCATCCCGCTGCGCTCTATCACAGGATGATCAAGGAGAAGTAGGTAATGTTGATTTTAACCCGCCGGATTGGCGAAACGCTGATGGTTGGTGACAATGTGACGGTTACCGTGCTGGGGGTGAAGGGCAATCAGGTGCGGATTGGTGTAAATGCACCGAAAGAGGTGGCCGTACACCGCGAAGAGATTTACCAGCGCATTCAGCGCGAAAAGCAGTCCTCCGACGAGGGCAGCAACGAGTAAGCGCGCTGAGCGAACCCAATAAGGCCGGTATTCCCGGCCTTTTTTGTTTGTGTTGAATATCGTGTGCGGCTCGCCGTGGCTGGCGGGCAGTCCGGGGCGGTATTCACTGGTTGTTCAATTGCTGTGCAGTCTCCACTCGAGTTTCAAAAAGTTATTGATTCCCCATTGATTTTTGCCTCGCCGTTGGTATGATGCCGTCCACTTTCAGCGGCCACCACACAGTGGCAAAGCTGCTGAAAAGAGGCCTCGGCAAGAGGCCATTCTGCGAAACCGGTCTCCGGTAAGCAGCAAAAGATTACAGGTGAGATGGCCGAGTGGCTGAAGGCGCGCCCCTGCTAAGGGCGTATGGGTTAACACTCATCGAGGGTTCGAATCCCTCTCTCACCGCCATACAAATTAAAGGGCCCTGCGTGCAGGGCCCTTTAATTTAGATCGGTTTGAGAGGGTGAGAACCCTGACGGGTTCGAGTCGGAGGCGCGTAGCGCCGGAGACCAGCGAGCGAAGCGAAGCTAATCCCTCTCTCACCGCCATCTAAGAAACACCCTCTCTCGAGAGGGTGTTTTTTTTGACTCGCGGCACGGTCGCCGCGGGTTGCGGAGCTGAAAAAACGCTCCGCAAACTGCCTCGAAAGTGGCTCTCAAAAATAGTTGAGAAAGCGCTTGCGAGGAGAGGGGAGGCCGCTATAATGCGCGCCACCTTGAGCGAAGCCGGTGACGGAATCGCCGCCCTAAAAACTCATTTTTTGCGATGGTTTTTGGTGGTGAAAAAGCTCCTTAAAAAGAGCTTGCCAAGGTCGAGGAGGTCGCTATAATGCGCGCCACTTCGAGAGGAGCTGAAAGGCTCCGCGAGGGGCTCCAGGCAGCCCTTCGAGAGAGGAAAGAGAAGCTGTTTAGCGCCCCTTCCTCCCCCCAAAAAAAGCTCCAAAAAAGAGCTTGCCAAGGTTGAAGAGGTCGCTATAATGCGCGCCCCTTCAGGCGGAACCGGAAGCGGTTTCGCGAGGCTGGGAAGAGATCTTCGGATCGCTGGAAAGTCTCGAAAAAGCTGCAAAAAAGCACTTGCTTCAGCAGCTCGGATGTGTAGAATACGCGTCCCGCAGTTAGGGCCTAGCGCTCAACTGAGTTGTTTAAAAATTCGATCAA
>NZ_FQVA01000014.1 GCF_900129095.1 Microbulbifer donghaiensis
ATCAGAAATCTGGGTTCTTGAGTTATCTCGAGGTTTGAGAATAAGAGTCCAGCTTTCTGATTTTTACATCAGATGTTCTTTAACAAGGTAAAACAATTTGTAGTAATACACTGCAAGGCGAGGTTAAGTACTAACAATACTTAACATCAATATTGTGTGTCTCTCAAGCACACAATCCGGTGTTTGAACACTACCCGTGTTCGAACAGTAACTCGCACAGTCAGTGTGCTTTAGGCAAGGCGCGCGATGAGTGAGGGAAGGAGCTTACATTAGTAAGTGACTGACTGAACGAAGAGCAGCAACGCAGCATAAAGTGCAGTGACGAAGCGAGAAGTCGTTAGTAGTCGTTTGTGTTGTATGGTCAAGCGACTAAGCGTATACGGTGGATGCCTTGGCAGCTGGAGGCGATGAAGGACGTAGGAGCCTGCGAAAAGTCTAGGGGAGCTGGCACACAAGCTTTGATCCTGGAATGTCCGAATGGGGAAACCCACCTCTTAGGAGGTATCGCATACTGAATACATAGGTATGCGAGGCGAACCCGGGGAACTGAAACATCTAAGTACCCGGAGGAAAAGAAATCAACCGAGATTCCCTGAGTAGCGGCGAGCGAAAGGGGATTAGCCCTTAAGCTCTTTATGTTTTAGTGGAAGGTTCTGGAAAGTACCGCGATACAGGGTGATAGCCCCGTACACGAAAAGGCATTTAGAGTGAAATCGAGTAGGTCGGGACACGTGTTATCTTGACTGAATATGGGGGGACCATCCTCCAAGGCTAAATACTCCCAGCTGACCGATAGTGAACCAGTACCGTGAGGGAAAGGCGAAAAGAACCCCGGAGAGGGGAGTGAAATAGAACCTGAAACCGTATACGTACAAGCAGTAGGAGCCCTTCGGGGTGACTGCGTACCTTTTGTATAATGGGTCAGCGACTTATTGTCTGTAGCAAGGTTAACCGCATAGGGGAGCCGTAGAGAAATCGAGTCTTAATAGGGCGTTTAGTTGCAGGCAATAGACCCGAAACCCGGCGATCTATCCATGGGCAGGTTGAAGGTTGAGTAACATCAACTGGAGGACCGAACCCACTAATGTTGAAAAATTAGGGGATGACCTGTGGATCGGAGTGAAAGGCTAATCAAGCCGGGAGATAGCTGGTTCTCCTCGAAAGCTATTTAGGTAGCGCCTCGCGTCTCACCCTCGGGGGTAGAGCACTGTTTGGGCTAGGGGGTCATCCCGACTTACCAACCCCATGCAAACTCCGAATACCGAGGAGTGCAATCGCGGGAGACACACGGCGGGTGCTAACGTCCGTCGTGGAAAGGGAAACAACCCAGACCGCCAGCTAAGGTCCCAAATACCAGTTAAGTGGGAAACGATGTGGGAAGGCCCAGACAGCTAGGAGGTTGGCTTAGAAGCAGCCATCCTTTAAAGAAAGCGTAATAGCTCACTAGTCGAGTCGGCCTGCGCGGAAGATATACCGGGGCTCAAACTGGTAACCGAAGCTGCGGATGCTCTTAGGAGCATGGTAGAGGAGCGTTCTGTAAGCCGTTGAAGGTGAACCGGGAGGTTTGCTGGAGGTATCAGAAGTGCGAATGCTGACATGAGTAACGACAAGGGGGGTGAAAAACC
>NZ_FQVA01000006.1 GCF_900129095.1 Microbulbifer donghaiensis
TGAAAGGGAAGTGGTGGGTGGTACAGGGGTCGAACCTGTGACCTACGCCTTGTAAGGGCGCCGCTCTACCAACTGAGCTAACCACCCGATGTCAGGGGCTGCGTATCTTAATGGAATTCTTGGTTCAGTCAACGCTTGTAAAAAATAAATGTCTTCCAGTGCGAATCCCGCCCGAGCTTTCGTTGCAAAATTTGTGGTCAAACTTTGTTCAAATTTGCTTCGGTAACTCTTTCGCAGTTTGATATCAGGGAATTTGTTACTTCATTGCTGATTTGGCTGCGGTACTATTGAGCTATCTAAAACCGAGGAGATTTTCGATGAAGCGTTGCTGGTTACTTGCAGGGTTGTTGGCGCTGTCCGGCTGCCAAAATATGGAAGCAGTCTCCCCTTGGGTCGATGTGGGTAACCAGATCGCGAAGAACGCGGGCTATGACACCGATTCCAAGCTCGCCAGGGGCATCAAAGAAACCCTGTATACCAGTACCGATCGCGCCAGTAACCGGCTATCGCAGTCGGGTGCATTCAATTTGGGGCTCCCTGCGGCTGCGCGGCCCGTCGCCGACAGCCTGCGCCAGTTCGGCTTCGGCAGTTATGTGGATCGATTGGAAATCGCGATGAATCGTGGTGCGGAGCAGGCGGTTGTCGAGGCGGCGCCGGTGTTCAAGCAGGCGATTACCGGCATGACCGTCAATGATGCCCTGGGCATTATCCGTGGTAGTGATACCGCCGCGACCGATTATTTCCGTGGTCAAACTGAAAGCGCTCTGCGTCTGCGCTATCAGCCGATTGTGGAGGCGAACCTGCGCAAGACCGGTTTCTATGACCAGTACAAGAGCATGCTTGCGGTCTACGACAAGTTGCCGATCGCCAACAAGCCCGACATGGATATGGAGCGCTATGTGATCGACACTAGTATGGCCACGCTGTTTAGCCGTATCGGTGAGGAAGAGACGTTGATCAGACGGGATCCTGTTGCTCGGGGTAGTGTGCTGATTGGGCAGGTGTTTGCTGCGGGGGAGGGGGAGTAGTTCTATTCTCCGTTTACCGAGAGTTTTTCTATACGAATAAGCCCGCATTTGCGGGCTTTTGCTTTTTACCTGGACCGGACGGGAATGATGAGCGCCATCCCTGGCGCTCACCCTGCGGGCGCCTTCGCTTTGCTGCGGCGTCCAAAATTGCTCCAGGCAATTTTGTCGAACGGGGGTTCTTGCACGCCGATCCGCCATATACGAAAAAGCCCGCTTAGTGCGGGCTTTTGCTTTTTATCTGGACCGGACGGGAATGATGAGCGCCATCCATGGCGCTCACCCTGCGGGCGCCTCCGCTTCGCTGCGGCGTCCAAAATTGCTCCCGGCAATTTTGTCGAACGAGGGATCTCACCCGCGGTCCGCCATATACGAAAAAGCCCGCGTAGTGCGGGCTTTTGCTTTTTATGTGGACCGGATGGGAATGATGAGCGCCATCCCTGGCGCTCACCCTGCGGGCGCCTCCGCTTCGCTGCGGCGTCCAAAATTGCTCCCGGCAATTTTGTCGAACAGGGGATCTCACCCGCGGTCCGCCATATACGAAAAAGCCCGCGTAGTGCGGGCTTTTGCTTTTTATCTGGACCGGACGGGAATGATGAGCGCCATCCATGGCGCTCACCCTGCGGGCGCCTTCGCTTTGCTGCGGCGTCCAAAATTGCTCCCGGCAATTTTGTCGAACGGGGGTTCTTGCACGCCGATCCAACATATACAAAAAAGGCCCACACTTTCGTGTGGGCCTTTTTTGTATATGGCGGACCGGACGGGACTCGAACCCGCGACCTCCGGCGTGACAGGCCGGCATTCTAACCAACTGAACTACCGGTCCGCATTCCTGATTTCCCTTTGAATAATCTGCCAGGCAGATGAAAGGGAAGTGGTGGGTGGTACAGGGGTCGAACCTGTGACCTACGCCTTGTAAGGGCGCCGCTCTACCAACTGAGCTAACCACCCCGCGTCAGGAGCTGCGTATCTTAATGAAAAAATTTGCCCCGTCAACGCTTTCCCGAAAAATTTTTTGTCTTTCAATGGGTTAAGCGGCCTGAGGCGCGGAATGCGGGCGTGTTCGATACCCATGTCGCTGCTATAATCGCGCAAATTTCCGGCGGATATAGATCGTGAGAGAGACTGTGAGACGGATGAGCTGGCTGGCCCCGGTTGCTGCGGCGCTTTGTGCCCTGTGCCTGTCTGTTGCCGTGCGTGCGGCGGTAGAGGTGGAGCAGTTGTCGTCACCGGAACTGGAGGCGCGCTATCACGTGCTGATCGAAGAGATGCGCTGTCCCAAGTGCCAGAACCAGAACTTGGCCGGTTCCGACTCGCCGGTGGCGGGCGATCTGCGCCGGGAGGTCCGCCGATTGCTGGAGGAGGGATTCACCGACCAGGAAATTACGGACTACATGGTGGCCCGTTACGGTGATTTTGTGCTCTACCGGCCGCCGCTGCAGCGCAACACCATGGCATTGTGGTTGGCGCCTGGGCTATTTGCGGCCATCGGCCTGTTTGCGCTGATCTTGATAGTGGTGCGTTCGCGCAGTGCGACCGGCGCGCGCCAGGACGACGCCAGCGGGGAATTGACTGAGGAAGAGCGCCGCCGGCTGCAACAGCTGCTCGGCGACGAAGTGGATGGGCTGACCGGCAGCGGGAAGAAAAATGATGACTGAAATCTGGCTCGGCCTGGCACTGCTGGTACTGCCGCTCATATTCGTAATCCTGTGGCCCGCACTGCGCGGTGCCGGCGTACGGCGCGCGACGGATAGGCGCGCCGCTCTGGCCGCGCTGTACCGGGAGCGGCAGGCGGAATTGCAGGCTGCCCGTGAAAGCGGCTCGCTTGACGAGAAACAGTTTGCGCAGCTGGAGGCCGAGATGGCGCGCAACCTGTTGGCTGCGGAAGGGGGGAGTGAATCCGCGCCTTCCGCTGGCGGCGGTCGCGGACTGCTGATCGGCTTGGCCGTGTTGCTTCCTGTCCTCGCGGTCGGAATTTATGTCTGGTCCGGCAACTCCGCCGAGTTGGCGCTGTACCAGGAGATAGCCGCCAGCCAACAGGGCGAGACCAGTGCTGCCGATGAGGCACGCATTACCAGCGAGCTGCGGGCTCGCGCCGAGTCCCATCCGGAGGATTTGACCAGCCGCTATGTGCTGGCCCAGCGCCTGCTGGTCAGTGGTGATTTGCAGGGGGCGGTGGAGGCCTATCGCTATGTGGTTCAGCGTGAACCCCAGGCCGCCGATGTGAAGGCACAGCTGGCGCAGGCGCTGTTCTTTGCCAATGGCTCGAAAGTGAACGACGAGGTGCGCAAGCTGGCGGGCGAAGTTCTGGCAGTTCAGCCGGACAACGGCACCGCCCTCGGCCTGGCCGGTATCGGCGCCTTCGAAAACGAGGAATACGGCGCGGCGCGGGATTACTGGCGGCACGCGCTGAGTCAGTTGCCGCCGAACTCTGCTGCAGCGCAGGCGCTGGCCGCCGGTGTCGCGCGGGCGGAGAAGGCGCTGGCGGACAACGGCGAATCGCCAGTAGAGGCCAAGACTGAAGCGGTGGCAGAGGGTCCGGCGATTCGGGTGCGTGTCGCTCTCGCCGACGGCGTCGAGGCCAATCCCGCCACGCCCGTATTCATCTACGCTCGCGGCAGCGACAGCCCGATGCCGCTGGCAATTGTGCGGCTCACCGCGGAGCAGTTGCCCGCCGAGGTAGTGCTGGACGAGTCCCGCGCGATGATGCCGGGGCGTTCGATCGCCAATACTGATTCGGTTCAGCTGGTCGCGCGCCTCGCAGTGCGCGGCGATGCCCGTCCCGCACCAGGTGACTGGCAGGGCCTGATCGAATCACTGCCGAAGGCCGATTGGAGTGAACCCCAGTCCATCACCATCGATAGCGAGCTGTAGCGCTGGGTCGATGTGGCCAGGCATCACGCCTGGCACTGTCCGGGACCGGCCTCGCCGGTCCGGAATCGCCATTCTCGCCGGGCGCCGATCCTACATCCCCTACACCGGGCTCAACCGGGCCGAGTCGTGCTGACTAACGGTGAAAATTAGCGCTGAAACGCCCGCCGCTGCCATGTACAATTGGCGGTTTGGTGAGCCTTGGGGCCATCGAACTTAGCGCGAGCAGGCCCTGGCCGGCATAGAACAAATACCGAGTTACAAAATACATGCGTCTGAAGTGCATCAAGCTTGCGGGTTTCAAGTCCTTCGTTGACCCGACCACCGTTTACTTTCCCTCCAATCTCAGTGCCGTGGTGGGCCCGAACGGCTGTGGCAAGTCCAACACCATCGATGCGGTGCGCTGGGTGATGGGTGAGTCGTCCGCCAAGAACCTGCGCGGCGACTCCATGACCGATGTCATCTTCAACGGTTCCAGTGGCCGCAAGCCGGTGGGGCAGGCCTCCATCGAGCTGGTGTTCGACAACTCGGAAGGCAAGCTGCAAGGTGCCTATGCCGCCTTCGCCGAGATCTCGGTAAAGCGCAAGGTGACCCGCGATGGCCAGAACAACTACTACCTGAACGGCGACAAGTGTCGTCGCCGCGACGTGACCGACCTGTTCCTGGGAACCGGTCTGGGCCCGCGCAGCTACGCCATTATCGAGCAAGGCATGATCTCCAAGCTGATCGAGGCCAAGCCGGAAGATCTGCGCGTATACATCGAAGAGGCGGCCGGTATCTCCAAGTACAAGGAGCGTCGCCGCGATACCGAAAACCGCATGCGCCGCACCAAGGAGAACCTGGAGCGCCTGACCGATATCCGCGACGAACTGGACCGCCAGCTGTCGCGTTTGGAGCGCCAGTCGGCGGCAGCGGAAAAGTACAGCCGGTTCAAAGAGGAAGAGCGCAGCCACAAGGCGCACTTGCAGGCGCTCAAGTACCGCGAACTGAATGACCAGGCCCAGGGCAAACAGCGCCAGATAGGCGAGCTGGAGCTCACCGTCGAGGAGCTGGTGACCCGCCAGGTCAGCTGCGACACCGATATCGAACAGAAGCGCGTGGGCTATCACGAGCTGTCTGACAGTTTCAACGAGGTGCAGGGCCGCTTCTACGCCGTCGGTGCGGATATCGCGCGCCTGGAGCAGAGCATCGCCCACGCCCGTGAGCGCAATACCCGCCTGCAGTCAGACCTGGCGCAGACCGAACAGGAATTCCGCGAGGCGGAGACCAATCTCGAGGTGGACCAGGAGAAGGCCGCCCAGTTCGAAGCCGAGCTGGAAGTGATCATGCCGGACCTGGAGATGGTGCAGGCCGCGGAAGAAGAGTCCGCGCAGACCCTGCTCGCCGCCGAAGATCAGATGCGCGACTGGCAGAACGAGTGGGACCAGTTCAACCAGGGCGCCTCCGGCTCGCGCCAGAAGGCGGAAGTCCAGCAGTCCCGCATCCAGCACCTGGAGACCTCCCGCCAGCGCCTGCAGGAGCGTATCAACAAACTGCAGGCGGAACAGGCCGGCCTCAGTGACGGCGGTGACGACGGTGAGACCGAACAGCTGAATGAGCAGCTGGCGGAACTGGAATTGCAGGCCGGTGAGCGCCGTGAAGCCGTCGCGGAGAAAAACGAATCCCTGGCCGAGTTGCGCAGCCGCGAGAGCGATATCGCCACCGAACTGGATCAACTGCGCCTGCAGCTGCAGACCAGCCGCGGCCGCCAGGCCTCGCTGGAGGCGCTGCAACAGGCCGCGCTGGGGCAGGGCAAGGCGGTAGAGAACTGGCTACAGCAACAGGCTCTGGCCGACAAACCGCGCCTGGCCGACCAGGTTTCCGCCCGTTCCGGCTGGGAAAAGGCGGTGGAGACCGTGCTCGGCACCCAGCTGCAGGCCGTCTGCGTCGATCAGCTGGAAAGCCTGGGCGAGAGCCTGGCCAGTCTGGAAAGCGGCCAGGCAATCTTTATCGACGGTGCCAGCGTTACCGCGCCGTCTGCCGGCAGCCTGCCTAAACTGGCCGATGTCGTGGAGGGGCCCCAGTCCCTGGCCGGCATCCTCGCCGGTATCTATACCGCCGAAGACCTGAATGGGGCACTGGCACAGCGCGCCCAGCTGCAGGCCCACGAATCCATCGTCACTCGCGACGGCCTGTGGCTCGGCCCCAACTGGCTGCGGGTCAGCCGCGCCTCCGACGCCGAGTCCGGCGTGCTGGCGCGCAAGCAGGAGCTGGAAGAGCTCGAGCAAACCATTGCCAGATGCGAAGAGCAGATCGAGTCCCTCAGTGCGCAGCGCGAAGAGCTGCGCCGCCAGGCCTCCGACCTGGAGAGTGGCATCGAGCAGTTCCGCAATGAAGCGGAGCAGCTGAGTCGCCGCGAGGCGGAGCTGCGCAGTCAGTTGTCGGCCCGCCGCGCCCGCGCCGAGCAGATGAACGAACGCCGCACCCGCGTGGAGCAGGAAATTGCCGAGGTGCGCGAGCAGCTGGAACTCGAAGGTGAGTCGCTGTCCGAGGCGCGCCTGATGCTGCAGGAAGCGGTCGAGGCCATGAGCGACGACACCGACCGCCGCGAAACCCTGCTGGCCCGCCGCGATGAGCTGCGCGAGGCCCTGGATGCGGCGCGCCAGCGCGCCCGCGAGGACAAGGACCGCGCCCACGAACTGGCCATGCGCGAGCAGTCGGTGCGCACGCAGATGATCTCCCTGGAGCGTACCCTGCAGGTCATGCGCGAGCAGCTGGAGCGTCTGCGCAGCCGCCGCGAGCTGCTGCAGGAGCAGATGGCTGAGACCCAGGATCCGTCGCAGGATTTCCAGGCAGAGCTGGAGGAGAAGCTGGGCGAGCGCATCGAAGTCGAGACCGAATTGACCGAAGCGCGCAAAAAACTGGAAGAGGTGGAGAGCGGCCTGCGTGAGCAGGAACAGGAGCGCCACAAGGTAGAGTCCGCCCTGCAGGGCGTGCGCGCCCAGCTGGAACAGGAGCGCCTGTCCGCCCAGACGCTGGAAGTGCAGCGCAACGGCCTGGTGGAACAGCTGCGCGAAACCGATCACGACGTCGATCAGCTACTTGAAGAGCTGCCGGGCGATCTGACCATTGCCCAGGTTCAGGAGGAGCTGGAACTGGTCGCCGCGCGTATTTCACGCCTGGGCCCGATCAATCTGGCGGCCATCGACGAATACAAGCAGGAATCCGAGCGCAAGCACTACCTGGACCGTCAGTATGAAGATCTGATGGAAGCGCTGGAGACCCTGGAAAATGCCATCAAGAAAATCGATCGCGAGACCCGTACACGCTTCAAGGAGACTTTCGATCAGGTCAATGCCGGCCTGCAGGAGCTGTTCCCGAAAGTATTCGGTGGCGGTCACGCCTATCTGGAGCTGACCGGCGAGGACCTGCTGGATACCGGTATCGCCATCATGGCGCGCCCGCCGGGCAAACGAAACAGCACCATTCACCTCCTGTCCGGTGGTGAAAAGGCGCTCACCGCGATCGCACTCGTATTCTCGATCTTCCGCCTGAACCCGGCGCCGTTCTGTATGCTGGACGAGGTGGACGCACCGCTGGACGATGCCAACGTTGGCCGCTATGCACGCATGGTGAAGGAAATGTCCGAGCACGTGCAGTTCATCTATATTACCCATAACAAGATCGCGATGGAGATGGCGAATCAGCTGCTGGGTGTGACCATGCACGAGCCGGGCGTATCGCGTCTGGTATCCGTGGACGTGGAAGAGGCGGCCGAGCTGGCATCCGCGTAAAAGGCGTAAGGGAGAGGCGCTTCAATGGGAAACTGGCTGATAACAATTCTCGCTGTGGTGTTGCTGCTGGCAATTCTGGACGGCGTGCGCCGCGCGATTGTGAAGCAGCGCGCGGCGATGAAAGTCTCGCGTAATCTGTCCCGCGCGATGCAGCGGGATCGCGATGACGATATGGATATCCTTTCTACGCCGCGCCGGGTGACACCAAATGAAAAAGTTGAGGATGACCACTACCTCGACCCGGAAGAAGAGGCAAAGCGACGTCAGATAGCGCGGGAGCTGCCGGGGCAGGTTCGCGTTGTGCAGCGGCGCGCATTGGAAGATGCATTGCAGGTAAATCGGCAGGTGCAGGAGAGTTTTATGTCTTCGCGCAAACCGCTGGCCGGTAGCAATCCACAGCGCGCAGAGCCGGAACAGGTTTCGCTTAACCTGGAGGAGCAGGTCCCAACGCTGATGGACTCGGTTCCGGTTGAAGAGCAGCGCCGCGAGCCGGAACTAAATGAGTCGGAAAGCCTCGAAGCCCTCAGTGCTGAGGTAGCGCACAGCGATGAATCGGTGGCGGAAACGACCGCACCGGCTCAGGAATCCACCCGAGCGCCGAGAGCAGAGCCTTTGCGCAAGGAGAAGAAAACCCCGGTGAACAAACAGAGCAAGCAGGTGCAAAGCGAGCCGCGTGAGAAGTCTCCGGTAGAGGAAGTGCTGATTATCAATGTGATGGCTCGGGAGGGCGATCACTTCGAGGGCAACGATCTGTTACGGGTAATGGTTGCCTCTGGCATGCGTTTTGGGGAGATGAATATTTTTCACTATCACCAGGGCGGCGCCGCTGACGGCCCGGTGGTATTCAGTCTCGCCAACATGGTGGTACCCGGCGTATTCGATCTGGCGCAGATGGAAGAATTTGCCACTCCGGGTGTGAGCCTGTTCCTGGCGCTGCCCATCGAAGGTGAGGCGATCAAAGCATTCGAGCAGCTGCTCGCTACGTCACGCCAGATTGCTGAACTGCTGGGTGGTGAATTGAAAGATGAAAACCGCAGCGTTTTCACCGCTCAGACGGCCGAACATTACCGCCAGCGCGTGATGGAGTACCAGCGTCGCAAGGCTCTGGCCCGGGCGCAGGCCTGACAACCAGCATTTAGAGCGAAGGGGCGGCCGTTGGCTGCGATGGTAATTACCGTTAGGTGAACCCATCGCGGCCAGCGGCCGCTCTTACGTGTAGAATCCCCGCTATCCATTCTCAATCCGTGTTGTTTGCGAACAATCGATGACCAATAAAAAAATTCCCGCCGAAAAGCGTGAGCGAGCGCAGGAACTGCATGAAATCCTGCAACGTGCCAACTACCAATATTACGTACTCGATAATCCGGAGCTGCCCGATTCGGAATACGATCGCCGCCTGCGTGAACTGCAGGAGCTGGAGCGGGAATACCCGGAACTGGTTACCCAAGATTCGCCCACCCAGCGGGTAGGCGCCGAGCCCTTGTCGTCCTTTGCGGAGGTGCGCCACGAAGTACCAATGCTGTCGCTGGACAATGCCTTCGATGATGACGAATTGCTCGAGTTTGATCGCCGCGTGCGCGATCGTTTGAACAGTAAGGATCCGGTGGAATACGCCTGTGAGCCGAAGCTCGACGGTATCGCCATCAGTTTGCTGTATCGCGACGGTATGCTGGAGCGAGCCGCCACTCGCGGTGATGGCACCACCGGTGAGGACATTACCCAGAATGTGCGCACCATCGGCTCGGTGCCGCTGCGCTTGCTGCATAACGGCGTACCGAAAGTGCTGGAAGTGCGCGGTGAGATCTATATGCCCAAAGCGGGATTCGCCGAGCTGAACAAGAAAGCGGCGGAGGCGGGCGAGAAGACCTTTGTCAATCCGCGCAATGCCGCTGCCGGCAGCCTGCGCCAGCTGGATTCCCGCATTACCGCCAAGCGGCCGCTACAGCTGTGTGCCTACGGCGTCGGTCTGGTAGAGGGCGCCACACTGCCCGACAGGCACACGGAAATCCTGAAACAACTGAATCGGTGGGGCTTTCGCATCAACAGCGAAATGGCCGAGGCAAGAGATATCCAGGCCTGTATCGAATATCACAAGAAGCTCGGAGAGAAGCGCGAGCAGCTTCCGTACGATATCGATGGCATCGTGTTTAAGGTCAACGAGATAGGACTGCAGCGACGACTGGGGTTTGTCGCGCGCGCGCCGCGCTGGGCAATGGCCTATAAGTTCCCAGCACAGGAAGAGATGACCGAACTGCTGGACGTGGAGTTCCAGGTGGGTCGCACCGGTGCCGTGACGCCGGTGGCGCGCTTGAAGCCGGTATTTGTCGGCGGCGTAACGGTCTCCAATGCGACCCTGCACAACCGCGATGAAATTGAGCGGCTGGGCGTAAAAATCGGCGATACGGTGGTGATCCGCCGCGCCGGTGATGTGATTCCGCAAGTGGTATCCGTCGTCGAGAGCAAGCGTCCGCACAATGCGCGCACCATCGAATTCCCGACGCACTGTCCGGTGTGCGATTCGCCGGTGGAGTCGACACCCGGCGAAGCGGTGGCCCGCTGCAGCGGTGGCCTGATATGCAGCGCCCAGCGCAAGCAGGCGATCAAGCATTTCGCCTCGCGCAAGGCCATGGATATCGATGGTCTGGGTGACAAGCTGGTGGAGCAGCTGGTGGACGAGGGGCTGTTGCACTCTGTGTCTGGCCTCTATCACCTGAGTCTCGCTGAGCTGGTCGAGCTGGAGCGCATGGGACAGAAATCCGCGCAGAATCTGCTCGATGCACTGGAACACAGCAAGGACACCACGTTGCCGAAGTTCCTCTACGCACTCGGTATTCGCGAGGTGGGCGAAGCCACCGCACGTAACCTGGCGCGGCACTACGGTGAACTGGAACCGCTGATGCAGGCAGATGAGGAATCCCTGCAGGAAGTCGAAGATGTGGGGCCGGTCGTGGCCCATTTCGTCGCCGAATTTTTCCAGCAGTCGCACGCGCAGGAGGAGATCGAGGCGTTGCGACAGGCTGGCGTGCACTGGGCGCCGGAAGAGCAGGGCGGTGCCGAGCAGCCGCTGTCCGGACAGACCTGGGTCCTGACTGGCAAACTGGAAACTCTCTCGCGCAGCGAGGCCAAGGATTACCTGCAGCGCCTCGGCGCCAAGGTTGCGGGCAGCGTCTCTGCCAATACCGGTACCGTCGTCGCCGGGCCCGGCGCGGGTTCCAAGCTGAACAAGGCGCGGGAGCTCGGAATTTCGGTAATGGACGAAGAAGAGCTGCTGGCCATGTTGCGCGAGCGCGGTTTTGAGATCTGAGCCGCGTTGCAATTGCGTCAGTTTCCCGGCGGGGTGAGCCACGGGTTCGCCCTGTCTTCGACTGCACGGTTTGACGCGCGTGCGCCGCGGCTGCGCATACAGAGTTTGATCAAAAAATGGCCGCGCTTTCATTTGCGATCTGGGTTATAGCTTTCTCCTCTCTTCACCGTTAAAGTGAAGCTCCCAGGTTTTATGCTCCGCGCATTTTTTATGCAGCGGCGCTGTGGTAAGGAAGAGAGCGAGTGCTTCAGGGCGACCAGGAATCCATTGTCTACGGTTGTATCAAAGACAGTAACAGTCTTGCCGGCGGCGCTGATCGCAGACGCGTCAACCGCGCGGCGATTCTCGCACTTCCGAGTGCCGATGAGTGGCCCTTCCTGTGCCGTGATATGTTTTCCATTCCCACCATCAAGGTGAAACAGTCCCAGTACCAGACTGACGTCATCCATTTCGGCGCATCCTATTGCGCGGTGGAGTACGAGTGGAATCACTGGATACAGAAATTCGAGGAACTGCTGCGGAGCATGTACTGGGTCTCGGCTACCGTACACCTGGAGACAGAACTTTCCGGAATCCATTCTTTTACCTGGGAGGCTGCGGGCCTTTATCACGAGCCGGGCAGTGGCGACATGCAGGTGCGCTGCGAGTGGACCCAGGAGGGGCGAGTCAGCGTCTGATCCGTTTTTAGCTATGCTTTAACTGTTCGCAGTTGTCGACCGCGCGCTGCGGCCGGCCTTCGCCTGTGGGAGATGCACGGCGTGGAAGCAAGCTCGGTGGCAGAGGCCGGAATCCCCGGTTTCGCGACTCTCTACGCGCACATCAG
This sequence comes from Microbulbifer donghaiensis, assembly GCF_900129095.1. Taxonomy (GTDB): domain Bacteria; phylum Pseudomonadota; class Gammaproteobacteria; order Pseudomonadales; family Cellvibrionaceae; genus Microbulbifer; species Microbulbifer donghaiensis. The sequence continues at coordinate 11,797 of NZ_FQVA01000006.1, forward strand.
GGTTATTCTGGGTATTGTCGTCGGGTTGGGACTGACGCATTTGCTGCGCAATCTTGCGCGCGTTGTTGATGAACCGCGCGAGGACCGGCTGTACTGGATCCATCTGACATGGGTCCTTTTTGCGATGCTGTACCTGCTGCACTTCTGGTGGTGGGAATTCCGCATTTCGCACACCTCGCGGATCAGCTTCTTCCTGTTTCTCTATCTGATCAGTTACACACTGACGCTGTATTTCCTTTGTGCACTCTTATTCCCGGAAAAGAATTCCGACCCGAAGGACTATCGCGTGTTGTTCTATGAGCGGCGCAAATGGTTTTTTGCCGTGTTGGCCTTGGTATTTCTGATCGATATCGGTGACAGCCTGCTCAAGGGTATGGGCTACTTGCTGGGACTGGGCCACATCTATTTGTACCGAAATCTGCTGTTTTTCGTGGCCTGCCTGGTGGCGATTGCGACCAGGAGCCCCCGCTACCACGCCACCTTCGCGGTATCCGGTATTCTGTTTCAAATTTACTGGCTGTTTGGCGAATAGCGTTCCAAATATTTGCAATTTTTAACTTGGCGTTGCCCAGTGGCGGCGATAAGCTGTGAATCGCAATCCTCGAGCACAGGTGCCGGCAGGCGCCACTACCTGAAAGGAGTTCCCATGACTGGTTACCGATCCATAATTTTCGCCAGCGCCCTGATGTTGTCGCCGCTGCTGCACGCGGGCGAAGACACTCAGGCAAACTTGATTTCGGAAGCGCCGGCGGATGCCAAGGTTTACTTCATCTCACCGAAAAATGGCGAGACGGTACCGCAGACCTTTACCGTGAAGTTTGGTCTGTCCGGCATGGGGGTGGCACCGGCCGGCGTTGAACGTGACAAGACTGGTCACCACCACCTGCTGATCGACGTGAAAGAGATGCCGGATATGACCAAGCCGCTGCCGGCCACGGAAAATATCATCCACTTTGGCGGTGGACAGACCGAAACCGAAATCACTCTGCCGCCGGGCAAGCACACGCTGCAGCTGGTGCTGGGTAATTACCTGCATATACCGTTCAAGAAATCGGTAATGTCGGAAAAAATTACCGTAGAGGTGCAATAGTTTTCCACAATGAGCGAATAGCTGTCGTAATAGTGCCACGCGGTGTGTAGGGCGCGCCCAGTGAGGTAGGTATGGCCGGAAAATTCCGCAGGGAAAAAGATAGTCTGGGCGAAGTGCAGGTGCCCGCAGATGCCCTGTACGGCGCCCAGACCCAGCGAGCGCTGGAGAATTTCCCGATCAGTGGCAGCCGACTGCCGACGGAATTTATTCGCGCGATCGTGTTGATCAAGCGGTCCGCGGCTCAGGCAAATTGCGAATTGGAGTTGCTGGATGATGAGCGGGCGGCGGCTATTATCAAGGCCTGCGACTCCCTGGGTGAAAGCGAATTCGCGACGCAGTTCCCGCTGGATATCTACCAGACTGGCTCGGGCACCAGTACCAATATGAATGTGAACGAGGTGCTGGCCCACATTGCCACACGCGACAGTGGCCTGCAGGTAAGTCCCAACGATCACGTGAATATGAGCCAGAGCAGCAACGACGTGATCCCCAGCGCGATTCACGTATCGGCACTGCTCGGTGTGCGGGATCACCTGCTGCCGGCCGTGCGGCACCTGCGCGGACAGCTGTGTGACAAGGCTGCGGCGGCTGAGGATGTGGTCAAGACCGGCCGTACCCATCTGATGGACGCGGTGCCGATGACCCTGGCGCAAGAGATCGGTGCCTGGGCGGCTCAGATGGAGTCCTGCCGCGAGCGTATCCGAGGCACGCTGCCGCGGCTGGCGCAACTGGCTCAGGGTGGTACGGCGATAGGAACCGGGCTGAATGCGCATCCGGATTTCGCCGAACTGTTTGCGCAGAAACTGAGTGCCAATAGCACACAGCAATTCCGCCCGGCCGACAATTTGTTTGCGGCGATTGCCAGTCAGGATACCGCGGTTGAGCTGTCCGGCCAGCTCAAAGTGCTGGCGGTGGCGCTGATGAAAATTGCCAATGACCTGCGCTGGATGAACAGCGGCCCGCTGGCGGGCTTTGCGGAGATTGAGCTACAGGCGCTGCAGCCGGGCAGTAGTATCATGCCGGGCAAGGTCAACCCGGTAATCGGCGAATCCGTGGCGATGGTGGCCACGCGCGTGATCGGCAACGATACAACCATCGCGCTGGCCGGGCAGAGCGGTAACTTCCAGCTGAATGTCATGTTGCCGCTGGTGGCTCATGCGCTGCTGGACAGCATCCAGTTGCTGGGCAGTGCGGCGCGGCTGCTGGCGGACAAGGCCATTGCCACCTTTGCGGTCAACCGCGAACGCATGGAGCAGGCACTTGCGCGCAACCCGATTCTGGTGACGGCGCTGAATCCGGTTATCGGCTATGCGAAAGCGGCAGAAATCGCCAAAGCGGCCTATAGAGAGGGGCGGCCGGTGATGGACGTGGCGGTCGAAATGACGGATCTCAGCGAGGAAGAGCTGAAAGTGTTGCTGGATCCGGCGCGGCTCGCAAAGGGCGGGCTGATCGGCGAGTAGTTCCTAACCTTTGCCCGCACCGTCAGGCAAACAGCGCCAGCGCCACCCATATGGCGACCATGAGCGTGGCCAGGCACTCGATCCATGTGAACAAGTGCCTGATGGTAACGCGATCCTCACGTCGCAGCATTCTTTTGCCCATCTGAACCTCCCGCGGCGTTGACAGGACTTCGCGTATCCCTCACGATTCCACGCCGCGTCGGTGCACGACACCGACACTACAATGGTAATGCCGCTGTGTGGCGGCAACCAATTGCCTGTTTTTTCAATCGACGCTGTTAGATTCCCATGGCCAAAAAGAGTCGCCGTTCATTTATAACCAGTGTGCTCGCCTGTCTCGCCTTTATCGCCGCAGCGATATGGAGCTGGGACCTGCCCATTGAGAATGTGGCGTCCTACCTGGTATTACTGCTGATTTTTCTCGTCGTTATCATTGCTGCGGCGCTGGGTTTTGGAGCACTGCTGAGCTGGTTGCGCAGGCGAAAAAAATAGATGTCTGCGCCGGAACAGGATATCCGCATCCCCATCGCCTATCTCGAGCGATTACTGGACGAAGCGACGCGCCATGGCTGTGATCGCAGCGAATTGCTCGCGTCGGTAGGGATCGACGAACGGGAACTGGAGGGGGCCGCAGCATTTTCGGCGCTCAAGTACGGCCGCCTGTACCAGCGGGTCATGTGGCAGGTTCAGGACGAGTGGTTCGGAATGTTGAGCGGCGGGCGTGTGCGCTCGGGATCATTCCGCCTGCTGTGCCTGACGGTAATCAATTGTGAGACAGTGCGGCAGGCGATTACCCTCAGTGCCGAATTCATGGAGATCTGCCGCGGTTTCAAAGTGAAGCCGGTGTTCGAACCGGCGCCTGAAGGCCGCGAGCGGGTGGCCATACGTGGAATCAGCTCGCTGGCCGCGGGTGAGTTCGACCAGTTGATCGCCGAGACCAGTCCCGGCGTGATTCGCACTACGCTCGCAGTCTGGCACCGCTTTTACTGCTGGCTGGTGGGGCGCGAGATCCCGCTGGCGCGATTGCATTTTTCCTTTCCGTGTCCGGAAGAGTTCCGCACTCTCGCTCAGAGCGAGGCCGGCGAGCTGCTATTCGAACAGCCGGTCAATGCGCTCGAATACGACAGCCGCTACCTGGATTATCCGGTGGTGCAGAATCCGCAAACGGTGGAAGACTTTATCCGCACCGCGCCATATCACCTGGTCATCAGCGATGGCAGTGCCAACAGCATCAAGACCAAGGTCAAGACAATTCTGAACCGCGACGTCAGCGAGTCCATGCCTGCGGCAGAGGTGGTGGCTGAGCGTCTGAATATGTCGGTGACCACCCTGCGCCGGCGGCTGCAACAGGAGGGGACCTCTTATCAGAAGCTGAAAGACGAGTGCCGCATGGAGGCCGCCTTTCACTACCTCAGCTGTCCGGATCTCTCCAATGGGCAGATTGCCGAAATGCTCGGTTTTGACGAGTCCAGTGCCTTTTTCCGCGCCTTCAAGAAATGGACCGGAATCACTCCCGGCGAATATCGCAAGAGCGGCAGGCCGGCGACGGGCCTGGCCGGCTGACCTAGCCCGGATATTGCACCAGGCCGCTTGAGATTCCACTTAAGTCTTTGTTTGTAAAATTTTTTTGGAGTTTCACTCGGGTACAAAATGTTACCAGGCACCGCTGGCCGCGCCCTCGCTTGATCTTTGTGCGTACAGCACATTTTTGCGGCTAATACGTGCGATAAGCATGCATGTGCGCCGCAAAAATGCACTGAACGCACAGATCTCGGCGCGATCATCGCGGCCCCTGGTGCAATATCCGGGCTAGGTAGTCACTTTTCCCTTCTCGCTGCCCCTATTTGTCACCGCTTTGGACGGGTTTCGCCATAGTGGGTGGCGCAGAGTTGCTACTATGATGAACCAATCGTAGAAACTAGTCATAAATCTGACTGGCCGGTATTTTTCGGCCAATCGGCAAACAACAGCGAGTTGAGGGTAGCAGGATGACCGATATCAAGATTCCATTGCGTGACATGCGTTTCGCCATGCGCGAATTGCTGGACTGGGACAAGCACTACGAGTCCCTGGGCTACGAAGACGCCACTCCGGATCTGGTAGACGCCATCCTCGAAGAGGGCGCCAAGTTCTGTGAAAATGTGCTCGCGCCGCTGAATGCGGTCGGTGACCAGCAGGGCTGCACCTGGAATGACGGCGAAGTCACCACGCCGGAAGGCTTCAAGGAAGCTTACCAGCAGTTTGTCGAAGCCGGCTGGCCGTCACTGGCCCACGATCCCGCCCACGGTGGCCAGGGTCTGCCGCCGTCGCTGGGTACCGTGATGAGTGAAATGGTGGGTACCGCCAACTGGTCCTGGGGAATGTACCCGGGTCTGTCCCACGGTGCAATGAATACGCTGGAAGCGCACGGTACCGACGAGCAGAAAGAGACCTATCTGACCAAGCTGGTGGAAGGTAGCTGGACCGGCACCATGTGCCTGACCGAGCCGCACTGCGGCACCGACCTGGGCATACTGCGCACCAAGGCCGAGCCGAATGCCGACGGTTCCTACGCCATTACCGGTACCAAGATCTTTATCTCCGCCGGTGAGCACGACATGGCCGAGAATATCGTCCATATCGTTCTCGCGCGCCTGCCGGATGCCCCGGCCGGCACCAAGGGCATCTCCCTGTTTATCGTGCCCAAATTCCTGCCGAACGCGGACGGCTCCGCCGGTGAGCGCAACGGTGTCGTCTGTGGCTCCCTCGAGCACAAGATGGGTATCCACGGCAACGCCACTGCGGTGCTGAACTTTGACGGCGCCAAGGGCTTCCTGATCGGTCCGCCGAATAAGGGCCTGAACTGCATGTTCACCTTTATGAACACCGCGCGCCTGGGTACGGCGCTGCAGGGCCTGGCGCACGCGGAAGCGGGCTTCCAGAAGTCCCTGGCCTACGCCAAGGACCGCCTGCAGATGCGCTCCCTGTCCGGCCCGAAAAATCCGGAAGGTCCCGCTGACCCGATCATCGTGCATCCGGACGTGCGCCGCATGCTGTTGACCCAGAAGGCCTTTGCCGAGGGCGGCCGCATGCTGATCCTGCTGTGTGCGCAACAGGTAGATCGCCTGCAAAAGGGCAGCGAAGAAGACAAGAAGGATGCCGACGACCTGCTGGCATTCCTGACGCCGATCGCCAAGGCGTTCCTGACCGAGACCGGTTTGGAGTCTGCCAACCTGGGCATGCAGTGTTTCGGCGGCCACGGTTATATCGCCGAGTGGGGCATGGAGCAGAACGTGCGCGACGCGCGTATCTCCACCATCTACGAAGGCACCACCGGCGTCCAGGCGCTGGACCTGCTGGGCCGCAAGGTGCTGATGAGCCAGGGCGAGCTGCTGCGCAAGTTCACCAAGGTAATGCACAAGTTCTGCCAGGCGGAAATCGACAACGAAGCGCTGGCCCCGTTTGTCACCAAACTGCAGGAGCTGAACAAGCAGTGGGGTGACCTGACGCTGCATGTTGGCGGTAAGGCGATGGAGAACCCGGAAGAAGTCGGTGCGGCCTCCGTTGATTACCTGATGTTCTCCGGTTACGCCGTACAGGGCTACCTCTGGGCCCGCGCGGCCAAGATTGCCAACGACAAATTGGCAGCGGGCACCGGCGAGGCGGACTTCTACCGTGCGAAACTGGCTACCGCGCGCTTCTACTTCGACCGTATCCTGCCGCGCACTGCCAGCCACGCTGCGGCGATGCTGAGCGGTGCGGCCAACCTCATGGAACTGGATGCGGAGCACTTCGCATTCTGATTTCAGAGCCAATGAAAAACCGCCGGCCACACCGGCGGTTTTTTTATGGCGGTGCCTTTTGAGTCATCTCGGCGGCATCGCCTGAGGTTTTTTGAGGAGAGTTTCCCCATGCAGTTGCCGGATCAGATACTCGCTCGCCTGCAGCGCTTGGCTTGTTTGCACCCACTCGCTCGGGTACAGTTCCGGCTGCCGGACGCCAGTGATTTTTACGTATATTTGACGCAACAGGCCGATGGCGGCGAAGTCGTGTCACAGTTCGGGCATGCGGAAAACCCGGCGCTGATATTGGAAATGGCAAACAGCACATTGAGTGCTATATTGGACGGCCGTTTAAGTGCACGCCACGCCTTTCTACTGGGGGATATCCTTTATTCCGGAGATAGGGATCTGGCTGCCGCGTTGGCAGACCTTTTTCCCGCAGAATGCTGACGGGGCGGTAACGATAGAGGATGGCCGCGGAATTCCATCCCTTCCGTCCCCGCGAAAACACTACAAACAATAAATATATGTCCGCTGTCTCCACCCGTTGGGAGATTTCGTCTATAAGAACGGAAGATGTGGGCAAAAGACAACAACAATTAGGATTGGGAGAAGACAGTTGGACATCGACCGCAGCATACTCGACGTATTCACAAACGCCTGCGCCAAGTTCGGTGACAGGCCGGCCTTTACCTGCTTGGGGCAGACGCTTTCCATCGCAGACATCGACAGGCTCAGTGCCCGCTTTGCGTCCTATCTACAGAATCACACCGACCTGGAGCCGGGAGATCGCATCGCTGTCCAGCTGCCCAACGTGCTGCAATACCCGGTGGTCGTATTTGGCGCTCTGCGTGCCGGCCTGGTGGTCGTCAACACCAATCCGCTGTACACACGCCGTGAGCTCAAGCACCAACTGAACGATTCCGGTGCCAAGGCGCTGGTGGTACTGGCCAACATCGCCGATACCGCCTCTGCGGTTGTGGCCGAGACCGGCGTGGAGAAAGTGATCGTCAGCGAGATCGCCGACCTGCACAGCCCCCTCAAGCGCGTGCTGATCAACAGTGTCGCCAAATACATCAAGAAGATGGTGCCGGAATTCGCCTTTGCCAATCAGGTCAATTTCCGCGACGCCATGTCCCTGGGCGCCAGGCAGCCGCATACCGACGTACAGCGGGCACCGGAAGATGTCGCCGTGCTGCAGTACACCGGCGGTACCACCGGTGTGGCCAAGGGCGCGATGCTCACCAACCGCAACCTGGTTGCCAACATGGAGCAAGTGCGCGAGGCCTTGGGCGACTCGATGAAGGAAGGTGAGGAGCTCTATGTGGCGCCGCTGCCGCTTTACCACATCTACGCCTTTACCATTCACTGTATGTGCCTTTTCGCCATCGGCAGCCATTCGCTGCTGATTCCGAACCCGCGCGATATCCCGGCCTTCGTGAAAACCCTGAAGGGTGTGCGCTTCACGGGCTTCGCCGGCCTGAATACCCTGTTCAACGGCCTGATGCGCAATCCTGAATTTGCCGAGCTGGACTTCAGCAAGCTGCATACCACGGCCTCCGGCGGTATGGCGCTGACGCGCGACACCGCCAAGCGCTGGGAGGAAGTGACCGGCTGTGTGGTCACCGAGGGTTACGGGATGACGGAGACTTCTCCGGTCGTCTCTTTCAACCCGGCGGATGCCGTGCAGCTGGGTACCGTCGGCGTGCCGGTGCCGAATACCGAAGTGAAGGTAATCGATGAGAACGGCAACGATCTGCCTAACAACTCTCCGGGCGAACTGTGCGTGCGCGGTCCGCAGGTGATGAAGGGCTACTGGCAGCGTCCGGAAGCCACCGCCGAAACCCTGGATAGTGAGGGCTGGCTGCGCACCGGTGATATGGCAGTGATCCAGGATGACGGCTATATCAAGATCGTGGATCGCAAGAAAGACATGATTATCGTGTCCGGTTTCAATGTTTACCCCAATGAAATCGAAGACGTGATCAGCGCCCACGACAAGGTTGCCGAAGCGGCGGCCATTGGTATTCCGGATGAGAAGAGCGGCGAGCAGGTGAAACTGTTTGTCGTGAAGGCCGATCCGTCGTTGACTGTCGAGGAAGTGGTGGCCTACTGCCGCGAAAACATGACGGCGTACAAGGTGCCGAAGCAGGTGGAATTCCGCGAAGATCTGCCGAAGACAAACGTGGGCAAGATTCTGCGTCGCGAGCTGCGCGACGAGGAGCTGAAGAAAATCGAGGCGGCTGTCAGCGCCTGATACGCAATCGCCCCCGGCAAGAAGAGCCCTGCTGTCTCCAGTGGGGCTTTTTTTTGCCCGTTAGTCGTCCCCAGGATCGGTTCCAATGCTTGTTTTTTCCCCTTCGCTTTCAGGCCAGGGTTTCGCTGGACGATGAAACGTGCGCCAAAAAAACTCTGAAAAAACTTTTGTCGTTGTCGAAACCGCTGCGCTCCGCTCGACTACTGTGAAACACAACCGAGTACCTTCGGTAGGCATTCAATAATGGTTGGCGATGGCCAAAGGAGAGCGAATATGCGTTTTATGATGTTGATGATTCCCAGGGGTTACGAAAAGGCAGAGCCGGGTACTATGCCGGAGGCCGCCGCGGTTGAGGCGATGATGCGCTATAACGCCGAACTGCAGGAAGCCGGGGTGCTGGTGAGCCTGGAGGGGTTACACCCTCTTGCCATGGGAGCGCGGGTATCGTTCGAGGGTGGGCAGGCGACGGTTACCGACGGACCCTTTGTGGAAACCAACGAAGTCCTGGGCGGTTTCTGGATGATTCAGGTGGGCTCCAAGGAGGAGGCGATCGAGTGGGCCAAGCGCTGCCCCGCCTCCGAAAATGAAATCATCGAGCTGCGCCAGGTGCAGGAATTCGAAGATTTCCCCGAAGATGTGCAGGAAGCCGCCGCCGAATTCAAGGCCATGCAGTCCTGATCCCGTCAACCCGACCAAAGGAGGCGCCATATGACGCGCTATGTAGATGGGTTTGTACTTCCGGTGCCGAAAGCCAATCTCGATGCTTACCTGCAGCTGGCCCAAGCCGCCGGCGCCGTGTGGAAAGAGCACGGTGCGCTTGAATACGTTGAGTGTGTTGCCGAGGACGTGAAAGCCGGAGAAGTCACGTCCTTTCCCCAGGCCGTTAAGTTACAGGAAGGCGAAACGGTGATTTTTTCGTGGATTGTTTACGAATCGCGCGAACACCGTGACAGCGTAAATGAGAAGGCGATGAAGGATCCGCGCATGGCCAACCTGAAACCGGAGGATTTGCCATTCGATGCCAAGCGCCTGTTCTGGGGGGGCTTTAGTGAAATAGTGCGGTTCTAAATCGTACAGTGAATACAGCTGCTGGTTTCGCGCGCAAGAAGTAACGCCGACTTTGCGCTATATAAGCTGAATATTGCACAGGGAAACTGGCATCGATGGCGGACGGTGAAGAGCGACACGGACTGATTCACAATGAGTTGCCGAAGGAGCACGAAGATCCACTGATTCGGGTTTTGCACCAGATTATTCGCAACTCGGTGCGCGTGTTGGCGGTGCTGATGGCGCTGGTCATCGTCTGGGGTGTGCTGGATGTCATACTGGTGTTGTACCAGCGCCTCAGTGCAGCACCGGTATTGCTGCTCGACGCCAACGACCTGTTCGATGTGTTTGGCGCCTTTATGTTGGTACTGATCGCGATCGAGATTTTTATTAACGTTCGCTTGTATCTGGGTTCCAACGTTATCCCGATCCAGTTGGTGGTGGCTACGGCACTGATGGCGATTGCCCGGAAAGTGATCGTTATGGATCTGGATGACATCGGTCCGAAATACATTTTTTCCATCGGCACCGTGGTATTGGCACTCGGTGTGACTTACTGGTTAGTCGCCAAGAGAGAAAAGTGATCACCTTACCGCTAGGACGCTAGGACGCTAGGACGTAGGAGCAGGTGCTTACAGTTGGCTTCGCGGCTCAGTTCAGGAGGAAAAGCGTTGCTCATGCAAAAGATTACTCCGTTTCTGTGGTTCGATGGTTGTGCCGAAGCGGCGGTGGAGTTCTATACCGGTGTATTCCCGGACTCCAAAGTGCTTGGCGTTCGCCGTGCGCCCAAGGGTGGCCCCGCGCCCGAGGGGGCGGTAATGGCGGTGGACTTCCAACTGGAAGGACAGAATTTTGTTGCGATCAATGGCGGGCCGCAGTTTCAATTTACGCCGGCGATTTCGCTGTTTGTCAGTTGTGAGGATCAGCGGGAAGTAGATCGGCTGTGGGGCAAGCTTACCGAGGAGGGCGAGGAGTTACCCTGTGGCTGGCTGACGGACAGGTTCGGGGTGTCCTGGCAGATAATTCCGCAAGCGCTGGGAGAAAGGCTGTTCGACGCGGATACGGTCAAGGCCGGCAATGTGATGCAGGCGATGCTGAAGATGAAAAAAATCGATATCGCGGCAATCGAAGAGGCTTACGCTTCCTGATACAGGAGCGGCCGCTGGCCGCTCCTGTTATTGCGATGAAGTTATTTTCTGGTCTCGGCGCTGGCGTCGCGAATTGCGCGGAACTCGTTGCCTTCATACCAGTTGGGCCAGTCGCGGCTGTTGGCGAGCTGCAGACCCAGTTCGATGCCCAGCTGCAGATCCATGGCCGCACCCTCCAGGTTCCACTCCGGATCGTATTCGTCGTCCGGCTTGTGGTAGGCGTGTGCGGTGTACTCCTCGCTTTTCTGCTGCGCCCACTCTCGGCCGTGTTCGAAACTGTCGGTGCCGGAATCGAAGTAGAGCATCGGTACGCCTTTCTTGGCCAGGCTGAAGTGATCCGAGCGGTAGAAGTAGCCGCGCTCCGGGTGATCTTCAGGTGCCAGGTAGCGGCCCTGTTGCTCGGCGGCCTTTTCCAGCATTTTTTCCAGTTCACTGTTACCGTAGCCGACGACGATGACATCGCGCATCGGGCCCAGCACGCCCATGGCGTCGAAGTTGATGCCGGCCACGGTCTTCTCCAGCGGTACTACCGGATTCTCGGCGTAGTACTTGGAGCCGAGCAGGCCGGATTCCTCTGCCGTAACGGCAACAAACACCAGTGAACGGTCCGGGCGCTCCGGCATTTCGGCGACTTGCTTGGCCATCGCCAGCAGGCCGGCTGTACCGGTGGCATTATCGACGGCACCGTTGAAGATATGGTCTTCGCCTTCGGCATTTTCGTTGATGCCGAGGTGGTCCCAGTGGGCGGTGTAGATAATCGCCTCATCGGGATGGGTCTTGCCGGGCAGCTTGGCGACCACGTTGCGGGAGTTGGAAGTGCGCACTTCGTTTTTCAGCTCCACGCTGGCATTCAGTCCCAGGGCTTTCGGTTTGAAGCCGCGGGTCTTGGCCGCTTCCATTTCCTCGCTCAGATCCAGGCCGGCAGCTTTGAAGACCTCTGCGGCGGCATCGCCGGTCATCCAGGCCTCAACGGCGACGCGGTCGGCGTTTTTGTTGTCCGCGGCCAGGCTGATCTGGGCGCCGGACCAGCTGCCGCTAACCACTTCCCACGGATAGCCGGCGGCACCGGTCTCGTGAATGATGATTGCGCCGGCGGCACCCTGGCGGGCGGCTTCTTCAAACTTGTAGCTCCAGCGGCCGTAGTAGGTCATGGCGTTGCCATTGAACAGCGCCTTGTCCTGGGTGGCGTAACCGGGGTCGTTGACCAGGATCACGGCGGTTTTACCGCTCATATCCAGGCCGGCGTAATCGTTCCAGTCGTTTTCCGGCGCGACGATACCGTAGCCAACGAACACCAGCTCGCTATCTTTCAGTGCGGAGGAATCGGTCTGGCGCTGGGTAAATGCCACCATATCGGTGAGCGGCTGCAGCTTCTTGTCGAAACCGCTTCCATTGTCGGCACCCTTGATTTCCAGCGGGATGGATTCGATCTGCATTTCCACGACCGGTACCTGCTGGAACCAGCTGGGATTGCCGTCGGCATCGACGGTACCCGGTTCCAGGCCCAGGGCCTTGAACTGGTCGGCCAGGTAGTTGACGGTCAGCTCTTCACCTTTGCTGGCGGGCGCGCGGCCTTCGAACTTGTCGGAAGCCAGTACTTCGATGTGCTTGTGCAGGTCTGCCGCCATGGCTTCGACCTGCGCCTGCTCCGCTTCACTGAGCTGCGGCTTTGCGGCAGCGGCCGTCTCTTGGCTCTGCGTCTGCTGTTCGCTCTGCGCAGTGGCGGTTTCGGAAGCTTGTTGCGCGGGCGCGGAAGTGTCTTTGCCGCAGGCGGTCAGGGCACCGCCTATAGCGACGGCCAGACCCAGGCGGCGCCAGAGGGTAGGAATTCGCATAGATTTTTCCTGTGAGTCTTATTCTGAGCGAAGTAAGGTAACAAAAAGCGCGCCGGGAACCGAGATATTCTGTGCTGAATATCCGCCCTTGCGCAGGAAATTAATTTTTGGCGGGGCGCGCAGGAGCCTCCCTCGGGTGACTCCTGCGGCAGTCAGGCTTACAGGGTTTTCAGCGTCTCGCGAATCGGGAAGAGGATATCCCGTGCCAGCTGCTGGCAGCGCGCCGGGGACCAGCCCTCGATCGGATCCGGCAGGTTGTCGTTGTCCTTGAATGGCATTTCCAGCGTCAGCGCCAGGGTGCGGAACTGGTGGCCGCACCAGTTGGTGCCGACTGTCATATTGGCCTCACCGGGCTTGTCCAGGTCGTAGCCGCGCTCGGTCTGGAAGTCGGGGCTGACGGCCTCGAAGGCGCGCTTGAAAGTCTCTTCCAGCCTGGCGTGGCGCTCGTCGTAACCGGGAACCCCCTCACAGGCGGCGACAAAGTTGTAGGGCAGGGCCTCGTCACCGTGGATGTCCAGGAAGATGTCCCCGCCCACCTCCAGCATTTTCTCCCGCACCAGGTAGACCTCGGGGCTTCGTTCCATGCTCGGATTCAGCCACTCGCGGTTGAGGTTGGCGCCGGCCGCGTTGGTGCGCAGGTGGCCGCGCACGCCGCCATCGGGGTTCATGTTCGGCACTATGTAGAAGACGGTATCGGCGAGCAGGCTCTGCGCCGCGGGGTTGGCGTCGTCCAGCAGTGTCTCCAGGAAGCCCTCTACGAACCACTCCGCCATGGTCTCCCCCGGGTGCTGGCGAGCAATCATCCACGCGCGGTGTTTTGCCGCCTCTGCATCGCCCACCGTCAGCAGGGTCATGTCGCGGCCGTCGAGTGTTTTGCCGAGCGATTCCAAGTGCACGCGGTCGTTGCTCTGGGCCCAGGCGAGCATGTCCAGGTGGCGGTCCCAGGAAAACGGCGCGAAATACGCCAGGTAAACGCTCGGTTGGTCCAGCTCCACGGTGAAGTCGAGTGTCTGGCCGTCATAATTGGCGCCGATGCGGAACCAGTTCTGGCGATCGTACGAGGCGCATACGCGGTAGTTTTCCCAGCCTTCCGGGTAGGCGGCCTTGCCGGCATTGACGATTCGCAACGGGTAGCTTTCGCCCACTTCACCCTCGAGGCGGAAATGGAACCACTGGTAAAAGTCGGAGTTGTTGTCCTGGCGGATCGCCAGCTCCACCGGGCTGCTGTCGGCGTTGATGACTTCGATGTTGCCGCTGTCAAAAGCGCTGGTGATATACATGAAAGGGCTCCAGTCAGTTTGTTGCGCGCAGGATACAGGGGAAGGGAGGATTTTTCAGTCTAGCCGGAGATGGCTGGCGCGATTTTTTCGGCTGGATACGAATGGGGGCAATAAAAAAGCACGGTACCGTTTCCGATACCGTGCCTTTGCCGTTCCCTGGCGGCACCCGTTGCGACTACTGCTCCCTGGAATTTCCGGTGTCGGACCTCTGGCGACTGCTCACTGCCCGGTCTGATCACAAGTGCGTCATTCCACACTGTCAGAAATTGCGTACATCTCCCTTACGACCCGCAACCGGTGCTGATCAAAGTTTAGGCGCCGTTGTGGCAGCTATGTTGGCAAAGCGCCCAGTTTGGCGTCCTTTTGGTTAAGTTTTGATCGGTTCGGTCAGTCCATATTCAGGTCCGGATCTTTCCAGAACTTGGTCCCCTTGAGGGTGGCCTGGAGTGCAATACCGCTTTCGGTTAGCTGATAGACCCGCATGCCATCGGCGACAACTTCGGCGCCGATCGCCGCGCCCTTGTCCTGGGCCTTGGCGGCGGCATCTGCGTGGCCACCGAAGGACCAGCCGTGCTCAACGAAGCGTTGCATTACTTCCGGCGAATCAAACAAAAAGAGGGCGCGGAAGTCCTTGACGCCGAGTCCCAGGCCGACGCCCAGCTCGCCCATTTTCATGTAGGTGCGTTCGCGGGAGCGGTTGTTGACTGCAACGCCATAGCCCGTCGAGGCGCTGGCGAGCAGCAAATTGACGTTGACGTTGCTGAACACCGCGTAACCCGGCGCCCTGGCCAGGTCCTTGCGCAGGTCCGGTTGCAGCTGGTACAGCTGGTTGAGGACCCGGCTCTCGGTCTGGTCGATGTGCTGGCGCTGGTCGTGGCGGGTCTGGCCGGGTGCGGCGCAGCCAGTGGCGACGACAACAGCGAGAAGCAGGGCACTGATGATGGGCAGACGCAGGTTGGTGTTCGACATGGTGATTCCCCGGTAATTGGTGGCCGTAGAACAGGCATTCATTAAATCAGAGCGCCGCCGGGGGCTCGAGTGCCAGATGCCGGCTTTGCGACTTCTGCCACAGTCGTGTTATGGGGCGCCACTTTCAGTGCGGGCGCGGATTGGGTAAGCTAGCCGGCCTTGTGGCGGGTATGGCCCCGCAGATCCAAGCCTTATGAAGAGACAAGTCATGAAAAGAAGTGTTAAACGTGGCGTCGCCGCCAGCTGCCTGCTGGTAATGATGATGAATCTGACCGCTTGCGGCTACTTCCTCTATCCGGAGCGCAAGGGGCAGGCCGGTGGCCGGATTGACCCGGTGGTTGTGATTCTCGATGGCGCGGCATTGCTGTTCGGCATTCTGCCCGGTGTCGTGGCCTTTGCAGTGGATTTCACCAACGGCACTATCTACCTGCCGGCGGGTGGCTCTTCCGCGATCGATCGTCACGTTACCAGCGTAGGTGGCGACGAAGCGAAGAAGGTGGTCGACCAGCAGGGCCAGGAGTGGCTCGAGGTGCCGATCGACAGCCTGGGGGGCGAGGGCGATGATCTGCAGCAACTGAGCACAGCTCTGTCCAACGTTACCGATCGCCAGGTAGCCGTGCAGGACATTGTCTGGCTGGAAGATCTCGCCGCGCTGCGCGCAGCGACAGCCGAGCACACGGCTGCTCGCTAAGGGTTTTTGATCGACCCGGAAGCCGCCGGTACGGCTTCCGGGCTCGAGAGTGCAATCTCTCCAATTGCACGGTTTGCGGCGCTTATCTGTGCAAAGCGATTGGGTTTTCCGCGCAGAGTGGTTAGGCCGGTTGCTTGCGAAAGGCCTTGGGGGAAACCCCGGTCCAGCGTCTGAACGCCTTGCCGAAGGCGCTTTCGTCACAGTAGCCGAGTGCGGCTGCAATCTCCGCGTTATTCCTGTCATCCTGACGCAACCACTGGCGCGCATAATGGCTGCGTACCTCGTCCTGAATCGTCCGAAAGCTGGCGTTTTCCTCTTGTAATTTGCGCCCCAGATGCCGCGGGCTGATACACAGCTGGCTGGCCACCTGTTCGCGGGTCAGTTGCGGTTCCTGTTGCAACAGATGGCTCACCTGCAGTTGCAGGCTCTTGTTGGTCAGCGCGCGCAGCAGGGCGTCGGCCTCCGGCTTCAGTCGCGCCATTACCTGCTGGTCCGCCGCTACCAGGGGGATGTCCAGGTCCTGGGGGCGCAGCCGGATCGCAGATACCGGGGCGTTGAACTGGATCGGGGTCTGTAGCAGTTGCTGATACTGTTGCTGCAGGGCCAGTGACGGTGCCGGGTAGGCCAGCAGGACGCTCTGGGCGCGGAATGGGTGTCCCGTCATGCTGCGCGTCTGTGCCAGGCAGGCGGAGAGGACCGTCTCGACACGCAGCTGGGCGCAGCGCAGATAGTTGGGTTGATAGCAGAGATCGGCATGGTGCGCGCCGCGACGCAGTTCAAACTGGCCACCTTCGCCGACGAGCGGGTGATAAATCAGCAGTTGTTCAATGGCTGCGCCGAGGGTCTTTTGGGTCATCAGCAGGTAGCCGACCAGTCCCATCTGGCTGCTGTGCATGGCGCGGCCGAGCTTCACGCCCAGAAGCGGGTCCGGGTAGGCCTCGGACAGCGCCAGCCAGAGCAGTTCCTGCACACCCATGGGGACTCGCTGATTTTCGTCTATCCCGGACAGGATGTTCTCGGCATCTTCTGGGATGGGGAGTTCAAGGCTATTGAGAGCGGCTGTAATTGCTCGTGTGTAGCTGAGGGTGACGCTTCTACAATCTGCGGGTTTCACTACTGCTGTCCGAAATTAACCACTGATTGCCCGATTATGACGATCTGTCCCGGCCTTGTCACGGTATATTGCCGCTAACACAATGATTTTTGGCGGTTAGCCAGCGGGAGAATAAGAATGAAACCCTATGCGGTGATCGGCGCCGGTCCCATGGGCCTCTGCTCAGTGCGCAACCTGGTCAAGTACGGCATCCCCTGTGTCGGCTTCGAAATCCACAGCGATGTGGGAGGTCTCTGGGATATCGACAGTCCCACCAGCACCATGTACGAATCAGCCCACCTGATTTCGTCAAAGAAGATGACCGAATTCGCCGAGTTCCCGATGGGTGAAGAAGTGGCGCAGTTCCCGCACCACAGTGAGCTGCGCGATTACTTCCGCGCCTACGCACGGGAGTTTGGCCTCTACGAGCGTTACGAGTTCAATACCGAGGTCGTGCACTGCGAGCGCGACGGCGACGACTGGCGTATCACCACCCGTGTTGTCAGCGGGAGCAGGGCCGGCGAAGAGCAGACCCGCACCTTCGGCGGGCTGCTGATCGCCAACGGCACGCTGCACCACCCGAATATGGCGGAACTGCCGGGCGAGTTTGCCGGCGAGCTACTGCACTCCTGTGACTACCGCGACCCGGCCATCTTCGAAGGCAAGCGGGTACTGCTGGTGGGCTGCGGCAACAGCGGTGCGGATATCGCCGTGGATGCGGTGCACCGGGCCAGGAGTGTGGATATCAGCCTGCGTCGCGGCTACTACTTCCTGCCCAAGTTTATTGGTGGCAAGCCTACCGACGCGGTGGGCGGCAAAGTCAAACTGCCGCGGTTTATCCAGCAGCGTATCAGCGCCGCCCTGAGCCGCTTCATGCTCGGCCGCCCCAGCCAGTACGGTTTGCCGGAACCGGACTACAAGATGTTCGAGTCCCACCCGGTCATCAACTCGCTGATCCTGCACCATATCGGCCACGGCGATATCCGCCCGCAGGGAGATGTTGTCTCCATCGACGGCAACGAGGTGACGTTTAAGGATGGCCGCAGCGGGGAATACGACATGATCCTGCTGGCGACCGGCTACAAGCTGAACTACCCATTTATCGGTTCCGCGGAATTGAACTGGACCGGCTATGCGCCGCGACTGTACCTGAATGTTTTCCACCCGGAGACAGACAACCTGTTCCTGATGGGCATGGTGGAAGCCGCCGGCCTCGGCTGGGAAGGGCGCAACGAGCAGGCTGAGCTGGTGGCACTCTATATCAGTCAGCTGGCGTCCGGCGCCGATTCCGCGCGGCGTTTCCAGGCCACCAAGCATGAGCGCGCCTCCCAGCGTGCCGATGGCGGCATGAAATACCTGGAGCTGGAGCGGATGGCCTATTACGTGCACAAGGACACCTACCTGAAGGCACTGCGCAGTCACAGCGCGGACTTGCGGAAGGATCTGGCGACGCGGGATACTGCTCAATTAATCAGCAGCGCGGGAGCGGCCTAGTGGATAACACCCTGTCAGTGTCAGAGGCGGTGGCGAACAACTTCCAGATGTCGCCGGCCGCGCTGCTGGTCCTGAACGCGGTGCTGGCATTCATGATGTTCGGCGTCTCGCTGGGGTTGCGCCCGGCGGATTTCGCCGCCGTGCTGCGCCGGCCGCTGGCGCCGGTCACCGGTCTGGTGGCCCAGTTTCTGCTGCTGCCCGCGATCACCTGCCTGGTGACCTGGTGGCTCGCTATTGATCCAGGGCTGGCACTGGGCATGATCCTGGTGTCCTGCTGTCCCGGCGGTACCTTCTCCAATGTGATGACCTGGATAGGTCGCGGCAATGTGGCCACTTCGGTCAGTATGACCGCGGTATCCAGCCTTGCCGCCGTGGTGATGACGCCGCTCAACTTTGCCCTGTACGGCGGCTTGAACCCCTATACGCGGGAAATGTTGCAGGAGATTGCGCTGCCTGCGGACAATATGATCCTGCTGGTGGTACTGGTGCTGGCATTGCCGATGCTGGCGGGCATGGTGATAGGCGCGCGCTTCCCGCAGTTTGTGCAGCGCAGCGAGCGCTTTTTTCGCAGCGCTTCGCTGCTGGTATTCCTGCTCTTCGTCGCCGTCTCATTCAGCAAGCACTGGCAGACGGCGGTGCAGATTGCCGGCTCGGTGTTGCTGTTGGTCGTTGCGCACAATGCCCTGGCGTTCTTCATCGGCAATCTTTCCGGCCGACTGATGCGCCTGCCACTTGTCGATCGCCGCGCGGTGACCATGGAAGTCGGCATTCAAAATTCCGGACTGGCACTGGCGATACTTTTCACTTTTTACCCGTCGGCCGGCGAAATGCTGGTCGTTGCAGGCTTCTGGGGTGTCTGGCACCTGGTGTCCGGCCTGAGCCTGGCGGGTTTCTGGAATTACCACAATCGAAAATGGCGGCTGCAGGGTGAACTGCAGCAGAGCCCGCAAACCTGAATAACAAGATAACAACTATGACTGAAAAACGGGTTTTGATTACCGGCGCTGCCGGTTACGTTGGGCACCAGCTGGGTGAGCTGCTGGCGAAAGAAATGCCGGTAGTGGGGGTGGATATCCGCACGCGCCGCGCGACCTTTCCGATGTTTGCCCTGAATATTTGCGATCCCGCGCTGGGCGAGTTGCTGCGCGCAGAGTCCATTACCCATGTAGTTCACCTGGCATCGGTGATGGCCGCCGGTCGTGATCGAGAGATGGAATACCGCATCGACGTCGAGGGTACCGAGAACGTACTGAAGGCGTGTATTTACGCCGGCGTCAAACATATCACCATTACCAGCAGCGGCGCCGCTTACGGCTATTACCCGGACAATCCGGAATGGCTCGAGGAGCACCACCGGCTGCGGGGTAACCCGGAATTCGGCTATTCGGATAACAAGCGCCTGGTGGAGGAGATGCTGGCCGCCTATCGCGAGCAGTATCCGCGCCTGCAGCAGCTGGTTTTCCGGCCCTGTTCGATTGTCGGGGCCACCACCAACAACAAAATCGGTGAACTCTTTTCCGGCCGGGCGATACTCGATCCCGGCGGCCACAACTCGCCTTTCGTGTTTATCTGGGACCAGGATGTCATCCGCGCAATCCAGTTTGGCGTGCAGCGCAGTGCCAGCGGTATCTACAATCTCGCTGGCGACGGCGCACTGACACCGGCAGAAATCGCGCAGCTGCTGGGCAAGCCCTTGCGTAAGCCACCGGTGTGGCTGATCAAGCTGTTGCTGGGTATCGGTTACTTCCTGCATCTGACGGACAAGCAGCCGGGACAGGTGATGTTCCTGCAGTACCGGCCGGTGCTGCTGAACCGTCGCCTGAAAGAGGAACTGGGATTTGTTCCGGAGAAAACCTCGGCAGAGGCCTTTGCCTACTTTGCCCGCGAGGCTCTGGGCATAGAGCCGGTTGCGGAAGCTGTGGAGGGGCTGGCATGAGTCTGCAGGGAAGTGGTAAGAAAGTCTTTGTCGTTACCGGTGCGGCTGGCGGCTTGGGTTGGGCCATTGTCGAGGCACTGGCGAGCCGTTTCGAGGCTCGCTTTGCACTGGTGGATATCAGTGAGCAGGCATTGGCGGGTCGCGTGGGGCAGTTGCGCGAGCGCGGTATTGATGCAGAAAGCTTTGTCGCCGATCTGTCGAGCGAACAGGCCGTTGCCGAGCTGGTAGCGGCGCTGCGCGTGCGCTATCCGCGCGTCGATCTGCTGGTCAACAATGCGGGCATTACGCACCGCAGTCTCTCCACCCAGACCAGCAACGCGGTGATCCGGCGGGTGATGGCGGTGGATTATCACGCACCGGTGGAGTTGGCCCAGGGACTGATGGCGGAACTGCGCGCCGCCTTCGGCAATGTCATCAATATCAGTTCCATGGCGGGCTGGATGCCGGTACTGGGGCGTGCCGGTTACTGCGCGGCGAAGAGCGCGCTGCACCAGTATTTCGAGACGTTCCGGGAGGAAGTGCGCGAGGACGGCGTGCGCGTGCTGATGGTCTATCCGAGTTTTGTCGCCACCAATATTGAGCAGAACGCGCTGTCTGGCGATGGTGGCCGCGCCAAGCACAAGCAGAGCACTATTGGCCAGGTACGCAGCGCGGACTGGATGGCAAACAAAATCGTGACTGCGCTGGAGCAGGGCAGGGAGCGCCTGTTCCCGCGCGACAAGACCCTGTTGGGCGCCTATCTGTACAAACTGGCTCCGCGCCTGTTTATGAAGCAGATGGTCAATAACTTCCGTGTGGAGCTTGAAGTGGCGCGGGGACAGGGCTAGCGGCTACTGTTCCAGCAGCCAGCGAAAAGCCCGCCGCAGTTCCCGCGCCCCGTCGCTCCGGTACCAGCGCCCGTGGGCGACGATGATCCGCTCAGGATTCCAGCCAATCATCTTGTTGACCGCGCGCCTCAGCTCGCCCTTGGGCTTTCTGAAGGTCGCGCGCATGTCCTTCGGCATCTGGCCGTCCGGATCGCGCACGCCACCGAATTTGGTGAACCAGCGCATGATCCACGAGTTGAGCTTGCTCGACTCGAAATTCTCTATCAGGTCGGTCAATACCAGCGTCCGGCTGGCTCGGTGGAAAAACTCTACTTCCGTCATATAGCTGCCGCGCACCGGCAGCGTATCCACTTCGCTGTCCCAGGGGTAGCCGGTTTCTGCGACCAATTCGCGGGTGTCGAAGTCGAGATGTTTGCCCGCCTGTTCGCGCACACGCGGTGCCAGGTAGACCCGGCTGTCGGGGAAGGCCTTGTGCCAGTCGGGTATCCACCAGTAGTGAATGCGATTGGGACCGATGATCCAGCGGGGGCGGCCAATTTGCTCGATCTGGTTGCGGAGTTCCCCGGTCAGTAGCGTGGGTGAATGCAGCAGCAGGTCCCCTCCGGCCAGGCGGAATATGGTCATGCGGGTCGGGAATTCGACCCTGACCCAGCGCAGCCATGGCATCGGAAACTGGATCAGTGGACCATCCACAATCCACACGTTTTCTGCGACTGGCTTCAATTGATTGAGAGGCGGGTAGGTCGCATCGGTGTGTGTGGACATGTGGTTATCCCATTTAATCAACAATCATTGGGACCACACTGGCGGCCAATAGTATCCCCATGGTGATGTTGAAGCGGCGCAGATGCCTGGGCTCCGTCAGTATCCGTTTCAGGCCGACACCAAAGAGCAGCCAGACGATGATGCAGGGACCGCCGATGGCGATAAAGGTCAGGGCGATGCGGGCAATTTCGGCCCACATTTCGCCACTGGGGCTGGTGAACGCGGCCAGGGCGCCGACGGCCATGATCCAGCCTTTGGGGTTCACCCACTGAAAAGCCACGGCCTGCAGGAAGGTAAAGGGCCTGCTGTGGCTGGAATTGCCGACCTCGCGGGTGCTCGCGATCACCCAGGCGAGATAGAGCAGGTAGGCGATACCGACCCAGCGAATAATTTCGTGCAGCAGGGGAAACTGGCTGAAGAGTGTTCCCAGCCCCACGCCGATGGCGACGATCATCGCCGGAAAGCCCAGGCAGATTCCCAGCAGGTGGGGTATCGAGCGGTTCACGCCGTAATTCAATCCGGATGACATTATCATCAGATTGTTAGGGCCAGGGGTAATACTGGTGGAGAAGGTGAATAACACTATCGGAAGTAGGGTCTCTAACACAGCTGCCTCGAAGTCGGGTAACGCGCCCGTGCTAAGATGCGGGCAAAATTGGGGAAGCACAAGTGCAATTGATCGACAGTCACTGCCATTTCGATTTCGACGCTTTCGCCGCGGACCGTCTGCAGGTCTGGCAAGCGTGTCGCGATGCCGGTGTGGTGCGAATGATCATACCCGGCGTGAGTGTCACCCAGTGGACGTCCCTGGCGGAACTGGTGGCAACGGAACCGCGCTGGCATGCGGCAGTGGGGGTGCACCCCTGGTGGGTCGGAGAGCAGGATATGCCCGCCGGGCAACTGCGCCGGGCAATTGGTGACCATGTTGCGCAGAACCCCTGCGTGGCGGTCGGTGAGTGCGGACTCGATGCGGGCGTGGCCACGCCGCTGGAGCAGCAGATGGCGGCGCTGCGTCCTCAACTGGAAGCGGCGTGCGAACTGGAGCTTCCGCTGATTCTCCACGTGCACAAAACCCACAACGAAATGCTGCGACTGCTGAAAGAGTTTCGTCCACCGCGCGGTGGTGTCATACACGCGTTCAGCGGTAGCGAGCAGGCGGCGCTGGATTACTGGTCGTTGGGCTTTTATCTCGGCATCGGTGGCACCATCACCTACGAGCGCGCGGCCAAGACGCGACGGACGGTGGCGGCGCTGCCGTTGGAGTCGCTGGTGCTGGAGTCGGATGCGCCGGACATGCCGCTGGCCGGACGTCAGGGACAGCGCAACAGCCCCGCCAATCTGCCGCTGATCGCCGCAGAGCTGGCAAAATTGCGCGGTGTGTCCGTCGATATAATTGCCGCACAGACCAGCCATAATACCGAGAATTTGTTTTCCCTATGAATTTCTCCGCAGAAGAATTCAAGCGGCAATTCCCGCTGTTTGCCCAGCCCGAAAACCTACAGCTGACCTATCTCGACAACGCGGCTACGAGCCAGAAACCCCAGGCGGTGATCGATGCGATCTGTGATTTTTACTTGCACAGCAATGCCAATACACACAGATCCAGCCACCGCCTCGCGCGCCGTGCAACAGAAATGCTCGAGCGTGTACGCGGGCAGGCCGCCGCTTTTCTAAATGCAGTAAGTACCCGGGAGATTGTGTTCTGTCGCGGCGCCACCGAGGCGCTCAATCTGCTGGCGAACAGTCTGTGCAGTGGTTTGCAGGCCGGCGATGAAATTGTGATTTCCACGGCGGAGCACCACGCCAATATCGTGCCCTGGCAGATGATGGCCCAGCGCTTTCAGCTGACGCTGCGCTATGTACCGGAAGTGGCGGGCATCCCGGAATTTGATCGCCTCGAAGAAGTGTTGAATCCGCGCACGCGCATAGTATCGCTGACCGCTGGATCGAATGCGCTCGGCCTGCGCCCGGACCTGGAAGACATTGCGCGGCAGTTGCGCGAGCGGGACCTGTACTGGATTGTCGACGGTGCCCAGCTCGCCGCGCACGAGCCGGTCGACGTGCAGAAAATCGGTTGCGATTTCTTCGTCTGCTCGGCACACAAATTTTACGGCCCGAGTGGTATCGGTCTCCTCTACGGGCGCGAGTCGCTGCTGGAGGCGATGCCGCCCTGGCAGGGAGGCGGGGAGATGATTGCCGAGGTGGATCTATACGGCTGTCACTACGCGGGCCTGCCCCACAAATTTGAAGCGGGTACCTCGTCACTGGCGGCGATTGCGGGACTGGGGGCGGCACTGGAATTTATCGCGGCCCAGGACCGCGCCGCCATGGCAGCCCACGAACAGGCGTTGATGACGTTGCTGCACAGGGAACTGGCGGCCCTGCCGACGGTAAGGGTGATCAGCCAGCCACAGCACAATTTGGGTATCGCTGCGTTCGCACCTATCTCGGGCAGTGCTGCGGACCTGATGCACTGGCTGGACGGGCGCGATATCGCGGTGCGCGCCGGCCATCACTGTGCGCAGCCGTTGATTCGCGCTGCGGGTGAAACCGCAACCGTGCGTGCATCCTTCGCCGCCTATAACACCCGCGGCGATGTGGAAACACTGGTGCAGGCGCTGCGCGACTATGCGGAAGTTGTGGGAACGCCGGCAATGGAATTGTGCCAGCAGGGTAGCGATTGGGTCGCCGACGATCTGTCGACTCTGCAGTTGGAGCAGCTCGCCTCCCAGCGCAACTGGCAGGATCGCTACCGCGAGTTAATGCGCTGGAGTAAAGCGATCAGCGCAAAGCCGGCTATCCGCCGGCCGGAAAACCTGGTGCGTGGCTGCGCGTCGGATGCCTGGCTGGTCCATGCCGAGCGGGGCGGGCGCCACTATTTCGCCCTCGACAGCGACAGCCGCGTAGTCAAGGGGCTGGGCGCACTGTTGCTGTCGCAGGTGGACGGTCGCACGGCAGGCCAGATCCGCGCGCAGGACCTGCCCCGGTTATTTAGCGAGCTGGGCCTGGAAAAGCATCTCAGCCAGTCGCGCAGCAATGGTTTTTATGCATTGCTGCGACAAACCCTCGATTTTGTCGGTTAGCGTTTGCCCGCACTGCCGCTTTGGTGTTGCAGTAATCGCTCGATACCGCGGGACGCGGCAACGAAGCCGAAAGCCCCGGTAATCATCGTCGCCGCGCCAAAGCCACCGCTGCAATCGAGTTTTACCCCGTCCTGCATGGCGCTTTTCTGCTGACACACCTCTCCGTTCGGTTGTGGATAGACCATCGGCTCAGAAGAGAAAATTGCATCCACGCCGAACTGGCGTTTGCGCGACTTCTGGAAATTGTGGAACCGGTACAGATGGCTGCGCACCTTGGCGAGCATCGGGTCGTTAATGGTGCGGCCGAGGTCGACGCTGTCGATCAGTCGCGGGTCGCGCTTGCCGCCGGCGGAACCAACGGTGATGAGGCGTATTTTGCGGGCCTTGCAGTAGGCGATCAGTGCCGCCTTGACCCGCGCCGCGTCTATGGCGTCGATAACAATGTCGATTGGTCGATGATCCGGATTGAGCAATTCGCCGAGATTGTCCGTAGCGATAAAATCTTCTTCGGTGTGTACGGCTATCTCCGGATTGATCTGGCGCAGGCGATCCGCCATCACATCGACTTTGATCTGCCCGATGGTGTCGGCCAGGGCGTGGCTCTGGCGGTTGGTGTTGGTAATGCAGACATCGTCCAGGTCGATCAGGGTAATGGCGCCGACGCCGCTTCGCGCCAATGCCTCCGCCGTCCAGCTGCCCACGCCGCCGATACCGATTACTACGAAGTGGGCGGCCTGCAGGGTTTTCAGGGCCTCTTCGCCGTACAGGCGGGCTATGCCGCCAAAGCGTTGCAGGTATTGTTCAGACAGGCTCATCGGTATCTTCTTCCGGTACTTCTTCCAAAAAACGGTGTCTCTCCAGGGCGCTCGGGACTAGGCACTGATCGCGCCGCCCGAATAGCCGGTAGCGGTTGCGCGCTACTGCGTCGTAGACCAGGTCGCGCACTGGGCGGGGCAGGTGCCGCAGCACTGCCAGGTGGCGCCAGGGGCCGGACAGCTGCGCGAGAATACGTAAAACCGCGTCGCTCTTGTGGTAATCGCGATAGCTGCCGCCGCTGCGTTCCAGCAGGACAACCGTTTCGAAGGTGTCCAGGGGCAGCCCCAGCTTACCCAGCAGTTGCTGGCCGGCGGGAGATTGTACACGGCAGAGAGTGAAGCGGCTCGCGCTATCGCGCCTGAGCACATAGCGGCTCCAGCCGTTGCACAGGTTGCACAGGCTGTCGAAGAGAACGATGTTGTCCGGAGGCGGCAGTGACATCGGGGCCAAAATCGGCGGTTGCGGGCCCGGAAATGGTAGTCGTGGGCGGGGATATCGGCAAAAGGGAACGGCAGCCGGTTGGGCTGCCGCCGATGGGAGGATCAGTGCACGTGGCCGTGATCAATCTCTTCCGGAGTGGCTTCGCGCACGGATACCACTTCGACGTCGAAGTGCAGTTCCACGCCCGCCAGCGGGTGGTTGCCATTGATAGTGACGTTGTCGCCGTCGATATCGATGATTTCCACCTCAATCGGGTGACCTTCGGTGCTCTGCGCGCGGAAGGCCATGCCGACTTCCAGTTTTTCCACACCGCCGAATGCGTCGCGCGGCAAGGTCTGGATCAGCTCCGGATTCTGCGGGCCGTAGGCCTCTTCCGGCTGAATGACCGCAGTGAATTTGTCGCCGACAGCCTTCTCGAGCATCTCTTTCTCGAGACCGGGGATGATATTGCCCACTCCCTGCAGATATTTGAGCGGCTCGCCGCCGGCGGAAGAGTCGATGACCGTGCCGTCAGCGTCTTTCAGGGTGTAGTGAATTTCCACTACAGAGTGGTTGGCAATCTTCATGAATACTCTCTGGAAAACAAAAGGAGGTGAGTGAAGTAGCGCTTACCGGATGCGGTAGCAAACAGGAGGTAAAGGCTGTGAGGGGCCCATTGTATTGGCCGGCCCGCCCCGTCGCAACCGGGCGGACGCGGCGGTCAGGCGTGGATTAGCAGGCGATGGAGAGATCCTGCTCACAGCTGCCGTAGAGTTCGCCGGCGGTTTCCGCCATTTGGCTGCTCAGCTGCCAGGAGAAGCCCAGCTCCACCAGGCGAGCCTCGAAGTACTCCAGCAGGGCTTCAAAGAGGGCTGGATTGAGCCCCTGAGCGAGAAAGCTGGCGCGCCTGCTGCGAACCGGTTCGGCCTGTGTCGAGAGCGCGTGATTGAGAAACTGGGCCTGGCGGCTTTCCTGTTTTCGATGATCACAGGTGTCAGTTGCGGAAAGGTGGCGACCGATGGTCTGGTAGAACTCACTGACGGTACGGTTGACAATCTGAGTGCCACCGACCTGATCTAGCAGGCTGTTCATAACTCTTCCCCCCGACGAGAAGTTAACGCTGAAAATAATTTTCCCGCGGAGCCGAAAGAAGTTTTATTGAGCAAAAAGGATACAGCTTGCCCTGGCTCGCTGGCGGTACCTCTTTATTGGGGGTCGAGCCTAAGGCATATGGTTTCCGCTGCCAACGAGGATTAAGAAAATTGTCATCTTGTTCGACGGGTTGTCTTTAGGTGCCATATCCGCTCGCCCGGTGCTCCGGATACCGGCGGGGACGATAACGCCGACAGCGCCATTGCTGCGCTTTTTCGCGAACCTGTTAGACTCCACGGTCAAGTGAGTTTTCACCTTTTTCGATACTATCGAGGCGAGTTATGGCGAGTATTTTTACCCAGATTATCAACGGAGATTTGCCCGGACACTTTATCTGGCGCGATGACCAGGTCGTCGCGATTATGACCATTGCCCCGATCAAGCCGGGGCACTGTCTGGTCATCCCCGTTGCGGAGGTGAACCACTGGGACGATGTGCCCGCGGAACTGGCCGCGCACCTGATGCAGGTGGCACAGAAAGTGGCCAAGGGCCTCAAGGCGGTTTACTCGCCCAAGCGAGTGGGGGTGATGATCGCAGGGCTGGAGGTTCCGCATACGCACATCCACCTGGTTCCGGTGGACGCCCTGACCGATTTCGATTTTTCCCTGCAAAAGCCGGCCGGGGGAGAGGAGCTGGCGGCGGAAGCGCAGAAAATCCGCGCCGCGCTGGTGGAAATGGGGTACCCGGCGGCCGAGTGCGGCTGACACCCAATGGGTGTCGCGATCCGGGGGCAGCGAGGACGTCCATCGGTCCTCTGGTCACGGGATTGCGGTATCTGCATTTATTTCTCCCCGGGGTGCATCCAAATGTGCGTCTCGGGCGGTCTATCAGGACAGAACGGTAATTCAAGTGAGAGGATACCCATGGCCGTGAAAAAGATTGTGTTCGCCCCTCTGGCACTACTGCTGCTGATCGCCCCCTTCAGCGCAGCGAGCCAGGCGAAGGAAATCACCAGTAAGCAGTTCGACGTGTCCGGATTCAGCCGCATCGCCCTCAAGGGCAGCTCCCACGTGCAGGTGATCCAGGGCGAGCGCTTTGAAGTGCTGGCGAGCGGCCCGGTGGAAGCCATGCCCTATGCCAAGGCCGAGTTGCACGGCGACACCCTGGAGCTGTCCGTGGAGGACGACAAGAAGAGCTGGTTTGGCGTGATCACCGTGAGTTCAGACCCGGAAATCGAATACCGGGTCACCCTGCCGAAAGTGGCGGCGATCAAGGTCACCGGCTCCGGTGAGGCCACGGCCGACACCCTGGAGAGTGAGAGCCTGGAACTGCGAGTGACCGGTTCCGGCACCATCCGAGTCGACAAGGTGGCGGCGGAGTCGCTGGTGACCACGGTGACCGGATCTGGCGATCTGTTGGTCGGTACGGCTCTGGCAGTCAAAGGACAGGCGTCAATTACCGGTTCGGGCGACCTGCGCCTCGACAATTTTGCCGGCGAAAGCCTTGGCGCCGAAATCAAGGGTTCCGGGGACATGGCGATCGGCGGGCGCGTCGCGGAACTCAATATCCATGTAATGGGATCCGGCGACTTTGTCGGACGCAATCTCAAGGCGGACAGCGCCAGTGGTTCAGTGATGGGATCCGGTGACATAGTCATCCGGCGCCCCGAGCGAGATTCCTTCTCGGTGATGGGATCGGGGGACATAGCCCTGGTGGACTGAGACCGCTGAAGGCTAGCCTGGAAAGCGCGCCAACCGAGAGGGCGGCGCGCTTTTTTGTATTCGGCGCGCGGCGGGTGAGCTGTTATTCTTCCTTCCGAAACCACCCCTCACATGGAATTGCCGATGAGTGACAGCGGGCAGGGTACAAACGGTCAGTCAGGCACTGATCGCGCAAAGCGCAGCCATCGCGTCAGGGAAAAACTGCGGCAGTGGCGCCGCGACGCACGCGACAAGTCTCACTGGGCGGCGGAACGACTGCTCGACCGGCGCGTCTGTGTCGGTATTACCGGCCTGAGCAGTGCCGGCAAGTCGACCCTGCTTACCAGTCTGATTTACCAACTCAGCCATCCCCACAAGGCGCAGTTGCCGGGCTTCGCTCCTGCCCTAAACGGCGATCTGCTCGGCGCCGAGCTGAAGCCGGCGCTGGATTCAGGATTGCCGCCTTTCGACTACGAGCAATGTCTCGACGCGCTGATGTCTCAGCCTCCGCGGTGGCCGGTGAGCACCCGTGAAGTATCGGCGATGGAGTTGCATATCCATCTGCGCCGGCGCCGGCGCCTGGCCGGGCCGGACACCAGGACCCTGATCCTGGAGCTGCGCGACTACCCCGGTGAATGGCTAATGGATTTGCCGCTGCTGCAGATGGACTATCGCGACTGGTGCCGCCATCAGGCGCATATTATCGGCGCCGATGCGCGCGCAGGCCTGGCGCCGCAGCTGATTTCACAACTCGCCGCACTGGAGCCCCAGGCCAGTGCAGAATCCGCACAACTCGATCATCTTTGGCGGGATTATCGCCAGTTCCTGCTCGATTGCCGCGAACAGCGCAAACTGAGCTATCTGCAGCCGGGGCGCGCGTTGCTCGACGATACCAACTACGGTCTGCTGCCGATGCTGGACCTGCGTGGATATTCGGACGAGCAATTGGCGTCCATGCCCGAACACAGTAATTATCAGTATCTGTCGCGACGCTATCGGGCGTATGTTCGCGAGCAGGTGGCTCCATTCGTCGAGAGCCATTTTCGCCATCTGGACCGGCAGCTGGTACTGGTCGATATGATTGGTACCCTGTTCGCCGGTGAGCAGGCTCTGGACGATATGCGTCTGGCGTTCGGACATGTCGCCGACACCTTCCGCTACGGCCCGTCGGGACTGCTGCGCAAGCTGTGGCGTCCGCGCGTCGACCGCCTGTTGTTTGCCGCTACCAAAGTGGATCAGGTGCTGGCCGCAGATCACGATGCGTTGCGCCAGCTGCTGGGCCAGCAATTGCAGCAAGCGTTTGCTGGCGCTCGCCACCGAGGTTTGCCATTGTTCTGCGAGGCCATAGCGGCGGTGCGCTGTTCTAACGAAAGTCTGCGCGATGGCCGGCGTATGTTGATGGGACACGATCTGGAAGGTCGTTATCTGGGCTTTGAGAATGCCGAGATCTTCGCGCAGTTACCGCAGGAGGGCGCGGGATGGAGGCACTATGCCGGTGCCGCGCCGCCGCAACTGCGTCCGCCGGCAGGTATGAGCGCCGGTCAATGCATTCCCCATATCCGTGTCGATGCGCTGCTCAACCTGTTGCTGGGAGACAAGGTCTGATGAATGGCGATAATCAATCAAGCAGGCGACAGACCCGCATAGAGCCGCTCGACGAGCCGGAAGCGATACCCTCGCATCGGGACTCCACCCGTATCGAGACACTGGGCGAGGAGTCGGGTGAGTTGCCGCGTTCTATCACTACCGGGGAATCCCTGCCCGATAAGGTTTCCTTCTCGGAGCTGCGGCTGCCGCTGTTTCGGCTGCGCCTGTGGAAGCCGGCACTGCTGGCGGCGCTGGGCCTGGCAGGCGCCGCCGTGGCCTGGGAGTTGCGCCAGTTGTACAGCTGGGCTGCGGACAAGCACTGGAGCCTGGGGGTGCTGGCCGGTGTAATTATCGCCGCCTTTTGCGCGACCATAGTCAGCGCGGTGTGGGAATACTTCCGCGCCGGCCGCCCGTTGCGGCGGCTGCAGAAGACTCAGGACATGGCCCGGGACCTGCGCGATTGCCGTAGTCATGAGGAGGCACAGCCCTTTCGCAGGCAGTTACAGGAGCACTTTTCCGGCAAACCCCAGGGGGTACTGCTCGAGCGGGTACTCGATGAGGCCCCGGATTACTACGACAGCAGCGAATTGCTGCAGCACTTGGAAGTCTCCTTTCTCGAAGCGCTCGACCAGGAGGCTATGCGGCGCATAGTGCGCCACGCTACGACGACTGGAGCGCTGGTCGGCATTAGCCCTTTCGCTACCATTGATGTGCTGGTGGCTCTGCGTCAGTCGCTGCGCATGATTGACGATGTGGCACAGATCTATGGTGTACGTCCCTCGGTGGTGGTGCGTTGGCGGCTATTCAAGAAGGTTCTGGCGCTGGTCGCTTACAGCGGCGCCAGCGAATATGCGGTGAGCGAGTTGTGGCCGGAACTGGTGGGCGACAGTATGCTCAGCACTTTGTCAGCACGCCTGGGGCAGGGGATGGGGGCGAGTCTCTTTATGGCGCGTATCGGGCTCGCTTCAATGCAGAGCAGCAGGCCCATCCCCTTCGCCGAGAAACGGCGCCCGCGCCTGAGCGCTCTGACACGACGAATTGCCCGGAGTCTTAAAGAGCGTGTGTTGGGTAATAATATGGCGGCGGGCGTTGATAGCGGTGCTCCGCTCGGCGTGAGTGACGCTGACAAGGTAACTTCCCGCTCACGCAAAAAATAGTGATGGCGACAGAATCGATATGATATTCAGAAAACTTAATGCCGCGCTTGCAGTTTTGCTGTTCGGCACAGCCGGCTCAGGCATGACGGCTGCAGAGGTAGTAAGCAAGTCTGCCAGTGAATTTTCCATCAAGCTGGAGCAAGAGCTCGACACGGACAGCGCAACCATTTATCGCGGACTGGCGAGCCTGCCGGCCTGGTGGAACCCGGCGCATAGTTATTCCGGGTCGTCGGACAACCTTTCGATGGAACTGCGTGCCGGAGGATGTTTTTGCGAGCGCTGGGAGCGGGCTTCTGTGGAGCATTTGCGGGTAATCTATGCAATGCCGGATCGTGAGGTGCGCCTCTCCGGTGGCCTCGGGCCTCTGCAGAGCATGCCCGTGAGTGGGTTGATGCAGTGGCGAATTGTACCGGTTGGCGATAAGTCATTGCTGACCTGGGAGTACCGGGTTTGGGGTTCCAGCGCAAACAACCTGGATATGATTGCAGAACCGGTTAACTCTGTGCTGAAAGAGCAGTTCGACGCTTTGCGGAATTACCTGGAGGGATGACGTCGAGACTCGCGGAAGGGAGAACCGGCAGTGGAGTGGGTCTCCACTGCCGCTGGATAGCTAACGCTGTTACTGAAACTGCTTTTTCATCAACATGCGTGTGTGGTGCTGGTCCACCAGATTGGCCAGCGTTTCGTAGTGCTCCTTGATGAAGGGCGCGGGGTTGTTGTTGCCGGCGTCGTCCGGATACTCAACACCCTGGCGTACCAGTTGGAGCTCCTTGGCCAGGGCATCTATGGCGGCGAAGATTTTCCTGGTGTTGCCGTCACTGTAAAAGACATAGGTTTGACCGGTGTCCAGGAGATAATCGTTGCACTCCTTCAGCCAGGCTGATCGTTGCTCGAGAAAGTGGATGGTATTGCGAATACCGCCTTTATATTCCGGGTTGAAGTGTTCGTTGACATACTTGCCCAGGCTGCGCATGCCGGAGTCGACAAACTGCTCCACGACACTGTCACAGTATTTCTCGGTCAAGTACGAAGGGTGGGTTTTGGCATTGCTCACGCTACTGGCAAGCAGCAGGCAGAGAAGCCAGAAAGCTCGCTGGATAGTTGAGGAAAGGGAGTCCATTTTTCTTGCCTATATATTTTTGTTTTTGCACGAGGCTATTTTATTCGCCACAGGCTTAGTGTTGTTTCGTTATTTGCGATAATACGCTGTTATTTGTGACAACCGTCACATGAATATCGAAAGCACAAGTCTATGTCAACGGGTATTGAGGGAAAATTGTCAGCTTTGTACCAATTGTAATTTTGAAAATGGCCGACCAGCGGAAATTGATCGAAAGGTCGGCAGTTTGTTGGAATTTTGATAGTCGCCGATAAGCCTGGGCGACCGTGGTAAGTAATCAGCAGGAGTCTGTTTTGGCGGAATACGATTTTGATTTGTTTGTCATTGGTGCCGGATCCGGTGGCGTTCGCGCTGCGCGCATGGCGGCAGCCGCGGGAATGCGCGTAGCGGTGGCGGAAGATCGCTATATGGGAGGCACTTGCGTCAATGTCGGTTGCGTGCCCAAAAAACTGTTTGTCTATGCGAGCAGTTACAGTGAAACCTTTGAAGATGCGGTCGCCTACGGTTGGCAAAACCGGGGGGGCGAATTCCAATGGCAAACCTTGCGCGAAAATAATGCCAGTGAAATAGCCCGGCTGAATGGCATTTACCGTAACCTGCTCGCCAATTCAGGCGTGACAGTAATCGACGGGCGGGCGAGCATTGAGGATCCGCACCGTGTCAGTGTCAACGGCCAAAGTCACACTTGTGAACGGATACTGGTGGCGACCGGCGGTTGGCCCAATGTGCCGGATATTCCAGGTCGCGAACTGGTCATTACTTCAAACGAGGTATTTGGCATGGATCAATTTCCGCGGCGGGTACTGGTAGTCGGTGGTGGTTACATTGCCGTGGAGTTCGCGGGGATTTTTGCCGGACTGGGGGCGGAGACCCATCTCTCATATCGCCGGGATCTTTTCCTGCGGGGCTTTGATCGGGACATTCGCACTTTTGTACGTGACGAAATGGGCAAGAAAGGGGCGCAGCTGCACTTCAATCACCGAATTGAGGCAATCGAGAAGCAGGGGGATGGCAGCTTGCTGGTGCGTGCCGAGGATGGCTCCACACTAGCAGTGGATACCGTCCTCTATGCGACCGGCCGAGTGCCCAATACCCGGGGTCTTGGGCTGGACAAGCTGGGAGTTGTACTGCATAGAGACGGTACCATTTCCGTGGATGACAATTTCCGCACCAATGTGCACTCAATCTATGCTCTCGGGGATGTTACCGGCGAGCCGCAGTTGACCCCCGTGGCGCTTGCAGAAGCCATGGCGCTGGTGAAGCATCTGCAGACTGGACAGCTGACCGAAATTGATTACAACAATATTCCCACCGCAGTCTTCTGCCAGCCGAATATCGGCACCGTTGGTCTGTCTGAAGAGGAGGCGCGGGACTCCGGAATACCGGTAGAGATTTACAAGTCCGAGTTTCGCCCGATGCGGCACACGGTCAGTGGTCGGGATGAACGCACCCTGATGAAGCTGGTGGTGGACGCCAGCAGCGACAAGGTAATCGGCGTGCATATGGTCGGGGCTGATGCCGGCGAGATCATTCAGGGCATGGCGGTTGCCCTCAAGGCAGGCGCGACCAAGAAGGTTTTTGACCAGACCATTGGTATACACCCGACTGCGGCAGAAGAATTTGTGACCATGCGCACGCCGGTTGCGTGACAAGGTCGCATAAAAAAGGCGGTGCAGTTGCACCGCCCAGACTATTGATAAGCCCCGCATTTCGTTCTGAGCCGGTGCGGTGGCGGCCGAGTACTAGGACGAGCATTTCGAAACGCTGTGAATACATCCCTGTAAGCTCCGTCGGCGACGTCCTGTCGCCGACGGTTCGAAATACTCGTCCTAGCACTTTGCCTTAAATTTTGACTGCATTACTTCGTCAGCAACCTGGGCGGTGCAGTTGCACCGCCTTGTCCGGTTGATCCCATCTATTCAGTTGTACAAAGTGCCTGATGGCGCTGAGCCTTGCGGCGCTCGCCGCGCTCTTTCAGGCTGCGTTCGGCGGACGCGAAGGCGTCGTTGACGGCTCGGTGGATAGATTCATGTTCACAGCTAATGCTTAAGGGACTACCGCTGATCGCGAGTTCCAGTGAGGCTTTGAAGTGTTTGCCTTTGGTTTTGTGCTGGTGGGGGGCTTCGAGAACTACGCGACTCCGTATGATGTCGCCACAATAACGTTCCAGTTTATGTAACTTCTTCGATACCGTGTTGGCCAGGGCGGCGGATTTATCGATATCGCGGAACACAATGTTATCGTTAGGCGCAGATTTCATGGGCAAATACCTCCGGTTAATAGAAACCATGCAGGCCGCATTTGCGGTTTGCTGAGAAAGGTAGGGCGCCCTTGGGGGAGCATCGGGGCTGCATGTGGATAACCGAAACGCCGGGAACGCAACTAAAAGTTTGCTGACTGAACAGCTTCGGGTGTTTTACGTCCGGGTCGGATCTCCGCTGAGTCCAGCGATCTTCTCCCTGTTACCCATAATGCGTGCGTGCAAAAAAAAATCAAGCGCTCTGACCGTAAAAATGTCACAAAAAATTAGCGCAACCGTTATGGCAGTGAAATCAGGCGCAGCCGTCTGTCGATTGTGAACGGCCGCTCGCCCTGAGGTCATTGCTCGCAGGCGGGGGGGTGCGTAGAATTGTCGCTTGGCGCATTGGTTTTGTTGCTGTTTGTATAAAAAATGATCTCTGCGCGATTGTTCTATGGATTTAAAAAAACCGAGTAATGGGTTCTTTACTATGGCGGTAACGCGGTACTGCTCGCTCCTGATGGCGGGTCTTGTAATGTTTGGGGGAAGCGGGGCTATTGCGCAGACGCAGGCGTCCCTGACAGCGGAAAAAAACCGACTGGCGCGAATGGAGCAGTCCCTCGAAAACAGAATGGTGGAAGTCGAGGATATCGAGAACGAGCTGCTGTCCTATGAATACAAGCTGGAGCGGGCCCAGGAGTCCCTCGACAAGGCCCGCAAGCACTATGACGAGAGCCGCGTCGAGCTGCAGAAGGCGGAGCGCGACCACCAGCTGAAGAGCGATTCCGATACCGAACGGCAGTTGAACAAAGCCAAGCACGGTTTCGCCATGGCCGAACGTGGCGTCGATAGTCGCAATCGGCGCGTCGAATTCATCCAGACCAATTACGATGAGCTGAAGGCCCAGCTGGACGCCGAGCAAAAGGCTATCAGCCAAACCAAGAGCCGTATATCGGCGCAGGAGGCCAAGGTTGAGCAGATGGTGAATACCATGCTTGCCAAGGCGGAAGCTGCGCAGCGCGCTGCTGCCGTGAAAAGGGCGGCGCCGGTGAGTAAGCCCGAGCTGCCGGAGCCGACAGTGGCGGCCATAGAAGCAGCACCAGCACCGAAGGAAGTTGTGGCGGAGCCCGCCGCCCCAGCGCAGGAAGTGGATCCGGAGCTGCTGGACTATGTTAAGCGCGAGCGCGCGCGTCTCGACAAGCTGCTGGCCGAGCAGAGCGATGAAGGTAAGCACACATTCCGCAACCTGGAGTTGAGGCCGTCGCGCGGTGAAGCCTTACCCTTCGAGTTTCTGGGGCAGAATCAGTACCGACTGGTAGCCACCGTCGAAGCGGGGCGCCAGACGTACAAGATCAACACCTGGAAATTCCGCCGCACTATCCCTGCGGATGATGATGGTGCTCGCTACGTGTTTATCTTCGATGCGCGACGTCTCTCCAGGCCGCGTCTCGTTATGTATCCCGAGTACGTGTTGTCAAAGCTCGACTGACAACAGCGTCAAAGGCCCGCTCCCAGCGGGCCTTTTTGTGTGTGCGCCCTAAGGTTGCGCATCTTCCAGCAGGGCTTCGAACAGTGGCAGGTACTGGCTGCCGCCTGGGGCCATGTGGCTCTGGTACAGCACAAGGTTATTCAGCGGCATGGTGTAGTCGAGCATCACCGGCTCGAGTCTGGCAAAGCCGCGCCTGTTGCGCGCCAGGGTGATATGGGGTCGGTAGCTTGCCCCCTCAGGTTTCATGCTCAGCTCCATCATTAGTTCCCGGCACTGCTGGTGCAGTTTGTCCAGGTCCGGGTTGGTGAGGAGCTCCGCTGCCAGCAGGGAAGAGCGACGCTGTGGAAATGGGTTGAGCGAGACGACGCGCGCACAGAAAGGCGGCAACTTGTCGGCGATTTGCGCCAGTTTCGCCTCGATCCGCGGGATCAGCGCGTCAGGCGTCTCGCCCAGAAAAGCCAGGGTCAGGTGCCGGTTGGCGTGGCTTGTCCAGCGAATTCGGTCTCGCTTATCTGGGCCCAGCTCCCGCTTGGCCTGACTGGTCAGTCCATCGAGAAACTGTTGCGTGCGCGCATCTGGTCGGATACCGATAAACAGTCGCGACACTTCTTCCGGCATTTCCCGCATTCTGCTCTGCATAAAATTTTTTTCTGCCCTTGAAAGCCCATTGTCAGCCCATACCTATGAAGTACGGGTGGCAGGTCCCGATGGGAGTGCCCCCGTAAACCAGTGCTCGGGCTTCGGACGAGCGAAGTTAAATATTGCTCTGAATTGAGGATATGACAATGCGTAATTTTGATTTTTCCCCCCTGTACCGCTCTGCAATCGGCTTTGATCGCATGGCCAACCTGTTGGACGCCATGACTGCCACTGAGCATAAGCAACCCGCTTATCCACCTTACGACATTGAGTTGACCGGCGATGACAGCTATCGCATCACCATGGCGGTAGCGGGTTTTGAGCAGTCCGAACTGGATATTCAGGTAGAGCAGAATCGCCTGAGCGTTAGCGGTAAGAAGCCGGAAGACAGTGAGCAGCGCAACTTCTTGCACCGGGGTATTGCGGCGCGAAACTTTGAGCGACGTTTCCAGCTGGCAGACCACGTCAAGGTGACAGACGCGAAGCTTGAGAACGGGCTGCTGCACATCGAACTGGTGCGCGAGATTCCGGAAGCGATGAAGCCGCGCAAAATAGAAATTTCACAGGGTAACCTGCTGCAGCACGCGAGTCGGGAAGAAAAAGCTGATTCAGTAGCTGCCTGAGTTGTCCCGCCAGTGCCCGCTGTGCCGCCATTCGGCGGCACAGCCATATCACCGCGATAATTTTCGCACCTATTACCAGTGCAGCAATTGTGCGCTGGTATTCGTGCCGCCTGAATATCATTTGCCTCTGGAAGAGGAGCGCGCCTATTACGATCTGCACGAAAATTCGCTGCAGGACGAGGGTTACCAGCGTTTCCTGAGTCGCTGTGCAACTCCGCTTCTCAATGAACTGCGGCCGCACAGTGAGGGCTTGGATTTTGGTTGTGGCCCGGCGCCGCTTTTGGCCAGGATGCTGGCCGAGGCGGGCCACAGGGTTGAGCTATACGATTCCTACTATGTTCCAAACACAGGAGCCATGAAGCGGGACTACGATTTTATCGTGGCGACGGAGGTGGTTGAGCACCTCTCTGCTCCCGGCGAAGAACTGCAGCGCCTGTGGCAGAGGCTGCGCCCGGGTGGGGTGCTGGCACTGATGACAAAGCTTGTGATTTCGCCGGAGCGCTTTGCGAACTGGCACTATATCCGCGATCCGACCCATATCAGTTTCTTCAGTGTGCCAACCTTCCGCTGGCTGGCTGAAACGCTACAGGCGGAGCTGGAATTCGCCGATAGCGATGTGATCTTTCTGCACAGGTCAGGTGTTCACCCGGAATAATTTTGCCCGCACTGTAGTGCGATATTCGCTCGGTGTGGTCGACAGGAATTTCTTGAATAGCGCAGTGAAGTGGCCCATGTCCTGGTAGCCTACTTTTTCCGCAATTTCGTTGACGGAGAGGTTGCTCGACTGGAGCAGCTCTCGCGCCATGTCTACGCGAACATTTTGTAGGTACTGCAGTGGTGTTTGTCCCGTTGCCAGCTTGAAGCGGCGATTGAAGGAGCGGACGCTCATGTCAAAGTGGCTGGCCACTTCACTCAAGCGGACTTCCTCACTGCAGTGCTCCTTCAGCCAGGTCTGCGCCTGAACGATTTCTTCGTCCGGGTGCAGATGTACCGCTCCCTCCGAGTAAGCGATTTCCTCGAATGGACGACGGATTTCGTGGGAGAAGTTGCGCTCCACATGACTGGCTACCGCGGGGCCGTATAGCTGGCGTATCAGGTATACGGTGACGTCTGCCAGTGCATTGACGCTGGCGGCGCAAAACAGTTTGTCGGCCTGGGTGATAAAGTATTGGCGCTTGAGTTTGACTTCGGGATAGTCGGCGGCAAAGCGCTCGAAATAGTGCCAGTGTGTGGTGGCGGGCTTGCCGTCGAGCAGTCCGGCTTCGGCGAGGAAGCAGACACCAGTGCCGACGGCACTTATCGCCGCGCCGGCCTCTGCCTGGCGGCGCAACCATTGCAACAGCTGGCCACTGCGTTTTAACGCGGGGCGCGGGTTGCGCCACATGGCGGGAATGTAAACGAGATCGCTGTCCGGTACGTCCGCGAGTGCCCTATCGGGTGTGAATGAAAACCCGGAACGAGTGCTGACGGGGCGTCCGTCCAAACTGGCGGTGATCAGGCGCAGGGGCGTGGAATCCCCCTCGACGCGGGCGCGGCTCTCGGCGCCGCGCAACATCTCCAGAGGCAGGACAGTGCCAGTCGCGAGCATCTGGTCTATCAATAGAAAAGTGACTGTTCGCATTACATCTCGACGCGCATTGGCGCCATTGGCCAAAAACTCAATTTTGCTGGCCAGTATGCCCATAACCCGGCCGAATCGCCACCCCCTAAACTGACCGTCACTCGAAATTGGTAATTTCTCAGCGTTTTGCTGGAGGTCAGGATGCAGCGCCTTCCCGTAATCACCGCTTTCGGCGGATTTAATCCCGCCGGTCGCAGTTCTTTCCATCGCGGCTATCGTCGGCTGGTACTGGACAAGCTCGGCGAAGCCGAGCGCGTCGATACGCTCTCCGATCTCGCGGCCCTGATGGGGCTCCGCCGCGGGGCGGAGGCAGGCGGCGCCCTGGATGCGGCGCTGGAACAGCAGGTGTTGGACGGTACGCTGGTGCGGGAACTGGAGCAGCGTTTTTACGACTACCGCAAATGCCATTTTCACCAGCCCGCCGAGCTGAGTAGTTCCGACGGGTTCACTTTCGAAATGTCGGCGCGGCAGTTGCCGGAACCTCTGCCTGCTGACTGGCAGGTGGAGTCCCTCGGCGAAGGGCGTGTCCGTGTGCGCACCGGTGGTCTTTCGGTGATGCTGGACAGCTATCGCGAGATTCCCGTCGCATCTGCCGGTCAGTTGCCGACCGGTTTTGAGCCCGGTGACTTGTACAACTCCCGCTTTCATCCCCGCGGGCTGCAACTGGCGATCCTGGGGGCATCAGACGCGGTGCAGGCGCTGGGTATCGATTGGGAAGCCGTGGTGGCGGCAGCCGGCCCGGATAAGATCTCTGTTTATGCCAGCTCCGCCATGAGTCAGCTGGATCCCTACGGTAATGGTGGTCTGCTGCAGTCTCGCCTGCGCGGCAATCGGGTTAGTTCCAAGCAGTTGGCCCTGGGCTTGACCAGTATGCCCGCGGATTTCGTCAACGCTTATGTGCTGGGCAGTGTCGGCACTACCGGAGCGGTTGCCGGGGCCTGCGCAACCTACCTGTATAACCTGCGCGCGGCGGTCGAGGATATCCGCGCCGGACGCGCGCGAGTGGCTGTTGTCGGCGCGGCAGAGGCGCCGCTGGTGCCGGAAGTGGTCGACGGCTATACGACCATGGGAGCGCTGGCCAATATCGACAATTTGCGCAAAATCTTCCCCGGTGAGATTGACTATCGTCGTGCCAGTCGTCCATTTGGTGAAAACTGTGGCTTTACCCTGGGCGAGGGTACCCAGTGGGCCATCCTGATGGACGACGCGCTGGCGCTGGAGTTGGGTGCGAGTATTCACGGGGCCGTCGCCAATGTATTCGTCAATGCGGATGGCACCAAGAAGTCCATTTCTGCACCGGGACCGGGCAATTACCTGACGGTTGCCAGGGCAATGGCCGAAGCGCGCGCGATCGTTGGTGAAGAGAGTCTGCGCCGGCGCAGCTTTGTGCAGGCCCACGGTTCCAGCACCCCCCAGAACCGGGTGACTGAGTCGGCGATTTTTGACCGCCTGGCTGGTGCCTTTGGTATCGAGCAGTGGCCGATTTGCGCGGTCAAGGCGTATCTTGGCCACACAGTGGCGGCCGCCAGCGGCGATCAGCTGATCACCAGCCTGGGGATTTTTGACCGGGGCATTCTGCCGGGAATCACCACCATCGATCGGGTGGCGGACGATGTGCACCACCAGAACCTGGATATTTCCCTGCAACACAGCGAGCGGGACGCGAACTCACTGGATGTCGCCTTCCTGAACTCCAAGGGGTTCGGCGGTAACAATGCCACCGCTACCGTGCTGGCGCCGCATCTGGTGCAGCGCATGCTGGCCAAGCGCCACGGTGAAAACGCGGTGACCGCATATCGCAAGCGCAACGAGGCGGTCAGCGAGCAGGCGCAGGCATACGATACACGCGCCAGTCGTGGTGATCTCCAAGCTATCTACCGCTTCGGCGAAGGCCTGGTGGATGAGGGCGAGATCGAGATGTCGGTCGACCAGGTGACCCTGCCGGGCCTGCCTTCGGTCGAGTTGCCGAACACCAATCCATTCGACGATATGGTGTAGGGGCGGCACCTTGCCGGAGGCTGAAAGCCGGGTAGTCGCGGGAGGACGGCGTCGCGAGCGTTCGCCCGAGCGTGAACCTTTGTCGATTTGAGCCCGTCGGCGCTAAACTGTGACTCTCGCAAAACGCAGGCAGCGCCATGGCAAACAAGGAATCTGTTGTTCTCTCGCAGGATATCAGTGACGGCGATGATGTCGGTGCACGCCTGAAGGCCGTGCGGATAATGCACGACCTGTCACAGCGCGAGCTGGCCAAGCGCGCCGGCGTAACCAATGCCACCATTTCCCTGATAGAGCAGGGGCGTGTCAGCCCCTCTGTCGGCTCGCTCAAAAAAGTGCTGGACGGCATACCACTGTCGCTGGCCGAATTCTTCAGTTTACGGTTCGACGACCAATCCCCCGTTTTCTTTCATGCCGATGACATGCCTGTTGTCGGCGAGGGCGCGATTCGGTCCCGTTTGCTCGGCGCGGCCGGTGACGAGCGCGATATGTCCATTCTTCATACGGTTTATCCACCGGGTACGGATAGCGGGCCCCAGCTGTACTGCCGCGGCGGCGCGCAGGGGGGAATCATAATGGCCGGACAGTTGGAGGTGATGGTCGGTGGCGAGGTTGCGCTGCTGGGTCCCGGTGACGGCTACTATTTCAGCAATAATCGTCCGCATCGTTTTCGCAATCCCGGCGACTGCGATTGCGTGCTGGTGAGCGCCATTTCAGCGCCTTTCAATTGAATAGCGCCGTTTTCCCATCTTTTTCGCGAAATGAAACGTAACTGGTGCCAGTGGGCTGATATTCCACAGTCGTTGGATATAGACTTTCGGCCGTCTCTCCTGGCGAGCGGTTTTTGGTGAATTTCCATGCTGGCACCTTTGCTGCCATCTCATTTGTAAGAAAATAGTATTCAAACAATCGTTTGAATCTGGCTATACTAGGGCTGGCTGACCGGAATGGGGCTTTGTGTCACGGCATTGCGCCAGACCGCCGAACTTCCGGTCCCAGAACAATTCCGACCCCGGGCCAGGATGTCCGGCCCCGAATAAAAGAGGTCAATCAATGTTATTTAGTGGCAAAGCGCTATCGGTGCAGATGCTCGACAACGGCATCGCCGAGCTCAACTTCGACCTGCAGGGCGAGTCCGTCAACAAGTTTAACCGCCTGACGGTTTCAGAATTGTCGCAGGCGCTGGACGCCCTTGAAGCGGCGGACGGCGTAAAAGGCGTGCTGCTGACCAGTGGCAAAGGGGTGTTCATCGTCGGCGCCGACATTACCGAGTTTGGTGGTGCCTTCTCCGCGGGTCCCGAGGGCATTGCGGACCTGATGAACAAAAACAACGAGAACTTCAACCGCCTGGAAGACCTGCCGGTGCCGACTGTGGTTGCCATCAATGGCTACGCGCTGGGCGGGGGATTCGAGGTGTGTCTCGGGTGTGACTATCGGGTAATGGGCGATCAGGCCAAAGTGGGCCTGCCGGAAGTTAAGCTGGGTCTGATCCCCGGCTGGGGTGGCACTGTGCGTTTGCCGCGCGTTGTGGGCGTGGATGCGGCCGCCGAGTGGATCGCTGCCGGCAAAGAGCAGCGCCCGGATGCTGCGCTGACTGCTCACGCGGTTGACGCGGTGGTACCGGCAGACAAGCTCAAAGAAGCGGCGCTGAAGCTGCTTGAGCGCGCTATCGCCGGTGAGCTGGACTACAAGGCTCGTCGCGAAATCAAGAAATCCCCGATCCCGCTGAACGACACTGAAGCATTGATGGCTTTCTTTACCACCAAGGCATTTGTCGGTGCACAGGCGGGCAAAAATTACCCGTCGCCGGTGGCAGCGGTCACTTCCATCGAGCAGGGCTATAAGCTCGACCGCGACGCGGCTCTGAAGATCGAGCAGGAGCAATTTATCTTCTGCGCGCAGACCGATACCGCCAAGTCGCTGGTAGGGTTGTTCCTGAATGATCAGGCGATCAGTAAAGTCGCCAAGGGTTGGGAAAAGAAAGCTGACAAAAAGATCGAGCGCGCTGCGGTGCTGGGTGCCGGCATTATGGGCGGTGGTATCGCTTACCAGTCCGCCTACAAGGGTACGCCGATCAAGATGAAGGATATCGACCAGAAGGGCATCGATCTCGGCCTCAAAGAAGCCAACAAGATTCTGTCCAAGCTGGTTGCACGCGGCCGCCTGACTGCGGAAAAAATGGGTGAAGTGCTGAACCGCATCGAGCCGACTCTGAGCTATGACGGTTTCGACAATGTCGATGTGGTCGTGGAGGCGGTGGTCGAAAATCCGAAGGTGAAGCACGCAGTCCTCAAAGAAGTGGAAGGCAAGGTGAGCGACGACACCGTGATCGCCTCCAACACCTCCACCATTTCTATCGATC
Organism: Microbulbifer donghaiensis; assembly: GCF_900129095.1. GTDB lineage: Bacteria > Pseudomonadota > Gammaproteobacteria > Pseudomonadales > Cellvibrionaceae > Microbulbifer > Microbulbifer donghaiensis. The sequence continues at coordinate 55,393 of NZ_FQVA01000006.1, forward strand.
ACCTGGCCGAGCCGTTGGCGCGCCCGGAAAACTTCCTCGGTATGCACTTCTTCAACCCGGTACACAAGATGCCGCTGGTGGAAGTGATTCGTGGTGAGAAAACATCTGAGAACGCCATTGCCCGAGTCGTGGCCTACGCGAACAAGATGGGCAAGAAGGCTATCGTTGTGCGCGACTGCCCCGGGTTCCTGGTAAACCGGGTGCTGTTCCCGTATTTCGCCGGTTTCTCCATGCTGGTGCGCGATGGTGCCGATTTCCAGGAAATCGACAAGGTCATGGAGCGCTGGGGCTGGCCGATGGGCCCGGCTTACCTGATGGACGTCGTTGGTATCGACACCGGTGTGCACGCGGAAGAAGTGATGGCTGCGGGTTTCCCCGAGCGTATGGGTAAGTCCTTCAAGGCCGCTTCCGACGTGATGTACGAAGCAAAGCGCTATGGCCAGAAAAATGGCAAAGGCTTCTACAACTACGAAGAGGATAAAAAAGGCAGGCCGAAGAAAGTGGCTACCGAAGAGTCCTATGAGCTGCTGAAGCCGCACGTGGCGGATCGTCGCGACTTCGAGAAAGATGAAATCATCGAGCGTATGATGGTGCCGATGGCCACCGAGCTGGCTCGCTGCCTCGAGGAGGGCATCGTTGACTCTCCGGCCGAAGCCGATATGGCGCTGATTTACGGCATCGGTTTCCCGCCTTTCCGCGGCGGTATTTTCGCCTGGCTGGACAATATTGGCCTGGATGAATTCGTGAAGATGGCCGACAGGCACGCGGATCTGGGTGAGTTGTACAAGCCCACCGAGCGCATGCGTGAAATGGCTGCGAGTGGCGAAACCTACTACGGCGATAAGTGAGGAGAATTGCGATGAGTTTAGATCCTAGAGATGCCGTAATCGTCGATTATGCGCGCACGGCAATGGGGCGCTCCAAGAATGGTGTGTACCGCAATGTGCGTGCGGACGATATGTCTGCGGAGCTGTTGAAAAAATTCCTGCAGCGCAATGACAAGCTGGATCCGGCTGAGATTGACGATGTCATCTGGGGTTGCGTGATGCAGCGCGACGAGCAGGGCTTCAATGTGGCACGCATGATTGTGCTGCGCGCAGGCCTGCCCCATACCATTCCGGCGCAGACCGTTAACCGCCTGTGTGGCTCTTCGATGTCCTCCCTGCACACCGCCGCGGCGAGTATCCGTGCCGGCTTGGGAGACGTCTATGTGGTCGGCGGCGTCGAGCACATGGGTCACCTGAACATGATGGAGCATGTGAGCCCCAACCCGATGCTCGGTCGTTTCATGGCCAAAGCGGCCGGCTCAATGGGTATGACCGCGGAATACCTGGCGATGATGCACGGTATCCAGCGCCAGCAGATGGACGAGTTCGGGGCCCGCTCCCACCAGCGCGCGGCAGCCGCCACTAAAGAAGGCAAGTTCAATCGAGAGATTATTGCCATTGAAGGGCACGACGACGACGGTGTGCCATTCCTGGTGGAAACCGACCAGACGATTCGCCCTGACACCACCGTAGAAGGTCTGGCGCAGCTGAAGCCGGCCTTCGATCCGAAGCACGGCCAGGTGACGGCGGGTACCTCTTCACAGATCACTGACGGTGCATCCGTGATGCTGGTGATGTCCGCCGAGCGCGCCAAGGCACTTGGTCTGACGCCGATTGCCAAGGTGCGCGAAATGGCCCTGGCCGGTGTGGATCCGTCAATCATGGGTTACGGTCCGGTACCTTCCACCAAGAAGGCGCTGAAAAATGCCGGCCTTACCATCGGCGACATCGACAAGGTTGAACTGAACGAGGCCTTTGCTGCCCAGGCTCTGCCGGTGCTGAAGGACCTGGAACTGCTCGACAAGATGGACGAGAAGGTGAACCTGTATGGCGGCGCCATTGCACTGGGCCACCCATTTGGCTGCTCCGGCGTTCGTATCACCGGTACTTTGCTGTCCGTGATGCAGAACGAAGGCGGTGATCTGGGCGTGTCCACCATGTGTATCGGCCTCGGCCAGGGCATCACTACCATCGTGGAGCGGGTGTAACGCCACCCTCGATCCCGGTGAAAGGGCGCCTTCGAGGCGCCCTTTTCGCATCTGTGGGGCGCCGCGGTCGGCATTTTGTTGAAGCCCTCTGGCGCCTGTGGCACAATCTGCTCCCCTCGTCGCCGGGACCCGATGTTTGTGCGGTAAATTGCAGAAATATCAATGAGTTAGCGTCGGGGTGGTTTTCGGGGACGTGGTGGAATTGGTAGACACGCCAGATTTAGGTTCTGGTGCCGCAAGGTGTGGGAGTTCAAGTCTCCCCGTCCCCACCAAACAATGAATTGAGCAGTCCGCGTTACTTGCCCGCTCAGGGGAGGTGCGGGCTGCTTGTATTTGGCGTCGGTCGGGAATTGCTGAGCAGTTCCGATGGATAAGCCATGCGAGGCGGTCGGCCGGCTGAGTTCCGGCGCCCCCGGTAAAAGTTGGCGCTGCGGCGCGATAAAAGAGATAGTCTCACGAGGATTAACATGCAGGTTTCCATCGAAACAACTTCCGGCCTGGAGCGTCGTTTAACGGTTAATTTGCCGGCGGAAATCGTCGATAAGGAAGTGGATAAGCGCCTCCAGCAGGCTGCCAAGAACGTCCGCGTAAACGGCTTCCGTAAGGGTAAGGTACCGATGAAGGTAGTTCGCCAGCGCTATGGTGCCGGCGTGCGTCAGGAAGTTCTGGGTGAGGTGATGAGCCGCTCTTTTTACGAAGCGGTGCAGAAGGAGCAGGTAAAACCTGCCGGTCAGCCGAGCATTGAGGCCAAGCAGGTCGCGCCCGGTGAGAACCTGGAATATGTCGCTACCTTCGAGGTCTACCCTGAAGTTGAGTTGACCGACCTGGCGGAAATCAAAGTTGAGCGTCCAGTTGCCGAAGTGACCGACAAAGACGTCGACACCATGATTGATGTCCTGCGCAAGCAGCAATCCTCCTGGAAAGAAACCAAGCGCAAGGCGCAAAAGGGCGACCGTGTAACCATCGATTTCGTTGGCCGAAAAGACGGCGAAGAATTTGAAGGTGGCAAGGCTGAATGTCACCAGCTGGTGCTGGGCTCTGGCCAGATGATCCCGGGCTTTGAAGACGGCATCCTGGGTATGAAGCCGGGCGAAGAGCAAGATATCAATGTCACTTTCCCCGAGGACTACCAGGCGGAAGACCTGCGTGGTGCTGAGGTGACCTTCACTATCAAGGTGACCGCGTCCGAGAAGCCTGAGCTGCCTGAACTGAATGAAGAGTTCTTCAAGACCTATGGTGTTGAAGAGGGCGGCGAAGAAAAATTCCGCGAGGAAGTACGTGGCAACATGGAGCGCGAGCTGAAAAATGCAGCGCTGAACAAGGTCAAGACTCAGATCATGGACCAGCTGTTCGAAAAGCATCAGGTCGAGCTGCCCTCCGCACTGGTGGCCGGTGAAGTCCGCGCCCTGCGTGGCCAGATGGTTCAGCAGTTCGGCGGCCAGATAAAAATGGAAGACGCCGAGAGAATGCTGCCGGACACCATGTTTGAAGATCAGGCCAAGCGTCGCGTAGTGCTGGGCCTGGTGGTGGGCGAAATCGTCAAGCAGAACAAGTTGTCCGTTGACGCCGATCGCGTAAAAGCCAAGGTCGAGGAACTGGCTTCTACCTACCAGCAGCCGGAAGAGGTGGTCGAGTACTACTTCAGCAACCGCGAGCTGCTGTCCGGCGTTGAATCTGTAGTGCTGGAAGATCAGGTAGTAGATTTCGTTCTGGAGTCCGCCAAAGTCGAAGAAGTTGCGAGCAGCTACGACGACGTGATCAAGCCTCAGAAGCAGGGCTGATAAAGCTCTGAGCCCTGATGAATGGCGGCCACGATCCAGTGGCTGCCATTCCCTTTCCTCTCTATTTTGCCGGCTGGCTTTCTCGCCCTTGACCGGTTAAGCTCTGGAAGACCGAAATTTCAGCTTGGGCGCATGGCGCTCCGAGGCTGGCCTGCCTAATACACCACAAAAGGAAGCAACGGTATCTATGGCACGTTTTGAATATCCCCGTTCAACGATTGATCCTGCAGCGACTGGCTTGGTGCCTATGGTGGTGGAGCAGACTGCCAGGGGAGAGCGCTCTTTCGATATTTATTCCCGCCTCTTGAAAGAGCGGGTGATTTTCCTGGTCGGTCCGGTTGAAGACCATATGGCCAACCTGGTGGTGGCGCAGTTGCTTTTCCTTGAGGCGGAGAACCCGGACAAGGACATCCACCTTTACATTAATTCACCCGGTGGTTCAGTGACCGCGGGCATGTCGATCTACGACACCATGCAGTTCATCAAGCCGGATGTCAGCACCATGTGCATTGGTCAGGCATGTAGCATGGGGGCCTTCTTGCTGGCGGCTGGCGCCAGTGGCAAGCGATTCGCGACGCCGAATTCGCGCGTGATGATTCACCAGCCCAGCGGCGGTGCGCAGGGGCAGGCGAGCGATATCCATATCCACGCACAGGAAATTCTCAAGATCCGTCAGCGCCTGAATGAGCTGATGGCGCACCACGCCGGACGCCCGGTCGCCGATATCGAGCGCGATACCGAGCGCGATCATTTTCTGAGTGCCGATGAGGCCAAGGAATACGGTCTTGTAGACGATGTGCTCTCGAGCCGACTGGCATTGGGAAAATAGTGCCGTCATAAGCCAATTTTGTGGTCGCCAGTGACATCGCTGGCGGCTTGTCTTCAGGTTTTGGCCCGCCTGGATACAAAGGGCTTGAAAAACCCGCCAAAAGACAGCATCTTGCTATAGAAGCCGATATCCAGGGGCCCGGCAGGCCCATGACCACGGAGTAAATTGATGACCGATCAGAGCAGCGGAGAAGACAACGGCAAACTGCTGTATTGTTCTTTCTGTGGCAAGAGCCAGCAGGAAGTGCGCAAGCTGATCGCTGGGCCGTCCGTCTTTATCTGCGACGAATGTGTCGAGCTGTGCACCGATATTATTCGTGAAGAGGTGCAGGAGACTTCGGAAGGTCCTGAGGGCCGGCTGCCGACTCCCCGTGAAATCACCGAAATCCTCGACCAGTACGTGATTGGTCAGGAGCGCGCCAAGCGCGTACTGGCGGTAGCGGTGTACAACCACTACAAGCGCCTGCGCAGCAAAACCGGCGTCAAGGGCAAAGAAGATGTCGAGCTGAGCAAATCCAACATCCTGCTGGTTGGTCCGACCGGTAGCGGTAAAACACTGCTGGCAGAGACCCTGGCGCGCCTGCTCAATGTGCCCTTTACCATCGCTGACGCGACCACCCTGACCGAGGCCGGTTACGTCGGTGAGGATGTGGAAAATATTATTCAGAAGTTGTTGCAGAAGTGCGACTACGACGTCGAGAAAGCGCAGCAGGGTATCGTCTATATCGACGAGATCGACAAGATTTCGCGCAAGTCCGACAATCCGTCCATCACCCGCGATGTATCCGGTGAGGGCGTGCAACAGGCGCTGCTCAAGCTGATCGAAGGGACCGTGGCGTCCGTTCCGCCTCAGGGGGGGCGTAAGCACCCGCAGCAGGAGTTTCTACAGGTAGATACCTCGAACATTCTGTTTATTTGTGGCGGTGCCTTTGCCGGCCTCGACAAAGTCATTCGCGACCGCTCCGAGAAGGGTGGCATCGGCTTTAGCGCCGAGGTTAAGTCCAAGGACGGCACCAGCAACTTTGGTGAGGTGTTGCGCGACCTGGAACCGGAGGATCTGGTGCGTTACGGCCTGATACCGGAGTTTGTCGGCCGCCTGCCGGTTACTGCAACTCTGGAAGAGCTCGACCGTGCCGCCCTGGTTAAAATTCTGACCGAACCGCGCAATGCGCTGACCAAACAGTACGCCAAGCTGTTCGAAATGGAAGATGTGGAGCTCGATTTCCGCCCGGACGCTCTGGATGCTGTGGCTGCGAAAGCCATGGAGCGCAAGACCGGTGCGCGCGGGTTGCGTTCCATCATGGAGTCCGTGCTGTTGGAAACCATGTACGATATCCCCTCGACTGATAATGTCGCCAAGGTCGTCATTGACGAGGCGGTCATCAAGGGAGAGTCTGCGCCACTGTTAGTTTACGAGAGTGAATCGCAGCCGCAAAAGGCGGCGCCGGAAGAGTAACTCGCGGTGAGTAGCAAAAAAGCCCCAATTTGGGGCTTTTTTTATAGCGGTTGGTAAGGACCTCTCTTGTCGTTGCTTAGAGTCCCATCGACGGCTCCACAACTCTTTTAGCATTTCATCACTGAATTCGGCACAAATTCGCCGTTAGATTAGACTTGTATTCCGGTCACCGCTCCCCCATTAACTAGCAACAGAGGCGGCGGCCACAGCAAGCTGAAATTTCCCACAGCAGCATTGATGCCGCGCCAATTACCCAGTGATCGGGCCGAGAGGAGTTCTATGGACCAGTCATCCGACACCACACTTGAATACCCGCTGTTGCCGTTGCGCGATGTCGTCGTTTATCCCCATATGGTGATTCCGCTGTTTGTCGGCCGGGAGAAATCCATTGACGCGCTGGAAGAGGCGATGCGCAGCGACAAGCAGGTGCTGCTCGTAGCACAGCGCAAGGCATCGGAGGACGATCCTGGCGCCGAAGACATCTATCGCATCGGTACCGTAGCGAGCGTATTGCAACTGCTCAAACTGCCCGATGGCACCGTCAAGGTGTTGGTCGAGGGGAGCCAGCGGGTCAATATCCTCGAGGTTATCGAAGGGGAGGGGCACTATCGGGCTACCGTCGAACCGATGGCCACCGAAGAGTTGCCCGAGGCGGAGGCGGAAGCGCTGGTGCGCTCGGCAATGACCCAGTTTGAACAGTATGTTTCGGTGAGCAAGAAGGTGCCAAACGAGGTAATTACTTCGCTGTCCGGCATTGACGAGCCGGGCCGCCTAGCGGATACCATCGCCGCACATATGTCTCTGGAGCTGCCGCAGAAGCAGGAATTGCTGGAAACGGCCAGTGTGAAGGAGCGCCTCGAGCACCTGCTGGGCTTGATGGACTCGGAAATCGATCTGATCCAGGTCGAGAAGCGTATTCGCGGCCGCGTCAAGAAGCAGATGGAGAAGAGCCAGCGCGAGTACTATTTGAATGAGCAGATGAAGGCCATTCAGAAGGAACTCGGTGAAATTACCGAAGAGCCCAACGAGGTCGAAGAGCTCGAGAAGAAAATTGCCGAATCCGGTATGAGTGCCGAGGCGGAAAAGAAAACTCGCGCGGAACTTGGCAAGTTGAAAATGATGTCGCCGATGTCTGCAGAGGCGTCAGTTCTGCGCAGTTATATCGACTGGATGCTCAGCGTGCCCTGGAAAAAAGCCAGTCGCGTACGTCACGACCTGAAAAAAGCCGAAGAGATTCTCGAGAAGGATCACTACGGTCTGGAGGAGGTCAAAGAGCGAATCCTCGAATACCTGGCCGTGCAGAAACGGGTCAAGAAAGTCAAGGGTCCTATTCTCTGCCTGGTCGGGCCACCGGGGGTTGGTAAGACCTCTCTCGGGCAGTCCATCGCCCGCGCGACCAATCGAAAGTACGTGCGAATGGCGCTCGGTGGTGTGCGGGACGAGGCGGAAATTCGCGGGCATCGCCGCACCTATATCGGTTCGCTGCCAGGCAAACTGATCCAGAAGATTTCAAAGGTCGGCGTCAAGAACCCGCTGTTCCTGCTCGACGAAGTTGACAAGATGGGGATGGATCATCGCGGCGACCCTGCATCTGCCTTGTTGGAGGTGCTGGATCCAGAGCAGAACAAGTCGTTCAACGACCACTATCTGGAAGTGGATTACGACCTCTCGGATGTGATGTTTGTCTGTACGTCGAACTCGATGAATATCCCCGGACCTCTGTTGGACCGGATGGAAGTCATTCGCATACCGGGTTACACCGAAGACGAAAAGCTGAATATTGCCCAGCGCTACCTGGTTCCGAAACAGCGCGCTGCCAATGGGCTCAAGGATGACGAGCTGGTACTTTCGGACCAGACAGTCCGGGATATCGTACGGTATTACACCCGCGAGGCCGGGGTGCGGGGCCTCGACCGGGAGATAGCGAAAATCTGCCGAAAGATCGTCACGGAGCACGTGCGCGAGTCCACCAGTGCCAAGGCGGTGGTTGAGCCCGGCCAATTGGAAGATTTGCTGGGTGTGCGTAAGTTCGATTACGGTCGCGCGGAAGAGGAAAACAAAGTCGGCATCGTCACCGGCCTGGCCTGGACCGAAGTGGGAGGGGAGCTCCTCAGTATCGAGGCCTCCGCGGTTCCCGGTAAGGGGCGCATGATCAAGACCGGCTCACTTGGCGACGTGATGCAGGAGTCTATTCAGGCGGCGCTTACTGTCGTGCGCGCACGTTCGCAGTCCCTCGGTATTGCGCCGGACTTCCATGAGACGCGCGATATTCATATTCATGTGCCCGAGGGCGCTACGCCCAAGGACGGTCCCTCTGCGGGTATAGCCATGTGTACGGCACTGGCATCCGTGCTCACCAATATTCCGGTGCGCTCGGAGGTTGCGATGACCGGAGAAATTACACTGCGCGGAGAAGTTTTGCGAATTGGCGGTCTAAAGGAAAAGCTGCTCGCAGCCCACCGCGGTGGTATCAAAACGGTGCTGATCCCGGCGGACAACGAGCGTGACCTGAAAGATATTCCGGATAATATTCTTCAGGATTTAGCGATCAAACCCGTCAAATGGATTGACCAGGTGCTGGAGTACGCGCTTGAGCAAAAGCCGGAATCCTTGTCCGATGAGGAATACTCCGCGTTGCAAAAGCAGGCGGAGGAGCGTTCGCAGCGCTCGATGCATACTCACTGAGGGGATCGACGAAGTGGCACCGGCGTCCAGCCGGTGCTGTCCGGCTAAAAAGTAATCTTTCCGCAGCGAAAAGCTGTCGGATATTTGTCCAACTGGCCGGAAACCCGCATGGTTCCTTGACCCGCTACCGGGCAGTTGGTATAAATCGGGGCTTATTGCCCGGCGCACAATTCGCCGGCGATTGAAGACTCGAACGCAGCGGTACCCCGGAAGTGGGTGCCCCAACATACCTAAAAAAGAACAGAGGGATTAAGCGTGAATAAGTCCGAACTGATTGAAGCAATTGCCGCATCTGCAGACATTCCGAAAGCAGCTGCCGGCCGTGCTCTGGACGCAATGGTAGAGAGCATTACTAGTGCTCTGAAAAACGGGGATCAGGTTGCTCTGGTTGGTTTCGGTACTTTTGCCGTTAAAGAGCGTGCAGCTCGCACTGGCCGCAATCCGCGTACCGGTGATCCGATTGAAATCGCCGCAGCAAAAATCCCGAACTTCAAAGCTGGTAAAGCTCTGAAGGATGCCGTGAACTAAGGTTTTCGGTGAGTTAAGAAGCCTCGCTTTCTCAAGTCGAAGCTTCGAAGAGGCGTATCTTACGGATGCGCCTTTTTTATTTCGGGCCATCCGTGGCCCTCACCCCTTCGGGGCAGCTGGAGCTGACTAAAATCGCTCCCGGCGATTTTGTGTTTCGGGCCATCCGTGGCCCTCACCCCTTCGGGGCAGCTGGAGCTGATCAAAATCGCTCCGGCGATTTTGTGTATTTGGTAATTATTTTTAGAATTAACTTTCGGAGCTGAGCATGCTTCAGTCCATGCGAGATAACCTGAAAGGCACTGCGGCAATTATTGTTGCGGCCTTTTTCGGTTTCATTATGGTCATTGGCGGGATTGATTTTTTCACCGGTGCCAGTGGAGGTTCCGCTGATGCGGTAGCCGAAATAAACGGCGAGAAAATCAGCAACCTGGATTTACAGCGCGCGATTCAGAATCGTCGCAACATGATCATGAGCCAGTACGGCGAGAATGTCCCCGCAGAACTGTTGAGTGACGAGCAACTTCGCGAGCCGGTTTTGCAGCAACTGATTACCAGCTCGGTGATGCGGCAGGCGGCTCAGGACGGCGGCATGGTGATGAGCGCTGCGGCCGTAGACAGGGAAACGGTGCAAATTCCCGGTTTCCAGATCAACGGCAAGTTTGATCCGCAGGTTTTTCGCGATGCACTGCGCCGGATGGGTTACAGCCCTACCAATTTCCGTCTGATCATGGAGCGGGATCTGACTCTGCAGCAGTATGCCGATAGTGTTAACGACAGCGCTTTTGTCACGCGGGCCGATGCCGAGCAGGTTATGGCGGTTTCCATGGAAGAACGCGACTTCGATTACGCCATATTGCCGGTCCAGGGGCTGCTCGAACAGATGACGGTCAGTGACAGCGAAGTTGAGCAGTACTACCAGGATAACCAGGGGCAGTTCCAGCGCCCCGAGCAGGTTGCTATTCAGTACATCGAACTGAAGCCGGCGTTGTTTGCGGCAAATATCGACGTGTCAGAGCAGGACGTTCGTACTCAATACGAACAGGAAGTTGCCAGCTTTGAGGCGGACATTCGTCGCCATGCGGCCCACATACTGCTGGAAGACGCTAATAAAGATAAGCTGGCAGAGGTTCAGGCCAAGCTTGACGCGGGTGAGGATTTTGCCGAGTTGGCCAAATCCTACTCCGATGACATTGGTTCCCGCGATGAAGGTGGTGACCTCGGTTTCACCAGTGGCGATGTTTTCCCGGAGGAATTCGAGGCAGCCCTGGCATCTCTCGAGGTTGGCCAGGTTTCCGGCCCGGTAAGCACTGAAAGTGGAACCCACTTTATCAAGCTGCTCGAAGTCGAGGACGCCGAGGCTCCGACTTTCGAAGAGCGTAAGGCCGCAATCACCGCACAGCTTCGCAACGCCGAAGCAGAGCGAGAGTTTGTCGGAGCGCTCGGCCGTCTGGCAGACCTCGCCTATAACGCCGACGACCTCGCAGGCCCCGCCGAAGAGTTGGGCGTGCCGCTGCAAACTACGGGCTTGTTCGGCCGCCAGGGTGGCACTGGCATCGCGGCTAATGACAAAGTGGTGGCCGCTGCCTTTGCTCCGGAAGTAAAAGAGGACGGCAATACTTCCGATGTGTTGAACCTCAGCGAGGAGCATTCCGTGGTGCTGCGGGTAACCGAACACAAGCCGGCCGGCACTTATCCTGTTGAAGAAGTTCGCCAGCAGATTGTAGAGCGCATCAAGCGCGAAAAGGCCAGTGCCCAGTTGGCCAGCCGCGCGCAGGAGTTGAAGGCAAAGCTGGAAGCTGGCGGTGACTTTGCCGAGCTGGCAGGGGAGCAGCAACTGACACTGGAGACCAGTGACAAGACTCGCCGGGGTGGTTTCGGTGAGCGCGGTGAGATCATCGAGCAGGCCTTTGCGCTGGCAGCGCCGGAGCGCGGTGATCGGGTGGCCACTTTCGCTACCAGCGATGGTGATCAGGTGGTATTGAAGCTGCGCGACGTCCGTCCGGGTCAACTGGCGCGACAGAGCAAGGAGCAGCGCGAAGCGGTAATGCAGCAACTGGCTTTGGCGAGTGGCAATGCGGAGCTGATGGCAGTGCAAAATTACCTGGCCAGCCAAGCCGATATCAAAATGGGCAAGTCAGAGTAATTGTCGCCTCTTTGAGTTAACAAAAAACCCGGCATAAGCCGGGTTTTTTGTTTTGCTGACAAGCTGGTCCTGTTTGTCTAGCCGCTGGCTGTGGTATCGACGAACAGGGTCAGGCGTTGGCCGGGCTGCAGATAGTTGGACTTGCTGAGCTTGTTCCAGCGCAGAATGTCGTCGATCTCAATACTGAATTTGCTGGCGATCCGGTACAGGGAGTCGCCGTTGCGAACCCGGTAGGACACCTTGCGGGTTGTGCGGCTGTCGCTGCCGCTGTCACCACCGTAGGCGACCAGGGTTTGTCCGGGGCGCAGCGTATCGCCTGCCGCCATACTGTTCCAGCTCGCCAGCTGGCGCACGCTGACCTTCAGGTTACGTGCAATCCCCCAAAGGGTATCGCCGGGGCGGACGGTGTAACTGGTTTTTTGCCCATCGCCGGAAGACTGGCGGCGCTTGACGCGCTCATCCACGGCATAGGCGTATTGCCCGGTCGGTCCGGAGGCGCTCGGGATCAACAGTGTTTTGCCCGCGCGGATATTGTTGCCGCGCAGCTTGTTGGCTTCCCGAATTGCCGCCACGGTCGTCTCGTAGCGACGGGCGATGGTGGACAGGGTATCACCTCGGGCGATCTTGTAGCGCTGCCAGGTGACGCGCTGCTCTTTGGGCAGCTCCGCCAGGCCCGTTTCGAAGACTTCCTGCTTGTCCACCGGAATCAGCAGACGGTGATTGCCGTTGGGGTCCGTGGCCCAACGATTGAAGCCTGGATTGAGCAGGTAGAGTTCTTCGATTTCGATATCGGCAAGACTCGCGGCCTGTGACAAATCAATCTGACTGCCCACATCCACCGACGCGTAGTAGGGCTCGTTAGCCACGTCGTGCAACGGAATCCGGTAGTAATCCGGGCGGGATATCACTTCGGCCAGTGCCAGCAGTTGCGGGACATAGCGCTGGGTTTCTCGGGGCAGCTTCAGGTCCCAGAAGCTGGTGCCGAGACCGCGACGCCGGTTGCGCTCGATGGCCCGGCGCACTGTACCCTCACCGGCGTTGTAGGCTGCGAGCGTCAGCTCCCAGTCGCCGCCGAAACGTTCCGACAGGTAGGTGAAGTACTTGACGGCCGCACGGGTTGACTGGTCGACGTCGCGTCGCCCGTCGTACCACCAGTTCTGCTCCAGGCCGAATGAGCGTCCCGTTGCAGGGATAAACTGCCACATTCCGGACGCGCGGGCATGAGAGTAGGCAAAGGGGTCGTAAGCGCTCTCTACGATTGGCAGCAGGGCCAGCTCGAGGGGCAGGTTGGCCTGTTCCAGTTCCTCGGCCACGTGGAAGATGTAGCGGCGCGAGCGCTCGGTCACGCGGGCCATGTAGCCCTCGTTGCGCGAAAAATAGGCAATATAGTCTTTGACTTTGGGGGCGTCGACATTGCGGTCGAGGCGGAAGCCGCGGCGCAGTCGATCCCAGATATCCACTGGAGGTAGTGCCTTCTCCGCCGGCTGTATGCTGTCAGTACTGGTGCCAGACACCGCGACGGTGTCTTCCCCCTGCAGGTTGTGCTTTTCGGGCGCAATGCTGTTGTCTGGCATCTGCGCACAAGCCCCCACTGCCGCAGCGAGGACTGCTACGGCAAATTTCTTGTGAACCATGCTTGGTATCCGCGAGTCGTTCTTTTAGTTTCCGGGCTCAGGATACGCAGTCGCGTTTATCTTGTACTACACCTGAGCTTTCGTTCGTAATTGTCTGATTCTAAAGAGTGAAATTAGTTTCGGTCAATCAAAACGGCGAGTTTTTGCACAGGTTGTCGGCAATATCACCGGATTGGGGCCTTATTGGTCGAGCCAGTACTTCAGAATTCGTCCTTCCAGCGCCTAAGTCTAGCGAACACCTCCACCTCATCGGAGTCCCCATTTGCGCCATTGGCGCCGTGATTTGCTGCTCGTCGGGCCACCGCGGGAATGTGGCAGCGCAGGAATGGATTTGTGGCTAATTCTTCGCCAATTGTCGAGGGCAGCGTGGGGCGATTGTCGGCGCGCAGGGCCTGGCTGGTCGCGATGCGGCTTTTGACGGCGGCGTTGCCCGGCTCGGCGGTCTCGGCAAAACGCAGGTTTGCCAGGGTATATTCATGGGCGCAATACACGCGGGTCTCCGGTGGCAGCGCGCTCAGCTTGGCCAGGGAATTGTGCATCTGCGCGGGCGTGCCTTCAAAGAGACGACCGCAGCCGGCGGCGAAGAGGGTGTCGCCGCAAAATAGGTGGAGCTGTGGTGTGCCGTTGTCGGTGCCTTCTTCGAGTACCAGTGCCAGGTGGTCGAGAGTATGGCCTGGAACATCCATGACCCGCATCGGCAGGCCGAGAATTTCGTAGCTCTCACCCGCCGCCAACGGGTTGGTGACGCCGTCAATGGTCCCCGGCCCGTAAACTGGACAGGCGTAGCGCTCGCGCAGCTTGGCGATCCCGCCGGTGTGGTCCAGGTGGTGGTGGGTAATGAGGATCCCGCCGAGCGGTTTGTCGCCCAGGGCTTCAAACACCGGTTTGGCGTCGCCCGGGTCCACTACCCAGTGCGCGCCATCTCGTTCGAGATGCCAGATATAGTTGTCGCTGAAGGCTGGAATCGGCGAGATTGAGAGCATTTTAGTGGCCCGTTGGTCTGGAAGTTGGAACGATATCATGTAAGGTAGTTTGCGCTGAATCACCTGTGGGCCCGTTGTGATGGTGCGCGCTGCGAGCGAGACAGAGTCGCGCAATTTGGCGCCTCTTAAGTTTTTTATTGTTCAGGTGGGGTTGTGGGTGAAATATCGGTCTCTTCGGGTGATATTTCACTAAAATCGGGTGTTTATGGCACCACACACGGTCGGACGGACCCAGCAACGGTCGGAGACACCATGGCGAAGAAATCCAATTCGGACAATCGCGCAGAAATGCCATCATTGGCAAAATCCTGCGCCGCACTGTCTCACTGGTTCTCCAGTGGCCTGGGCCAGGAAATTCTGTCCCAGCAACTGGCGCTGACACAGCCGCTGGTCGAAAAAATGTTCGGTTACCACTTGATGCAGGCAGGGGTCACCAGCGACGTTGACTTCGCCGCTTGCAGCCGGATTAACCATCGGTTTCGCCTCAGTGCCAGCAGTGAGCAGGACTGCGCCGCGCAGGTCGAATTTGGCCAGTTGCCATTGCCGTCGGAATCTATTGACGTGGTCCTGCTTCACCATCTGCAGGACTTTGCCTCTCATCCGCACCAGGTATTGCGGGAAGCCGCGCGAGTGCTGATACCCGGGGGGCACCTGTTGCTGATCGGATTCAATCCGTTTTCGTTGCTGGGGCTATCACGGCTGCTGTTCTCCAGCAGCGCTTACCAGCGCGGCAACCAATTGCGTGCGGCGCGCGTTGCGGACTGGATGAACCTGCTGGACCTGCAGGCCAACACCATTGAGCGCGGCTTCTTCCGCCTGCCTTTGCAGCAGCGCGAACTGCTGGCGAAGACAGCGTGGATGGAGCGGCTCGGCACCCGCTGGCAGTTGCCTTGGGGGGGCTTTTACATCATAGTCGCGCGCAAAGAAGTGGCGCGTATGCGCACGATCAAGATCAATTGGCGTGGTGATCAGAAACCGGCGCTAACCGCGGTGCCTTCGAGTCCGCGCGTCGCCGCGCGCGGACGCCATCAAAAGCGCTGACTTGCCGGTGATGCTGGCGCGGACAGTGCACGCAGTGATTAAAAAGTAGTCAATTTGAAACAAGTGACCATTTATACCGATGGCGCCTGCCGCGGTAATCCGGGGCCCGGGGGCTGGGGCGCATTGCTGGTCTACGGCGATGTGAAGAAAGAGCTGTTTGGCGGTGAAACCCATACGACGAACAATCGCATGGAGCTGCTGGCCGCGATCAGGGCTCTCGAGGCCCTGAAACAGCCGTGTCGGGTCGACCTGCACACGGATTCCCAGTATCTGCGCCAGGGCATTACCAGCTGGATCAACAACTGGAAGAAGAACGGTTGGAAGACCGCCAACAAGAAACCGGTGAAAAATGCCGATCTGTGGCGCGCGCTGGACGACGGTATCGCCGGTCACGAGGTGCACTGGCACTGGGTCAAGGGTCATGCCGGTCACCCCGGCAATGAGCGTGCCGACCAGCTGGCCAACCGCGGCATTGATGAACATAGGGGTTGAAGGGGGAGAAGTAGATGCGTCAGGTTGTACTGGATACCGAGACCACGGGCCTGGACCCGAAAAGTGGGCACCGCATTATTGAGATCGGTTGCGTCGAGCTGGTCAATCGCAAGCTCACTGGACGCCATTACCACCAATATATCAATCCCGAGCGGGAGGTCGATGATGGCGCGATCGAGGTGCACGGCATCACGAACGAATTCTTGGTCGACAAGCCGGTTTTTGCGCAGGTTGCCGACGATTTCATGACATTTTGTGAGGGGGCAGAGCTCGTCATTCACAACGCTCCCTTCGATGTCGGCTTTATCAATTGGGAACTGAAACTGCTCGGCAGTCCACGCTGGCAGAATGTGGCGGCGCATTGCGGTGTATTGGATACCCTGGCGCTGGCGCGGGAGAAGCATCCGGGGCAGAAGAACAACCTGGATGCTCTGTGTAAGCGCTACTTTGTCGATAACTCCCAGCGCGATTTGCACGGCGCACTGCTGGATGCCGAGATCCTCGCTGATGTCTACCTGATGATGACCGGCGGCCAGACGGATCTGGCGCTGGCCCAGGGTGGTGAGCAGCAATCGGGTACAGAAGAGGGTGGCGCTGAGGGGCGTGATGCGGCCTCCGGTGCTGTCCGCAGGTTGGCTTCCGATCGTGCACCCTTGACGGTATTACAGGCTTCCGCAGAAGAGGTGGAGGCACACCAGTCGATGCTGGCATTGCTGGAAAAGTCGGCCGGCAAACACTTCTGGTGAGTCTACCCGGTTTTGCCTGCGGCCTATCGAGTTGCCGTTATTGCCGGGAAGCAGGTGTCAGCAGAGCAGTGTCTGCACCAGAGTAGCTCGGCGACGAAGGCGGAACCCACTCTGGAGCTGTTCCGCCGCTATCGACTCCGCTCAGTTTAGATCGCGTAAATGACGCAGATGAGTGCCACTATGCTGAGTACCACGGTATAGGGCAGGGCCATCAGTACCATGCGACCGTAAGACAAGCGGATCAGTGGTGCTAGCGCCGAAGTCAGCAGGAACAGGAAGGCCGCCTGGCCGTTTGGTGTGGCCACGCTCGGCAGGTTGGTGCCGGTGTTAATCGCAATCGCCAGTGCGTCGAAGTGCTCGCGGGTAATTTCGCCGGCGGTAAGCGCAGCTTTCACTTCATTGATGTACACCGTGGCGACAAATACATTATCGCTGATCATCGACAGCAGGCCGTTGGCGAGAAACAGCATGCCCGGCTGCTGTTCCGGTTCCAGATCCAGTACGAAACGGGTGACTGGCTCAAACAGATGCTGCTGGTGAATCACCGCGACAATGGCAAAGAAAACTACCAGTAGCGCGGTAAAGGGTAGGGCTTCTTCAAATGCATGCCCGATACGGGCTTCCTGAATCACACCGTTGAACGATGTCAGCAGCACGATAATCATCAGGCCTATAATACCCACCTCGGCGACGTGAAACGCCAGCGCCAGTACCAGCAATACGGCCACGATTCCCTGGATCCACAGCGCCGCCACATCAGTTGAAGTGCGTTTCTTCTCTTCTTCCTGTGAGAAATTCACCAGTACTTCGCGCACGGCGCTGGGCAGCTTGGCGCCGTAACCAAACATCCTGGTTTTCTCCAGCAACATGCAGGTCAGCAGGCCGGCAAAGAGTGTAGGTATGGTCACGGGAGCCATGTTCAGGAAAAACTGTACGAATTCCCATCCCGCTTTTTCCGCAATCAGCAGGTTTTGTGGTTCACCCACCAAGGTGCATACCCCGCCCAGTGCTGTGCCGACGGCGCCGTGCATGATCAGGCTGCGCAAATAGGCCCGGAACTGGTCGAGGTCCTCGCGGTGGTACTCCACAACATGCTCGTCGCTGGAATGGTCGTGGTCGTGGTGGTGCGGCTGGTTGGAGGCTACCCGGTGGTAGACGGAGTAGAAACCCACGGCAACCGCGATCAATACTGCGGTCACCGTAAGGGCGTCGAGAAACGCCGACAGAACCGCCGAGACGGCACAGAAAAGTAACGACAGTAGCGTCTTGGAATTTACGTTGATCAGAATTTTGGTGAAAACGAAAAGCAACAGGCTTTTCATAAAGTAGATGCCTGCCACCATGAACATCAGTAGCAGGATTACCTCGATGTTTTCCACTACTTCGTGATAGACGGCATCTGTACTGGTCATGCCCATCAGCACCGCCTCGATGGCCAGCAGGCCGCCGGGCTGGAGCGGGTAGCACTTGAGTGCCATGGCGAGGGTGAAAATAAACTCAGCGATCAATACCCAGCCGGTGATGAAGGGGCCGCTGACGTAGAGCAGCAGTGGGTTGATGATCAAAAACGCAGCTATGGCCAGTTTGTACCAGTCCGGCGCCTCCCCCAGGAAGTTGTCGGTAAAGGCGCGGCCAAAACCGCTGCCGGAAGCCGTGAGCGCGTTATTGTAAGTATTCATTAATTACTTCCTTGGTTAACCGTCAGGTTGTAGCGGTTTCGGGGCGCAGACTGGCCCTCTGGTTCCCGCGGCACCGTATTGCAGGAGGCCGGCTGGCGGAGCCTTAGAATCTGGCGCAGCGCTGGCCTTGCCACACTTATTATCAGTTCGAACGGCTGGTTTCGCCGAAGCAAACGCTACTCAGCGTTGCGGCAAAATTCAAGTGGTTTGACCAATATTCAACTTCTCCCGGCAGAATTGTCGATTGTTCGATGGAATTTGGCTGTGGAAAGGTGGACTCTTGGCGGGTTTGGTATAAATTGCCGTCTACTAACCCGATTCATTGCGGTTGGTCGAGTTTTGTACAGTGAATATAAGAGTGCAGCGGTGTAGTCAGTGACTGAATTGCGCGATATCAATATAACTTCTGTCAATGTGGTCAAGGATGAGCTGGTAGTCGCCATAGACGGCGCCGCAGCCTATCTCGACCAGTTTGCAGCAGACAACAACAACCAGCAGGCCCTGGAGCAGTGCCTCGCCGCGCTGCGCCAGGTCAGCGGCGTGCTGCAGATGGTTCAGCTCCACGCCGGGGATTTGTTGGCCCAGGAGATGCTGAGCGCGCTTGCGGATCTGCAGCAGGGGCGCCAGGAAGCCACCATTGACCTGATGGAGGGCTTGGGGTCCGGCTTCTACGTACTGACCCGTTATCTCGACTTCGTTCAGAACCGAGGCACGGCCCGTCCCGAATTACTGATTCCCTACATCAATACCCTGCGTGCGGCGCGCTCGCAGGCACCGGTGCCGGAAAGCCATTTCTTCCGCTGCCGTCTCGATGCGAGTGTCCCCGGGGCAGTTTCTGCGGCGGTCATGTCCGAGGATCTGCGGAATTTTGTCCGCCGCTTCCGTCATATGTATCAGGTGGGACTGTTGGCCCTGTTGAAGGGTAAACCGAGCAAGCCCGCCTACACGATGATGGCGCGGGCACTGCAGCGCGTCGCCAGTGTCTCCGCCGGGCGACCAAATGGCCGGCTGTGGGCCGTGGCCGGTGCCGCACTCGGCGGAATGGCCTCAGCGGAGATGCAGGTCAATCGCTCGCGGGTCATGGTGTTCAGCATGTTCGACCGGCGGTTGCGTGCGCTGCAGAAAGACGGCGATGCGGCTCTGGATCAGCCGGCACCGCCAGTGTTGCTGAAGGAGTGCCTCTACTGGCTCGCCCTGTCTTCACCCGCGGGTCACGGCACCAAGCTGTTGGAGGCCTTCTCCGTGCGTCCTCTCGGCTACAGCGAGGCGGAGCTCGAACGTGAACGAGCCAGCCTGGGCGGGCCGGGTGCGACCGCCATCAACGCTGTGGCGGGGGCCCTGGATGAGGAATTGTCCGGTGTGCGCCGCATGCTGGACGATGTCGAACTGATCGGCGCCTCCGGCCTGGATGAAGAGGATGGCCTGCTGGGAACCCTGCAGCGGGTTGCCAGTACCCTGCAGTTACTGAATTTCAAGCGGGTCGGCGAGGGACTGCGCGGCGCCGTGCAGGAGTATCGAACCGCTGCCGGGGCCGGTGGCTCTGTGGCGGACGCCGCGCTGCAAAAGCTGACGGGTCAGGTCCTGATGGTGGACAGCACCATTCGCGCGCTGCGCCAGAGTTCGTCCATCGACCTGGACGAATTCGGGCACGCGGACGTCGCTCTGGAGCACAGTCAGCTCGCGGAGGCAGAGGTTGCGGTACTGAAGGAAGCTGAAGCGGGTCTGTCGCTGATAAAGCGCGCCCTGGCTTCTTATGCCGATTCGGGATTCGATCACGGCCACATCCGCAATGTCGCCACTACGCTCAACTCTGTACGCGGTGGGCTTATCGTGCTCAACCTGCGCCGTGCGGCCGCGGTCGTGGAGCGATTGGTCGATTTTGTGGAGACCGTTATGGAGCACCACGATTCGGCCCCGGCCGTCGAACAGTCCCTGGATATCTTTGCCGATGCGATCATCAGCCTCGAGTATTACCTCGGCGAGGTGAAGCTGCATCGCAAGGCGGACATACAGTCGCTGAATCTGGCCGTCGAAAGTCTCGAAGCCCTCGGTTACCCCGTTGAGGTGGCTTGAGCGGGAGGCTGCCTTGACACATATCTTCGTACCAGCCGCCAGCGCGCGGCCCGCGCCGGACTTCGCCTGCCATATTCTGATCGCAGATGGACTATTGCTCTGTCGAGGCGAGCAGTTTCTGCACGGCGGAGAAGTGGTGATTGCCGGGCTGATCAGCAGCAGTCACTATCTGGGGGAACTGGACGGTCGCCCTTGTGGCGTACACCAGCTCTCGCAGCCGGTGGATGTGCCGGGTTGCGAATGGCGCAGTTTGCGCAGCCTGTTGGTGAGCGTGGAAGAGCCGCTCTTTGCTTTGGCCGGGCGCGCCACGCAGGTGGTCAACTGGGACAGCGAGCACCGTTTCTGCGGCCGCTGCGGCTGTGCCACGGAACAGCACCCCAGCGACCGTGCCCGGGTCTGTCCCTCCTGTCACTTCACGGTATATCCACGCATTTCCCCCTGTGTCATCATGTTGGTCACGCGCGGCGACGAGTGCCTGCTGGCGCGGCACACCCACCATCGCCATGCCATGTACACCGCATTGGCCGGATTTATCGAGCCGGGAGAAAATGCGGAACAGGCCCTCGCGCGCGAAGTGCGCGAGGAGGTGGGGCTGGAGGTCGGTGAGGCACGCTATATCGGCAGCCAGTCCTGGCCGTTTCCGGGGCAGCTGATGCTGGGTTACCTGGCGGAGTGGGCCGGTGGAGACCTGGCGCCCGACCGCGAGGAAATCGCCGAGGCTGCCTGGTTTCACTACAGTGACCTGCCGGAGATTCCGCCGCAGCAGACACTGTCGGGACAGCTGATTCGCAAATTCGCAGAACTGGCGGCGCGCAGGGCTCGCTGCTAGGCCGTTGAAGATTTCGACCGCTGTAAATATACGGAGCTCGATAGAAAATGTATATCGCCATTACTTTCCTGATTGCAATACTGGCCCTGCTGCTGGTCTTCTGGGGCGGTAGAGTACTGCTGGGTGGCAGCTGGGTTTTGGGTTTCGTCCGCGGCACCATCGGGCTGATCTTGCTCGGTGGGGCACTGTTGATCGTATTGGTGGCGGCGGACGTGTACAGCTATCGAAACCTCGCCGAGGAGCACAGCGTTGGCACCGTGTCTTTCAAGAGGCTCGGAGACCAGTATTTCGAGGCCAAATTTTCCGATGCGGACGGCTTGGCGCAGAGCTTCGAATTGCACGGGGATCAGTGGCAGCTTGACGCCCGCATGCTGAAGTGGAAAGGACCGCTGGCGCGCTGGGGAATTCAGCCGGCCTACCGCCTGGATCGTCTCAGTGGCCGCTACCTTACCCTGCAGGACGAGCGCTCCAAGGAGCGTTCGGTGCACCAGCTGATTGGCAGTAATTACGGTGTGGATGTCTGGCAGTCACTGCGTGGATTCGATAAGAAACTTTCCTTCGTTGATGCGGTTTACGGCAGTGCTACTTTCCTGCCGATGGAGGATGGTGCCGTTTACGAAGTGCGTATCAGTCACACGGGCCTGTTGGCGCGGCCACTCAACAAGCAGGCGACTTCCGCGCTGAATGAGTGGCAGTAAAAAATGGACAATCGATTTTTGCACGGTAGCAATCTGGAGTATTAGTGGAATTTCTCAGTGAATACGGCCTGTTTCTGGCCAAAGTCGTGACTATTGTTGTGGCCCTGCTGGTCGTTGTCGGATTTGTTGTTGCCAACCGCGAGCATCTGAAAGAACGCGTTCAGGGACATATCAGTGTCACTCGCCTCAACGATCGTTACGAGCAGTTCAAGGAGAGGTTGCTCGAGGCGGTCATGGACAAGCACGAATTTTCCCGGCGCAGGAAACAGATCGCCAAGGAAAAGAAAGCTGAAGAAAAAGCGCTGGCCAAGAAGCACAAGTCGGAGCTGAAGAAAAAGCCGCGCGAGAAGGTACAGCACGCCGGCCTGGAGAGCACGGAAACGCCGCTGCCCGAACAGGGCGAGGCCGACGCCGAGGCGGGTGAGCAGCACTCTCCCGCCGTTATCACGCAAAAGCCGGAAGGCGAGCGCAAACGCATCTTCGTGATGCATTTTGATGGCGATATCAAGGCCAGTGCACTGTCACAGTTGCGTGAAGAGGTGACCGCTGTCCTGCAGGTGGCCGAGCCGGGCGATGAAGTGGTCGTGTGCCTGGAGAGCCCGGGCGGCATGGTGGCCAACTACGGCCTGGCAGCGAGCCAGCTGGCGCGGGTGCGGGGTGCCGGTATTCAGCTGACGATTGCCGTCGACAAGGTAGCCGCCAGTGGCGGTTATATGATGGCCTGTGTTGCAGACCGTATTCTCGCCGCACCCTTCGCCATGCTCGGCTCCATTGGTGTGCTGGCGCAGTTGCCCAATTTCAATCGCCTGCTCAAGCGTCACGATGTGGATTTCGAGCTGTTCACCGCCGGCGAGTACAAGCGCACCGTAACCATGTTCGGCGAGAATACCGCCGAGGGGCGGGAAAAATTCCAGAGTGACCTGGATGAAATTCACGCGCTTTTCCAGCATTTCGTGGCTGAGTACCGGCCGAAGCTGGATATTGCCAAGGTGGCAACCGGCGAGGTCTGGTTCGGCCAGCGCGCACTGGATCTCGGTCTCGTAGACGAACTGAAGACCTCCGACGAATACCTGACCCATTGTGCGGCGAATGCGGACCTTTACCAGGTCGAATACAAAGAGAAAAAGAACATTGCCAAGAAGATGGGCCTCGCCGCCCAGTCGGGCGTGGAATCCGCGCTGATGCGCTTGTTCACACGGCTGTCCGCCTGGCGCCACCAGGCGCAGTAAGCGAGACACTGCGATGCCCACGGGGTATCGCTGCTACCCCCGCAAGGAGAGTAACGCATGGATGAAACCTTTCGCGCTATCTGGGTGGAAGAGGTAGCTGCCGGCAAATACGACCAGCAGGTGATCCGCCGCCATGTGCGGGATTTGCCGGATAACCCGCTGCTGCTTGCCGTGTCCCACTCCTCCCTGAATTTCAAGGATGCGCTGTCCGCGTTTGGCAATCGAGCCATCACTCGCGAGTATCCCCATACACCCGGTATCGATGCCGTGGGCGAGGTGCTGAGCGACAAGAGTGGCACTTTTGCGCCCGGCACCATGTTGCTCGTCACCGGTTACGATCTCGGCATGAATACACCCGGTGGCCTGGCCGAGCGTGTGGCGATTCCGGCCGGCTGGGCGCTGCCGTTGCCGGTGGGATTGACCGCACGGGAGTCCATGATACTCGGCACCGCCGGCCTTACTGCTGGCCTCTGTGTCGAGAAGCTCCTGGAGGCTGGAGCCAAACCGGGTGACGGCGAGGTGTTGGTAACCGGAGCTACCGGCGGTGTTGGTTCCATCGCGGTGGCCCTGCTGGCCAAACTCGGCTTTCGCGTGGCGGCGGTGACCGGCAAGCTGGAGTCGGCGGATTTCCTGACCGCCCTCGGGGCCTGGAAAGTGATCGACCGTGAGACCCTGGCGCCATTTGCCAGCAAGGCGATGGCCAAGCCCCTGTGGGCCTGGGCGGTGGACACGGTTGGGGGGGAGACATTGTTCAATGTGATCAAGTCCCTGTCCTACGGTGGCGGTGTCGCCGCCTGTGGCATGGCCTCCGGCGCCCAGTTCCAGGCCAATGTGTTTCCGTTTATTCTGCGTGGTATCAGCTTGCTGGGTGTCGACAGTGTCGAGTTGGCGCTGGAGAAGAAGGCGGCGGTGTGGGACAAGCTCGCCGGCGAATGGTACATCGGTGAGCAGCTGGACCGTATCGCCGAGGATATTTCCCTGGAACAGGCGCCGGAGTTTCTGGCGCGCCTGCATCGTGGTCACGGCATTGGGCGCTACGTGGTGGATATGGCGCTTTGACTGCCGACCGCGATGGCGCAGCGGCACTCTGCGAAATTTGTGACCGGTTTCCCGGCCGGGTCATCTTCTCGTCGGGAGTGCGGCTGCTATGCTAATAGCCCCGGCGGCGCGATCGGCCGGATTCAGGTTTCACAGTGACCTGATTGGTGGTATCGATGTCAGCGTTTTATCGCTACTGGTAGAACAAATTGACCGAAAATAACGAAATTCCAAAGCTCACTCACCAGGCCAGTGCCCTGGTATTGTCTGGTGGTGGCGCCCGCGCGGCCTACCAGGCCGGCGTGTTGAAGGCCCTGGCCGAATTGACGCCGGAGAGCAGTCCGCATCCCTTTCAAATTATCTGTGGTACCTCCGCCGGCGCGGTCAATGCGTTGTTGCTCGCTTCATATCCGGGCACTTTCAAGGAGGCGGTCGAGCGACTGTGCGCACTGTGGCTGCAGCTGACCGTGGACCAGATCTACTGCAGCAGCTGGCGCAGCCTGTTCGGCAACATGTTCTCGATCACCCGCTCGCTGTTCAATCAGGGGGTGGGGCGCCAGCGGCCGCTGGCGCTGCTGGATAACACGCCCTTGCGGGAGCTGGTGGAAGAGGTTGTCCATTTTGGCAATGTGCAGAAGAACATTGACGCCGGCCATCTGCGCGCGGTCTGTGTCAACGCACTGTCCTACAGCGAGGGCGAATCGGTCAGTTTTTTTCAGGGCGCAGAGAATCTGAACGAGTGGCGGCGTTTCCGTCGCTACGGTGTGCGCACTCAACTGACCGTAGACCACTTGATGGCGTCGGCGGCCATTCCCACCCTGTTTTCCACCGTCAAGATTGGCAACGACTATTTTGGAGATGGCGCAGTACGCCAGCTGGCGCCAATCAGTCCGGCGCTACACCTGGGCGCCAACCGGGTATTCGTGGTCGGTGTGTCCGACAACCGTTCGCCGGTACACTGGGGCAAGACCCGTACCAAGCCGCCGCGGCACTCACCGTCGATGGCACAGATTGCCGGCCAGCTGTTCAACGCGGCCTTTATCGACAGCCTCGAGGGTGACCTGGAACACCTGGATCGGGTCAACCTGCTGCTGGATTCGGTGGACAGTAAGCACCTGGCCGACCTGGCGCCGCTGCGCCCGGTGGAATCGGCGGTGATCGAGCCGTCGCAGAGCCTGGATCGTCTCGCCGGGCGCAAGGTGCGTTACCTGCCGCCGGCACTGCGCTGGCTGTTTCGCTCGACCGGGGCGACGACATCCGGTGGCGGTGCCTCGGCGGCGAGTTACCTTCTGTTCGAGAAACCTTTTATCGGCGAACTGGTCGAACTTGGTTACCAGGATGCCATGTGGGAGCGAGATAAGCTGCGCGCTTTTTTACAGCCGCAGGTCGTGCCCGAGGAGGCCGAGCGCAAAGGCCTTTTCGGCATCAGAGTTAAACCGGTATCGGAAGCAGCGAATGGCAACCCTCAGTCATAAGAAATTTTGCACCGCGGTAATCATGGGTCTGTCTGCCGTGCTGGCGGCCTGCAGCGCCTCCACCAGCCGGACGGTCGACCAACAGCAGGCCGGCCCCCAGTTGCGCCAGGCGGAAGTGAGCGAGTACCGGCGTCTGTTGGCGGAAGCGCAGCAGCTTTCGTTCACCCTCGATTTTGATGCGTTGCGGCAGGCCTACGTCGAGTCGTCGGAATACAACCCCTACGGCGGAGTTAAGCTGGCCGGATTGCCCGAAGCCTACCGCTCGGTGGAAAGCGCCCAATTCGGGGAGTGTCTGAAGCATGTGGACGAGGTACTGGCCTCCAACTATATGAGTTTGGAAGCCCATATGATCGGCGTTCTCTGCAGTGGCCGCAGTGCCAACCTGGACCGGGAAGACAAGCACCGCTATATGGTCGAAGGGCTGATGGAGTCCATCGAAAGCAGTGGCGATGGCAGGAGTCAGAACAGTGCCTACCGCACGATAAGCACTTCGGAATTGCGCGGCTTCGTCCGCCTCAAGGGCTTGCAGGTACTGGACCAATCCATTGTTTATGACCAACAGGGCATCTATGACAAGATGCAGGTGCGCGACCCGGAGTCCGGCGATGAGTATTCGCTGTTTTTCAATGTCAGCCAGCAGTTCGTGCACGGTATGGATGGCGCCGCGGAGTAATTTCCGCGGCAGATGGAAGCGGCCCTGATGTGTTGCTGAACTACATCAGGTGCTGGGCTAACTTTTCCCAGTCGAAGCGCCGTGTCTTGCGGTCGCTGAACAGAATTTCCAACCTTTCGTCTTCCCACTTGATAACGCGGCCGTAACCGAGTTTGCGGTGGCGTATTCCTTCGCCCAGCGCCGGTTTGCGCATGGGCATGCGCGGGCCGCTGATCTCCGGGTTGTAGTCACAGGCCTCCAGATAGCGCAGTGCCTGGCGGGAAATTGGCACGGAGCTGCTTATGTTCGCCGGGCGCTGTTGCAGTGCGTCGGCGAACAGCTTGCACAGCGGCAGCTGCATCTCATCGATAAATAGCGACGGCTGTTGCTCGGCGCCGGCCTCCCGGAGCGCAGGTGGAGCGAGTAAATAGAGCTTGTGGCGGGCGCGGGTCATGGCCACATACATCAGGCGCCGTTCGCTCTCGAGTGATGCGGGTGTGGTGAAGTCCCGTTGTGGTTGGTAGGGCATATTGTGCTGCGTCAGCGACGGGATAACGACCTGGTCCCATTCCAGTCCCTTGGCCTGGTGCATGGTGGTGATCTGTACCGCGTCCGCCTCTGTCTGTTCTCCCTCACGATGCTGGCGTTGCAGTTCCTGCAGGTGGGCCAGCGCCGCTGCCGGCGACTGCTTGAGGCTGTCCAGATACTGGCAGAAGGCCAGGATCGTCTGCTGGCGCTCCTCGCCCTGCTGGCGGGTAAAACTGTCCTCGCCGATACCGGTAAGATAGTCCAGTTCCCCCAGCTGGCGGCGCAACAGCTCGCCGGCCAGACCTCGCCACTGCTCCATTTCTGTCAGCAGTTCGGCGCGCTGTTTCAGCCGTTTCAGTTGCGCCTTGCTCAGCGACTCCGGAATCAACCCCAGCAGTTGCTTGCCCCAGTTGCCCCCGTACGCGGCCAGCTGCGCACACAACGGTTGCAGGACCTTGCGCGGAATACGGATATGGGGTGCGGTCAGCCATTCGTAGAATCCCTGCTCGCGGCGTTTCGCCGGCAGCTCGGCAAAGCGGCCGGAAGCGATGTTCAGGCTCCAGAACAGCGGTCGCAGTTCGCGTCGCGAGAGTACCGTATTGCGGTTGCCAGAGCGGTAGGGGATATTGCTGGCCAACAGTGCCAGTTCAATCGGTGCGGCCACGGACCAAAGGCGCACCAGTACCGCAATCTGATCCAGCGGCCGCCCCCGCTTCTGGCAGCGGCGCAGATAATCCACCAGCCAGCGGGTCTCTTTCTCGGAGTGTACCAGCTCGATCTCCGTCGGCTGTTCCCCGTTGGCAGACACACAGAAAATATCCGCGCGCTCGCGGTTGTTGCCGATAAAGTGGTTGGCGGCCAGGGACAGCTGGTGGCCATAACGAAAGGTGCGGCTCAATTGATAGACATTGGACGGCGGAAAATCGCCGTCAAAAAATTTCAGCAGAAAATCCGGCTTGGAGCCGCGCCACTCGTAGATGGTCTGATCCGGATCGCCGATGGCAATCACGTTGCCGGATTTTCCATAGAGCACACGCAGTAAAAAATGCTGTACCTCGTTGATATC
This sequence comes from Microbulbifer donghaiensis, assembly GCF_900129095.1. Lineage (GTDB taxonomy): Bacteria > Pseudomonadota > Gammaproteobacteria > Pseudomonadales > Cellvibrionaceae > Microbulbifer > Microbulbifer donghaiensis. The sequence continues at coordinate 83,012 of NZ_FQVA01000006.1, forward strand.
CTGGTACTCGTCTACGAGGATGTCGGCATAGTAACTGCCATACTGTTCGGCAATGCCGGGCTCCAGGCTGAGCAGTATGGCCGGGTCGTAGATCAGGTCGGCATAGGTCACCGCATTCTGGCTGCGACGCCAGTCTTCGAAGGTGCGGAACACCTTCAGAAAATATAGGTATTCGTCACCGAGCTTCAGTTCCTGAAAGGCACTGAGGTCGCCGGTCAGGATTGTCTTGGTGTAGTCGATAAAGTATTCCGCGGCTTCAATTTCCGACTGCTTGCGCGCGCGGATATCCTCGAGCTCGTAGGGCGGAGCACATTCCTCGATCGCTTTCCAGATCTGCAGCTGTACGGTGGACTGGGGCAGGGGCGTCAGATTGGCCGGCGCTATATGCCGGTTGGCGATCATGCGCTGGTAAAGGCGGTAGCCGAGGCTGTGGAAGGTGTGTACGGCCGGAGCCGGGCCGTCGAGCAGTTGCCGCAGGCGGCGGTCGAAATCCTCCCGTGCGCTGCGGTTGTACATCAGCACCAGCATCCGCTCCGCCGCCGTGCCCGCATCGAGCCGGTTGCGGACATAGTGCAGCAGCGCGGTGGTTTTGCCGGAGCCGGCCACGGCGATAATTTTGGCGTGGCCGCCGGCGTGGTCGGCAATGGCCTGTTGTTCTTCCGTGAGTTCGGGCGGGTGCATTCAGGGGGACCGTTCAAATACTGGATATTTTGCCAGTATAGGGCGGGCGTATACAAGCGTGCGCTCAGGCGTTCTGGGGGCTGCCCGCCGCGGGGCCCGCGTCGCTCAGGCGGTCGCGGCGCAGGGCCAGCTCGGCGATATAGGAGGAGAGAAACACCCGGCCGGTCAGTTCTTCCAGAAATTTCGAGCGCCCCAGCCGGTCGAGAACCGGTCCTTTTACTTCCGACAGGTGCAGGCGTATTTCCCGTTCGTGCAGATCGTGGTTCACCTGTTGCAATCGCTCCAGTGCGGTGCCGTCGATACGGCTGACCGAGGACAGGATCAGCACCAGTTCACGTATTTTCGGGTGCCGCTTTATCTCGCTCAGCAGGCGATCTTCCACTGCGCTTATATTGCTGAAAAACAGGCTTTCATCGATGCGCAGGAACAGGATATCCGGCTGCGTTTTAACGGTGTGGCGCAGTACGTTGCGGAAGTGCTCGGTGCCGGGCACCCGCCCGACCACGGCGATATGGGGGCGACTGGTGCGCCAGATCAGGGTTGCGAAGGATAGGCCGATACCCAGACCGATACCCGCCTCGACACCAAACAGCAATACACCGAGCAGGGTGCCGGTCATCGCGACGCCGTCAGTGCGATCGTAGCGCCAGTTGTGCACGAAACCGCGGACATCGATCAGGCTGGCGGCGGCGACGATGATGGTGGCGGCCAGTACGCACAGCGGCAATTCGGTGAACAGTCCGGTCAGAAACAGCAGCACCAGCGCCATCAGCAGTGCGGCGATCACGCCGCTCATCGGCGACATGGCGCCACCCTCATCGTTGATGGCCGTGCGGGCAAAGCTGCCGGTCACCGAAAAACCGCCGGACAGGGCACTGAGCAGGTTGGCGGCGCCCAGTCCGCGCAGCTCGGCATCGGCATTCAGGCGCTCGCCACGCCGCAACGCGATGGCGTGTGCGATCGACAGGCTCTCGACAAACCCCAGCAGTGCGATGATCAGCGCGGGCAGGAGCAGCCGGTACGTCAGGTTCCAGTCGAACTCCGGAATCCTGAGTAGCGGCAGTCCCGGTGGAATGCTGCCCACGACCGCCATCTGTTTTTCCCAGTGAAACAGGGTTGTCAGCGCAATAGCTGTCAGCACCACCAGCATCGGCGCCAGCCGCGACAGCAGTTTTGCCCGCGATTCAGACAGGCCCAGCCTGTGCAGCAGGGGTGCCAGCCCCAGGCGCGCGCCGATCAGTGCCACCGTTGCCGCCACGCCAAATCCGGCTGTGGCCGGGTCGGCGTTGGGGATTTCCATCAGGGTGCTCAGTAGCAGTTGCAGTGCGGTGTCGCCTTCACTTTCGATGCCGAACAAAGGGCCTATCTGGCCGACGATAATCAGGATGGCAGCGCCGGAAACAAAACCGTTGATTACCGGGTGGCTGAGCAGGTTGGAGAGGGTGCCGAGGCCGAGCAGGCCCATGGCAAATAAAAAGGCGCCGCTGAGTGCGGCGAGGATAATTGCGCCGGCAATATATTCCGCGCTGCCCGGTGTGGCGAGTGGGGAGAGTGCGGAGGCGGTCATCAGGGCCAGGATCGCGACGGGCCCGACCGACAACACCGAGCTGGAGCCGAACAGCGCATACCCCAGCAGTGGCAGCAGGGCGGCGTAGAGGCCGATATGGGGTGGCAGACCGGCCAGGGCGGCGTAAGCCAGCGCCTGCGGAACCAGCATCATCGTGGCCACCAGTGCCGCGATCGAATCCCCCGCCAGCCATTGGCGCCGGTAGTGCTTCAACCAGTTGGGAATCTGTTTGCTGGCCCGCATCCCTGTCTTTTATTCCATAGCAGCGGCGTTCGAAATGCTAACAGACAAGATAGACGGGATTTCGGTATGCCCTCTCTCCGCCGGGAGAGAGGATGGGGAGATTAAGCGGGGCGCCCTCTACCGCCGGTCTTGGGGCGATTCAGCAGGTGGAATATCCCCATACCCGACAGCATTGCCACGGTGAACACGATCGCCTTGAGTTCGCCGGCGCCGGTCGCGACTATCGCCGGCCCCGGGCAGAAGCCGGCCAGCCCCCAGCCGATGCCGAACAACAGGCCGCCGATCACCAGCGGGCGGTCGATATCAGTGCTTGTAGGCAACTTCATCTGTTCGCCCAGTACCGACAGGTCGCGGCCCTTTGCCAGGTAGAACACCGGCAGGCCCACGGCGATGGCGCCTATCATCACCAGTGCCAGGGACGGATCCCAGACGCCGGCCAGATCCAGGAAGGCGAGGACTTTGGCCGGATTTGCCAGGCCGGAAACCAGCAGTCCCAGGCCGAAAACCAGCCCGGCAATGAAAGCGGTTAGCAGTGTTTTCTTCATCCCGTCAGGCTCCCAGCAGATGTCGGACAACAAAAACCGTGGCGAAGCCGGCGCCCATAAACATCAGGGTTGCCACCAGCGAACGCGGGGACAAGCGGGACAGTCCGCAGACCCCGTGGCCACTGGTACAGCCGGAACCGTAGCGGGTGCCGATACCCACCAACAGGCCGGCGGCGACCAGTACCGGATAGTCGGCCCGGATTTCGATCGCGGGCAGGGTGGCAAACAGCAGCCAAAGTGCCGGCCCGATCAGCAGGCCGAGGATGAAGGCCAGGCGCCAGCCGGTCTCGCCGGCGGTGCGGTCGATCAGTCCGCCGAGAATACCCGAGATGCCGGCGATACGGCCGTTCAGAGCGAGGAGGAGGGCCGATGCGACGCCGATAAGCACGCCTCCAGCCAGCGCCGAAATGGGAGTAAATGCGTTCCAATCTATGGTCATAGCCAGTGAACAACTCCGTGACGTAGGACAAACAAAGTTCAATGTGTCGCACCGGTGCCGGCCGGGTGAGGGGCGCCGGCAGGAGCGGCCGCTTCTACATAATAATGCAGGCCGCATGGCGCCGTGTCGGTCGCGGGGCAAAGATGGGGCTCTTCTACGCCCGTAGAAATATTAGATATTACTAATCTATTGGCTTTGGTATAATGCCAGCCGACGAGAGGAATGATTGAGCGAAAGGAAAAACGATGAGCACTCCCCTGGATCTCCTCGCCAACGCTTCTCAAGCGGCGGCGCTCCTGAAGGCCATGAGCAACGAGAACCGGCTGATGGTGCTCTGCTGCCTGCAGGAAGGCGAGATGTCTGTGAGCGAGCTCAATGAAGTCGTTCCCCTCAGTCAGTCGGCGCTGTCACAGCACCTGGCCGCGCTTCGCTCCGCAGACCTGGTGGCCACGCGCCGCGACGGAAACACTATCTATTATCGGCTGCACGGCGAGGCGCCCAGCGCCATTGTCTCGGTGCTGCACGACCTGTACTGCCCGCGCTGACCTCACCCCCTCATTTTCTCTGACTCCGTACCGGCGATCATGCATTCGGCCGCGACGTTGTGCTGCCGGCGGCAACCCGAAGTATTAGGAAAGTCTAATTTTCTGTGTTAGCATTTTCTAAAGTAGTAAAAGCTAATTTAGAAAGTGCTAACGATGACCGAACGATTCTTTCAGTGGGTGATCGATCACCCGCGCCGCATCTATGCCGGGGTGCTGCTGCTGACAGTGGCACTGGGGGCCCTGATCCCGAATATCCAGATAGATACCGATCCCGAGAATATGCTGCCCGCGGACAACCCCGCGCGGGTGTTTCACAATGAGGTCAAGTCCCGTTTCGCGCTGCACGACTCCATTGTCGTCGGCGCAGTAGCCGAGGAGGGTATCTACAACCCCGCCTCCCTGGCGGCGCTGCACCGCCTCAGCAAATCCATTTTGCAGATCGATGGTGTGGTCGAACGAGACCTGATGTCCCTGTCTGAGGTGGACAACATCCGCCAGGAGGGAGAGGGGGCCATTCGCTTCGAGTGGATGATGCGCAATCCGCCGCAGACCCAGGCCGGTGCGGATGATATTGCCCGCTCCGTGGCCAGCCTGCCGATGCTGCGCAACACCCTGGTCTCCGCCGATGGCAAGGCCGCGGCCATCTACGTGCCGATCGAAGACAAAAACGAGAGCTACCGCATTGCCGAAGAGATTCGCGCAATTTTTGCCGCTCTGGATTCCGGCGACACTTACTACCTCACGGGCCTGCCGGTAGCCGAAGACCAATTCGGCTTCGAGATGTTTGTACAGATGGGTATTTCTGCGCCGATGGCCGGCGCCATGATCTTCGTGCTGATGCTGCTGTTTTTCCGCAGCCTGCCGTTGGTGGTGGCGCCCATGGTCGTGGCCATGAGTACCGTGATCGCCACTATGGGGCTGTTGATCGGCATGGGTTTCACCGTGCACATCATGTCGTCGATGATCGCGATCTTTTTGATGCCCATCGCCGTGGTCGATTCGGTGCATATCATGAGTGAATTCGCCGACCGCTACCGGCCCGGCAGGGACGCGCGCGAGACCATGCGTGAAGTGATGCGTCACCTGTTCAAGCCGATGCTGCTGACTTCGGTGACGTCCGCGGTGGGTTTCCTGTCACTGATGCTGACGCCCATTCCGCCGGTGCAGATCTTCGGTGCCTTCGTGGCCTTCGGCATCCTGCTGGCATTTCTGCTGACGATTATCTACATCCCGGCCTACATCACGCGTATGAAGCCGGAAACCCTCAGCGCACTGCAGGCGGCCCAGCACCGCTCCGACAAGGCTCGCGGCATCGATAGCCTGCTCAGGCCCATCGCCGCGCTGGCGCGCAGACGCCAGGGCGGGCTGTTGCTGGCCTTCACCGCGACGCTGGTATTCAGCGCGATTGGCATTGGCAAAATCCACATCAATGACAACCCGATTAACTGGTTCAAGAGCGAGCACGAATTGCGGGTGGCGGACCGTGCGCTCAACAGCCATTTCGCCGGCACCTATGACGCCTACCTGGTGCTGTCGGCAAAAGAAGATGGCGGCGCGCTCGAAAAACTGAATCGCGATGCTACGAGAATTGCTGCCAGCAGCGATGGGGTGAGCTGGCGTCCGCTCCAGGCGGAGGCCGATTTCAGCGCCGCGCTGGATCGCCGCATTACCGAGCTGGACGACGCCCTGTTCAATGTCGAAGGCGACAATGCGGAGATTATCGAACAACTGCTGGCAACCGCGGAGCAGGCGCGCACTGCCAGCAAGACGCTCAGTTCCCCCGCACTGTTGAACTGGATGGCGGAACTGCAGCAGCACCTGGCCGACAGCGGCCTGGTGGGTAAGAGCAATGGCCTGCCGCAGCTGGTGAAAACCGTCAATCGCGAATTGGTCTCCGGCGAGCCGCAGGACTACCGCATCCCCGCCACTGCCGCCGGCGTGGCACAGACACTACTGCAGTACCAGTCCTCGCATCGTCCGGCAGACCTGTGGCATTTCGTCACGCCCGATTACCGCAGTGCTCTGCTCTGGGTCCAGCTGACCAGTGGCGACAACCAGCACATGAACGCCGTGGTGGCGTTGGTGGAGCAATATGTCGCCGACAATCCGCCGCCGCTGGCGGTGGAACTGCAGTGGGCTGGCAAGGCCTATCTGAATTCGGTTTGGCAGGACGCCATGGTGGCCGGAATGATGGACAGCCTGATGTCCGCATTCGCCGTCGTGTTGATCATGATGGTGCTGTTGTTCCGCTCACTGCTGTGGGGGCTGCTGGCCATGCTGCCACTCACGCTCACCATCAGTCTGATCTACGGCATGGTGGGCTGGCTGGGTATCGATTACGACATGCCAATTGCGGTGCTGTCCGCACTGACCCTGGGGCTCAGCGTGGATTTTGCCATCCACTTTATCGAGCGCACGCGCAGCTATCTGCACAGCGGGCGCGGTTATGCCGAGACCATGCGCCTGATGTTCGACGAACCGGGCCGCGCGATCGCACGCAATGCGCTGGTCATTGCGCTGGGCTTCACACCGTTGCTGTTTGCACCACTGGTGCCCTACGTCACCGTGGGCATCTTCCTGGCCACCATCATGGCCGCCTCCGCACTGGTCACGTTGTTGCTGTTGCCGGCGGGTATCTGGGCCCTGCAGCGATGGCTGGTGCCGGCGGATAAGGCCATGCCAGTGGCAGCCGATGCCTGACTGCAGGTTGAGCGAAATAAATTGAGAGGTGTCATCGTGAAAAAACTATTTTTGGGACTACTGATGAGTGCTGCGGCACTCGCGCAGGGTGCCGAGATGAGTGCGGATGAAATCGTCACCAAGGCGAATCGCGCCGCCCTCTACGCGGGCGACAGCGGCCGCGCCGAGGCCCGCATGATGATCGTCGACGCGAGCGGCCAGAAGCAAGTGCGCCAGTTTTCACTGCTGCGCCAGAACGGGACCGGTGGTGACCAGGATTATCTGGTGTTTTTTTCCCGGCCGGCGGATGTGCGCGGCACCGTTTTCCTGGTGAAAAAGCATATCGAGCGGGATGACGACCGCTGGCTCTACCTGCCGGCGCTCGATCTGGTAAAGCGTATCGCCGCCGGCGACAAGCGCACTTCCTTCGTCGGTTCGCACTTTTTCTACGAGGACGTGTCGGGCCGCAACCTGAAGGACGATATCTTCACTCTGGCCGGAGAGACCCCTGAGCACTTCCTGATTCTGGGTGAGCCCAGGCATCCGGACAGTGTGGAATTTGCCAGCTACACCGCGCATATCAGCAAGGGCACCTTCCTGCCAGAGCGCGTGGAGTACAAAAACGCTCGCGGCGAAACCTGTCGCCGCGTGACGGTGGTAGAAACCGCTGAAATCGATGGCATCCCCACGGTGATCAAATCAAAGGTCGAAGACCTGAAAAACGGCGGTTATACACTGCTGCAATTCCGCAACGTCGGTTACGGCCTGAATCTGGACTCGTCCCTCTTCGGCGAGCGCAGCCTGCGCAACCCGCCGCGGGAGCTGCTGGGCAGATGAACAGCTTGAGAGCGTTATATCCGCTGGCCGTGGCCCTGACGGTGTCGGGGCAGGTTGTGGCCCAGGAGGAAGCCACCGGCGAATGGGAGGAGTGGGACAACTGGGAGGAGGGCTCGGCGGAGGAGGAAAAATCCTTGCCGCTGCACGGCTTCCTGGAACAGTCCTGGGGGCAGCGCACGCAAACCGATCCGCTGCTCGACGACGGTACCCTGGCCGACAGCCGCGCGCGCCTGGAGTGGACGCCCTCCGCGGCTCGGGTGCAGTTCAAGCTCAATGGGGATCTGTACTACGACGGGGTCACCGCCGATTGGGAAGCGGAAGTCCGCGAAGCCAGCGCGCTGTATTCGCCGGCGGCGAATATCGACCTGAAGCTGGGGCGCCAGCCACTGACCTGGGGCACCGGTGACTACCTGTTTATCAACGATCAGTTCGCCAAGGACTGGCAGTCGTTTTTCAGCGGGCGCGACGACGAATATCTGAAGGCGCCGCAGGATGCGCTGCGCGCAAGTTGGTACGGGACGGGCGTCAACCTCGAACTGGTGTGGATGCCCAGGTTTACGCCGGACCGCTCTATCAATGGCGAGCGCTTCTCCTTCTTTTCACCGCAGTTGGGCCAACAGATAGCAGCGGACTTCTCCGTGGATAAACCCTCCGCAGACGAGGTGGCGGCGCGGGTTTTCTGGCGCAGGAACAGCAGTGAGTTCGCGCTATACGGATACCAGGGGTACCAGGGCACACCGGATATGCACCCGGTCGCCGGGCCCGTGCATCCGCGCCTAAACGTCTGGGGCGGCAGCCTGCGCCGGCCGCTGGCCGGAGGCCTGTTCAATATCGAAGTTGGCTATCTGGACAACCAGTACACGCCCGACCAGTGGCGCGCGCTCGTCGGCTACGAGCGGGAACTGATCACCAACCTTACCGCCGGCGGACAGTTGTATCTGGAGCGCTATGACAGCGAGCCGCAACCCTCGCAGTTTGCGACGCCGCCGGAATACCTGCCGGCGCGCAGCCGCAGCGTGGTGACCACGCGGCTAACTTACAGCGCTATGCGCGGCACGCTTATCTGGTCGCTGTTCGCCTTTCATTCTCCCAGCGATAGGGACGGTTACCTGCGCCCGAGCGTCGACTGGCGATACAGTGACAAATGGCAGTGGACCCTGGGGGGCAACCTTTTTTATGGCCGTGAAGATTACACCTTCTTCGGCCAGTTTGATCGCGCAGACAATGTCTACCTGCGCCTGAAGTACAGCTTTTAACTCTCGATGGGAAAATGGAGAAAATCTATGTCAACTGAACGTGCTACTTTTGTTTTCGCCGGCGTAATGCTGTTGGTTTCCGTGGCGCTGACCCAGCTTGTGCACCCCAACTGGTTCTGGTTCAGCATTTTTATCGGTGCCAACATGATTCAGAGTGCCTTCACCGGCTTCTGTCCAGCGACCCGGGTGATGAAAATGCTCGGTATACGCAGTGAAGCTGAGATTGCCTGTGTGGCCGGGAAAAACCCTGCGGTCCGGTGAATTGTGGTTTTCAGTCAGGGATTTAAAAAGGTATTGAACGAAAAGGTGTCTCACATGATTAAAACAATTGCGGAAATAGTGGGGCCGGCCAAGGCCCAGTGCAATCTGGTATCGGCCGAGGAGGCAGCGGCGATCAAGGCGCAGGCGCCGGACACATTGATACTTGATGTGCGGGAACCAGCCGAGGCGGAGAAGCTGAAAACGGAAGGGAGCGTCAACATTCCCCGCGGCATTTTGGAAATGAAAATTGGTGAAGTGGCCACAAGCTCCGACCAGCCGATTCTCATTCACTGCGCCACTGGCGGGCGTGCTGCGCTGTCGGCGGTTGCCCTCGCCAATATGGGCTATACCAATGTCAGGGTGATCGACGCCGACTGCGAGTCGGTAGCAGCCTGTCTGCACTGCTGAGCAAGGCGTATTTACTTCCGGGAGGTGAGCGGAATGCGCATCTCCCATACCTTCATATCGACTGCGCGTAAAAGCGCTGGAGCAGGCCGTGCAGCAGCCCTGACAGGCGGGGATCTGCACATACTTGCCCGCGCGGCGACTAAACCTTCCCGACACTGTACTCCCAATTACTGAGACAGAGAGACCGGTGGATGCCCAGCGTTTGCCTCAGCTCGCTACCGCAGGGTTCCCGATCACTTGGCCCGCTCAGTATCGGGAGGCCGTCCCGATTTCCCGGCGTGCGCAGTAACAGGGTGGTTTCCCCTGAAGAAGAGCGCCGCTATTCCTGGGGGGGAGTGGCTGGATTCTCTGGCAGCAGCGGGGTATTGCTTAGAATATTAGGTTTTGCTAATATGTCTGTGTGAATTGAGTGCAATCTCGAAATGAGAGGAATGTCTATGTCCGTCAGTGCCGTTCGTACCCAAGTACAGTCTTTCCTAGATACGGATACCGAAACCTGGAGCTATGTGGTGTACGACCGCGAAGGCGGCACTGCGGCGGTAGTCGATACGGTCCTCAACTTTGACGCCGCCTCGGGGCGCACCAGTACGGAGGGCGCCGAAGAGATAGTGGCCTTCGTACGCGAGAAAAACCTGACCGTCGAATGGATTCTCGAGACGCACGCCCACGCCGACCACCTGTCCGCGGCACCGTTTGTCCGCGATCAACTCGGCGGCAAGATCGCGATCGGCGAGCAGATTTGTCAGGTGCAGAACATCTTCCGCAATGTGTTCAACCTTGAAAAAGAGTTCCTGGTGGACGGCAGCCAGTTCGATCACCTGTTCGCCGATGGCGAGACCTTCAATGTCGGCGACCTGGATGCCCGTGTGATCTATGCACCGGGCCACACGCCGGCGGACATGGCGTGGCTGATTGGCGATGCGCTGTTTGTCGGTGATACGCTGTTTATGCCGGACGTAGGCAGCGCCCGTTGCGACTTCCCCGGTGGCGATGCCGCAACCCTGTACCGCTCGGTGCAGAAGCTGCTGGCGTTGCCGGAAGAGACGCGCATGTTTATGTGTCACGACTATCCGCCGTCTGATGCGCGCGAGCACCAGTGTGAAACCACGGTGGGGGAGCAGAAACGCGATAACATCCACCTGCGCGACGGGGTCAGTGAGGCAGAGTTTGTCGCCATGCGCAGCGAGCGCGATGCAACCCTGGCGATGCCGCGGCTGATTATTCCGTCCATCCAGGTCAATATTCGCGCGGGGGAGATGCCGCCGGCAGAAGATAACGGCACTGTTTATCTGAAGGTGCCGATCAACGCCCTGTAAGGTGTTGCCTAATTTAACCAGGTGGAAATATATGGATATCAAGAGACTCGACGATCAGGTCACTGTGTCCGAACAGTTCAGCGGTGCCGCCATGGCACAGCTGGCCCAGTCCGGCGTCAAGGTGGTGGTGTGTAACCGCCCGGAAGGCGAGAGCGAAGATCAGCCGACGCACGCGGCGATGGAGACGGCGGCCGAGGAAAACGGCATGGAGTATGTGGTTATTCCGTTCGCGCGTGGCCAGATGACACTAGCGCACTGCCAACAGTTTGCCGAGCTGCTGGCGCGCGGCGATAAAGTGCATGCCTTCTGCCGCACCGGCAATCGTTCGTGCAATCTCTGGGCCGGCGCGCGCATATTGGACGGGGCGGACAAGAAAGCGCTGCTCGGCTGCGCTCGCGCCGCCGGTTTCGATGTCAGCGGTGTGTTGGTGGCAATCGATCCCGAGTAGGGGGATTGCTGTTCCCTCGAATTGCGGAAGTAACGGAAGTCATTGATGCGCGCTCTCGCCAGCTATCTCCCTATTTTTGCGTCGCTGCGGTCTTATGATCGGCAGACGCTGAGCCGCGACCTGTTGGCCGCGGTGATCGTTACGATCATGCTGATACCGCAGTCGCTGGCCTATGCCTTGCTCGCCGGGTTGCCGGCGCAGGTGGGTCTCTATGCGAGTATCGTGCCGCTGCTGGCCTACGCAGTGACCGGCACCAGCCGCGCCCTGTCGGTGGGGCCGGTCGCGGTTGCGTCTTTGATGAGTGCCGCGGCACTGAGCGAGGTGGCAATTGCCGGCACCGCAGATTATCTGGTGGCAGCGGCGGTGCTGGCGCTGCTGTCCGGGCTGTTTCTGACATTGATGGGGGTGTTGCGCCTCGGCTTTCTCGCCAACTTTCTCTCGCACCCGGTGATTTCCGGATTTATTACCGCTTCCGGCCTGCTGATTGCACTGAGCCAGTTGAAGCACCTGCTGGGTGTCAGCGCCAACGGCGACAACCTGCCGCACCTGCTCAATTCCCTGCTGGAAAATATCAGTAGCATCAATTCCTATGCGCTGCTCACCGGTATCGCAGTGGTTGTGTTTCTGTACTGGTCGCGTTCCGGTGCGTCACGACTGCTGCAGCGCTGGTCCGTGCACCCGGATACCGCCGGTATCCTGGTCAAGGCCGCCCCGGTGGTCGGTGTTATTGCGACGATTGTCGTAGCGGTGCTGTTCGATTTCGAGGGCAAACAGGTGGCGCTGGTCGGCACTGTACCTTCGGGCCTGCCGACGCTGCAGTTGCCGGTTATTTCCCGGGAGCTGATCGAAGCGCTGATAATGCCGGCGATCATGATTTCGATCATCGGTTACGTGGAATCGGTTTCCGTCGGCAAGACCCTGGCGGCCAAGCGACGCCAGAAAATCGACGTGAACCAGGAATTGATCGGCCTGGGTGCAGCCAACGTGGGCGCGGGTTTTTCTGGCGCCTTTCCGGTCACCGGCGGCTTCTCTCGTTCCGTGGTCAACTTCGACGCGGGTGCCGAGACGCAGATGGCGAGTGTGTTTACCGCTGCCGGCATTGCGCTGGCCTCGATATTCCTGACGCCGTTCCTGTACTACCTGCCGAAGGCCACCCTCGCGGCCACCATTATCGTGGCGGTGCTGTCGCTGGTGGACTTCTCGATCTTGAAAAAGACCTGGAAGTTTTCCCGCAGCGATTTTTTCGCCGTAGTCATCACAATCGTGGTCACGCTGCTGTTTGGTGTCGAGGCGGGTGTGTCCTGCGGTGTGGCCGCCTCGATCGCACTGTTCCTGTACCGCACTTCGCGGCCGCATATTGCCGAAGTGGGTCTGGTTGAGGGGACGGAGCATTTCCGCAATATCAAGCGGCACAAGGTGCTCACCGTGCCGGAAATCCTGACCATTCGCGTCGACGAGAGCCTGATGTTCTCCAATGCCGCCTTCCTGGAAGATCGGATTTACGAAGATCTGGCCAACAACAAGCGCGTGCGCCAGGTGATTCTGATGTGCAGTGCCATCAACGAGATCGACTGGAGTGCCCTCGAGGTGATTGAGGCATTAAACAGTCAGTTGGCGGAGCTGGGCATTGTGCTGCACCTGTCCGAGGTCAAGGGGCCGGTGATGGATGCGCTGCAGCGCAGTGGATTTCTGGAGCACCTGTCGGGCAATGTCTACCTGACCCAGTTCCAGGCCTTCAGCGAGGCGCGCCGGGCAGTGGTTGCCGCGGTCTAGGCCGCGGCAGTCACAGCAGACACTGCCAGTAGCCGACATCGATCCAGCGGTCGAACTTGTGGCCGACTTCCTTGAAGTGGGCGACCTTCTCCATACCGAATTTTTCATGCAGCGCGACGCTGGCGCTGTTGGGCAGGGCGATACCGCAGATGACCGTGTGGATGTCCCGCTGTTGCAGTTGATCGAACAGGGCCCTGTAGAGGCTGGAGCCCAGGCCGCGCCCGTGCGCCTCTTTGTCTAAATAGACCGTCGCCTCGACGGAGTTGCGATAGGCCGCCCGGCTGCGCCACAGGGTGGCATAGGCGTAACCGGCAATCCGCTGCTCCTCCTCGGCAACCAGCCACGGCAGACCGACGCCGGCCACATCGCCGATGCGGCCGGCCATTTCTGCGGCGGATACCGGTTCCGTTTCGAAGGTGATCACGGTGTGGCGGATATAGTGGTTGTAGATATCCGCAATCTGGCCGGCGTCTTCAGCTCGAGCGAATCGGATCATTTCTGTGCTCGGTCATGGCTGTCTGGCGGCCGCGCAGAAATTGGAGCATGGCCGCGGTAACCGCTTTGGGCTGTTCGAGGGAGGACAGGTGTCCCGCTTGCTTGACGATCTCCAGCGAGGCGTTGGGCAGTCGCTCAGCCAGGCTGATCGAGCAGGGTGGGGGCAGGGAAAGATCCTCCTCGCCGACGAGCACCAGGGCCGCTTGCGGTATATCGCCGAGGCGGGTCTTGAGTGAGTCCCGCTGGCATAGGGCGTCGACCATATTCGCGATGGAGACCAGCGGCATGGTCGCGAATTTGTCCTTCCAGTGTCGCACCAGCTCCGGCTGAGTCTGCAGAGTGTGCTGCCCGAACATCAGCTTGGAGACCTTGGGCAGCAGCGGCTTGATGCCGAACAGCTTGGCGGCGGCCACCATGGCCTTGTACTTGAATTTCTTGAAGCCGGTCTCGGTGCCGGCGTGGCTGTCGAGCAGCATCAGGGCGGAGACACGATCTGGCACCGTCAGCGCGGCGCGCAGGGCGATCATGCCGCCGATCGACAGGCCGGCCCAGGTTGCGCTCGCTATGCCCTCGTTATCCATTACCGCGACCACATCCTCTACCAGATCGTAAATATCCAGCGGCCGATCTGCAGCGCTCGACTGTCCGTGGCCGCGAATATCGATATTGATCACCCGGTAGTGTTCGCTCAGCGGCCCTACCTGCTCGCGCCACATCTCGCCGTCGCAGAGGAAGCTGTGCAGCAGTAGCAGCGCTGGGCCGGAACCACTGATTTCGTAATAGATCTCGTTACTGCCGTTAAGTGCTGTGGACATGGTTTCCTGTTGGCTCGATTCTTAGAATTGTGGCGTAACGATGTACCTTGCCTTTATCGCAGTCAACCGGAATGTATTCGATCGAGACTGGAAGCCTCCAGAAGACCTCAAAAAACAAACTGCTTGTCCAGTACGAAAAATTGCACCGATTCCGGTTTGACGCCGTCAAATTTAACGGCATCGCCGGCGCTTTCTGATTTAAGTACCTGAAAGAAAGCGTCGATGTCGCTGACTTCCGCGCACAGGACTACACGGTTGTTATCCTCGAGCATCGTGTACTCATATTTACCCTGAATGGTTTGCTGGCGATACAGTTCGCCATGTGTTTTGAAATGCTTCTCCCATTTGGGGAGGTCTTCGACCTCAATGGTGACGACAATCTTTTTCACGTGCACTCCGATAAAGCGGCAATTGCAGGATGCGATATCGCGATGGGAGGGTTCGGCGGTGGCCCCGGAAGAGTCTCCGCTGCGCACATCGGCAGCCTGCCCAGTAAAGTGCGCGCGGACGGGAATCTAGGCGCGGGCACTATAGGCCGACGGTGCGCCAGGCGCGGCGGCGGACGTAGATATAAGCGGCCATACACCAGTCATAGGCGATGCAAAACACTCCGTAAGCCATGGGGATCTCGGTAAGCCGGTCAGTGCCAATCTCCACGGTCGTATAAACAGGAAGTTCATGGAACAGGTCCCAAACGCCGTGAAGAAGATACCCGGCGATCAGCCAGGCGGGAATACGGCAGCCCAGCACTCCGAACAGGGTAAACAGCGCGACAGCGACCGCTTCCAGTGGCCAGGCTCTCGGGTTATCGAAATAGGCCGTGAAGGCCAGGTAGAAGGCCGCGATCAGCACCAGGAAGAGACCGTAAAAAATCTGTTCCGCGCGCATTGGCAACAGTTTTCTGACGATTGCGATGGTACCCGCGGCCGCCATAAGGCCGATACTGATGTAGAGGACAACGATTACCGCCAGGGCCATATCACTCTCACTTGCATCAGCGCCGTGGTCTGCTTCTGTGGTGTTTTGTGTGTCTAGACTCCCGCTGCCAGATCGGCTCCCACATTATTCTTCCAGAATGACGCCGGAGCCACCCATCTCCTTGGGAAAGTCCTTCAGTTTGGGCAGCCCGTCTTTGATGCGCAGCCGCGTCTCCTGATAGTTGACATGCACAGCGGGTTTGAATTGGAGGTCCGGAATGACAGCGGCATAGACGTCGGTAAGCCCCATGCCGGGATGTTCACTGAAAATATGGCCGCCGCAACTCTGGCACCACTTGCGATAACTGTTTGGCGTCTTGTGGTAGGTGCCGATCTTGTCCTCCCCCTGTGTAACCTTGACGGCGTCCGGTTGCCACAGGGAAAAGGCGTTCACCGGCCCCGCCGACCAGTGCCGGCAGGACTCGCAGTGGCAGTAACCCATTGCCGCGGGTTCTCCAGTCACCGTGAATTGCACGGCGCCACAGAAGCAACTGCCGTTATAAGTTTTTGTATCGCTCATGGGGCTCTCCTTTCTTCATGCCGCACCGGGGTTGGGCGGCAGATGTATAGGGTAGTCCAATCCTGTCGCTTTGAACGGGGGCAGGCAGTTGCCTGGATCGCAGGCGGCGACGGCGTTAGTGGCGGCAAAAAAAAAGGCCGGAATGAATCCGGCCAGGGGAGGGGTCAGGCGCTCTGGGCAAGCACCTGCTGGGGTTGCTCGTTGCTGACCTCTTCGTCTACTGACGAGCGAATCAGGTAATCGAAGGCGCCAAGGGCTGCGGTGGCACCGGCACCCATGGAAATCACGATCTGCTTGTAGGGCACGGTAGTCGCATCGCCGGCCGCGTAGACCCCGGGCATGGAGGTCGCGCCGCGTCCGTCGATCACGATTTCTCCCATGCGATTCATTTCCAGGCCGCTGTCCTTCAGGAACTCGGTATTGGGCACCAGGCCGATCTGTACGAACACGCCGGCCAGTTCCAGCTGCTTGCTCGCGCCGCTGGTGCGGTCGGTGTACGCCAGGCCGGTGACCTTGCTGCCATCGCCGAGAATCTCGCTGGTCTGGGCGCTGACGACGATATCGATGTTGTCCATCGAGCGCGCCTTGCGCACCAGTACATCGTCGGCGCGCAGCGTATCGGCAAATTCCAGCACGGTGACATGCTTGACGATACCGGCCAGGTCGATGGCCGCCTCGATGCCGGAATTGCCGCCGCCAATCACTGCCACGTGCTTGCCCTTGAAGAAGGGGCCATCGCAGTGCGGGCAGTAGGCCACACCCCTGGTGCGGTATTCCGCCTCACCGGGCACACCCAGTTCGCGCCAGCGGGCGCCGGTGGCCAGTACCACCGAGCGGCTGGACAGGCTGGCACCGCTGTGCAGTTCCAGCTCCACTAACTTGTCGCGGCTCAGCGTGGCCACGCGCTGGTCGGTGATAATGTCCACGCCGTATTCCTTGACGTGCTGTTCGAGGCTGGCGGCGAGCTTCGGGCCCTCGGTGTAGGGAACGGAAATAAAGTTCTCGATACCCACGGTATCCATCACCTGGCCGCCGAAGCGCTCGGCGACGAGCCCCGTGCGGATGCCCTTGCGCGCGGCGTAGATGGCCGCAGCCGCACCGGCCGGACCACCGCCGACCACCAGCAGATCGTAGGGATCTCTCTCACTCAGTGCCGCGGCCTTGCGCTCGGCGGCGCCGCTATCCAGCTTGCCGACAATCTCCTCGAGCGTCATGCGGCCCTGGGCGAAGTATTCACCGTTCAGGTAGACCGCGGGCACCGCCATCACGTTGCGCTCTTCTACCTCGCGCTGGAACAGCGCGCCGTCGATCATTTCGTGGGTGATGTTCGGGTTCAGGGTCGCCATCAGGTTCAGCGCCTGCACCACGTCCGGGCAGTTCTGGCACGACAGCGAGATATAGGTTTCAAAGTGGTATTCGCCATCGAGATTGCGAATCTGCGCCAGCAGTTCCGGATCGGCCTTGGATGGGTGGCCGCCGGCCTGCAGCAGGGCGAGCACCAGGGAGGTGAACTCGTGACCGAGCGGAATACCGGCAAAACTCACGCGCGGCTCTTCCCCCTGGCGGGCGATCGCCATGCTGGGGGTGCGCTTGCCGTTGCCGCTGTGGGTTTCAATCTTGCTGGAGAGGCCGGCGATCTCATCGGCCAGTTGCTCCAGTTCCGCGGATTTGGGGCTGTTACGGTCTTGTTCAGCAGCAGCGGACACACGAATCTCGATCGGCTCGATGATATTGCGTAGGTAGGTGTCCAGTTGCTGTTTCAGGTTCGCGTCCAACATCGGTGTGTCCTGTTTGTGCGGGTGCATGTCCCTGCCGTCATTCCGGCCTGCGCCGGGATGACGACGTGATTTTTCGAAAGATTCTTTGGGGGACCTTGCGGCCCCCCAAAGCCGGGCCGGGGCCCGGTGCTGCCGGCTTAGATCTTGCCGACCAGGTCCAGGGACGGCGCCAGGGTCTCTTCGCCTTCCTGCCACTTGGCCGGGCAGACTTCACCCGGGTGGCTGGCGACATACTGGGCGGCCTTGATCTTGCGCAGCAGTTCCTGGGCGTCGCGGCCGATACCGCCGGCAGTGATCTCGACGATCTGGATGCGGCCTTCCGGGTCGATGACGAAGGTGCCGCGGTCGGCGATGCCTTCCTCCTCAATCATCACGCCGAAGTTGCGGGTGATGGTGCCGGTCGGGTCGCCGATCATCGGAAACTGGATCTTGCCGATGGTGTCGGAAGTGTCGTGCCAGGCCTTGTGGGTGAAGTGGGTGTCGGTGGACACCGAGTAGATCTCGACGCCCAGTTTCTTGAACTCTTCGTAGTTGTCGGCCAGGTCGCCCAGTTCAGTGGGGCAGACGAAGGTGAAGTCCGCCGGGTAGAAGAAGAACACCGCCCACTTGCCTTTGATATCGGCGTCGCTGATGTCGAAGAAGTCACCGGCCTGGTAAGCCTTGGCCTGGAAAGGTTTCAGTGCGGATTCGATGTAGCGAGACATAGCTAGCTCCTCGTTAAGTGTGTTTGGCTGTGAAGTTGTCTGGAACGGGCGCAATACTATGGGTTGATATCGATTGATAGAAATAATCTATCTAAATGGTTTTGATAGCTATAGTTAATTGATTGATGTTCCCTCATAGTTATTTTGCCTATCGGCGCGCGATTGCAGAGACTGCCCCCATTGGGGATACTCGGAGCCAGTGACCAGTGCGTCGTGAGTCAGTCGGCACCGGTAGCGACAGGGATTGAGCAGGACAACGCTATGCGATTGATTCGGTTACTGAAGAACGACCTGGCCCGTGAGACCGAGGAATGGGTCGCGGAGGGGCTGATCAGCGAGCCCCAGGCCGAGCTGATCTGCGGCCGCTATGGGGTCGACTACCAGCAGGTGAAGAACCGCTCCTTCGGCTACAACGTGCTGGTGGGGCTGGGTTACCTGTTTATCGGTCTGGCTGTCATCACCCTGATCGGCGCCAACTGGGAAGAGATACCGCGGGCGCTGCGCATGTGGGCGTTGATCGCGGTCACCCTGACCACCCAGGGGCTGGGCCTGCGGTACTACAGCGCTGGCGACCACAGTGCCGGGGTCGGGTTCTTTCTACTCGGCAACCTCTTTTTCGGTGCCTCGATTATCCTGATCGCGCAGATCTACCACCTCGGCGAACATATGCCGGACGGTGTCTTCTGGTGGGCACTGGGCTGTCTGCCGTTTGCGCTGCTGACGAGGAATCCCTGGCTGGCTCTGCAGGCGCATATCCTGGCAGCGATCTGGTTCTTCCTGCAAATCTCCTACGGTTTTTACCCGACACTCTTCCTGCTGTTTATTCTCGCCTCGGCCTACGTGCTCTGGAGCGGGCACCAGAGTGTTGTCCTGTTACTGGTGGTGCTCGCCAGTGTCGGATTCTGGGTCGAATATTCACTGGCGGCACTGTGGCGCGAGGCGGACCAGTTCTTTCTGTTCGATCTGCACGCGGAAAACCTCGCGGTGGCCGCGGCGCTGTTTATCCTGCTGTTCGCATTCAGCCACTGGCTGAGCGGGCGCATGTCGCCGGTGGCGAAAGACTATGCGGCGGTGATCTCGGTCTGGTGCCTGCGCTTTGCGCTGGTACTGATGCTGGTGCTGAGCTTCGCCGCGCCCTGGCGGCAACTGCTGGCGGCGGACTGGAATCACCTTTGGTCGATGTGGCTGGTGGTCGTCCTGTTATCTGCGGCAGCAATGTGGCTGGCCATCCGGGCCGGGCGGCGGCTGTCCTGCGCAATCCTGCTGGCGGTGTTCGCGATTTTACTGCTGGCAGTGACCATCTCCGGTAACAGGGAACACGCGATCTATTTTCAGGTGATCGCCAATTTCGCCCTGATCGGCAGCGGTGTGTGGCTGATAGTGCGGGGCATTCAGGGTGGTATTTCCCACTACTTCTTCCTCGGTGTGGCCTCGATACTGGTCACTGCGCTGCTGCGTTATTTCGACCTGATCGGTGACTATGTCGGTGGCGCAGTGATCTTTACGCTCTTTGCTGTGCTGCTGCTGGGCGCTGCGCGCTACTGGAAACGCCACCAGTCCACGGAGGGTGCATGATGCAGGCAAACATTACCGCGCGGCTGTGCGGGGCCATCGCGTTGCAGTTCGTGATCCTGATCGGAATGTATGTGAGTGCACAGGTGCCGCTGTGGACCGGCGAGCAGGTTCGCGTGAAGACCATTCCGGTGGATCCGCGCAGTTTGTTCCGCGGCAACTACGCGCGGCTGGAGTACGATTTCTCCCAGCTCAATGCTTCGCTGTTCGCCGGCGACAAGAAACTGCGCGAAGGGGAGGTGGTCTACGTTTCGCTGCAGCCGAACAAGTCGGGCCTGTACGAACTGTCCGGTGTCAGCCTGAAGAAACCCTCGGAAGGTATTTTCCTGCGCGGCCGGGTTACCGGTAGCTGGTGGCGCGACTCGGGTGAGAGTTACCGGATCAAATATGGCATCGAGGCCTTTTTCGCCCCGAAGGAAAAAGCGCTGGGGCTGGAGAGTGACCTGCGCAATGGCGGCGTGGCCGAGGTAATGGTCTCGGGCGGCGGTCAGGCGCGCCTGAAAGATGTCACTGCCAATTCCGCGAACTAGTTCGAATCAAAAACCATGCAAGCGTCGGCGGGAACTTGAATGACCCAGACTAATGTCAAGCCACAAAATGTATTCGGCCTCGTGATGGTGATACAGCTGGTGAGTCTGGCGGTGGCACTGGCCGGGCTGTATTTCCTGCGGATAGAAGTCTCGCTGCTTGGCCATTCGCCGCCGCTCGCCCTTGCGATCGGCATTTTCGGTGCCCTGCTCAGTTACGCCGTCGCGGTGGGGCTCACCCGCTCCGCGACGCCCGTCGGGGAGACGCTGCGCAGGCACTGCGCCGATCTGCATCCCTTATTCAACCGCTTTTCTACCGCGCAAATTGTGCTGGCCGCATTTGCCGCGGGGGTCTGCGAAGAGCTGTTGTTTCGCGGGCTGCTGCAACCCTGGCTGTCGCAACTGAGTACACCGCTGCTGGGTTTACTCGGCGCTTCGCTGGTATTTGGATTGCTACACTACGCCTCCTTCACCTATTTCGCGGCGACGGTAGTGGTCGGACTGGCACTGGGAATCACCTACCGGGTGACCGAGAGCCTGCTGTGTGTAATGACCTGGCACGCCCTGTACGACCTGCTGGCAATTACGGCGCTGGCGCGCTACCCGCGGCTGCTGGGGGTGCCCACGGCGCTTAGCCGCCAGTCCGCTAAATAAAGGCCCCCGCGATAAGCCCGAACACGAATGCGGTCACCGCAAAGGCGATCACCGCCAGCAGCCCGTCGTGGGCAACCAGTGCCAGCCCGAATGCCGTCAGGGCCATACCGGCAATGGTTGCGGAGAAGGGCACCAGTTCCATCAGCGGCAGCGCCAGTGCGATGACGGTGCAAAGGGTGGCAATGACAACCGTGCCGCTGCGCCGCACCAGGAAAGCCAGCCGCGGTCGCAGCCAGCGATCGACAAAACGTGCCGGCTTGTCGAGCCACTGCAGTGCCCGGTGCAGCTTCTGCTTGGAAATCGAGCGCCGCAGCATCCACTGCGGCAGCCAGAAATGTTTGCGGCCCAGCAACAGCTGTACCGTCACCAGCAGTACCAGCAGGGCCATGGCCGTGGGAACGCCGGGGATACCACTGAGCGGCGAGAAAAGGATAAGGCCCACCAGGAGAAGCAGGGGGGCGAAAGAACGCAGCCCCACCGCTTGCAGTACCATCTCCAGTGATACGCGCTTGCTGTGGCGGGCGGATTCCTCGATGTGTTCCAGCAGCTGGTGCAGGCCGGAAAATTGGTGTGGCATAGCGGACTTATTCAGAGGCTCCCTAGATATTGTGTGCTGGGTGGGAGCGGTTCGCCAGTCGCAAGTGCCAGTTGAGTACCATCACCGTCAGTGCCGGCAGCATGGTCAGGGTGACTATGGTCGCGCCGATAATGCCGCTCATCACGATCACGCCGACACCGCGGTAGAGCTCAGTGCCGGCACCGGGCAGAAATACCAGCGGTGCCAGACCGCAGATGGTGGTAATCGACGAAATAGCGATGGGACGCAGGCGCGAGCTGACGGCCTCCTGTACCGCCTCCAGTGACGACATGCCTTCCTCGTTCACGTTACTGATTGCGCGATGCACGATCAGTATCGGGTTGTTGACTACTGTGCCCATCAGGATCAGGAAGCCGAGCATTGAGATCATGTCGAACGGCTGATGGAAGCCCTCCAGCCCCATGCCGCGCAGTATGGCGCCGATTGTGTTCAGCAGCGCCAGGCCGGCGATGCCGCCGGCAATACCCAGCGGAATGGTCGTCATGATCAGCAGCGGGTAGCCCCAGTGGGCAAAGATGGCCACCATCAGCAGATACACGATCAGCAGCGCGACGATATAGTTGCCGCTCAGCGATTCGCGGGTGGCGTCCAGCTGGTCGGCGGCGCCGGATATATTCAGGCTGACGCCGGCGGGTATCTGGCCGCGGTCCTTCAGATATTGCACCAGGTCGGTTTTCACCCGCTCCACGCCGGTTTCCAGTGCGACCGAGCGCGGCGGGATGATGTTCAGCGTCACCGTGCGCCGGCCGTCAACGCGCCGCACGGTACTGGTGTCGACGGTCTCCACCGTCTGCGCCAGTTCCGACAGGGGCAATACCCGGCCGGCGGGTGTATAGACGAAGATATTCTGCAGTGTCTCGACCGTCGCCGCGGGGCCCTCGCGGTTGTAGAGATACATGTCGATCTTGTCGTCGTCGAGAAAGAATTCGTTGACGAAGGCACCGTCGGTCAGCGCGGCCACGGTAAAGCCGATGTCCTCGGCGCTCATGCCCACTTCGGCAGCCCGGTCCCAGTTGGGGGTCACCTGCAGCAGCGGCTGCGCCAGCGACAGGCTGGACGGGCGCGTCTGGATACTGGGGTCGTCAAATATCTGCCCTGCGCGCGTATAGGCTGCGCGGGCCACCTGGTACAAATCGGCGAGATTTGCGCCGGAGATATCCAGGTTGACGCTGCGGGTGCCGCCGTCATTGCTGCTGATGATGGAGCCGCGTGCGGCGAAGGCGCGCATGCCCGGGTAGCTCTCGTACTTGCGCACTATCGCTGCCATCAGCTCGTCGATATGGGCGGGATTCTTGGACTCGGCGATGATGCGCAGGCTCTGCGGCGATACGCGCATATTGACGTACTTCATTGCCGGCACTTCTGTCTCGCCGCGGGCAAAGGCCCCGGGTTCGTCGTCGACAAACGGCAGGAAATATTCCTGCAGCTCGCTGGCAATCTCCTCCATGGTCGCCAGGTTGTAGCCCGGCGGCGCGTTCATGGTGGCGAAAGTCTTTGCCTCCTCGCCCTCCGGCAGGTATTCCGCCGGCGGGGTCAGGAACACGATGATGGCGAGGCTGAGCGCGACGGTGACGCCGATGGTATAGAGCCGCCGTACCGGTGTGGCGATCAGCCAGCCGATGCGGTTCAGGACACCATTGCGCAGTCTGCTGTGGGAAATGGCTGCCGTTTGCGCGCCGTCGAAATCCAGCCGCGCGCTGGCGGTGGGGATGACGGTAATTGCCACCAGCATCGACACCAGGATCGACGCGGAGATGGCGATGGCGATATCGGAATAGAGCTGTCCGGCTTCCTCGGCGATAAACACCACCGGCAGGAACACCATTACCGTGGTCAGCGTCGAGGCGAGTACGGCCGGCCACACTTTCTGTACGCCGCTGATGGCGGACTGCAGTTTGTTCAGGCCGCGCCGTCTTTCCAGCTCAATACTCTCCAATACCACAATACTGTTGTCCAGTGTCATGCCGATGGCAAAGGCCACCCCGGCCAGGGAAATCACATTGATCGTGCGCCCGGCGACCAGCAGGCCGATAAACGCGGCAATGGTGCAGATGGGAATGCCGGCGACGCCGAGCGCAGTCGCGCGGACGGAGCGCAGGAACAGGTACATGATCGCGGTGGCGAGCAGCGCACCGAGCAACAGGTTCTTCCAGACGTTGAACACCGAGGCCTGTACGTAGCCGACGTCGTCTGCAGTCAACTCCATAATCATGCCCTGGGGCTCGAGCAGCTCGCGGTTGATCTGCGCCACCGCATTCAGCATGGCCCGCTTGATCGCGATCACATTGGAACCGCTCTCGCGCCGGACCGACAAGCTGATCACCGGCCGCCCGTTGACATAGGAGTGGCTGCGAATCTTGAAGTGGTCAAGCTTTACCTCGGCCACATCGCCGAGGCGCGTGATACCGTCGCCACTGCGTTGCAGAATCAGGTTGCGCAGCTCGTCGAGATCGCGAAAGCGGCCCAGTGTCCGCAACAGGTAGCGGCGCTTGCCGCTCTCCACTTCGCCACCGGAAATGTCGCGGTTGCGTAGTGCGATGGCCGCGCGCACGTCGTCCAGGGTCAGGTTGCGTTCGGCCAGGCGCGAGGGAATCAGGCGGATCTGAATCTGCCGCTCGGCGCCGCCGCCCACATCGACCTGGGCGACACCGGGAACGCCGGACATGCGCGGGCGCACATTGTCCTCGACATAATCCCGCATCATGTCCATATCCAGATTGCGCGGATTGCCGGGCAGGGGGGAGATACGGAAATACATAAACGCGTTGGCGGAGAAGGAAGTCGCGTAGACTCGCGGCTCGTCCACATTCACCGGGTAGGAGGGCACCTGGGTCAGGGCATTGTTGACGCGGATCAGAGCCTCGGTAATGTCGACGCCGA
Source organism: Microbulbifer donghaiensis (assembly GCF_900129095.1). Lineage (GTDB taxonomy): Bacteria > Pseudomonadota > Gammaproteobacteria > Pseudomonadales > Cellvibrionaceae > Microbulbifer > Microbulbifer donghaiensis. Next base: position 107,530 of record NZ_FQVA01000006.1, read on the forward strand.
ACGGAAACTCCAGTTCAATTTCCGCCGAGCCCAGATCGGCTGAGGACTGCAGCTCCTGCAGGTAGGGGATATTGCGCAGGTATTCCTCCTGCTCGATCAGGATTTCCTTCTCGATATCCTGCGGCGTGGCGCCGGACCAGCGGGTCTGTATTGAAATAGTGCGCACTTCCAGGTCCGGAATCATCTGTACCGGAATTCGCAGTGCCGCCACCACGCCGAGCACGGCGACAATCAGCACGCTGACCGTCACCAGAATGCCGTTGCGGACTATGTGCTCAAACATGCGGGAAGCAACCGTTCTGTACTTGCATTTAGCGCGCCTGTCGCAGTATCACTGTCTGGCCCTCCTGCAGGCTTTCGTTGCCGCGCGTGACCACAACCTGGCCCTCCTTCAGTCCGGAACGGATTTCGATCAGGCCGGCAAAGCCGAGGCCGATACTTACCTGCTGCTCGCGCACCCGCGCCGCTTTCCCCCAGCCGGTGAATGTCTCCGCAACCCAGACCGTGATGCGCCCGTCGGGGTAGCGCAGTACGGCATCGCGGGGAATGGCGAGACTGCGACGTCCGGTACCCAGCAACAGCGTGGCCGATACCGACATGCCGGGAATCAGTTCCGGTGTACTGTCAGTCGCTATTTCCGTGCGCAGCATGAAAGTACGCGCACCGCTGCTGCTGAGCGGTACCTTGTGCTGCACGCTGGCCTTGTAGGTGTGTTCGGTGTCGATATCGAAGCGTACTTCCAGCGGTGTTTTGGGATCGATGCGGGCGTAGAGTCGCTGCGGCACCTGGAAGTCCGCGCGCAGTCCGTCGGCGGTGACCAGCTCGAACAGGTTCACGCCCGGCTCCACCCACTCGCCCAGCTCGGCAAAGCGCTGGCTGATGGCGCCATCGAACGGCGCGCTGATTTTGTGGCGCCGCAGCAGGGCTTCCTGGCGCTTGGCTTCGATCTGTGCGCCGCGCAGTTCGGCATTGCGGATGCGCACCTGTGAGGCCAGTGCTTCTACTTCGGTCTCGGCGATATGGTTGTCACCGATCAGCCGCTGTGCATCGCCCAGGCGGCGCCGGCTTTCCGCCAGCGCCTCGCGGCTGCGCTCCACTTCGGCGAGGGCGGCATCGCGGGCGATGACGTTCAATTCCGGATCCAGCTCCAGTAGTGGCTGCCCCTTCTTTACGCGGTTGCCGACGTCGACATGAATATCACTGACGAGTCCGTCCACCTCCGCCGATAGCATCGCCTGTCGCGACGGCGTCAGGGTGCCGGTAACCGGAACGGGCTCGACGATGGCCTGCTGCCTGGCGGTTACCGCCTCGACGGTAATGGCGTCATTCCCGTCGTCCTGCGCCGAGACAACAGGAATGGCGGCCAGTGTCGACAGGCCCGCGGCAAGGGCCAGCGGGGAGAACAGCTTCGCAAAAGTGCACTGCATAGCGTAAAGCGCTTCCATGTATCGCGAAATACAGCATTGAGCATACACAGCCGTTTGTCGCAAAGAAACCGCAGGCGGACGGCTGCTAGCCGAGGCTACGGCAATGATATTACGAGCATGGGCGCAAAATGGATCTGCCTGTGGAGCAATGTGGGGCCGTCGCGTCTTTAGGGTTTGGCGCTAGAGAATTTAGTCGAACAGTTCGTCCAGGGTAAATGTCTCCACCGCCGGCCCCGGCGTATTACTGACCTGCACCATCTTGGCTGCGACCTGTTCGCCGCGGATCGGCCGGTAGCGGCGCAGGCCGGGCAGGGTGCAGATCAGCGGCAACAGCCAGCTGCCGAGTTTTTCCGCGGGACGGGTCTCCGCACGGTCACCCAGCAGCAAGGACGGGCGGAAAATGCTGATGCGCGCAAAGGGCAGGCGCATCACTGCCTGTTCCAGCTCGCCTTTCATGCGCAGGTAGGCACTGCTGCTGTTCGGGTTGGCGCCGCTCGACGAGACCAGCAGATAGTGGGCGACACCGGCCTCTGCTGCCAGTTGGGCGGCCTGCAACTGGTAGTCCACATCGACCCTGCGCTGCGCCTGCAGCGAGCCGGCCTGGCTGCGCGTGGTGCCGAGGCAGGAGAACATCAGATCCGCCTGAAACAGTTGGGCAAAGTCGGGCAGCCGCTCGAAATTCTCCACTTCGTTACGCACCCTCGCTGAGGGATGGGGCGCAGGCCGTCGGGTCAGGGTAACGATCTCGCCAATGTGATCGGCGTCGGCTAGCTGGTCGGTTAGCTGGCGCCCTATGAGCCCCGTGGCGCCGATAATCAGTGCTTTCTTTGTCATTAACTATTTTTGATCAGTTCTTCGATGGATTCTTCCGCACAGGCGGTATATATCGACGGCGCAGAGGCTTGGTCTATGGCGCTGGCTTAAACTTGATGCAGTGTACTCCTTTGCCGCGGCTGAGCGTTAGGCATAACACGGATTCGAGCGTATAAACGTGTTCAAGCCCGCTGCTCAGTCTTGCGTGGCAGCATGTCGTACCAATCAGGGACCACTCGGCACCCCCGTTAGATTGGAAAATTACGCTGCTTCCGTAGGCCGGGAAATGTAGGGAAAGAAAATAATAATTCAGAAGCTTGGTCAGGCAATTCAAACTGAATTGTTTAGAAGCGTCCAAACAGGGGCCGGTAACTGTTCATCACAGTAGTCACGGTTCGGGAGGCTTCAGGCCTGCGTTGGTTAGCGTCATGGGGCGGTAGTTGTCGTCCCCATCTAACCATCGGCGCCAGACAGAGTCGTCTACGGTCACATTCACGGCGGGATGCTGCTTATCATCCCCGGAATATTGTCGGTAAAATTTGCCATCACCTTTATTCCTCAGTCGACATAGGCGGGCGTAGAATCCTCCTAGGAAATCATCATAAGACGGATTGGGCTTCGCTTGCCAGGCATCGTCGGCTGGCTCGTAAATGTCCATCTTTAAGCCGGCATCGGATGCCTTTTTTTGCATCCATTGCAACGATATATCGGCAAGTGAGTCGGTGCCATAGCCTCCACCTACGTTGGCGTGAGCACCAATAAACCAACGCTGCTCAACATCTACCTGCTCTAGCTTTTTCGTTCCTGTCCAAAGTGAAGTGTTGTAAGCCGCTCTGAACTCATCGAGCGCCACCGCCTGGTAGGCGTGTTTCACGATTTTTGACAACTTCGTATCGTGCCAGGCGTATTTGCCATTCTCAGACAGAAAAGTACCGGGTATCCCGAGTGATCCAACGGTATCCCATACCCCCAAGAAGTGCACATTGATTTCCCGGCTGTAGAGTTGGCGGAACTTTGCACACTCCTCGCAATCCGGAGCAATTCTCTTGGTTCTGTAGAGCTTCTCCGCCTGATCAATCAGCCACGGTGTGGATATATGTAGGAGGCCGCATTTCCGGAGCATGCCCACTAAGCTGCGTGCGGTGTAAGCACCCCGGCTAAAACCAAAAATCCATATTTCGTCATTCTCGGTGTAGTTCCTGGCTAACCAGTCGTACCCCTCGCCCAGGTTTTTGCTAAGACCCCAACCAAACGCGCCGCCGCGGAAGCGTGACCACTTGCTGGTGCCGACACCGGGATCGTAGAAGAAACGTTGTCTCATGGACCCATCGTAGTCGTGGATGCGTCTCGATAGGCGATACACATTTGTCTGGTCTTCAGGGTCGTTCCAGGTGCCGTCAAATAACAATATAAGTCGCTGTTTTCTCATGGGGGTCGCACCGAGTTTTGCATTGATGTCTGCAAGCTTTGGCAGATCCTTCTGTAAGGAGGGTGTGGAAGATGGTCTATCTGCTTACGCTCATTTCCCGTGCAATTAACGAAAATAGATAGTGATAATTCCAATAAATTCGACCATGGGCTGAAACCGTCGATTCGGCCTTTTGGGGAAACACATACGTGGAGGTGCGGGCAGTGAAATGCGTGCATCCGAATATGGTCCCGCTATAAATCTGAGTCGATTCAGGGCTTATCGCTGAGTGTAGAGTCATGGCGGGGCCTCAGTTATCCAGCAAGTTTATTTGGGCGCATTTTTCTCTGAATTGGCCGCCTGAATATTACTCGTCTAACCTAACGGAGATGTCTGTCACTAATGTGCTAGTCGTGTGACCTATTGTGGAATTACTTTCTCGCATGGCAGGTGTGCAAGAACGACAGGTGTTCGTTGGCATGTGCTCCATTGAGGCAGTGGGGAAATGGCTTCCGATAACTCCGAAAAAAATGGCAGCTCCCGGAGAAAACCGCGCATCAAAAGCTGGTTTGTCATCCTGCTGTTATTAACGGTTGGCGCGAGTTATATCTATTATTCGTACCAGAAAAGGCAGGAAGCCTTTATAAATACCTATTACTTTCGAACGCTGCAGGATGTTGCTGCCGAATTCAATCATGGCCTCGACCAATTAATCAGTCTGCACAAATTTGAAGTGGGAAGCTCCACTATTCTTTCGATATTCGGTTCCTATCGGTCAGATACTCGAGACGACGGAGGCGGGAATGTAGGTCGATCCGAGTTTTGTGAGATTAGAGTAGGGAAAGTCGAGTGTGTAGTAAGGGAGGATGATTTACAGGACCTGGAAAAAGAAAAGAAACCTGTAGATGAAAAGTTAAAGGGTAATTCTGGGGTAGGCAGTGATGAAAATTCAGATGTCGAATCGGAAGAAACAAAGGAATATGTGCTGGGCGCAAATCGTATAAAAATAATAAGAGAGGACAGCTCAGTATTCTACGTAGATATCTCAGACGTCATGCCCGCACCACGCAGAGACTTTGCACTTTATATAATTGCTGATGCGAATAACCGGGTTCTGGGGAGTATTGGGGCGGCCTCCGGCCTGTCGATAGTAGACACTGAGGCTGTCAGTCGAGAGATCGAGTTAAGGCAGAAGCAGAATTTAATCAACCTGGCGAACGATAAAGGCGTCAGTGAGCCGAAAGATGCGAAAGCACTACCAGGATTCAGCTCGCATATTGACCTGGAGCTCACCATCGGCAGATCGCGTTTGTATATCTTGCCGTTCTTGTTGAATCATGACGTCGGTATATCCCCTGTTAATAATAATGACAGGTCATCCTCAAGGGGCCAGCAGGGGGAGGGGATACCTTTGTATCTCATTGGTGTACAACCGGGCAGTGTCATTAAATCGTATGAAAACAAACGGTGGAACCTGAGCCTGCTGTTGTTTTCGCTCGTTGCGCTGGTTTTCCTGTGGACAGTCACCCGGCTCCTAATGGTATCCCGCCATCAGGCCCTGGGGAACAGCTTTTACATTACGATGGTAGCTGCGTCCTATCTATCCTTCGTCATGCTGGTGGCTTTGTTGGTGGCCTGGGGGCAGCGAAGCATCGCGGTCTACGGCAAGCAGCAACTCGCACAGTCAATATTCTCGGAAGTGGAAGCGCAGGTTTCGCGGGACCTGGAAAGCATTTTCGATGCCCTGGATGGCTACCATAAGTATTATAGAGATCTGCTTAGTCAGTTGAATCCGGAGCAGAAAGAGGACTCCAGCAAGATAAGGAATAATTGTGGTGTTACAGGAATTCCCTACTGCAGTGAATGTACTGACAGGGGGGAAGAGCCACATCGAACAGTTCTGCTGGGAATGCAGGGAAAGCGTCCTATAGATGGTTGTATCGAGCAAGCAGATACTGATTTGGATTGTCATATTTGCTCCAAAATCAAAGCTGCGGATCCGCCGGAAGAGCACGGCGTAATTCTGCCGTTTTTCAGTAAAGTGAATATCTTTGGTCCTGGCACCAATGTAAAGTTTAAGAAATCGGATGGTCAGGGCGGGGAAGTACGGTCGTGGTTTGATATCAAGGATAATAATTCATTTCCGGCCGGCGGTAAGCTGCTGACTGTTTTCCTTATGGATAATAACGGTCGCCAAGTGCTGCCAATGTTCTACTTCGTAGAAAGTAATAAACCGCCCGTTAGTTTTAGCCTGGCACACCGCGAATATTTTCGCCGGGTCCGGGACAAGGCCGGCTGGAACGGCGCCTCGCAGACAAATAAAGATAGAGATGGGGGTCGAACCGGTATTCCGTGCGCGGACGCTGGAGATGTCGATTGCTCAAATACAAGGGAAAATTTTTACATACAGAGGTTGCTCAATATTAGTACAGGGACTCGAGGCACGACTTTGGGTTTGCCGCTGCGTTGCGGTGGGGGCAAGCAGTGTGCTGGGGGCGGGTACGTGCTCGGCGCAGATATAGAGATTCCCGCTTTGTCTCTTGAACCGCCGTTCCTTTCCTCCCCAGAATCGGAGGTCGGACGTGCGCGCATGCAGGACTTGATCTTCATGGTAGTTGACCGCGTGACAGGGCAGGTGCTCTATCACATGGACGACAAGCGTTCTATGGTGGAGAACCTGTATCATGCGGGGCTCGGTACCGCTGGTATCAGCCAGCTGATTCGCGCAGGCCGCATACAGGGCACGCGCAATAATAAGCGATCGAGACCAGATCGCTTGGTATCCGGCTATTACCATGGCCAGTCCGGTGATTTTCTGGCGCGAAAACTCGGCGATATGAGCCAGTGGGCATTGGTCGTTTTTATACCAGATGACGGCACCGATAGCCTGATGACCAATGTTTTCCTGGCGAGTACGACCGGGATTGGTGGCATCCTGCTACTGCTGGTCTGCCTGCTTTATCTCACAGAGCGCTATTGCAATAGCGATGCGTTGAAAGTTTATTGGGGCTTACCGGTATCGGTCACTCGACACAGTGTGATGTTGTTCAGCACGATATTGCTAACCAGCATCTTTCTTGGTTACAGCCTGGGGGCGGTGATCAATCAGTACACGGGGGCGCGCTGGAACACGTCCCTTGGGCTGAGCCTGGCGGTAATGGCAATCGTATTGGCATGGGGGTATGCCGTGCTACGGAGCATGAGAGAGCGGGATAGCACGTGGGAAGAGCGGCAAACTCATACTGCTGCTGGCACAGTGCGGCTGCTGACACTTTTCCTGACAGTCGGTTGCGCGGCAGCTGCCTACCTACAACATGTCGGAGATAAACCCAGCGGCGCAGTGCGATGGCACAGTGAGAAGTTGTGTGAAGCACGTCTTAATAAGGAGCAATTGGAACTTCGCAATATCGCCTTGACGCGCTATCCGAACTCAATCAAGCAACACGGAAAGGATCCTCTCAGTCTGCTGCCCATTTCAGAAGAGTGGCGTTCAACTTTGAGGAAGGGAGACTGTAAAAATAGCGAGAATGAAAAGCCGCGTGAGCCGCATATCATGCCGGAAGATGTGGGCACCTTTAGCCAGTACACCGCCTCCACAGGGCCCTTAAAATGGGTGACGCGCTATTTATTTGGCGTCGGGGGCGGAGGCAAGAAGGATAACCCTGATGGTAACGGGGGCGACCGCGATGCCTCATATAGCCTGCCGAACCTGTTTCGCTTCCTAATCGCAATGAGTATTGCCTTTCTGCTGCTTTGTGGCGTTTGGTACCTGTTTTATCGCAAGGTCATTGGTGCGCGTCTGGTCGGTTCGCCTGGGTTGATCGCACACCTGCAGCATATCATCAGCCACAACGTACCCGAGCGGGCCTATTCTCCCGAGCGCGGCTTGGTGCTGGATCTACATTGCAGGGCGCATGCCGGCAGCAACCTGACCGCACTGTTGTATCGGTCTGGAAAAGAGCAAGGTGGAAAAGACTGCGAAGATGAAGAAATCACGCCAATAAGTATGGACGAAACAGCGCGCCGCGGTATCGCTATGCTACTGGAGGATTGCCCGGGGCTCCGGCGTGAGGCGGACGAAGTTGACCTGTTTCCCGGTGTCAATATCAGCTTTTCCGCGACTATGACCGAGATCGAACAGCGCTATGGCAAGCGGGCTGGTGACAAAAGAATCAGCGTACACCTCTCTGATCTGGATATCTGCCTGTCCAGGACAAGGCAACGGGAAGCTCTACTGCGACTGATTCGCCACCTCAAATCGATGTTCCTGGCCGGTCAGTTGGCTGAACTAAGAATAAGTCTGGGCTTCCACAGTTACGAGGCGCTTGTGCTGAAAGCGCACAGTATGAAATCTGAGCGGGATCCGATGACTGCCGCGGAATTTGCCGGCTGGGCTGAAACACTAATGGATTTCATTGTAGAGCTGCCTGAGGACCTCACCCGCGAAGTCGATTCGCAATTTGTACAGTACGAATGCTGCGCCAGCGGCCTGCTCCGGAATTTGCCGCAAGAGCTTGAGGTTGCGCACGAATTATCGGAACCGAGCTGGGCTGCGCAGCGCCGCTGGTTGAACCTCGGTGATGTGGATAAAACGAGCCGGGAATGGGCCTCCATCAATTGGATCCTTCTCAAGGCCGGTGCATTATTTCGGCACAAATGGGAAAGTTGCTCTGGAGCGGAGAAACTCGCACTGTTTTTCCTCGCGAAAAAGAAGCGTGTGAATACTGCCAACGCGCAATTGCTGGAGCAGATGGCCCTTCAGGGGTTGATCAGGGTGGATCACGGCCGCGTTCGTATCATCAATAACAGTTTTGCTTACTTTGCTCGTCACGCCGAGGATACCGAGACGCTTAAGCAACTGGTTGAGGTCAGTGAGGCAGGGGCGTGGCAGGATTATCGTTTGCCAGTGACCTTGTTGATCTTGCTCGTTCTCGGCGGAATCGCCTTCACCTCGGGGAGCTCGCTCTATCTAATTGCGGCAACCATGCTCGGCTTGCTGGGTACCATCGGTAGCCTGACCAGCAGTGCAAAAATGATCAGGGAAAACTTACGTTAATTTATTGCTGGTCGCGGAAGTTAAGGAATGCCGGCTCCCGACGCTGTCTAATTCGTTTGTCAGGCTACAGAGTTTCCGCACCGAGCAATCTATCGCTTCGTTTCCGTATTCTCGTCAGGGGCTGACCGAAAATGCAGAATCGTAGGAAACTGCTCCCTGTGGAATTGGCGTTTGGAAGGGTAGGGCCATGAAGTACTCCGCCGGTACGCCCGGCAGTGTCAGTCCGGGCTGCGGGTGAAAGCCGAAGCGCCGGTAGTAGTCTGGAGAGCCGAGTAAAACGCAGCCGCCGGCGTCCAGTGTTCTCAGCGCTTCCAGGCACCGTTTCATCAGCTGCGAACCAATACCGCGCCCCTGCCATGCGGGTAGTACCGCCACCGGCCCGATACCATACCATCCGGAGGTCCCGTCTGAGACAGTAACCGGGGAGGCGGCGACGTGGCCGACAATGCCGCCGCCCGTTTCGGCGACGAGCGATACCGTCAGTTGTCCAGAGTTCCTCAGCGCCCTGACGATCTGTTGCTCTGTGCCGCTACTATGCTCAGCGGTCTGAAAAGCTGCCGAGATCAGCGCGTCTATCGCGTCGATATCCGCTTTCGTTTCTGTGCGCACGGTGATGTCCATGGAAGGTCGAGTTCCGCTCAAGTTGATAAGGGTGGATGTGGGAGCCAGTTCGGTAGATAGTCCAGTTTCATCAACTGTATATCTGAGATTGAGAAAAGCTATCTCAGCCAGTGAAATAATTCATTTAACCCGCAGCGTATACGTCGTTACTCTGGGGCCCTGGTAAATAATCGGGAGGTAATTATGAGCAAAGTGATGTCTCTTGTTATCCGCTCCACGCGAACACGCAACGCGGAGCAGTCAGCCGAGTGCAATTACGCCGACAACTACTACGGCGATCAGGTGTGCGTGCTGCGCCGCAAAGTCCAGTGAACGTTTAATCGCAGGTGCAGGGATACAGTGCGCCGCAGGTTTCTCCCGGCGGAGCGCTGCGGTCCCGATTATTCCCGACTTCAGGCGGAGTCGCTATTCAGCCAGGTTTCGGCCTGCTGCCGCTGATCGTGGCCAAACGCCTTTATATCCAGGCCCGGTATCAGTGCGCCTTCCAGTTCACTGATTTTGCCGATCCATTCTTTATCGGTGAGGACGGCGGCTTTGCGGAACTGCCGGATAAAAAGCAGCATCGACGGCAGGCGCGAGAACTCTATGGCGATGGCCGCGAGTGAGGGAAGGCGGTATTCGATTACGTCAAAGAGCATCTGCCCATTTTTTATGCCATCGGCTTTTTCCACCAGCTCGTCCAGGGCCCGCTTCATATCGTCGGAGTCCAGTTTGCCGCTTAGTGCAATATCCAGGCGGTTTTCACCGGCTCTTTCCACTGTAAACATATCTTCTCCTTGAGCATTCTGCGCAGACAGTCGTTTCCAACGCCGACAAAATCCAACGATAGAAAACTGCCAGCCATAGTGTCATCTTGTCGGGCTTTGTCCAACTTACCCTGTGTCGGATGTGCGCAGGAATATTGAGATAATCACCTTTATCCAGGGTGATCTCGCGTCCGTCCTCAAACTGAATCGTCCCGGCCCCCTCGAGTACCATCACCCATTCATGTTCGTCCTGGTCATACCAACCCGCTTCGGGGGAGCTCTGGCCATGGGAAACGATGCGCTCTACTCGCACGCTCTCGGTGCGAATCAAGTCGAAAAAGTGTTCCCTGGCGCGATCGTCAGGGATATTCGAATAAATGTTGTCCACAGTTTGTCTGCGCGTAGAAAGTGAATAATCCGTTGCGGCGTTCGGCACTTCTATTGGTCGCTATTGCGCCGGCAGCATGCTATTGCGAACTCTAATTGAGTCCGCAAGCGCTCAGAGTATATATGGAACTGATGCGTCGTGAATTTTGCCCAAAAATGACCACTGAGTAACAGCGGGCAGCCCCGCGGCGCAGATCAAGATTCTATGACTAGACTCAGGTGAGTGGTAGTTTTGACGCCATCGCACCGCGCTGCTGTCCTCCGATCGGACAGGGACGCGCGGTCAGGTTGTTAAGCACCGGCAATAACTGCTTGCCGACTATGCCCTGCACAGGAGCCCTCGGATGAAGTCACCGATCTTTGCAGCCATGACATTCACCGTGATGATGGCGGTGCTGCTGCCGACGCTGCTGTCGGCGGCGGACCCGATAAGTGGTAACGGCAATGCCGACTATGTGTTCACTAATGCGAAAGTCTACACGGTGAACAAGGAGGCACCCTGGGCCGAGGCCATCGCTATCAAGGGCAACAAGATCGTCTATGTCGGCGATGCCGAAGGGGTCAAATCACGGGTCGGCAAGGGTACTAAAGTCGTGGACCTCAAGGGCAAGATGGTGTTGCCCGGTTTTGTCGAAGGCCATTTCCATAGCATCGTCGGTGCCATGATTGCGAAGGGACTCGACTTGCAGACAGATGACAAGCAGGAGCTGTTTGACCGAATCCGCAAGTATGCAAAGGAAAATCCGGACCTTGACGTCATCGTCGGTTACGGAGTGCGCTTCAACGTATTTCCCGACCAGCTGCCGACCGCGGCGATGCTCGACGAGATCGAGTCAAAGCGCCCGATTTACTTTTTTGGGATCGACGGCCATACCGCCTGGGTAAACTCAAAGGCGCTGGAAATGGCCGGGATCAACAAGGACACCCCGGACACCGCCCCCGGCTTCTCCTATTTTGTGCGCGACGAGGGCAACAATCCGACCGGCTGGATCGTGGAGTGGCCGGCTGAGCTACAGGTGCTGGGTAGCCTGGTCGAGTTCAACGTCGAGTATGTCAAGGATGGCGTCAAGGAATGGCTGCCGCGCTTCTCGGCTGCCGGCATCACCGCGGTCCACGATTATGGTGTCCTCGGGATTCCGGCGGAAGAAGCCTTCCAATTTTTCACCGACATGGCCGCGCAAGGGAAGCTGCCGATCCGCATCCAGGGTTCCTATTACTGGAACGACCCGAAGGCGGATCCGATCCCGCCGCTGAAGAAGCTGATGCAGCAGTTCGATACCGAATTGGTCAGCGTCAAGTCACTGAAAGTCAATCTCGATGGCGGTGACGACAAGTGGAATGCGCTCTACACCGAGCCCTACACCGATAAGCCAGACGTCAAGGTAGAACCCATCATTCCCTACGATATCGTCAATGCAACGGTGGAGCGGGCGGACAAAGAGCGCATCAACGTGACTTGTCACTGCTTTGGCGATCTCGCGGTGCGCAAATTTCTCGATGCGGTCGAGATGGCGAAGAAAAAGAACCCGCAATGGGGCCGGCGTCCGGTGGCAAGCCACGCCACGATGGTCGACGACGCGGATATCCCGCGTTTCGCCGAACTGGGGGCCACCTATGACACTACCGGTTTCTGGATGAGTCTCGATCCGCTGCTGCAAACGGTGTCTACGACGCGCCTCGGCCCCGAGCGTGTCCAGGCCATGTTTCCGATGAAAAAGATTGCCGAGGCCGGCGGCAATGTGTCGCTTGGATCGGATTGGCCGACAGGCGCCTATGTTTCCGATTACAGGCCGCTGCTGTCCATCAGGGTCGCGGTGACCCGCCAGCTTCCCGGCCGCGATGATGTGCCGCCGCTCGGTGGCAAAGAGGCCCGCGTTCCGCTGGATCTGGCGCTGTATGCCCAGACTTTAGGCGCGGCCTACGGCATGGCTCTGGACGACAAGATCGGTTCACTGGAAGTCGGCAAGCTGGCGGACCTGGTGGTACTCGACAGGAACCTGTTCGATATCAATCCGCACGACATTCACAAGGCCAGGGTTTTGCTCACCATCATGAATGGCAAGGTGGTGCACGACGAGTTGAAACTGGAGAAGTGATTTTTTGCACAGGGGCGGCCCGGTATTTGTCGAGGATCGGTGCCGCCCCTTCCCAGGGCTGTATCACGGCCAGATGAAACTCAGGCCAATCTTCAGCTGCCGATCGGCACCGCCTTTCGGCGCATCGACCACTTTGTAGCCGCCCAGGCTGAAATCAATCATATGGCCGCTTTTCAGGATAAAGGTCTTGCCGACGGTAAGGCCGAGTGGAGTCTGCCAGGCGCTGCTGCTACTGGGGGCCGACCAGTCATAGGTAACTGCATTCATGTAGCCGATATAGGAGCCACCAAACAAGTCGGTGTTACAAATAATGATGGGCCTGATGGTGGTGAGATTGAAGTCGTCCTGACCCCAGTGATGGCCAAGGATACCGCCGTAAGAGAGGTTTCCGGCAGAACCGAACACCACACCGGCGAAACCGCCGCCCCAGCCCGGTCCGCCAACGACACTGTCTGTACGCGTGCGCAGCGAGATCTGCGGGCCGATGCCGAACTTGATGCTGCTGTCCGTTTTGGGAACGAAGAACCCCTGCACAATGGAGTCACTCAGGCCCCAGGTGCGCCCGGTCCCGCCGACGGGATCCGGGCCGAGTATTGGCAGGCCTGCGCCCTTGGGCGCGCCGATGTAGGGAATGACACCGCGGAGAACAAAATTGAAGCTGCGGTCCGTTTCAATGGAGTAGACCGGTTGCAGGGAAATACCGTAGGCCGTCTCGTCATCGGAGGTGCCGTAGGAGATGGTATTGTCCGACATCAGCGCCTTCACGTCGGCGAGCGGATCCTGTGCTTTCTTCAGTGCTTCCGCCTCGTCGACGGCCGCCTGTGCCTGCGCGAGACTGGCAAATAGCGTGAAGAGTAATAGAGCAAAGAGAGTGCCGAAGCGGCGGGTGCGGGGGTGATATCTCATGGCTTGTACATCTCCTTCGTTCCTAGCCAAATATCCTTGCGCGCCGTCTCCTATGCCCGCCGAGCACCCGAGCAAAGAATCCGCAGGGGCTCTCAATAACGTCACGTCATCAAGTCGTGTCGCTGGTATTGACGAGCCCCGAGGTGCTAGGGTGGACGGGCAACGCGGCCGATTGGACACATGATGCCGCCAGCGTCAGAGGCCGTCGCGGTACCGGACTACGCCATCCATCATCGTGAAGACTACCTTCGCTTTGTAGATGTCATGCGGGTCTATCTCGAACAGGTTCTGGTCGAGCACGATCAGGTCGGCCTTCTTGCCCACCTCGATCGAGCCGATCTTGTCCTCTACGCCGATGCCGTAGGCAGAGCCATAGGTATTCGCGCGGATCGCCTCGGCCACCGTCAGCCGCATGTCCTTGCCGCCCAGTATCGGCATGTCGGGCTTGCCCAGCATCTGGCGCGTCACCGCCTGGGTGATCGCGTTAAGCGGCCTGTAGTCGGAGACATAGGCTGCCGCGGGGAAATCCGAACCCAGAGAGACATTGCCGCCGGCTTCGAGTATTGCCTTGATGGGAAAGAGCCGATTCATCCGTTCTGGCCCGATGCGCTCGGGCGTGATATTGCCGGTGTAGGGATCGAGTGCCATCCACTGGCCGCTGGTGTCGTAGGTGGCGCTCAGCTCCTTGAAGCGAGGATAGTCGTCGGGATGCACCAGAATGGCATGCGAGGCGACCGGTCGCCGGTCCCATTCGGGGTTTTTCTCCTTCGCCAGTTCAACGGTATCCAGGAACTTGCGCACCGCTAAGTCGCCAAAGCAGTGACAGATAAGGTGTAATTGCTCCTTGTCGGCGCGTACGGCCACATCATTGATTACATCGAACGGTATGATCGGCTTGGGGTCGGCGTCGGGCTTGTCGCTATAGCCGCCGACAAGCAGCGCACTGTACTTGTCGTCGTCACCGTCCATGTTGATCTTCAGGGCGTTGAACTGCACCAGCCCGGTCTGGTTCTCGTCACGCCACTTCTTGGCAATCGGCACGGGATCGATATTGGCATCGTTCCAGTAGTAACTGCCGTAGAACCGTGTCGTCAGCGTGCCTTCCTTTTCCAACTCTTTCATGAGCCTGACGGCATCATCATTACTGAGAAAGCCGAGACCATAATCATGATAAGCCGTGATGCCGGCCTTGGAATATTCGGGATACCATTGGGCCACTCCTTCCTTGACGTAATCGTAATCAATATCCTGCAGGGCATTGAGTACCTGGAGCACCGCCGGCACTTCGACGATATAGCCGGTAGGATTGCCCTCGTCGTCACGGACAAAATAGGCCACATCGGGCACGGGATCCTCTGTGTCCCTGGTGATGCCAGCCATCTCCAGGGCCTTGGAGTTGGCCCAGGCGGAGTGGCCATCGACCTGCCACAGAAATACCGGCCGTTCGGACTCGATTTTGTCCAGCGTGGCCGCAGTGGGCTGCTTACCGCCATAGAGATTGGGACGCACTCCCCAGCCGTGGATTTGCTCCAAGTCCGGATTGGCTTCCGCATATTCTTTCAGCTTGCCCAGCAGCTCTTCCATGCTCTCGGATTGCAGGTTGACTCCGCGCAACATGACGCCGGGGGTGATGGAATGGAAATGGCCCTCGACAAAACCGGGCAGCATCAGCTTGCCGTCTAGATCGATCTCCTTGGTATTCTCTCCGACCATTGCCTTCGCGCCGGCGTCGTCGCCGACGTAGACGATCTCGTCCCCGCGCACGGCAACGGCCTCCGCCCAGGAATTTTCCTTGTCGACGGGGTAGACCTTGCCGTTGGTGAAGACGAAATCGGCCGATTCAGCAGCGGAAGTGGAAGCGGCAGGTGCCGGCTGGTTGGTCGCTGGGGCGGTGGATTCCGGCTTTTCGGAACACCCGGCCAGCGCTAACGCCAGCACAGTCAGTATGGAGCCCAAGGTCTTAGTCAGATCCATAACTGCTCTCCTGAGTGTAAAGCTGCAATATCAATCTAAGGTCAGAGGCCGTCGCGGTACCGGACTACGCCATCCATCATGGTAAAAATTACATTGGCCTTGTAGATGTCGTGTGGGTCTATCTCGAACAGGTTTTGGTCGAGCACAATGAGGTCGGCCTTCTTGCCAACTTCAATTGACCCGATCTTGTCCTCCACGCCGATGCCGTAGGCCGCGCCATAGGTATTCGCGCGGATCGCTTCGGCCACCGTCAGACGCGCGTCTTCGCCCCCCAATATCGGCATGTCCGGCTTGCCCAGCATCTGGCGGGTCACCGCCACCGTGATGGCGTTGAGCGGTTTATAGTCTGCAACATAAGATGCTGCGGGAAAATCCGAGCCCAGCGAAACATTGGCGCCGGCCTCGAGCATTGCCTTGATCGGGAAGAGCTGCTTCATCCGCGCCTCGCCCAGTCGTACAGGGCTGACATTGGCTGTGTAGGGATCGAACGCGAACCACTGTCCGGTCGTATCGTAGGTCGCGTTCAACTCCTTGAAGCGCGGCCGGTCGTCCGGATGCACGAGCTGCGCGTGCGAGGCGACCGCGCGCCGGTCCCATTCGGGATTGGACTTCTTCGCTAGCTCGACCGCATCGAGGAACTTGCGCACGGCAAGATCGCCGAAGCAGTGACAGATGAGGTGCAGTTGCTCCTTGTCGGCGCGCACGGCCGCATCGTTGATCACGTCGAACGGAATAATCGGCTCGGGCTTGGCGTCGGGCTTGTCGGCGTAGCCGTCGACATAGAGGCCGCTGTACTTGTCGTCGTCGCCGTCCATGTTGATCTTGAGCGCACTGACCTGCACCAGGCCCTCCTGGTTCTCGTCGCGCATCTTCTTGGCAATCGGCACGGGGTCGATGCTGGCATCATTCCAGTAATAGCTGCCGTATATCCGCGTCCCCAGCGTGCCGTCTTTTTCGAAATCCTTGAGGATACCGATGGCCATGTCCTGGTCGACGCCGGCCCAGCCGAAATCGTGCACGGCGGTGATACCGGCCTTCGAATATTCCGGGAACCACTTGGCCATACCTCCGCGGATATAGTCCTCATCGACCGTGACAAACTTGTTCAGGATTTCGACCTGCGCCGGGACCTCGATGATGTAGCCGGTGGGATTGCCCTCATCGTCACGGACAAAATAGGACACCCCGGGCACGGTGTCCGGCGTGTCCTTGTTGAGTCCCGCCATTTCCATGGCCTTGGAATTGACCCAGGCAGAGTGGCCATCGACCTGCCACAGATAGACCGGTCTATCGGGGACAACGGCGTCGAGCATCGCCGCATTCGGCTCGCCCGGACCATAAATGTTGGGGCGCACACCCCAGCCGTTGATAAACTTGAGATCGGGATGCTCGTCGGCATATTTTTTGAGCTTGGCGAGCAGCTCGTCCATCGAGTCGGTCTGCAAGTCGGGGCCGTGCAGGATGATACCCTGCGTCGTCGTGTGGAAATGGCCTTCGACGAAGCCGGGCAGCATCAGCTTGCCGCCGAGATCAATTTTTTCAGTCTCATTTCCAACAAAAGATTCAGCGCCCTTATTGTCGCCCACGTAGACAATCTTATCGCCGCGCACGGCGACGGCCTGCGCCCAGGAACCCTCCTTGTCGACGGTATAGACCTTGCCGTTGGTAAAAACAAAATCGGCGACTTCCGCGGCGGGTGATGCGGCCCCGGGCTCTGCAGTGGTTGGGGCGCGGGATTCCGGTTTTTCGGAACAGCCGGCCAGAACAAAGGCCAATACGGCCGCCAGGCTGAACAGGGTCTTCTGCAGCAACATAATTACCTCATAAACCGTTAGCGGATTGTTCGCGTTAGGTCAGAGACCGTTTCGGTTCCGGACCTTGCCATATACGACCGATGGCAGCCCCCACGTTTGGTGAGTGTCATGCGGCCCAATGTCGAAAAGATTTTTCCGCGCAGTTTTCATAAGCTCTACTTGTTCGCCAGGTATTTCACGATGCCGTAAAAGCCTTCCAGGTTGTAGCCATCCAGATAGGTGTCCTTGGATACCGGCATGGAGCTGACCTTGACGATGGCGATATCATGATTCCTGTCGATGTAGATCCACTGCCCGTGAACCCCGATGGCCATGAACGCTTCCATGCCCGGCGTATGCTTGACCCACCACTGGCCGCGGTAGCTCCATTCGCCCTTCTTGTGGACAATATCATCGGAATCGGGGCCCGCATCGAATGCCTCGATGCTGCCGCCCTTGGCGATCGTATCGACAACCGATTTTGGTACGACCTGCTTGCCATTGAAATTGCCGTTGTTGAGCATCATCATCGCGAATCGGGCCAGGTTGTATGGCGTGGCGTTCAGACCGCCCCCCGCAACCAGCGTTGCGTTGTTGTCGAGCAGTACATACGTCTCGCCCTCGGTGCCGATCTTCGACCATACCTCGTCGTAGAGCGCCTCTTGGAATGATGCGTTGTTCACCCGGTTGGTGACCCAGTTGACCACGTCGGTCTTGGGCGTCTGGTAGTGAAAGATTTCGCCGTCCTTGTGCTCTTTATCGGTCTTGAGGGTTACGAGGTAGTCGTACAGGCTGTCGGGGTATTTGACGCCCTCCAATTTCGGCACCCACCCCAGTACAGCTGCGTAGGTCATGATGCCCGACTTGGGATCGTCGTAAACCTCGCTAAAGTCCATGGAGTTGGTCATGTCGAGGACCTGGCCGAAGGTGGCCTTGGCGAAAGCCCCGTCCTTCACGTTGAGCTCGGGGACGTACTTCGTAACCGGATCGGACTCCTTCAATTTACCGTTTGCAACAGCCATCAACCCCAGCAAGCCACCAAAGGATTTGGTTGCGGACATCATCTGATGCGGCGTATTCGGAGTCATGCCGTTGAGGAATTTCTCGTAGACGATCTTGTCGCCGTGGATCACGACAATGGCGTCGGTCCAGGTCTCCTTCAGGAATTCGGCCAGGCTCTTCGTCTTGCCGCTACCCGGCTCCTTGATTTTTACTTCCTTGGCGAAATTGGGGTCGATATCCTTGCGGAGTGGTACCGGCACATCGGCGGCAGGCACATTGGCGGTAGGATAGAACATCCGCATATGCTGGTAGGCCCAGCGGTTATACGGCGGGGTTTGTAACGCGTTGGCTTTGGTTACCCGTTTATCGGGCGGTGGTGGGAAACCTTCCATCAGCCCCAGTTCTTTTGCCGTGGCGTATTTGTCTTCCGCGTGGGCTAAAGGGTTTACAGCAGCGATGGCCGCTAGTATCGAGAGGCTAAAATAAATGGTTTTCCGGAAAAAAACTAAATTACCCATCGCGTATCTTCTCCATTACTAGCTATTGATTGACGAGCAGGTCCACTGCTTGCTAATCGCTGCTGCCCTTCTTGTAGGTGAATTTTCCGTCCATCATCGTCATCTCTACGCCGATGTCCGCGATCTTGTCCGGGTCGACTTCGAGGGGGTTGCCGTCGAGTACCACGATGTCGGCGTATTTGCCCACTTCCAGGCTGCCGATCTTGTCCTCCATGCGCAGTTGCCAGGCGGCGTCGACGGTCATGGCCCGCAGTGCCTGCTCCACGGTCATCGGTTTGACATTGGGCGGGAAGGGCTTGGCATCAGGATTGGACGGATCTTTCATCGTCACGGCGCCCTCGATGACGAACAGCGGAGCCTGCATTGTTGACGGGGTGCTGGGAACATCGGCGGACAGGCTGACCGGTACACCGGCGCGTGCGAACTCGGGGTAGCGTCCGAAATAGGCCATGGTGCGCTTTTTGCCCATCACGCGCAGCGCGTCCTTGTCAGTATCGCTCCAGTCATTGGTGAAGTTCGGGGTCGAATTGACCGGGATCTTGTTATCGATGACCCGCTTCTGATCCTCTGGTGTGAGCCAGGTGGCGTGGTGCAGCGCGCTGCGATTGTCGGGATCTACCTTGCGCGCCGCCAGAATCGCATCGATGCCGGCATGGGACGTGCCGGTGCTGTCGGTGTGAATGACAGAGTCGAAGCCTGACTTGGCGGCTGCCACCATGATCTCCTTGATCTTCTCTGGTGGAATACCGTAAGTGCCCTTTTTACCGGATTCGTAGGGCTCGAGCATCGGGCTGAGTTCGACATTCCAGTTGGCTTCGGGATGAATTTTCACCTGCCGTACGAACAGTTTGTCGCCGTTGTATTGCTTTTGCATTCCGGCCATGAAGTCCATCAACTGCCCGGTATCCGCCTTGGGATTCTTGACGAGCGGCAGTACGAAGGTGCGCATTTTCAGTGTCCCCGCCTGCTCGCGCTTTTTCAGCAGGGCCATCGCCGTCTTCATGTCATCCTGCATCTTGCCGTTGGTGTCCTTGATGTTGGGCGTGACAATGCCGGGGTTCAGGTAGGTGGTGGTGCCATTCTTCGCGGCGAGGGGGTGCAGAGTGTCGATGGTCTCATTGAGGATTTTGTCGGCATCCCAGGCGCCGATGGCGACATAGGCCTCCATCCACTGGCCCTCTACGCCAGTACCGGTCGGTGTGCCATTCTCGTCCCGCACCCAGTAGATCACCCCCGGCTGGTCGTCGGGTGAATCCTTGGTAACGCCGGCTATTTCCATCGCCTTGGTATTCAGCCAGGCATCGTGCGCGGTGAAATCCAGGATGAGTGCCGGCCGATCCGGCACCGCCTTGTCGAGGTCTTTCGCGGTAGGGCGGCCGCCATAGGTGCCGGTGCTCCAGCCCATGCCGACGATACGCTCCAGATCCGGGTTCTCTTCGGCATATTTCTTGACCTTGGCGATATAGTCCGCCTTGCTCTTGCCGTCGAACAGCTGAACCCCCTTGCCAGTCCAGCCCGAGCCGATCAGGTGGTCGTGCGTGCTGATGAAACCGGGCATGACCACGTCGCCGGTGGTGTCGATCACCTTGGTTTTGTCACCGATAAAGGGCTTGGCTCCTTTGGCATCGCCCACATAGACGATCTTGTTGTCCTTAACGGCCACCGCCTCTGCCCAGGGCTGTTTTTTATCGAGGGTGTAGACCTTGCCGCCACTGAAAACATAGTCCGCCGCCTGGGCGGCCAATAGTGCCGGTGAGACACACAGCACCGCCAAACATATTGCGAAAGCGAATAAGTACTTTAAATAGGGCGCTGCAGCAATCGGCGGATTGGGTTGCAGGTGTCGATGAGTCATCTGGTTGATTCCCTTCACGCAAAATCTCTCAAAAGTCTAGACGCTTAAAAATGGGCGAAAATGACGTGTCATTCAGGAGCGGGCTGCGGGCACGGTTTCAGGCGGAAACTAGGGAAACTAGGGAAACTAGGGGGACTAGGGGGACTAGGGAAACTAGGGGGACTAGGCCTCGGGAAGATCCTTGCGGTTGCTGCGGTTCGTATTGACGCTGGCTTCGGGTGGCAACGTATGGGCTAGACGCAATTCCCGCAGCATGGCCTGCTTCTTGGCCTGGTGAGCCTGCATCCGTCGCAGGATATCGTCGAGCACGCGTACCGCAGTGAGCATGTGTGGTCCTTTATTTAGCATCACGCATTCGGCGCGGTGTCCCATCGCTGCATCGGTGATCTCGGCCCGCGACGGCATGCCAACTTTTGCCAGCGTTTCCAGTACCTGCGTGGCCCAGATAACCGGTACATGGGCGGCCTCACAGATCCACAGAATTTCCTCCTGCACCTCGGCCAGGCGTTCGAAGCCGCATTCGACCGCCAGATCGCCCCGCGCGATCATTACCCCGCAGCATGGCGCGCGCATTGCGGTCAGCAACATATCCGGCAGATTTTCAAAGCCGCGCCGGGTCTCGATCTTCAGGGTGATCGCGGGCTGTCTGCCGCCCAGGCTTGCCTGGTGCTGCTGCAGCAGCGCCACGTCCTCGGCGCTGTTGGCGAATGAGAGCTGTACCACATCGGCGTGCCGGGCGATAAAGGAGAGATCGGCCAGGTCTTTGGCCGTCAGTGCTGACAAGCGCAGGGGGCTGTCGGGCAGGTTGATACCCTTGTCGGCGCGCAGGTTTTCTCCCCGTGGGCGGGCGTGAGTGATGCGCACGAATACCTGTTGCGGTTCTATGTTCTCCAGAACGCCGCCGATCTTGCCGTCGTCGAACCAGATACTGTCGCCCGCTCGCACGTCGTCAAATACCGCAGGAATTGTGCAACCGATAGAAGCCGGGGTAAGGACCTTTCCCGCGCTGTCGGTAATCGCGGGGCGGCCGGGTTTTGTGTCCCGCGTCAGTATCAGTGAATCTCCCGGTCGGAGTCGGATGGCGCTCTCGCGCGGTGGCAGATCGCCGATGTGCGCATTCCCGGCGTGCTCATGGTGCAATTCCGTTCCGGGGATCAGGTAGGTGGTCTTGGTCGCCTCGACCCAGCAACCGCCCTCGGTGACATCAGCGATAGCGAAAATCCGCCGGGAGTTCCGCGCGTCGGTCAGTTGCACACGGTCGCCGGTCTGCAGTTGCTCCAGCCATACCGGCGGTACCGCCAGTTTTACATCCGCTGGCGACGGAGCGGGGTGGGCGGCACCGTCTGCGGTCAGCCAAACGCGCGCGGGCGTAATGACCCGCCCGTAGGGGTCGCGTTGGGGGCGTACTTTTACTACGGCTGGGCCGGGCGCCAGTGGTCCTGTACGCAGCTTCGGGCCGGCCAGGTCCATCACCACCCGGCAGCTTCTGCCCACCGCTCGTTCGGCGCGCCTGAGGTGCTCGATCATCTGCCGCCACGTCTCAGCGTCGTCGTGGGCGCAGTTGATACGCATACAATCCATGCCCTGCCTGAGCAGGTCGTGCACCAGGCTGTAATCGCTGCCCGCCTCGGTTGGCATGGTGACCATGATCCGCACATCGCGGCCGGGTGTCGGTGGGCCGAGTAGGGCGTCGGTGTGTTCGCTCAGCAGCCGCTGGCCGGTTCTGAAATCGACACACCTTTCTTCCGCAGGCGGGTTCTGCCAGCGGCGATTTGCGAGTTGGTGCAGAACTTCCAGTACCGCGTCCACCGTAGCCAGCACATGTGACTCGGCGCGCCCGAGCGAAGACAGCCCCAGAGCGGCCAGGCGCAGTTGCAGGGGGCGCAGGTCGTGGCGGCGCAGGGCGAGGTAGTGGAGCAGGTTGCGGGCGCTGTCGCGGTAATTGGGGTGGATGGCGGCCAACCGCCGGTGCAGCACCTCTGCGTCGGCCACCATGTCCGCCCGAAGTGCCGTCAGTTCCCGGAGAGCGTCCTCGATATCGGAATCTTTCTGCTGCACGCGGTGGTACCTGGTCTTCGTGATCAAAAGCTCGCAGCCAAAAACCGGCGGGATTCAGCTTGGCACTTCCGGTGCTGAGCCGAAAATTCGTTGCTCGTTAGCACGCGCCTGACGAACCTGCGCCACTAGCAGAATAGAAGAGGGTTGAACCGGCCGCTTGAGTCAGGAGGTGTCGGGGAGACCGATTGCTAGAAGATCGACCGCCGGCTATGGCTCTCATACGGCAGAAGTTTCCGCGCCGGACTCCTGTTGCTGTGTATCTGGATTGCTGGACACCGAAGGGTTTTTACTCGTCAGCATATGCAATCGGCGGAGGGCTATTGGGCTGGGGCGCCAAAGAATATTGAGCGAACAGGGCTGAATTGTTTACGCCCTGAATTCCATCGCCGATGATCTCTACGAGCCGTGAAACTATCGGTTCACGAAATCTTCCCGGCGAGGTCATCAAGCCGTCATAAAGACGCGCAACACCTCGGTAGGATTTATAGAGAACTTATACTCGCATTGATAACTGCGCACCGATATACGGGCACGGATACTGGGGCGTAGATTTGTTGTTTTCGCTGTAAATCAAACAGAATCCATAATGTTTAAGATGCGAAGTGTGAAGGCGCTAGATGCTGGCGAAACGTGGACCGGCAGCGAAGCCCCTGTTCAACCAATGACGGGATTGTCCGCGAAGGTAAGTGCCGCCTGTGGATATGTCATAGATAGCCGCGCTATCTGGATTTGCTGGGCCTGGGCAGTGCTGGTCTACGCGCTAATGGCCCGCGGTTGGTTTTACACACACATGTTTACGGTTGACGCCGCGCCGTTTGGCTTCGATGCAAACCAGCACCGCTGGCTCGACCTGATGCTGAATGCCTACCGCGACCTGGAATTTGTCGTGCCCTCGACCCTGGTCCTGGCAGTGGCTGGCTTCGTACTGGCATGGTTGTTGAGAAAGCTGGGCTGGAAGCCGAGCTGGTGGCGCCACTTGCTTATCCTGGCAATGATGCTGTTGATTGGCGTTTTCCATGGCGCCTTCTACCGAGTGGCCTTTGTAATGCACGTTCCCCTGGGATACGACGCATTACAGGAGGCGTGGCTGAGTGGATTCGGCTTTTCGGAGTTCAAGGCCGAGCTTTCTCCACTCTATATGATGCTGATGTTGTTGCCGGCGGCACTTTATTTGGTGGGCCTGATACTGAATCATTCCGGGTGGCAGAGAGTGCGCAATGGTGTGACGCTCAGCCTTTTGGCGGCGGTGGCAGCGATGGGCGCATTTGAGCGTTATTTCGGCGAGGAAGACTTCCTGAGAATCAATCCGGTCGTCCATGTCTCCAAAGACGTAATCAAGGGCGTCCTGTTTTCCCACAACATGTTTGCCGACGAGGAGCGTGAGCCTTCGGCAGCGCAGATGTCATCCGTGAGCTGGATCGATCCTGCATTTGTGGGAACGCCGATCCCTCCCGCAGTCGCTGGCGCAGAAGTTGCTGTGAGACCGGGCGGCGGAATTCCTGCGGCAAGTGACTTCGATGTGGTGATGTTTATTCTGGAGAGTGTCGGGCGCCGCTATATCTTTGATACCGCCCTCAGAGGTGAGGGACAGCCGAACGACATACCCATGCCGTTCCTGCAGGCGCTGTCCCGCGAGGGACTATTTTTTGGCAATCACTATTCGCCGAGCAACAGCAGCCCCCGCTCGATCTTCTCCCTGGTCACCGGCTTGGGGCCAGTGCCGGTTCCGTACCTGTTTGCGACGCGCAGTGATATAAAGGTGCCCACACTGGGACAAATCATTGACAGGCAGAATGCCTTTTTGGTCACACCGAGTCGCACCGCCCATTACTTTCCCCGCGGCCTGTTTGTCCACGCCGGCATCGAGATTCAGGACTATTACTCCATTCCGGATGGCTATTTGAAACACCCGGCAAGCGATTGGCTGCGCGACGAGCGCGATGCAATGGATGCGTTTATCGACCGGGTCAGCAACGAGACCGGTCCATTCTTTGGCATCTACTATAGCGGCGCCGCCCACCTCGCCTACACAGACTACGGACCGAAATTCCGCATTATTGACTCTATCGACCGCGATATCGACCGTTACTACAATAACCTGCGCCTGCTGGATGTGCAGCTGAAGCGCTTCTACGCAGCACTGGAGGCCCGCGGCAGGTCGGACCGCACCATCGTTATTATTGCCGGTGATCACGGCGAGGCCTTTGGCCAGCACGAGGGTAATTGGGGCCACTCGCGAGCTAGCTACAGCGAGAACTTTGAAACCTTCGCCTTGATTCATCAGCCGCGCCTGTTCGCGCCGACACATATCGAGCGTCCCACAGTACATTCAGACGTACTGCCGACCCTGCTCGATGGCATGGGCGTGGAATTTGATCGCGATCTGATACAGGGTGAGTCGGCATTTGCGGAAGGGCAACGTAAGTACGTCTTCCTTTACGGCAATGAGAATACCGTGAGCTCAATAGACCGGGACGGCACCAAGCTGCAACTGATTTACAAAACCGGGGAATGCCGCGTGTTCGAACTCGCGCAGGACCCGCTCGAATCGACTCCGTTGGCGTGTGACGGATACGAGCAGCAGAAGATTGCGACCCTGAAGTACAAGGTCTATCAGCCTCGCATTCTGTCGCAGTACAACGCCAGCCTGCGGCAGGCCAGCGAAAATGAGCAATCACTCGACCTGGCGGTACAGCGCGGCCATGATTAGTAAATAGGAGGAGGGCGATTGCCCTCAGCTCCCGCCCTTTTCGGGGGCCGCGGGGCCCCCTTCTGCGATCGCCTGATCAGCCGCCTGTGACACCCTTCTCGATCCGCTCGCCGATGTCCTTATCGACGTTGCGCCAGTATTCAAAAGCGCGCTTCAGGATTTCGTCCGATACACCTGCCTTCAGGTGTCCGACCACATTGGAGACCAGGCGCTCCCGCTCGCTGTCATTCATGACCTCGCGCACCAGCGTCCCCGCCTGCACGAAGTCATCATCTTCTTTGTGCGGCGTATAGGCCGCGTGCATAAATTCGCCGCTCGCTTCCCATTTCTCCGTGTAGGTGTGATTGGCCGCGGGACCGCCTTTCGTATTGGGGGCGTAGACCGGATCGGAGACATTATCGACCCGCAGCGCGCCGTCCTTGCTGTAACTGTGCACCGGACACTTGGGTTTGTTTACCGGGATCTGCTTGTAATTCACACCCATGCGCGCGCGGTGTGCGTCCGCATAGGAGAAGACGCGGGCCAGCAGCATCTTGTCCGGACTGAAACCGATGCCGGGTACCACACTGTTCGGCTCGAATGCCGCCTGCTCGATTTCGGTGTGGAAGTCCGTCGGATTGCGGTTCAGGGTCAGGCGGCCGACCTCTTGCAGCGGGTAATCGCCGTGTGGCCAGACTTTTGTCAGGTCGAACGGGTTGAAGCGGTAATTCTGTGCTTCGTCAAACGGCATTATCTGCACGTGCAGGGTCCAGCTCGGATAGTCGCCGCTGGCAATGGCATTGAACAGGTCGCGGCGGTGGGCATCGGCATCCTCGCCGGCCAGGCGGTCAGCCTCCGCCTGGGTCAGGTTCTCGATACCCTGGTCTGTCTTGAAGTGGTACTTGATCCAGAAGCGCTCGCCCTTGGCATTGACCCACATATAGGTGTGGCTGGAGTAGCCATTCATATGCCGGTAGGTCTTCGGAATACCGCGGTCGCCCATCAGCCAGGTGACCTGGTGCGCGGACTCCGGCGACAGGGTCCAGAAATCCCACTGCATGTCGTGATCGCGCAGGCCAGAATCCGCGCGCCGTTTCTGTGAGCGGATAAAGTGCTGGAACTTCATCGGATCGCGGAGGAAGAATACCGGCGTATTGTTCCCCACCATGTCGTAGTTGCCTTCGCTGGTGTAGAACTTCAGGGCAAAGCCGCGCGGGTCGCGCCAGGTATCTGGGCTGCCTTTTTCGCCGGCGACGGTAGAGAAGCGGATAAGCGTATCGGTCTTGGCACCGGGCTGGAACACCGCCGCCTTGGTGTAGGCGCTCATGTCCTTGGTGACCTCGAAGTAACCAAAGGCACCGGAACCCTTGGCGTGAGGCTGGCGCTCGGGGATATGTTCCCGGTTGAAATTGGCCATCTGCTCGATCAGGTAGTGATCCTGCAGCAGGATAGGGCCATCGGCGCCGACCGTCAGGGAGTATTCATCACTGGCTACCGGGATACCGGCATCGTTCGTTGTGCGGTTTTTGTCGTCCTTGGCCACGGTACTGTTTCCTCCATCATGGCTGTCGTTCACTCTGCCCGCAGCTTGCAGGCGCCAGACAGAGAAAACGATAGCGCAGTATCACCTTTCCCGGAGGGCATTAGGCGCATGGTCGCAGTGGGAAAGTCGAATGGCGGGCGTCCGATATCTGAGGCCTTGCTGACAAGCCGTTCACTACAGGAAAGTTGTGCGGAGCAGGGGCGGCTTTACAGGATACCGCGCAACAGGTAGATGATCAGGGCGGCGCCGAGTAGCCCGACAATGCCGTTGGTGATCATGCCAAAATAGAGGTTATATCCAGCCGGAACACCGGCGGGGCACAGGGTATTGAGAATGCGCCTGTACTGCCAGACCGAAAAGAGCGCGATGAAAGACGCCAGAAAGACAAAGGAAATACCAATCGTAAAGGAGATATTTCGCTGCAGTTCCTGAAAGTCGGCATGACCTTCTATTTTCAGAAAGACGCCGAAGCGCTCCACGACAAATCCGAACGCCATCAGCGAGCTGCTGGTGCGGTTCCAGGCGAGCAGGGTGCGCTCGGCGGAAAACAGGACGTTTGGATCGGGCGAGTCGGGCATATCGAGTGGGCGGTGCAGTTCTGGAAAATATTACGTCCTACAATCCATCGGATTCTGGTCCCTAGTGCTAGCGCTGACCAGGAAGGTGGCGCGTCACAGATTGCCTGTGATGGATTGGTGCATCCGCAGGCGAAGAAACCGCGCTACCCTTTATTGCTTTCTATGTGCCCGGTGAATCAACGTATTGGACGGGTGGCTGCTGTGGTCGACGACTTTGTGCGAGGCCTCAATTCCAGCGATCGGCAGCTTGTCGGCATCGAGCAAGCCGATTTGTGCCAGCACCGACGCCTGATCCCAGTAAATGCGCTCGCCGGCAATCTTGCCATCCTCGAATTGCACCACGACAACGACCGCCACTTCCACGTGTCTGCCCGTCGGCGCCACGCCGGGCAGTATCCAGGGCATCTCGATTGAGTGGGTAAACTTGTGGATCAGCTCGTCGACGAGGCGGTCCTCGCCCACAGTGCGGGCAATCGGGGTTATCTTGGTGTCGGGAGGGTGGCCTGTGAGGAAATGTGTGCGGTAAAAATCACGGACACCCTCGGCACCGGCACCACCCGTCATCACCGGCACGTGATTGACGAAAGGGTGCTCCACCATGGTATCCATGGTCGCATCGATACTCTTCATTTCGAACTCGGCAGCTATATGCCGCTCCCACATGTCGACCATCGCCTGCTGCTTGGAAGTAAGTGGATTGTTCATAGTGTACGCGGCTCGGCTTACTTAATTTCGGATGCTTGGTAGCGCAAATCGACGGCCATGTAGGTAGCGAGTGCGGTTGCGCAGAGTGTCTGCGAGCCGTCTTTCGATACGGCAAAGACATCGCTTCGGCATACGGTCAGTGTACGGCCGCACTTGAGCACAGTGGCGCTTGCAATGAGGTGCACGCCTCGACCCGGCGACAACAGATTGAGCTTGAACTCGACAGTGACATTGGTGCGGTCGGCCGGCAGAAGCGAGAAGGCAGCGTATCCACCACTGACATCCGCCAAACTTGCAATGACACCGCCATGAAAGAAACCGTGTTGCTGGGACAGTGCGTCGGTGAATCCAACCTTCAGTTCACAATGTCCGGGCGCGAGCTGTGACATCTCGGCGCCCAGTGTATGCATAAACCCCTGGCTTAAAAAACTCTCCCGTGTGCGTTGCTCAAACGCGGGATCGCGTGGCACAAAAATCATGCGACGGCTCTGACCTCCATGTTGTCGAGATTCCCCGCGCCATGGCAGAAGCACAGTGATACCTGCAATTACTATATTTCCGGTTGAGCTGCTGGCGTCTGGGCATGCCCCGAATTATAGGGACGGCCTTCAAGCATAGGGGAGATTCTTTCCCTTTTCGCTCGAGATACAACGTATTTGAACGCAGGGATTCGGCAGATTCGTTTAAATGAACAAAGTATAGGGATGGCGTATCTCGCCAGAGAGGGCTGAATGCTAATCAGTTTTGAGCGATTGCGATATCTAAAATTGATTGTCGAGCTAGGCTCGATTTCCGCCGCGGCCCGGCAACTTGGGAAGAGTGCCTCTGGCGTAACCCAGGTGATGGAGGCGTTTGAGGCGGATCTCGGCATCGCGCTGTTTGAACGCCAGCCGGGCAAGGCGGTGCGCCTGACCAGCTCCGGCAAGAGCTTTTACCTGCAGGCGATGGAATTGATTCCGCAACTGGAGACGCTGGAGAAAAAGGCCGCAGCTCTGCAGGCTGGCGTGGAAGATGAACTCAATCTGGCGCTGCACGGATTCAGTTACTTTGCGTTTATCAATGACGCGCTGCGCATGCTCCAGCAACAGTACCCGTCGGTGACCATCAACCTGCTGGATATTGAAAACCCGGCCAGCCTGGCGAAAGCGGATATTCGCTTGTCATTGATGCCGGTGGAACAGCACCGCGGTATGCGCTCGGTAACGCTGTTCAGTTTGATGTGGCAACTGGTGGCGGCGCCGCACCATCCATTGGCGAGGAAGAAAGGCCAGCTGAGCCGCGCCGATCTCGGCCAGTACGCCCAGTTGATGCCGTTGCCGAGTGAATTCTTCGACCAGAAGCTACTGCTGTCGATGCTGTATTCCAGCTCGGTCATTCAGTGTGAACGCTTCTACCACTATCAGTCCGGGCTTCTCGATGGCCTGGGATACGGGATTTTCCCGTCCGTTATGAGCCAGCCACTGACTGAAGAGGGCAGGCTGGTCAACCTGCAGACGGATGTGGCGGTGAACAAGTCCGGCTGGCCGGTCGATCTCGCCTGGTCCGAGTCTATCGGCCCGGCAGGGGACTTTTTGGTGGAGTGCCTACAGGAGCAGGCCGAGCGCTTTTGCGGCGGCAGGGCGGTGCTCTGAGCCAACCGTTAAGTTGAATTAAAGGGTGCCAACTCGTCGTCGTTCCGCTTCCGGGTTTCAATGTCGCCATCACAGCAACACGACATCTGGAGTTAGTGATGAAAAAGACATTACTCGCGATTGGCCTGGCAGCAGCCACCACTTTTGCAACAGTATCAAGTGCGAATGCCTGTTTGGTTTATGTTGGTAAATCAAACGACAGCATGCCGGTTATCGGTCGCACGGTCGAATTTGGCTACGACGTGCAGACATTGGCTTCATTCCCCACCGATTTTGCCACTTTTCCGCGCGGCTCTGAATTTACCACCTATGGTTCGGACACACCGCTGACATGGAACAGCAAATATGGCTTCTCCGGCATGAGCCACGACGGCCTGGTATCGGATGGAATAAATGAGAAGGGCCTCTATGTTGCCATGCTCTGGTTTGCCGACGGCAAGTATCCGGCTCAGGATACATCAAAGCCCGGCTTGGCCTCGGGATCCATTGTCAACTGGCTGCTGAGTAACTTTGCCAGCGTGGATGAGGCGGTAAGCGGGCTTGCAAAAATCAACGTGTACCAGTCGGACGACAACCACCTGGGCATCGAGCTGCCGGCGCACTTCCAGCTGGTGGACAAATCCGGCAAGGTGTTAGTTGTGGAGTACATAGATGGCGAGATGACAGTCACTGACAATTCCGATCTTGGGGTGATGACCAACTCGCCAAAAATTGCGGACCACAAGCAGGCATACCAGCAGTTTCTCAAACAGAAACCGCATCTGGATGCTTCCAGTGAAGTCGATGGTGGCATGCTGGAAGGTCTTCCGGGTGGCTATACCGCGCTGGAAAGAACTGTGCGCACCGCCATACTGCGAGACTTGACGCCGACGCCAAAAACCAAAGAGGAGGCGATCAACCAGGTCGTTCACGCCCTGAACACGACAGACTATGTCCGCGGTGCGGCTGAGTTCCCCAGCCGGGGTATGTCTGGTGGTAAACAGGAAACGTCGTTTATCACCGTGATCGACATGGCGAACATGGACTACTACTACCGCACGGTAGACAGCCTGACACTGCACAAGGTAGATCTGAACCAGGTCGATTACAGCAAAGGTAAGCCGGTGACAGGATTTAACATCTATGGCGGTATCCGCTTCGTGGATGTCACCGACCGGGCCCAGTAAACGCAATCTCAACCCCTCGAGTGCCGGGCGTCAGCCCGGCATGTGCTGAAGCCCAACTGCAGGATGCGATTGGGCTTTGGTTGTTCCTGGCACGCAAGCCCGCCCGATTTCGTTACATTTAGTCAGGGGTGCGGATGATCGCCGTCATCGCCTGGCCGCCTCTTGTCATGCGCCTCCGGCTCTAAAGCATTTTTCCGGGCCATTGCGAGCAGGGTTGCCACGAGCGTGACAAGCAGCGCGTTCGCCCAGGGTGCGCCCAGTGCGGTCAGGGTCAAGCCTGCGAGGATTAACCAGAGAAAGGGGACAATGGCGGCGAGCCACATCGCCGTGCCCCTGAGCACAATCAGGATCAGGCCGAACGTGGTGATGGCCGTGGGGGCGGGGTTTATGCCGAAGGTTTCTGCCTGGTACGGGGAGTAGCCTGACAGCGGCGCAATCCACGGATAGCCGAACAGGCCCAGGGCCGCAATCAGCGTGCCCGCGAGTGATGGGATATTCAACAATCGTGGCGGCCGCTCAATACCGTAGCGGGTGAGGGCGATAAGGACCAATGCGCCGGCCTGGACAATAAAGGCCCAGCCAGCATAGTGCCCGGCCCAGTTCAGTTCGGCGTAACGCTGCAGGAAGTAGGCGACACCAACGAACACCCACAGCGGAGCGATGAGCAGCAATGCGATGCGCGCTCGCCCGCTAAGTGCGCACAGCAGCGCCGTACAGCCCATTGCCAGGGTGAGCAGGTGCAACGGCCAAAAGGTCTCATTAGTGCGGTCCAGCAGACGGAAGTAGACGTCCGCGGTGAACGGGATAAAGTCCTGCAGTTCGTAGCTGGACCAGTCACTCATAGCGACTCGATATATTTAATCATCCGCTGCCGCGTGTCGGCGGAGGGCAGGGGGGCGCGGCCGGCGCGCATATTCTCGTTGAGGTGATCGACCCGTGTAGTAGCGGGGATGGCACAGTTCACCGCCGGGTGGCTGACGATAAACTTCAGCAGGAAGTCGGCCCAGGTGCGGCAGTCAAATTCCTGCGTTGCCCATTCCGGTACCTGCTCCCGGCGCTTCAGCCCCTTGATTAAGCTGCCGCCATCGTAGGGACGGTTGGCGATCACGGCGATGCCTCTCTCTCTCGCCAGCGGCAGCAGCCGCTTCTCGACGTCGCGGTGGCTGATGTTGTAGGTCATCTGCGCAAAGTCGATATCCTCGGACGCCATGATCTTTTCGAGCTCGGCATGGCGGCGCCCGTGCGAGGTAGTGACGCCAACGTAGTCGATGGTGCCGGCGGCCTTCATTTCCCGCAGCGCCGGCAGGTACTCGCGCCAGTCGGTCAGGTTGTGGACCTGCATCAGATCGAAGTGCTGCACGCCCCAGCGTTCCGCCAGCCGCGCGACCTGTTCGCGGACAGAACCGCCCGCCGGGCTCCACACCTTCTCGGCGGAAAACAGCGAGGCGGGTATACCGAGGCGCTTGAGAGCGTAGCCGATGACATCGGGCGCGGAGCCGTACATCGGCGAGGAGTCGATCAGGCCACCACCATCGGCGAAGAAGGCCTCAACTACCTCGGTGCGCGCTTTCAGCAATTGGGGGTCACTGCCGACATTGAAAGTGCGCCAGGTGCCTAGCCCAATCACCGGCAGCGTCTTGCCGGTACTGGGAATAGGTTTGGAGAGCCGTTCGCTGGACTGGGCCCACAGCAAACCTGCAGGGAGTAGGGCGGCAGTAAGGCCGGCCGATATCAATTTCAGGCTTTGCCGGCGGGTGAGATTACTTGGCATTAGTATCGGCCTTGAGTGACCCGGGGCGCGCCAGCGCCGTGACTAGCACCAGTATAAAACAGCTCAATACGAACACTTTGTTGACAAACCAGTTGGTGCGCCAGGTCGACCAGTCCGGATCAGCTAGGAACCTCGCAAACAGGCTGCAGATAATGACTATCTCGAGCAGGGATACCGCGATGGCCAGTCTGTACGTATACCAGGGGCGTGCCAGTAGCGCCCAGCCGACCCAGACATGGATGATTGGCCACGCATCCCAGTAAATATGGCGCGACCATGGCTCCCCATAGGCCAGCGCAAAGCCGACAGGTAACAGGTACTTAATAAACACCGTCCACGCCGCGAGGATGAAAAGGAAGTGTGCGAGGAAGGCGGTCCAGCCAGCCGCGGGCTGAAAACTAGGTCGCGCGGGGGCCATGGCGGGCTCCTGATATTGTTGTTCTGGCTAAGGTATCGATAAGGTCGGCATTTTTCTAGCGATACGGGAGTGAATGATTCAGCAAGAGTCCAACTGATCGACTACAGCATTTTCAGTCTCTATCAGGGGACTATGGCGACGACGATGGAGTAGCAACAGCGGCAGAATGGCAGGGGACAAAATTCGGGCTTCTGTCAGTCCAGTCAGCCTCCAGCTAGGCAAACCACTGCCGAGGTCAGGAACGCCAGGCGTCAACCATCTGTGCCGTGTCCTGATAGATGCGGAATCGGACGATACGTCCATTCACGATATCCATAATCTGACATGAGCGCATGTCGAAGTGCTTTGGGTGGCCGTCGAAATGGCCGCGCTCCCGGCACTCAACATAGGCACCGCGCTCCGTCTCCGTGTAGGAGAGCACCTCGAAAGACTCGATACGGTTTATTCTGCCGATGATGGAGAAGAAGCGTTTCACTTCCTCCAGGCCGCGAAATAAACCAAAGTGTGGGACTTCTTTGGGCCCAACGATTTCCCACTCAATCTCGGGGTCCAGTAGTCCGTAGATCGATTGAAGATCGCCGGCGAGAAATGCTTCGTATAACTTCTTTGCGACTGCGCAGTTAGGTCTTTCCTGTGGCATGGGTTCTACCATTTTATTGGGCAGTATGCATGATTTGGAACTCTATGCCTGCACTCTGTCGACCCAGGCACACTGGAGAATCTGTGCCCGTGATTCTACGCTCCCAAACGCAGCCGTTCCAAGTCAGTGCCGCGGCCGAGCAATGCGGCCGCGACCGAGACGCGCGCAGGGCGCGAAACCAGAAGCAGCGCCGAGGTGCTGATGTAGTGGAGATCGGTGATCGGCGTCTGGCGTCATGGGGGATGGAAGCCAGATGAAGAACTGGTGGATGGCGTAGGGAGCGTCGCAGGGATCGGCGCCGACAAGCTTCAAGTTCACGACCTGGAGATCCGCGAAACCCAATTGCTACCTGGCGTGCACCGCTGCCGGCAGACCTTGTCAAGCAATAACCTGCACAAGCACTACGACGAAGCCTAAAATCATGATACTTAGACCGGCTAACATTTCGTATTTGGCCAGGAGCGCTCTTGACAATGCTTTTTCTCCCTCGTCTATCACCATCCTGCTTGAAGAAGACCTAAAGCGCTTGGAGAGAATCCACGAATAAAGAGAAATTGTGCCGCCTAAATCTACAAAGGAGTAACCTGAAGGCGCACCCAGCCGTTTCCAGGTTTCCAAATCCGTCTCTTTTAATGCCTCCGCCAAAGTTGGAAATCTGATTTGCAAGGCGCCAAGCAGAAAAATTAGGGACCCGACTATCACTAAGATCATCCTTGAACTCCTTTTGCTTGACGCCGTATAGAGATCCGCAGGGGCGAAGCTAGCGTCCTGTGATTACTGATCTCGTAGACGCCAGAAAACCGGGGGAAATCCTAGCCCCTGCAACCGCGGCGGCGAAAAAGCCGCACCCAGAATATGCCCTCAAAAATAATTCCGAATACAAGGAAAATAATGCCGCCAGCGGGCAACCCAAACGTATAACACGCAATTGCAGCTAGCAGAAATAGCAGTGTGATAGTCGCTCTCTTCAATGATTTCAAAATTTAACTCCCATATATCCCTATCCGTAATTAATGTTGCGTCCTGCGAAAAACAGTCGGTTTGGCGACTAATTAGTGCGACAGTGGCGTCTGGTTAGGCGATGTTGCTCAAGAGTTCAACTGTCGCCTGAATCACTTCCTGCGTCCTTTCTTTGTGAGGCATGTGACCACAATTCTCCAACAGTAACATATCAGCCTGCCCACCGGAGTTTCTTGCGATGAACTGAGGAAATGCGGAGGAACCGTATTCATCGTGATCCCCATGAATGGCTAGAAGCGGACAATGCACCCGCTTGATAGCGGGCATCAGGCTCCAGTTCTTGAACTGGGGTGACAGCCACACATCGGTCCAGGCATGCAGAACCCACGCTGCCTTTTTACCATGCCACTTTTCCAGCCGCTCGAGTTGGCCCGGCTGTGCAAACATCTGCTTTGCTTCTTGAATGCCTTGAACTGTTAGGCCTTCAACAAACGCCTGCGCCGAAACGGTGACAACAGCCTGGCAGTCAGGATCTCGAGAGGCGATATTGATTGCCATACCACCTCCAACACTATGGCCAAAGAGGACGTAGCCCTGAACAGACAATTGTTCCTTTATTATCGGAAAGTACCTAGTCGCTTCCTCTTCGATAAATTCCAGTGAAGGTGCTGATTCTCGCGCATCCGATTTGCCGAATCCCAGGCGATCATAAGCTACAACGACTCGGTCGAGGTGTTCAGACAACTTTGACGGAAAGTCTCTCCACAAATCGACACTACCCAATGAGTCGTGAAGTAAGATCAGCGGAGATTTATCTGAACCGGATGCGGGAGTCCATTTTTTCGCGTATATGGTTCCGCCTGGAACTTTGATATCAATTTCTACTACTTTCGTACTGCTCATACTCTATTTCTATGCTGATCCTGCCCGTGGAAAGTAGGCCCTCAATTGCTCGTAGTGAGTGACTACTTTTCATTCGGTAACTTGGAAATATAAGACCACAATTTGCGGCATATTTGGAGCTGCCAAGCAGCGGAAAAGCTGATCATCCCGCTTGCTGGGCGTACAGTATGGAATTTTTAGGCGCTATTCTACGGAAAATTGGTAGCTAGTAAACGTATTACCTAGCATCTCTGTTTGAGTTACTGACTTGGCCTTTTTACTTAAAAAACGATATCGCGGCCGAGTGTGCAAGAAATTGATATAAACCTCTTCATGCTTAAACTCTTTAGCCCAGGCTATAAGGTCGTTGAAGATGGCTCTACCTACACCCCATGATTTCTGATCAATTACGATAGCAACTTCATACTTGCCATTATCAAACTGAATCCCGCACCACCCGACCAGTTTATTGTCGAGTAAAACACCTCTAACGCGACACCCAGGAGTGGAATCGACTTCAAGTTTGGCATCCATCCACGTTCTAAGGGTCGCTCTTTCATTGCGATTTAGAACGTTTGAGGTACGTTTGGAACCGAAGCCTTCGGTCGTGACTTCTGGCCGCTGTTACACCGGCTTGACCATCAAGTTGTCCAGGCCTTCGATCTCGTGGATACGGCGCTACAAGGCGTTCTTCTTACCCATCTTCTCCGCTGCCAGCAGGGTCTATTGGATCGCGTAATAGGGAGTGGCATGTGCCAGGTCACGCAGGGCGATGGCTGGCTGCGTTTGGCGCTTGACACGCACCGGTACGGACTTTGTTATGCGCAGGGGCATCACGCTGGAGGCAGCGGCGAAGGCTACCAGCCGAATAACGGTCGGAAAGAAGATGCCCATCGGGAAGCGTTGAAGATAACGGTAGGGTCTAAATGTACAGGTGTGAATGTTTAGATTTGGAGTTCGGGTCGATACACATAACTCAAGAGTTCTCTTTAAAGGAATCAATGCTTGGAGCTCCTTGCCGAGCAACCTCAAAGCACTGCTTTAAGGTAACTAAAATCCTCAAATCTTTGGTTCCGCATAATGGCCTCATCGCTAATACCTGCCGAATGAGGTTTCACGATGAAAAAGTCACTGTTAGCACTGTCTCTGTCCGCCCTGACCACCGTTGCCGCGGTCCATACCGCCAGCGCCTGTACCACCTGGACGGCGGATACCGCCCAGGGTGTCACCGTGACCCGTAGCGTGGACTGGTTCACACCCCTGGGCGGTGTGGCCGAAGTGACCATTCGCGGCACGCAGCTGAGCACCGGCGAAGTGAAAGGCTACGCCAATCCGGCGCTGTGGACTGCCAAATACCAGACTCTGAATATTAAAGAGTACGAGTCCTTCCACGGTGCCACCGTCACTGCTATCAACGCCGACAAGGGCCTGAGCGTCAACGGCCAGTATCAGATGGACTCGCTGGAACTACTGGCCCAACACCAAGACTCCGGTGCCCCCGCCGTGGCGCTGGGTGACCTGGGTACCTATATCGCCAGTAACTTCGCCACCGCTGGTGAAGTGAAGCAGGCACTGGACAACAATGAATTCCAGATTGCCTGGGCCGCCGGCCTGGCGGGTGGGCAACACGGTGTGCACTTCTCCGTGCAGGACAAGCAGGGCAACAAGCTCGTGATCCAGCTGCAGGCCAGTGGCAAGACCGTGCTGTTCTACAACGATGACGACCTGCGCTCCTTTACCAACGCGCCCCTGCTGCAGGAGCACCGCAAATACGTGGCCGAGCTGGACTTGAGCGACAACAGGACCCTGACGGAAATGAGCGCCCATATCTCTTCCCGTGAGCGCAACGCCAGACTGCTGTTTATGTCCAATAAGGTGGATCTGAAAGACTCCAAGCTGAGCTACGAGCAGGTGGAAGGCAAGGTACTGGGCATCTTTGACCGCGCGGTATTGGTTCCCCAGGACCTGATCGATCCGGACAACGGCGACACCTATGCCACCTGGGTGAGCTATGTGTATAACTTCGACCAGGCTAGCTTCCGCTTCCGCAACCACGAGATTTACCGGGATGTGAACCTGAGCCTGGACGATGTGAAAAACTTCAAGGCGCCCATGTGTTCCGACCTGGTGGAAGAAACCCGCAACCGCAATGCAGAGGCCAACTGGCAAGCCTGCGACGCCTTCTACCAGGCCCGGAACTGATTACTCCGCCCGAACAGAGAGCCCATGAATTTCATGGGCTCTTTCGCTTGCAGAGGTTTCTAACTTTTCCCTTCCTTGTATTCACTGGATGATTCCCGCGGGCAAGTATTTTCGCGCCATCCGCTAAACTGGCGGGAGTGTGCTACGCAAAAGTCCACGGGCCATGATCATCACCACCGAACGCTTACTGTACCTTTGGACCATCGCCGAAACCGGCTCCTTCTCCGCTGCCGGGCGCAAGCTGGGCCTCAGTGCTGCAGCGGTGCAGCAGGCGATCCAGGCCTTTGAACACGACCTGGAAGCCCAGCTGTTTGAACGCCACAGCGGCAAGAAGCCCACGCTGACCCTGCTGGGACGGCAGATTTATTTCCAAGCCCTGGATATTATTCCCCGCCTAGAGGGTATAGAGAGTCATGTCCGTGCCGTGCGTGAAGGGGTCGAGCCGCAGCTGCGCATTGCCCTGCATGGCATGACGCTGTTCCCGCGTTTCCAGCAAGCCCTGGTGGCCATGCAGCAGCGTTTTCCCACCGTCGAGCTGGTGCTACTCGATAGCGAAAGCGCGGCCCTGAGCTGTGACAAAGTGCGCCTTGCCAGTCAGCCCGGCGTACAGCCCGCCGATATCACCCTGTCGTTGGGACGCCTCCGCAGCGACCACAGCGGCCATGAGCGGATCGTGGATCGTATTCTGTGGAGTGTTGTAGTCGCCGCCGACCACCCCCTGGCGAAGATTCGTGGCGATATCGCCCTGCAGGATCTACACGAGTACCCGCAACTGTTCCCCCTGCCGGGATTGAGCATCACCCCAGAACTCAGCGAGGGAATTCGCTGCAGCAGTAAGCTGATTTACTACAGTGCCTTTTATCATCTGCGGGTGATGTTACTGGCGGGGCTGGGCTTCGGCTTCTACCCCCGCCAATTGGCGGAGCCCCTGATAGAGCAGGGGCAGCTCAAAGCCCTGCATCTGGAAATGGACGACGGCAAGCTCAACTGGCCAATCGAACTGTGCTGGATTGACGGCCTGGGCAAAGCCGGCCAGTGGTTTGTGGATCACCTTTGTGGGGACAGCTAGCGTCTGTTAGAGCGCGTTACAGATGAGGCGAGCATAGCGAGGTTCAGTCTCGAAGCGGCGATTACCGCCGGATGTTGGGGTTTCAATTCCCACCAAACTGCCCGCCCATGGCAAACGACACAAGAATAAGTACTAGAACCGGAGTGAACCCGATAACCAATCCAGACTGGACCAGAATACTGCTAGCTGGTTTTTTGGCGATTTTACCGTAGACACATATCAAGATTCCGGAAACAAGGAAGAATAGCAATGCCGGCCATGCAGTAACAGAAAGTAGGGATACAACCAAAAAAATGAGAACTAGAAGAAAAATCCGTTTGTACATTCTTAGATCCTTAATGCCGCCAGCAGGGGCAGCTTACCTTGTGCGCCTTTTGCGCGAAAATGGGCGCGCAGCGACCGCGCAAAAGGTGCGCAAAGTAAGCTGTCGGTATGCAGCGCCTTGTTAACTTATTCTTCCTCGTCGCTCCGGTCCACCAGATTATCTGGAGAACCAAATGTATCCTTTTTACTCAACTCATCTTCGATGTCTTTAGGACGAGGCTTAAAGAGATCTTCAGAAGATTTCTTTAACTCTTCTTCAATTTTCTTCAATTCATCACTATTTTTCATAGATCTTTCACCAAATAATGCGGTACGCCTTGCTTTCCAGGACGAACCGAAAACCCGCCGTGAGATGAGTAGTATTTAACCAGTTTATCATTGAGCGGATCCATTACTCTAATTTGAGTTGCGCCGATTAGGCGCGCATACGCTTCATACGCCAGCAATGAAACGGGAAACATATCGTTGGCAAACAAGACGTGCTTGTTGAATCGCTCAATGAAATCCAAACGCATAGCTGTGCCTCTGTAGGTTGGCCGGCCAAGAGTTAGCGAGCACAAAGTACTTCCGTGCCATACAGAAAGGTCAAAAGCCTTAGGATAGAAAATTTTGTACCGACTATAGAAATACCAATTCCAGCTAACAGAGCGTTCTTGAGCCAAATCTATTGATTTGAAAGCAGCAAGAGCTTTGTGATCTATTGCGTCTAACGTTATTTTCCCAAGGAGGTGCCTTGGTAAATTTCTGGATGCCATGTCTCTCGCTTGAGAGCCCAGCTTCTCATATTTATTGATTGTTTCTATATGCGAAACTTGCATTTTAACTCCTTTTGTCGATTTTACTTCCGTATAAGTTAACGCCGCAATCAGACGCGGCTTGCTTTGTGTGCTTTTTGCACGAAAATAGGAGCGTAGCGACCGTGCAAAAAGTGCACAGAGTAAGACGTCGGCTGCATTGCTTTGTATGGCCTAATTCCCCAAATATTCGATAAGGTGAGGCCCGTAACTTGCCTCCACAAGTTACCGGTGTGGCAGCTCGATGCCTGGTAGGCGCAGGTATAAC
>NZ_FQVA01000007.1 GCF_900129095.1 Microbulbifer donghaiensis
GCTTTCGGTCGACCGGCCATGGATGGCCGGGCCGGGGCCCGATCGAACAAGCCGGAGCTACGCCATGGAAGGCAACACAAAAGCCAGTCGCCCCTGCATACAAGCTTCTAGATAAAGGAAAGGGCCATCCAAACAAACGCCCCTCCCTCCACAATCCCCCAGCCATTCATTTTGAGAATGTCGCTCGAGGACATCACGTCTTTTCGCCAGCCCTATCGATCACGTCTTCCACCTGGTAGGTCTATTTACAGCTAGCCAACTAGAACGTCGTATAACAGTCTCCATTCATGATGGCCGAAAGTAACCAATAAGAGACCTGCGGATACTAGGTCACTGGAGTCGCTCCGGATAGACTGCATCGACTAAAAAACCAACAGTGACGGGGCTCATCTTGGTCGAGCTGGGGGACATTTCCAATCTGACATTGGCGCTGTTATTAGCGGCTTGCATCGTCAGTGCATTCATTTCCGCGGTTACCGGTGGTGCCGGTGGAGTGCTGATGTTTGCAGCGCTGAATACGGCAATCCCGTTACGCATGCTGGTACCTATTCATGGTGCAGTCCAGCTGATAAACAATCTCGCGCGGATTTACTATGTGCGGGAATTTATCCGCTGGGATTTGTGTGTTCCGTTTTTTGTTGGTTGCACATTGGGTGCAGCAGCCATGACCTTAGGGCTAGCGAGCCTGAGTTGGCAGCAGTTGCCAATGGCGCTACTGGCCCTGCTGATCTTCTACACGGTCTTTAAACCCAAGAAGCTGCCGGAGATTCGTCTGGCTGCTCGGAATTACTTCTGGGTTGGCCTGGCGACAGGAACACTGGGCATCCTGGCCGGCGCTGTGGATCCGTTACTGGCCGCTTTTTTTGTGCGCAAGGACCTGAGCCCGAAAGAAGTCGTGGCCAATAAATCGGTGATGCAGGCCTGGTGTCATGCTCTGAAGATACCAGCCTTTATTTTTCTTGGTTTTGCGTTCTCCGATCATCTGGGGTTGATTCTGCTGCTGACGCTGGCGGCTGTTATTGGCACGCGGGTTGGCGTGGCGCTACTAAATAAATTGGACAGTGACTTGTTCTTTAAATTGATGCGGGTAGCCCTGTTGATCGCTGGTGTGCGGATTGTCTACCAGGTGGTTGCCGCGTAAGAAGGTGGGTGAAATGGCTGACTTTAAAATTGTGAATCCCTACAACGGCGAATTGATCGAGGAATACAATTTCGCCAACCGGCAGCAAGTAGATGCGGTGCTCGAGCTGCTCGTTAAGGGCCGGGAAATCCAGCGGGCCACTCCGGCTTTTGAACGATCGAATATATTACTGCGCCTGGCGCAGCTGCTGCAGGATCGCAAGGAAGACTTGGCGAGACTGATTACCGAAGAGACCGGCAAGACCATCAGTGATAGCCGTGTAGAGATTGAGCGCGCCTACAATACCGCCCTGGCCAGCGCCATGGAAGCGCGGGCGATCTGCGGTGAAGCTCTGGACTCCGATGCATTTCCCCCTCAGCGGGACAAGATAGGCGTAGTTCTGTGGAAGCCGTTGGGCACGGCACTCTGTATCACACCGTTCAATTTCCCCATCAATATTGCCGTGCATAAGATCGGCCCTGCCTATGCCGCCGGCAATACGATTTTATTTAAGCCGGGTCCGCAGAATAGGCGTTCTGCCGAGCTGCTGGTGGAGCTGTGTTATGCCGCTGGCATGGCTCGTTCTGTACTGCAGATGCTAATTCCAGATATCGATGCTACCAGCTATGCGGTGGCGCACCCTCAGGTGCAGGCGATCAACTTTACTGGTGGCACTGCGGCGGCCAATGCCATCGCAGCGCGCGCGGGCTACAAGAAGCTATTGTTCGAACTGGGCGGTAACGACCCCCTGATCGTGATGCCGGACGGCGATCTGGACGCGGCCGTCAATGCGGCAATCAACCAGCGCTTCGCCACTGCGGGACAGCGCTGCACAGCCGCCAAGCGCTTGTTTGTGCACCGGGATGTATTTGGTGCCTTCGCCGAAAAGCTGGTTGCTGCTACGCAGAAACTGAAGGTCGGCGATCCGATGGACGACGAAACCTTTGTCGGCCCGCTGATTCATTCGGCGGCGGCAGATGAAGTGGAGCAGCGCATCCATGCGGCGGTCGCAGGCGGTGCACGCGTGTTATTCGGCAATCGGCGGGAGGGCAATATCCTGTGGCCGACGATCCTGGCAGATGTGGCAGATGATGCGGACTTGGTGGCGGAGGAGACATTTGGGCCGGTGATGCCGCTGCGTAGCTTCGCATCCGTCGAGGAGCTGGTCACGCTGGTCAATAACTCCCCGTTCGGACTGCAGGCGGGCGTGTTTACCCAGAATCTGGCGTTGGCGAAACAGTTGTTCAATCGACTCGATGTGGGTTTGCTGGCGGTGAATGACGGTCCCGGATTCCGCGCCGAACACTTCCCGTTTGGCGGGGTTAAGGAGAGTGGTGTGGGGCGCGAAGGGGTGCGCTACGCCATTCGCGAGATGAGCTACCAAAAGGCCCTGGTGATCTGAGGCCTGTGACAAGTTTTGCGGAGCGCTGTCACAAAGGCGGCGCCGCTCACTGTTCACAGTGGCGACCTTCCCCTATACTCCGGCACTACTTGTCGGAGTGCCTGCGGGCTGAGATCGCTGTTGCGAGATCCGTTGAACCTGATCGGGGTAACCCCCGCGTAGGGAACAAGATCTGAAGTCGCCTGTGGACACCTCTAAAATCTACTACGCGTGCGCCTAGCGGCGTCCGGCGGTGCTGGAACGCCAGCCCGGTAGGAATGCTCATGTACTAAAGTACACTCCGCTTCCTGCGCTCCGGCGGCCACCCCTAGCCACCCGCTCGCTACGATTTTAGAGGCGCCCACACCCTAAATAAATCGTGCGACTTATCTCTATTTGCCTGCCCACGGGTGCTGCGGCGTCATTTACCGCAAGCCACAGGGGTAAGCATGTCTGACATCACCGATCAGCCCAGCCACACCGCGAAATCTTCCCGCGCCGCCAGCCGCGATTCCGCCAAGACGTTCCTCGACAATCTCACCGCGCAGTCCTTTCCGAATTCCCGTAAGGTCTATCTTCAGAGCGAGAAGCCGGATATGCGCGTGGGTGCGCGGGAAATCTGTCTCGGCGACAGCGTCGTGGGGGGCGACGAGACCAACCCGATTTTGGCACCCAATGCCCCGCTGCGGGTTTACGATACCTCCGGACCCTATTCGGACGCCGATTACAGGATCGATGTCCGCCAGGGACTGCCAAAGTTGCGCCGGGCCTGGATCGAGGCGCGCGGTGATAGCGAGCAGTTGAGCTCGCGCCAGGCGGCCTACAGCCAGAAGCGTATGGCGGACCAGGGGCTGGACCATATCCGCTTCGAGAATCTGCCATCCCCGCGTCGTGCAAAGGCGGGGCAAAATGTTTCCCAGATGCACTATGCGCGCCGCGGCATCGTCACGCCGGAAATGGAATTTATTGCCATTCGCGAGAATATGGGGCGCGCGCGGCTCGACGATGCGCTGGCGGACTCTCACTATCAACAGGCGCGCGACGGCATCTACATTCCGGAGCAGATCACACCGGAGTTCGTGCGCCGCGAAGTGGCCGAGGGCCGCGCGATTATCCCGGCGAATATCAATCACCCGGAACTGGAGCCGATGATCATCGGTCGCAATTTCCTGTGCAAGGTGAACGCCAATATCGGCAATTCGGCGGTGACCTCCTCCATCGAGGAAGAAGTAGAAAAACTGGTGTGGTCCACCAAGTGGGGAGCGGATACGGTCATGGACCTTTCCACCGGTGCCAATATCCACGAGACCCGCGAATGGATTCTGCGCAATTCCCCGGTGCCGATCGGCACTGTGCCCATCTACCAGGCGTTAGAGAAGGTCGATGGCATAGCCGAGGCGCTTAATTGGGAGGTTTTCCGCGACACGCTGATCGAACAGGCGGAGCAGGGTGTGGACTACTTCACTATTCACGCCGGTGTGCTGCTGCGCTATGTGCCCCTGACTGCAAAACGGGTCACCGGCATCGTTTCCCGCGGCGGATCCATTATGGCCAAGTGGTGCCTGGCGCATCACAAGGAGAATTTCCTCTACACGCACTTCGAGGATATCTGCGAAATCATGAAGGCCTACGACGTGAGCTTCAGCCTCGGCGATGGCCTGCGTCCCGGTTCAATTGCCGACGCCAACGACGAGGCCCAGTTCGGAGAGCTGCACACCCTCGGCGAACTGACCGAGATTGCGTGGAAGCACGATGTGCAGACGATGATCGAAGGGCCTGGACACGTGGCGATCCACAAGATCAAAGAGAATATGGATGAGCAGCTGAAGCATTGCCACGGCGCGCCTTTCTACACTCTCGGGCCTTTGACCACGGACATTGCGCCC
The DNA here is from genome assembly GCF_900129095.1 of Microbulbifer donghaiensis. Lineage (GTDB taxonomy): Bacteria > Pseudomonadota > Gammaproteobacteria > Pseudomonadales > Cellvibrionaceae > Microbulbifer > Microbulbifer donghaiensis. Next base: position 4,388 of record NZ_FQVA01000007.1, read on the forward strand.
GGCTATGACCACATTACCTCCGGCATCGGCGCGGCGCTGATCGGTACCTACGGTTGCGCGATGCTGTGCTACGTGACGCCGAAAGAACATCTGGGTCTACCTAACAAGGAGGATGTTAAAGAGGGCTTGATGGCCTATAAGATTGCCGCGCACGCGGCGGATCTCGCCAAGGGCCACCCGCGTGCGCAGCAGCGCGACGACGCCCTGTCCAAGGCGCGATTCGAATTCCGCTGGGAAGACCAGTTCAATCTGGGCCTGGACCCCGAGCGCGCACGCGCTTTTCACGATGAGACGCTGCCAAAGGAATCCGGCAAGGTTGCGCATTTTTGCTCCATGTGCGGTCCAAAGTTCTGCTCCATGAAAATTACCCAGGACGTGCGCGCCTACTCGGAAGAGCTGGAGGCGGCGCAGCAGGAGGCCGAGCGAGGGATGGAAGACATGGCGATCAAATTCAAGGAGCTGGGAAGCGAGCTTTACCACAAGGAATGATTTTCACCAAAGGGAATACGGAGAATCCTGTTGGCGGCTAATGCATTATCGAGACGCAGCGGCGCGCAAAATCTCCAGTCTGGCTCCCTGTGGCGTGCATTTCCCCAGGGATTGGTAGCGAAAATAGACGGTATTTTGTCAGTGAAATGCGAAACGAAGCCAAGCATTGCCATCGCCGGTGGTGGTCTTATGGGGCGCCTGCTGGCCTGGCGGCTGTCATTGCAGGATTTCGATATCAGCCTGTATGAAGCGGGTGACCTGTCGACGCCCAGCGGTGCCTGCTGGGCCGCCGCCGGCATGATCTCACCGTTGTCGGAATTGGTGCACAGCGAGCGGGAAATCTACGTTCTCGGTGTGCAGAGCCTGGAGCTGTGGCCAGGCTGGGCCGAACAGCTTGAAGCGCAGAGCGGCCGTTCGGTGCAGTTTCGCAGTCTTGGCAGCGTGCTGGTGGCGCACGGGCAAGATAAGAGTGAACTGTTGCAGTTTCAGCGCGAACTACGGGGGAAGCTCAACGGTGATATTTCCGCCTGTGTACAGCCACTCGGTGCCGACGAGCTGCGGCAGCTGGAGCCCGCCTTGGAAAACTTCGAGCAGGGGCTCTACCTGCGCGGTGAGGGTGATATCAACAACCGCCGTTTATTACCAATACTGCTCAACGTGCTGCGCCAGCAGGGCGTCTCTCTCAAAGAGCGTACGCCGGTGTCGTGCCACGGTTACCAGCTGGAGCACGCGGAGGGCAGGGCGCGCTTTGACTGTGTGATCGATTGTCGCGGCCTGGGGGCGAGAGAACAGATTCAGGGTCTGCGCGGTGTGCGCGGTGAAGTTCTAGTGGTGCAAACCCGGGAAGTGGCGCTGCAGCGTCCGGTGCGTCTGCTGCATCCGCGCTACAAGCTTTATGCGGTGCCCCGCGGGGATGGTCACACGGTGATCGGAGCAACCGAAATTGAAAGCGAGGACATGTCACCGATTTCGGTGCGTTCCACCATGGAGCTGTCCTCGGCGCTCTACTCACTGCACCCGGCGTTTGCCGAAGCGCGCATTGTGGAAACCCGGGTGAACTGTCGCCCGGCAACCATGGACAATCTGCCGTACGTTCACTGCGAGCCGGGCCTGGTGCGCGTTAATGGCCTCCACCGCCACGGCTATCTGCTGGCGCCAGCGCTGGTGGCAAACATTGAAAAGCTGGTAACAGAACAGGTTTTACAGGTGGCATAGTGCAGATTTTCATCAATGGCGAGGCGAAAAACATAGAGGGCCCGGTGGACCTGAACAGTCTCCTGCGAAAACTGGGATACAGCGGTGAGACTTTTGCGGTGGCGCTGAACGGCGAATTCGTCCCGCGGGTCAGTTACCTGCGCACGGAAATCCATGACGGCGATACCCTGGATGTGGTGGCGCCGGTCGTCGGTGGGTAAAAGGGAGCGGTTAAAGATGAATGAGCAACTGAGCCTGTACGGCAAGACTTTCACCAGTCGGTTGTTGGTTGGTACCGCCCTCTATCCGTCGCCAGCGGTTATGCGCCAGTCGGTGGCGGCCTCCGGGGCGGAGATCATTACCCTGTCGCTGCGCCGGCAGAGTCCGGACCAGCAGCAGGGCAAGATACTGTGGGATTATATTCGCGAGTCCGGCTGTCAGTTACTGCCGAATACCGCCGGCTGTAAGACACCGCGGGAAGCGATCGCACTGGCGGAAATGTCGCGGGAGATTTTCCAGACCGACTGGCTCAAGCTGGAAGTCATCGGCGATGACTACAACCTGCAGCCGGACCCTTACGGGCTGATCGAAGCGGCGCGGGAGCTGGTCGGGCGCGGCTTCAAGGTTTTGCCCTACTGTACCGATGATCTGGTCGTATGCCGCAAGCTACTGGATGTCGGCTGCGAAGTGCTGATGCCGTGGGGGGCGCCTATAGGTACCGGTCAGGGACTACTGAACAGATACAATTTGCAGACGCTGCGCGAGCGCCTTGCGGATGTCCCGTTGATTATCGATGCGGGTATCGGCGCACCTTCACAGGCGGCGGAGGCGATGGAAATGGGGTTCGATGCGGTACTCCTGAACACTGCGATTGCCAAGGCGCAGAACCCGGCCCTGATGGCGCAGTCCTTCAAGCTGGCAGTAGAGGCAGGGCGCAACGCCTGTGTCGCCGGCCTGATGGTGAAGCGCCAGACCGCCAGCCCCAGCACGCCGACACTGGACATGCCTTTCTGGCAGCAGGTCGATAAAGTGCCGCAGGATTGAGTCATCTATGCGAGAGGAAACTTTGCATCACAGACCAATAGTCTGGTCCATCGCCGGCAGCGACTCCGGTGGTGGCGCCGGCATTCAGGCAGATTTACTGACCTTTGCCGATTTTGGCTGTCACGGTTGTACCGCGGTTACCGCCAATACCGCGCAGAACACAACAGCGGTGGCGGCGATCAATGCGGTACCGCTGGACGCGCTTACTTCGCAGCTGCTTGCTCTGCAGGGGGATCTTTTCCCCGCAGCGATCAAGATTGGCCTGCTGGCCAATGTAGAGCAGGTGAACGCGGTAGCGGAGTTTCTGCGCACGCTGTCGAAGAGCGATAAGGTACCGGTCGTGTACGATCCGGTGGCGGTCACTAGCAGCGGTGGCGCGTTGACCGAAGACAGTATTGGCGAGGCAGTGATCGAAAAATTACTGCCGCTATGCGACCTGGTCACACCCAATTGGCACGAACTGGAGTGGCTGGCCCGCGCGTCGGTGAACGGCGCGGCACAGATTGCCAGCGCGGCGCAGTTGCTGCGCAACTGCGGCTGTGCAGCGGTGCTGGTGACGGGTGGACACGGTGAGCTGGTCGCCGGAGAAATTGCCGATTTTTTGTCGGATGGCAGCGGGGCCGACTGGTTTGTCAGTGAGAAAGTCGCCAGCGAAAATAACCACGGTACCGGCTGCACGCTATCGTCGGCCATCACTGCCTGTCTGGCGCTCGGCTACCCGCTGCGCGATGCCTGTGTCGTGGCCAAGGCGTATGTACAGCGCGGCCTGCGCCTGGGCAACGGTGACAAGATAGGCGTCGGCGCGGGCCCCGTCGGGCACTGCGGCTGGCCGACCGAGCTGCGGGACTTTCCCGAGATTCTGCTGCCAGGGGAAGAGAGAGCGAGATTTTATGAATACTCGCCGGTCGGCGGTGGAAATGCATTTGTAAAGGGATTTGCCGCGACCGACTCCATTCGCCTGGGGCTCTACCCGGTAGTGGATTCAATTGACTGGCTGCAGAGATTGGCTGAACTGGAGGTGCGGACGCTGCAGCTGCGCATCAAAGATCCCGGGGATGATCTTCGCGAGCAGATAGCTCAAGCTGTCAGCATTGGTAAGCAGTACGACCTGCGCCTGTTTATCAACGACCACTGGCAGCTGGCGATAGAGTGTGGCGCCTATGGTGTGCACCTGGGGCAGGAGGATCTGCAAAGCGCGGATCTGCATGCGATCCAGCAGGCCGGCCTGAAGCTGGGAATCAGCACGCACGGCTTTTACGAATTGCTGCGCGCCTATCGTTACCGCCCCAGCTATCTGGCGATCGGCGCAATTTATGCCACCGATACCAAAGATATGAGCGGCCAGTTGCAGGGCGTGGCCAAGCTTGCGCGTATGGCCCGGTTGTTACCGGACTATCCACTGGTCGCTATCGGGGGGATCAGTCTCGAGCGCGCGGCGGACGTGGTGGCCACCGGAGTCGGAAGTATTGCGGTGGTGAGTGCCATAACCAAGGCCGACGATTGCGCTTTGGCTGTTGGCGAATTCAAACGAATACTGGAAAACTGAACCATGCTAAGTCGTAAGGAACTGCAGCGCTACAGCCGCCAGATCATGTTGCCCGAGGTTGGCGAGGAGGGGCAGAAGAAGCTGGCGGCGGCGCGAGTAATGATTGTCGGCCTCGGCGGACTTGGCAGCCCGGTTGCACTTTACCTGGCCGCGGCCGGCATTGGTGAATTGCACCTGGTCGATGGCGACCATGTTGATATTTCGAATCTGCAGCGGCAGGTTCTCTACAAGACCAATCACCGCGACAAATCCAAAGCGCAGGTTGCCGCGCAACAGCTCACGGCTGCCAATCCCGAGATTCGCATTTATGCACACCCCTGCATGGCGGAGGAGTCCTGGCTGCGGGACCGGGTGCCGGAGATGGATCTCGTGCTTGACTGCACCGACAACCTGGACATCCGCCATGTTATCAACCGTGTGTGCCGCGAAGTACAGCGGCCGGTGATCATGGCGTCAGTGCAGGGCTTTTCCGGCCAGTTGATCAGTTTCGATTTTGCCGCAACTTCCAGCCCATGTTACGCCTGCCTGTTTCCGCCCGGGCAACAGAGCAGTGCGCAAAACTGCTCCACTGCCGGAGTGATCGGGCCTGCCCTGGGTGTCATCGGCAGTATGCAGGCACTCGAGGCGATGAAAATGCTGCTGGGGTTGCCCGTGCCCAGTCGCGGGAAATTGCATCTGTTTGAGGCCGAGACCCTGGAGTTGCGAGCCCTGCAACTGCAAAGTAATAATGATTGTCCGATTTGTCGTCACTGAAAATAAAAAATGCGCGAAACAAGAATCACTTTGGTACTGGCGGCATGCCTGACGGCACTGGCGACAATAGTGCTTGGGGCATGCTCGCCCGGCGAGCCGGTACAGAAAACCGCGGTCAATAAGTCTGCGGAGTCGACTCGCGACCCCCTGAATCCCGCAGTGATCAAAGAACTTTACTTGCGCAGTTGTCACAGCTGCCATGGTAGCGGTGTCAACGGTGCGCCGCGTGCGGGGGATAGTGTCGCCTGGGCTCCGAGGCTGGCGAAGGGCATGGATACCCTGGTGGTTAACTCGATGAATGGCTACAGGGCCATGCCTCCGCGCGGTCTGTGCTTTGATTGTACTGAAGCCCAGTTTGCGGGGCTGATTCGTTATATGGCCGGGGAACAGTCGGGCCCCGAGTAAACTGGTGGCAGATACCGGAGCAGACCATGCGTGCTTTTTCCCTGTGGTATCCATTTTTCAGATCCGTCTTCATTGCGCTTCTCCTGCAGCCACTGTGTGCCCCGGGCGCGATAGCGCAGCCAGACTCTCTGCCGGACGACCTGGCGCTGAATGAGTGGAAGGTGCCCTGGGAGGGGCGACCGCGGGATCCCTATGTGGATGGCAATGGCGATGTGTGGTTTTGCGGCCAGTCCGGTAACTATATCGGCCGCTTCGCGCCGGTCAGCGGAATCTTCAAACAGTTTTCGGTGCCGGACGGTACCCACCCGCACAATCTGATTGTCGACCGTAGAAACCGCATCTGGTACGCGGGCAATCGCAATGCCCATATCGGTCGCCTGCATCCAAAAAGCGGTGAGATCGAACAGTTTGCGCTGCCGGCGGAGGTGAAGGATCCCCACACTCTGGTATTTAACCGCGCCGGCAACATCTGGTTTACCGCCCAGAACAGCAATCGCATCGGCTTACTGGATGTCAAAAGTGGTGAGGTAAGAGTGGCCTCACCGGCGACGTCCGGAGCGCGCCCTTACGGAATCAAGATGGATGCGGCAGACCGGCCGTGGATTGCGCTGTTCGGTACCAACCGGTTGGCCTGGATTGATCCGCAGACGATGGCCGTAACGGAAATCGAATTGCCGCGGGCCGATGCCCGCCCGCGCCGGCTGGAGATCGATGATGCCGGCAATATCTGGTATGTGGACTATACCGGCGGTTATCTGGGGCGCTATGTGCCGGAGACCGCAAAATTTACCGAATGGAAACTTCCGGGCGAAACGCCGCGACCCTACGGCACGGCGCTTGACGACAAGGGGCGGCTCTGGATCGCCGATACCGGAACTATTCCCAATCGCATCCTGGCCTTTGATCTCGCAACGGAAAAGTTTGTCAGCGAGAGCCAGGTGCCGAGCGGTGGCAATATACGGCATATGTATTTCAATGACGAAGACGGCAGTTTCTGGTTTGGTGTTGACACAGGATTTCTGGCGCAGGGAATGCCCAGGAGTTAAGCCCCCAGTGAAGCAAGAACGCTCTTGCTATAGTCATTTTCAATCTTTTCTATTTAATAAATAAATTTTAAATCAAGGACATTGAACTTATCGTAACTGGCAGGAAGCTATCCTGATTGCAAAATTGTCGATAAACAAAAGGACGAGGTTATTTATGAGCAAGATCGATATCGGTATTGGCGAAAAGGATCGTGAGAAAATCGCCGGCGGGCTCAAGCACCTGCTGGCGGACAGCTACACGCTTTACCTTCAGACCCATAATTTCCACTGGAACGTAACCGGTCCGATGTTCCGCGAGCTGCACCTGATGTTTGAGGAGCAGTACACGGAGCTTGCGGAAGCGGTGGACGATATTGCCGAGCGCATCCGCACCCTGGGAGTGCCGGCGCCGGGCACCTACCAGGCGTTTGCGCAGCTTAGCTCGATCAAGGAAGTGGCCGAGATTCCTCCGGCGACAGATATGGTGGAAATCCTGACCCGCGGCCACGAGCAAGTGGTGAAAACCTGTCGTGAAGTGCTTAAGTCAGCCCAGGAGGGTGATGATGAATCCACCGTGGCTCTCGTTTCTGACCGGATGCGGGTACACGAAAAAACCGCGTGGATGCTGCGCGCGACCTCCCAGTAGCTGTCGACAGCAATTGTCGCTGCAAGCCCATGATCAGCGGCGCCGTGTCGGCGCCGCGCACCTCGGATACCTTCCCCAACACGGCACTTGTTTCAACGCTGTGGCACTTATATTCTACGGTCTTCACCTGCCCCCGGGGCAGCCACGAAGTACTACATAATAAGAACGTCATGTCACACAACATCATCATTGGCGGCGGCCACAATGGCCTGGTCTGTGCCTGTTACCTGGCCCGGGCGGGCAAAAGAGTCACAATCCTGGAGCGGCGTTCTGTCGTCGGCGGTGCCGCGGTTACCGAGGAATTTCATCCCGGGTTTCGCAACTCGGCGGCAAGCTACACGGTCAGCCTGCTGAACCCCAAAATCATTCGGGACCTGAACCTGCACGAGCACGGCCTGCAAGTAAAATTGCGGCCCCAGTCGAATTTCTTCCCGCTTTCCGACTCCGAGAGCCTGTCCTTTCACCGCAATTTCGCCGACACACAAGCGGAGATAGCGCGCTTTTCCGAGACCGATGCCGCCGCTCTGCCGGACTTCTACGCGATGCTGGAGAGCGTGGCAGATATCCTGCGTGAGGAACTGTTGCGCACGCCCCCCAATGTTGGCGGCGGCCTGTCCGATCTCATCCGCGCCGGCAGCTTCGGCTTGCGGGCGAAAAGGCTGTCCATGGTCCAGAGGCGCGATGCCTTGGATCTGTTTACCAAGAGCGCCGCCGATGTACTGGATGCCTGGTTTGAAAATGACCATGTAAAAGCGGCATTCGCCTTCGACTCCATTGTCGGCAACTATGGTGCCCCCAGCACTCCCGGCTCGGCTTATGTCTTGTTGCACCACGTGTTTGGCGAGGTGAATGGCGAGAAGGGCGCCTGGGGACACGCAGTCGGCGGAATGGGGGCTATCACCCAGGCCATGCTGAAGGAGGCCCTGCGGCTGGGGGTGGAAGTGCGCACCGACGTCGAGGTGGAGGAAGTGCTGGTCGACAACGGCCGTGCGGTTGGCGTTCGCCTGGCAGGCGGGGAGCGACTCTCTGCGGATAAGGTGATCTCCAATGTCGGGCCCAAGCTGCTCTATACGAAGCTGGTCGATCCTCAGCACCTGAGCGAGGAATTCCAGCGCCGGGTGCGCGGCTTCAAAGTGGGCTCCGGTACTTTCCGCATGAACGTGGCGCTCTCAGAATTGCCGGATTTCACCTGCCGCCCGGGCACCCAGCTGCAGCAGCACCACCAGTCGGGAATCGTGATCGGGCCGACGATGGGCTACCTGGAGCAGGCCTACCTGGACGCCAAGCAGTTCGGCTGGTCGCGGGAACCCATCGTGGAAGTACTGATTCCGTCCACCGTGGACGATACGCTGGCGCCGCCCGGCCAGCATGTGGCGAGTCTGTTCTGTCAGCAGTTTGCCCCGCAGTTGCCGGACGGTAGCAGCTGGGATGAACACCGCGAAGCGGCGGCGGATACCATTATCGATACGGTCACGCGCTACGCGCCCAATTTCCGGGATGCCGTGCTCGCCCGACAGATCCATTCCCCCCTGGACCTGGAGCGCAAATTCGGTCTGATGGGCGGCGATATCTTTCATGGTGCGCTGGGACTGGACCAGTTGTGGAGCAATCGGCCGTTTATGGGCTACGGCGACTACCGCACTCCGGTCGCGGGGTTGTATATCTGCGGCTCCGGTACGCACCCCGGTGGTGGCGTTACCGGGGTTCCCGGTCACAATGCGGCGCGGGAGATTCTCAAGGACCGCTGATCACCGCATGGCGGCTCAGGCTGTGCCCGTGTCGGCTGCCACCAGGGCGAGGAATGCCCTGGCGGTTGCCGAGAGGCCGCCAAGTCCCTTCGCCAGTATTCCCACCTCTTGCGCCACCACCGGAGTAGTCAGGGGCAGGCACTTGAGCCCCTGGTCGTGCATCTGTGGCTCACACAGGCTCGGCACCGCGCTGACGCCAAGCCCCACCTTAACCAGCTGGCCGATGGTGCTGAGCTGATTCGCCTCGCACAGGAGCCGTGCCGGCTTACCGCACTGGGTGAAGGCCTCGTCGGTCCAGCGTCGTACCGCGGAACCGCGGTTCATGGCGATAAAGGGGGCAGTTGCCAGATCACTCCAGCGCAGCGATTTCCTGCCCGCCAGCGGGTGATCCGGCGGTAGCACCGCGACAAAACGGTCGCGGTCGCAAGGGATGAACTCCAGGCCCTCGAGATCGTCCGGGCGGAAGCTGATACCCAGCTCCGCGCGCCCCTCCTGTACAGCCTGGATTACCCGCTCCATCACGATATCCTCCAGGGCGAAGTTGACCTGTGGATGCAGGCGGTGGAACTCCGCCAGCAGCGCAGGCAGGCGATTCAGCGCGAAGGCCGGAATTACCGCCAGCGACAGCTGGCCGCGCTGCAGCCGAAAGCGCTGCTGAATGGCATCCAGGGACTGATCCCAGTTGTGCAGAAGCTGCTCCGCACGGGTCAGAAACTCCCGCCCTTCGGGCGTCAGCACCAGTTGGCGGCTATCGCGATTGAACAGCGGTCCGCCGGCGGCGGATTCCAGGTTGCGGATCGCCACCGACAGTGCCGGTTGCGAAATATGCAGCTGCGCGCTGGCTTCGGCCAGGCTATGGGTGCGCGCCACGGCAATAAAGGCCCGCAACTGTTTGACGGTAGCGCTCACGAATGCCTCGCTCACTGGGGGGGAAGAAGTGTTAAATAAAATTTAACAGATATGAGAAAGTTTAAAATAGTTTAAAGTGTCCTACCAAGGCATTATTGCTCTCTTCGCGTGTGCGCGAATAATGGTCAACCATTGATAACAATAACCACTGAGTACCAGCCAACGTACAAGGTCAGCCGAGATGAGCAATAACAACGCCCAGCCCCTGTGGCAGCCCACCCCCGAGGCTATCGCCGCCACCCAGATGGACCAGTTTCGTCGCCGGGTCAACGAGCGGCACCAGCTAAACCTGGCGGATTACGCCGAACTCTTGCAGTGGTCCGTGGACCAGCGCGAAACTTTCTGGAGCGATCTGTGGGACTATGCGGAGGTGATTGCCAGTGAGCGCGGGGAACAGGTTCTCGGCAAGGACACTATGCCGGGAGCGGAGTGGTTCCCGGATGCGCGGCTGAATTTCGCCGAAAACCTGTTGCGCTACCGCGACGACAAGATTGCGCTGGTGGAGCGCCTGGAGAACGGCAGTCGCCGCCAGCTGAGCTATGCCGAGCTCTATGCCCGGGTCGAACGCCTTGCAGCAGCCCTGGCTGCCGAAGGCGTGGAGCAGGGCGACCGGGTCGCCGGCTTTATGCCCAACATTATCGACACCGTGGTGGCCATGCTCGCTACCACCAGCATCGGCGCCATCTGGACTTCCTGTTCACCGGACTTCGGCATCAACGGTGTATTTGACCGCTTCGGCCAGGTGCAGCCCAAGGTGCTGTTCGCCTGCGAGGGCTATTTCTACAACGGCAAGACCATCGACTCGCTGCCGCGCCTGCGGGAGATAGTCGCCCGTATCGACTCCATCAAGAAGATGGTGGTAGTGCCGGTGGCCCGCTCGGCGGCAGAAACCAAAGCGGCCGTCGACTCACTGGACCGGGCGGTGGCCCTGGACGATTTTGTGGGCGCGGCGCCGGAGCGCGCGCTCACTTTTGCCCAGACAGCCTTCAACCACCCGCTCTACATCATGTATTCGTCCGGTACCACCGGCGTGCCCAAGTGCATCGTGCACGGCGTCGGCGGCACACTGCTGCAGCATATCAAAGAGCATCGCCTGCACTGTGACCTGAAGCGGGACGATACGCTGTTCTATTTCACCACCTGCGGCTGGATGATGTGGAACTGGCTGGTGAGCGGCCTCGCCTGTGGCGCCACGCTGGTATTGTTCGACGGTTCGCCTTTCTACCCGGCGGCGCAGGGCCTGTGGGATATGGCCGACGAGGAGGGTATCAGTGTATTCGGTACCAGTGCCAAATATATCGCCGCCCTGGAGAAATCCGGCAGCAAACCGCGCGAGAGTCACAAGCTGGAGAAGCTGCGTGCGGTGCTGTCCACCGGTTCGCCGCTGGCACATGAAGGCTTCCGCTATGTCTACCGGGACATCAAAGAAGATGTCTGCCTGTCGTCCATTTCCGGCGGTACCGACATCGTCTCCTGCTTCGCCCTGGGCAATCCCACCTTGCCGGTCTATGCGGGCGAACTGCAGTGTCGCGGCCTGGGTATGGCGGTTGAAGTGTGGAATGACGATGGCCAGGCTGTCATCGGTGAGAAGGGCGAACTGGTCTGCGCCAAGTCCTTCCCCTGCATGCCGATCGGCTTCTGGAATGACGAGGACGGCTCCAAGTATCGGGGTGCCTATTTCGAAAGCTGGCCCAGCGTCTGGGCGCACGGCGACTATGCGGAAGTGACCGAGCACGGCGGCGTCATCATCTACGGCCGCTCCGACGCGGTGCTGAATCCGGGTGGCGTGCGCATCGGTACGGCGGAGATCTACCGCCAGGTGGAAAAAGTGGAAGAGGTGCTGGACAGCATCTGCATCGGCCAGGACTGGCGCGACGATGTGCGGGTGGTTTTGTTTGTGGTGCTGCGCGAAGGCGTGGAGCTGGACGATGCGCTGATCCAGAAAATCCGCGCAACCATCCGTGCCAATACGACCCCGCGCCATGTGCCGGCCAAAGTGATCCAGGTGGCGGATATTCCGCGTACCATCAGCGGAAAGATTGTCGAACTGGCGGTGCGCAATGTCGTGCACGGCAAGCCGGTGAAGAATCAGGAAGCGCTGGCCAATCCGGAAGCCCTGAAATTGTACGAGAATCTGCCGCAGCTGGCAGAGGACTGATTACCGCTGGCATCCCCTGCAAGCGACCGATCCCGGGCGAAGGTTCCCTTCGCCCGGGAAGCTCCCACTGGGCAAGCAACCACCATTCAGTTAGCCGCCAATCTGCGCTACCCTTTCCTGTCACAAGCTTCAAGGAACCTCTGAGTAAGTCCGTGATACCTCTGGCTTTCAGAGCGGTTTACAATCAAGGCGCGGCTTCGCAGGAATGTCTAGACCTTTCAAGAAGTCACAACGCAGTGTGTGAATCGCTCTGAAAGCCCCGAAGGGCGGGGCCTTAAGGCCGCAGCTGCGGCGTTGCAGCTCTTGCAAAGGGCTGGGCCATTCGCGGCGAGCTGCGCCTAACATCTGCAGCCTTCAGGCCCCGCAGAGATATTACGGACTTACTCAGAGGTTCCTCAATAATCTTCACGGAAGAGCACACATGGTCACATACCTTTACTGGGCGGCGGTGATCGCCCTGGTTGTATTATCCCTCTTTGTTGGAAGTCGCCTCGGCAGCTTGAAGTTCGGTGCCATAGCCGCCGCCATTTTCTTCGTGACCGGTTGGCTGGCCTATTACTTCCACTACGAACAGGTATTCGTGAAACGGTTTGGCGGGGTAATGCGCATATCGGTGCCGGAAGGCCACCGCCATATCGGCGCCACCTGGAAAGAGGATAATCTCTGGATCGAGAATTACGACCCGAAGACCAACCAGTGTATTTTCACGGAATACTCCAAGGGCAATATTCTCGAGGGCCGGGTTATTATCCGTGACTGCAATCCCCTAATCGGCCAGCCGACCCCGCGCCCCTAACCTCGATCCGGCAACTTATTGGTAAAGAAAGGATCGGAGTTGTTACCCGGCCCGCTGGGGCCGGGCCTCAGTCGCTGATAACGGATAAGTCCTTTGCGAATTTTCATCGGTATCCTGCTGTCTGCCTTTTTGCTGTCGCCACTGCCTATGGCGCGGGCCATCCCCTTTTTCGATCAACTGCCCAAGTTCAAGGTGCGGGTACAGGATGACCAACAGCTGCAGGATTGGTTGCGTGAACAAATGAAGGAGCAGCGCAAGGGCAGCAGTGTACTGAAAACCTACGATGATCCACGCGATGTCGCCCGCTATGAACGCGGTACGCTGGAAAAACTATTGCGCTCCAGGGGCTACTACGATGCCAGCGTGCGACAGACGGTAACCGATGGCGAGATTCTCTATCGCGTCAATCCCGGCCCCCAATACCATATAAAAAGTATTGTCCTCGATATGCCGGACTACTTGCGTCAGGGCTTTAGCGGACTGCCGTTGCAGGTTGGAGATCCCCTGGTCGCGAGCAAGGTGCTTGAGGGCGTAAAGACTATCGAGAAGTACCTGCATGAAAATACCTGCCTGCTGAACGTAGATGTCAGTTACGAGGCGACGGCGATTCACAGCGAGGCGGCAGCGCGGTTGGTATACCGGGTGGCGCCGAGCCCCGAAGTCAATGTGGGCGAAGTGCGCTTGGAAGGGCTCACCTCTGTAGAAGCAGACTATCTGCAGGGCAAGCTGAAGATTCAAACCGGCGACTGCTTCAGCCGCGAAAAAATAGATGCGGCGCGGCTGCGGCTATTGCGCACCAACCTGATCGCCAGCGCTAACAGCGAGGTGTCGGAGCCTTACCAGGGACTGGTCGATGTCACCTTCGTAGTACAGGAGCGCCGTCACCGCACCGTGAAGCTCGGGGTCGGGTACACTTCCGATGAAGGCGCCGGTGTCTCCGCGGGCTGGGAGCACCGCAACGTGTTCCGCCGCGGTGAGAAAATCGAAGTCGAAAGCAAGGTGAATCCGGCACAGCAGACACTGAAAGGCAAACTACTGATCCCGCGCTTTCTGCACGACAAGCAAAAGTTGACTGGGAGCGTCGAGGTAGGGAACGAAGAACGCGATTCCTATCGGTCGGAGTCCATAAAAATAGGCGCGACCGTCTCGCGGGATCTGAGCCGCAACCGCACCGCCAGTATCGGTACCGAGCTGAAATTCAGCCAGGTCGATGAGGAAGTAGACGTCTTGCCGCAGCAAGACAAGAATAAGAATTTCCGCCTGCTGGCCTTCCCGCTGGGCCTCAAGTGGGATACCACCGACAACCCGCTCGATGCGCGCCGCGGAGCGACGGTGGCAATGGAAGTAAAGCCCTACCTCGATCTCAAGAATTCGAATACCTCGTTCGTGAAGAACACCCTGCTGCTAACCGGTTACAAGACCGGCCGCCAGATGCGCTACGAACCGACGCTGGCACTGCGTATCAAGGCGGGTGCCATCACCGGTGTACCCAACCTTGAATTGCCGGCGGACGAGCGCTTCTATGCCGGCGGTGGCGGCTCGGTGCGGGGCTACGGCTACCAGGAGCTGGGGCCGCGGGTATTGGTGCCACCGGCAGAGCCGGGCGGGCAGCCGACGCTGTCCGACTCGATCGGTGGGCGCGGACTCAGCGAAATTTCACTCGAGGGACGCTTCCGCTTCAGCGACACCTGGGGTGGCGTACTGTTTGTCGATGGCGGTAATGCCTATGAGGAGCCGCGGCCGAAATTCTCCGACCTTTTCTGGGGGGCGGGATTCGGCGTGCGCTATTTCACCTCTTTTGCGCCCCTGCGCCTGGACATCGCCTTCCCGCTCGATAAGCGGGAGGGGATCGACAGCGATTACCAGATCTACGTCAGTCTGGGGCAGGCTTTCTGATGCGCGCGTTAGCGGAACTCGCCGCCGGTTACGTTCGCGCGCTGGGGGTCGTGCTGAAAAGCCTGTGGCAATCGCTGAGTGGGCGCGGTTCGCTGCTGCTCAGCCTGTTCCTCGTCTTCCTGTTGGCCCTTCTCTATCTACTTGGCACCGAGCAGGGGCGGGTTAGCCTGACCCGCGCCGCCATCTACGGGGCCGGGCAGTTGATGCCGGAACTGGTCGTGCAGGCGGAGGGGATCCGCAGCGAGCACCTGGGCGCCTGGTATTTCTCCCAGCTGAAAATTGACTACGGTGCCACTACGCTGGCGCAGGGGCGCGACCTCGCCGTCGACGTGGATCTGGGCGCACTGTTGCGCAACCGTGTCGATATCGAAAGCGTCAGTGCCGCCGAGCTGGTCGTCAATGTCGATGTGTTGAATGAAATGCTCGAAGCGCAGGCCCAAGCCACAGCGGATGTCGCCGACGAATCGACGGAGCCACTGTCGATACCGGAGACGCGGCTCGGATCCCTGCGTGTCGACCGTCTGCAGGTCATCGACAAACGTGTGCCGGACCTGCCGGTGGTATCGGTGGCTTCGAGTATCCGCTATCGCTGGCGCGCAGAGGCGGCGCAATTACTGCTGGAAATACAGGAGCTGGATGGCGCAGCGCTGCATCTGCGCCTGGAGGGCAATGAAGTGGAGAGTAGCCGCTTTGTGCTGGAGCTCTCTGCCAGGGAAAAGGCGTCCGGATTTTTGGGGCGTTATCTGCAGTTGCCCGAGGGGCAGGCGCTGGACGCGCGGGGCAAGGTTTCCCTGCAACAGCCAGAGGAAAATCAGCTGCTCATTGATATCGAGACTTTTTCCCTGCCACTGGTGCAGCACCAATTTTCCCTGTCCGGGCGCGCCACCGCCACGCTCTCACCCTGGGAAATCCGCAGCGACGGTATACGGCTCGACGTGGACGGCAGCCAGCACCGGGTTTCCGGATCGGTCAGTGCGGAGCAGGTCGATGCGGAGATTGATTTCAACCAGCTGCCGGTGGCCATTTCCCAACCGTGGCAGGACTTTCTCGTGGGCGGCTGGCTCAGTGCCGATCTGAGCGTCCGCGGTCCCCTGTCGCTTCCTTCTGTGTCGGGTATCGTCGACCTGAACAGTTCCTATCGCGAGCGCCCCCTGCGCCTGCAGGGGCGGGTTGAAACCAGCGATAGTGTGATTCAGCTGGAGTCGGCCAGCCTCGAGTATGTCGATACCCGCCTGGACGCCGAAGGCAGTGTGGATATTGGCGGTGAAGCTATCGACCTGCGCGGCGAGATTCAGCGGGTGTCCGTGGATGACATTCGCAGCCTGCTCAAGGCATTGCCGGGCACCGAGTCGGTAGAGATCCCGGAGGAACTGCAGGGCGGCGTGGATCAGCTGACGGTTGAGGCCAAGGGCCCGTGGAAAAATCCGGCCCTGAACGCGACCCTGAAGGCCAGCCCCAGCTACCGGCAACTCGATGCCAGCCTCAGTGCCGCAGTCAAAGGGGATCTGCAGGAACTGACCATTGCCGATTTCCAGTTGCTGAGCGACAGGCTGAATATCAATGGCGGCGGCACCGTGGCCATCGCCAAGGAGTCACTGGACCTGCAGCTGGATGTGGAAGCGCGTGACTTCCGCCCCGCGCGGGATCTGGGGGTGTCCGCTGCTGCGGGTGCGGTTCTCGACCTGCGCGCCGCGGTGGGGGTGACCGGGCCCTGGGCGAATCCGCAAATGAATGCGCAGATTCAGTCCGACGGCAACTTCCGCGACTACCGCTTCACCTTGCGCGGCGGTGCCGCGGGTAACCTGGACAAGCTTGTCCTCGATCAGCTGCGCCTGGAACTGTCCGCAGGCAGTGGTGCCGACCAGTTTACCCCCGAGCATTTGCGCGGTCCGCAATCGCTGATTCCGTCAAAAGACGCCGAAGACGGCAAACCGCGGCCGCTGCAAAACCACAGCCGCGCGGCCGAGATGGCGGAGGACGCCCGGCGCCTCGGTCGCCGTGGTGTCGCCTGGCTCGAGGTGGACGGTGTCATAGAGCCCAAGGCGGGCCGGGCGCACGGCAAGGTGGCCGGGCGCAATATCCCCCTGTCGCTGGCAGAGGTGGCGGGCGTGGAGCTGCCAGCGACACTGGAGGGGCAAATCAGTATCGACGGCGAATTTTCCGGCCCCTTTGCCAGGCCCGAGGCGCAAGCCAACCTGCTGGCACTGGGTAATTTCCGCGGCGAACCCTGGCAGCTGCGGGGCGATGTCGGCTATGGCGGCGGGCGCGTGGACCTCGCCGGCGTGGAGTTGGTGTGGGCAGAGCGCAATCAGCTGTCGGCCCACGGCAGTCTCAACCCGAAGGAACTCGACCTGGAAATTCGCGGCCGGGCGCTGCTTGCGGATCTCGATATCGGCTTGCCGGCAGATATTGCCGACCGCGGGGAAATCACGCTGACTGCCACTGCGGCGGGAAGTCCCGAGCGGCCGCGGCTCGCAGGAGAGTTGAGAATCACCAGTGAGGCGCCCGGGCTGGCGCGCCAGCGCGTCGAGATCAAGCCCCTCAGTCTGGTGCTCAACTGGCAGACCGTGCAACGGGATTTGCAAATTTCCCTGGCGGCCCATCACGGCGCGCGCCAGGCCATCGATGCCAGTGCCAGCCTCGCGGTGGCGCCGATACTGGAGCAGCTGTTGCGCGAAAGGGCCGAGGGCGAGCGGGCGCCGCCACTGCCCCTGGAGCTGCGCAGTCGGGGCAGCGCCGACCTGTCGGTTGTGGCCGAATTTGTCGATCCGGAAATTCACGCCATGCGCGGCCAGTTGAATTTCGCCATCAGTGCCGATGGCACTCTGACCAAGCCGGTTTTGGACGGCAGCATCGAGTTGCAAGGCGGTTCCTACGAGCATCGGCCGAGCAATACGCGCCTGCGCAATATCGATTTTCTGGCCCGCCTTAGTCCGGCGGAGTGGCGCATAGTGCGCGCCCGTGCAGACGACGGCGAGCGCGGCAGCCTCAGTCTCAGCGGTGCCGTCACGTTTGTCTCGCCGGCGCCCCCGTCACTGGACTTCGAATTGCGCGCGGATAAGGCGCACCTGCTCAGCACCCCGGCGGTGCGCGGCGCCATCTCGGGTGCTGTCGCCCTGACGGGTACCACCGAGGATGCGTTGCTGGCCGGCCGCTTGACGCTGCGGCCGCTCGCGGTACAGATAGAGCAGCTGTTCGGCAGCAGTGTGCCCGAGATTGAAGTCGTCGAAGTGGATGTGGATGGCCCGCAGGTGGAGCGGGCGCCGCCGCTGCTGCAAAAAATGGCCCTGAATATCGAAGTCATACTGGATAAGCAGTCTTACGTGCGCGGCCTGGGCCTGGATTCCCAGTTGCGCGGCAAAGTCGATATCGGCGGCACGGCGGCCAGACCGGATGCTTCAGGCGAACTGCGAATCGTGCGCGGCAGTTTTGACCTGTTCGGCAAGAAGTTCGAACTGCAGGAGGGCGAGGTAAGGTTCGAAAACAACAAGGCGGCGATTTATGTCAAGGGGCTGCACGAATACAGCGACGGCGAGATCACCGCGGAAATATCCGGTACTACCGAGGACCTGGATGTCACTTTCAGTTCATCGCCCGCCGCAGCCCAGGATGAAATCTTCGCGCAACTGCTGTTCGGCAAGTCCCTGACGGACATTTCACCACTTCAGGCGGTGCGCCTGGTCAGTGTGGTGAGGAGTTTGCAGAGTGGCGGCTCCGTCTTTGATCCCGTGGCCAAGACCCGCGAACTACTCGGGGTCGACACCCTGGATATCGAAACCGAAGAATCTGACGAGGGGGACAAGTATGCCCTCAGCCTGGGTAAATACATTACCAATCGTATCTATATCGAATTGCAACGCAGCACGGATCCTCTCAATCCCTGGCAGGCGGAAATGCAGATCGAGCTGCGCCGCAATCTGAGCCTGGAAATCAAGTCCGCGCAACAAGGCGAAAGCGGCGCCGGCAGTGTGGAGTTGCAGTGGAAGAAGGACTATTAATACAGGACTTTCAATCCACCTGGCACTTTCGACACCGGGCCGCCGACCGCAGGTTGCAGTCGCGCCAAGTGTCCGACTACTGAGCGGAAGTTGTCTCGCTTCGGTTGTGGTCTCGTCTGCTCACTTCCTCGTGACGAGTCACTCCCTCAGAGCCGAGACGCTATTGCCCTCGGTACGTGCCTGATTCATTGGTCCCAGTTCTGCGGTCGAGATCGAGCAATAACCTTGTCCGAAATCGCTGGCTGGGCAGGGGAGTAAATGCACGACACCACTTATTCGCGCCCTCTGACATTTGAGCCGATGCGCTTTCGGCGGCGGTTGCTGCATGTTTTGCAACGCGGGATGGCCCTTTCCGGAATGGGCGCGGCTTACGTTCGCCGCCGCGGTGTCGACGGCGCGGTGATCCTGATGTATCACGGCATCACAGACAAGGAGGATGCCAACTGGATCGACCCCAGGTTCGCCGTTCCGGTCACGGTGTTTGAACGCCAAATGCGGTTCCTGGCCAAAAATCGCAATGTGATTGCACTGCAAGAGTTGTTGTCGCTGATTAAGGCTGGAAACTCGCCGCCGCCGGGCAGCGTGGTGATTACCTTTGACGACGGCTATCGCAGCGTCTTTACGAAGGCCGCCCCGATTCTCAAGCGCTACCAGCTGCCCGCCACGCTGTACCTGGCCACCGGCCAGGTTTCCCGCGTTGAGGCACAGTGGATAGATCGCCTCTACTCGATGTTCAACACACGCAGTCGCGACTTCCTCGAGACCACCGGTGAAAAGCTGGGTAGTGCAAATCTGGACAATCCACTGGAGGCGCGCTCCGCCTACTACGCGCTGGCGGAGCAGCTGTTGCCGGCCTCTCGCGAGCAGCGCGAGAAAATACTGGGTGGGATTGCCGATGCGCTGCGCCCGCTAAGACAACCGCCGCCACTGACGCTGACATGGGAAGAAATCCGGCAGATGCGCCGGTTATATCCCGGTATCGAAATCGGTGTGCACACCCGCGATCACATTGATCTGACCGCCTGCGAGCCGCAGGATGCCGCGGCAGAAGTGGCGATGTCGGCAGCCGATGTGCAGCGGGAACTCGACATTGCGCCAGCCCACTTTTCATTCCCGTACGGCCGCTCGAACCCGGCGGCACGGCACGCCGTGATCGCGGCAAATCTCAGCTCGGCTGCCGTTACCGAACCCGCGGTACTGGTTCGCGCCGGTGGTGATCCCTATGCGCTGCCGCGGCTCTCGGCACCGTCGAACATGGCACTCTTTCCTTTCTATACGAGCGGTGCTTACCCACAGGCTTCGCTGGAGGTTTTTGGTCGCGCATGAATACACCCAGCGTCAGCGTCGTCATCGTCACCCACAATTCCATTGCCGTGTTGCCCGAGGCGCTGAACTCAATCAGGGCGTCCTATGAAGCGGGCCTCGTCGCCGAATGTGTGGTGGTGGATAACGCCAGTATCGATGGCACCGCGGACTGGGTGCGCAAGCAGCACGCCTGGTGCCAGCTGATAGCGGATGGCCGCAATCTCGGCTTCGGTCGCGGCTGCAATGTGGGTATCGAGCGGACCAGCGGATCCTACATCCTGCTGTTGAATCCGGATGCCACCTTGCCCCATAAGGATCTGCAGCGGATGGTGGAGTTCCTCGAGGCAAAGCCTCGCGCCGGTGTCGTGGCACCTGCTATCCGCGAACCGGACGGTGAACTGCAGGCCGCGGGAGGGCTGCTTACGCCGAAGTCGCTGATAAAAAATATGCTCGGTACAGTGGCAGACCCCGAAGTGCGGCCGATACATCCCGGCGATCCGCCCTTCATAACCAGCTGGGTCTGCGGCGCTGTGGTGCTGTTGAAACGCGAGATGCTGGATCAGATCGGTGGCTTTGATCCGCGGTTTTTCCTGTATTTCGAGGAAACCGATCTCTGGTGGCGGGCCCGCGAGGCGGGCTGGCAGATCTGGGCGCAGGGTGAAGCGGTGGCAACCCATGAAAATGCCGCCAGTGCTAAGACTACCGGACAAGAACTCTACGCCGGCTGTATCGCACAACATTACTTCGAAAGCCGCTTTTATTACCTGTGCAAGCATTTTGGCTGGCCGGCCGCGGCCCTGGCGGAGCTGGCGGAGATCGGAATCCTGACCGCCAAAGCGGCAGCTCGTTTCGTGCAGCGGCGCCCCGACGATGCGCTGCGCGCGAGGATCAGCGCCCCGATACTGCGAGCGCCCGCCCGGGGGACGGCGTCGTGAAATACTCAGTGATCACGGCTGCCGAGCTGACGGCCACAGATTTGCAAACCTGGCGGCAACTGCAGCAAACCACGCCGACGCTGAAAAGCCCGTATTTCTGCCCTGAATTTACTGTTGCGGCCGCCGCAGTGCGGAACGATGTGCGGGTCGCCGTGCTGGAAGAGGGCGGCACTGCAGTGGGTTTTTTCCCGTTTCAGCGTGGCCCGCTCGGTAAGGGGCGGCCGGTCGGTGGCGCATTGTCGGATTATCACGGCGCCATAGTGGCGCCGGAGACGGCCTGGTGTGTCGAGGCATTGCTGCGGGCGTGCGGCCTGGCCTACTGGGAGTTTGATCACCTTGTCGCCGAACAGCTCCCGTTCGAGCGCTATCACAGCCGCTGGGAAGTATCGCCGGCACTCGATCTGTCCCAGGGATTCGCCGCTTACCGCGACCGGCGTCGCGCCGCGGGCGCTGGGCGTTTCTTTCAGCTGGAGCGCAAGGCGCGCAAACTCGCGCGGGAGGTCGGTCCCTTGCGGTTTGTCGCGCATACGCGGGACAGCGCGGTGCTGGATCAGGTTTTCCAGTGGAAGTCAGAGCAGTGCCGGCGCACCGGCGTCGTGGACTTCTTCGCCCACGACTGGGCCAGGGCACTGGTGCAACAGATATGGCAAACGGAAAACTGCCAGTTTGCCGGACAATTGTCGGCCCTCTACGCCGGAGATCAGCTGGTGGCCACCCATATGGGCATGCGCTCGGCCAGTGTCTGGCACTGGTGGTTTCCCGGCTACGAGCGCAAATTTGCCAAGTACTCACCAGGTGGAATCCTGCTGCGCAAAGTGGCCGAAGAAGCGGCGGCGCAGGGGCTGCAACAACTGGATCTGGGCAAGGGGGACGACGCCTATAAAAACAGTTTTGCCGACTGTGCGAATCCGATAGCCGAGGGGTTTGCCTGGCGCCCATCGCTGGGTCACTCCGTGCGCAGTTTGGCCAGCAGTGCGGAAGATACTTTGCGTGAAACCAGCTTTATCGAGCCGGCCCGACCGCTGTTGCGGCTGGCAAAGCGCTGGCTGCGCAGACAGCGTTTTGCGTGACCGGTCCTGACGTATCAATTAACAGAAATACATACGGGTTCGTACAGTTTTTACGGAGTGCTGCCGGCGCCGAAAAGCCTCCATACTTATTGAGCAGGCAGTAGCGTATGTGAGCGAAATACCGCACAGAAATCCGCTGAAAATTTCAGATTGCACTATGCTTTAGCGGAACAATAACAGTGTCGAATTTCCTATAAATCATGCGCATTGCTTTTCTGACCAGTCAATATCCGGCGACCTCCCATACTTTTATCCGTCGTGAAATCGACGCGCTGCGCGCTGCCGAACTGGATATTCGCACTTACTCCATTCGCCATCCGAATTCCGGCGAGTGCAGTTCCGAGGAGGAGCAGAGGGAAATCGTTAATACCTGGTATGTCGTTCCTCCGAAATCCGATCTACTGTGGGCGCATCTTCGCGGAATTGGTTTTCACCCTTTCGCTTACAGTGGAACTTTTGTTGCAGCGCTGCGTCACCGCGTGCCCGGCATCGCTGCGCTATCGCGCGCGATTCTGTATTTCGGCGAGGCGATTTACCTGGCGGAGCGTATGCGCGCTGAGCGGGTGGGTCATATTCACAACCATTTCGCCAACCCGGCAGCGACGGTGGGTTTACTCGCGTCTCGTTATCTGGACCTGCCCTGGAGTCTCACGCTACATGGGATCAGCGAATTCGATTATCCCGCCGGACAACTGTTACCGGATAAGCTCCGGCATGCAGATTTTGTCGCCTGCGTTGCGCATTTTACGCGCGCGCAGGCGATGCGCATGGTGGAGCCGGAACACTGGTCGAAAATGTTTATCAACCGTTGCGGCGTCGATGCAGGAAAAATCGGTGCAACCGGGCTGGTAAAAAGTGCGAACAGCCGTGTGCGGATCCTGTGTGTCGCGAGGCTGTCGCCGGAAAAAGGGCTGACGGGCCTGCTCCAGGCTGTGCACTCTCTGCTGGAGCGCGGTGTTGAACTGGAGCTGCGTATTGTCGGCGATGGACCCGAGCGGCAGCGACTGCTCGAGCAGGTGGAGACCCTGGGACTCGGTGAGCGGGTTTCACTGGCGGGGCGTGTGAGCGAAGCGGAGGTTCCCGGGGAGTTGGCCAGCGCCGATATTTTTGCCATGGGCAGCTTTATGGAAGGGCTCCCGGTGGTGCTGATGGAGGCGCTGGCGCTCGGTGTAGCCTGCGTTGCCCCGCGAGTGGCCGGTATCCCCGAACTGGTGGAGGACAACGTGACGGGTCTGCTTTTCAGCCCCGGTAACTGGCAGGAGCTGGCTGAGCGGCTGGAGACACTGGCGAAGGATGCGGCGTTGCGCGAGCGACTTGCGCAGGCGGGGCGAGCGCGCGTTGCTGCCGAATTTGATATCGGCAAGGCCGTACAACCTATCGCCAGCCGCCTTTCGGTAAGCGCGGCACGGGAGCTGTTGATACCGCGAGAGCGGCGCGGCATCGCCGGAACGGTGAAGCGTCTTGCGCGGGATACCCTGGGCAAGGCACTTGCGATAAGCGGACGGAGTAGCCCCGCGGCTCGACACGGCGACAACCTTACCGTGGTGACGTTTCACCGCGTTCTCCCGGATGCATTGCGGCGCCAGTATCCCTTCCCGCGACTGGCGGTAACACCGCAAGAGCTCGACTGGTTTTTAACCTACTTTGCCCGCCACTATAGCTGCGGCACGCTGGCGGAATGCCACCGGCGCTTTGCGGCGGGCGAGCGGCCCGAGAAGCCGTTACTGGCGATCACCTTTGACGATGGGCAGCGCGACAATTTCGAATACGCATTGCCCGTATTGCAAAAGGCCGGGCTGCGCGCTTCGTTTTTTGTCCCCACGGGCCACGTCACGCGCGGCGATGCCATCTGGCACGACACTCTCGGTTTTGCCGCACTGGCCGCTGCGCGCTCTACAAGTGCGTGGAACGCGTTCGAGCGCCGGCTCGAGCGCTGGTCGCTGCAACTGCCAGCGGGCCCGCGCCCCCTGGATCGGCTGGTAGAGCAGGCCAAGCACCTCTCCACCAACGATCGCCGCGAACTGATCGAAGAGCTGCATCGCGCAGTACCCGATGCCGAAGTACCGCCCTGGGCGTTGCTGATGAATGAACCTCAGTTGCGCCGTGTGCGCGATACGGGCCACGAAGTCGGATCCCACACGATTAACCACGTGATGCTGCCGCAGTGCGCCGTTGATGAGCGGCGGCGTGAGCTGGAGGAGTCCCGCTCTGTCCTGGAGGGCTGGCTCAATCAGTCGGTGGATTCCTTTTGCTATCCGAACGGCGACTGCGACGACGCCAGTGCGCGGGCCGTCGCGGAAGCGGGCTATGCCAGGGCCGTGACCACGGCCACGGGGGTCAATACCGCGGAGACCGATCCGACCCGTCTGCAGCGCCATGACCTGGATGCCTTCGAGGTGCGGGATCAGTTAACCCGAGGCCTATCCAATCCGCTGCTCGCTTTTCGTTTAAGCGGCTGGTTTCCCGGCATGTAATTTTTCTGCCCGGGTTGCCGTGGTGGCAAAAGCCCGGGCAAAGCTACGGGGCAGTCGTCGCAGCGCGGCTAATTGGATCCCACTAACTACGCGCGGATTTTCGCGGCGCTTTAGTGCAGGGACAGGAACGTCTGACAGGGAGGGAACTATGCAATATTCCGCCATACTGCTTGCCGCCGGTTTTTCACGGCGATTTGGCAGTGACAAACGCTTGGCCAACGTAAACGGAGATCCGATGCTGTTGGCTAGCGTGCGTAATTTACAGTCGGCGATCGCAGGGATGTCGAGTGTCGACCTGCAGATCGTGGTCCGGGCGCAGGACTCGATAGTGACGTCGATGCTGGCTAATATCGTCAAGAAGCATCCGGACAGCCTGCTCCAGGCGCCCGCCTGGCCGGTGGGGCTGGGTGTGAGCATTGCCGCCGGCGTGAATGCGTTGCTGGCGCGGGGGTGCCGGCCCGATGCGGTGGCGATTTGTCTGGCGGATATGCCCTTCGTAAAGCCCGACACCCTGCGCAGACTTATGTATGGGGTCAGGCCAAACAGTATCTGCGTACCGCTCTATGAAGGCAGGCGCGGACATCCGATAGTTTTCGGAAAAAAATTCTTTCCCGAATTGACAAAGCTGCGGGGCAGACGCGGTACGGAAAAGATTCTGCGCGCACATTCGGACTCCATACGGGAATTGGTTGTCGACGATCCTGGCGTTATCCTGGATTTCGATCGTCCGGAGGATTTTTTCCTGACAGCGCAGCCGGATCTAATCGGTAGAATTTACGCAGCTCGCGGTACAAAAGGGGATGTGCCTGTTGCAGCGCAGCGGGGATAACGAAAAAGCTTTCCGTCGCTACCGCAAAAAATTCCGCCGGTGACTCAGCCCCATAGAAATCGAGTACCGGCGGTGTTCCTGCCCAGGGATCACCGTTTACCGCGCGCTCGCGCAGGCGAAAAAATTCCGCACCGAGCACCGCGGCCCAGTTTTCACCTTCACCGGCACTCTCGAACAGTGGGCGCCCATCGTAGTAGCCGTCTTCCTCATCAATTTTGTGTGCAAACTCATGTAGCGCTACATTGCGTCCCTTTTCCGGCCGCAACAGGTCTTCCTCGAGATCCGCCCAGGACAGCACCACGGGCCCGCGATAGTGGGCCTCACCCTCGCGGGCGCTGTGGCCGGTGGTTTCGATATAGCCGTCGCGATGGGTTTCGGTGGCGACGTAGGTGTCGGGGTAGAGGAGTATGGAGTAAAGATTGGGGTAGCAGCGGTTCTCGCGGCCCAACAGTAACAGGCAAGCGTGAGCGGCGACGCCAACGCGCATTCTTTCCGTGACCCGGAGCCCGTCACAGCCGACGAATTCCTTGTCGTGGAGGAACAGCGCCACATTGGCCTGTAGCTCCCGTTGCTGCGCGGCGGGCAGTTGAGGGTAGAGGAGGAGTGTATCCGCCAACAGCTGCCGCTGTTCGCTGTTCAGCGGCTTGGAGCGCAGATAGCGGCTGCGCCAAGTTCGGTAGTAGTGGGGGACCACCCAGAGAAGGATTGCGAGCAGGATGATCACCAGGAACGTGGTCATAAATCGGCCGAAGTGCGTTGTCGTGGAATCGAAGAGACGATTCTAGGGAATTCCGTACTTGCGCGCGAGCCGGTCTGTTTCTTCCTGCGGCCGCCGTCTCTTTGTGCATTTAATCTTGAAATGCTGACTGACATTGCTGTCGATATCGCTCGGCACCAGTTCTCTGATTTCCGCACAGTAGTCGTCCTTGCGGATAAAGGTGCCGGTCGCGGTCATTAACTCGATGTTGCCCGATTCGAATTTTTGCACTCTGTTGCGCTCGCTGGCGAGCTTCCGGGCGAGCCGCGGGTCGAACACCGTAGCGCGGGATTTGGCCCCGGCTTCCGGTGGCCACGCTTTGCCAGGCTGGTCGATTGGTTGGGTATTACGGTCACCAGCGACTTCCGGTTTCTTTCGGGGCATTATTGAATCCGCCGAATTGGGGTGGTTTCGTTTGATATCGGGCGACGATGGGCGATCGACCGGGGGCTCGAGTTCGGGCTGCAATCTCGTCTTTTCGGGTTCAGCGATCTGTGTTTTGGAAACAGGTGCTGCTTTCGGCTCTGCTGGTGGCGTGATCGTGAGATGGACTGTGGTGCGGCGGAGCGGCAGGTCCCGCGACAAAAAATTGGGCAGTGCCAGCAGTATGGCGTGCAGGGCAACCGCGATCAGCAGGGCGAAGACCGTGCGTCGGGATTGGCCGTGGATCAGTGGAGGGGGTGAGTGTAGCGCAAAAGTTTGTGACACGGCCCGGTTGCTGCTTTCCGTTGCGAGTTAGTCCTGGAAAGTTTGAACGTTGGGCGGGGCAATTGGTTCTGGGGCAATTCGGTGGGATAGGGGACATGGCAGACTCAGGGAATTTGGCGCGGCAAAAATGTGCAGTGATAATATGCCTCCAGTCGCGTTTAGCCGCAGTGGTGCGCGAAATTTATTCGGCGTGAAGTTTTAAACGGAAAGTGGGAGAAATAAGTTGGAAAAAGAATTGATGGAAGTCTTCATATCCCATCAGTGGATCACCATCCCGGTTTTTATCGTCCTCGTGATCGGCGTTACCCTCTGTTGGTTCGGCGGACTGGTTGCCGCGTTGACCGCGCTGGGGAACAAGAGATGGTTGTGGGGCATTGTATCGATTGTCCTGGGACCGATCACGGGGCTCCCCTATGCGCTGATTTATCGGGAAGCGGAGTATGCCAAGTCCCTGATGTTGAAGGGGCTGGCACTGCTGCTGGGAGGCCTGCTCGCGGCCTGCGTCGTGTGGCTCGCATACCGCTAACCCGACGGGTGTTTGCCGCGCCGCCGGCGAGCGGTGGAAACAAAAACGGCTATTTTGAAAATAGGGCTTGCAAAGCGCCGAAAGGCGGGGCAGAATGCGCGCCCTATCGAGCTTCAACGGCGTTCTCCGGGAAGCCCAGAAGTTCGGTAAGCTGCGGATTTCTAAGGCATTTTTTCTCAAAGAGGCCTGAAAAAAGAGTTGACTCCGCCAAGCCAACTCACTATAGTTCGCAACCACAACGCGCTCGTAGCTCAGCTGGATAGAGTACCTGGCTACGAACCAGGCGGTCGGAGGTTCGAATCCTCCCGAGCGCGCCATACAAAAAAAGCCCCATCCTTTCGGATGGGGCTTTTTTTGTATGGCCTGCTCGGTCGGTGGACGAACCTCCCCAGGTTCGACAGGCTCGCACCGCGAGCCTGGACCGAGCGAAGCGAGCCCACAGGGTCAAAACACGCCCGGCGTGTTTTGAGTCAATCCTCCCCGCCCACAGTACGAATTAGCCCTCCATCCCGGATGGGGCTTTTTTTGTATGGCCTGCTCGGTCGGTGGACGAACCTCCCCAGGTTCGACAGGCTCGCACCAGCGAGCTTGGACCGAGCAAAGTGAGCGCTATAGCGAAACGCACCCGGTTGAATGTTCAAGGTGACTCACTCTTAACCTGTCCCTTCCCTCTGTCATCTCCGCGCACTCCGCGAATACTCAGCTGTTTGAGTGTCGTTGATTGCCGCAAGAGAAGGGGGACCGACAACTAAACTGAAAGCGAATTACTTTGTACGCGGAGAAGGAACCAATGTCCGCTGTCTACCAGAGACTTTTCGCTCGCACTGCCGCCCTGGCGATATTGGGGGCCGCAGTGGCAGTTACCGCTGACCCCAATCCGGAGCGCAACGTCTATTTCGGCGAACAACATATTCACACCAGCTGGTCTGTGGACGCCTGGCTGTTCGGCAACCACCTGACCGGTCCGAACGACGCGCTGCAGTACGCGCAGGGTCAGGCCATCAAGCACCCGCTCGGTTACCAGATCCAGATCGAGCAGCCGCTGGACTGGATGGGAGTCACCGACCACTCCGAGTATGTAGGCGTCACCAAGGAGGCGAACACGCCGGGCTCTGCACTCAGCAAGATGCCCGAGGCGCAGCCGCTGATATTAAAAGACCCCAACGACCCGGCGGACGTACAGAAAGTCTTTAACTATCTTGTCTCCCTTGTCAGCAAGCCGCCGATCAAGGCTTTTATGAGCCCGCAGGTGGCCGGATCTATCTGGCAGCAGAATGTCGAGATAGCCGATCAGAACAATAAGCCGGGCAAATTTACCGCCTTCTGCGCCTACGAGTTCACTTCCCAGTACAACTTCCGCAACCTGCACCGCAACATTTATTTCCGCGACTGTGCCAAGGTTCCGGAGATGCCCTACAGCGCACTGGATTCCTGGCACCCGGAAGACCTGTGGAAGTGGATGGACACCCAGCGCCAGGCGGGCAACGAACTGCTGGCCATCTCCCACAACGCCAATCTCTCGGACGGCTGGATGTATCCCATCGATGTGGACAGCCTGGGCCGGCCGATCGACGCGGCCTGGGCCGAGTCGCGGATGCGCAACGAGCGCCTGATCGAGATGAAACAGATCAAGGGCCAGTCTGAAACCCACCCGCTGCTGTCGCCCAGCGACGAGTTCGCCAACTACGAGATCGTAAGCTTCCTGATCGGCCTGCCGGAGGAATCCGGGCGCATCCCGCATATCGTTGGCAGCTATGCCCGCCAGGCGCTGAAGGATGGCCTGACGATGCAGGATACGCGCGGTTACAACCCCTACAAATTCGGGGTCGTCGGCGGGTCCGATTCCCACAACACCGGCGCCCCCTACCGCCAGAACAACTTCTACGGCGGCCACGGCATCAACGACGGCACCATCGAAACGCGCATGTCCGGATATCTATTTACCGGCATGGATGTGCGCTACGAGAGCCCGGCGGGCCTCAGCGCCATCTGGGCGGAGGAGAACACCCGCGCCTCCCTGTGGGACGCCATGCACCGCAAGGAGACCTACGCCACCAGCGGCACCCGTATCAAGCTGCGCTTCTTCGGCGGCTGGGGCTACGAGGAGGGTCTGTTGAAGGGCAGGGACTGGGTCTTGGAGGCCTACCGGGGCGGTGTACCCATGGGCGGCGACCTGCCGCCGGCGAAGGCCAAGGCACCGACCTTTGTGGTGTGGGCGGTGAAGGACCCCACTGCAGGCAACCTGGACCGCATCCAGATCGTCAAGGGCTGGAGCAAAGACGGCCAGAGCTTCGAGGAGGTCTACGATGTGGCCTGGTCCGGAGACCGCAGGCCGGACAAGTGGAGCGGAAAAGTACCGCCGGTGCAGAGCACCGTGGACCTGGAGAAGGCCACTTATACCAACAAGGTAGGCGCGACCGAGCTGAAAACCGTGTGGACGGACCCGGATTTCGATCCCGGCCTGCACGCCTTCTACTACGCCCGGGTGCTCGAGATACCCACGCCACGATGGAGCACTATCCAGGCCAAACAACTCAACATGGCACCGCCGGACGTGGTGCCGGCTACCCAGCAGGAGCGCGCCTGGAGTTCTCCCATCTGGTTCACACCGACGGACGCGGCGCGCAAAGGCGCAAAACCTGGACTGACCGTGGCCGACCTCAATGCGAAGGGTGCCAAGATGTTGAGCGATGCCGAGCTGCAGGCACTGATCGTCGGCAAGTCCATCTGGGTGGTCAACAACGTCACCGGCGAGCCGATCAAGATCCGCTACGACGACAAAGGCAGCGCCGTGGTGCTGCATGTGGGGCGTGGCGCGACCCTGCCTAGCAAGGTGGGCGAAGTCGTGCGCGCCAGCTACCAGGTCAGCGCATCTCCCTACCGCATCAAAAACGGCAAGATCATTACCGAGCTGAGCGGCACCCCGATCAGCATGGCCGTGTACAAGTCCGGTGACAAATACTACGGCGCGCGCAGCAATGAGTTCGGCCACGCCAACTACGAGATCCTGAAAAAGGGGCCGGCCAACCTGGTCGAGCTCAACAAGGGTGAGTACAAGGAGAAGGACCAGGCCAGTTATCTGCGCGTAACGGAGTGATTGCGATGAACGGAAGTTCAGGTGAGCTCCGCCTTCACGGTTGCGCACTGCATCACTATGGCGAAGGCCCCGTCCGCAAGTACAGGACTTTAATTATCTGTCCTATTCAGGCGGTTAGGCGGCCAGGCGACCAAATCTCCTCGCGTGCCATGTCGGTAAATCGCTGACCCGGAACCCTGAACTAAGCTGTCTTCGAGGTGCTTTGCGCAAGGACAGGATGCGATGTTTTCCGACGATACAAGAGTTCTGACAGGGGCAGCTTTGCTGGTGGGGGCTGTATTTGTCACTGCTGCGGCCTGCGCCGAGGAGCCAAATCCCGAGCGCAATGCCTACTTCGGTGAGACGCACCTTCACACCAGCTGGTCGCTGGACGCGTGGGTATTCGGCAATCGCGTCACGGGTCCCGCCGATGCCTACAAGTACGCGAAGGGCGAGACCATCAAGCACCCGCTGGGTTATGACATCAAAATCACGACGCCACTCGACTTCATGGGTGTGACGGACCACTCCGAGTATGTCGGGGTCACCAAACAGGCGAACACGCCGGGGTCGTATACCAGCAAGCTGCCCGAGGCCCAGGGTCTGATCATTACCGACCCGAACAGCAAGCAGCAACAGCAGCGGGCCTTCCTGGCTGTCGTCAAACTGCTGTCGGGCCCGCCCGTCAAAGCATTGATGTCGCCGAAGGTCGCCGGCACGGTCTGGAAGGAGAACAACGATATCGCCGACGCGGCCAACGAGCCCGGCAAGTTCACCGCTTTCTGTTCCTACGAGTGGACCTCGATGCCGGACAACCGCAACTTGCACCGCAATGTCTTCTTCCGCGATTGCGCCAAGGTCCCGGAGGCGCCGTACAGCGCACTCGATTCCTGGCACCCTGAGGACCTGTGGAAGTGGATGGACACGCAGCGCAAGGCGGGCAACGAGCTGCTGGCGATATCGCACAACGCAAACCTCTCTGACGGCTGGATGTACCCGACCGACGTGGACAGCCTGGGGCGGCCCATCGATGCCGCCTGGGCCGAGTCGCGTATGCGCAATGAGCGGCTCATCGAGATGAAGCAGATCAAGGGCCAGTCGGAGACCCACCCACTGCTCTCGCCCAACGACGAGTTCGCCAACTATGCGGTCTGGAGTGTACTGCTCGGGCTGCCCCCGGAGTCCGGGCGCGTCGACAGGATCGTCGGCAGCTACGCGCGCCAGGCCCTGAAGGACGGCCTGACGATGCAGGACGCGCGGGGCTACAACCCGTATAAGTTCGGGATGGCGGGGGGCTCCGATGCGCACAATTCCGCGAGCCCCTATCGTCAGGAGAACTTCTTTGGCGGGCATGCGCACGAGGACGGAACCATTGAGACGCGCATGGCCGGCCACAATTTCGCAGGCATCGACGTGCGCTACGAAGAGCCGGGCGGCCTCACCGGCGTATGGGCCGAGGAGAACACCCGCGCCTCGATCTGGGACGCCATGCACCGCAAGGAGACCTTCGGGGTCAGCGGTCCGCACATCAAGGTGCGTTTCTTCGGCGGCTGGGATTACGACAGGGGCCTATTGAAGGACCGGGACTGGGTCAAGGCGGCCTATCAGGACGGCGTCCCCATGGGTGGCGACCTGCCGTCGGCGAAGGCCACCGCACCGACCTTTGTCGTGTGGGCGGTAAAGGACCCGACCGCGGGTAATCTCGACCGCATCCAGATCGTCAAGGGCTGGTCGCAGCATGGCCAGAGTTTCGAGAAGGTCTTCGATGTGGCGTGGTCGGGCGATCGCAAGCCCGACCGCTGGACAGGAAAGGTCCCGCCGATCGGGAGCACAGTGGACATCGACAAGGCGACCTACAGCAATTCCGTGGGGTCGGTCGAGCTGAAGACGGTATGGAGCGATCCGGAGTTCGATCCGAGCCTGCACGCCTTCTACTACGCGCGCGTGCTTGAGATACCGACGCCGCGCTGGTCGACCATCCAGGCCAAACAGCTCGGAATCGCGCCGCCGGACGTAGTGCCGCCGACGGTGCAAGAGCGAGCCTGGAGTTCACCCATCTGGTATACGCCCATGGAAAAGGCCCGCAAGGCGGCCAAGGCGGGTCTCACTGTTGCCGAGCTCAAGGGGAGGGGGGCCACGGAATTGGACCAGAAGCAGGTCGAAGCGCTGATCGTTGGCAAGGCTCACTGGGTGCGCAACAACGTGACGGGTGAGAAATTCAAGGTCAGTTACAGCGCGAATGGGCAAAGAACCGTGTGGCACATCGGTAAGAATGTTCCCCAGCCGAGCCAGGTCGGCGACGTCGCCCGGAATGGCTATGAGGGCGTGACTTCGGCCTACTCGATCAAGAATGGCAGGGTGGTGACCTTTTTTCAGGAGGCGCCATTCGAGTTCGCCTTCTACAAGGTCGGCGATGCGATCTACGGGGCGAGGAGCAACGAGTTCGGCTATGCCAACTACGAGGTTCTGCCCAAGCCGGTCGAGTTTTTGAACCCACTGGGCAAGGGCGAGGTGGCACCGAAACACGGGCCTGTCCCCCCGGGCCCTTCGCCGCAGAAAAAATGAGAATGAAGGTTTCAGCGAGCAGCATTTCGTGGACGGCCGTCGCCGGGCCTGCGCTGCTTGCGGGTTGCGGTGTCGCCGCGAGTTTCGAATAGGACGCCCGCCGTGGAGAGATAGGAGGCCAGACCCAGTGACTTTGAACACACGGAAGCGGATAAACGCCGAGACGGAGCCTGTGGTGGGGTCGGGCCGCCCCGGCCGTGACCCGTTCTTCCTGCGATCTGCGCGGCGCCTGCTGCGGGAGCCCCTGGTGCACTTCCTGGTGCTCGGTGCCGCGCTGTTCGCCGGCTACGATTATCTGTATTCCGGCGATAGGGATGAGTCGCCTCACCAGATCGCGCTGACGCTCGACGAGCTGCGCCAGCTCGGCCTGCTATTCAATGCGCAGTGGCGCCGCCAGCCGACCCCCGAGGAGTTTTCCCAGCTGGTGGAGTTTAAGATTCGCCAAGAGGTCCTCTACCGCGAGGCGCTGGCGATGGGTCTCGACAAAAATGACGAGATAGTGAAGCGTCGCATGGCGCAGAAGATGCAGTTCCTGGCAGAGGACGTGGCCGCTGCCCGCGAACCCACCACCGAGGAACTGAAGACCTGGTACGAAAAGAATAGCGACAAGTTCTCGCTGCCGAGCCGGGTAAGCTTTCGGCATCTGTACTTTTCTCCGGATCGCCGGGGGGCGCGGGCGCGCGACGACGCGGCGCAGGCCCTCGCCGAGCTGGCCGGCCAGCCCGAGGAATCAACGCCCACCGAATCACTCGCCGATCGTTTCATGTTCCAGGATTATTACGCGGACCGTACGTCGGAGTCGCTGGCCAAGGACTTCGGGCCGGAGTTTGCAGTGGCCGCCCCCAAGCTCCCGCTCGGCTCCTGGCAGGGACCGCTTGAGTCCGGCTATGGCTGGCACCTCGTCTACGTCGATTCCCTCACCCCGGGTCGGGTGCCGGCCTTTGAGGAGATCGAACCGGATGTAAAGACCGCCTGGCTCGGCGCTCAGAAGGAAGCGGCCTGGGCAAAGGCCTATCGGGAAATGCGGGCCAAGTACACTGTGCTGCTGCCGGCGCCGCCCAATAGCGATACGGTTTCGGTGGCTTCCGATACGGACACGCTTACGCAAGGTAGCGGAGCGCCCCTATGAGCCGATTGTGTCGTTCCGCCCGCTGGCTGCTCACCGGCCTGTTGGTCTTGCTTGCGGCTGTTCCAGCCGCACAAGCGCATGAATCGCGGCCGGCCTATATGGAGATCCGCGAGACGGCGGCGGGCCAATATACGGTGCTGTGGCGTACGCCGGTGTTGGCGGGACGGCGTCTATTGGTGGTACCGCGCTTTCCCGAGGGCGTGCGCAACCTGCGCGCGCCGGTGGTGCAGGAATTGAGCGACTCCCAGCTGGAGCGCCGCTGGATCGACGCCGGCCCCGAGGGCCTCGACGGCGCGCGCATCGAGTTCGCCGGCCTGCAGCTGAGCATTACCGATGTGGTGGTGCGGGTGCACCTCCTCGACGGCCGCAGCTGGATGGCGATCGCCAGGCCTTCACAACCCTGGGTGGAAATGGTTGCGGCAAGCGGCGGCTGGGCCACCTTCTCCGATTTTCTCCGGCAGGGGTTCGCGCACATACTTTCCGGACCGGATCATCTGCTGTTCGTGTTTGGCCTGCTGTTGCTCGTGCGCAGGCGCTGGATGTTGGTGAAAACCGTTACCGCTTTTACCATCGCCCATAGTATTACCCTGGCGGTGGCAACCCTTGGCTATGTGCAGCTGCCGGCGCCGCCCATCGAGGCCGCCATTGCGCTGTCGATCCTCTTCCTCGGCCTCGAGGTGCTCCGCGCCCGCCGCGGTGGCACCAGCTTCACCATTCGCCACCCCTGGGTCGCGGCCTTCGCCTTCGGCCTGCTGCACGGCTTCGGCTTCGCCGGCGCCCTCTCGGCCGCGGGCCTGCCGCCGACAGCGGTTCCCCTCGCGCTGGTGTCCTTCAATATCGGCGTGGAGTTCGGCCAGTTGGCCTTCGTGGCCGTTGTGTTACTGCTGGCCCGTAGCCTGAGTGCCTTGACGCTGCGCTGGCCGCGACCGGTGCAACTGTTGCCCGCCTACGCGGTGGGCTCCCTCGGCGCCTTCTGGATGATCCAGCGCTTGCTCTCTGTCTAGTCCAAGTACCCGGGAAACTATACTGGTCCCTGTTGAACTGCAGCTATGCGGAGTGCGGGCCCCGGCGGTCCGGATTCTATTCAGCGGGCAGCAGCTCCCCGCCACAGGCACAGCGAACCACATATGGCAGACGAGCAGGGCGAAGACAGAAAATCGGACGAAGAGGGGCCGCAGTCACCTCCGCCGCAGCGACGCCCCCCTTCACTCGGCTGGGGCCAGTACCTGATCTGGATCTTTTTCGTGATGCTGATCGCCCAGTACTGGTCGAGCGTTCTGCAGGACCAGGAGCAGCAGACGCTTTCCTACACCGACTTCAAAGAAAAGGTCCGCAGTGGCCAGGTTGCCAGTGTGATATTGCAGGGCGATCGCATCTCCGGCAGCTATGAGCGGAGCCAGGAAGGCCAGATCCCGTCCGGTGACACCCGCTCCAGCCGCTTTGTCACCATATTGCCGCCGGTGGAAGATCCTGAGTTGATGCCGCTGCTGGAGGAACAGCAGGTAGAAATTCGCGCGGAATCGGCCCAGGCGGATCTGTGGACCCGCGTACTGATCGGCTTTCTGCCGTGGATTCTGATTATCGGCCTGTTTATCTGGGCCGGGCGCAGGATGCAGGAGCGCATGGGCGGTGTCGGCGGTGGCGGCGCCTTCGGCTTCGGCCGCTCGCGGGCCAAACGCTTCGAGCGGGGCGAATCGAATGTCACCTTCGACGATGTGGCCGGGCTGGCCAACGCCAAGCGGGACCTGCAGGAAATCGCCGGCTACCTGAAAAATCCAGAGCACTACCGCAAACTGGGGGCGAAGATTCCCAAGGGCATCCTGCTGATGGGGCCGCCGGGGACGGGCAAGACTCTGCTGGCCAAGGCGCTGGCCGGCGAGAGCGACGTGCCATTTTTTAGCATCAGCGGTTCCGAGTTTATCGAGATGTTCGTCGGTGTCGGTGCGTCGCGGGTGCGCGATATGTTTGCCAGTGCCAAGAAAGAGGCGCCGTCGATCATCTTTATCGATGAGATCGACTCGGTGGGCCGTGCCCGCGGCACGGGTCTGGGCGGCGGCCACGATGAACGGGAGCAGACGCTGAACCAGATACTCGGTGAGATGGACGGCTTCGATCCCCACGAGACGGTGGTGGTGATCGCCGCCACCAACCGTCCGGATGTGCTCGATGCGGCGCTGCTGCGCCCCGGCCGCTTCGACCGCAAGATCACCCTGGATCTGCCGGATAAAAATGCTCGCAAGGCGATTCTGCAGATCCACTCGCGCGAGGTGCCCCTGGCCGATGACGTCGACCTCGAGCGGCTGTCGGCGCTGACGGTGGGCTTTGCCGGCGCCGACCTGGAAAACCTGATCAACGAGGCCGCGCTGCTCGCCGGGCGCGAGGATAAGTCGGCGGTGGATATGGCCTGCATGATGCTGGCTCGGGACAAGGTGGTGCTGGGCAGCGAGCGGGAAATGGCCATCAGTGATGAGGACAAGAAGATCATTGCCTATCACGAAGCCGGACACGCGCTGGTCGCCAGCCTGCTGCCCCACGCCGATCCCCTCGACAAGGCGACGATCATTCCCCGCGGGCGCAGTCTCGGCGCCACCGAGCAGATCCCGGAGGAAGAACACCACAGCCTGCGTGCCAGCTACCTGCGCGACCGCATCGGCGTGATGCTCGGCGGGCGCGTGTCGGAGCAAGTGGTGTTCCACGAGGTCAGTTCGGGCGCGGAAGAGGATTTGAAACAGGCGACCCGGCTGGCGCGGCATATGGTGTCCCACTGGGGCATGAGTGAAAAGCTCGGGCCTGTAGCTTTCCGCCGCGGTGAGGAACATATTTTTCTTGGCCGCGAGATGGCGCAACAGAAAGATTTCAGTGAGCACACGGCTGAAATTATCGATGAGGAAATTGTCGACCTGATACGAGGAATCGAGACGGAAATACAGGAGCTGCTGGAGAAACACCGTGACAAGCTGGATGCGCTGGCCAAGGGATTACTGGAGAAGGAAACGCTGGAGGCAGCGGAGATCCGGCAGATAATTCACGAAGAATAAAAGCGTGCAGCCCCGCGGACCTGTCATTGTGCCTGGTATTCTGGGTGGTGCCAGATAGCACGCCCGGTGACCCTGGTGGTTTTCAGCTCGGTGCCGCTGCCCGGGCAGCTCGGGTACAGGCTAGCGGGAAAACAGCTTGAGCAGACTTTGCAGCGGCAGGCAGTTGATGACATCGCTCTTTTCCAGCCAGCCGCGGCGCGCCTGGTCGACGCCACAGCGCATATGCTCCAGATCGAAGGTGCTGTGGGCATCGGTGGCAATGGATATTCTGACTCCTATGTCTTTCGCCATCATGCAGCCCTCATCGGTCAGGTCCAGCCGCTGCGGCTGGGCGTTGAGTTCGGCAAAGCAGCCGCGCTCTTTTGCCGCCTCGAGGATTTTTTCCAGGTCTGTTTCATAGGGATCCCGCTTGTTGATCAGGCGGCCGCTGGGGTGGGCAAGAATATTGAAATTGGGGTTGTCCATCGCGCGCAGTATCCGCTCGGTCTGTTTTTTGCGCGGCAGGTCGAATTTCTGGTGTATAGCGCAGACCGTGAAATCGAGTTCCCGCAGTACCTCGTCGGGATAATCCAGGGAGCCGTCTTCGAGAATATCCACTTCGCTGGATTTCAGCAGCACTATGCCGTCGAGCTGCTCGTTTAGCGCATCGATTTTTTCCAGGTGCTCGCGCAGCTGCTTCACAGACAGGCCGCGGGCCACGGCCAGGCTTTTTGAATGCTCGGTAATGGCGAGATAGTCGTAGCCCAATTTGGCTGCTGCTTCAGCCATTTCCCTCAGGGTGTTGTGACCGTCACTGGCTTTGGTGTGCGTGTGCAGATTGCCGCGGATATTCTCCAGCGTGATCAGCTTCGGCAGGTTGCCTTGGCCGGCGGCTTCCAGCTCCCCGTGGTTTTCGCGCAACTCCGGTGGAATAAAAGGCAGGCCGACCGCGGCGTAGACGGATTTTTCCGTTTTACCGGCAATGCGCTGATCGCCGTCAAAAACACCGTACTCATTGATCTTGTAACCTTTTTTGATCCCCATTTTGCGCACGGCAATATTGTGCGCCTTGGAACCGGTAAAATAGTGCTGGGCGGCGCCGTAACTGACCTGGGGCACGACTCGCAGATCCACCTGTATGCCCGAGCGCAGGTAAACGGTGGAGCGTGTCTTGCCCTTGGAGGCGACTTCTTCCACCTCGTCGTAACGGGTGAAGTGGTCCATGATCGGCGAATCTTTCCTGGCCGTAATCAGGATATCAAGGTCGCCCACCGTGTCCTTGCGCCGGCGGAAGCTGCCCGCAATGATGACGTCTTTGATGCCCTCGGCCTTGCGCAGGTATTCGACGAGCGGCCGGGCGTTCTCTTCGGCGTCGATCAACAGGGTGCGCGGTCTTTCCCCGGAGAATTTCTCCACCCGCTTCCTGATCTTTTCTTCGCTCTTGTCACCGAAGCCGGCGACGTCGTGGATTTTGCCGCTTTCCGCGGCCTCCTTGAGGTCGTCGAGAGTCTTGATGTTCAGTTCCAGGAAAAGCGCCCGAACCCGCTTCGGCCCCAGGCCCTCGATCTTCATCAGTTCGCTGAGGG
This sequence comes from Microbulbifer donghaiensis, assembly GCF_900129095.1. Taxonomy (GTDB): domain Bacteria; phylum Pseudomonadota; class Gammaproteobacteria; order Pseudomonadales; family Cellvibrionaceae; genus Microbulbifer; species Microbulbifer donghaiensis. The sequence continues at coordinate 42,972 of NZ_FQVA01000007.1, forward strand.
CGGGCGGGGTGCGCGCCTCCACTTCCTCCAGCAGGGGCAGTTTGCCGGTCTCTACCAGCACCTGGATTTTTTTGGCCAGGTCGTCGCCGATATCCGGCAGTTCCGTCAGGTCGATGCCGTCTGCGAGAAGGTCCGACATGCTGCGGGGATATCCGCGCACGGTGCGCGCGGCGTTGCGGTAGGCGCGCACGCGGAAGGGGTTGGCGTCCTCGATTTCCAACAGGTCGGCGAGCCTGTCGAAGGCGTCGGCGATTTCGCTGTTATGGACGGGCATGGTGAGCCGGACTGATCGCAGAAGTGGTAGTCCGATCAGTATAGGAGCTGTGATAAATGGGAAGAGGAGAGGTCGGGGCGAGGCGAATGTGCCACTCGCCCTCGGCATCAGGCCGCTTCGATGCCCTCGACTTCGGTCGCCAGTTCGTCGGCGAAGGCGGCTTCGATCGCTTCCGCTTCGCGCAGGCGCTTGATGCGCTCAAAGAATAGCTGCGCCTCGGGAAAGGCCAGTTTCAGGTAAGCCAGCCACTGCTTGATACGGTTGCCCAGGTACTTGGCCGGATAGTGGTCGCGGGTGGTCTGGTAGTAGTCCCACAGCAGCCCCATCACCTGTGGCCAATCCATCGGTGTGTAGTCATGGCCGGCGCAGAGGGCCTTGATCTGCAGCCCCAGGTCCGGCCGTGCCAGCAGGCTGCGGCCAAACATGAAGGCGCTGCAGCCGGTCACCTGGCGGCAGCGCTGGAATTCCGCCACCGTCCAGATATCGCCGTTGGCAATCACCGGGATGGACAGTTGCTCGCGTATCTCGCCGATATATTCCCAGTAGGCGGGCGGGCGGTAGCCATCGACTTTGGAGCGGGCGTGGACCGCCAGCTCATTGGCACCGCCGGCTTCCGCGGCGCGGGCGTTGTCCAGATAGCTGGACCTGTCCGAATAGCCGAGGCGGATCTTGGCCGTTACCGGGATACTGTCCGGAACTGACCGGCGCACGGCACCGACGATGGCTTCCACCCGGTGCGGGCTCTGCAGCAGGCAGGCGCCGCCGTCGCTGTTGTTGACCGACTTGGCCGGGCAGCCAAAGTTCAGGTCGATGGCCCTGGCCCCGGCGCTGACGGCCCGGGCCGCATTGACGGCCATGGCCTCGGGATTGCCGCCGAGCAACTGCAGGCGCACCGGGATGCCGCTGGCGGTGGCGGCTCCGCTTTCCAGCTCGGGGCAGAGGCGGGTAAAGACGCGTCGCGGCAGCTTCGTATGGGTGACGCGCACAAATTCGGTGACACAGATATCCACGCCGCCGATGGCGGACAGCAGCGCACGGACATGGTGGTCGATCACGCCTTCCATCGGGGCTTGGTAGATTCTGGGTAATAACGAATCTGTCTCTGCGGTCATAAACTGGCGCCTGGACGCTCTGGCGAATTGTGGGCGCGTATTCTAACAGCTTGCGGGGGTGGTTGGTGTAAAAATGAGCAGCGTGGCACTGAAAGATAAGTCGGTAATAGGGCGGTGTCATTGCCTCAATTTACGCGCTCTATCGCGAATTATTTATGGCGTCATTTATATCGCTATCGTTGCGGCTGAAACTAATAAGTGTTTGATTTTAAAAGCATCTTGTATTGATAATAGCGCCCGCTCAGTACAAATACCTGTCATAAGAATTTGTTAGGGAAGTTAATCGAAACGGGTATTGCTGCAGTCGGCCGCAGGCCGATAAACAACCGTGACATGTCCATAATATCGCGCAGCGAATCATTGTGTTGCGGGTGTAAATAAAACCGTTCAGGATGATCGGTTTTATTGCCTGAATACTTAGGGGAATAACAAAGTGCAAGACACGCTACTTCAACAGGGGCTGGACATCACGCTGTTCGGCATGGGGATTGTTTTTACTTTCCTACTGGTGCTGGTGATCGGCACCGGCATTATGTCCCGCATTATTACCCGCAACTTTCCCGAAGCGGAGCCGGTGGCTCCCGCACCCAGCAGTGCAGCCGATGATGAGGCGCGCCTGCGCAAAGTGATCAAGGCGGCGATCGAACAGCATCGCAAGAGACGCTGATGATTGCTCATTACTGCTGAACAACCTCCAATAAATTTGCCGAGAGAGACGACCCATGACTGAGGTTAAAAAGCCACTGGGAATTACTGATGTAGTCCTGCGCGACGCCCACCAGTCACTGTTTGCGACCCGTATGCGACTGGACGACATGCTGCCGATTGCGGAAAAGCTCGACAAAGTCGGATTCTGGTCACTGGAATCCTGGGGCGGTGCCACTTTCGACTCCTGCATCCGTTATCTCGGCGAAGATCCGTGGGAGCGTATCCGCGAACTGAAAAAGGCAATGCCGAACACGCCGCAGCAGATGCTGTTCCGTGGCCAGAATATTCTCGGCTACCGCCACTACGCCGATGACGTGGTGGGAAAATTTGTCGAGCGCGCGGCGGAAAACGGCGTGGACGTCTTCCGCGTATTCGATGCGATGAACGATATGCGCAACCTGCAGACGGCACTGCGCGCCGTTAAAAAGCATGGCAAGCACGCCCAGGGCACTATTTCCTATACCGTCAGCCCCGTGCACACCATGGACCTGTGGGTGGATCTCGGCCGCCAGATCGAAGATATGGGGGCGGACTCTATCGCAATTAAGGATATGGCCGGCTTGCTGCGCCCCTACGAGGGCTACGAACTGGTGAAGAAATTGAAGGCGGCGGTGGATATTCCGATCCATATGCAGTGCCACGCCACCACAGGTCTCTCCACCGCGACTGCGTTGAAATGCATCGAGGCGGGTATCGACAATGTCGACACCGCCATTTCTTCCATGTCGATGACCTACGGCCACAGCCCCACCGAGGCGCTGGTGGCAATCCTCGAGGGTACCGACCGTGACACCGGCCTGGATATCAACCTGCTGGAAGAGATCGCGGCCTACTTCCGCGAGGTACGCAAGAAGTACGCGAAGTTTGAGGGCTCCCTGCGCGGTGTCGACTCACGCATTCTCGTCGCCCAGGTTCCCGGTGGCATGCTGACCAATATGGAAAACCAGTTGCGCGAGCAGGGCGCCGGCGATCGCCTGGACGAAGTGCTGGAAGAGATCCCGCGGGTGCGCGAAGACCTCGGCTTTATTCCGCTGGTGACGCCGACCTCCCAGATCGTCGGCACCCAGGCGGTGCTGAACGTGCTTACCGGTGAGCGCTACAAGTCCATTTCCAAAGAGACCGCCGCAGTGCTGAAAGGCGAGTACGGCGCGACCCCGGCGGAAGTGAACAAGGAACTGCAGACTCGCGTGCTGGAAGGCGCCGAGCCCGTCACCTGCCGCCCGGCGGATCTGCTGCAGCCGGAGCTCGACAAGCTGACGGCGGAACTACAGCAAAAGGCCGGCGATGAAGGTGTCGTTCTGGCGAGCGGCGAGGAGCAGATAGACGACGTACTGACCTACGCGCTCTTCCCGCAGATAGGCCTCAAGTTCCTGAAGAACCGCGGCAATCCGGACGCCTTCGAGCCGGTGCCCACCGGCAATGAGGGCAGTGCGGTCAAGAATGACAAGGGCGAGGAAGTCTACACGGTAACAGTGGAGGGGCAGAAATATACCGTCACTGTTGCCGACGGCGGCGACCTGACCGGCATCGCTCCGGTGGCCGATGCGTCCGCCGCGCCCACCTCTGCCGCGGCGCCGGTCGCCACTGGTGGTGAAGCGGTGAAGGCGCCGCTCGCGGGCAATATCTTCAAGGTCGTCGTCAAACCCGGCGACCAGGTCGTGGAAGGCCAGACCATCGTCGTGCTGGAAGCGATGAAGATGGAAACTGCGGTCAGCGCGCCCCGTGCCGGCAGCGTGACCAGTGTGGCGATCAAAGAGGGCGATTCCGTGGCAGTGGGCGATGCCCTGCTGTCCATCGCGTAACGCAGGAATAGGAGTCGCACGTGGATAACCTACTCAACCTTTGGCAGTCGTCCGGCGCTTATCAGATGACACCCGGTCAGTTCACGATGATTCTTGTCGGCCTGGTATTACTGTTCCTGGCCATTCGCAAGAATTTCGAGCCGCTGCTGCTGGTGCCTATCGGATTCGGTGGTCTGCTCGCCAATATTCCCGGTGCCGATCTGGCACTGTCGGCGGCGGAGACGGCGCTGGCGTCCGGTGATGCAACCGTACTGGCGCAGATGGCGCAGATTCTCGGCGTCGGCGGCGGGGAGTCCCTGTATGCGCTGAAAGAGGCCCTGGCCAATGCGCCGGCGGCAGTGCAGGCACAGGTCGCGCAGTACGCGCTGGACGCCGGCTTCAGCAACGGCATGCTGTATAACTTCTATTCCGTGGCCATCGCCTCAGGCGTTGCGCCGCTGGTGATTTTTATGGGGGTGGGCGCGATGACGGATTTTGGTCCGTTGCTCGCCAACCCGCGCACCCTGTTTCTCGGGGCGGCGGCGCAATTCGGCATCTTCGCCACCGTGCTGGGTGCAGTCGGTCTGTCCGTGGCCGGCATCATGGATTTCTCCATCGCCGACGCGGCTGCGATCGGTATTATCGGCGGCGCCGATGGCCCCACGGCGATCTACGTTTCCAGTCTGCTGGCACCGGATCTGCTCGGCGCCATCGCGGTTGCGGCCTACTCCTATATGGCGCTGGTGCCGCTCATTCAGCCGCCAATCATGCGCGCGCTGACCACAGCGGAGGAGCGCAAGATCGAGATGGTGCAGCTGCGCCATGTCAGCAAGCGCGAGAAGATCACTTTCCCGCTGCTGCTGCTGATTCTGGTCGCACTGTTCCTGCCGGACGCGGCGCCGCTGCTGGGGATGTTCTGCTTCGGCAACCTGATGCGCGAGTGCGGCGTAGTGGCGCGCCTGTCGGATACCGCCCAGAACGCGCTGATCAATATCACCACTATTTTCCTCGGCCTGTCCGTCGGTTCCAAGCTGGCTGCGGACAAGTTCCTGGACCCGAAGACACTGGGAATTCTGGCGCTCGGCATTGTCGCCTTCGCGATCGGTACTGCCGCCGGCGTGCTGATGGCGAAGTTGCTGAATGTTTTCAGCCAGCACAAGATCAACCCGCTGATTGGGTCGGCCGGCGTATCCGCAGTGCCGATGGCGGCACGGGTCTCGAATAAGATTGGTCTGGAGTCCAACCCGCACAATTTCCTGCTGATGCACGCGATGGGCCCCAATGTGGCCGGGGTGATCGGTTCCGCAGTGGCGGCGGGCGTCATGATTACCATGGTGCGCGCGATGACCGGCTGACGATCCCGGTACTGCTGCGAGGAAACAAGGGCGAACACTGGGTTCGCCCTAGACTGTTGATAAACCCCGCATTCCATTCTGAGCTGGTGCGGTGGCGGCCAAGCACTAGGGCGAGCATTTCGAAACGCTGTGAATACATCCCTGTAAGCTCCGGCGGCGACGGTCCGGCCGCTGCAGGCATTCGCGGCGCCTTCGGCCCTGTCGCCGACGGTTCGAAATGCTCGTCCTAGCACTTTGCCTTCAATTTTGACTGCATTACTTTGTCAGCAACCTGAGGGCGAACCTTGTGTTCGCCCTTTTTTATTGCGCAACAACTGGGTGAAGCACGGCCAAATTCGGCGGTGCGAAGCGGTTACCGGGACTACTTGGGCGCTGATGGGTTGATCAAAATGGAGAACCAGAATTTTTCCGTATCCTGGCTAAACTCGTCTGCCCGGTAATCTGCGTATTTTGCCTGGAGCTTCAGCCAGCGATTGACCTTGAATTCGACCACGGCGTCGGTTTCATGGCCGTAGTCAAGGCTGCCCTTGGTCGAGCGGAAGTCGTGATAGATCAGACCAAAATTGAAGTTGCACCATTTGAAGCCCGCCTTGACATAGGCGTCACCGACGCCATCAACGGGAGTATTGAGGAACTGGTCGGCCCAGCCCTGAAATTTGTGCAGTGTCGCCAGGGGGGTGATAAATGCCGCTTTGCCGGTGCCGCCCAGATACTCGTAGCCACCACCGAAACTGAAACGCTCGAATTTGACATTGGATTCGGCGAGGAAATAGCGCTCGGTGTAATCGATGGGATTATTTTCAATGCCTTTCTGGATTGCCGCCGAAAGCCACCAGTCCCAGGCGAAGGGCTTCTTACCCGGCGGACAGGAACCGTGATAGTGCAGGCCCAGGGTGCCGGTGGAAAGGTTTTCACCGTTGGAGTTGTTGACGCCGCTGTCGAAGTCGAACCAGTAGAGGTAAGGCACCAGTTCGTGGTTTTCCACCGGTGAATAGGGCAGGCGGACTGGAATAACCGTTCCCCTGAGGTCCGAATTGGGTCCGTCGGGCCCGAAAACCCGGTTGACGTTTCCAATCCACGCCACGTCCCCGCGCCATCCCTTGGCGTAATAGCCCATCGAGAATTCCGCGCGCCCGCCGTCAAATGTCTGCTCGTTCTGACGCCACGCGACGCCACCCACGAAGCGCTGGTTGTCCTGGTTGATTCGCTGCCTGCCCACAGTACCGGTAAAGGGCTTGGTCTTGTACTGCACCTGAATCCGGTTCAGATCTGTGTCCGTGGGGTCGGCTACCACCGGGTACTGGGTCTTTCCGTTGACGGTGGAGTTGTAGCGCTCCGAACCGATCGACGAGACGTTGTCCGGTTCAATGAGTCCAACCCAGTTATTGAGTGAGGCAGTGTGCCAGGTGACACGGCTGCGCAGGGTACTGGCATTCGCGTTTTTGGTGAAATTTTCCTGATCGACTCGTTCGTAGCGATAGCGGAAGTCCACGTCTACGCAGCTCTGCATAATCGCACTGTGCAAGTCGGTAGCGGTGGCGTGGTCGGACAGTACCGGTTGGCAGAAACCGCCAAATAACACACCAAATAACAATAGGGACGACACCGCTCGCTTGAGAGCAGAGGGCGGGGCGGGAGAACGTAGAATTCGACAATCGCTCATAGATATGTGCCAGGTTCGAGTGCGAAACGTCTCATGCCAGCATCTCCACGGCCTGTCGTTGGAATTGCTCAGCGCGAGTTCGATGCTGAACGAATCGAAAGTCCTGGCCGTTGGCTGCGGTTGAATCCGGCGGTGCCTACACCTCCGACTGTATTCGTCGAGATAAAAAGCTAGTCGGGGAATTTGCACTTTTCCAGATTGGTTCGTTGCCGGCAGTAACTGTCTGCGCCATGGTGTGGCCGGTGTCAGGCGAGAGTTTGCGCGCGGGTGGGCCTAGGGGGGGGGGCGGTTGGATGAGCGCTGTGCCGGGCTTAAGTCCTTCCCTTTGGGGGAAGTATGCGGGGTGGTGATGAGCGAGGTGGTGATCGCGGCTTATTGCTCCGGGCTGCAGCGCGTCGGGTGACGGACCGCTGCAGTAGATCGCTATTGAAGGTACAGCCGTTGTGCGAAGCGCCGCAGTGGTGAAGTGGACTTGGATGGGGCGTCGACAGAAATCAGTGGGCTGAAGTGCGTGTCGAGGATTTCGAAGAGCGCGCGGCGCCCGGCGTCGTGAAAGATTTCCGGTGATCCGTGCCTGGCGAAATATTTGGGAAAGAGGCGCGCGATATCATCCGCTGACCACTCGAGGTGAAATTGCAGGCCCAGAATATTGTCGCCGGCAGAGAAGGCCTGGTGCGGACAAAGTTTGGACTCGGCCAGGCACCGCGCACCGGCGGGAATGGCAAAGCGGTACTTGTGGGCGTGAAACACCAGTCCGGTGCCCATTTTCCAGCCCGGCACCGGGTTGACCGGCAGCCAGCCCAGCTCTTCGGTAGGCATTTCTATCACGTCAGCACCGAGTGCGTGGGCAAGCAGTTGTGAGCCGAGGCAAATCCCGAGAACAGGAATCGGCTGGCGAATGGCCCGACCCAGCCAGTCGATTTCCCGTGCGAGCCAGGACAGCTTTTCGCGGTCGCGCACGTCCATCAGCCCGCCGAGGACGATCAGTCCGTCGTATCCGCCGTCCGGGAGCATCTCTCTCTTGGGATCAACAATATCCAGTGCGACGTTGCGCGCTGCGGCCCAGTCGGCGATATAGCCCGGCCCCTCGCGCCGTTCGTGCTGGATGATCAGCAGCCGGTTACCCATGGTTAGTGAATTTCCTTCATCTCAAAATTCCTGAATCCGTCCTCAATGCTTCCCTGGGCCATGATTGGGCGGCCCTAGTTAACCCTGACAATCATCTTGCCGGTGTTATCGCCGTGAAACAGGCCACTCAACGCCGCCGGAAGGCGCTCGAATCCGTCCACGATGGTTTCCCGGTAGCGGATCTCGCCGTTGCCGACCCAGGGGCCGACCACGGCGAGCATTTCGTCCATGCGATAATTGAAATCGCGCGCGAGAATGCCCTGGACACACGCACGCTGGTACAGCATGTGGTGCAGGAATCGCGGACCGTTTTCCACCTCATCCAGGTTGCCGCTGTACTGGCTGATCTGACCACAGATAACGATGCGGGCGCGGCGATTGATGTTCGGAATCACCGCATCGGTAATAGTGCCGCCGACATTGTCGAAATAAATATCGGCGCGGATCCGCTCGGCTTTGAAAAAAGCATCCAGCTCCGCAGCGCCGTTAAACCGCCGGTAATTGATCGCACTGTCAGCGCCCAGTTCGTCACTGAGCCATTCACATTTTTCGTCGCTGCCGGCGAAGGCGACCACGCGGCAACCCGCCTTCTTGCCAAATTGCACCACCAGCGACCCGACGGCTCCGGCGGCGCCGGAAACCAGCAGCGTGTCACCGGGGCGCGGCTGGCCGGCCTCCATCAGACCGAACCAGGCGGTTCTGCCGGGCATGCCGAGTACCCCCAGCGCCGTGGTCACCGGCGCCAGTTGCGGATCCAGCTTGGTTGCCGCAGAAATGTGCACGCGGGAGTAGCGTTCCCAGCCGGTATAGGCGGAGACCCAGTCCCCATCGCTAAAGGCGGCATTGCGGCTCGCGACGACACGGCCGACGACGGCGCCCCGTTGCAGCGTGTTCAGCGGATGCGGCTCTTCCCAATTGGGCTTGGCCGACTGCTGGATGCGCATATAGGGATCGACGCTGATGTAGTGGTTTTCAATCAGAACCTCGTTGGCAGCGAGATCGCTGTCCAGCGGGACGGTTTCCAGCCGGTAGTGGCTCTCATTCACCTCGCCGCTGGGGCGCTGGCAATAGATCCAGCGCTGGTTCTCTCGTGTGCTCATCTGGTTACCACTGTCGACAGTCGCTCTTGTCAGGCGGCGATTCTAGCCATACATTAGTGCCCAATCGATTCTTGACCGTACGGTATTAGTTCCAAAATGGAAATAGAAGACCTGGAGAAGTTTCTGGTCATAGCCGCCACCGAGAACCTGCAGCGGGCGGCGGATCGCCTGGATACCACGGCCGGTGGCCTGAGCAAGTCGCTGCGCCGTCTGGAGACCGCACTGGACACGCGCCTGTTTGACCGGGTGGGCAAGCAGATCAAGGTCAACGATGCCGGGCGCCGCCTGCAGCGGCGCGCCGCGGAAATCGTGGCCATGACGCAGCAGACGCGGGCCGAATTCAGCGGCCTGGCCCATACCCTGGAGTGCCGTGTGGCGGCGCCGGCGATGTTGCAGTTAAAGTGGGCGGGGCGAATTCAGCAGGTGCTGGTGCAGCAACATGGAAACGCGCGTCTCTCCATGACCTCGGCCTACGAGGCGCTGGCACTGAAGATGCTGGTGCGTGGCGAGGTGGATTTCGCGTTGGTTACCGACGCCATGAGCGGGAAGATCCCGAACGGCATGTCCGTGCGTGCTATCGGTTCCACCACCATGCGGGTTGCCGCGGCACCTTCGCATCCGCTGGTGGCGGGGCGGACGGCAAGACCGATAGAGGTGACCACGGAAACGATTCTGCAGCATCCGTTTGCGGCGCCGACGGTTTCTCCGTTCTGCGGCGAGGAGCGCGGAATCGGTAGCGATGGCTGGCGCGAGGACGCGCTGCCGCGCAAGATCGGCGCGGTGGTAAATGACTACGGTGTGCTGTGTAGTATGGTGATGAGCGGTGGGTTACTCGCCTACCTGCCGGAACAGCTGCTCGCCGAGATTGGCGCCGTGAGAATAAAGGTGGTCGATTGCCCTTATTACTGTACCGAACACCTGATTGCCGTCTGGCGCGGCGGCAGTGAAGGCTGGCTGGATCGGCTGGTGCCGGCAATCTGAGTGTCTCCCCGTACTGTCCGGCCGCGCGTGTCGCAGGGCTTGAGCAATCGCTGGGTGCGCTCGCCCCGTGATTGCGGTCCTCGCGCTGACCAGTGCCGGTGGCGCTACCTTGAGTTCACCGCGCCCGGTCGGTAGTGGGGGTGGTCGAATAGCTGCTGCGGGCAGCATGACCATGGAGTCTGGATATTCCACTGGCGCGGCGGTGCGCGTGTTATGATAGGCGCGTTTTTTTGTCACGATTGGGGCGCGTTGCGGCGCTCGGAGGAAAAGATATGTCCTGGTTGGGCGCGGGTATTGGAGCCGGTATCGGTTTGATGTTTGGCGGCCCCATTGGCGCAGCGCTGGGCGCCTGGATCGGCAGTTCTTTCAGTGCCGGTCTGCAGCGCGTCGGCGCAGCGGCAGCCGGCCTGAACCGCGATGGGGCGCAGACGGTTTTTATCGTCACGCTGTTTTCGATGTTGGCCAAAATTGCCAAGGCGGACGGTACGGTTTCGAAAGCGGAAGTCCAGCTGATCGAAGACTTCATGCAGAACAACCTCCGCCTCAGCGCCGAGGATCGCAAGCAGGCGATCAAGATCTTTCAGAACGCCAAGACCGACAATTACAGCATCTACGACTACGCGCGCCAGTACCAGCAACTGGTGCGCAACCAGGCGATGCGCGAGATGGTTTATCGCCTGCTGTTTGCGGTCGCCTATGCCGATGGCGATCTGCATGCGGCCGAAGAGGAAATACTGCGCCGTATCCCCGGGGATCTCGGCCTGCACGATTCCATTTTCTCCACCATGCGCGGAGAGTTCGACCATCGCGCGCCGGCCTCCATGGATAGCCTCAAACAGCATTACGATGTGCTCGGATGCTCGCCCGAAACCAACGATCGCGACCTGAAGCTGGCTTACCGCCGCAAAGCCGCCGAGTTCCATCCGGACAAAATCGCCGCCAAGGGACTGCCGGAGGAATTTATGCGCTATGCGGAGGACCAGATGAAAAGCGTCACCGTCGCCTACGAAACCATCGTTGAAGCGCGCAAGCTTCAGGCGAGTGTCGCCTCTTAAGTAGTCCGAAGCGTTCAGGTAACCGAGATATCTTTATGAGCCTTGCCGAGAAAATCGAACAGAAACTGACAGCGGCTTTCGCACCGGAATATATAGAAGTGCAATGCGAGAGCCACATGCATAACGTACCTGCCGGTTCTGAGATGCATTTTCGGGTAGTACTGGTCAGCGATGTATTTACACCACTGCGCAAGGTCCAGCGCCACCAGAAGATTTATGCGGCGCTCGCTGAAGAAATGGCCGGCCCGATTCACGCCCTTGCGCTGCACACTTACAGCCCCGAGGAGTGGGAAGGCGCCGCACCGCAGAGCCCGCAATGTCTCGGTGGCGGTAAAAAGTAAATTTTCAGTCGTTTTTAACGCCGATTTTTCCCTCCCATTTCCCTGCCAATGGCTCGGCGATTTTTCGACGAGCCTCTCACTGACGCACAGTTTTCTGCTTTTGCAGTATTCGTTCTTCAAAAGTCGCGCATTTTTCTTTGCGCATTAAGAAATCTTTCCCGCCCAAATAATTAATACCGTGCCGAATTTGCAGGAAGGTTCTTTTTCAACGCCAATAATTGGTTTTTTTTTCTACAGCGGTGATTTCACGCGACTAGACTGATCATTGATTGAGCAGGTTGCTGTTTGACTTGCTGAATTTCTAAATGGAGTTAGCAAATGAAGATGACGCGTGTTTTAGTTCCCGTTATGGCGCCCCTGGCATTGGCGGTATCTGGTGTAGCGTCCGCAGGACCTTCTGGATATGCCCCGCCTCCGCCTCCTCCCAAGAAACAGGAATTCATTGTTCGCGTGGGCGGTTCCTACGTCTCCCCGAGAGCGGATTCAGTTACCTTTACGGATGAGCGTTTTGATTTTCTCGATATCCGCTCATTCCGCGGAACTGTAGATCCTGATGATGAATGGGGTTGGTTCATTAACTTTGAGTGGAAGGCAATGGATCACTTTGGCCTTGAACTCAACTATACCGATGGAGGCTCCCACAGGGGCGGCAGTGCCCGGCGTTATTTTAACTTTGTCTTACCCGACGTAACGGTTGGTAGCATTGGCGAATTCGAGCCAGAAATCACCACGTTAATGATGAAGTGGTATCCGCTGGATCCGTCTTGCCTGGTACAACCCTATGCCGGCTTCGGGATCAACTATACGGATTTCGGTGGCGAGAAATTCCGGGGCTGGAGACGCAGAGAGCTGCGGGACCTTGGCCTCAGAAGTCGCTTCAGCATGGGTTACTCCTGGGGTTACGCGGCGCAGATCGGTGTGGACTTCAGTTTCGGCCACGACAGTGCCTGGCTGGTCAACGCGGCTGCGATCTATACGCGCGCGGAATCTGATATCCGGTTCTCGGTATTCGATGTAGACCCGGTGGCAATACCACAGGAGGATAGATTTTTCGAAGCCTACTCCGCCGACTACGAATATGATCCGTGGATTTTCAACCTGGGTGTCGGTTACAAATTCTCATTCTGAGTATTTCAATCGATACTTGAACGAGGGCGCTTCGGCGCCCTCTTTTTTTTAAGAATTGGCAGGGCGGGATAATTTGGCGGTTCTTGACCGCATTGTTTTGACTGGCTATGCAGACTTTCCGCAGACGAAAAATCTTGCGTGCGCCGATCCATAAAGGAATACCATGAAGGTTATTATGACGACTGTATTGTGTCGGAGTAGCCCAGTGAGAATTACCGCCACTTGGGGCCGATTCCCTTCGGAAAGCGCGGCACGTATAGCACCGTTTTTTGGCGCTCATTTATACCGGGGAAAGAGCTAGCCGCCAAAATTTTGATTGGAGTTACGCGTAATTCTTCTTCTGCTCGTTGAATTTTCCGCCCATATTTTCTTCCGGCCACGCATTTTTGTTTATACGTACGCCAAAAAAATCAATGTTCCGCCAACTTTACACGAAAATTCCAAGCTTTAGGTGGGTGGTTGGGTGTTTTTTCTACAGGCGTTTCTTTCGTGTCTAGACTGAAAAATGATTGGGTTGATTGCTGTTGAATTAGCCGAATATCAATGGAGTTAAAACTTATGAAAATGACGCGCATTCTGACACCTATGGCACTAGCAGTTTCCACTGCTGTAGTTTCAGTCGCGGCATCTGCCGGCCCCTCCGGTTACGCCCCGCCGCCACCTGCGGCACCTCCGGCAGTCTATAAGGCCGGTACCGTAATGTTGCGGCTCGGCGCATCCTGGGTCGACCCGGATGACGATTCCGGCCGCTGGAGATACAACCGGGATCTATTTCCGGAGTTCGAGGGGCTCGGGTACAAGATCGACAACGATACCGGCTGGAACTTCTCCGTGGGTTTCATGCCGATAGATCACTTCTCGATTGAGTTGGGTTACATCGGCAAAACTGAGCACGATGTCGACTGGACCGGCCTGCTACAGCCTGTGTTTCCGGCAGTCGGACCGGAGTTTGAACCCTTGCCGGGTAAGCTCCGTGTCGGCAGTGTCGATCGCCAGACCGGTACCCTGTTCTTTAACTGGTTCCCGGTGTGCAAGGAGTCCTGGATACAACCGTACGTCGGTCTTGGAGCCATCTACACCGACTTTGACAATCTGAGGTTCAGAACCACCGCCAACGACTATTTGTCGGATCTCAATGAGGTGTTGACGGGTCCGGCCACGATGTACTTCGAAGACGACTGGGGCTGGGGCGCCCAGTTCGGTGTTGACATCATGTTCGGGCGCGATAGCAACTGGCTGGTGAACCTCGCGGGGCAATACCACGATGTGGATACGGTAACGGATCTGCATTACGCATTCCCCCGTGAACTAGAGCCGGGAAGCTTCGTGCGCGCAGCGCGGAGAGACCTGGATCTCGATGCCTGGGTTTGGAATCTCGGAATCGGTTACAAGTTCTGATCTCCGGACTATCTTTTCGTGGAAAAAGGCGCTTCGGCGCCTTTTTTCATGGCCGGAAACGGGGTTCAGCCAATGGTCAAGGAACATCATCGAAAATAACGGGAACTCTGTTCGCCAGTAGCCGCTGCAGAAATGAGTAGGATTTATAATTTCCGGTCCGCAATCGGTAAAAAGCGGCGGAGCGCTGCCACAGATATTGCGCCAACTTTGCAAAAGATTTCTTTTTATATCGTGTTTTGAATCTTTTTCGAAAGCCTGCATTTCTCAATGTCTAGACTGAAGTGTGACCAGGCGTTTTGCCATGGAAATTCGATCAACGAATGGAATTGTCGGTTATGGAGATAACCCGAATTCGGACAATTTCGGCACTGGCTATATTCTGCGCCGCACTTCCGATTGCCGCAGTGGCGGAATCCGATGAGTATCGATACACGCTGCCGGGATCGTCAACTGCGGTATACAGCGCCGGAACCGTGATGGTGCGTCTCGGTGGCTCTTACCTTGAAGCGGATGATCAAAAAGGCAAGTGGCGTTTCGATCGGGTCCGCTATCCTTTCCTGGATGGGCTCAGGTACAAAATTAGCACTGCAAACACCTGGAACTTCACTGCGGGTTTCATGCCTATGGACCACTTTGCGGTGGAGGTGGGCTATATCGGTAAGTCGACGCATGACCTGGATTTTCAGGGGCTTCAGTCTCCGTTTGCGGGGCGCAAGATTCGTGCCGGCGATATCGAACGACGCAGCGGCACCATCATGTTCAACTGGTTTCCTGTTTGCACGGAATCCTGGGTGCAGCCTTATGTGGGTGTCGGTTTTAATTACACGGACTTTGACGATGTGAAGCTTGGCAGGGTCGCCAACGAGTACCTGGCTGTGGTTTCCGATGGCATTGGAGAAGCGAAAGTTTTTCTGGATGACACCTGGGGTTGGGCGGCGCAGGTTGGCCTCGATGTCATGTTTGGCCCGGAAAACGACTGGTTTTTTAATGCCGCCATCCAGTACCAGGACGTGGAGGTGACTGCGGATCTGCACTTCGCGGTGCCCGGCGTAATCATCCCCAAGACATTCGTCCACGCCGCCAGAACACGGGTCGAATTCGATCCCTGGATCTACAGCATTGGATTTGGTTACAAGTTCCGCTTGTAATCCCGGGCCGAGGCAGTGCGGTTTCTGTGCCACAGGTTCGCGAATGGCATGCCGGTATCTTTCCCGAGCACTGCTGGCAGGAGTATCTTTAGTGCTGGCAGTGCGCCATCCAATAGAAAATCCATAACAGCAGGGCTCAGATATGAGTTCACCCGTCGTCGCCAATAACCTGCCCAAGCGTGTCCACCTCGAAGCCGGCCAAGCCTACTTCTTCTGCGTTTGCGGGCGCTCTGCCAATCAACCATTTTGCGACGGCAGCCACAAGGAAACGGACCTGAAGCCGATGAAGTTCACCGTGCAGGAGAGCGGTGATTTCTGGCTGTGCTGCTGCAAGCACACCGAGAACCGGCCCTTTTGTGATGGTCACCACAACCAGTTCACCCCGGCAGATGTGGGGCAGGAGAGGCCGCTGTAATCGGCTGTAAGCTGGTGCGGTAGCCTCTCAGCACACTTGTGATACCATCGTTCCTTAGTTAGCCGGGCCGCACAGGGAAGCTGTGGCAGTGCTTGCCAATAATGACATAACAATGACACGGGCTTTTAGGGATGAAGCGGGCTTTTACCATCTGGGGGCTGCTGTTGCTCTGTCTGTGCGGCAGGGTCTATGGGGAAACCCTCACAGTTACCCCGGATCTGCAACCGACATCACTGACTCCGGTCCTGCGTCTGCTTGAAGACAGGGGCGGCGAGCTGGATTTTGCCCAGATTCAGTCCCCGCAATATCAGGCCAGGCTGACCAGCTGGGGCCAGCCCGCAGCCAATTTTGGTTATTCCCGCTCCGCCTACTGGGTGGCATTCACCCTGCGCAACCCCACCGAGCAGCCTCTGTCGCTGCTGGTCCGCCAGGACTACCCGCTGATTGATTACCTGGACTTCTGGGCCCAGGACAGCGATGGCAACTGGCAGCGGACCGCCACCGGAGACCGTCGGCCGTTCGCCAGCCGCCAACTGGAGCTACGGGAATTCATCTTCTCGGTGACATTGCCTGCACAGAGTGAGCGCACCTTCTACCTGCGTTACGCCTCCCAGGGGGCGATGAATATCGGCCTATCCGTCACCAGCGAGACCAATTACCTATCCAAGCTTGAACTGGATCAGCTGCTGCTGGGTATCTATTACGGCGGCTTCCTGGTGCTGGTGATCTACAACCTGTTCCTGTTTATGGCGGTGCGGGACAGGGCCTATGTCTATTACATGGGCTATGTGCTCAGTTACGGTCTCTACTTCGGCGCACTGAACGGCGTCACTTTCCAGTTTGTCTGGCCCGAGAATCCCTGGCTCGCCAATGTAAGCCTGGTATTTATGCTGGGGCTAACATTGATCTCGGGCGTCCAGTTTGCGCGCGAGATCTGTGCCGGCCGGCAACTGGCGCCGCGCACCGACAAGCTCGCGCGCCTGCTGCTGTATATCCTGATACCGCTGACCGCAATTTCCCCGTTTGCCAGCTATCGGCTGATGGTCACCACCTTCACGGTGTTTACCCTGGTGGCCAGCGTACTGCTGCTGGTGATGGGGGCGATCAGCCTGCTGCGCGGTTCTATTTCGGCGCGCTACTTTATGATGGGCTGGATTGCGCTGCTCGCCAGTGTCATCGTTTACGTATTCAAGACCTTTGGCTGGTTGCCCCACAACGCTTTCACTCACAACGCCTTCCAGGTGGCCGCGCTGATCGAGATGATGCTGCTGTCCCTGGCATTGGGGGCGCGGGTCAATGAAATCCGCAAACGCGGCTACATCGACGAACTCTCCCATCTCCACAATCGCCGCTACTTCGAGGAACAGCTGCCGCGGGAATTCAGCTTCGCCGCCCGCTCCTCGACATCGCTGTCGCTGCTGATGCTGGATCTGGATCACTTCAAGGCGATCAACGATCACTACGGCCACCGCCAGGGTGACCGCGCCATCCGCGCGATTGGTGACCTGATCCTGAAGCAGGTGCGCAAACCGGTGCTGGCCTGCCGCTACGGTGGTGAGGAGTTCGCGATCCTGCTGCCGCGCACCAGCGAAGAGCAGGCCGCGGTCATTGCCCAACGGCTGGTGTGTAAGGTGGCGGAGCTGGATCTGTACGAGATGCCGCTGACAGTCAGTATCGGTGTGGCCAGTTTCGAGCGCGACAATTTCGAGGCGGCGCTGCAGCTGTTCGAAGCCGCGGATATGGCGCTGTACCGGGCCAAGCAACAGGGGCGCAACCGGGTGGTGGTGAGCGCACCGGATGCCGGCCAGGCCGATGGTGTCGCGGTGACGAAAAGGCGGGAACCCGCGAAGGTATAACAATCGCGGCTACCCAAAAAATGCGCACCGGAATCATCGCGTCTAAAAAGCGCGCTCGCGCTTAATGGCTTATCCTGTCCGCCGAGTAAGCAGATAACAGGATAGGCAATCCATGGGTAATACGGCGGAGCAGGGCCCACAGGCTGCGCAGCACCGGAAATTCCTCGCCCGCGCGGTCGAACTAGCGCGGGACAACGTGACTAATGAAGGCGGTCGCCCGTTCGGCGCGGTGCTGGTGCGCGATGGCGAAATTATCGCCGAAGGCGTCAACACCATTCATATCAACGGCGATCTAACCGGCCACGCGGAACTCGAAGCCATGCGCCGCGCAACGATTGAGGCGGGTGAGCCGCGCCTCGATGGCTGCGTCATCTATGCCAGCGGCCACCCATGCCCCATGTGCCTGTCGGCCATGTACCTGTCCGGCGTCAGCGCGGTCTACTACGCCTGCTCGCAGGAAGACGGCGATCCCTACGGCCTCTCCACCGCCGACATCTACCATGAACTCACGCTGCCGCCGCAACAGCGCCAGCTGCCAATGGCATACCTGCCGCTCGCCGAAGGGCCGGCGGTATATCGGGACTGGCAGGCGCGCAAGGATCGGGAATAAGCAGCTAGAAATAAGCGACGTGAATAGCCGTGCTCGGTTACTGAATATCGAAAGTCGTTAGGGGTAGGATGGCGCTAGTCACAGCTCCGCTGTGATACCATCGACGGAATTAACAAAAAAACAGCGCTGATGGATGGCCGCGATGCAAATCGCCAAATTGTTCTGGGGGTTATTCTTTCTCTGCCTGGCGACCTGTGCCAGCGCGGAAGCCGTGAACGTCGCGCCGGGCATGCAGCCCACAGCGCTGACGCCGTCACTGCGGCTGCTGGAAGACAAGAGCGCTGAACTGGATTTCTCCCGCATCCAGACACCGGCAGTGCAGGCCCGGCTGCAACCCTGGAACAAATCCTCGGCCAATTTTGGCTTTACCCGCTCCGCCTACTGGGCGGCCTTCACGCTGCGCAATTCCACCGACAAAGCGGTGCCGCTGGTCATCCGCCAGGACTACCCGCTGATCGATTACCTGGATTTCTGGGGCCAGGACGATAGCGGCGCGTGGCAGAAAATCGCCACCGGCGATCGCCTGCCGTTTGCCAGCCGCCCGCTGGCGCTGCGGGATTTCGTGTTTCCGGTGACGCTGCCCGCGCACAGCGAGCGTACCTATTACCTGCGCTACGCCACCCAGGGCTCGCTGAATATCGGCCTGTCCGTCAGCAGTGAAACCGCCTTTCTGCCTCAGCTGAACCTGGAGCAGCTGCTGCTGGGTATCTACTACGGCGGCTTCCTGGTGCTGGTGATCTACAACCTGTTCCTGTTTCTCGCCATGCGCGACACCGCCTATGTCTATTACATGGGTTACGCGATCAGCTACGGGCTCTATTTCGGTGTGCACAACGGCGTGTCCTTCCAGTTTGTCTGGCCCGGCAGCCCGTGGTTCGGCAACCACAGCCTGATCGTACTGCTCGGCCTGTCCCTGATCTTCGCCACTCAATTTGCCCGCGTCGTCTGCGCCGGCCGCCAGCTGGCACCGCGCACCGACTGCGTCGCGCGCTGGCTGCTGTACGGCATGATTGCATTGACTGCCATAGCGCCGCTGTTCAGCTACGGCATCACCATCCTGGTGTTTTCAATGCTGACGCTGGTGGTCTGTGCGCTGCTGCTGGGTATGGGCACCATCAGCGTGCTGCGCGGCTCGATTTCTGCGCGCTATTTTATGGTGGCGTGGATCACGCTGCTGTCCAGCGTGATCGTCTATATGCTGAAGACCTTCGGCCTGCTGCCCCACAACGGCTTTACCCAGAATGCCTTCCAAGGAGGCGCATTGATCGAGATGGTGTTGCTGTCGCTGGCCCTCGGCGCCCGCGTCGGCGAGATCCAGAAGCTCGGCTATACCGATGAGCTGTCGCGCCTCTACAACCGCCGCTATTTCGACGAGCAGCTGCCACGGGAATTCAACTTGGCCGCCAGTTCCGGCACGCCGCTGTCGCTGCTGGTCCTCGACCTGGACCACTTCAAAGCCATCAACGACCGCTACGGCCACCGCCACGGCGACCTCGCCATTCGTGCCGTCGGCGAACTGATCCTGAAGAAGGTGCGCAAACCGATGCTGGCCTGCCGCTACGGAGGCGAGGAATTCGCGATACTGCTGCCGCGCACCAAGGGCGAACAGGCCGCAGTGCTGGCTGAGCGACTGGTGCAGCGAGTGGCGGAACTGGACTGCCACGGTATGCCGCTGACGATCAGTATCGGCGTGGCGAGCTTCGAGGGCGGCAACTTCGATGCGGCGGTGCAGCTGTTTGAGGCCGCGGATGCGGCGCTCTATCGGGCCAAGCAGGCGGGGCGGAATAGAGTACTGGTGGAGGTTGTCGGTGATGTGGTGCTGGAACCCGCGTGATAAGGGATCTGCTGACAAGAGATTGCGTCTATTGAGCGGAAGACGATACCTGTATTGAATCTCCCTGTGTCCGGGCATGTGCTGTCGATCACTGTATGAATGTAGTGGCTCCAGTGATGGCGGCCACAAAACAGCCCCGGCGACAGATATTTCTGGAGTTTACGAAAAGTAAACAAAAAATCTTTATTTATCAAGGGGTTAGACTTTAGTGTTGCGATATAGGTATGTGTCGTCAGGGCTGTTGGTACACGATCGTTGAAAAGTTAAAAGTCAGTTAGGGCTCTAAGATTCAAGCGAAGTGGGTAGTGTTGACACAATTCCACGAGCGAAATATAAGTCGATAGCAAAACGGCGTTAGGGGCACGATATAAGTGTTATGAATCTCCAGGAAATCACTTGGAAACTTAGGATAAGAAAATGAATAATCAAAAAGGAAGTGTTTTAATTGGGGCCATAGTTGTTGCAGCAATACTAGGGGTTGCATTGTTTTTTTATGTTAGTAAGTTTGAGCAAGCCAAGAAAGATTATGAGGATACTAGAAGCGCGCTTGAACACCTGAAAAAACTTAATGAAATATCTGTTTCAGAAGGAATTCAGGTAAAGCAGGCAATCTTCGAATTTGTGAATATCCCTACTGAAATATCATTTAGATTCAAAGAAGAATATGACCGTCCTAAGGGCGGGAGTGGGGTACTCGATGAGCAGGTGGATATTCTATATAAAACAGATTACATTTTTACATATGGATATGACCTTGAAGATTGGGCTTGGTGTGCATCGCTGTCAGAGGTCAAGCCTAGCTTTGTAACTGTTAGAAAACCTAAAGCAATATGGACGAATAAAAACAAAAAAGTAGCCCCGAAAGAGTGGTTTACTATCGAGGGTATACATTATCAGGAAGAGCTTGGTGCAAAAATACAGAGCGATGCTGCAAATCGTTTGTCTGATAAGTTAGTTCAGATTTCCAGTAAGCATCTAAGTGATGATGCTATGAACTCTAACATGGAAAGAGCATTGAAAGAGTTCTTAATGGAAATAATGAATTCTTCTTACGAAAAATCAAACCCAGTTAGTGGCATAGATTTCGTGACTAACCTGGACTCGGCTTGCAAGAAGATATAAGCCCGATTGCATAAAGTCAGGGTAAGGCAAAACATGCGGGCTTGGGTAAATTGTCCTCTTTCTTGTTTGGGTCAGAAAAGTCGCCAATTCACCGCTCAGTCAGGATTACTGTCATTTAGCGTTTGATGTTTCCGAGGAGAATTTCAACGCGATTTCTGAAAAGCTTCGCGCAGCAAATGTGGTTGAATGGAAGCAAAGTAGGAGTGAAGGGAATTCACGGTATTTTTTAGATCCTAACGGCCATAAATTTGAGATTCATAGTGGTTGCTTAGACAGTCGTTTGGAGTCTCTCAAATTCAGCCCGTATCAAGGCCTGGTATGGATGTAGGCAATCATTGCAAGTCAATCAACTTCGCGTTTTCGGCGCCGTGTGTGCTAAGGCGCTGATCCGTGGCGTAATGCTGCTTAGGAGTGTTTTGTGTCGCTGGTGATTCACCATCTCAAGCCTGACGATGTCTCTCTGATGGAGGCGCTGTCCTCGGTATTCGGCGAGGCCTTTGGCGACGCGGACACCTACACCGGGAATCGTCCGAGTGCGGATTACCTTCGGCGGCTGCTGGGTGGTGACTCTTTCATTGCGCTGGCCGCCTTGAAGAATGGCAGTGTTGTCGGTGGCATTGCGGCCTACGAGCTTAGAAAGTTTGAACAAGAGCGCAGTGAAGTCTATATCTACGATCTAGCCGTCTCAGCGGCACACCGGCGCGAAGGTATTGCGACGAGGTTGATCGAAGAACTGAAGAGGGTCGCGGCAGAGCGCGGGGCTTATGTCGTCTTCGTCCAGGCCGATACCGGCATCGAGGACGAGCCCGCCATCGCGCTGTATACGAAATTGGGAACGCGTGAAGATGTTCTGCACTTCGACATTGCAGTTGATGGGAACAATTGACGCGGCGTGACAACCGCTTCCAGGGAACAATCCGCTACGCGACCCTGGAATATAAACTCACGAAAAATCGGACACTGATAATGCCACTTCTATCCGGCGGCTGCGCCTGCGGCAAGGTCCGCTACGAGTGCTCGGAAAAACCGATAGTACAGCTGATCTGCCATTGCCGCGACTGCCAGCACGCCAGCGGTGCTGCGTTCGCGGCCACGATGTTCGTGCCGGCCGATCGGCTGGATTACAAGATTGAGACCGAGTTGCACTTCTACGATGTGCAGGCGGAAAGCGGGCGCACGCTGCGCAGGAATTCCTGTGGTGAGTGCGGCTCGCCGATATCGGCGCACTGGCCGGACATGCAGGGGGTGGTGTTGCTGGCCGTGGGTGGCCTCGATGATCAGAGCATGTTCCAGCCCACCCACGAGGTGTGGGTCTCCCGTGCGGAGGCCTGGCATCCCTTCCTGCCGGATACCATCAAGCTGGATGAGGGGCCCACGGACGATGTGGTGCGCGATCCGTTGCGAGCCTATTTCTCTTCGCGCCAGGGCTGATTTCCCGCGCGCGGTGGCTGATATACCGTCCGCCGAAGCTGAAGGCTCTGACGCTATTTTTGCGCGGTCATGCCCTTGGCCCACTGCTTGGTGATATTGAAAAAGAGCGAGGACTCTTTGCCGGTTTCCGGGTCCCGGACTTTCATCTGGTCATAGACACCGTCATCACCCTGTACCAGCGATTGGCCGACGATCTCCAGCCCCTGCAACTGCAAAAACGCGCGCAGTTCCTGCGTGCTGTAGGTTTCGAAGGCGGTCTCTATGGTCTTGCCACTGCCGGTGGCACGGATGGCGTCCATAAAGCCGTTCAGGGCGAACTTGTATTGTTCTGCGACCACCCGGTTGCCGAGCATCCTGTTGCAGACCATGCCCAGGTAATGGCCGGTGAGGCTGGTGAAGTTGACCGCAACGATCTTGGTGGCGGCCTGGGCGCAGGCCTTCCCGTTGCCATTGTGCATCTGGTTGATGCCGTACTTCATGATGTCATAGACGGGATCCATGTAGGGCGCGTATCGGCGGGTCGAGGTGTAGGCCTCGCGCACGCGCTGGAAATCGGCAGTTTCCGCCTGCTCACCTTTCTGCCTCAGGGTCGCCAGTGACTGCTTGTACCAGTCACCGTTGGCATTTTCGGCCAGTGCCGCGGCATCGGGTGAGGGCGCCTGGTCGGCTGGCGTGGTACTGGCACATGCCGTGAGCAACACAAGGCTGGCGAGGACAAGGTATTTCATGGCGCGGCTCCTGCAATGGCCGGTGTGGTTATTTTTTGCACTGTTGCGGTACTTGGGCTCTGTCCCGGTGGATTATCGGCCGGCTGTGCCCGCTGATCAATTTGGGGCGCAGGTATTTTTGCCGGTTAAAAAAAGGCAGCTTAAAGTTGCCTCAGGTCGCTGACAAAGTAATGCAGTTAAAATTTAAGGCAAAGTGCTAGGACGAGTATTTCGAACCGTCGGCGACAGGACGTCGCCGCCGGAGCTTACAGGGATGTATTCACAGCGATTCGAAATGGTCGTCCTAGTGCTTGGCCGCCACCGCACCAGCTCAGAACGGAATGCGGGGTTTATCAACAGTCTGAGGCAGCTTAAAGCTGCCTTTTTCTATTTCGGCTGTCGACGAGCAATCAATTATTGCTGGGGAAGCTGAACTGCGCTCCTTCGCGCACACCGCTGGCCGGCCAGCGCTGGGTGACGGTCTTGCGCTTGGTGTAGAAACGCACCGAGTCCGGGCCGTAGGCGTGCAGGTCGCCGAACAGGGAGCGTTTCCAGCCGCCGAAGCTGTGGTAGGCCACCGGCACCGGTAGCGGCACATTGATGCCGACCATGCCGACCTTGATATTGTCGGAGAAGTAGCGCGCGGCCTCGCCGTCGCGGGTGAAAATGCAGGTGCCGTTGCCGTACTCGTGGGCATCGATAATGTCCATCGCTTCCTGCATGGTGTCGACGCGCATCACGCACAGCACCGGGCCGAAGATTTCGTCGGAGTGGATGGCCATGCCCGGTTTCACCCGGTCGAACAGGCTGGCGCCCAGGTAATTGCCGTCTTCGAAGCCGGGCACTTTCAGGCCGCGGCCGTCGACCACCAGCTCCGCGCCTTCCTCGACGCCCCTGGCGATATAGCCCTCGACCTTGTCGAGGTGCGCGCGGGTTACCAGCGGGCCCATATCGTTGCCGTTGTCCATGCCGTCGCCGACTTTCAGCTTGGCGATCTGCGCCTGCAGCTTTTCGATCAGCGCATCGGCGGTGGCATCGCCGACGGCGACGGCCACCGAGATGGCCATGCAGCGCTCGCCGCAGGAACCGTAAGCGGCGCCCATCAGTGCGCTGACCGCGTTGTCCAGATCCGCATCGGGCATTACCAGCGCGTGGTTTTTCGCTCCGCCGAAGGCCTGCACGCGTTTGCCGTTGGCATTGCCGGTGGAGTAGACGTACTCGGCGATCGGTGTGGAGCCTACAAAGCTGACCGCCTGCACACGCTTGTCGGTCAGTAGCGTGTCCACCGCTTCCTTATCGCCGTGCACCACGTTCAGCACGCCGGCGGGAATGCCCGCTTCCAGGCCCAGTTCTGCAATAAACAGTGCGGAGCTGGGATCGCGCTCGGAGGGTTTCAGAATAAAAGTATTGCCACAGGCGATGGCCATCGGCCACATCCACAGCGGCACCATGGCCGGGAAGTTGAACGGCGTGATGCCGGCGCAGACGCCGAGCGGCTGGAATTCACTCCAGGAGTCGATGGCCGGGCCGACGTTCTTGCTGTGCTCGCCTTTCAACAGTTCCGGCGCGGAGCAGACGTATTCGACGTTTTCGATACCGCGCTGCAGTTCGCCCATCGCATCGTTGAGCACCTTGCCGTGCTCGCGGGTGAGCATTTCGCAGATCTTGTCGGCGTTCTGCTCCAGCAGTTCTTTCAGGCGGTACATGATACGCGCGCGCTTGGCCGGCGGCACATCGCGCCAGGCGGGGTAGGCCGCTGCGGCCGCCGCGATGGCTTCCTCCACGGTGGCCTTGCTGGCGAGGGAGACTTTCGCCACCACTTCGTTGGTGGAGGGATTGGTGATGTCCTGCTGGCGCGGGTCGTCGGCAACGAACTTGCCGTTGATCAGGTGGCCGATGGTTCGCATGGATTCCTCTCTGGTCGCTTCGCTATTGGTTTATTGATTTGCGTCGTTATTGTTTTGCATCGTTATTTTTTGGGGCAGGCAATTCCATTTGGGAAGTCGCCTGCTGAAGATCAGTCACCGCAGTGTGCGGCAATCATTCGGAAAAGTCGCGCAGCACCGCCAGGAAGGCATCGCCAAAGCGTTCCAGCTTGCTGTCGCCGACGCCGGATACCCCTAACAGTTCTTCCCGGGTTTGCGGGCGCGCGCTCACCATGCCGCGCAGCGTGGCATCGTGGAAGACCACATAGGGCGGCACGCCGTGTTCGTCCGCCAGTTGCTTGCGACAGGCGCGCAGCGCATTCCACAGCGGCTCGTCGGCGGGGGTTAAATCTGCGGCGGCTGCGGAGCGGCGGGTCTCGGCGCGCGCGGCTTTCGGCGGCAGCTTGCGCAACTGCACGGTTTCCTCTCCGCGCAGCAGCGGGCGGCAGGCTTCAGTCAGGCGCAGGCCCTGGAACTCGCCCTCGACTTCGAGATAGCCGCGTACCACCAGCTGGCGCACGACCCCTCTCCACTCGTTGGCGGACAGCTCGGTGCCGATACCGTGGGTGCTCAGTTGGTCGTGGCCGAACTTGCGCACTTTCTCGTTTTCCGAGCCGCGCAATACGTCGATCACGTGGGCGGCGCCGAAGCGCTGGCCGGTGCGGTAGACGCACGACAACAGTTTTGCCGCGGCCTCGGTGGCGTCCCAGGTCTGCGGTGGTTCCAGGCAGGTGTCGCAGTTGCCACAGGGCTCCGGCAGTTCCTCGGCAAAGTAGCGCAGCAGCGCCTGCCGGCGGCAGCTGGTGATCTCGCACAGGCCCAGCATCGCGTTCAGGCGCGCGCGCTCCTGGCGTTTGTGTTCCTCGCTGCCCTCGGACGATTCCACCATCTGCCCGAGTTTGACCACATCCTCGAAGCCGTACAGCAGCAGTGCCGTGGATGGCTCGCCGTCGCGCCCGGCGCGGCCGGTCTCTTGATAATAAGCCTCGACACTCTTGGGCAGGTCCATATGGGCGACGAAGCGCACATCCGGTTTGTCGATGCCCATGCCGAAGGCGATGGTGGCGACGACGATAACGCCTTCCTCGCGCAGGAAGCGGCGCTGGTGCTCGGCGCGGGTCGCCGCCGGCAGGCCGGCGTGATAGGGCAGGGCGGTGAAGCCCTGCTGGTTCAGCCACTCGGCGGTGTTCTCCACCTTGGCCCGCGACAGGCAGTAGACGATACCGGCGTTGCCCTGCTGCTCGGCCTGCAGGAACTGCAGCAGCTGGCGGCGCGCATTGTCTTTCTGCGCGATGCGGTACTGGATGTTGGGGCGGTCGAAGCTGCTGACGAAATGGCGGGCATCGCCGAGATCCAGGCGGGTGGCGATCTCGGCGCGGGTGCGCTGGTCCGCCGTGGCGGTCAGCGCGATGCGCGGCACATTGGGGAACTGCTCGTGCAGGCAGTTCAGCTGCAGGTAGTCGGCGCGGAAATCGTGGCCCCACTGGGATACACAGTGGGCCTCATCGATGGCGAACAGGGACAGCTGCGCCCGCTGCAGCAGCCCCAGGGTGCGGGGCTGCAGCAGCCGCTCCGGCGCCAGGTAGAGCAGGTCCAGTTCGCCGTGCAACAGCGCGCTCTCGATATCCTGGGCTTCGTCGAAAGCCACGGAGGAATTGAGGAAGGCGGCGCGGACACCGGCGGCCTGCAGCGCCTCCACCTGGTCCTGCATCAGTGCGATCAGCGGCGAGATCACCACGCCGCAGCCGGGCCGCGCCAGGGCGGGGATCTGGTAACAGAGAGACTTGCCGCCGCCGGTGGGCATCAGCACCAGCGCGTCGCGTCCGGCCATCAGGGTGTCGATCACCTCTGCCTGGGGGCCGCGGAACTGGGTATAGCCGAAGACGTGTTCGAGAATATCTTGGGGAGAGTTCATGGTGGCGGAGTATACCGCGGGGGAGCCCACAATGTGGCGGGGCTGTCATCACCGCTGTCGAAAAAATAAACTAAAATCCGGCGCTTTTGTTTTGTGATGGGGTTCACGTTTATAATCGTTGCGTCACAGCGACAAGCTAAGGATAAGGCTATGCGTGCTTCAATAATGCTGTCTTTGCTGCTGGCGATCGGGCTGGGAAGCCTAGCCGGTTGCTCCACGACTCCCCCGCGGACGCTGGTTCAGTCCGCACTCGCAGACACCCATCTTGGCTGGCAGCCCGCGCCGGAAAATCAGCTCGCTTACTCGGTAGCCACCGCCTCTGGCATAGCGCGGGTGGAACTGCGGCCGTTGCCGGAAAAAGTGCATACGCTGACACTCGATCTGCCGGGGATGCGCAAGGTGGAAGGGGTACAGTGGCGCGGCGATAACGGCCAGCATTCGATGCTGTTTGACGGTGCCGGCGGCCCGGACGGGATCAGCCTGCAGAGTCGCGGCCACGGTTTCCGCCTGGAGATCCGCGGCGCCGCACTCGATCAGGTGCGCGGCGGCGGACTGCTGACGGTGATTGATTACTATCGGGGTTGAGCCCTTGCCCATCGACTCGTCATACCGGCGCAGGCCGGTATCCATCCGGCGGGTCGGCCTGCGCCGGAATGACGGAAGAACTACGTTGGGCGCGGCCATCGCCGCTTCTGCATTTACTCCTCAAACCCCAGTCCCTGCGGGCGGATCAGATACAGCTTCGGCCAGAATTTTCCCGTTACCCAGAGCCCGTTGCGCTTCCTGTCCCAGGCGATGCCGTTGGCGACGGCGTCCGGGTGACCGGCGTCCGGCGCCAGCTCCCGCAGGTCGATCACCCCTCGCACTGCCCCGCTGGCCGGATCTATCGCGATGATGCGGGTGTCCTGCCAGATATTGGCCCAGATCAGCCCCTGCGCGAATTCCAGTTCATTGAGGTTCGACCACTGCTCACCGCCGCCGCGGACCTTGAGGCGGCGCTTGACCGCGAAGGTGTCGGGATCGCGATAGGTCAGCTCGTCGCTGCCGTTGCTCATGATCAGCTGCTCGCCGTCGCTGGTCAGCCCCCAGCCCTCGCCTGCATAGTGGCGCATACCCAGCGGCGACAGGTCGTCGGCACGATAAATCAACAGTTCGCCGGCCCGCCATGTGAGCAGGAACACCCTGTCGCCGAGAACAGTCAACCCCTCTGCGAAGCGGTTCGCAGCCAGCCATTTGCGCCTTAGGGGATTGGCGCCCGGATCTGTATACTCGGCCAGCCAGGAGCGCCCGTACTGCCCGCTGCTTTCCCACCAGCGCTGGCCGTCGTAATAGAGCCCCTGGGTAAAGTGATCCGCGGGGCGGTCGCGCTCGTCCACAGTGGCGAAGGGGGTCACTGCAAGGTTTGTCTCTGCTGCGCAGGCCAGCGGCAGCAGGGCCAGCAGCAGAAGTCTCCATTTGTGCATTAGCAGCTTTTGCATAGAGAATTTATGACCAGAGTTAAAACATTTATCACCTTGACCCTCCTCGGGGGCCTGGCGGTGGTACTGCCCATCGCCATCTTTATTCTGCTGTTCCAGTGGCTGTTCGGCCAGATCAGCGAACTGGTTGCGCCGGCGGTCGTCTGGCTGGAAGCGCATACCGAGTTCAAGGATACCGTCGCCAAGCTGGCGGTGATAGCGCTGATCCTCGGCGCCTGTTTCCTGATTGGCCTGCTGGTCAAAACCAGCGTCGGTCGCTGGGCGCACCGGCACCTGGACCACTGGCTCGGTCGCCTCGCACCCGGCTACAACACCATCAAGGACCTGGTCCTGCAGTTTATCGGCGGCGGTGCCGGTGAGGGAGTGCTGTCCGGGCCGGTGGCGCGGGTGCGCATTCACGGTGCCCAGGTCCCGCTTTCGGTCACCGCCATCGTCACATCCCAGCACGCCAACGGCGATTTCACTGTCTATGTGCCGACGGCACCGGTGCCGACCTCGGGCTTCGTCTATCACGTGCCGGCCGACTGCGTGGAAATCCTGCCGGATGTCACGGTGGAAGCAGCGATGAAATCCATCGTTGCCTGTGGTTCCGGCAGTGCGAATCTGCTCGCACCCGCGGAACCGGCGTAAGCGCCAGCCGTTAGGTAGCCGCTGACCCGATCAGCGGTTTTTGCCGAGCGCGCGAATGGCGAAGCGCGCCGGGTGCAGGGCTTTGACCAGTTCGGCGGAAACCGGCATGGCCTCGCCGCACAGCCAGCCCGCCAGCACCTCGGCGGCCAGCGGCGCATAGGTGAAGCCGCGCGAGCCGAGGCCGCCGAGCACATAGAGCGCCGGTTGGTAGGCGGCCTGTTGCTGAATCAGCAGCTTGCGGTTCTTTCTCAGGTCGGCGTAGGTCTCGTCGACCGATTCCCAGTCGGGCACCGGGCCCGCCATCGGCAGATAATCCGGCGTCGCCGCGCGCACTGCGGCGCGCCCGCTCACCGGGTGTTGTGCGAAGTCGGCGGCGACCTGCGGCAGCAGCTCGGCAAGGGTGTCGAGATTCTCCCGGTGCTCTTCTTCACGCAACTCAGTTTCCGTTTCCTTCAGCTTGAACGTGGCGCCAAAGCTGTGGCGCTCGCGGAAAACGGGCGCGATATAGCCCTCGCCGCACAGCGTTGTCTGCAACTGCCGTGAATTGGTACTGGCCGGGGCGTTGGAGACCTGGCCGCGAATCGGGCGCAGGGGCAGGGCGGTCGTCTGCGCGAACTGGCGGATACCGTGGGCGCTGCAGATCACCACCGCATCGGCCGTATATTCCTGATCGGCAGAACACAGCTGCCAGCCGGCTTCCTGCGGGATCAGGGTGTCGATGCGGGTAGCGCAATGCAGTGCGATATTGCGGTGCTGCAGCAGTGTGGCGCAGACCCTTTGCGGTTCGATCCAGCCCGCCGTCGGGAAATAGAGCCCACCAAAGTTGAGCGGTACCCCGGCAATGGCACTGGCCTCTTCAGCATTTACCATGCGGGCCAGTTGTTCCGCTTTGTGCTGGTCCAGCAGCTGGCCTATCTGCTGTTGCAGTTGCTGTTCCTTGTCGCTCTGTGCCAGCTGCAACAAGCCGCCAAAGTGGGTTACGTCCGCGCAGTGTTCGCGGTAGTAGCGCTGCGCAAACATCAGCGCGTGCAGATTGAAGTCGCCGTTGGGGCCCGGTTTCGGCGACAATTTTGCGTAGAGGATGCCCTGTTCATTGCCGGAGGCGCCGGCGCCCGGTTGCGAACCCTGATCGAACACCTGCACGGCGATGCCGCGTTCCGCCAGTGCTCTGGCCACGGTCGCGCCGGATACACCGGCGCCGATCACGGCGACGGTTTTCGGCCGGCGCTGTGTTGCAGTGTGCGGCAGGTGCCAGGGCGTTGCCGAAATCCGCGTGGGCGCGGTGGTTTCCAGCTGTCCGCGCAGCATCTCCCGC
This sequence comes from Microbulbifer donghaiensis, assembly GCF_900129095.1. Taxonomy (GTDB): domain Bacteria; phylum Pseudomonadota; class Gammaproteobacteria; order Pseudomonadales; family Cellvibrionaceae; genus Microbulbifer; species Microbulbifer donghaiensis. The sequence goes on from NZ_FQVA01000007.1 coordinate 73,382, forward strand.
TTGTGTCCGAAGCCCGGCACTTTCTTCAGTGTGAAACCGGCGTCTTGCAGGCCCCGCTTGACCAGTCCGGCGCAGGTAAAGGTGGCAAATGTTGCACCGGCCTTGCTCAGCGCGGCGATATTCTCGAACAGTTCCGGCGTCCACATGTCCGGATTTTTGGACGGGGCGAAGCCGTCCAGAAACCAGGCATCGACATGGCGATCGCGGTTGTCGTCTTCCAGTCGCAGCGAGCGAAACGCCTCGCTGGCCTCGCCGATCACCAGCGTCAGGCTGACGCGGCCGAAATGCAGCCGGTGCACACCCCGCGCCAGCAGCGGCGGGTAGCGCTCGCTCAGCTGTTCCGCGAGCGGCTGCAGCTGCGGCCAGAGCGCCAGTGCGCGCTGCAGGTCTTCGGCCCGCAGCGGGTATTTTTCCACGGTGATGAAATTGAGATGCGCGTTCGCCGGGGCGGCCTGCAGCCACAGTTCCCAGGCGGCGAGAAAGTTGAGCCCGGTGCCGAAGCCGGTCTCGCCGATGGTGAAGGAATCGCCGTCCCCCAGCTCCGCCCAGCGCCGGGGCAGGTCATTTTGCTGCAGGAAGACGTAGCGGCTCTCCTCCAGTCCGGAGGCGGTGGAGAAGTAGATATCGTCGAAGGCGCGCGACAGCGGCAGTCCGTCGTCTCGCCACTCGATATCGGCGTGCAGGTCTTTGTCGCTCACGATCGTTCTGTCCCGCTCATTCGACTCAAGGCTTTCCTATGGCTCAGGGCTTGTTCGTGGCTCAGGGCTTGTTCGTGGCTCAAGGCTGTAGCCCGTTATGTTTTCAACCCAAACTGGCGCATGACCTGCGTGCACCACTTGTCGATGCGTTCCTCGCTGCGGTCGAACTCGTTTTCCTCGTCGAGCGCCAGGCCGACGAATTGGGAGCCGTCATCGGTGAGGCCCTTGGATTCCTCGAATTCGTAACCTTCCGCCGGCCAGTAGCCGACCGCGCGCGCGCCGCAGGCGAGCAACTGCGCGTGCAGGTAGCCGAGGGCGTCCTGGAACCACTGCGGATAGCCTTCCTGGTCGCCGAGCCCAAAGAGGGCAACGATTTTGCCATGCAGATCCAGCTGCGCCAGGTCATCCCAGATGTTTTCCCAGTCCTCCTGCAGTTCGCCGTAGTCCCAGGTGGGAATGCCGAAAATCAGGAAGTCGTAGTTTTCCGCCAGGGCGATATCGTCTTCGGCCACATTGTGCAGATCAATCCACTCGGCACCGATACGCTCGCGAATCTTCTCTGCGGCCATTTCGGTGTAGCAGGTACTGGAGCCGTAAAATAGTCCTATCGGGGCTGTGGATTCGTGCATAACAACAACTAAAAATTACTTTGTCAGCGCGCCGGAAAAATCCAGCTGGCGCCAGGCTTCGTATATGACCACGGCGGCGGCATTGGAGAGATTGATGCTGCGGCTCTCGGGGCGCATGGGAATGCGCAGCGTGTGCTCCGCGCCAATCTCGGCGAGAAACTCCGCTGGCAGGCCGCGGGTCTCGGGGCCGAAGACGATGGCGTCGTCGGACTGGTATTCGATATCCGTGTGGCTGCGGCTGCCCTTGGTGGACAGGGCCAGCACGCGGGCCGGTTGCTCGCTGTCGACGAATGCCTGCCAGTCCCGGTGGCGCACCACGCGGCTGTACTCGCTGTAGTCCAACCCGGCGCGGCGCAGGCGTTTGTCGTCCATCGCGAAGCCCAGCGGTTCTATCAGGTGCAGCTCGGCACCGGTGTTGGCGCACAGGCGGATGATATTGCCGGTGTTGGGGGCGATTTCCGGTTGGTAGAGAACAATCTTAAACATGGGCTAGTGGCCGGCAGTGGCGGCCATATCTGGACAGGCCGGGCGGAAGTGCCCGGCCCAATTCGGCGCGGATTATTTCATACTTAGAGAGTCGAGGCGATCTCCTCGCAGTCGATCTCGACGCCCAGCTCGTTGGCGATTTCGTCCAGTTCGTCGCGCAGGCCGTCCAGATCCATGTCCTCCGCCACGGTGATCACGCATTCGGCGGTGAACAGCGGCTCGCCGCTCCAGGGGGTGCTGCCGTAACCGGTTTCCAGCTGCTCCATATTGATCTGGCGCGCTGCCAGGGCGCGGGATATCTCGCGGACGATGCCGGGGCGATCGTTGCCCACCAGCTTCAATGTTACTGTCTGCTGTGGGCCCGCGGCGACGGCGACCGCCTCTTCCACGACCAGCTTGAAGTCGTCTCCGCTCAGCGCCGCGAGTGCGTCCTTGAGGCCCTGGCAGGAATCGGCGGGCACGCTGACGCGCAGGATACCGGCGAACTTGCCGGCGAAGTGCGCCATGCGGCTGTCCTCCCAGTTGCCGCCGTTTTCCGCCACCACGGCGGAAAGCTTTTCCACCACGCCGGGCTTATCGTTGCTGATCAGGGAGATAACGAGGTGCTGTTGCATATGGTATTCCTTTGCTGCAGGGGAGGCGATTACACTGATTGTAGCGACTGACGGCTTGTCTGATAACACCATCGGCTGGTCGTAAAGGTATTATTTCCCGGCGCCATGCCGGATAACTTTCGGAGGCTGTCGATGAAAGTGCACGCGGATTTGTGTGTCATCCCCATTGGGACCGGTGTGTCGGTGGGGGAATATATCGCGGAGTGCCAGAAAGTATTGGATGAGGCTGGCCTGGAACATCGAATGCACGCCTATGGCACCAATATTGAAGGCGAGTGGGACGATGTGATGGCGGCGGTCAAGCGCTGCCACGAACGCGTTCACGCCATGGGCGCGCCGCGGATCAGTACCAGCCTGAAACTGGGAACTCGTACGGACCGCGAGCAGTCTCTACAGGATAAGATCGACAGCGTGCGATTGAAGTTGGACCAACGATAACAACGAGGAGTCAGGATGAAGATTAAACAGATGCTGGTGTCACTGGCATGCGCGGCCGCTTTTACCGGCAGCGTGCAGGCCTCCGATCTCAAGACCGTCGTCGAGGGGGATCACCGCACCGAATCTTTCGCGGCGCGCGACAAGTACCGCCACCCGCAGGAAACTCTGCAGTTCCTGAGTATTCAGCCGAATATGACTGTGGTGGAGATTGCTCCGGGCGGCGGCTGGTACACCGAAATTCTCGCTCCCTATCTGAAGGAAGAAGGCACCCTGTACGCGGCGCACTTCCCGGCAGACAGCGAGTCCGCTTACTACAAGCGCTCCCTCAAGGCGTTTAAGGAAAAACTGGCGGCGGACAAAGACAGCTACGGCAAGGTGAAGCTGACCGAGTTCGACCCGGCCGCCGGCCGCCCAATTGCCCCGGCCGGCAGTGCCGACGCGGTGGTGACCTTCCGCAACGTGCACAACTGGATGAACGGTGGCTACGATCAGCAGGCATTCGACAGCTTCTTCACCGCGCTGAAACCAGGCGGTGTGCTGGGGGTGGTCGAGCACCGCGCTAAGCAGGGCACCAGCCGCGAGGATATGATCCGCAGCGGTTATGTGACCCAGGACTATGTGATCCAGCTGGCGAAAAAAGCTGGCTTCGAGCTGGAGGAGTCCAGCGAAGTGAACGCCAACCCGAAAGACACGGCCCAGCACCCGAAAGGTGTCTGGACGCTGCCGCCGTCTCTGCGCCTGGGCGATGAGGACAAGGACAAGTACCTGGCCATCGGCGAGAGCGACCGCATGACCTTGCGCTTCCGCAAGCCCAAGTCTTAATTTTTCCGGTAAGTGCGGCCCATGGCCGCGATTGGAGGGTATCCTGTTGCCCGATGATCGCGGCCATGGGCCGTTTCTATTACTGGCAGTAGCAACTTTTATGATTATCCCATTCCAACAACTGGATCCCGACACCCTGCAGAGCCTGCTGGAGGAATATGCCACCCGCGACGGTACCGATTACGGCGAGCGCGAAGTAAGCCTGGTGGACAAGGTGGCCAGCCTGCGCCGCCAGCTGCAATCCGGCGAAGTGGTGATCTGGTTCGAACCCGGTGAAGAGTCGGTCAACCTGGTGCTGGCGCGGGATATTCCGGACGATGTCTGAGTTGTTGATAGACAGCCTTGAGCCCATGATAGACAGCCCTGCCGAACCCCGGGCGCGCTTCCTGTTTGCCCACGGCGCCGGCGCGCCGATGGACAGCGACTTTATGCAGGCCATCGCCGCCGGACTCTGCGAGAACGGGGTGGAGGTGGTGCGGTTCGAGTTCCCGTATATGGCCCAGCGCCGCACCGGTGGCAGCAAGCGGCCGCCGAACCGGATGCCGGAACTACTGGAGTGCTTCCGCGAGCAGATCGAAAGGGTCTGTGAAAGGGGCGACGGCCTGCCCCTTTTCATCGGCGGCAAGTCCATGGGCGGCAGGGCTGCCAGCCTGCTGGCACAGGAGTATGCCGATCGCGGTGTCGTGGCCGGATTGGTCTGCCTCGGCTATCCGTTTCATCCCCGCGGCAAGCCGGACAAGCTGCGCACCGAACACTTGCTGGAGCTGAGCTGCCCGACGCTGGTAGTGCAGGGCAGTCGCGACCCGCTGGGCAATGCGGAAGAGGTGGCGGGATACGGACTGCCAGAGTCCGTTCAGTTGGTGTGGCTGGAAGACGGAGATCACGACTTCAAGCCTCGCGGGGTCAGTGGAATGACCCGCGAGCAGCACTGGCAGGCGGCGGTCGCTGCGGTGGCGCAGTTTCTACGGGCTTAGGCAACTTCCAGAATCGTAATCCGTTCCTCATCTACCAGCACCGGTGCCAGCAGGGCCATCTGCGCGCGGCGGTCTTCACTGGTATACCAGTGCTGCCAGTGCAGTTCGGATTGCCACTTGGAAAGAGTGAAGCGTCGCAGCGGGTTGTCTTTTTCGACAAAAGTCTGTCCCTCGACAAACCCCACGGTGCGGTAAGCCTGGGTCAGTATCTTGCGCGCCGCTTCCTCGTAGGTGGTTTGCATGTCCGGGGCAATTTCCCGCTCAATCAATACGTAAATCATCTTCTACTCTTGATCAGCTTTTGGTTCCTGACGATTCTAGCCCGCCCGCGCCGGATCATGTTAGGCAAATTGGCCGACGAGTCAGGCAAAGTTGCAGATGACGACAGGGGGCAATTTCCGGACAATAGCACTATGAAGTCAGATCCCATAAAACCAGATCACAAGCTCGATGCCCGCGGCCTGCTGTGTCCCGAGCCTGTCATGATGCTGCACGCGGCTGTGCGCAAGGTGGCAGCCGGTGAAGTGTTACAGATGATCGCCACCGATCCCTCCACCCAACGGGATGTGCCGAAGTTCTGCCAGTTTCTCGGCTATGAGCTGGTGGATCACGCCGAAGAAAACGACGAATTCATCTACTGGATCAAAAAGGCGGAAGCGTAGCGGCAGGAGCTTGGGGGCTGAAGCGTAAGTATCGGGGCGAACCAGTGGCTCGCCCCGACTGATTGGGTTACGGGGAAGTCACCAGTGCCGCAATGGCAGCCAGCGCCTCCGGGTCTTCGGATTTGATCTTGTTGGCGATATGGTGCTGAAAGAAGTAGCGGAAGCCCTTTGCCTCCTGCGCCGGGTAAAGGCACAGGTCGCCCGGCAGTACCGGGGTGGTTTCCACGATATCGTGATCGATCAGCATGCCGTGAATCTCTCCGCTGGCATATAACCGCCAGCTCACGACTTCGGTGAGGGTCAGGTTCTCCCGCTGCTCGTCCATAAACACCCCGTGGGTGCCAATGGTGTCGGGGATCTCCTGCAACACCTCCTCGGCCTTGCTGCTCTCGTATTCGAAGTATTCCGCCGCAGTTTCCAGCTCGACGATCTTGTGGATGGGGGGCTCGTGGAAGATTTCCTCGATGCCGGGATCGTAGTAGCCCTCGAAGCGTCCGTCTAAAGGATCCTTGATGTCGGGACAGGCCACTATGGAGTTTAACCAGGGGACGAGGCCAACGACCTCGCCATTTGCTTTCAGGCCCCAGCACAGAATTTTCAGGCTGTAGAGATCAGAGCCGCTGGAGCTGTTGGAGTAGAGCATTTCCAAGCCGTCTAGCTCCGGCGAAAGGCGGATAAAGCGCCTGCTCGCTGAAGTTTCGATCGGCTCGCCGGTGAAGAGGTCAACCACGTTACTGAAGCTGTGGTCGGTCATGGAGCACCTCCTTGCAGGGCCGGTTATATACCGCCTCTATCCAGAAGATGTTGCGTACCGCGAGTGCCCTATCTCTGAACGAAGGCTGGGGCAGGAGGGCGTTTGACTGCTTATTCCCCCCTGGGGGAATCCGGTCAAAGGGGAGGGGGCCCCTTTGTCGGCGTCCCTGTAACTAAAGGTATATGCTGATTTCCGGAAATACAACCAGCGTTTTAGATCTGTTGGTTATCCCCGGCGTGGTTTTCCATGACTTTGCTCCTGACGGTGGCGTTGATATAGTCCCCGCCTTTGTCGCCCCCGGAGAACCTCTTGTCTGCCCCGAGCCTGGAACTGGCCCCAGCCCCGACCACCGAAGCGCTGGCGGACCGCATTGTGGCGGTCTTCGATCGCTGTTTCGCCAGCCCGCGCGGTCTCAATACCCGCCTGCGCGGGGGCTTTGACGAGCCCTATTATCGACCTGCGACTGAGGGGCGGCCGGCACATGAAGAGCTGCGCTATCACCGGGTGGAGTTCACCCGGGACTATGCCGCCAGCGCCCTGCACGAGGCCGCCCACTGGTGTGTGGCGGGCGCGGCGCGGCGCCAGTTGCCGGATTACGGCTACTGGTATGCGCCGGATGGGCGCAGTGAGGAGCAGCAGGCGGAATTCGAGCGGGTGGAGGTCAAGCCCCAGGCGCTGGAGTGGATCTTCGCCCGCGCCAGCGGCCTGCGTTTCCGGGTCAGTGCCGACAACCTGGAGAGTGGCCTAGGCCCCAGCGACAGCTTCAAGCGGGCGATCTGGCAGCAGGTACGGGATAACTGCCGCCAGGGGGTCAACGAGCGCGCCGCGACGTTCGCGCGGGCGCTGGCGGCGGAGTTCGGTCGTCCGGATCCATTGGATCCCGCGCTATATCAACTGGCGGAGCTGGCATGAGTGGAAACAACTCCGCGACCTTCCTGGTAGACGCCTCGGTCTATATCTTCCGCTACTACTTCGCGCTGCCGCCCAACTGGACGAGCAAGTCCGGCTATTCCACCGAGGCGGTGTACGGCTTCAGCAACTTCCTGCTCGATCTCCTCGCCAGGCGCCCGCGCCACATAGCCTGCGCCTTCGACGAATCCCTGGGCAGCTGCTTCCGCAACGAGCTCTACCCGGACTACAAGTACAGCCGCGCACTGCCGGACGAGGCGCTGGCCTTCCAGCTGGCCGCCTGCCGGTCGATGGCCGAGGCGCTGGGCATTGCGAGTTTCGCCAGTGAGCGCTACGAGGCGGACGACATCCTCGCCACTTTGACCGGTATCTGCCGCGATCAGGAGCCAATCATCATCAGCCGCGACAAAGACCTGGGGCAGTTACTGGACCGGGGCGCCTCATCCTTGTGGGACTTTGCCGCCGATAAGCATGCGGATACCGCCGCGATCCAGGCCAAGTTTGGCGTGCGCCCCGGTCAGATCGCCGATTACCTGGCGCTGGTTGGTGACGCCAGTGACGACATCCCGGGGGTACCCGGCATCGGCGCCAAGACCGCGGCGCGCCTGCTGGCGGAGTTCGACGATGTGGAGTCGCTGCTGCAGCGACCCGAGCAGGTGGCCGGCCTCAAGCTGCGTGGCGCCACGGGTATTGCCGCGCGTCTGCAGGAGCATGCGGAACAGGTCGTGCTGGCCAAGCGCCTGGCGACCCTCGAGGAAAATATCGAGCTGGATATCCAACTGGCGGACCTGCAGCCGCAGCCCGCGGATATCGGCGTCGCCCAGGCCCTGGCCGATGAATTCGGCATCGGCGGCCTCAAGGCTAAAATCGAACGGACACTGACAGTCGACAACAGGGAAACGGTGTGAAGCAGTCTGACCTCACGATCGTCGCCGACGAAAATATCCCCGCGCTGGAGCACTACTTCGGCGATCTGGGCACCCTGGTGCGGGTGCCCGGGCGCACCCTGACGCGCGAACAGCTGGCTGAAGCGGATGTGCTGCTGGTGCGCTCGGTCACCCAGGTGAATCAGGACTTGCTGGAGAACACGCCGGTGCGCTTCGTCGGCAGCTGCACCATTGGCACGGATCATCTGGATACCCATTGGCTGGAGCAGCAGGGCATTCCCTGGAGTGCCGCGCCCGGCTGCAATGCCAATTCGGTGGTCGAATATGTTTTCTGTGCGCTGGCCGCGCTGGGTGTCGAGTGGAACGGGCGCAGCTTTGGTATCGTCGGCTGCGGCAATGTGGGTGGCCTGCTGCAGCGGCGATTGCACGCACTGAATATTCCCTGTGCGGTTTACGATCCCTGGCTGCCCGACAATCCCGATACGGCGACTCTGCAACAGGTGCTGCAGCAGGATGTGATCTGCCTGCACGCGCCGCTGGTAAAGAGTGGTCCGCACCCGAGTTTCCATATGATTGGCGAGCGGGAGCTGGCCCAGATAAAGGACGATGCGGTGCTGATCAGTGCCGGTCGCGGTGCGGTGGTGGACAATCAGGCGCTGCTGCAATTGCTGCGCCGGGGCAAGCGCTTTACCGCCGTACTGGATGTGTGGGCAAACGAGCCGGATATCGATATCGATTTGCTGGAGCTGGTGGATATCGGCACCCCACATATCGCCGGCTACAGCCTCGACGGCAAGCTGGCCGGCACGCGGATGATCCGCGCGGCCCTCTCTCGGGCGCTTTCTCTACCCGCAAGCGGGGAAGAGGGCGGGAGGCAGGGCTCAATGAAGCGAGAAGTCGTGTCGCCCGACAAGGCGGAATCCGCTGTTGGCGCGGTAGCTAGGGCTCTACTGCAAATCTACGATCCGCGCGCCGATGACCGCCGTCTGCGCGCCGCCGCAATGGGCGAGCTGCCAATGGCAAAGGCGTTCGATCAGCTGCGCCGGGAATATCCGGAGCGCCTGGAATTTTCCCATTACCGGGCCGACGCTGCCGCTCTCGATGAATTACAGCGGCGGCAACTGCAAATACTGGGGCTGGAGTCGGACTGACGTGCAAGTGAAAAAACTCGGACTGATTATCAACCCCTGGGCCGGCGTCGGTGGGCCGGCGGGCCTGAAGGGCAGCGATGGCGCCGAGACGGTGCAGCAGGCCCTGGCAGCGGGCATAGAGCCGCAGTCGCACAAGCGCGCGGCGATTGCGCTCACAGCGCTGGAAAGTTTCCGCGAGCAGCTGGAGATCCTCTGCTTTGCCGGCAACATGGGTGAGGACGCCGCGAAAGCGCTGAATTTTGCCACGCGAGTCGTTGGCCAGGCGGAATCCGAGCCGTCCACGCCGGCGGATACGGAAGCCGCTGCACAGGTGATCAGAGAGGCCGGTGCCGACCTGATTGTATTTGTCGGTGGCGACGGCACCGCGCGCAATATGGTCAATGCCCTGGGCGACGATTTTCCGGTGCTCGGTATTCCCGCCGGAGTGAAGATGCACTCCGCCTGTTTTGCGATTTCCCCCCGGGCCGGCGGCGAAGTGCTGCGGCGGCTGATGGCCGGTCAGCTGGTGGACCTGCACGAGCACGAAGTGCGCGACATCGACGAGAAATCCTTTCGCGAGGGACGCGTCAGCACACGCCACTACGGCGAGCTGCTGGTGCCGGAAGAGGGACACTTCCTGCAGGCGGTGAAAAATGCCGGCCGCGAGGTGGAGGAGCTGGCGGTGGCGGATATCGCCGCCGATGTGGTCGAGGAGCTGGATCCTGACACGCTGTATATCGTCGGGCCCGGTTCCACCACGCTGGCGATACTCGATGAGCTGGGTCTCGCCGGCACACTGTTGGGGGTGGACTTGTTGCGCGACGGCGAGCTGGTTGCCGCCGATGTCAGCGCACCACAGATTGAGCGGGCACTCGCTGCGCATGATGGTCCGGCAAAAATTATTCTCACCGCGATCGGTGGTCAGGGGCACCTGATTGGTCGCGGTAACCAGCAGTTCTCACCGCAGGTTTTACGGGCTGTCGGGCGCGACAACCTGATCGTCGTCGCCACCAAGACCAAGGTCACCGAGCTCGGCGGCCGGCCGCTGCTGGTGGACAGCGGCGATCCGGAACTGGACGAGCAGTGGAGCGGTTTTATTCGCGTCATCACCGGCTATCGGGACGCGATTCTGTACCCGCTCAGCAATGGGGACCTGTAGTGAATCGAGTTCGTAGGATGGGCAAAGCGCAGCGTGCCCATCAACCGGCGCCGATGGGCACGCTGCGCTTTGCCCATCCTACAACCTGAAGACAGATGTCGAAAAACTGGCAAATCCTGCTGGAGCAGGTGAAAACAAAACTGGATGAAAAGAGCCCGGACAGCCGGCGTTTTTTTCACGGCCGCGGCCGCTGTTACCCGGGCCTGGAACAGGTCTGTGTCGACAGCTTTTTCCCGGCGCTGCTGGTGACTTTCTTTGAAGAGTACGAAGGCGAAGACGACCTGTGCGAACAGCTGTGGCAGCTGGCCGAGCCACACGGCTATCTGGGCGTGGCGGCGCAGCGCCGCTATCGGCAGGGCGCACCGGTGGACTGGCACTGCGGACAGCCGGTGGTGGCGCCGCTGGCCCGCCGCGGTGAGCTGAAGTTTCCGCTCACGTTCGAGCGGCAGAACGTCGGCTTCTTTCTCGATATCGAGCCGGGGCGGCGCTGGCTGGAACAGCAGGTCAAAGCCCGCGCCGGGACAGAGAATCTGAAACTGCTGAACCTTTTTGCGTTTACCTGTGCGTTTTCCGCCGTGGCCCGTGCGGCCGGCGAGCTGGAAGTCGTCAATATCGATGTGAATCGCGGTGTGCTCAATCGCGGCCGCGAGAACCACGAGTTCAACAAGCTGCCGCTTAAGGGCATCAAGTTCCTGCAGCTGGATGCGCTGCGGGAATTCAAGCGATTCGATCGCCGCGGCCCTTTCCAGCTGGCGGTGGTGGATCCGCCCACGCGGCAGAAGGGGCGCTTCGACGTCAGCCTCAACTACGAAAAGCTGCTGCAGCTGTTACCGGATTGTCTGGCGGAAGAGGCGGATCTGCTGATGGTGATGAATTCGCCGCGCCACAGCGAAGTGCACTTCCGTGAATTGATCGAGGGGGCCGACAGCCGTTTCGAAGTGGTGGAGCGCTTGCCGCAGAATGCGGATTTCCCCGATCGGGATCCGGATGCCGCGCTTAAAATGCTGCACGTAAAATTCCGCAGGTAGCCTGCACGATACGCAGTGCGCTGTCGTCGTTCCGGCGTAGAGCCTGTGCCGGACTTGATCTGGTATCGGAACCCAGGTGCCACCGAACTGGATACCGGCTTGCGCCGGTATAACGAGTCAGTGAGGGTTTGACTCGAAACAGAGAACCTACAGGATGTGGAATTCCCGCATCAGCCGTTCCATCAACTCCTGCAATTGCGGCGACGAGCCGTTGCGCACGGCGCTGTCGAGCAGCTGTGCGTTGCTCTCGCCGGACTCCGTCTTTTTCACCAGCAGCAGAAATCCGCGGTGGCTCAGCGCCGCTTCTTCTACCGCTTCCTGGCGCACCAGCTGCGAAAAATTCATATAGCCGCTCTGCTGCAGCCAGGTCATGGCGCCCAGGCAGGCGAGGTGGCGCGGCGAATGCAGGCCGAATTCGTCCGGGGTGTCGGGACCGGCGATGTCCTCCACGTAGACCGTGGCCGGGGCCGGGAACTGGTTGAACAGCGCCAGCAGTAGCCTGCCGGCGTCGCGGTAGAAGTCGTGAATGTGCAGGTCGTCCAGCATGGGCACTACTGAGAATATCTTTCCAGGAAATAACCCAGCCGCTCTATCGAGTGGGAGAGGTCGTCGGCGCGCGGCAGGAAGACGATGCGCAGATGATCCGGCGCGTCCCAGTGGAAGGCGCTGCCCTGCACCAGCAGGATTTTTTCCTGCCGCAGGAATTCAAGCACCAGCCGCTCGTCATTTTCGATCTTGTGGTGGTCCAGGTGCAGTTTCGGGAACAGGTAGATGGCGCCGCGGGGTTTCACGCAGCTGACCCCGGGAATGTCGTTCAGCATCCGGTGGGCCAGGTCGCGCTGCTGGCGCAGGCGGCCGCCGGGCAGCACCAGGTCATTGATGCTCTGGTAACCGCCCAGTGCGGTCTGTACCGCGAACATGGCCGGCACATTGCCGCACAGGCGCATCGACGACAGAATGTCCATGCCCTCGATAAATCCCTTGGCGCGCTGCTTGGCGCCGCTGACGATCATCCAGCCGGAGCGGAAACCCGCCAGGCGATAGGACTTGGACAGGCCGTTAAAGCTCAGGCAGAGCACATCCGGAGCCAGCTTGGCCATCGGGGTGAACTCTGCATCGTCGTACAGAATCTTGCTGTAGATCTCATCGGCGAAGATCACCAGGCCGTGGGTGCGGGCAACCTCTACAATTTGTTCCAGCAGCGCACGGGGATAGACGGCGCCGGTGGGGTTGTTCGGGTTGATCACGACAATGCCGCGGGTGCGCGGGGTGATCTTGGCCTTGATATCCTCGATATCCGGCAGCCAGCCGGCTTCCTCGTCGCAGCGGTAGAGCACCGGGTGCGCGCCGGTCAGGTTGGTGGCGGCCATCCACAATGGGTAGTTGGGCATCGGCAGCAGCAGTTCGTCGCCGTTGTTCAGCAGCGCCTGGGTGGCCATGGAAATCAGCTCGGAGACGCCATTGCCGAGATAGATATCGTCGATATCAACCCCTTCGATGCCGAGGGTCTGGCACTCCTGCATAATGGCCTTGCGCGCGGCAAAGAGGCCTTTGGATTCCACGTAGCCCTGGGCCTGGGCCAGGTTGTGAATCACGTCCTGGATGATCTCGTCAGGAGCGTCGAAGCCGAAGGGGGCCGGGTTACCGATATTCAGTTTGAGAATACGGTGACCTTCCTCTTCCATGCGGTAGGCCTGTTCCATCACGGGGCCACGGATTTCGTAGCAGACGCCGTGCAGTTTTTCCGACTTTAGAATGTCCTTCATGGTGGCTGTGGTAACCCTTAAGGTGCGACTTCGCTCGAGCGGCCGCTCTGGCAAAGGCAGTGATACAGGATGAAGAGTATGTCAAAAGAAAAAGACGATAACTACTGGCGCGACAAGCTGACTCCGGAAGAATTTCACGTTTGCCGCGAGTCGGGCACCGAGCGGCCGTTTACCGGCGAATACTGGGATGTGTTCGAGGACGGCGTCTACCGCTGTCGCTGCTGCGGTGAAGTGCTGTTTCACTCCGATTCGAAGTTTGAGGCCCACTGCGGCTGGCCCAGCTTCGACGCCGAGATGAATGAAGGCGTGGTGGCCAAGCGGCCAGACAACAGCCTGGGCATGCAGCGAATCGAGATAGTCTGTGCTAAATGCGACGCCCACCTCGGGCACGTTTTTCCCGATGGCCCGACGGAAACAGGATTGCGTTACTGTGTAAACTCCCTGTCAATCAAACTGGATACCGAGTCCGGGAAGGAGGGCAAGTGAGCAGGGCAGCGCGATATACCCATTGGAGCCGTTGGCTGGTGCGAGTGCAGTGGTTACTGCTGGCGGCCATATTCTGTGCCGGGCTGGCGCTGCGGCTGGAGCTGATGCACTTCCGGCCGGTCTTTCAGATCTTCAAATTCGCCGGCCTGGCCGCCCTCGGTGTGGCGCTGATCAGCATGCTGGTGTTTATCTGGGGGCTGGTGAAGAGGCATCCGCAGAGCCGCTACAACGCGCTCTGGGCAGTGATCCTGGGGCTGCTGCCGGTGGCCGTGCCCCTGTTGACGGTGGGCAAGAGCAATTTCGATGTGCCGCGGATTCACGATATCACCACCGACATGCAGAATCCGCCTGCTTACGAGGCGGTGCTGTCGCTGCGCGAAGCGGATGACAACAGCGCGGACTACGCCGGTGAAGAGGTGGCGAAGCTGCAGCGCGAGGCGGACATCTATGCGGATATCATGCCGCTGCAACTGAAATTGCCGGTCGCCAGGGCGACGGAGCTATCTGCGGCCGCGGCCGAGGACCTGGGCTGGCGTGTCGTGGCGCTGGAGCCAAAACGCGGTCACCTGGAGGCGGTTGACCGAACTCCACTGCTTGGTTTCAGCGATGACATAGTGGTACGGGTCACGGAAGAAAACGGCGGCTCGCGGGTGGATATCCGCTCCAGTTCCCGCGTTGGCCTGAGTGACCTGGGAGCGAACGCCAAGCGCATCCGCAGCTTCCTTAGCGAGGTTCAGGCCCGCGCAGCGGCGGAGGAGTAGGGCGCCGTCCCGAGTCTGCGCTCCGCAGACCCACGGATTCGGTAAGTGCCTGACTATAAAAGAAAAAAAACCAAGAAAAGATTTGACGCGGGTGTTGACAGCCCCCCGGGTGCTACATAGAATGCGCCCCACTTCTGAAGCGGAGCGGACCTTTAAGACGCCAAGCGAAGCAGAGGTAGTTCCGGGGTCCCCTTCGTCTAGAGGCCTAGGACACCGCCCTTTCACGGCGGTAACAGGGGTTCGACTCCCCTAGGGGACGCCACTGCGGGAATAGCTCAGTTGGTAGAGCGCAACCTTGCCAAGGTTGAGGTCGCCGGTTCGAACCCGGTTTCCCGCTCCATTTACCTACATTTTGTTAAAAACCTCCTTGTTTTTAACAAAATGTCGCAGCGAAAAAGCTGGCGCAAAATTTGATTTTGCTGGTTTTTCGCTGCTCGCGCCGGCACGCCGGCGGCGGTGCATCCATGCACCGCGTGAATGCCACTAAAAATTAAATTTTTAGTGGCGATGCCACCGACAGTGTGGCAGCATTCGATCCCCGGATCGAAAGCAAGTTTTCTGTCCCCATCGTCTAGAGGCCTAGGACACCGCCCTTTCACGGCGGTAACAGGGGTTCGACTCCCCTTGGGGATGCCAATACGGCCTGGCAGCACAGCTGCCGGGCCAAATGAAAGTGCGGGAATAGCTCAGTTGGTAGAGCGCAACCTTGCCAAGGTTGAGGTCGCCGGTTCGAACCCGGTTTCCCGCTCCAAATAAGAAAGCCGCTCAGTCGAGCGGCTTTTTTATCTGCTGATCCAGCCGAAAGGTTTGGAGTTCAGCGCCTCGGGGTAACCCGAGGCTGCGCCACGGCAGAGTGGCCGCGGCTGACCAATGGTCAGCGCAAGTTTTCTGTCCCCATCGTCTAGAGGCCTAGGACACCGCCCTTTCACGGCGGTAACAGGGGTTCGACTCCCCTTGGGGATGCCAATACGACCCGGCAGCAGTGCTGCCGGGTCTGTACAAAATGCGGGAATAGCTCAGTTGGTAGAGCGCAACCTTGCCAAGGTTGAGGTCGCCAGTTCGAACCTGGTTTCCCGCTCCAAATAAAAAAGCCGCTCAATCGAGCGGCTTTTTTATGCGTGCGATTTGCAGTGCCCTGACGGGCGAACACCCGGTTCGCCCGTACGAATGCGCTGCTGCCGCCAGTAGGAGCCTGCTTGCAGGCGAAAAAACCGCGCTCCGCAGTGTTCGCCTGCGAGCAGGCTCCTACGATACAGTTAGACCACCCAGGCTTTCCCGGAGACACCGCCCGGTTGAAATAAGTTGCCCAAGCGCGTTGAATAGCGCCCTCAGTTTCAGGAGGAAGTGATGACTGCGGCGCTCTCCATAAAAAATCTGCAGAAAACCTACGACAACGGCTTCCAGGCCCTGAAGGGCATCAGCTTCGATGTGCAGCCGGGGGATTTCTTCGCCTTGCTCGGCCCCAATGGCGCCGGCAAGTCCACCACCATTGGCATCATCTGTTCGCTGGTACGTAAAACCGGCGGCAATGTGTCCATCTTCGGTATCGATATCGACAAGGATTTCCCCGCGGCCAAGCAGATGCTCGGCGTGGTGCCGCAGGAGTTCAATTTCAGCCAGTTTGAAAAGGTCTACGATATCGTCTGCACACAGGGCGGCTTCTACGGCATGCCGCGCAAATTGGCGGAAGAGCGTACGGAAAAGTACCTGAAGCAGCTGGGACTGTGGGACAAACGCGATACACAGGCGCGCATGCTGTCCGGCGGTATGAAGCGCCGGCTGATGATCGCGCGCGCACTGATCCACGAACCGCAGCTGTTGATCCTCGACGAGCCGACCGCCGGCGTAGATATCGAGCTGCGCCGCTCCATGTGGACCTTTCTCGAGGAGATCAACCGGCAGGGCACCACGATCATTCTCACCACTCACTACCTCGAGGAAGCGGAGAGCCTGTGTCGCAATATCGCCATTATCGATAAGGGCGATATCGTCGAGAACACCTCGATCAAGTCGCTGCTGAAAACCCTGAATCGGGAGACCTTTATCCTCGATTCGAGCGAGGCCCTGAGCACGTGTCCGGACCTCGGCGGATACAGTGGCCGACTGATCGATGAACACTGTCTGGAGGTCACCGTCGAGAAAGGCCAGTCACTGACTGAACTGTTCGCGGCGCTGACGAAGCAGGGCGTTACCATTACCAGTATGCGCAACCGCGCGAATCGCCTGGAAGAGCTGTTTGTGTCGCTGCTCGCGGAAGACAGAAAAGGGGAGGGCGACCAGTGAACAGCATAACAATGTGGACTTCCTTCACGACGATACTGCGCCGCGAAGTGCGCCGCTTCACCCGCATCTGGCCGCAGACGCTGGTGCCGCCGGTGATTACCATGTCGCTGTACTTTGTCATTTTCGGTTCGCTGATCGGCAGCCGCATCGGCGAGATGGGCGGCTTCTCCTATATGGAGTTTGTGGTGCCCGGCCTGATCATGATGGCGGTGATCACCAACTCCTATTCCAATGTGGCCTCCTCTTTTTACAGCGCCAAGTTTCAGCGCAACGTCGAGGAGCTATTGGTATCGCCGACGCCCAACTGGGTGATCATGGCCGGCTACGTGCTGGGCGGCGTTGCGCGCGGATTGATAGTGGGCCTGGTGGTGACCCTGATCGCACTGTTCTTCACCGATCTGAGCGTGCAACACCTGTGGCTGACGGTCTCCATCGTGTTTCTGGCCGCGGTGCTTTTCTCGCTGGCCGGGTTTATCAATGCGATCTTCGCCAACAGTTTTGACGACATCTCCATTATTCCGACCTTTGTGCTGACGCCGCTGACCTATCTCGGCGGAGTCTTTTATTCCATCGAACTGCTGTCGCCTTTCTGGCAGGGACTGTCGAAACTGAACCCGGTTCTATATATGGTGAATGCCTTCCGCTACGGCGTGCTGGGAGTTTCGGATATCAACGTGGCCTGGGCCTTTGTTGGGGTACTGGTGTTTGTCGCGCTAATGTTTGCCTGGGGGCTGCACCTGATGACCCACGGCAAGCGCCTGCGACACTGAGAGCGATCATGACGAGAGAAGACTGGCAGAACCTGCCGCTGGGGCAGGAAACGCAATACGAATCCGCGTACAACCCCGCGCTGTTGCACCCGATTCAGCGCTCGATTTCGCGCGCGCACCTCGGGCTGGACGGCGAGGCGCTGCCGTTCTTCGGTGAAGATGAGTGGTGGGGCTTCGAACTTTCCTGGCTGAACCCGAAAGGCAAGCCGCAGGTGGCGGTGGCCCGTTTCGCCTTTCCGGCTACGAGCCCGCATATGGTGGAATCCAAGTCATTCAAGCTGTACCTGAATTCCTTCAACCAAACGGTGTTTCCGTCTTGGGATGCGGTAAGCGACGCCCTGGAAAAAGACCTGACCGCGGCCTCCGGCGCAGATATGTCCGTCACGCTGTTCGAGGTGGAGGACCCCGCGCTGGCCGTTGCTAAGCCCGAAGGCTATTGCCTGGATTTGCTGGACATCGATATCAAACATTACCAGCCGGATGCCGCATTGCTGGCATTGGACAGCGATGACAGACCTGTCAGCGAAATCCTGTACAGCCACCTGCTGCGCAGCAACTGCCCGGTAACCGGTCAGCCAGACTGGGCCACGGTGTCCGTGGAATACAAGGGGCCGGCGATCGAGCGCGAGTCGCTACTCGCCTATATTATTTCTTTTCGCGAGCACCAGGACTTCCACGAGCACTGTGTGGAGCGCATGTTTTGCGATCTGCAGCGGTTGGCGGAATTCGAGGAGCTGACCGTCTGCGCCCGTTACACGCGTCGCGGTGGCCTCGATATCAACCCGTTGCGCAGCACGCTGCAGAATAAAAAACTGCCGCCACGATTCGCGCGTCAATAAGTGTCTTTGTCTCATCGGTGAGGCGCTCTGAAAAGCGGGCGCCTGCACCCTTTCCGCAAGTTTCCCCTCTCTTGACCCCGATACGAGTCCGAATTCCTACATTTCGTCCCTGGACTGCGACGATGGTCTTTAATGATGAAGTCCCAATTGGGTTCTGATTTAACCGGGAGGTGCACATGAGAGATGCGGGTTTCGGCGGCAAATCGATGACGACGCTCGGTATCCTGACGATAGTCCTGGGTGCATTGGCGCTAATGGCGCCGGGCATTGCCGGCCTTTCCATCGCGATGGTGATCGGCGTACTGGTGCTGATTGCCGGTGTCCTCCGCCTGATCTGGGCGTTTCGCGCCGGGAGTATCGGCAAAGGTATAGTGGGAATTGTGCTTGGACTCCTGACGATCGTCGCAGCACTGATATTGCTGAGCCGCCCATTACTACTCAGCAGCACGCTTACCCTCCTACTGGCGATCTACTTCATTGTTGACGGCGCCGCAGAGATGCTCGCGGGATGGCGTGCCAAACCGGAGACAGGAAAAACCTGGCTGATATTGGGTGGCCTCGTGTCGATCCTGCTGGGCGTGATCTTGTGGACGCAGTTTCCCTTCTCTGGAAACTGGGCGCTGGGAATCCTGTTTGGGGTCAAGCTGATTTTTATCGGCATCATCATTGTCTCGGGAGCCAGGCCAGCGGGCGCTTAGTCCGTGACCTGATTTGCCCCGTCTCACTGCTGGTGCCTCGGGAGATCTGAGCCGGATGCTGCCAATACTCCCCGCCGCAATATGGGTCGGGCGGATTTTCCGCTTTATTGTTTATAGCGCCCTCGGCGCCCTCCTGACCCTGCTGGTCGTGTTCGCGCTCTATATTGAACGCCTGCCGGATCTTCAAATTTGGCACACGGCGGTGCTGGACGAGGAATACACCCAGGAATCGCCCGTCTCTACCTTCCCTGAATACCTGGCGCTGGAAGAGCGGCTGTTCGCACAGCTCGATGATCTCATCTACAAAAAGACCGGCGCCGCCGGGCCGAACAGCATCAATCGCTATCTGCGAGGCAGCCTGGCGGACCCGACGCGCTGGACACCGAACTGGAATCGAAGTTATCTGCTGGAGGCGCAGGATCCGCGCTCCCTGGTGTTGTTGTTGCACGGCCTGACCGATGCGCCCTACAGCTTGCGACACATGGGGCAACGCTTGCACGAATCGGGTGCCACGGTGCTGGGCTTGCGCGTGCCGGGTCACGGCACGGCGCCGTCCGGGCTGGTCACCGTGCGCTGGCAGGATATGGCTGCCGCGGTGCGCCTGGCCATGCAACACCTGGCGGATACGGGGAATGGCCGGCCTATTCATATCGTCGGCTACTCCAACGGCGCGGCCTTGGCCGTGCACTATGCGCTGGCGGCCATCGATGACCCGGAACTGCCACCGGTGCAGAGCTTGGTACTCATTTCCCCCGAAATAGGTATTTCGCCAGTCGCGGCGCTGGCGGCCTGGCAGGAGCGCCTGGGCCGCCTGTTGGGTATCGACAAGCTGATGTGGAACAGCATCCACACCCTCGAATATGAACCGTTTAAATACGGTTCCTTTGCGATCAATGCGGCTGCGTTGTCCCACAGTCTCACGCGGGAGATTCAGCGCCGCACCAGGGAGCTGGCTAATAAAAGGCGCTTGGGAGAAATGCCGCCGGTCCTGTCTTTTTCTTCGGTGGTCGACGCCACCGTCGAGGCGCCGGCGGTGGTGCGGGATCTGTTCAATCTGCTGCCGGCGGGAGGCCACGAGCTGGTGCTGTTTGATATCAATCGCCAGGCCAAGATCGAGCAGTTTTTGACGTGGAATCCCGATCGTATGATCGCGGCATTCCAGGGCGCAAAGCACAGATTCTTTGCGCTGACGGTGGTGACCAACACCGACGGCAATTCTTCCAGTGTCGTGGCTGCCCACTGGCCGCCGCAGCAGCGCACCGCCAGCAGAACGGCGCTGGGACTTTCGTGGCCAACTGGCATTTATTCCCTGTCCCACGTCGCGCTGCCTTTCGCCCCGGACGATACCGTATACGGTGGCTTTCCCTCCGGGCCCGGTCCCGGAATACGGCTCGGCAATCTCGCCTTGCGCGGCGAACGCGGTGCCCTCGCCATCAGCGCTTCGGCGCAGTTGCGCCTGCGCTGGAATCCCTTCTACCCGTGGCTGGAACAGCGCGCTATCGAGTTTATGGGGTTGAATACGCAATCTCGACCGTTGAACTAGGCTTACTGGCTGATTCTTTCACTTCACCCAACTTTCCGCGGCCGGGAAAAGGAGCAGGCTCAACGGCATGGTTTCGAACGCGCGACAGTTTGCTGCCATCGCCGTGCTCGCGTTTGCGTTACTGGCCGCAGCATTGCCCATATTCGCCAGTGAATCGAAGCGGGTGCCGCCTTACGAGGGGCTGGAGGAAACTATCGCCGGTGCGAAGGCCGACTGGCCCGGCTCCATACCACTGCCGGGAAGTGCTACCCGCATCAGGATCAGCGGTTTCGCCGAGCTGAATGTCATTCACGACACCGATGCGATTCTGACACCGGGCGATTTCGTCACGAGCGACATTGTCACGGCGGATGCGACGGCCGCCGAGGGCGCCGATGGCGAGACCAATTTCAGTGTGCAGGCCTCCCGCCTGGTGGTGGAAACGCGCACACTGCTGCACGGGCGGTTGCTGACGACTTATGTTTCCGTGGACTTTTTTGACGATTCCCGCGGCACTACGCCGGAATTGCGCCTGCGCAAGGCCTACGGCGAGCTGAGCAATATACTGTTCGGCGGTGATCTGCTGTTCGGCCAGGACTGGACAACCTATACCAATCTCCACGCGACGCCGAATACGCTGGACTTCGAAGGGCCGAACACGGTATTCGGTGTGCGCCATCCGATGGTGCGCTGGACGAAATACCTGTGTCCGGATCTGGCACTGAAAATCGCCGCCGAGGCCCCCGACAAGCGCGCTTTCGAAGGTGCCGATCCGGTATCGCGCTGGCCGGATGCCACGGTCGTTCTCAGCTCGCAGACCGACGACTTCAATTTGCAGGGCAGCGTGCTGGCGCGGGACCTGCGCGGCAGCGGCGAGCCCGATTCGACGGTTTCCGAATTCGGCTGGGCCGCCAGTTTTGCCGGCCGCGTGCATATGCCCGGAAACCTGAAACAGGATTTCGCAACTTTTTCCCTGACCGTCGGTGATGGTTTCGGCGGCGTTCTCAATGATGGTCCGCCCGACGCCAGCTACGACGTGGAAAATAATGCGCTGGAGGCAATAGAGACACAGGCCTGGTTCGTCGGCTACCAGCACTGGTGGAGCCCCAGGCTCTACAGCGTCATTTCCTATGGTGAAATCCGGCAGGACAATCTGGAGATCCAGTTGTCGGATGCCTTCAAGGAGACGCAGTACAGCAGCGCAAACCTGACCTGGACGCCGTTTCCGCAGTGGCTGCTCGGTATCGAATTCCTGTACGGCACACGGGAGGACAAGGATGGCGATAGCGGGTCAGATTTCCGTACCCTGATCACCAGTCGCTTTTCCTTTTAAAGATGGAGCGCGATGTGAACAGTCAATTCCGGCAATTGGTGGCCTGGCTGATTGTCAGCAGCTGCCTGTTGTTGACCGCCTGCACGAGCGCCAGCACTGTCATCACCCATAGCTGGCGCGATCCCGTGCGGCCCACCGTGGCCATCGGCAGAACCCTGGTGCTCGCGATACCTTTCAGCCCCCTGTCGGAAGTCGGCGTCCGCGCCGAAAACGCCTGGGTTACTCATCTCCGCCAGCGCGGTATCGATGCCCAGGCGTGGAGTCAGCTGGCGCCCGATCTGCCGGTGCCAGAAAAGCGCGACGTGGTCGCGACGGTCCGGGGAATGGGATTCGATACCTTATTGGTGGCGCGGGTGGTCGATCTTAAAAAAGTGGAGCGGGACACCGCCGCCTCCCAGGTCGCCGTGGTCGAGACTCTACTCTACGACGGTAATTCTGAGCAGATTGTGTGGTGGGCCGAATCGGATACCTATCTGATCAGCCACACCGGCGAGGAGATCCGCTATCCGCGGGACAGCGTGCTGCGGGAATATGTCGAGGTCGTCAGCCGCGAGATTTCCGCGGCCGGGCTGCTCTGAATTTTTGGACTCGGGCTGGTATAGCCCGGCTAGATAATGACTTTGCTTTTCAGTGTTGCCGCCGCCTTTTCCAGCGACTGCAACACCTTGTCTTTGTCATAGTTGCGGATCTTGTCGAGATCCAGGTGCATCGAAAAGCCTGGGGCGTGGTCCTCGAGGTAACCCTGTTGACCGCCGAGGTTTTTGCGCAGGTCGGTGACCTGGTAAACCTTGACCGGCGTGCTGAAGCCTTTGACGGTTACGTGGCCTTTGTCGCGGCACATGACGGTGTGCTTGATCAGGGCCCAGGTCTCGTGGCTGATCAGGATCTCGCCCGGCTGTGCGGCGCCCTCCAGGCGTGCGGCCAGGTTCACATGGGTGCCCATGACCGTATAGGACTGATAGTTGGCAGTGCCGAAAATACCGACGGTGCAGTAGCCGGTATTGATACCCATGCGCACCTGCAGTGGCCGGGAAATGCCCTTGTTGTACCACTCCTGCTTCATCTCCCGCGCCCGCTTGCGCATCGCCAGTGCCATAGCCACGCAGCGCAACGCATCGGACTTCGGGCCTTTGCTGTCATCATCGCCGAATACCACCATCACCGCGTCACCGATGAACTTGTCGATGGTGCCGCCGTATTGCCCGGCGATGCGCGCCATTTCTGACAGGTAGCTGTTGAGCAGTTGTGTCAACGTCTCGGCTTCCAGCTCCTCGGTCAGCTGGCTGAAATCCTTGATATCGGAGAAAAACACCGTAAGCAGCTTGCGCTCGGTGACCAGCTCGCCTTCGCGCCCGTTGGTCACCGCCCGCCACAACCGCTGGGGAAGGTATTTGGACAGTTTGTAGGTGCGCATCTTGCCTGTGTGCTGTTCGTTCATAAGCACACGGTTGGCGTCCTTCAGCTGGCTGAGTTGTTTGTGCGTATAAAAGGCGTGCGCGCAGAAATAGGTGAATACGCCGATAAGGCTCGCGGCGCTGATATGCAGGTCCGCGTTCACCACCAGGGCGGGCTCGTGAATCAGGTAGCCGGAGCCTACACCGAGCAGCAGGCCGGTATTGTGTTCAAACCAGCGGCGACCGCCGCCTTCGGTCAGTGCATTGAATTGCACCATGGTGACGAACAGCAATGACGGCAGCAAGCTGAAATTCGCCAGCGCGATGGCCACACCAATCAATATGGCGTCGGTGAAGGACAGCCAGCGGCGCACATTGCCGGCATTCTTGGCGTTGGCGCCGCGACTGATCTGGAAGGCGACAACGGTATAGACGAGCAGGAGGGCGGCGACGCCGAGAGTCAGCACCTTGTCCAGCTGCCAGGGCGAAGACCAATGGATGGTGTTCACCAGGGTGCCGGCCGCGGCAAAGCAAATCAGAGTGCGAAAATAGAGCGGGTAACGGGGATCGATATTCCGCCCAGTGTTCTCCCCAAGCTGGTCCTGCATTTGTGGTTATCTTTGTCTGGTTGAGCAGAAAATAAGCAATGTGCGAGGCGGCAATCCAGCGGGTTCTGGCCCGGTCTTATTTACTATCGCGATGCCGCCGCAGATGGGACGGAAGTGTACTCCTACAGAGAGAATAATGCGAAATATCTGTGAAACGGCGCAAATTCTGTGACGTACGTGGGCCCATTTGCGCGGTTGCGCTAGAATCCCCCGATCGATTTTTGACTGGAGACAGCGATGGATGCCCTGACGGCCCTGCACAACCGAGTTTCAACCGGTGTTCTGACCGAACCGGCCCCCAGTGAACAGCAGCGGCAGAACATCTTTCGCGCGGCCCTGCGCGCAGCCGACCACGGCTGCCTGCGCCCCTGGCGCTTCCTGTTGGTCGAGGGAGAGGCGCGCAACCGCCTCGGTGAAATCCTGCTGCGTGCGGCGGAGCAGGCCGAAGACGGCCCCCTGAGCGACGCCCAGCGGGAGCGCACCCTCGCCATGCCCCTGCGCGCCCCACTGATCATCGTCGCGATCACCCGCCTGCAGGACCACCCGAAGGTGCCGCGTCTGGAGCAGCATATGTCCACCGCCGGCGCCGTCCAGGCCATGTTGACCGCAGCTTATGCCGAGGGGGTAGGGGCCTACTGGCGCACCGGCGCCCTGGCATACAGCCCCGTGGTGGCCGAAGGGCTGGGCCTGGCCAAAAACGAGCGTATCGACGGCTTCATCTATTGCGGTACCCCCCAGAAACCCCCACGCCAGGCCCCGGATCTCGCCGTGGCGGACTATTTCGCCCAATGGAGTGGTCAATAAGGGTTGCACTGGAGCCTCCGTTTCTGTAAAGTGCGCGCTCGCTGAACGGGGCTATGTCCCTGATTTAGCTGACAATTTGCGGTGAGGTGTCCGAGTGGTCGAAGGAGCACGCCTGGAAAGTGTGTATGTCGAAAGGCATCGAGGGTTCGAATCCCTCCCTCACCGCCACTAAACGAAAAAGCCCGGCTACAAGCCGGGCTTTTTCGTTTAGCGACGGCGAGGGTCGGTGAGAACCCTCGCGGTTCGACCAACTCGCGAAGGCGAGTTGGGACCGAGGCGCGCCAGCGCCGAGCCCGCAGGGGCAAAACACGCCCTAGCGTGTTTTGAGTCAATCCCTCCGGAGCTTGAGTCCGATCTGCGTTCCGAAGAACCCCCGTTCGAGCCGGAGACCAGCGAGCGTAGCGAAGCTAATCCCTTGGTGGGGCTCGTGCGAGCGACGACGAGATCCTGAAAGCCCGGCTATATGCCGGGCTTTTTCGTTTAGTGGCGATGCGGGCGGGTGAGAACCCTCGCGGGTTCGACCAACTCGCGAAGGCGAGTTGGGACCGAGGCGCAATAGCGCCGAGCCCGCAGGGTCAAAACACGCCCTAGCGTGTTTTGAGTCAATCCCTCCGGAGCTTGAGTCCGATCTGCGTTCCAAAGAACCCCCGTTTGAGCCGGAGGCGCGTAGCGCCGGAGACCAGCGAGCGTAGCGAAGCTAATCCCTTCGTGTGGCTTGTACTAACGATGACGAGATCCTGAAAGCCCGGCTATATGCCGGGCTTTTTCGTTTAGCGACGACGAGGGTCGATGAGCCTCCCCCCGTTCGAGCCGGAGGCGTGCAGCCCTGGAGACAAGTGAGCGAAGCTATTCCCTCCTTAATTACTGGCGGCAATGATGCTGTAAATCACTGAGCTTCCCGGTTATTGGCCAGCAACTGAGTCGACCGGGCCTTGTGCGCGCTTTACTTCCTAGCCCTTCACCCTGCGGCACATCTTACGCCTCTTCATCTGCTGATTTCTTTGGTTGCGCACTATTCCACTCTCTAGTTCGACGCCAGCTGATTATCGTTCTGAGTCGGTACCGTCATTTTTGACTGCTGGTGGCGGTCGGGTTTCTGAATTTACGCAAAGAAAACCACAAAGCAGCACCCGTCACCGGAACAGCTGCGTCTCGAAACGCCAAACGGCATGGTAACCGTCGTCGAAATTCAAAAAAAGGCGTTGGAATTTTTTCGAAAATTGGTGACGGACAAACTCACTAATGATCCACTTTTTAGAATTTATATGCTCGATAAATGAGCGTTACTGGTCTTTAGTTCTACTGTTTATCTAGATAAGTAGATCGAGGTTTGAAAATGGCAAAAGTAAAAAAGAAGTCAGCGCCTTCAATCGAAATGGTTCGACGCTATCTTGATGCCCATCGCGATCGGTGGCTGCAGGATCCCAATATCACTTCCATCGGTATTGGCTACAAGAAATATGGAGAAACGAATGAACCGTCAAATGATCTCTGCATTCAGTTCACAGTCAAAAAAAAGGGCGATCCCGGACTTTTGCAGGCGGAAGGTATCGCCACTCATCCGATTACGCCCGAGTGCACGTTAGAAGATGGCAGTGCCGTACCAACAGATATTCTGGAGCGTGAATACAAGCCGTCGTGGCAGATTATTGAGCGCTTTGACCGTGCCTTCGTGCCAGAGGACGTTCCTGACTATCTAATTCGTCGTAAGCGTAATGACGTGTTATCACCAGGAATCAGTGTATCTAACTACAGAGAGTCAGCAGGAACACTCGGGACTGTTGTCTACGATAACGACACCGGCGATCCGATGATTCTTTCTAATTGGCACGTCCTGCAAGGAGATGACGGTGAAATAGGCGATGCTATTTTACAGCCGGGACCATACGACGGTGGAAGAATGGCACAGGATCAAGTTGGTTCATTAGTACGAAGTCATGTAGGCCGTGATGGAGATTGTGCTGTCTGTACGATTGAAGACCGAGAATATGACGAGACTATTTTGGGCATGGACTTGCATGCAGAGCAAGTTGCCGATCCAGAACTCGGCGACAAAGTCTGGAAATCCGGTCGTACAACTGGTGTCACCCACGGGATTATCAGTCGTGTCGACGTTGTCACGAAACTATATTACGGAATCAATACTGGCATCAGAGAGATTTATAGTTTCGAGGTTGAGCCGGATCCAGATTATCCCGCGGATCGTGGCGAAATTAGTATGGGGGGCGACTCAGGGTCACTTTGGATGGCAAAGACCGAAGATGAAGAACGCGGTATTGCGATTGGCCTTCACTTCGCTGGCGAGACCAATCCAAGCCCTGCCGCTGAGCATGCTGTAGCCTGTTACATACGTAAGGTTTTAGACAAACTTAACGTCTCTCTTATTGATCCGCTTGAGGAGACCTTTACCGAGGAAGAGCTTATCTTGTCTCTCGCCACCGAGGTCGACAAGCTCCGCGATGATGTCATGGCCCTGGAAGAATATGCTTTCGAAAATATGAAACAGGGAATTCAAACTCCTGCAGTTGGAAAAGGTGAATGCTCCTGCGGTAGTTTCCCCAATGCAGTTGCAGGAGAAGCGATAGTCGAGCCAGAGGGTGTGAAGGTGTACGGCAACTGGTGTGGTCCGGGCCACTCCGGCGGTACGCCAGTGGATGCAGTCGACAGGGTTTGTATGAAGCACGACAGGTGCTATTCGAAGAAAGGCTACTTGAATTGCGATTGCGATAGAGAATTAGTGCGCGGGATGGCAAAAGCGGTGTTATCTCGCGGCGTTTCTGCCGCCGGTCGTATCGCCGGTACAGCGGCCGCAACGTATTTTAGTGCCGCTCCCTGTGTGAGCTACACGCGGATCGCGGGGAAATACATACCTG
Source organism: Microbulbifer donghaiensis (assembly GCF_900129095.1). Classification (GTDB taxonomy): domain Bacteria; phylum Pseudomonadota; class Gammaproteobacteria; order Pseudomonadales; family Cellvibrionaceae; genus Microbulbifer; species Microbulbifer donghaiensis. Next base: position 100,709 of record NZ_FQVA01000007.1, read on the forward strand.
TAGGCGGTGGCACTTCTCGTGTCCACGTGGGTGATATTGTTAATGGAGGTAGAAGCGCATATAGGTTTGTAAAGCGCAAGGGGAGAAAACTGGTGAAGAAAATAAGAAACTTATTCTAACCTTTATCACATGGCCTTTTCCTGGATGTCTGCAAAGGAAAAGGCCACTCCCAAAGCGGGAGAAATCTTTATCAGTGGCGCTGCCATAATCTAGGATGAATTATTTGGTCTGAGCTAATCCACCTCAGAGACAGGCTGTCGGTGGCGTGATGTACGCTGAATCTGCTATTTCCACGCGGGAACTACTTTTCTGAGGCAGCCGTATTGGGGCCGAGGAATTTTTATAATTTTCATACGTTTGTCGACTTGCAGTTGAAAGACCGATGGGTATTCACCGCAGACATCAATCTCTTTTGGCGACTGGAGATGGAAGACGGCGTATACGGTCCCAGCGGCCAGATTATCCGCTTTCCGGAGGGCAGCAGTGCGCACGAAGTAAGCCAAGCACTTTCTCTAACTTCCAGATACACAATCGCCCGCAATTTGGTTTCTACCGCCATCTATACACACCTGCGACCCGGTCGATTCTTACGCGAAACGGGGCCCTCTGAAGAGATAGATTTGCGAGACTGACATTGCAGTATCGTTTTTAGGGTGAACTTGAGGCAGGAGACCGGCAACTACAAAGAGCTCCTGCAAATTTCTGATCGTAACTACTAGTCAGTCCTGCTCCAGTGCCACAAAGCGGTCTGCAAGATAGTCGATCAGTGCTCGCACCGACGGAAGTAACCCGCGTCGAGTGGGAAATACCGCGTGGATGATCTCGCGGCGGGGACTCCATTCTGGCAGCACTTTCACCAAGGCTCCGTCAGACAATTCATCAAGCACCATCATGACGGGGAATTGGCACACTCCAACACCAGCAACGGCAGCCCGCCGCAGAGCTGTCATATCGGATGTGGTGTAGCGCGGTGAGTGCTCGACCCGCTCAGTCCTGCCATCTTCGGTAAAGAGTTCCCAAGTGTAGTGCTGTAGGGCTCCCCCCAGTGCCAGGCTGGGCCAGGCTTCGAGATCATGTGGTGTTGTCGGTTGGCCCATTTGAGCGAGCAGAGCCGGACTTGCGGCCAGGCATTGGCCTCGATCACTGAGAACACGCATAACCAAACCACTGTCTTCCAGCGGTGGTGGCCGGACGCGAATCGCGATGTCGATCGCTTCCTCCAGTGGGTCGACCCGGCGATTGGTCGCTTCCAAATGGAGATTGACACGCGGGTACATCGCCAGGAACTCCGCCAGCATTTCTCCCACAAGACTGTGCAATAGCGCCACCGGACAGCTCACCCGCAGCAATCCCTGAGGCTCGGCACGGGTCATTTCAATCGCCTCCTGGGCCGCCTCAGCTTCAATCAACATCGCTTTGCAGTGTTCGTAATAGGTTTGGCCTATGTCGGTCACGGCGAAATGGCGTGTTGAGCGCTGTATCAGGCGCACTCCCAGCCGTTCCTCAAGGCCTGCCAGCCTTCGACTCAGTTTTGACTTTGGGGTCACCAAGGCCCGACTGGCTGCCGTAATGCCGCCGTGTTCGACGATCTGCACGAAGAAGTAGAGGTCGTTGAGATCCTGCATATCAATCCCGCTGTTCACAAAATGGAACGCTGAGGCCCAATTTTGCCATCTACACGACTCTTTGTCCTGCGCATATCCTTTACGGCAACTAGAAGGGGGGTTCCCCGAGGAGGACACTCATGAAAAAGGTTACATCCATTCTGCGCGCACCCGCGCCTCATTGGGTGGGCGACGGCTTCCCGGTGCGGTCGCTTTTTTCCTACCAGAGCCACGGTCGGCAGCTGAGCCCGTTTCTGCTGCTGGACTACGCGGGGCCGACGCATTTTGAACCTGCATCGCGACCACGCGGCGTCGGGCGACACCCGCACCGGGGCTTCGAAACCGTGACTATTGCCTATCGTGGAGAAGTAGCCCATCGCGATTCCACCGGTCAGGGCGGCGTGATTGGTCCCGGTGACGTGCAATGGATGACCGCAGGTGCCGGCATCCTGCATGAAGAGTTTCACTCTGAAGCCTTCACCCGCGCCGGTGGAACCCTCGAAATGGTGCAGCTGTGGGTGAACCTGCCGTCACGACACAAGATGACTGCGCCAGGCTATCAGCATATCGCCGCCGGTGACATTCCCGAGGTGGCCCTGAATGACGGCGCTGGCACGGTGCGCGTGATCGCAGGGGACTATGCCGGCCATGAAGGTCCGGCGCGCACCTTTACCCCGATGCACGTTTGGGACCTGCGCTTACTAGAGGGTGGTAGGACGCGGATGTCGGTACCTGAAGGCTGGAATACCGCACTCGTGGTGCTGGACGGATCCATCCAAGTGAACGGAAACACGCGAGCTGCGAATGCGCAATTGGTAGCCCTGGACACGGCTGGCACGGAGTTCGAAATCGAGAGCAGCACTGACGCGATGGTGCTTCTTCTTTCGGGGCAGCCGATTGACGAACCCATCGTCGGCTACGGTCCTTTCGTGATGAACAGCGAGGCCGAGATAGCCCAGGCGATGGAAGACTTTAATCGCGGCCGCTTCGAGCCTAAGGCCGGCTGATTTTTCCCTAAGACTCACAACATTTTGTCAACCATGAGGAAACAATGATGAGCAAACCCTATGTAAAACTCGACAAAGACAACGTCGCCGTCTTGCTGGTGGATCACCAGGCCGGCCTGATGTCACTGGTTCGCGACATAGATCCGGACAAGTTCAAGAACAATGTGCTGGCACTGGCGGACTTGGCTGAGTACTTCAAGCTGCCCACTGTTCTGACCACAAGCTTCGAGGATGGCCCGAATGGCCCGCTGGTGCCGGAGCTGAAGGAGAAGTTTCCGGATGCGCCTTTTATCGCCCGCCCCGGCCAGATTAATGCCTGGGATAACGAGGATTTCGTTAAGGCGGTGAAAGCCACTGGCAAGAAGCAACTGTTGATCGCCGGTATTGTTACGGAAGTCTGCGTTGCGTTTCCGGCACTGTCTGCCATTGAAGAGGGTTTCGATGTATTCGTGGTGACGGATGCCTCTGGCACCTTTAATGAGATCACGCGTCACTCGGCCTGGAGCCGCATGACGGAATCTGGCGCGCAACTGATGACTTGGTTTGGCGTCGCATGTGAACTCCACCGCGACTGGCGTAATGATGTGGAAGGGCTGGGAACTCTGTTCAGCAACCATATCCCCGACTACCGCAACCTCATTAGCAGTTACACCGAGCAAACTTCCGGTAAATAACTGGTAACGGCGGCGCCTTAGCGCGCCGCTTCCATCGATACTTAATTCAACTCGAACTACTGTCCCTAGACATCAGGAGTAGCAACAATGAGCTTCCCCAACACAATTGCAAACTTCGATGGCGCCCGCCCGGTGATAGATCCGGATGACGCGGCAATGCTACTGATCGACCACCAGAGTGGGCTGTTTCAGACAGTGCAGGATATGCCGATGACGACACTGCGAGCACATGCTGCCGTGTTGGCCAAGATAGCCTCACTGGCGAAGATTCCGGTGATTACAACCGCATCGGTGCCACAGGGACCCAACGGACCACTGATTCCAGAGATCCACGACAACGCACCGCATGCCAAGTACGTGGCACGGAAGGGCGAGATCAATGCCTGGGATAATCCGGATTTCGTCTCGGCAGTAAAGGAAACCGGGCGTAAGACCCTCATTATCGCGGGTACCATTACCAGCGTGTGCATGGCCTTTCCTGCGATTAGTGCAGTGAATGAAGGATACAAAGTGTTTGCCGTGGTGGACGCCTCGGGTACTTACTCTAAGATGGCCCAAGAGATCACGCTGGCACGTGTCATGCAGGCGGGTGTAGTTCCGATTGATACCGGCGCGGTCGCATCGGAGCTTCAGAAGACCTGGAACCGCGATGATGCCCAAGAATGGGCGGCGGTGTACACACAGATTTTCCCGCATTATCAACTGTTGATTGAGAGCTATTCCAAGGCTCAGGAAGTTGTCACGAACAACGAACAGCTGGACTCTCAACGCCAATAAATATTGGTGGCAATGCACTGGGTCGCCGCTGTCCGTCGAATCGAATATCGGATGTAGCGGCGACCATTCAAGTGATGCCTTTATCCATTCCTTTGAACATCAATAAATTCACCGGTATCGTTCAATAAATCGCCGAGTAATTCCCTGGAACTTTTGTCTAGCAGCTGTCCATTTTTGTCGATGGCATTCGAAACGCGCGACAGCATGAAGCGGTGGTTAATAAATCGCGTGGCGCCTAGAGTTCGCAGGACAGGAAGCCAGGCGATAAGCGCAACCATCGGGCGCCAGAACATCGGGCAGCGGCGTCAGCAAGTCGGCTGAATATTAGTGACACCCAGATAAGCTAGTCCCCGATGACCCGTCGGACGCCCTGTCAATCTGAGCGGCAGCATCGCCGCTTGACCAGGCATTACCACCCCTCCGTAAGTACAAGCACAATCGGCAATGTCACGATGCTGGCCAGTGAGCTGACAATCAGGGTTGATCCCGGCAGGTGGGATTTAAGTCCGTAGCGCAAGCCGAACAAGGTGCCGAAAAAGCCGCAGGGCAGGGCGCACAGCAGCAGTGCGGCGCGGGCAGTGTCGTGTTCCATCGGCAGGGCCAGGATCAACCCGAGAGCCAGCAGGGGATGGGCAAGGTTCTTCAGCGCGGTCCCGCTCAGCACATTAGCGCTAAATACAATTTTCTGCGCGGACAGTATAAGCCCGGTCAGGAAGAGGGCGACGCCGCCGGCCGCCTGGCCGATCAATTGAAAGGAGTCTTTGATCGGCTCCGCGAGGGGGATTCCAAGTAAGGAGAACGTCATTCCGGCGAGGGGAGCAAGCACGATGGGTTTGCGTAGTGAGCGGCCGGTGCATTGCAGAATCGCAGCGGGAGTCATCTGTCCGCCCATTGTTACCTGATTGGCCTCGAGAATGGCCAGTGTCAGCGGCGACAGCACAATCGAGCCGGTGGCGATTGCGAGGGCGACATAAATGGTGTCGCTCGAACCGAACACGGCGGCAACCAGGGGCAGGCCCGCGGCCGCATAGTTGGGGGCGGCGATTGTGAGGGCCTGTACCGCAGCCTCGCTCGCTCCGAGCCGAAACAAGCGGCGCTGCATCCAGAACGACAGCGCGTAAAGCACGAGCATGGATAAGAGGAAGACCAGTAGCAGCGGCCATTGCGCCAGCAGCAGCGAGCGGGGTGTGGACGCTGTGGCCACAAACAGGGAGGCTGGAAGCGCAAAGTCCATCACCAGGGCGTTCAGTTCCGAGACATGGCGGTTGTCGATATCGCGGATCCAGCCGGCAAAATAACCGAGTGCCATGACGGCGAAAATCGGTACCAGAGAATTGAGCAGGACCTCAGTCATCGCAGTGTTTTTTCGCGTTCCTGTACTTGGATGAATATGGTGACGGACAGACAGTCGGCGCAATCACATTCGAAAAATCTCAAGAAGTTGTTCGACGAATCGGTCGCTTGTTAATTCATAGAAAATGAAACTAGCACGATAAATATCTTCAGGTTCCTCCTTCTCGGTGTTTGACGTCATAGTAGATTTATTACCCGCTGTCGATTGGTATAAATGCCGGAATTTCCTGTTCCATCGGAATAAAAAAGCGGAAAAATCCGACGCCTTGTCCAAAATAGTGTCCTTCTTAGCGGCACCAGCCGGAGGGCTATACGCCTCGTCTTCCATATCGGAGGAAACACCTCGTTGCCCTTAGCCGGCGGGGCCATATCTCGGATTAGTTGATCGTGGTGCCATTAATTGATCCAGATCAGGGAAGCGTGATTTACGCGACAGTAGATGCCGCTCCCAGCCCCTGACTGAGTCCTCTTTGCAGTATGCTGGCTTTATGAAATATGGCTGCCCGGCGAGCCCGGGCTGGCAGCGTACGAGCTAAAACGGGGACTACCGGGAGCTTCCTATGGGCCAGGAAATAGCGACCACAGAATTCAGCGATGCAGACGAAAAGGAATTTCTGCGCAGGCTGCGCGCGGAGACCAATATCCTCAATCATTGGTTTAAGCAGGAACGATTTGAGGTACCGGAAAGCCCGATGTGTGGGCTCGAACTCGAGGGATGGCTGACGGACCTGGATTTTGTGCCAGCGCCGGAGAGCGAGGCCTTTTTGGCGCAGGTAAACGATGAGCTGGTGGTACCGGAGATTTCGCGGTTCAACTTTGAGCTGAACAGCGTTCCCGCGCCGATCCGGAAGACGGTGTTCAGCGATCTGCATCGGAGCCTGTCCTCACTCTGGCAGCGCTGTACCCGGCAAGCGGAGTCCATGGGTCTGCGCGCCATCGCGATAGGATCACTGCCGACCATCCGTGCCAATATGCTCACGCTGGAGCATATCTATCCCAACAAACGGTATTTCGCCCTGAACAACCGCGTGATGAAACTGCGGCGCAATCAGCCCACGGTATTGTCTCTGGAGGGCAAGGAGGTGCTGCGGGTCTCTCACCCGGACATCATGCTCGAGGCGGCGGCGACCTCGGTACAGGTGCATCTGCAGGTGTCCCTTGCCGAGGGCAAGCGGTTCTTCAACGCCTCTACGATTACCTCGCCGTTCATGGCGGCGGTCGCCGCCAACTCGCCGTTCCTGTATGGCAAGGCGCTTTGGAGTGAGACCCGTATCCCGATCTTTGAGCAGGCAGTCAACCTCGGCAGTTTCCGCAATCTGGATGGTTCCGTGGCGAAGCGGGTTTCCCTCGGTAATGGCTATGTGCGCGAATCCCTGTTGGAGCTATTTCTGGAAAACCTGGATGGTTACCCGGTTTTGCTGCCGGATAACTATGATCGCGCCCCGGATGAACTCAGTCACCTGCGCCTGCACAATGGCACTATCTGGCGCTGGAACCGCCCGTTGATTGGCATTGGCAGCGACGGTACCCCGCACCTGCGGATTGAACACCGGGTGCCGTCATCCGGGCCTTCTATGCCCGATGTGGTCGCCAATACTGCGCTATTCCTCGGCCTGGCAACCTACTTCGCGCGAATGCCCGAGGCACCCGAAGACCGGCTGCCGTTTGCCGCGGTGAAAAGGAATTTCTTCCAGGCCTGTAAGTATGGTCTGAATGCCGAGGTGGAGTGGATTGATGGCAGGCTCTGGAATCTGCAGAGGTTAGTGCTGGATGAATTGATCGGTCCCGCGGAGGAGGCTTTGGAGTCTCTGGGAGTCGATCCGGAAGATATCTACACCTATGTCACCAGAATTATTCGCCCGCGCGTGATTGGCGGTCAGAACGGGTCCAACTGGCAGCGAGCCTACATCAATACAAACGGGGCGAATTTCCAGAGGTTGCTGGAAGCCTATTACCAGTACCAGAAACAGGATATTCCGGTACATGAGTGGAAAAGTGAAGCTTAGTTATCTCGAGACGCTGCCTGAAGCTTTCTTCCAAGTCGACCACCCGCGCAACCTTTGGCAACTCTTCGGCGGACCAACACTGGTTTCGCTCGAAGGGTTTGCTAAAGAACCACTCATGATCAGTACTTTGCTGCACGGTAACGAAACGACGGGCTTCTTCGCTCTGCAGAGACTGCTAAAGAAGTACCGCCATAATTTGCCGCGCTCGCTGATAATTTTTTTCGGCAACGTGGCGGCGGCAGCGCAGGGAATCCGGCACCTGCCAGGGCAGCCGGATTTCAATCGGATCTGGGGCGGGGGCGAGACTCCGGAAGCGCGAATGGCGCGCGAGGTTCTTGGCCATGCCCGCGATCGAGGGGTGATCGCCAATATCGATATCCACAATACCACGGGCCGAAACCCTTATTACGCCTGCGTGAATCGAACCTCGGCGGATTTCCTGCGTCTTGCTGATGGCTTCACCGACATCGTGATTTACTTTACCGAACCGCACGAAGTTAACTCCAACGCCTTTGCCAAAATTTGCCCCTCGGTAACGCTGGAATGTGGGCTGCCGGGATTGCCGGAGGGCATAGCGCATCTATTTACCTATCTGGAAAAACTGCTGGTCGCGGGAGTGAACAAGCAGCCGCCATTAGACGATTGCCGCATTTACCATACCGTGGCGCGTTTGAAGGTACCTTATTACTGCGATTTTGACTTCGATTTCGATGAGAACACGGACAGGGACTTCTCGTTTATTCGCTCGTTCGACCACTTTAACTTCCAATGTATCACCAAGGGTACGGTAATCGCCTACGCGCGCCCCGGGGGACCACAGCTGGCGGTGCTGGACAACAGTGACAGGCTGGTAACCGAGAAGTATTTTGGATTCCGTGACGGCAAGGTGATTGCATTGCAGGATCTTGTTCCGTCCATGTTCACGAAAGACAGGGATGTTGCGCGGGAGGACTCCCTCGGGTACTTGATGGAGCCCTATAGCGGCAGTTAGGTGAGAATTGCTCAGCTGCGAGCATCGTAAATTAGCGCGTAGCTATGCAAAGGCCGGAGCCGGTTGTCCGGCTCCGGTCACCAGTCAACTGTTGGCTGAGGCTTTCGCGGTTAGCGCCACCATCCTGCTTTTTACGGACTCTTTAGCTCGTGTAGCGCCTGCACTGATATCCAGCCCGATCGTGTAGAGCGCCGGCACCAGCAGCAGTGTGACAAAGAAGGCCACAAATACGCCGAACGCCAAAGCCACCACGATGGGCTGCAGGAAGGCGGCTTGAATGCTGCGTTCCATCATCATCGGCAGCAGGCCGACAATGGTGGTGACCGTGGTCAGCAGGATAGGGCGGAAACGGGCTACGCCGGCTTCCACGATCGCTTTCATGGGATCCATGCCCTGGTCGCGCAGGCGGTTGCTGTGGTCCATCAGCACCAGGTTATCGTTGACCACCACGCCCGCGGCCGCGGCGATGCCGAAGTAGCTGAAGATGGCCATGGTCATGCCCATCACCCCGTGGCCGAAGATGGCGCCCACGAACGCAAACGGAATGGCGATCAGGATCAGTATCGGCTGGAAGTAGCTGCGGAAAGCCACCGCCAGCAGGCTGTACATGGCGAAGAACGCCATGGTGTAGAGCCCCAGCACTTCCTGGATAAAGCGCTTCTCGCCCTCGGCCTGGCCCACGGCACCACGAACGATACCCGGGTAGCGCTTTTCCCACTCGGGGAAAAAGTTTTCGTTCAGGTCGTCCATGATGTCACCGCGCACATCGTCCTTCAGGTCCGCCATCACGCGTGCTGCGCGATTGCCGTTCCAGCGCTGGATACGCTTGATGCCCGGCGCGTATTCGAGATCCGCTACCGCCAGCAGCGGGACTTCGCGGCCGTCGGCAGTGCGCACGTGGAAGTCCTTCAGGCTCTCGATGGAGCGGCGCGAGGCCAGCGGGTAGCGCACCATCACCTTGACGTCCTGTCCGGCGCGGGGCAGCCGCTGGACCTCTTCACCGAAATAGGCCTGGCGCACCTGGCGATTGACCTCCGCCAGCGTCAGCCCGAGTTTCGCCGCGCCCGGTTTGAGGTCGATGCGAATCTCCTCGGAGGCACCTTCGAGGTTGTTGCGCACGTCGTACAGGCTTCCGTAAGTGCGCAGCTGGGTTTCCAGCTCCGCGGTAGCGCTGCGCAGCACATCGAGGTCCGGGTGGCGGATGGAAAGCTCGAAGCCGGGGCCATTATCGTTGAGCGAGTACTGCACCGAAACTTCCTTCGCGTCCGGTACATCACCGAGCAGCTCCCGCAGGCGCAAGGCTGCATCCTTGGCCGACATGTCGCGCATTTCCGGCGGCGCCAGCTGCACGATGGCGATCACGCTGTCACGCCGGGAGCGTGTATACCAGTTCTCGATCAGCACGCCCTGGCCTTCGGTGCGCTGGTTGACTTCTTCTTCCAGGCGCTTCTCTGCATCCTGCAATTGCGCCAGCACTTCCAATGCGCGGCTGTAGGGGGCGCCCTCGGGCATGACGACATTGACGACGATCTGGTCGGACTCGATGTCCGGCATAAAGCTTTTCTTGACCCAGCCACTGCCAAACATGCCGAAACCGATCATCAATACCGCGATAAAGATACTCAGCGTCAGGTAGCGGCGATCGACGGCCCACTGGCCGATGCGGCGGTAGTGATTCTGGGCAAAGTGAACGATGCTGTCGGCAATGCGTTTTTGCACGCGCCCGAATCGGCCGAGCTCGGTGCGCGGCTTCAGGTTGCGGAGGTGCGCCGGCAGGATAAACAGGGATTCGACCAGGGAAAACAGCAGGGCGAGAATCACCACCCAGGTGATGTGCCGGGTGAACTCGCTGGTGGAACCGCTGATAAAAATCCACGGCAAGAAGGCCAAAACTGTCGTTACGACGGCGAAGATTACCGGCTTGGCTACCAGCTGTGTGCCGAGGACTGCCGCATTCAGGCGCCCACTGCGATCGCTTGCGTGCTCTGGGCTGTGGGACTCACTGTGGATGCTCTCGCCGACCACAATGGCATCGTCCACGACGATCCCCAGCACCAGCAGGAAGGCGAAAGTGGACAGCATGTTCAGGGACACGCCGACGCTGGGTAGCAACACGAAGGCGCCGGCGTAGGCGGTGGCGATGCCGATGGCCACCCAGAAGGCCACTTTCGGCCGCAGGCTGAATACCAGCACCAGCAGTACCAGCATCAGCCCCTGGAAGGCAGAGCTGCCGATGGTTTCCATGCGGCCTTTGAAGTCTTCGGCATTGTCGGTCCACAGCGTGAGCCTGGCGCCCGCCGGCAGTGTCTCGCTGCGCTCGGCGATCCACTTGCGGATCGAGTCCGAGGCGGTGACGATGTCCATGGTCTCGGTGGTCATCACCTGCAGCAGCACCGCCGGCTCGCCGTTCAGGGTCGCGAGGATTTCGTTGTCCTCGAAGCCGTCCACCACGTTGGCAACATCGCCGACGCGAATGGTGCCGCCGTCCGCCGTCTGCCGCACGATGATATTGGCAAATTCCTGCTCGGTATCGGCCTGGTTGCGCACCTTGAGCTGGTAGGTGCCCACCTCGGTGCGCACGGTGCCGGCGGATTGATTGAGGGAGTTAGCGCGAATGGCGTCGGCCAGTTCCTGGAAGGTCATGCCATAACGGCGCAGTGCCATTTCGCTGACCTCGATGGAAACCTCTTCCATGCGCGTGCCGAACAGCTCCACTACGGAGATTGCCGGCAGGGTGGCGGCCTCGCGCCGCAGCTGTTCCGCCAGCCGCTTCAGTTCGCGCTCACTTAGGTCGCCGTGTACCGCCACGCGGATAAACTCGTTGCGGTTCACCCACTGGTGTACCTGTGGTGGTTCGATGTCGCGCGGGAAAGACGAGATACCGTCGACGCGGATCTTGATGTCGTTCATAAAGCGGGAGAAGTCGACGTTGGACTCCGCCAGGATATAGATCTCGCCCTGGCCCTCGGAGGAGGTCGAGCGCACCCATTCGATATTGTCCAGGTCGCTGACCGCCTCCTCGATACGGGCGACGATCTGCTCTTCCACCTCCTGCGGCGCGGCGCCCGGCCAGGAAACCCGGATCTCCAGGCCCGGGAAACGCACCTGCGGATCCATTTCCCGTTCCATGCTGGCGAAGCCGATGATGCCGGCAACGAAAATACCCACCATCGCCAGGTTGGCGGCAACACTGTTGCGCGCCCACCATTCAATCAACTTGTTCATAGATGCGCTCCGTTACTTCCGTGCCAGCTGGGTGACGGGTTGAACTTCCATGCCGTCTACCGCGTTGGCGATGGTGGAGGTCACCACCCGTTCGCCATCCGCGATGCCGGAGGCGACGACCACACGGTTTTCGGAGGTGGACAGCACTTCCACGGTGCGGATATTCAGGCGATTGTTCTCATCGATCACATACACCTTGTCGGCATTGCGCAGCGCCTCCCGCGGCAGTACCAGCGCCTGGTGCGCCTGCACGCCTTCTGCCTCGGCGCTGACAAACAGGCCGACGGCGAGTGGCTGGCCGCTGCTGGCGCCCTTGCCGTAGGGATCCTCTACTTCAGCCACCGCATAGATCAGCCGGGTTTGCTGGTCCACCGCCGCCTGGGTGCGCACGATGCGGCCCCACCACTGGTGCTGTTCGCGCCCGACCTGGGCGGACAGCGTTACCTGTGGCCCGGGGCGTTCGCTCGTGGCGACGAAGCCCATCGGCAGGTCGAGCTCCAGTAATTGCGAGTCGGTCAGCGGCAAGCGAACTTCGACGCGATCTGTGGCAAATACACGGCCCAGCGCAGCGCTGGCGGTCACATACTGGCCCACGCCCACCTGTCGGTTGATCACGCGCCCGCGGAAGGGCAACTTTATCTGTGTCCGCGCCAGGTTGAGCTTGGCATCGGCGAGTTCCGCCTTGGCAGAGCGCAGCTTGGCTTCGGCCTCTTCGACCTGGGGCTGGTTGACCTGCAGTGGCGTCGGCTCTCTGTTCGGGTTGATGGAGAGCCACTGCTGGCGCTTGATGGTTGCCGCCGCCTTCGCCTGCAGCAACAGGACTTCGGCCTGGGCCACGCCGGCTTCCGCCTGGGCCACAGCCAGCCGGTAGTCGGCGTCATCCAGTTGAATCAGTGTCTCGTCGGCCTCGAAGCCGGCACCTTCGGCGAAGCTGTCGGAGATTGCGACAATGCGACCGGCGACCTGGGGGGTGAGATCTATTTCGGTGTGAGGGCGAACTTCACCCTGGGTCGCCACCGCGAGGTGCACCGCCTGTTCCCGGGCCTCGGCGTACATCAGCGATACCAGGCGCTGTTCCTCTTCCTTCTTCTCTGGCGCCGGCTTGGTGGCGGCCATCAGTTGTACAACCCCAAAACCCACTGCGAGTACCACAACCGGCGCCGCAGCTTTCAAATATTTGTTTTTCATTTGTCTCATCTTGCCTGGATTACAAAATTCGCCAAGGGCGGCCGTTCTTACGGCTTGGGTCCCATCAAATCACGAACTCCCAACAGTTGACCACGGAGCGGAAGCCGGACTGAGTCGGATCAGCGGTGAATGCCCGTTGCCACTGATTCTATTGACCGCCCGAGGATCGGATTTGGATGCGGGGGTAAAAAAAATTATCGAGCGCGGGAAAAATTGAGCTGTGAAGATGAATTGGGTGCCTGGAGTGAGCGGGGATGATTAAGGTATTCAAGGCCTTTGCTTGAGCCGCTGATGTAAGTCACCTGCAGAAGGGCGCACTGGGAAGAGCAGGTAGGGCGGGTCAGACAGGTAAGTCTTGGTCTGCTTAGCGCTGGGAGACCAAAGCAGATCGGTAGAAATTGGGTTGTTTCGGCCGAATTTTGAACAGGTTGGGCACTGTAGAAGTTCAAAATGTGAGATTTGTCAAAAAAAAATTGCGAAGTTAAGCAATGGCGTTAATATAAACCCTTGCGTTGCAGGGAAGCATCGCAAAGCGCCAGTGCGTGAAGGGGGCAGGGCAATGATTGCCTGAGATCGCCCCGGAACTGTTTTTTCAGTTGTTGTGGTTTGACAAGTCGTCTGCCGCAGCCCAAGCGCTGGATAAAGGTGTTCGACTACCGCCAGAGAGTAAATGCAACTCTGGAGAGCTGTCCGCCAACGCTAATATCAAGGAGTGATTTTCGGTGCGCCCCCATAATATCAATAAAGCAGTCGACCCAGGCTTTACCCTCTTGGAAGTGATGATCACGATTGTGATCGCTTCCATCTTATTAACCCTCGGTGTTCCAAGTCTCAGGAACCTCTTCGATGCACTGGAGCTGAAGGGCGCCAGTGAGCAAGTCTATTCCCACCTACAACGAGCACGCTCCGAAGCAATCAGCCGTAAATTGGAAGTCGGGGTCAATTTTTCTGCCGATGGGTCCTCCACCTGGTCCTATGGTCTCAGCGACACCAATACCGGCACCTGCGACACGGCCGAAACAGATGCTTCGCAGAATGACGCCTGCACCCTGGTTGTCGACGATGGTGATGGCACTGTGCACGGCATTGATGGTGCTGTTGATACAGCGGATAAAGTTCTCATGCGTTTCACCGATGCCGATCACGATGACATCGACATGACGCTTTCCGAATTCACCAATGCGAACAGAATTGTCTTCGAACCTATTCGCGGCACGGCGATGGAAAACTCCGGAAACGTCAGCACCGGCCAAATCCTGTTGCAGTCAAACGGTGGCCGGCAGTTACTGATCAAGGTTGGCCTATTGGGGCAAGTCAGAATCTGCTCGCCCGATGGGAGTGTAAACGGTTATAGGGACGGGGCTCCGTCCGACGACGGAGACTGCTGATATGAGACTTGAACAACAGCGTGGATTTACCCTGGTTGAACTGCTGATATCCCTGACTATTGGGCTTGTCGTTCTTGGAGCTGCCTCTTCCGTTTATGTGACAACGGTTATCAATAGCGGCGCTTCTATTTCTGCCAGTCGCCTGAACCAGGAAATGACAACGCTAATGAGCGTGATGGTGCAGGATGTCCGTCGCGCGGGCTATTGGCGGGATGCTGCATCAGATCCGACACAGAATCCGTTTAATACGGTGGATGTTACCGCCCTGAGCGTTAGACCTTCCGTAGCTGATCCAAATGGCATCAGCACTTCCGGTGAATGCATCCTCTACGCATATGATTCGAACAATAATGGCACATTGGATGATGGGAATATCTTCGGCTTCAGGCTGAATAACGGTGTTGTGCAAATTCGCCTGCGCAGCTCGGCCACTAATGCCCGACATGATTACTGTAACAATACAGGCGATGTCTGGGAGGATGTTACGGACGGAAATCTGATCAGAATCACCAATCTGACATTCGATACCGATGATGCTACTGCTCCCTCTACCTGTCTGAATATTCGCGAGCCAGACGGTCTGGACAACGGCGGAGATAGCGGTGTCGATGATGACAGGGAATATGATTGTTACGATTCAGTGCCAACAGCTGCCAGTGGTGATATCACGGTGGAAACGCGCCAGATCGCAATCGCTGTTACGGGAGAGTTAGTCAATGACTCCGATGTAAGGATGTCTGTTAGTCAGACGGTCAGAGTCAGGAACGATCTGGTGAGGAAACGGTGATGAAGAACTCTCGTTTCATATTTTCTTCCCTGCGGCATCAGCAGGGAGTGTCGACGCTGATTTTCTCCATATTAATTTTAGCCCTCACCGTCATTGCAACCCTGACGACATTCAGTTTTGTGCGTCAGGAGCAAGTGCTCTCTAACAATGACGGGCGAGCCAAGCAGGCATTCGAAGCTGCTGAAGCAGGCCTTGCAACAGCACTGACATACTTTGGCGATGGCCCCGACCGAGATGATGATGATGTGATCGATCCGGTTTTCGATACCGATAATGACGGTATCGGTGACAGCAGTACAGCAACTGTCGGCCGGGGCAGCGTTAACGTAGCGGCTGTCCAGACTGGCAATCAAATTGCTGTCACCGCGACCGGCTTTAGTGATGATCGCTCTGCGACACATGTAATCAGTCAGTTGCTGGGTGTTGTCGATCCGCTGCCCAATGACCCGTCAAACCCTATGATTTCCAAAGGAACTGTCGTGATCAACGGTTCTGCGACAGTCCACAACCAGGAAGGTCACAGTACGATTTGGAGCGGTGCTGACGTCGATTTGGGTTCAAATAACAGTACGGCGACCGAGGTCCCCGATATGGGTGATACCGGGTACCCGCTGTGTATGGATACCCCAATGACCTGCTCAACGGTGTCTTCCTCCAACAAAGTGACTGTAGGCCTCGACGTAATCGAAAACGATTCCAGTCTCGGCAATCTCACGCCCACTGAGATGTTCCAGAACTTCTTTGGCATGACGCCCGACGCATATCGTAGTTCCGGCTTGGTAACACTGGAGACAACGCCGGCCGAGGTGAATTCAGATGTCCAACTTGCTGGGCACGAAGTGATATGGGTGGAAGGAGATGCATCCTTCGTAAACAACACTTCCGTCGGATGCACCGTTAAGGTCACGGGTAATAAAACCTGCACACCTGCCGATAGTGAACCGTCGATTCTTATCGTTAACGGAAATGCGGATTTTGACGGTACGCCAAATTTTACTGGTCTGGTTTTTGTGACCGGAAATGTGAATATTACCGGAAATATGACGGTGATGGGTGCAATTGTCATTGCCGGGGATTTGTCCAGTAATGCGGGCGGCAGTATGGATGTCTGGTACAACTCTGATGTGTTAGCGGATTTGGAGAACGCCGGAGTCCGGGTTGGAATGGCCGGAACCTGGAAAGACTTTTAATAATAATGCGTTCATTAAGCGGGAAGGTTTAATGTTTAATTCAAGACCAGCGTTTAAGTCCCTTACTCAAGCGAAAGGCATTGGGCTTATTGAGGTGCTGATCGCAATGTTCGTGCTGGCAGTTGGCGTGTTGGCTCTAGGGCAATTGCAAGGTGACTTTTTTGGCACTAGTGCCGCGAGCAAATCCCGAACAGAGGCATTGGCAATTGCACAGGGCCGTCTCGAAGATATGCGCAACTATATGCATGAAGCCGAATCACTGGATGAGTTCAACGCCCTCTATCCCGTCGATACGGACTTCAACCTGGCGACAATCGATGGCGTCAATGCTAGCTTTTCCCGCAAGGAGACGATCACCGCCAACGGGGATCTTCGTACCGTCGCAGTAACTGTCGAATGGGAAGATGCCACTGGGAAGACACAGGGAATTACCCTGGATACGGAGTTGACGTTTATCCCGCCCGGTGCCGCAGGTACTCTGGCAGTTGATCGAGATGATTTGTTGGTGCCATCCCCGACGGGGCGAGCCAAGTTAGGCAAGGGGACGGTGCCGGATGGTGCGCCCACAACGTCTAATGGCGATGGAACGAAGATGTACATTTCCGGCGAGGACAAGAGTGTAGTTTCCGGCCAGAAGATTGTACTTACCCTCGAAGATGCATGTAATACGGCTGGTGAGGACTGCGAGGATTTCGTTCAAATCAAGGGCAAAGTCTATATCGATAATGCCACCCAGGGATCGCTTGATCCCGAAGATGTCTTTGTTCAAGCATCAGATGCCTCTTATTGTACGCGCTACTATTTCGACTCACTTGGTGCATCGCAAACAATCGATAATGCTACCGGCACCGATTTGCTAAGCAGCAGTGGCGACTATTCCTATTTTCATTACACCTGCTATCTCGGCGGAGGCTGGCACGGCAATGTTGGATTGTTAATTACCGGTGGTATTAAGCAGACGGATAAGGTCTGTCAGGGCGATCCAGTCTCGACAGATCACTGGGATGCGCCGGTCATCGCTGTCCGCCGTACCTACCGGGGCATGGTTTATGAAAAAGACAGCAGCGGCGCCGCTGTCACCACCGCAGGTGGCGACTATGTCTATACATCCTACGGGATTGGAGACGGAATTGTTTTGCCGGATCCAGATACAAGTGATCATTCACACGATTTTGTCGTTTCGTCAATGTCTACAAATAGTACAGAGGGGAGCAATTGTATCTCCCAGGGAGTAATGGTACGCGCGGATGCTACCAGTGACACCCCCGGCGATCTATTCCAGGAAAACCCGCATGACTTCGTGTGCCTCAATAATGGCTATCTCGACAGCTATGACAGCAGCAAATACGGTCACGATTTAACTTGCCCTTATGATCCAACTGATCCACCTGTGGCGCTCCATATTGTCAGCGGTGTTGTGGATGTGGATGTGACTGATTCCTCTGTATTGTCTGCGGATATAGAGAATATACTTTCCTCCATTGGCGTGAACACCTCGGATGGGCCGGGCAACTGTTTGTTGAGTGAATTCGATGCCGGTGGCTCGGGCTATCAGGCGAGCTACGCCTGTGATGTTTACGACTGGGGAACCGGTTGGAATGGCATGATCACCACCAGTGCTACCGGGAATGAGCTGAAGCTATTTTGCGATCCCAGCCCGTTGGAATTGACATCGGTGGGTGAAAATAAAACAAACCAAAATATCGACTGCTTTGTCGGTAATTATGCGCGTATTTCAGGTCGGGTCACTACGCCAAACCCATCAAAGGTGCTCGAGACTGTAACAATCAGTGGTGGCGTATGTCGTCTCGGTGATGCCGGTTTGTCTTATGAATGTATTACCGATGCCTTTACAGACGTTGCCTGGGATGGCTCCTTGACGTTTACGCTGAGCGATGGCGTTTTATGTCCCGAGGAGGGGGCTACCACTAGCGGAACCCTAGTGCTGGATAGTGGTGTCGCCACTGCCACGGATATTACTGGGTTCAATCAGCTGGACATCAATATTCAAAATAATGTGAACCATTGCTCCCTGTAGCGGACGATACGGTTTTGGTGCTAATTGGCAATGGCTGCGGGTCGAAAAATGAAAAGTAAAGGTTTCACCCTTATTGAAATGCTGATCACAATCGCGATTGTGGCGATACTGGCGGCAATCGCGATCCCGTCGTACCAGGATTCGGTAAGGAAATCCCGTCGCGCGGACGGCATAGCGGCGCTCCTTAAGCTGCAGCTCGCACAGGAGAAATTTCGCGCTAACTGCCGCTTCTATGCGGGGACACTTACGGCTGCGGACAACTGCGGCGCGGATGCGGCGAATAGCAGTTTGAATTTTACTGCGACCAGCGAAGAGGGTTTTTATACAATTGCGGTAACAGTGGCCGCAGGGAATGGCTACACCATCACTGCCGACCCCGTTGGCAGTCAGGCAGCTGACAGTGATTGCGACCCGCTTCAATATGTATACCCAGCCGGTACAAAATCACCGGCCGGGTGTTGGGATTAGCTTGTTTCCATAGTGTCGGGGTAGACAATGGCAGATGGGGGCTCATAAAAAGCTCAAGCCCCCCAAGTAGAAGTGTCGATGCTGCTACCACCTCTGAAAGTCGTGGCGCTGGGCAAACCGGGATCGCCGCTGTTCTGCTGGGCAAATACCAGGGAATAGGTGATCAGCAACAGTGTGGTAATTAACGCAGTGGCTGGCAATATCAAGCTCTGAGCCGCCCGTTTATTGACTGTTTACCTGCCAAAGCTCCCTGATCAAATGCACCTCAACCCTGAGCTTGGGGTTGCGCATTTCCTGTCTGACGATTTTTATCAGGTCGTTAGCGTACTTCTTGTCCAAGTCGTACGGAGCACCGAGTACGAGCACAACATCTGCAGCGTGAAAGGGTGATGACGGTCGGCCTGCATCGAAGATCTCTACATTCGGGTCGTCTTCAACATAGTCTTCCAGTGCATTCATGACAGACCGTGACAGTGGGTAGTAATTCGGTTGCGGTTTACCCTGTAATAGACTTTTCAATAGAGACAATTGCAGCGGTACCAGTAGAGCGAGGCCGGCTATAGCCATGGCGGCTACTGTCCCTACCACCCATCGACGTTGTTTGGAGCCCGTACGCGCCGTCCTGATGCCCATGATACGAAAAGTAGCTGCGGCACAGAGCACAATAGCGACAAAGTTAGTGGTGAACAGCAAGGCCGCGCCACGAGCATTTGTGAAATTGTAATAGGCCAGTGATATACCGGCTGAACAGAGCGGTGGTACCAGGGCGGTAGCAATGGCGACGCCGGCGATGGAACCAACGAGATTTGGGCGCGCCGAAGCATAAGCGGCGGCAGCGCCTGAAGCGGCGGCGGTCACCAAGTCGAGAAGGTTTGGGTCGCCACGGGCAAAGATTTCCGTGGTCAGTTCGGCGCCGGGCGTGAACATGCCAATCA
This sequence comes from Microbulbifer donghaiensis, assembly GCF_900129095.1. GTDB lineage: Bacteria > Pseudomonadota > Gammaproteobacteria > Pseudomonadales > Cellvibrionaceae > Microbulbifer > Microbulbifer donghaiensis. The sequence goes on from NZ_FQVA01000007.1 coordinate 120,340, forward strand.
ATAGGCTGATTACCAAGGTGAACGTCAGCCCTATTCCCACGGAGCGTAAGGCGCTGTTGCCCATTTGCGGATTGGCCTGCGCCAGCGCCAGCCCGCAACCTAGCATGGGCGTCATCAGCGGCGCGAGCAGCATAGAACCGATGACTACGGCGGTTGAATCCTGCAACAGGCCCATGGATGCGACGACTGCCGCAAGTCCCAGCATGGTCAGGAAATCCAGGCTGAGCTGAGAGCCCCGTCTCAGCGCCTCGAGAAGATCGGCATAATCCGACGGGCTGATCAGCGGGTTCCAGCCTTCGCCAGCCTTGTGCTGACGCCATGGGCGCAGTGCTGGCCCGCGCTTGACGATGGCAATCGTCGGGTGTTTCGTCAATTCGAGTACGGTCTGGACATCATTCGAGTTGGCTCCCATCAAGACCAGATCGTGGTTATCCATTGCGTGGATATATTTTCCGAGTTTTCTTTCGTTAAAAACACGACAATGGATTCGCTCGGCGGTTTCGACGCCGGTGTCCCGCATCAATTGCTTTAAATCGCGCCGTCCGACCTCGATATTGACCTCTTCAAAATCGGCTTCCGTTCGGGCGAGGGTTACTTCGCCATTGAATGATTCCGCCAGCTGATTGGCCAAAAACAGGGAAGCGCCATCATGTGAATTATCGGCCGCGGCCACAAAAAACCTTTGTGGCTTGCAGGAGCGCTCGAATCCACCGAACAGGATCAACGTCTGGCACGGCGCGTTTCGCAGCAGGGGGTTGGAGAGATAGGTCGCGCCATCTTTCCCCGTCGGATCCTCAGCGGCCGCGACAATCAGCTCCGCTTCCGTATTTCGGGCTATCTGGATGGCGCACTCCGCCGCATCGCGATGCCCCAGTTCCTGAATTTCCAGGTTGGCAGTCTTCGCCAGGCGAGTGAATGCCGGTGACTGATCCTGATCTCGCAGAAATTGCTCTATCGCGTCTGTTAAATCGCGGCTGTGGAAATCCTCGTCGGTGATCGAAACTGGAGAATAATGCCAGCACAGGACGTGCAGCGGCAGGTCTCGGGCTAATGCGATCTCCGCTGACCAGGAGACTACCTGGGATATCTCTTCAGGACTTCTGATCAGGGACAGGACTGGCATCCGATATTCCCATGCTTCGCCAATTCACGTCTGCGCATCTGCGTTCCGCCGCATATCGGTCAGTTCGCCAAGTTGTCGAGGTGTCGCGGTTTATCCGTTGCGCAATGGGAAGGATCGACACTCATTGTCTGTAAGTGGCACCGAAATCGTCATGTCGGCTGCCTGATTGAATCTTGGTTAGATTAGTGCAATGCCTCGTTAACCGCTCGCCGCAAGATATCTGATGGGGGCAGTAGCGACCTGAGCAACTATGTTTCTAACTTGAGTCCGCTTCTCTTTAGTGTGAGACAGGGGCATGAGCTACGCCAATCTGACTATTTTGACGTTACTCGCGTTCTTCTACAGCGTGGTGAGCCGGCGCGCCGCGCGCACGCCCTTCAGCGGGGCTCTGGTGTTCACATTCTCCGGCTTGGTTCTTGGCGGATACGGACTGGGTTTGTTGGACCTGGCGATTGATTCTGACGGACTGAGAATACTGGCGGCATCCGCATTGGCTCTGGTCTTGTTTAGCGATGCCGCGGAGGCGGATCTGTCTGTCGTGCGCGAAGTGATAGCCATTCCGCGGCGGCTGCTACTGCTTGTCTTGCCGCTGAAAATTCTCATGGGCTACCTTTGCGGCCTGTTGCTGTTCGACAGCCTGAATCACTTCGAACTTCTGCTCATGGCGTCAGTGTTGGCACCGACCGATGCCGCGCTGGGAAAACCAGTGGTCAGCAATCCCAAAGTGCCTTCCTATATTCGCGAATCGCTCAATTTTGAGAGCGGTCTCAACGACGGCTTGTGTGTCCCGATTCTGTTCATCTTTATAGCGCTTGCCACCGGTGCTGCCGCGCCCGACAAGACACCGGAGTTGGCGTTGGAGCTGACATTGGGAGAGCTCGGAACCGGGCTGGTTGTCGGTCTGGCCATGACGGCGATTATGGCGCTTATTCTGCGGACCGCGTCCGACCATGACTGGATTACGGAAACCTGGATGCAGTTGCCGGTAGTAACTATGGCGCTCGGAACTTTTGGATTCGCCCAGTGGTTGGATGGAAGTGGGTTTATTGCCGCTTTCTGTGGTGGAGTTCTATTTGGATGGTTCGCAAAAACGGAAAAGCCTCAGCTTATCAGGGCGGCTGAGGGGGTGGGAGATACCTTGACCATGCTGACTTGGGTGGTGTTCGGTGCCGCGGTACTCGGCAAGGTTTACGATCAGGTGACGTGGCAGGTTGTCCTGTATGCCATTCTGAGTTTGACGTTAGTCCGTATAGTGCCGGTATTTCTTTGCCTGGCCGGGACGCGGGCGGATTGGCGTGAAAGGCTCTTTATTGGCTGGTTCGGACCGCGGGGGCTTGCGAGCATCGTATTCGGCGTGATTGTCCTGAATCTTGGCCTGCCCGAGGGGGACACCATTGTCGTGACCTGTGCCTGTACCATTCTCCTCAGCGTGATCGCCCATGGTGTTACAGCCAACGCAATGATCGGCTGGCTGGATCGCGCGCAGGGAGCCGGAAAATAGCCTGGCTTTGGGGCCAAATGACCATTGTGTTGCGGAATATTGGGCGTACAGAGACTTGAGTCTGGTTAGGGAATTTCTTTCCGGAAACTTGCCAAATAGATGAAATCCGCGTCTATCCTTTCTAGGGACTTGAGTGCCTTTGTCAGAGGGACGTGTAGTCATTAGTCCTGGTATCTGAGGACCGGAGCGGCGCTTGTCGCAGCTGTGGCCGGCCGGTCGTTATCGGCGCCTCGCATAGCCGATCTCTAGATTCCAACTGCAGTCGATATTCCCGGGGCCGTGCCCCTGCAATACCGTGGAGAAATCATTGTGAAGAGCCGATATTTCATACTTGCCCTGGTAATAGCAGGGCTCGCATCTTCAGTTGCCGTCGCGGACAAGCATAAACACAAGCCGGGGAAGAACTGGACTTGTGAGGATTTTTTAGCCTTGGACGCTGAGTACCAACCGAAAGCGGTCTACTGGGCAACTGCATTCTCAAAAGGCGGTAATCCGGAAGACAGCTTTTTCGATGTTGAGGGTACCGAAGCCGTCACTCCGATGGTTGTCGAAGCATGTCAGAAGGCACCGAAGGAAAAATTCCGGAAAAAACTGAAAGACGAATGGCACAAGGTCGATGCCAAGATGAAGGCTGAAGGGAGAAAGATGAAAGAAAAGATGTAGTGCATGAATATCGAGAAGCGAAGCCGGCGAGTGCCGGCTTCGCCAGTCCGACTAAGGTTAAACAGTGCTGCAGTATTCGAATCCGCTGCGCTGCAGCTTCAGTGCTCCCGCGCCCTCGATAAAAGTCTGTCGATAACTTTCCAATCCTTCGTGATTAAAACGCGGATTCTGTGCGGAGATGTCTTATGCCTTCTATGGAAGAAATTGAAATGGATAGGCGCCGCAAAGCGCTGGACAAAGATGTCGCACATCTTGTCGATAAATATCTAAGGGGTATGGAGTGGAACATTCCCGATGTGGACGAGTCGAGGGCGAGGCAGATGATCCTGGGTGAAATCAGGCAGGCGCTAGGAAGGATTGAATCCCAGTCCTGATTTGTAACGGATTAATTGGCCTGTCTCTCCGTGCGATGGTTGCATCGGTGAATTACCATCGCCCAGGTTATCCGTCAGACGATTCTGCGCAGCCGGCCTGCACAAATATCACCGCCACTGACTAGCTCCCATCGAGGTCATGAATCGCCCAGATTTTATGCTCCTCTTTATTCGGCGCCCGCAAAATGCTAATAAGGGCTTCCTCAGTCCCGATTGGTATTTAGAAACAAAAGGCATCCAACGTGAAAGTAAAAGCCCTGCTTATCCTGATGTTCACCCTGGCCGGTAGTCTGCCGCTGCAAGCGGCGGAGAGCCCCATTGCTATCGCCATCCACGGCGGCGCCGGCACTATCGAAAAAAGCAAAATGACTCCCGAGCGCGAAAAGGCCTATCGCGACAAGCTGCAGGAAGCGCTGGACAAGGGCTATGCCGTTTTGGACAGGGGCGGCAGCAGCCTGGATGCCGTTGTGACCGCCATCAACGTGCTGGAGAACTCCCCTCTATTCAACGCGGGTAAGGGTGCTGTCTACACGTATGAGGGGCGCCACGAACTGGATGCGTCCATCATGGACGGCAAGACCCGTGAGGCCGGTGCGGTTGCCGGGGTAACTCGTATCGAGAATCCGATCAACCTGGCACGCATGGTGATGGAGAATTCACCCTTTGTGATGCTGGCAGGTGAGGGCGCAGAGACCTTCGCCCAGTCTCAGGGAGTGCCGCTGGTAGACAACAAATTGTTCGACAGCGAGCAGCGCTTCGAGCAGCTGCAGAAGGCCAAGGAAAAGCTTGAGAAAGAGCAGAAGCGGGACAAGGATTATCAGGCGGCAGTCGAGCGCTTGCCGACCCCTTACAAGATGGGCACCGTCGGCGCGGTAGCACTGGACAGACAGGGCAATATCGCCGCGGGAACCTCCACCGGCGGCATGACCGCCAAGCGCTACGGCCGCATTGGCGATTCCCCGGTAATCGGTGCCGGCACCTTTGCCGACAATGACTCCTGCGCCGTGTCGGCCACAGGTCATGGCGAGTACTTTATCCGTTACAACGTGGCGGCGGATATCTGTGCGCGTGTGGAGTACCAGGGTAAGTCTGTGGCCGAAGCCGCCGACGAGGTGATCAATAAAGTTCTGCTGCCGGTGGGCGGCACCGGGGGCGTCATCGTCCTCGATGCGGAAGGGAACATGGCGCTGACGTTCAACACCAAGGGCATGTACCGTGCCAGCCGCTCCTCGAGCCAGCCTGCCAAGATAGCCATCTTCAGAGAGTCTGAATAGGCTAAATTTCCATCAGTGGCTCGGCGAAATCAGAAGGAGTTGATTCGATGAGAAAGAGTGTCAGAAAAAGCGGCAAAAGTCGCCGCGAGATAGAACGCTCGGTGCGGGTGTTCTGGGGCGGCGTTCTGCTGGTAGGGCTGTTTGCCGTGCTGCTGATGCACGCCGCCCTGGCCTGACAGGCACGGGTGCCAGGGCCCATTCGGGGCCCTGACGTGATTGGTAATGACTAGCTATCGCGCTGGCGCCAACGGGACATTGTCCGCAGGACTATCAGAGACAACAGCATCAGGATCAGCACCGGACCAGTGGACCCACCACCGCTGCTGGGGTAGGCGCGGTTGCCGCTGAAGGCCGGCTGGGATCTGTCTTGCCTGTGATCCTGCACCGGTGTTGAGTTGCGATTCTGGCGAGCAGTTCTTTCCCGCTCCACCCGGGCCTTGTTGTTGCGTGCGATACCCTGCTGCTCGAAAACGGGTTCCTCCACGACGACCAGTGAGGTGTACGGGGTAACCAGGCCGTATTCAACCGCGAGATCCACAATCGCATCTTCACTGTCGGCGTCGTGGCCCAGGTAGTCCATCCTGTTCTGGATATCTTCAATGGTGGCGTAGGCCCATAGCCGCTCGAGTTCCGGATTGCGGGTGTCGGCTGCCGGGAACTGCAGGTCGGAGGTGTAGCGCACCTCGCGGTCCGATACCTTGCCCTCGATTGCGAGCCTGGCCTGGCCGTCGCCCCAGTAGTGGCCGAATACAATCAATTGCTGGCCCCGGTACAGTGAGCCGATCCGCTGCGGGCTGAGATCGCGGACCTTGACCGCGGACTTTTTCGCCCCGGTGATGGTCAGCGTGATATCGCGGTAGGCTTCGTGGCGGAGCTTGTCGGCTGCCTGCACCAGTCGGCCGGAAATATCGTCACTATTGGATATGGCCATCGCAAAGCCATTGGACACGAGCGCCATTTCCTCCAGCAGCGGCCGGTTGGCGCTGTTGCCCATCACAAAGGTAAACAGGCGTATGTCGTGCTGTTCGAGTAGTTTCAAGAACGCCTTTTTCTCCACCACACCGACATTGGCCACGCCGTCCGTCACCAGGATCACCGCGCTGGGTCTATCCGCGTCGAGGCCTTGGTAAGCCATTTTCAGGCCGGCAAACAGGTTGGTGCCACTGTTCGGCTGGATGGATTCCAGCTGCTGCAGGTAGTGCGTGACGTTGGCATCGTTTACCGCGACATAGCCCGTGGTCAATTCCCGGGCCTGATTATTGAACAGGACCAGCCGGAAGCGGTCGCCGGGCGGGAGTTTGCCCAAGCCCTTGCGTACACCCTCGGCAAGGCTGTGGTATTTCCCCTGCATGGAGCCGGAGATATCCAGCACGAAGGTCCAGTCCCGGCCCTGCTGCACAGGGCCCAGGTCATCCCCCGGTGTCAGCGTCAGCATAAAGGTGCCGCGATCGCTGCCCTCGGGGCGGTAGGTGACCATATCCACGCTGCCCGGCAGGCCCTGCTGGTGTCGCCAGTAAACGACGATGTCCTTGTCCAGCGTAAAGGCGCTCCCCGTCGACGGGGTGGGCGGCTGAACCTGGCCTTCCTCACTGGCGACAGCGGCGGCGCCGGCAGCGTTTGCAAAAGACGCCTGCCACTCCTGTTCAGAGTGGTGCTGGATCTGCGCTTGCGGGTGTGCCGGCAGCAGAAACTGGTCGACCGGGTAGGAAGAGCGCATGGTCAGATTGAAGCTGAAGGCTTCCTGCACATGCTGCTGGTAGGTCCAGAAGGCCATGCGCTCCTCGTCGACACCGCCTTCCTCCAGCGGATAGACGTAGCGGCCGATACCCAGGTCAGCGTATACAGGCTGGATATACACCAGCCGGATACGGACGGAATCCTGTGGCAGTACCGGGTATACGCGGCTGTCGAAACTGCGGTACTCATCCTGCTCCGTCAGCGCCGTCCGGTTGCCCTGGGCCTTTTCTTGCTCGTACAGGGTGCGCGCCTGTTGCTTCGGCAGCACCTCCGCGGTGACCGGCTTGCCGTCAATCCAGTAGGTAAACTCGCCCACCGATGCTTTTTCCGGCACCGGAAAGGTATAGATGGCCTCCAGGGTCTGGTCATTTGGATTGAAGAATGTCTGTTCCACCTCGGTAATCGCATAGCCATCCTCGATCACTACGTTGACGTGGTGTTCCTTGATCTGTAGCTCGGGAAGTGCGCTGTCGGCGGGTGTCATTAGGCCGGCCGCCATGACCAACTGCGGGGCCAGGAGGCTCAGCAGTGAAACCACCAGCCAATGTATCGGGTTGCGCCATAAACGTTGCATTTTCGGTTCCTCCGGATGCCGTCTTGGGGCTGAAAAGAAATGCGCGCCGGGAGAGGTCGCGCTGCCGGAGTATTTAGTCCCAGGGGTTCACATTAATCACCTAAAACCGATAGAGTTCCGTAAAGCAGTCCGTAAAGTACTGAATAACGATACTTTCTTGGTGTTAATAGGGCGGTGATATGAGTCAGGTGCAGGCATTGATGAAGACCCTGAAGCGCGAGCTCAAGGCGCGGGGGGTCACTTACGCCGAGATCGCAAGGCAGCTGCAGTTGTCAGAAAGCAGCATCAAGCGCCTGTTTGCGGGGGGCTCGCTGTCTGTTGCCCGGCTGGAGGACCTTTGCCAGATCGCCGGCATGGATTTCTCCGAGCTGGTGCGCAAGGCCGCAGAGGCTCGCAGGGGTATCGCGACCCTCTCAGAGGAGCAGGAGCGGGAGGTCGCCGGTGATCCGCGCCTGTTGTTGGTGACCGTTTGCGTACTCAACTACTGGACCATTGAGCAGATTCTCGAGACTTACGAACTGAGCGAGCCGGAATGTATCCAGCTGCTGGCCAGACTGGACCGCTTGAAACTGATCGAACTGTTGCCACTAAACCGCTACCGGGTGATTGTCGCCAAGGAATTTCGCTGGCTGCCCAACGGCCCGATTCAGCAATTTTTCCAGAAGGAGGTTCAGCCGGACTTTCTGGCCTCGAGCTTCTCGGGCCCTGGGGAAAAACTGGTGTTTCGCACCGGAATGCTGTCACGGGCCGCCAATGCAGAACTGATGAAGAAAATGGATCGTCTGCTGCAGCAGTTCGACGAACTGCACGATGCGGACACAGACCTTGCCCTGGAAGAGCGCTTCGGTTCCAGTCTGCTGGTTGCGCTGCGCCCTTGGGAATTGCAGCATTTCAGCCAGCTGCGCCGCGGCAGTATGGAGAAGTCATTCCCCAAATAGGCGGCATTAGGAGCAGTCGAATAGGGAAGTGCCTGAACAGCTTACTCTTATGCGTAAAGAAAGAATATTGAAAGACCAAGCAGAAGATCCCCCTTTTGCGTTGCAAAACGGGACCCTACTTACCTGGTTCGCGGTAATCGCGATCGCGGGGCTTGCACACCAGCTGCCGGAGACTGCCCGGGAGTGGCTGGTGTATGACCGTGGCGCGATTGCCGCCGGACAGTACTGGCGCCTGGCCAGTGGACACTTCCTGCATACCAACCTGAACCATCTCCTTATGAACTGCGGGGCCCTGGCCATCCTCTGGTATATGTTTGGCCATTATTTCAGTGCGCTGAAGGCCATCGGTCTTCTGTCGTTATTGTGTGTGCTGTGTGGTGTTGGCCTGTTTGTATTCGCTGGCGACCTGTATCGCTACGTTGGTTTGTCCGGGGTGCTGCACGGCCTGATTGTGTGGGGCAGTATCGAGGACGTCCGGCGTGGCCAGCGCCTGGGAGTACTCCTGCTTCTGGGAGTGAGCGCAAAAATTGCCTGGGAACAGTTGGGTGGGGATACCAGTGCAACCGCAGCCTTTATCGAAGCTGATGTGGCGATAGCCGCGCACCTCTACGGAGCGGTTGCCGGACTTCTTATTGCTCTGGCGACAGCGTTGGTGAGCCTGGCGGTACGTCCAGCCGCGCGAAGGGTTGCTTGAACCGGTTGCTTTGAATTCCCGATCCTCTACCCAGCCAAGCCGTCAAGTAATCCGCCCACCAGGACAAGGTGCCCGTTGAAATGGTGGGGCCTTCTATCTCTGCGGTTAGTTTCTCCAGTGGGTGCTATGTGTGATTCTTTTCGAGGCAGCCGAGCGGGAGCTCCTGCGCATAAATTCTACGGTGGCACAGGGCAGTCCCGGTAGCTTTCGGGCTGGCTAAATCAGTCAGGGGGATAGCAGGCAGGTCCCTTGGAGGCTCGCCGGGGGTTAAAGGAGTTGGATAGGTGGCGCCCCCGGGTGGACTCGAACCACCAGTCCGGACTTAGGAGGTCCGTGGTTTATCCTGTTAACCGACGGGGGCGGCGGGGCAGAGGAATCGACGAAGATATCGCCCGGCCCGTAGGAGGCGGCTATTCTAACGGCTGATCGCCCTGGTGTCATGCCGGCCGGTTCGGCAAGCTTTGCCGGGCTTTTGTCTTGTGCACAAGGGCTTCGCCCCGTTCCCGCTCCTCACTCCGGGGCCATACCCTGCTGAATTGTCACCGTCGGTAACAACCCTCGAGTCGGGTTACAACTTTTCCCGCCATTTCGGTTTCACTCATTTGTAGAAATACTGTCGCAGATTAGTCATGTTCCGGCGGTAATTTTGCGCCGCAGACCCGCCTTCCGGGGGAGGTTTTTGCCCGCCAATCGGGTCCGTTCGATCGGCGCGAAAAAACTTGTTTCCGGGGGGCAATTTTTTGCTTGACCGAGATCGGCCGAGCTGGCTAATCTGCGAGGGCACAACAAAAACAACAAGGGTGTTTCTGCTCCCGTAGATCGAGATTGTGGAGTTTCGTATGAGCGGCAACGTTAGCGAAAGTTACATTGATTTTGATAACGACGACATCCCCCACATCGCAAATGAGGTACTTAGGCAAGCTACGTCTCAGCCTCCCCGCGATGCTCGCCGGATGGTCGAGGATAAACTGGAAGAGATGCGTCTGAGGCGCGAGCTGATGGATTACGATTTCGATATGTAGATGACGAAAAGGCGCCACTGTTGGCGCCTTTTTGTATTTGCGGCTTGGTGATTTTTCGGTGGCGTGCTTCCGGTATTTACCTGTTGAGGGAATCGATTTATGGTTCGTCTCAATTAATACAGACTGCTTTAGTTTTGGATCTTTGCTCGAAGTTTTGGGGTTTGTGGGTAACCCGGACAGAAGGTTCATGGGCAGTCGGTCGAGAGGCATTGCAAATACCCGACAAGGGTTTTCTCGTACTAGTATGCGGTTCGAGCATCTGGCTTGATAGTGTTACTGGCCTGGTAGGTGCTGGTCTTGCAGTGAGTGGTGCAATTTCTTGTCGGGCGACAATTGAGTGGTTCAGGAAGATCTACTTAATTGTTGAAGGTCATTGAAAGGGAAGTCCGCAATGAATGTTTCGGAATACACTGCCGCCCGGGTCTCTTCAGAGCTCTCGGAAAATGGCGAAGCCTTGGTTATACGCGTGGCCGGAAGCTTCGATTTCAATGTGCATCGTGATTTTCAGCGCGCCTACCAGAATCTCTCGCCCTCACCCAGACAATATTGTGTGGATCTTTCCGAGACGCTTTACCTCGATAGTGCTGCCTTGGGCATGTTGCTGCTTTTGCGTGATCATTGTCAGAATGATGGGACGGGGGCTGAGCCGGTCAGGGTTGAGTTGCTCAATGCCAATGAGCACGTAGGCAATATTCTCACCATTTCCAATTTCGATAAGATCTTCACCATTCGCTGATCGCTATGGACCAATTTCGGGTGCTGGTAATTGAAGGGCACGCTGAGGAGTCGGCGTGCCTTCGCCAGTTGCTGGAAAGCTTTGCCGAGGGCGGGGAGGGGTTGCGGCCCGTTAAATTCAATGTTTTTGGCGATGTCGAGGCGGCGTTGACAGAGTATGCGGCGCTGCGGCCCGATGTGGTGATCTTTGGTCCCCAGGCTGCCATGGACGCGACCGCGGACGATCTTCAGCGCCTGCGCGCCCGCGCGGGTGTCGAACCGGTGCCCATTCTCTGTGTAATGTCTGAGTCGCAGTCCATCACGTCTGCCAGCCTGCAGTCGGGCTGTGACGATATTCTCTTGAAGCCCTACAACCCCAGCCTGATACGGCTGAAGCTTGCTGCTTTGCAGCGCTTCTGTAATTTCGGCCGGTCCCTGCTGGCGCAGCGTAACCGGATACGCCGCCACCATGCGGATCTGCTACAGGAGCAGGCCAGTGCCCGGCAAATTTTCAGTAATCTCGGTCATGAGAGTTGCCTCGGTCAGACCGAGGCCATCCGCTATCATCTTTCGCCGCGTGCAGTGCTCGCAGGAGATGTTCTTGCGGCGGCCTATGGGCCAGGCGGAAAACTGATGCTGTTGCTCGGTGACTTTACCGGGCACGGGCTCGCCGCGGCGGTGGGGGCGGTGCCGCTCACTTCTATCTTCTATTCGATGGTGCCCAAGGGGTTTTCCCTGGGGCATATCGTGCGGGAACTTAATACCAAGCTACACAATGTCCTGCCCGCGGATATGTTTTGCTGCGCGGTGATGTTGGAGTTCGATCCGCACAAGCGCCATATCCGCCTGTTTAATGCCGGTATGCCGAGCGTCTGTCTTCGTCGCGGTAGCGGAGAGCTTCGCTTGCTGGAATCTCGTCACTTGCCGCTGGGCGTGCTGGATCAGGCATCTGTGGATGAAGCAATAATCCATATCCCGGTGGAGGATGGTGATTACCTCTATCTTTGGAGTGACGGCATTCACGAGGCGCGCAACCTGCGCGGGGACTTATTTGGCGAGGAACGCCTGATGGAGTTGCTCGGGACACAGGTGCCGGAAGGGCGGTACTTCGACCGCATTCTTTCCTCCGTCAGCCGTTTCAGTGCGGACCAGCACGACGATCTGTCCCTGGTAGAGGTTGCGCTGGACGATGCCGCTCCCTGGCGGGGCAACGGCTGGGTCCTGGAGGATGGACCTGCGAAGAGGACCCCTCGCCTTGGTGACTGGTCGATTCACTTTACTCTCGGACCGGAAGAGCTGCGGGATGCGGACCCGCTGCCATTGCTGCACAGCGTCCTGGCGCAGGTGCCGGGAGCCGGCAGTTTCCTGGATCCGCTGACGATTGTTCTGGGTGAGTTATTCCGCAATGCGCTGGAGCACGGGCTGCTCGGGCTGGACAGCAACCTGAAGAAAACGGATCACGGATTTGCCGAATATTATCGCCAACTGAATTGCGGCCGACGTCAGTTGCGGGAAGGGTGGATCCGTATCACGCTGCGCTGCCGCGATCGCGGTGGCCGGGGACTGCTGGAAGTGGTGGTGGAAGACAGTGGCGGCGGTTTGCCGAGGCAACTGTTTACCGGCAATGCGTATTCCGGTCGCGGTTTGCCGTTGTTGCGAGCGATTTGCCGGAAGGTTCAGCTGGAACCCGGCAGCAGTCGGGTGAGGGCCGTCCTGAATTGGGGGGAGGCGGCCGTACCCCGGAAAAAAACCGGGACCACGGCCGCTCGTCAGGGCTAAGCCCCTCTCAAATACCTTACATCTGCGTCGCGGCGTCTTTGCCGGCGCCACCAAATTTGCGACCGAACCAGCCCTGCAGCTGCTTCAGTTTGTGCGACAGCTTGCCGCGCTTGGCTTTGCGATCCTTGTCCGCGGCACTCACCAGCCAGGCGATCTGGATCACCAGGCGCTGTCCCTCGAACGGAAGGTGGCCGTGAAAGGAGTTCTCCGCGCGCTTGAAGGCGACCAGTGTGCCGTACGAGGGCTTGATCTCCGGCACAACCATATCTTCATAATCGTCGATGCGGTTGAGGAAGCGCAGGCAGCCGTTGCCATCCAGTGTCCACTCGGGGTTCAGGTACAGCAGTGCCGTGGCGACCTTGGACTTGCCGTCGGTGTGGATGTTGCCGTGGCGTTTCTTCAGTGTACGACTGATGGACACGTAGGTCGGGTACTGGGAGAGCTGTTCGATTCCCAGGTTATCGCCGATGGCATCGCAAAAGGCCGGCTCCAGCATGCGGCCGATCAGGGTGTTGACGGATTCGCCGCACTCTTCATTCTCATAGGGCAGGTAGCCGGCGCCCTTGAGTTTGGGGAAGTCTTCCAGTAGCGAGGACATCAGCTCCTCATTCAGCACTTTCTGGGCGACAAAAAACGGGAAAGGCTGGCTTTTGATCAAAGCATCTTCGTTTCTCAGGGCACTGGAGTCGAGCCAGAGGCTGGCATCTGCAGCGAGGCTAGTCATTGTCGTGAATCCTTACAGACAGGTCTTGGGTAAGCGCCAATTCCGATCGGAATTGAGATTGTTGTTATCGACCACGGAGTTGCGTCCCAATAGCTCTGGGGCGTCAGGCGCCGGTCGGGTGCCCACTCGCGTCCTGTCCAAAATATCAAAGCCGAGAGCTTCGGCCAACACTGGCGCATGTCTCCCCGGCCGCTTTTGGTCGAAATTCTGCTGTCGCAAGTCCGATTTCCATACATTTCGCGCTGGTGCCGGTATAATGCCGATCAGTTTTTCATCAGAGCAGTATTCTCCGCACCAATGCCCGCGAATTCCGAGTCCCATAGCCTGTTGCAAGTACGCAACCTGTCCTGCCAGCGGGACGGGCGGCGCCTGTTTGCGGGGCTCAGTTTTACCCTGCCCGCGAGCGGCGCCCTGCAGATAGAGGGTGCCAATGGCGCGGGCAAGACGACGCTGTTGCGTACCCTGATCGGTAGTGCCGGTGACTACGATGGTCAAATCCTGTGGGACGGGCGGCCGTTTCCCGCTTCCCTGCCGCAATTTCGTGAATCCCTGCTCTACATCGGTCACAGGGCGGGCGTCCGCGGCGGTCTGACCCCGCTGGAAAACCTGGCCTGGTACGGCGCCAACCGCTCAGCGGCGATGCAGGCGCTGGAGCAGGTGGATCTGTTCGGCTTTGAGGACAGCCTGTGTCAGAACCTCTCCGCCGGGCAGAACCGCCGTGTGGCGCTGGCGCGACTGTTCCTGCCCGATGCGCCGTCGTTGTGGATCCTGGACGAACCACTGGCGGCGCTGGATGTGGCCGGTGTTGCCGCTTTGCAGGGGCAGATGGCAGTCCATTTGAGTCGCGGTGGGGCCATGGTGTTTACCTCCCATCAGCCGGTGGCTCTGGCGGGGTTACAGGGCATCCAATTGGCTGACTTCGCCGTCGACGAACTTGCTGAGAGTGCCGGAGGCGAGCATGTCTTCGGCTGAGTCTTTATCGATGGCCGGCAGGAACCACGGTGGCCCGAGCCTGGCCGCGTTGCTGAGGGTCGAGCTGCTGCTGGCCCTGCGCAAACGGGCCGATATCGCCAATCCGTTGCTGTTTTTCGTTACCGTGCTGGCGCTGCTGCCGCTTGGAGTGGGCCCGGAGCCCGATCTGCTGGCGCGGCTGGCGCCGGGCATGATCTGGGTGATGGCACTGCTGGCGACGCTGCTGTCGCAGGAGAGCCTGTTCCGCAGTGATTTCGAAGACGGCAGCCTGGAACAGCAGGCCCTGTCGTCGCAACCGCTGTATTTCGCCGTATTGATCAAGGCCGCGGTGCACTGGCTGGTCACCGGCCTGCCGCTAGCGCTGCTGTCGCCTATGCTGGGGCTGATGCTGAATCTGCCCGCGGCGGGCTATTTCTGCCTGCTGGTGTCGCTGTTGCTGGGTACTGCCAGCATGAGCCTGATCGGCGCTGTGGGCGCCGCGCTGACCGTTGCGCTGCGGCGCCCGGGCCTGCTGCTGGCGTTGATTGTTATGCCGCTTTATGTGCCCGTGTTAATCTTCGGCACCGGCGCGGTGCAGGCGGCGATCGACGGCTATGTATTCGGCCCGCAACTGGCCATTCTGGCGGCACTGTTGGCCGCCGCGGCTGCTCTGGCACCGCTCGCTGCGGCGGGTGCAATCCGCATCAGCCTGGATAATTGATTGGGAGGTTTCCTTGGCCTGGCAATGGTTTCACCGCTTGGGTTCGCCCCGCTGGTTCTATCAGAAGACCGGCGCCTGGTTGCCGTGGCTGGCGCTGGCGAGTGTCATCCTGCTGACCGTTGGCAGTGTCTGGGGACTAGGCTTTGCGCCGCAGGACGCCAAACAGGGTAACAGCTACCGCATCATCTATATCCATGTGCCGGCGTCCTTCCTCGCGCTGGCCGGCTATTACATCATGGCCATCAGCGGTGCCATCGGCCTGATCTGGAAAATGAAGCTTTCGTTCGCGGTGATGCGTGCGGCTGCGCCCATCGGCGCGGTGCTTACGGTTATCGCCCTGTTTACCGGGGCCGTCTGGGGCAAGCCCACCTGGGGTACCTATTGGGTCTGGGATGCCCGTATCACTTCAATGCTGATCCTGCTGTTCCTGTATATCGGTGTTATAGCGCTGGCCCGTGCTTTCAGTCGCGAACAGGTGGCCGATAAGGCCTGCGCGTTACTGGCACTGGTGGGTACCGTGAATATCCCGATTATCTACAAGTCGGTGGACTGGTGGTTCACCTTGCACCAGCCGGCCACTATCAAGTTGACGCAGTCGAGCAGCATAGACCCGAGCATGTTCTACCCACTGTTGACCATGATCATCGGCTTTTACTGCATGTATGCCTGGAGCCTGATAGCGCACACCCGCACGCTGGTGCTGCAGCGGGAATGGCGTACCCAGTGGGTGCAGCAGGAGCTGTCCGGGATGGAAACCCAAGGTAAGGGGGGAAAGTAAGGTGCAATTTCAATTTGCCAGCTTTGCCGATTTCCTGACGATGGAAGGCCACGGTATCTATGTGTGGATTTCCTACGGTGTAACCTTCGCACTGCTGGCCGCGCTGGCCGCGTTTCCACTGTTGCGTCGCCGCCAGCTACAGCGCGAGTTGCAGCGCCAGCAGCGCATTCAGCAGCGTCGCCATCAGGCGGAGAAAGAGCGAAAGACGGTAGAGCCCGCCTAGAGCGCGAGCCGGGCCCGCGATAACTCGACGGGGCCTATGAGGTGCGCGACGCGCCCGCTAAAAAATTCATTTAGATGTTCGGAGCACAACGAAAACGATGCATCCTGCACGCAAGCAACGCCTGGTCCTGGTCATTGTTCTGGTAGCCCTCTCCAGCGCCGCAATCGGTTTTGTCACCTATGCGATGCGCAACAATATGGATTACTTCTATGCGCCCAGCGCTTTCGCCGCCGGCGAGGTGCCGTTCGAGAAGCGTATTCGTGCCGGCGGCTGCGTGGTGCCCGGTAGCATAGCGCGCGCAGCCGACAGCCTGGATGTGCGCTTCGCGATCACCGATGGCAGGGCCGAGCTGGAAGTCGTGTTCGACAAGATATTGCCGGACCTGTTCGCCGAAGGAGAGGCAGCGGTTATAACCGGCCAGTTGTCCCGTGACGGCACCCTGCGCGCGGATCAGGTGCTGGCCAAGCACGATGAAAACTACACGCCGCCGGAAGTGGCGGAATCCATGACCGCCGAAGCCAGCTGTGCGGACGGGGCGAAAATATGATCCCTGAGCTGGGCCACTTTGCCCTGATCGTCGGTCTGCTGCTGTCTGTGGCCCTGGCCGTGGTGCCCATGGCCGGCAGCTTGGTTTCGGTACGTCTCTGGATGGAAGCCGGTCGACCACTGGCCCTGGGGGTGCTGGCTTTCACAGCGATCGCGTTTGCCTGCCTGACCATTGCATTCGTGCAGAGTGATTTCTCGGTCAATTACGTCGCACAGAACTCCAACAGCATTCTGCCGCTGCACTACAAGATCACCGCCGTCTGGGGCGGGCACGAAGGGTCAATCCTGTTGTGGCTGCTGATCCAGGCCGGCTGGGCCGCCGCGGTGGCGCTGTTCAGTCGCCAGCTGCCAGCGGAGCTGGTCGCCCGCGTATTGTCTGTGCTCGGCCTGGTGCTGGTCGGCTTTTTCCTGTTCATTCTGATTACTTCCAACCCGTTTGATCGCACCTTGCCGTTTCCGCCGTTGGAAGGCACCGACCTGAATCCGCTGTTGCAGGATCCGGGCATGATCATTCACCCGCCGCTGCTGTATATGGGGTATGTGGGTTTCTCGGTAGCCTTCGCATTTGCCATTGCAGCGCTGCTGGGTGGTCAACTGGACTCTGCCTGGGCCCGTTGGGCGCGCCCCTGGACCGCGGTGGCCTGGTCTTTCCTCACCCTCGGCATCGCGCTGGGTAGTTGGTGGGCCTACTACGAACTCGGCTGGGGCGGCTGGTGGTTCTGGGATCCGGTGGAAAATGCCTCCTTTATGCCCTGGCTGGTGGGCACGGCGTTGATGCACTCCCTTGCGGTCACCGAAAAACGCGGCCTGTTCAAGAGCTGGACCATTCTGCTGGCGATCTTTGCCTTCAGCCTGAGTCTGCTGGGTACTTTCCTGGTGCGCTCTGGTGTGCTCACCTCGGTCCACGCCTTCGCCACCGATCCGCTGCGCGGTGGCTTCATTCTTGCCTTCCTGGCCATCGTGGTCGGACTGTCGCTGTTGTTGTTCGCGCTGCGCGCGCCCGCCGTGAGCGCCGGCAGCGTGTTTTCCTTCCGCAGCCTCGAGACGTTCCTGCTGGGCAACAATATCCTGCTGATGCTGACCATGGCTGTGGTGCTGACCGGCACCCTGTACCCGCTGCTGGCCGATGCGCTGAACTGGGGCAAAATCAGCGTGGGGCCGCCGTTCTTCAATATGTTCTTCGTGCCGCTGATGGCGTTGTTGAGCCTGCTGCTCGGCCTCGGTATCCACGCGAACTGGAAAGACAGCCGCTGGGACAAGCTGTTCTCCGCCTGGCGTCTGCCATTGGCGGTCGCCGTGGTTGCGGCGCTGTCGCTGCCATTTGCCTTGGGCCAAGGAGAGAGGGGAGAGTTCCATTGGGGCGCGGCGCTGGGTATCTTCATCGGTGTCTGGGTGACCGCTTCCAGCGTTGCCGATATCGTCGCCAAGACCCGCAATGCGGAGTCTTTTGTCGCGGGTCTCAGGCGTCAGCGCGCCAGCTACTTTGGTATGCACCTGGCCCATGTCGGTCTCGCTGTGGCCGTATTGGGCGTGGCGCTGACGACGATTTACAGTGTGGAAAAGGACCTGCGCATGGGTGCGGGAGACAGTCACACCGTGGCCGGCTACGACTTCCGTTTCGATGGCGTGCGCATTGCGCAGGGACCAAACTTTCGCGCTTTTGAGGGCGTCATTTACGTGAGTAAAAACGGCCGCGCAGTGGCGGAACTGCATCCGCAGAAGCGCAATTATTTTTCCGGTGGTAACACCATGACCGAGGCAGCGATCGACTCGGGCCTGTTCCGGGATATCTATGTGGCACTCGGCGAACCACTGGAGCAGGGCAACCCCAACGGCGACTGGGCCGTGCGCCTGCAATACAAGGCGTTCGTGGTCTGGATCTGGCTGGGTGCGTTACTGATGGCCATTGGCAGCGGCATTGCGGTGGCCGACAAGCGCTATCGCAAGGTGAAAGCCGCGCGTGCCGCGGAAGCTGGCGTGGCAGTGGCTGCGGCCTGACGGGAAGTGGGTGAAACAATGGCAAGATTCAAACTTTTTCTGCCGCTGATTATATTCGCCGCGCTGGCGATACTGTTTTGGCGTGGCCTGTCGCTCGATCCCCAGGAAATGCCCTCGGCACTGCTGAACAAGCCGGTGCCGGAATTCTCCCTGCCCAACGTCGCCGATAGCGACAAGGTTTTAGGGAAGGGTGACCTGCCCAGGGAGCCGTTGCTACTGAACGTTTGGGCCACCTGGTGTGTCTCTTGTCGAGTGGAGCACCCATATCTGAACAAGCTGGCCGAACAGGGCGTGCCGATTGTCGGCGTGAATCTCAAAGACGACGACGCGGCAGCGCAGAAATGGCTGGAGAAATTCCACAACCCCTACCTGTTCAGTATCGCCGACAGGGAAGGGCGCCTCGCCCTGGACCTTGGCGTCTTCGGCGCGCCGGAAACTTTCCTCGTGGACGCTGAAGGCACCATCCGCTGCAAGCATGTCGGTGTGGTCGATGACCGCATCTGGCAGACCAAGCTGCAACCTCTCTATCAAAAACTGAAGACCCAGCACTGGGATGAGTTTGCCGGTGAGCTATCAGATTCCCTGCTCTCCCGTTGTCAGTGAAACCGAGGAAAAGAAAAGCCGCTTTATCTGCTGGCTCGGGCCGGTACAGGACAAGGCGGCTTTTCAGCAGCAGCTGGACGCCATGCGTGCCCAGTATCCGGATGCTTCCCACCACTGCACCGCACTCGTAATTGGCAACCCCGCCAACCCGGAAGTCATGCAGTCCGACGATGATGGCGAGCCCGGTGGCAGTGCCGGACGGCCGATGCTGGAGCTATTGCTGAAGCAGGAAATCGGTAATGTCGGTGCCATTGTTACTCGCTACTTCGGTGGTACCAAGCTCGGGGTAGGCGGTCTGATGCGCGCCTATCGCGGTGCTGTTGGCGCGGCGGTGAAGGCGGCTGAGCTGCAGCTTTTCGTGCCCGAACGGCGAATCAGCGTTGCTTGTGACTTCTCCCAGGAATCGCGCTTGCGATTTTTAGCCGGGCAGTATCGCGGTCGCTGTGAGGATGCCGATTACAGCAGCGGAGTCACCATCCTGCTTCAGTTGCCGGATGATCAGTGGCCATTGTTGCGGGAGCAATTGCTTGCGGAAGGCTTCACCATCGTCAAAGGTGAAGAGTAGCCGTCCGCTTTCGCTCAGTCTGTTTGTTTGCCCGCGCAAATCACTCCCTCCGCTTGCCGCTCATTTTCGCGTCATCTAAGCTGAATTGAATGATCCACCTGGATGACACCCATGCAGAAATTTCCACACCATTACAAGGTTTCGGCAGCGGCTGGCCCCGACGGCGACGTGCGTGTTTCCGCCGAGGGACTGGACGTTATTCCCTCTGCCGCGCCGACGCAATTCGGAGGACCGGGAGACCGCTGGTCTCCTGAAGATCTCCTCGTTGCCGCAGTGGCAGATTGTTTTGTGCTGACCTTCCGTGCGATTGCCGACTACTCGAAGTTCGCGTGGAAATCCCTCGAGTGTGACGTTGAGGGGGTGTTGGACAAGGTGGATGGTAAGACGCGTTTCACGCACTTTACCGTGCACGCTAATCTGGAACTGGAGCCGGGCAGTGATGAAGCCAAGGCTGGGCAGCTGTTGGAAAAATCCGAGGCTGCCTGCCTGGTCACCAACTCCCTGTCGGCCCAAGTCGAACTTACCTCGACTATCCGTGGTGCCTGACCGGCGATCTGGCAGACAACATAAGGCTGCGGTCGGCTCGAGATTGAACTGTCTTTCTGTTTTCGCACCATAACCGAGTTGGCCGGCTATCGATTTGTTGGTGGCCGCTAAGGTCAGTTGTGCCAGTCAACGCATTAAAAGCAATTCGAAGAATATCCGTTATTTGGTTGCGGGCTTTGTCTCCCAGTCAGCAATGCCTGTTCCTGGCTGTAATCGCTTGTAATTTTTGTTCAGTCGTTGTTGTTCAAACGCGCTAGGATCGCTTCTTATCCGTGTCGGAAAGTTTTTGCTTGGGAAGTTGTATCGGTTTTACAGCTTTTCTATATGCTCGATTTTCTTATGTATGTTGAACGCCCGTGCAAAAATATTGATAAGCCATTAGCGAAAATCGATTTGATTCAGTTAAAAAAGGATTTTCGTGTCAATTCACTAAGTTGTTTTCAGGTTTCTGTGCGGACCTTCACTGGGTTCTTTGCTCGACAAGCTGGTTAATTTAGAAT
Organism: Microbulbifer donghaiensis; assembly: GCF_900129095.1. Taxonomy (GTDB): domain Bacteria; phylum Pseudomonadota; class Gammaproteobacteria; order Pseudomonadales; family Cellvibrionaceae; genus Microbulbifer; species Microbulbifer donghaiensis. The sequence goes on from NZ_FQVA01000007.1 coordinate 140,888, forward strand.
TTCCCTCTCACGGAAGAGCGCGCTGCGAAGTGCAGGGGAATAGCAATGCAATTATTTGTTGAGAACCGGGCGGGTGTACGTTACCGGGTCAGCTTGGGTTGGTCGTACGCGCCGGAAGGTCTGGATAACCGCGCGGCGTTACAGTTGATATCAAGTTTTGACGAGGCGATACTCGACAAGATTTTTGACAAATTCTTTGGTGTCGATCGACTATTTATCCCTGCCGAAAGCCCTGTGAGTTGCGACTCGCAGAGTGCTCTTCATCCCTTCGAAGCTCACGCCATCTACGCCGGTCATCTCGGTGAGCGCCATCGGCATATCTACCTCGCCGTCTTGCAAAGCCGCCTGCTGGTCGAAGAGGCACCTCTCGGTGCCGGCGATTTGAAAGAGCGCCAATCCGTCTTGCGCCCCCGTATCCGTATGGCGTTGCAAAAGATCGTTGCCGAGGAGCGGGCAGAGGCCGCACGAATTCAGGTCATCCATGAAAAGCGCAGCGCGCTGGAAAAAGTGGGGGCCTACATCGAGCGTGCTGGTGCGGGCCTGGGGCAAGCCGCCTGGGATCTGGCCGTTTGGGTGAAGGATGTCGGCGAAGTGGTGGCACTGATTAATCCCGTGCGCCAGAGCACCGAGATGCTGATGGCCGCTGGCAATTACTACCTGCACGACAAGAGCCCCGCGCAGTCGGCGCGCGAGCAGTTGGCAAAGGTTCGCAAGGAGGTTGTCGACGTCTTGGGATTTGATCCGGCCAACGTCACAGTCGAGCAGCTGGAGCAGGCTTTCGAGATCACTCACCTGATATACGGCGATAGCGGCCTGCGCAGCGATATCACGCATTTCGCCAGGGATTACGTAAAGGCCCAGCACAGTCTGGAACTTACAGAGTTCGCCGGCGGCGGTGTCTTTGAAATCATACTGACTATCGTGTTGGCAGCGATTACCGGTGGAGCCGGTGCTGCGGCGGTCATGGCAAAAAACACGCGGCTACTCACGCGCTTCCGGGATGTTGGCGATTTGATGGTGGACTTCGCCGGGTATCGCAAGCAGCGGCTCGCGCTGGCCGACAAGCGCGGGGCACGGACCGAGGGCACGAAGTTCAGTGACCTGGAATCCATGGATGCCCCCGCGCCAGCCGCCGCGCCAGTTGCGACGTCGGCGCGAAAGCCGACGGCAACGTCCAAAGGCGATGGGGCAGAGTCCGGAGGCGGCAAGGATCAGAGCAGTTCCGCCGAACCCGATAAGACCGATGCCGACACCGGCAATAACCAGAACGGGGCCAGCACCCAGTGCAATGCCAATGCCTGCGAAGGCGGCGAGCCGATCAACCTGAAAACCGGTGAAGAGCGCCTGACCTTGGTGGATGCGGTTCTGGACGGCCCGCTGCCACTCGTGGTGGCCCGTACCTATCGCAGCAGCAACGGCAAAGATTTCGGACTGGGCTTCGGCTGGACACATACGTTGGGCGAGCGGCTCGAGCTGCGAGGGGCGGGCCGGCCTCTACACTTCCACGACGCCGAGGGGCGGGTCATCGCGTTGCCCGAGCCCGGATCCAGCGGGCGCAGTCACAACGTGGTGGAAGGGCTCACATTGAGCCGCATCAACGACGACCACTGGGTGATTGCACCTTACGGCGCGCCAAATGGCGTGCAGAAACACTTCAAGCCGGCGGGTACTTCCGCCGACCACCTGGCGTTGGCAGAAATCCGCGACGGCTACGGCAACAACTACCTCTTCCATTATGTCGATCAGCGCCTGATCTGTGTCGAGAGCAGTCTCGGCGAGGCTTTGCACATCAGTCCGGCGGGCGAGCGGATCGGCGCACTGAAAAAGGAAACCCGCGATGGTCGTATCAGCGCGCTGGCCAGTTACCGCTACGACGACGCGGGAGATCTCATCGAGGCGGCCGACGCCGAGGGCCACAGCGAGCGCTATCAGTATCACCGGCACGTCATCAAGCGGCGCACGCTGAAGAGCGGCTACAGCTTCTATTTCGAGTGGGATGCGCAAGGCCCCAGCGCTCGCTGCATACGCCAGTGGGGCGATCCCATCGACGGTAAGCCCACTTACAGTTACCAGTTCGAATGGGACGATGACGGCAAGGGCGTTACGGTGACCGATACGCGGGGCGGTCGGGAGCGCTATCGCTTCAACGAGCGCGCACTGCCGATCTATCACCGCAATCCGGTCGGCGGCGAAACGCTGTATACCTACAACACCCATGGGCAGCTGACCCAAGTGCAGTTGCCCGGTGACGACGGTGTATTGCGTGAGGAGCGCTACGAATATGATCGTCACGGTCGCCTCGTCAAGAAAATCGACGCAGCTGGTGGTGAGCACCGCATTGCATACAATGCCGAAGGTCTGCCGGCAAAAATTCGCGACCCCGAAGGCCATAGCTGGCAGCGTCGCTACAACGGCAGTGGCCAGGTTACCGCCACGATCGACCCCCTCGGTAACACCACCCAGTACAGCTACAACCCCATCGGCCTGGTGGGCAGCGTCACCGACCCGCTCGGCAACACCACTCGCTACCTGTGGAATCCACAGGGCAAACTGAGTGCGGTGCACGATGCCATGGGGCGCTCCCAACATTACCGCTACGACAGTGCCCAGCGCCTTGTGGAAGTGCAGCACGCAGCGGGGCAGAGCACATGCTACGAGTACGACGCCGAGGACCGCATCAGCGCGGTAACCGGCCCGGACGGTGCCCGCACCCTGTACCGCTACAACCCTCAGGGATTGGTGGCGGAAATTACCGATGCCGGCGGACGCACTACCCACTACGAATACGATGGCCTGAGTCAGGTAAGTGCACGCATCAATCCGGACGGCACTCGGTTGCAGTATCACTACGACGGCGAGCGCAACCTGGTTGGCCTGACGAATGAAAAAGGTGAGCAGTACCAGCTGAAGTACGATCTCGGCGAGCGCCTGATCGAGGAAGTGGGTTTCGATGGCCGCGTTACCCGTTACGCGTACAACCGCGCGGGCCATCTTGCCAGCAGTCGCGCGGTAACCAATCCGGATACCGGCAAGGGAATCGACACGCACTTCGAGCGCGACGCCTTTGGCAGGCTGCTGCGGGAGACCACGCCGGACGGCGTTACCAGCTTCCGCTACAACCGCGCGGGACAGATGGTCGAGGCGGAAAATACTCACCGAAAGCTGCGCTGGGAATATGACGCCTGCGGCCGTGTTGTCGGCGACTGGCAAGATCAGGCCAGTATTCGCCACCGCTACGATGCCACTGGGAATCGCACTGCCACCACCTTGCCTGACGGCGAACTACTGAGCTTTGCCTACAATCCCGCGGGGCAGTTCGAAAGTCTGTACCGCCGCGCCGCGGGCACCGATACCGATCAACTGCTCGCCGCAATTCAGCACGACGAGCAGGGCCGCGAGATCCACCGGCGCCATGGCAACGGGCTCGCCAGTGAGCGTGACTATGATCCACAGGGCCGCCTGCACAAAGTGCGCCTCGGCAAGGCTGCCGGTCCGATTGAAGATCCGCAGCACGAACGCGGCTATCACTACAACGTCGCCGGACAGCTGGCGCAGATAGACGACAGCCTGCGCGGCTCGCGCAAGTATCACTACGACGCACTGGACCGCCTGACCCAGGTCGAGGGCCCGAATCCAGAGCACTTCGTACACGACCCGGCCCACAATATCCTCGCCGCTGCAGCCTCACCGGAGAAGGCGCAGCATCAGGCGGGCACCACGCAGGTGAATGGCAACCGCCTGGCCTTCCGCGGCGACACCCACTACCGCTACGACGTGCACGGCAACCGTATCGCCGCCCTGCGTGGAAAGGGGCAGAAGCTACAGACACGCTATCACTACAACTGCAAACAGCAGTTGGTGCGGGTTGAGCAGGTAAAGGTTGAGGAGGGGGGGGAAGAGCGGCGCCAGCGGGCAGTCTCTTACCAATATGATCCTCTCGGGCGGCGTATAAGCAAAGCCGATGACGCTAAGCAGGTCGACTTCCTCTGGGATGGCGATGTGCTGCTGCGGGAAACCGCTTGCGATACCAAGACAGGTCAGAACCTAAAGGCCCGCACCTACTACTTCGAGCCCGGCACCTTCAAGCCAGTCGCGCTAAGTGAAAATGACGCGGTCTTTCACTATCACCTGGATCACCTGGGTACGCCAGACGCACTGACGGACAGCTGCGGTGAGGTTGTCTGGAGTGTCAGTTACCGGACTTATGGCAATGTGGCGCTGGCGCATTGCGAGGCTGTCGAACAGCCGATTCGGTTCCAGGGGCAGTATTTTGACGAGGAGACCGGGCTGCATTACAACCGGTTTCGGTATTATGATCCGGGGGTTGGTGGGTTTATCAGTCAAGATCCGATAGGTCTTATAGGTGGCATCAATAACTACCAGTATGCGCCTAACCCTATTTCTTGGATTGATCCATTTGGCTTGTCGTGTAAGGAATACCAGTATGACATGGTAAATGACCCTGGGCCGCTAGCCAATGTGCCCGAGGGGGCAGGTATTGTTAGTCGCGAAACGGACCTCGCCGCAATAGAGCAGTTGAAATCTAGTCCTGCTGCAAATTTTGCGGGTGGAAAATATAACGAAGTTGTCCTTCAAAAAGACACAGTTCTCTATCGTGCTGGAAAATCGGGCGGTGGTAGAAGTACATATGGTCGATGGTTTACCGCTGAACCCCCTCCCTCTGAGTATCAAGTGAGAATTGATTTTGCTGTAAAGAGGTATTGGACAGACGACAATGGAATTGTGATAGGTGAGTCTCCCGTAGAATCTGTTTATGCTATTAAGTTCCCTGCGGGAACTAAGATTTATGAGGGTCCGGTTGGAGATCAAAGCGGTTTCTATCTCGGGGGGCAAGATCAGAACCAAATATATATTGACTCTCCTTGGGATGTTGAAGGCCATGAAGTTATCGGTGAAAAGCCGTTAAAGGGAATTTTAGGTGAATAAGAAATATTCAAAACTATTGTCTGAGTTGATAGCTTTAAGAGAGTTGTTAATTGCTGATGGAGACTCAAATTGGGTTAGAGGTGTTGATCTGGTGATACAAACATTGTCTTCTGGTAATCCTGATTCGCTTCAAAAGGCGTTCGAGATCTATACGAGAATGAATTCGGGTAAAGAAAGTTTTGCAGACTATTTCTGTTGGGACTCAGATAGAAAAGTTATGGATTCGAGAAATAATGCTTTAAAAAATATAAAGAGTAATATTCGTCAGCAGTTCTCTGTTTGCGCAAAAGTCTAAACGGAAGGAGTGGCTGGAAATCTCAAAAATTGAAGGTTTGGCGAGTATTGTAGCTAACCTAGTAATATAGAAATTGAAGGCTTTCGGTAGCTACTTAATATCGGGGTTGGACGGGGCTGACTCGGGCCATCCCTGGCGCTCACGCTGCGGGCGCCCTCGCTTTGCTGCGGCGTCCAAAATTGCTCCCGGCAATTTTGTCGAACGGGGG
>NZ_FQVA01000008.1 GCF_900129095.1 Microbulbifer donghaiensis
AACATCGCCGATGGTAGTGTGGGGCTTCCCCATGTGAGAGTAGGTCATCGTCAGGCTTCTAAATAAAAGAAAGGGCCACCCAAACGGGTGGCCCTTTTTTTATTTACGAACCTCGCAGCGAGATAATCCCGAACATCGTGAGAGTAGGGACCGAAAGCGCGTTTGCGAAGCGAAGCTTCGCGCGCTTTCGGTCGACCGGCCATGGATGGCCGGGCCGGGGCCCGATCGAACAAGCCGGAGCTACGCCATGGAAGGCAACACAAAAGCCAGTCGCCCCTGCATACAAGCTTCTAGATAAAGGAAAGGGCCATCCAAACAAACGCCCCTCCCTCCACAATCCCCCAGCCATTCATTTTGTAAATGCCGATCGAGCGCATTGTCTATCCACCTACCCGCTCTGTTTTTAAGTCACCCACTCACTACTGCTCTGAAAAAAATAACGCCGGTGGATTCGTGCCGCGTGCGCTTGCGACGACTTTATAGCGAGACACCTCCCCGCTAACAAAAAGCCAATCGAACCTGTCCAGTGCGCTCGTACTTGAGAAAGAAAAATGCTTTCCCCAGCCCTTTTACTTTGAAATTTTCAGCGCTGTTTTTTTACGCGCCAACCACAGCTCATTGGAATCACTGGCTTAGCGACAAGTGTCCCACTGTTATACACAACTCTATCCATACATTCTGTGAGTAACGGGATGGCGAAGGCGGCGAGAGTCGTGGAGTTTCTGGGCGGTGTTTTTTTGCGCGCTGAGCGAGAGGCGGCAGGAATAGGGGGGCTTGGCGGAGTATCCCGCACTTATTCACAACTCTATCCATGCAATCTGTTGGTAAAGGGGTTGTCATCAGAAGCAGAATCGCGGAGTTTTTGTGCGGTGCTTTTTTGCTCGGTAGCGCGAGCCGGCGATATCGCAGGGCTTGAATTGGATATCCCATAGTTGTGCACACCCCTATCCAAGGATTCTGTTAATAGCGCCCGGGTTAGTTAAAATTAGGCACTTTATTCACAGTGCATCACTCGCAGTCAATTCACCCAAAAGTAGTTAGTTACCATGCAGCGTATTCTCTCTCCTCTGGATCAATCGTTTTCCCTGTCGCGCGTGGCGATGGGACTCTGGCGTCTTGCCGACTGGGGCTATTCAAACCGGCAAGTGTTGGGGCTGCTGGAAGAACTGCTTGAGCTGGGCGTGACGAGCTTTGATCTCGCCGATATTTACGGCGACTACCGCTGTGAGCAGCTGTTCGGCGATGCGCTGAAATTAAAGCCGGAACTGCGGAATAAAATGGAGATCGTCTCCAAGTGTGGAATCAAGTTGGTGGGCAGCAACAATCAGTTTGCGCTCAACCACTACGACTCCAGTGCCGCGCACGTTATTGCCTCGGTCGAATCCAGTTTGCGCAAAATGGGAATCGCGGAGTTGGATCTGCTCTTGATACATCGTCCCGATCCGCTGATGTGCGCTGATGAACTGGCCGGTGCCCTGGATAGGCTGGTGAGCGATGGGAAGGTGCGCGCGATCGGCGTTTCGAATTTCCTGCCCCATCAGATTGAGTTGCTGCGTTCCCGTTTGCACACTGCGCTTGTGGTTAACCAGATCGAGGTGTCACTGCTGCATAGCTCGCCTATGTTCGATGGCCAGCTCGACTTCTGTCAGCGTGAAGAAGTGATCCCGATGGCGTGGTCACCCTTTGCCGGCGGCGCTCTGTTTGAGGGGGATGGTGAGGCTGCCCTGCGTGTGCAGGCCTGCATGGAGGAGTTGGCGCAGGAGTTGGGTATGGAGCCGCAGCAGCTGGCACTGGCGTGGCTGCTGAAACATCCGGCGGGGATGGTGCCTGTTTTGGGAAGCGGCAAGATGGCCCGATTGCGCAGTGGCGTTCAGGCTGTCGAGAAAGAATTGCCGCGGGAGGCCTGGTTCCGATTGCTGCATGCCGCCCGCGGCAGGGATGTCGATTAATTTCCGAACGCGTTGTCCGGCACCAGGTCGTAGTTCTGTTCGCGCAGATCGAATTGCTCGAGTGGCGCCAGCTGTATGGGGACCGAGAACTGGCGCAGTGGCTGGCCGTTGCGCCAATCGATGATTTCCAGTTCTTCCCCTTGTATGCCGTGCAGCAGGGAGCCGAATTCTGTGATGGCGGCGGCTATCAGTGACTGGTACTCCAGCTTCTCGCCCAGTTTGATAAAGCGGTATTCGGATCCCGCATGCTCAATCCGCAGCCAGCCGCATCCCCGCTTCTTGCCGTCTTCACCGATCACCAGCGGTCCCTGCTGATCCTGAAACAGCGGCGCCAGCTGCATGCGGCTGTCCAGCTCCACCGGAGTGCCGACCCACACCCAACCGGACAGCCCGATGCGGCTGAGCTGCCATTCGCTGAGCCAGACGGTCTGTTCGTCATCGATACGAAACTCGCCGTAATCGCGCTGGTCTGAGCGGCGATCAAAGCTGATTTGGGCCGTGGGGTTTTCCTTGCGGAAATTATGTAGCTGCTGGGTCATTTCATAATTCACTTCCCAGTGCTTTTTCAGTCGCCACTGAATTGGGTACTGGCCCCATTCGACGACGTACTCCTCGCGCTCGCGTATGGTTTCCGCCACTCGCCAGAAGGCGCCATCGATCAGAATGCAGGTATCGCCGGGTTTACTACCGGGTGCGATGATGCTGCACTCGGGTGAGGGCTCCGATGCGTTGACCACGTATTCACCGCGCCCCTCGATTACCTCATACCAGGGGAATCCGTGGCGCAGTGGCGGTGGGAATGCGAGCGGCGGGCGCCCCGCCAGCAGGCGGCGGAACAACACCGACTTCTCTATCTCGAGGTCCGAAAGCGTATAGCCCTCTTTCTGTGTGATCTGACCCCAGGAAAAAGCCGCGCGAATTAGTTGTTTTTCTCGATCTGAAAAGCTCATGAGTGCTGGCGTAGGCGAAAGCAAAGCGAAACCTTACCACTGTGGGCCCGGGCGCGCTAATGCTAACCGCGGCTGTAGTGCGGCGATGACGGCGTCACGGCCAAAAGTCCGGTAGACTGGGGTTCTTTCGAGTGATTGTCAGAGGGAGATTTGGTCGTGGTATGGATGCGACGACTGCTGGTTACTGTAGTTCTTTCTTATTGCGGATTCGGATCGCCGTCCATGGCGGATGTCCAGGATGGCCGGACCTCCAGTAGCTGCTATCTGGATGGCTGGGGGGATGCCCTGCGCTGTTATCGGATAGCCGTCGGACTGGATGCGACTGCGGTTGAGCTCTCAGTCACGGTGGCACCGGCGGTCAACGATGTCGGCCGTGAACCGCTGTATCTGCTCGCCGGCGGGCCGGGGCAGGCGGCCAGCGATCTCGCGCCGCTGTTGAATGCATTTCGGCGTATCAACCGCGAGCGCGACATTGTGATGGTTGATCGCCGCGGTGCCGGGCACTCCGCTGCATTTCGTTGTGGATTTGAGCGGGATATGCCGGTGGACCTGCAGTCGTTCTCTCGCCAGCTAGCGCGATGCTACTTGCAACAGCCACAGTTTGCCGAGGCGCTCAGCAGTCGCCAGGCGGTGGAGGATCTCGAGTTGGTGCGCAAGACACTTGCGCACGAGCGAATTGCACTCTGGGGAGGTTCCTGGGGCACGCGCACTGCCCTGCTCTATCAGCAGTGGTACCCCGATTCGTTGAGCGCGCTGGTGCTGGATGCCGTCGCGCCGATAGATACCAAGGTATTTTTGACGGCGACCGCAGCCGAGCGCGCAATGCAAATACTGGAACGCGACTGCGCGGGCGATGCCGTCTGTGCGGGCTTAGGCAACTGGCGTGGTGACCTCGATCAATTGCTGGCTGGCTGGAACGCCGAAATGGCAGCCAGGTTTCCGGACCCGGTCACAGGAGTCCCGGCTGCGATTCCGCTGCCGCGCTGGGCGCTGGCGAACTCCATTCGCGCGGCGCTCTACGATCCGGCCGCAGCGGCACAGCTGCCCTACGCGATACACCAGGCGAGCCGCGGTAATTACTTGCCGCTGTCCGGTATCAGTGGCCTGTTCCTGAATACCGCGGATGGCATGGCCATGGGGCTGACATTCTCCGTCGCTTGTGCGGAAGAGCTGAATCGAATCACCGCGGAGGACGTGGTCGCGGACAGCAAGGGCTCATTTCTTGGCTCCGCTTTTTACGAGCTGTTTCACAGTGGCTGTCAGGGCTGGCCGGTCACGGCAAAGCCCTATAGTGTCCCCGAGTCACGTGCACAGCCTGTATTGCTGATTTCCGGTGAGGCGGATCCGATTACCCCGCCTTACTACGCCGAGCAGGCACTGGCATACCTGTCCCGAAAGCAGCACCTGGTGGTGCCCGGTGGTGGTCATATCAATTCGCGCCGCGGCTGTATCCCGGAATTGATCGCCCGTTTCCTGAATGCGCCGGAGTCACCGCTGGACCAGAGCTGTGTGGCGGAGATCCGCCGGCCGCCCTTTATGGCGGACGCCTTTGGTCCGGCGCTGGGGGGTAAGCTTGGCGGAGAGCCGCAAGGAGGTGGCCTGTGATCAGGGTGGAGTCTGTCGATAAACAGTTTGCGGGCCGGCCGGTACTGGATAATCTCAGCTTTACCGTGCCGGACGGGCAGATTACCGCTTTGCTCGGCGCCAATGGTGCGGGCAAGACCACCTGCCTGCGCATTATTACCGGATTACTCCGCGCCGATGCGGGGAGGGTGTTGCTCGGTGATATCGATGTCGCGCAACAGCCGATGGCGGCACGCCGGCAACTGGGTGTGGTCGGCGACCGCGAGGGGCTCTATGAGCGGCTAACCGTCGCCGAGTACCTGACGCTATTCGCCAGCGTGCAAGGGCTTGCCGGGAAGAGTCTCGAGCGAGCCCTGGATGCAGTGCGCGAGGAGCTTGAGTTGGATGCGCTGTGGCTGCGTCGCACGCGCGGTTTTTCCCAGGGAGAGCGCATGAAGGTCTCGCTGGCGCGAGCGCTGGTACACAGGCCGCGACACTTGATCCTCGACGAACCAACCCGCGGCCTCGATGTGCTCGCGGCACGGCTGTTGCGCAGGACCCTGTCGCGCCTGCGCGCTCAGGGCACCACCATATTGTTTTCCAGTCACGTGATGTCAGAGGTCGCGGAACTATCGGATCGGGTGTTGGTAATGGCCGCCGGGCGCATTGTCGGCGGTGGCTCACCGGTGGAATTGATGCGGGAGAGCGGCTGCGACAACCTGGAGGACAGCTTCGTCACTCTCGCTTATGGCGCGGCAGCAGGCCGGCCCAGGCAGGAGGAGCCGGCGTGAATACTGTGAATGCAATTTTTACGCGGCAAATGTCCGCCCTATTGCGCAAGGAGTTTTTGGAGGCCTGGCGCGATCGCCGCGCCCTGTGGATGGCAATCTGTTTCTCGCTGCTGTTCCCGGTGCTTTTGGCCGGCTCCACAATCTTCTTTGTAAAAAAACACGCGGAAGAGTCCACGCGGTTGGCGCTTCTGGGGGGAGAGCAAGTCCCCGTACTGGCGCAGCAGCTGCGCAGTGACAGCCTTGAGGTCGTGATTGTGAATGAGGGTGAGCCGCGCGCGCTGCTCGCCGACGGTTATGATCTGGTGTTGCAGGTGGCAGAGGGGTTTGTCGACGGTTATCGCAACTTTCGCGCGCCCAAGTTGTATCTGTACGTGGACAGCTCCTCTACTTCTGCCGGGCGGGCTGAGCGCCACCTGCAGGAGCGGCTCGGCGGTCTGCAGCAGCTTATCGTGAGCCAGCGCCTGTCGGCGCGCGGCGTGGCGCCGCAACTGCTGGCACCCTGGCAGTTGCAGGTGCGCGACGTCAGCACGCCATCCAGCCGCGGAGCCCTGATTCTGGCAATGGTGCCGGGGTTGCTGATCCTGACGCTGTTTGTCGCGAGCCTCGCAACATCGGTGGATACCTCGGCAGGAGAGCGTGAACGCCTCAGCCTGGAAACCCTGTTGCTGCAACCGCTCCCCGGCTGGCAGTTGATCAGTGCCAAGATGCTCGCCGTGGCCAGTATGGGCTGGCTGGGGGCACTGCTGGCGATTGCCGCGCTGGTGGCGCTGATGCCGTTGATGCCGCTGGCCGAATTGGGTATTCAGCAGGCCACGACGGTCGCCGGCGTGATCACCATGGGTCTGTTATTGTTGCCATTGGCAATGCTGGTGGCGGTGGTGCAGATTCTGCTCGCCCTGCGCTCACAGTCTTTCAAGGATGCCCAGACCCAGTTGAGTATTTTGCAGCTGGCGCCGGTCACACTGCTGATGGTGCTGGATATGTCGCGGGTAGAGCTGGGCGAGCCCCTCTGGCAGCTGATGCCACTGGTCGGACAGCAGCAGTGGCTAAAGGCGCTGTTGGTGGGGGATTCGGTCTCCCTGCCGCTGGTCGTTGCGGGCTCGCTGGTGTGCCTGGGGCTGGTGGGTTTATTCGTGGCACTCGGTGCCCGGGCCCTGCGCCGTGAGAGCCTGCTCGGGGCGCTATAGAAAACTGACTTGAGTACAGAGACGGCATGAGTGATTCGCGCGAAGGCCTTTTGACCATTGATTTGCAGGCGATCGGTGACAATTACCTGGATCTTTGCGGCCGCCTGGCCAGCGGCAGCCGCTGCGGCGCCGTGGTCAAGGCCGACGCCTACGGTCTCGGCATGACAGAGGTGGCGCCGGCGCTGTACCGGCGCGGTTGCCGGGATTTCTTCGTGGCCACCCAGGCCGAGGGCGAGCGCCTGCGGGCGGAATTGGGTGGTGACGTCACTATCGTGGTGCTGACGGGCGTGCGCGCTGGCGCTGAGCTGGAATGCGCGCGCGCGGGGCTGATTCCGACCCTGTTTACCCTGCAGCAGCTGCGCAACTGGGTGGATCTGTGCGCGCAGGCGAGTATAGAGGCGCCTTGTGCGGTGAAAGTGGATTCGGGTATGACCCGGCTGGGCATGACACCGGAGGAGTTCGAGCAGCTGGTGGCCGATCGCGAGCTGTTGGCCGCGGCCAATATCCGCTTGCTGCTCAGTCACCTGGCCTGTGCCGATGAGCCGGCGCATCCCCAGAACCGGGTTCAGTTGGAGGATTTCAAGCGCGCCGGCGAGCGTTTGCGCGCGCAGTGCCCGGAGGTGCTGTTGAGCCTGGCCAATTCGTCGGGCATCTTTCTCGGCGAGGAATACCATTTCGACATCGCGCGCCCCGGCTCGGCCCTGTACGGCGTCAATCCGCTACCCGGCACACCGAATCCCATGCGCCAGGTGGTCGAGCTGAGCCTGCCGATCGTGCAGAAGCGCCATGTCAGCAGCGATCGGTCAGTGGGCTACGGCGCGACCCAGAGTGTTTCGGCCGGTAGCTGGCTGGCGGTGGCGCGGGGCGGTTATGCCGACGGTATCCTGCGCGCCCAGGGCGGTCGCGGTTGTGGCTGGGGCAGTGGTAAGCGCCTGCCGATGGTTGGGCGTGTGTCGATGGATTCCACAACCTTTGATATCAGTGGGCTCAGTGAGGCGGAGCGCGAGGCGCTGGAATCCATCGAAGTCCTCAACGGCGAACTGACCGTGGACGAGGTGGCGGAGTACGCCGGCACCATCGGCTACGAGATACTGACGAGTCTCGGCAACCGCTATTACCGCCGTTATTTGAGAAGTTGAAATTGCAAAGCTCTAGTTCGAACAGTCCCCTGGAATCTCTGCGTCCGGTGCTCAATCTGCTTGCCGACGGCGAGGTACATTCCGGCGAGTCGCTCGGCGCGGCCCTGGGGGTGAGTCGGGCGGCGGTCTGGAAGCAGTTGCAGAAACTCGAGCGCTACGGACTGGCGCTGGAGTCGGTCAAGGGGCGCGGTTACCGCTTGCCCGGAGGCCTGAACCTGCTGTCCGGGGAGGCGATCGGCACGGCACTGGATCCTGCGGCTCGCGAGTTGCTGCGGGAGTTAATCCTGTGTGACGAAGTGGATTCCACTAACGGCCAGCTCCTGCTGCGCATGGAGGAGGGCTGTGGCCACGGTGTGGCCATGTTTGCCGAACGGCAGACAGCCGGTCGCGGTCGCCGCGGGCGCACCTGGGTCAGTCCCTTTAGCGGAGGCATCAACCTGTCCATCGGTTGGCAGTTCAATGGCGGTGTCCAGCTCCTGGAAGGGCTGAGCCTCGCCGTTGGGGTAGCCCTGGCGCGGGCGCTGGCGGAGTTTGAGGTGCCCGACATCCGCCTGAAATGGCCCAATGACGTCTGGTGTCGCGAGCGCAAGCTGGCCGGTGTGCTGCTGGAACTGAGTGGCGATCTCACCGATCGCTGCGCCGTGGTGGTGGGCATTGGGCTGAATGTGGGGCTTCGCGGTGACAGCGCTGCCGCCATCGACCAGCCCTGGATCGATCTGCAGAGCGTACGCGCGGGGATTGATCGCAACCGCCTGGCCGCCTCCATGCTGAATCATCTGCTGCCACTACTGCGGGATTATCCCGAGTGCGGTTTCGGCGCCTATCGCGAGGCCTGGCTGGCGCTGGATCAATTCGCCGGGCGGCCGGTGCGGCTGCAGTCCGCGAACCAGGCCTGGACGGGCACCGCCGTCGGTGTGGATATGTCCGGAGCCCTGATCCTCGAGGCGGACGGCGAGCATAAGTTGTTTCACGGTGGTGAAGTCTCCCTGCGGGAGGCACCGTGATTCTGGAGCTGGATCTCGGCAATACCCGGGGTAAATGGCGCCTGCTGGATGGCGACGCGGTGCGGTCGCGCGGCAGTCTCTCCATCGCTGAGCTGAAAAGTGGCAACTTGCCAGAAAGTTGGGCTGGTATGCGGCTGCAGCGTGTGCGGGCGGCGAATGTCGCGGGTGCCGCTGTCGCCGATGCCCTGGCGGCCGTCGTCAGCGCCCGCTTTGCGCTGCCGGTGGAATTTGCGCGGGTAACGTCACAATGCGCCGGGGTTACCTGTGGCTATCGGCATATCGAGCGCCTGGGGGTGGATCGATGGCTGGCGGTACTCGCCGCACACCACAAGGATCCGCGTGCGGCGCTGATTGTCGACTGCGGCAGTGCCGTCACCCTCGACTTGCTGGATAATGGTGGGCGCCACCTGGGGGGCTATATAGTGCCAGGGCTCGACCTGATGCGTCGCGCGCTCTTCCAGGATACGGATGCGGTCAAGGTGTCGTCGGAGTTGGCGCCGAATATGTCGCTCGCTCCAGGGCGTGATACCGCGGATGCGGTAAATCGCGGCCTGGTGGTTATGGCGCTGGGCGCCATAGATCGCGCCATGGCGGAGCTGCATTCCGCCGGCGCAGCCTCCCCGCGGTTGTGGCTGACCGGCGGCGACGGTCCCCTGTTATCAGCCCTGTGCGATCGCCCGCATCAGCTGGTGACCGAACTGGTCCTGGATGGGCTGGCCCTCACTAACCCTTAATAATTCTTATAACTTTATGCGCTGGATAGTTCTTGCTCTGCTGTTCATCAATATCGGTGTCTTTACCTGGTTCGAGCTGGACGGCCGGCCGGCCGCGAAGCCCGTATCCAGTGGCGCAAAGCCGGTCGCCGAGGCTGGCGAGCGCATTGCGTTGGTGGCCGAGGTATCGCCGGACCAGTTGGCGGCGGCGCGGGCAGCGCCGAAGCCCGCCCCTGTGGAGCGGCAATCCGCGCCGCCGTCGGCGGGGCAGCTTTGTACGCTGCTGGGTCCTTTTGCGGAGGAATATCAGGGGCAGGACATAGTTGAGCGCCTGCAGGCTCTGCAGGTAGACGGCGATCTGCGCGAGATCGAGATGGCAGGGCAGATGCGCTACTGGGTCTTCCTGGAGCCGTTGAATTCTCGCCGAGAGGCCTTCCGCAAGTTGCGCGAGTTGCAATCCGCTGGCGTCGACAGCTATGTGATTCCAAAGGGCTCACTCGCCAATGGCATCTCCTTCGGCATCTTTTCGGAGCTGGATCGCGCTGAATCACTGGTCGCCGAACTGCGCGACCAGGGTGTCGACGCCCGGTCCCGTGAGGAGCCGCAAACCTATCTCGAGCGCTGGATCGTGCTGGAGCCCGGCGCGGCAGGGCGGTTGGCAGAATCGTTTTGGGAACAGTTGCAGTCCGAGTACCCGGAGCTGGATCGCCGCCAGAACCTGTGCAGTGAAGTGAAGGGCGGGTAAACCCCGGCGGCAAGCAGCGCGTTGTGTGGATTGACGGTCGCGCCCCTGCGCAGAGGGCTGCGGTATGCGGTTTGCCTGGTGGCAGTCGATGTTTTCGGGGGCGAATCATCAGTCGTAAAAAGACGGTTGCTTGTCGGCAGAACATCCCATAGAATCCCGCCTCCACTTAAGGGGCTGGTTTCGGTTTCTTAGTGAGGGACGGTGCTGGCGTAGCTCAGTTGGTAGAGCAGCTGACTTGTAATCAGCCGGTCGGGGGTTCGACTCCTCTCGCCAGCTCCATTTTTGTCCCGGGCGTTGTTGCACTTTAAGTTCTGCCGATAAGTGTGTGAATTTGAAGGAAAAATGTTGACAGCGCGGCGGTCGATGTAGAGAATACGCACCGCTTCCAGCAGGGGTTCCCGAGTGGCCAAAGGGATCAGACTGTAAATCTGACGCGCAAGCTTCGGTGGTTCGAATCCACCCCCCTGCACCATATTTAGATGCCGTAAGGTGTCGCCAGCGGAAGGTTGAAGCCTTTTGCTAAGAGGTTCCTGCATGCGGGCTTGGTCCTGCGGGCATAGTTCAATGGTAGAACCTCAGCCTTCCAAGCTGATGATGCGGGTTCGATTCCCGCTGCCCGCTCCATACTGAGTGTGGGGCTAGGTGGGAATAAGTCACCGGGATGGTGGCGAGGTGGGTGGCCTGGTTTGGTCGCTTGCCGGACTGGCGCCCTGTGGGGTGTCAGGTGTTGGCAGTAATATGCTCATGTAGCTCAGGGGTAGAGCACACCCTTGGTAAGGGTGAGGTCGGCGGTTCAAATCCGCCCATGAGCTCCATTTTATGGCCGCAGGGGCAGGTGCCTCTGCGGTTATTTGTATCCGGGGTCTGGGTTTTCCAGGGTCGGATGCGCCTGTTCTGGACGTGGGTTGCGCTTGTGTTGTGCACCTATATTAGGAGGCTGCAATGGCAAAAGAAAAGTTTGAACGTTCCAAGCCCCACGTAAACGTGGGCACCATCGGTCACGTTGACCACGGTAAAACCACCCTGACTGCTGCTCTGACTCGCGTATGTGCGGAAGTATGGGGCGGCCAGGCTGTAGCGTTTGACGGTATCGACAATGCTCCGGAAGAGCGTGAGCGCGGTATCACCATTGCTACCTCCCACGTAGAGTACGAGTCCCCGACTCGCCACTACGCGCACGTAGACTGCCCGGGACACGCCGATTACGTTAAGAACATGATCACCGGTGCTGCTCAGATGGACGGCGCTATCCTGGTATGTTCCGCAGCTGACGGCCCCATGCCGCAGACTCGCGAGCACATCCTGCTGTCTCGTCAGGTAGGTGTACCTTACATCGTGGTATTCCTGAACAAGGCCGACATGGTTGACGACGAAGAGCTGCTGGAACTGGTTGAGATGGAAGTTCGCGAACTTCTGGACCAGTACGAGTTCCCGGGCGACGACACCCCGATCATCGTTGGCTCCGCTCTGATGGCCCTGAACGGCGAAGACGACAACGAACTGGGTACCAGCGCTGTTAAGAAGCTGGTTGAAACCCTGGACGAGTACATCCCGGAGCCGGAGCGCGCGGTAGATCAGCCGTTCCTGATGCCGATCGAAGACGTATTCTCCATCTCTGGTCGCGGTACCGTAGTAACCGGCCGTGTAGAGCGTGGCATCATCCACACTGGCGACGAAATCGAGATCGTTGGTATCAAGGAAACCACTTCCACCACCTGTACTGGTGTGGAAATGTTCCGCAAGCTGCTGGATGAAGGCCGTGCTGGTGAGAACATCGGCGCCCTGCTGCGCGGCACCAAGCGTGACGAAGTAGAGCGTGGTCAGGTTCTGGCTAAGCCGGGTTCCATTACCCCGCACACCAAGTTCGAGTCCGAAGTGTACATCCTGTCCAAGGACGAAGGTGGTCGTCACACTCCGTTCTTCAAAGGCTACCGTCCGCAGTTCTACTTCCGTACCACTGACGTAACTGGTGCGTGTGAGCTGCCGGAAGGCACCGAGATGGTAATGCCGGGCGACAACATTCAGATGACTGTAACTCTGATTGCCCCGATCGCCATGGAAGAAGGCCTGCGCTTCGCGATCCGCGAAGGTGGCCGTACCGTTGGCGCCGGCGTTGTTGCCAAGATCATCGAGTAATATTTACTCCTGATCTGAATCAAAAAAGCCGCAGCGGAAACGCTGCGGCTTTTTTTGTGCTTGAAATTTTTATTTGGTCAGTTTGCTGGCGAGGCTCGCGGTTTGAAATGGTCTCGGCATGGCAGGGTAATCCTCGTGGTTGCGCGCGAATGTAACCCGGGTTTGTGGTGGGCGTGAGAGTTCTGGCTCATCCGGTAACTGGCTCTGTGCCTGACCTGCTCCCTCAATAGTCAATGCGGCTACCGGCGGCGCAACGCTGCCTGGCCGGCTTGGTAGATGTGACCGGCAGCCTGTTAGTCGGCGGCAATATGTCTTTCGTGGTCGACGACAACACCCTGACCATTGTTGGGGGGGGCTGCTGGATATTGCCGGTGGCCTCGAGAGTTCTCTGATAGAGGCGCATCAGTGTGGGCGGCTGGGTTTGTGGCGCCTGTAGCAGCGCAATACCGTTCAGAGCGAGTCGCTGTCGTCGAAGCGCAGGTGTTGGGCGATCCGGCGGTGTTGGGCGGGCCCCCGTCTGAGCCGCGCGGCGTGCGCTTCACCGCTCCGAGCTGTTGATGTAGGGGGTGCTACGGGAAGTCGTCATCCGCACCCTGTCCTGGGCGTATGAGCCTGGCCGAGGCATTGGAAGTTGCGGTACCGGAGCAGGAAGATCGGGTCTTTTATGCCCGTTTCAGTTACCGCTATTGATGGCGCGGGGAGAAGGCGCTGCTGGAGAGGTTTTCGGGCTCGGCCAGAATCTCGAAATGCCCGTGGTCATCGCGGCGATTCTGAAGTGCAAACAGCATAAAAAACGTAGCGGGCGCCATACAGATACAGGTCAGTGCGGCCGCAGGCGCGGCGACCGGGTGGGCCTGTACCAGTTTGGCGGCAGTGGAATTGATGTGCTGTAGATTGTCGTAGACCCAGAAGAAACCACAGAATAAGGCAAACACCATCGCTGCGGTGATCAGCAAGGCGAAAAGCATCAACAGGTTGTCGAAGTTTTCATTGTCTGACGGCTTGTAGGCCATATCGATCCACCCTGATCCCCGCAGGGATGGTCAGATTATTTTTGCAGAGTACCAGCGAGTATAGACTACGCTTTCCGCTGGCACTGAAACATGCCCCTCTCTGCCAACTGTCGGGGGATGGATCCGGCGCGGCTCCAGTCCCTGGAGCCTCCCTTTATTCCATTAATGCATTAATTTACGGCCAGTCTTTGCTCAGGTCACAGCTGCGGCTGCCGGAAAACAGGCGCGTGAACCGCGAGCCATCCATTTCCACCAGCTCCTCGTGGTCGCCGGCTTCGAAGTAGACGGTATCGCAGCGGCTCAGGCTGCTATCCAGTAGTGTGGCAATGCCATACGCCTGCCCGAGCGGGGGCAGGGCGCCCAGTTCGCAGTCGGGGAAGACTCGTCCCAGTTCGTCTTCCGTTACCATTTCCAGATGATTGCGGCCTGTCTCTTCGTGCACTGCACGCATGTCCAGGCTGCTGCTGGCCGGGATCACCGCCATTACGTACCCTTCATCGTCTTTCAGCAGGATGGCCTTTGCCACCTGGTCCTCGCGGACATGAGCAGCGTGGGCGCTTTCCCTGCTGGTATGGCTGTGCGGATGCTGGATTAGCTGGTAATCGACCGATTGGTCGCGCAAATACTGACTCACTCTTGCGGCAATAGTCATGTCACTACCCTCGTTCGGCTGCCGATACCCAATTGTAGTTTGCGAAAGGGCAAATTCGCGCCAGCGGCTCCCCGCGAAAACTAAGCGGATAAGCCGGTTGACAGGCCCTTGCTCCGACCGTAGAATTCGCGCTCCTTTTCGCCCGCCCTCGGGGCTGTGTAAAAGGACGTTCTTTAGTTATTAAGTTGGAGTTTGATTCCATGCAGGGTCAACGCATCCGAATTCGCCTGAAGGCGTTCGATCACAAGCTGATCGACGCGTCTACCCAGGAGATCGTCGAGACGGCCAAGCGCACTGGCGCGCAGGTTCGCGGTCCCATCCCGCTGCCGACTCGCAAAGAGAAGTACACCGTGCTGATTTCTCCGCACGTCAACAAAGACGCGCGCGACCAGTACGAGATCCGTACTCACAAGCGTTTGCTGGACATCGTTGAGCCCACCGAGAAAACCGTCGACGCGCTGATGAAGCTCGATCTGGCGGCTGGTGTTGAGGTTCAGATTAGTCTCGGCTAACACTTTAAATTAACTACCGAATCCCGGGCGAAAAAGGTCCGGGTAGTGTAACGCTCTGAAACTGGGCGGCCGCAGTGGGTTAAAGCCCCGTGCACTGAGAGGTTGAAAAGATGACTATAGGTATTGTCGGCCGCAAGAGCGGCATGACTCGCATCTTCACCGAAGATGGCGCTTCTATTCCGGTTACCGTTATTGAGGTAGCTCCGAACCGCGTCACCCAGGTGAAAACTGTGGAAACCGACGGCTATGCAGCGGTTCAGGTAACCGTGGGCACCCGTAAGGCTTCCCGTGTCTCCAAGCCCCAAGCGGGCCACTTCGCCAAGGCCAATGTAGAGGCTGGCTCTAATCTCTTCGAACTGCGTACTGACGGTTCCGACGAGACTTTCGAAATTGGTTCTGAGATCACTGTTTCCGGCTTTGAAGCTGGTCAGATGATCGACGTAACCGGCACTTCCAAAGGTAAAGGTTTCCAGGGTGGCGTTAAGCGCTGGAATTTCCGTACCCAGGATGCAACCCACGGTAACTCCCTGTCTCACCGCGCTCCCGGTTCTATCGGTCAGTGCCAGACTCCTGGTCGAGTGTGGAAGGGCAAGAAGATGGCCGGTCACATGGGTGCTGAGCGCGTAACCGTGCAGAATCTGGAAGTGGTTCGTGTCGACGCCGAACGCAATCTGCTGCTGGTTAAGGGTGCCGTTCCTGGTGCGCCGGGTGGCAGCGTTATCGTTCGTCCGGCAGTAAAAGCCTAAGTCTGAGGGGAAATAGATATGGAACTGAATATCGCTACTCCCGAAGGCGCTAAAGGCACTGTAGCTGTCTCTGAAGTGACTTTCGGTCGTGAATTCAACCAGGACCTGGTTCACCAGGCCGTTGTCGCCTACATGGCTGGCGCTCGTCAGGGTACCAAGGCGCAGAAGAATCGCGCTGACGTTTCCGGCGGCGGCAAGAAGCCTTGGCGTCAAAAGGGTACTGGCCGCGCTCGCGCCGGTACTATCCGCAGCCCGCTGTGGCGTTCCGGTGGTGTGACTTTCGCCGCTGAACCGCGCGATCACAGCGTCAAGCTGAACAAGAAGATGTACCGCGCTGCTCTGCGCTGCATTCTGTCTGAGCTGGCCCGTCAGGAGCGTTTGGTCGTGGTTGAGTCCTTCGATGTGGACGCGCCGAAAACCAAGCAGCTGGTGAGCAAGTTGGCTCAGTTCGATCTGTCCAACGCGTTGATCGTGACCGAAGAGGTGAGCGAAAACCTCTACCTGGCCGCGCGCAACCTGCACAAGATCGACGTTCGCGACGTACAGGGCATCGATCCGGTAAGCCTGATTCGCTTTGACAAGGTCGTGGTTACCGTTTCTGCGCTCAAGAAAATTGAAGAGGTGCTGGGATGAACCAAGAGCGACTCTACAAAGTACTGCTGGGCCCGGTAATTTCCGAAAAGGCTGCTGTGTTGGCGGACTCCGCCAATCAGGTGGTTTTCAAGGTTACCACCGATGCCGATAAAGCCGAGATCAAGGCCGCGGTCGAGAAGTTGTTCAACGTTTCTGTTGAGCAGGTTCGCACCGTGAACGTGAAAGGCAAAACCAAGCGTACCCGCTTCGGCGTTGGCCGTCGCAACGACTGGAAAAAAGCCTACGTTCGCCTGGCCGAAGGCAGCGACATCAACTTTGAAGCTGCTGAGTAAAGGGGACAGTTACAATGGCTATTGTAAAGACAAAACCTACCTCTGCCGGCCGTCGCCACCTGGTCAAGGTTGTTAACTCTGACCTGCACAAGGGTGCGCCTTACGCGCCTCTGGTAGAGAGCAAAAGCAAAAGCGGTGGTCGCAACAATGCTGGCCGCATCACCACTCGTCATATCGGTGGTGGTCACAAGCAGCACTACCGCGTAGTCGACTTCAAGCGCAACAAGGACGGTATCCCGGCCAAGGTTGAGCGCCTGGAGTACGACCCGAACCGCAGCGCGCACATCGCCCTCGTTTGCTATGCAGACGGCGAGCGTCGCTACATCATCGCGCCGAAAGGTCTGAAGGCGGGCGCTACCGTGCAGTCCGGCGATGCCGCTCCGATTGTTGTGGGCAACACTTTGCCGCTGCGCAACATTCCGGTGGGTTCCGTGATTCACGGTATAGAGCTGAAGCCGGGCAAAGGCGCTCAGCTGGCTCGTTCTGCCGGTGCCTCCGTACAGCTGGTAGCTCGCGAAGGTCAGTATGCGACCATTCGCCTGCGCTCCGGTGAGATGCGTAAGGTCCTGTCCGAGTGCCGCGCCACCCTGGGTGAAGTGAGCAACTCTGAGCACAGCCTGCGCAAGCTGGGTAAAGCTGGTGCCAAGCGCTGGCGCGGTGTTCGCCCGACCGTTCGCGGTGTGGCGATGAACCCGGTGGATCACCCGCACGGTGGTGGTGAAGGTCGTACCTCTGGTGGCCGTCACCCGGTAACTCCGTGGGGTATTCCCACCAAGGGTAAGAAAACGCGCAAGAACAAGCGCACCGATAAGATGATTGTACGTCGTCGCGGCAAATAAGCCGCGCGATGTCTGAGCAGCTAGAGAGGAATCGACAGTGCCACGCTCATTAAAGAAAGGTCCCTTTATTGATCTGCATCTGATCAAGAAGGTGGAGGCGGCGATTGAAGCCAATGATCGTCGACCGATTAAAACCTGGTCCCGCCGTTCCATGATTATGCCGGAAATGGTTGGACTGACGATTGCCGTGCACAACGGTCGTCAACACGTGCCCGTGCTGGTCAACGAAGAAATGGTTGGCCACAAGCTGGGCGAGTTCGCCGCTACCCGCACTTACCGCGGCCACGCTGCGGATAAGAAAGCGAAGAAGCGCTAAGCCGAGGTTATAACGATGGAAGTAGCAGCAAAATTACGCGGCGCTCGTCTGTCGGCGCAAAAGGCGCGACTGGTAGCTGATCAGATTCGCGGCAAAGGCGTTGAGGAAGCCCTGGATATTCTGGCATTCAGTAATAAAAAGGGTGCGGCGGTCGTCAAGAAGGTTCTGGAGTCGGCCATCGCCAACGCCGAGCACAACGAAGGTGCTGACGTTGACGAGCTGAAGGTTTCCACCATTTTCGTGGATGAAGGTATGACCATGAAGCGCATCAAACCGCGCGCCAAGGGTCGTGCTGACCGCATTTTCAAGCGTACTTGTCACATCACTGTGAAAGTGGCCGAGAAATAAGAGAGCAGGCGAGAAAACCATGGGACAAAAAGTACATCCTACCGGCATTCGTCTGGGTATCGTTAAAAAGCATACCTCTGTTTGGTATGCCGGCAGTGACGAGTACGCAGACAAGCTGTACACGGATCTGAAAGTTCGCGAATACATTCGCAAGAAACTGGCCCACGCTTCCGTGAGCCGCATCGAGATCGAACGTCCGGCAAACACCGCTCGTGTGACCATTCACACTGCGCGTCCGGGCATCGTGATCGGTAAGAAAGGTGAAGACGTAGAGCGTCTGCGCAACGAAGTTAGCGCGCAGATGGGCGTACCGGTGCACATCGATATCGAAGAAGTGCGCAAGCCGGACATGGACGCCGCTCTGGTAGCCCAGAACGTCGCCCAGCAGCTGGAACGCCGTGTAATGTTCCGTCGCGCGATGAAGCGCGCCGTACAGAACGCCATGCGTCAGGGTGCCGAAGGTATCAAGATTCAGGTTAGTGGCCGTCTCGGCGGTGCGGAAATCGCCCGTACCGAGTGGTATCGCGAAGGTCGTGTGCCGCTGCACACCCTGCGTGCGAATATCGACTACGCCACACATGAAGCGATGACCACTTACGGCATCATCGGTATCAAAGTCTGGATCTTCAAAGGTGAAGTCATCGGTGATGAAATTCCCGATGAGAAGCCGGCGAAGACCCGCAAGAAAGCTGCTAAATAAGGGGTACGCAAATGTTGCAACCAAAGCGTACAAAATTCCGCAAGGTACAGAAGGGTCGCAACCGCGGTCTTTCTCAGCGCGGCTCTAAAGTGAGCTTTGGCGAGTTCGGCTTGAAAGCCATCGGTCGCGGTCGCATTACTGCCCGTCAGATCGAAGCGGCTCGTCGCGCAATGACTCGTCACGTTAAGCGTGGCGGTAAGATCTGGATTCGCGTGTTTCCGGACAAGCCCATTACCAACAAGCCCCTCGAAGTACGGATGGGTAAAGGTAAAGGTGGCGTTGAATACTGGGTGGCTCAGATCCAGCCGGGCAAGGTCCTCTACGAAATGGAGGGTGTGTCCGAAGATCTGGCTCGCGAGGCTTTCGAGCTCGCCGCGGCCAAGCTGCCTGTAAAGACAACTTTCGTTAAGCGTTCGGTGATGTAATGAAGACTGCAGATCTACGCGAAAAGTCAGTTGAAGAGCTGAACCAGGAATTGCTGAATCAGCTCGAGGCTCAGTTTAAGCTTCGGATGCAAAAGTCCACCGGTCAGCTGACTCAGACTCATCTGCTGAAGCAGACTCGTCGCGACATTGCTCGCATTAAGACTGTGTTGACCGAGAAGGCAGGTAATTAATCATGGCTGAAGCAAAACTGAAGCGTACTCTGACCGGTAAGGTTGTGAGTGACAAGATGGATAAAACCATCACCGTTTTGATCGAGCGCCGTGTTAAGCACCCGATCTACGGCAAAATTGTGAGCAAGTCCACCAAGCTCAAGGCACATGATGAGAACAATGAGTGCAGCATCGGTGATGTTGTAACCATCGAAGAGTCTCGTCCGCTGTCCAAGAGCAAATCCTGGGCTTTGCAGAAAATTGTAGAGCGTGCGGCGAAGGTTTAACCCCTAGCGCATTGAAGAGTTTCGGAGAGAGACGATGATTCAAGCGGAATCCTACTTAGAAGTAGCTGACAACAGTGGGGCTCGCCGTGTCATGTGCATTAAGGTGCTGGGCGGCTCCCATCGTCGTTACGCCGGCGTGGGCGACATTATCAAGGTGACCGTTAAGGAAGCCATCCCCCGCGGTAAAGTGAAGAAGGGTCAGGTAATGAACGCTGTTGTGGTTCGCACCAAAAAAGGTGTGCGCCGTGCAGACGGATCCCTGATCAAATTTGACGATAACGCAGCGGTACTGCTGAACCAGCAACTGGCGCCGGTCGGCACCCGTATTTTTGGCCCGGTAACTCGCGAGCTGCGCGGTGAGAAGTTCATGAAGATCATCTCGCTGGCACCGGAAGTTATCTAAGCCTGAAGCGGAGAAATAGAGTTATGCGCAAGATCAAGCGTGACGACGAAGTGATCGTTATCGCCGGTCGCGACAAGGGCAAGCGCGGTACTGTACGCAAAGTACTGAACGACGGTCGCCTGATTGTTGCCGGTGTACAGATGATCAAAAAACACCAGAAGCCAAACCCCCAGCTGGGCGTTGCCGGTGGTATCGTTGAGAAGGAGGCTGCAATCCAGTCTTCCAACGTAGCTATCTTCAACCCCAACACCCAAAAGGCTGACCGGGTAGGCTTTAAAGTACTGGAAGACGGCACTAAGATTCGCGTCTTCAAATCCAGCGGCGAAGCCATCTAAGGCTTTAGGCGCAGAAGCAGGTTGGTAGATCATGGCAAAGCTTAAAGAGCTCTACACGAAAGAACTCGCGCCCAAGCTGAAAGAAGAGCTGGGGCTCGACAATGTGATGGCAGTGCCGCGCATCACTAAGATCACCATCAACATGGGTGTTGGTGAGGCGATTGCTGACAAGAAGGTGCTGGAGCACGCTGTCAGTGATATGACGGCAATTACTGGTCAAAAACCCATCGTGACTAAGGCGCGCAAGTCTATTGCGGGCTTTAAGATTCGTGACGGTTGGCCGATTGGCTGCAAGGTGACTCTGCGCGGTGAGCGCATGTATGAATTCCTGGAGCGTCTGGTCGACATCGCGATCCCGCGTATCCGCGACTTCCGTGGCGTCAGCCCGAAGCAGTTCGACGGCCGCGGCAACTTCTCTATGGGTGTGACTGAGCAAATCATCTTCCCGGAAATTGATTACGACAAAGTAGACAAGCTCCGCGGTCTGGATATTTGTATTACCACTACAGCGGCTAACGACGACCAAGGTCGCGCGCTGCTGAAAGCGTTTAACTTCCCTTTCAAGGGTTAAGAGGATTCCATGGCGAAGAAATCCATGATTGCGCGTGAGAAAAAGCGCGCTCGAACCGCAGCTAAGTACGCCGAAAAGCGTCAAGAGCTGAAGGCGATCATCGCCAGTACCACTGCTTCTGAAGAAGAGCAGTGGGAGGCTCAACTCAAGCTGCAGAAACTGCCGCGCGATGCAAGCCCGGTACGTCAGCAACGCCGCTGTCGTATCACTGGTCGCCCCCACGCTGTCTACCGCAAGTTCGGCCTGTGCCGTAACAAGCTGCGCGAAGCGGCAATGCGTGGTGATGTTCCCGGTCTGGTTAAGTCCAGCTGGTAAAAGGCAGACTTGAGGAGTCTTAATAAATGAGTATGCAAGATCCGTTGGCAGATATGCTGACTCGCATCCGCAATGCCCTGGCGCGCGGAAAGGCCGAAGTCACTCTGCCTTCATCAAAACTGAAAGTGGCTGTAGCTAACGTGCTGAAAGACGAAGGCTACATCACTGACGTCAACGTAAGCGAAAGCGCCAAGCCGGAGCTGACCATTGCCCTGAAATACTTCCAGGGCAAGCCGGTTATCGCCGAGCTGGATCGCGTATCCCGTCCGGGCCTGCGCGCTTACACTGGCAAGAAAGCTCTGCCGACCGTCCGTGGTGGCCTGGGTATCGCGATCGTTTCCACCTCCAAGGGTGTGATGACTGATCGCGCTGCGCGTCAGGCCGGTGTCGGTGGCGAAGTGCTCTGCACCGTATTCTAAGCGGGGGTCGATATGTCTCGAGTAGCAAATAGTCCAGTTGCAATTCCCGCGGGCGTTACCATTGACCTGAAAGGTCAGGACATCGCTGTAAAAGGCGGTAACGGTAACCTGAACATGGTTATTCACAGCGATGTAGAAGTGAGCCAGGCAGACAGCCAGCTGACTTTCGTTGCGCGCAATAACTCCAAGCAGGCCAAGGCGCTGGCAGGTACTACCCGCGCTCTGGTCAACAACATGGTGGTAGGTGTCAGCCAGGGCTTCGAGCGTAAGCTGCAGCTGTTGGGTGTTGGTTACCGCGCTAAGGCGTCCGGTAAGACTGTAAACCTGACCCTGGGCTTCTCCCACCCGATCGATTATCAGCTGCCGGAAGGTGTGACTGCGGAAACTCCGACCCAGACTGAAATCGTACTGAAGAGCAGCAACAAGCAGTTGCTGGGCCAAGTGGCCGCCGAGATCCGCGCTTTCCGTCCGCCGGAGCCCTACAAAGGTAAGGGTGTCCGTTACGCCGACGAGCGCGTGTATCGCAAAGAGGCCAAGAAGAAGTAAATAGGGCATAGATATGAACGTTAAGAAAGCATCTCGCTTGCGTCGTGCACGTCGTGCCCGCGCCAAGATCCGCGAGCTCGGCGCCGTTCGCCTGACCGTGAACCGTACGCCGCGTCACATTTACGCACAGATCCTGTCTGCCGATAGCAACAAGGTACTGGCTTCTGCCTCTACCCTGGATAAGGACCTGCGCTCCGGTAAAACCGGTAACGTCGATGCCGCTAAGGCGGTTGGCACCCTGATCGCCGAGCGCGCCAAGGCTGCCGGTGTTGAACAAGTTGCCTTCGATCGCAGCGGTTTCAAATACCACGGCCGCGTTAAGGCGCTGGCTGACGCTGCTCGCGAAGCCGGTCTGAAATTCTAAGGGTTGAGTTATGGCTAGAGAGAAAGACAAAAGCAACGACGAAGGCCTGCAGGAAAAGCTGGTCCAGGTCAATCGCGTTGCCAAGACTGTTAAAGGTGGTCGTATCTTCGCCTTTACCGCACTGACCGTAGTTGGCGACGGCAATGGCCGCGTTGGCTTCGGTCGCGGCAAGGCACGTGAAGTGCCGGTTGCCATCCAGAAGGCGATGGAAGCTGCGCGTCGCAACATGATCCAGGTCGATCTGAACGGTGACACCATTCAGTACGCGACCAACGGTCGTCACGGCGGCTCCAAGGTTTACATGCAGCCCGCTTCCCAGGGTACCGGTGTTATCGCCGGCGGTGCCATGCGCTCCGTACTGGAAATGGCTGGCGTACACAACGTACTGGCCAAGTGCTACGGCTCCACCAATCCGGTGAACGTAGTGCGCGCAACTTTCAAGGCTCTGGATCAAATGCAGAGCCCGGAAGACGTTGCGGCCAAGCGTGGCAAATCAGTCGAAGAGATCCTGGGCTAATTGCGGCCTGGACCAAAGGTTATTAGTGGGTTAAGACCATGGCTAAGAAGACCATTAAAGTCACCCAGATCAAAAGCATTCACGGACGCCTGAAAAACCATCAGGCGTGCGTTGCCGGTCTGGGCCTGCGCCGCATCGGTCACACTGTGGAAGTGGAAGACACTCCCTCTGTGCGCGGCATGATCAACAAAGTTAACTACCTGGTTAAGGTTGAGGGGGAATAAGATGCGTTTGAACGAACTGTCTCCCGCAGAAGGCCACAAGCACAGCGCCAAGCGCGTCGGTCGTGGTATCGGTAGCGGCCTGGGTAAAACCGGCGGCCGCGGCCACAAGGGCCAGAAGTCCCGCTCCGGCGGTTCTGTACGTCCGGGCTTCGAAGGCGGTCAGATGCCGCTGCAGAAGCGCCTGCCGAAATACGGTTTCACCGCGCGTGTATCCCGCTTTGTTGCGGAAGTACGCCTGGCGGAGCTGGCCAAGGTAGACGCTGACGTAATCGATTTGGCAGCGCTGAAGAATGCCGATATTATCGGCAACCACATTAAACGCGCCAAAGTATTCCTGTCCGGCGAGCTGACCAAAGCGGTAACCGTTAAAGGTCTGGGCGTCACCAAAGGTGCGAAAGCGGCCATCGAAGCTGCTGGCGGTAAAATAGAAGACTAATTGAGGCCCCAATGGCACGACCAGGATCCGGTGTAAATCCCCTGGGCAACAGCAAGGGATTGGGCGAGCTTTGGGCTCGCCTTCGTTTTCTGTTCCTCGCGATTCTCGTGTATCGCTTCGGAACGCATATTCCGGTGCCCGGTATAGACCCGGAAAAGCTGTCGAACCTGTTTAACCAGAACCAGGGCACGATCCTGGGGCTGTTCAACATGTTCTCAGGCGGCGCCCTGGAGCGCATGAGTATTCTGGCGTTGGGCATCATGCCCTACATTTCTGCGTCCATCATCATGCAGTTGATGGCCGCGGTGACGCCCTCTCTGGAAGCGTTGAAGAAAGAGGGGGACGCCGGACGGCGCAAGATCAACCAGTACACCCGTTACCTGACGGTGGTACTGGCCCTGATCCAGGGTATCGGCATGACGTTCGGCCTGGCTGGTCAAAACCTGGCTTATTCAGCAGAGCCGGCATTCGGTTTCTACTTCGTGGCGGTGACGTCACTGGTAACCGGTGCGGTATTCATGATGTGGCTGGGTGAGCAGATCACCGAGCGCGGCGTCGGCAACGGCATTTCGATGCTGATCTTTGCCGGCATCGTGGCGGGTCTGCCCAGTGCCATCGGTCAGGCATTCGAGCAGGCGCGCCAGGGCGAGCTGCACATCCTGCTGCTGCTGGCCATCGGTTTTGTCGCCATCGCGGTTGTGTACTTTGTGGTTGTGATGGAGCGCGGCCAGCGTCGCATCACTATCAACCATGCGCGCCGCCAGGCCGGTCGCTACTCCGCAGCCCCTGCTGCGCAGTCCAGCCACCTGCCGCTGAAGGTGAATATGGCCGGTGTTATCCCGGTGATCTTCGCCAGCAGCATCCTGCTGTTCCCGGCCACCCTGGCACAGTGGTTCGGCCAGGGCGGTGAAGGTATCGGTGCGCAGATTCTGCAGTGGATGGCACTGCAGCTGGGCCCGGGTCAGCCGCTGAACATTATTCTGTTCGCGCTGCTGATTGGTTTCTTCTGCTTCTTCTATACGGCGTTGATGTTCAACCCGAATGAAGTGGCGGATAACCTGAAAAAATCCGGCGCCTATGTGCCCGGCATCCGCCCCGGTGAGCAGACCGCACGTTACATCGATAGTGTGCTGACCCGTCTCACGCTGGTGGGTGCGTGTTACATAGCACTGGTGTCCTTGCTACCGCAGTTCCTGGTGGTAGGACTGAATATTCCCTTCTATCTGGGGGGTACTTCACTGCTGATCGTTGTTGTCGTGGTGATGGACTTTATGGCACAGGTACAATCGCACCTGCTGTCGCACCAGTACGAAGGTATGATGAAAAAAGCGAACCTGCAAAGCTACGGTCGTCGCTAGTGCGTCACCTGCTCGCAGTTTGATTGGATTGAGGTAAGGTCATGAAAGTACGCGCTTCTGTTAAAAAGATCTGCCGTAACTGCAAAATCGTACGTCGCAAGGGCGTTCTGCGGGTTATCTGCAGCGCTGAGCCTCGTCACAAGCAGCGGCAAGGGTAAGCTGCGACCGAAATGCCAGTGGCATTTCGCAGTACAGCTTACGACCGGCCATGGATGGCTGGGCCGGCGTCCGCTCCAGGGATGGCTGCTTGAGACGTCAATTGAAAGAACATGCCGGCCGTCGCGGCCCCCGCGATAGTTGGCGACACCGCAAACCCTCCCGGGAATGTGGTGGAGACTGAAGAGTCATAACTTGAAGGTCTCAATTTGGGGGCGTTGACTGTCGTCCGCATCCTCTTCGGGTTACCGGAGGGGGCGTGGGCTATTGCAATTTAGTGTCTGAAAAGCTATTCTTGCGCGCCTTTTTGGTGGCGCCGCCGGTTTTTTAGTCGCTGTCAGCGCCGAATTCAAAGCTGAGTCACACACTTATTTGTAGTAAGTGGCTCCCAATACGTGGAGTACGCCTCTATGGCACGTATTGCTGGTGTCAATGTACCAGACCACAAGCACGCCGTGATCTCCCTGACCCATATCTACGGGGTTGGTCGCACCACGGCTAAGTCTATTTTGGCAGCGGTTGGTATCGCTGAATCCACCAAAATCCGCGATCTGTCTGAAGATCAGATCGAATCCATCCGCGGTGAAGTTGCTAAGCACACCGTAGAGGGCGATCTGCGCCGTGAAGTATCCATGAACATCAAACGCCTGATGGACCTGGGTTGCTTCCGCGGTCTGCGCCATCGTCGCAGCCTGCCGCTCCGCGGCCAGCGCACCAAGACCAATGCCCGCACCCGTAAGGGTCCGCGCAAGCCGATTCGTAAGTAAGTCCCAGGACTGAAACGCAAATCGCGGTTTAAGAAGCCCGACCTCTCATCGAGGCGGGATTTGATACAGGATTTAGGATACTGGTATGGCTAAGCCAAAAACTACTGTTCGCAAGAAGGTCAAAAAGACCGTTGTCGACGGTATTGCCCACATCCACGCATCGTTTAACAACACGATCGTCACGATCACTGATCGTCAGGGTAATACCCTCAGCTGGGCCACCGCGGGTGGTTCCGGTTTCCGTGGTTCTCGTAAGAGCACCCCGTTTGCAGCCCAGGTTGCCGCCGAGCGCGCAGGCACTGCCGCTCAGGAATACGGCCTGAAAAACCTTGACGTAGAAGTGAAGGGCCCTGGCCCCGGCCGCGAATCTGCTGTTCGCGCGCTGAACAACTGCGGCTACAAGATCACCAACATCACCGACGTGACGCCGATCCCGCATAATGGTTGTCGTCCGCCCAAGAAACGTCGCGTGTAAGAGGGGGCTGACAAAATGGCACGTTATATTGGACCGAAATGTAAGCTTTCCCGTCGGGAAGGTACCGATCTGCAGCTGAAGAGCGGTGTACGTCCGCACGACTCCAAATGTCGCGCGGAATCCAAGCCCGGTCAGCACGGCGCCGGCCGCGGCCGCCTGTCTGACTACGGCGTTCAGCTGCGTGAAAAACAGAAGGTTCGCCGCATCTACGGCGTACTGGAGAAGCAGTTCCGCAACTACTACAAGGAAGCGGCGCGTCTGAAGGGCGCCACTGGTGAAAACCTGCTGCAACTGCTGGAAAAGCGCCTGGACAACGTGGTTTACCGCATGGGCTTCGGCTCTACCCGCGCTGAAGCGCGTCAGCTGGTTTCCCACAAGGCGATCCTGGTGAATGGCAGCGCTGTAAACATCCCCTCTTACCAAGTGAAAGAAGGCGATGTGATCGCAGTGCGCGAAAAAGCCAAGAAGCAGCTGCGTATCCAGAATTCCGTTTCCCTCTCCGCCGCACGCGGCGATGTCGAGTGGGTAGACGTAAACGCGAGCAAGCTGGAAGGCACTTTCAAGCGCGTTCCGGATCGCGTGGATCTGCCGGCAGAGATCAACGAAAACCTTATCGTGGAACTTTACTCCAAGTAAGACTTGGTCCACTTTAAGGAATCCAACTGTAAACAGGTATGGCTATGCAGACTGCTGTCAACGAGTTTTTGACACCGCGTCGTATTGACGTCACCGAGTACAACCCGAACCACGCCAAAGTGGTTCTGGAGCCCCTGGAGCGTGGTTTCGGCCACACTCTCGGCAATGCGCTGCGCCGCATCCTGCTGTCCTCCATGCCGGGCTGCGCCGTCACCGAAGTCGAGATTGACGGTGTTGAGCACGAGTACAGCGCGATCGAAGGTGTGCAGGAAGATGTAATTGAAATCCTGCTCAACCTGAAGGAAATCGCCGTGGTCATGCACGGCAAAGATCAGGCGGTACTGAGCCTGAGCAAGAAGGGCCCGGGAGCGGTGACCGCTGGAGATATCCAGGTCGATCACGATATCGAGATCGTTAATCCCGAACACGTGATCGCCAATATCACCGGCGACGTCGAACTCAGCCTGCGTCTGACTGTGGCGCGCGGCCGTGGCTACCAGCCCGCCGACGCCCGTCGTGACGAAGAGGAAGAGACCCGTTCGATCGGCCGTCTGCAGCTGGACGCTTCTTACAGCCCGGTTCGTCGCGTTTCCTACAGCGTAGAAGCCGCGCGTGTTGAGCAGCGTACCGACCTGGACAAGCTGGTACTGGACCTGGAGACCAACGGTACTCTGGATCCGGAAGAGGCGATTCGCCGTGCCGCCACTATCCTGCAGCAGCAGCTGGCAGTGTTTGTGGACCTGGAAGGCGAGAAGGAGTCCCAGCCCAAGGCTGAGGAGCCGGAAGTTGACCCGGTGCTGCTGCGCCCGGTAGACGATCTGGAGTTGACCGTACGTTCGGCCAACTGTCTGAAGGCAGAGAACATCTACTATATCGGTGACCTGATTCAGCGCACCGAAGTAGAGCTGCTGAAGACCCCGAACCTGGGTAAGAAATCCCTGACCGAAATCAAGGATGTTCTGGCTTCCCGTGGTCTGTCCCTGGGCATGCGCCTCGAGAACTGGCCGCCGGCCAGCCTCAAGGGCGACAGCAAGCTGAGCCCCCTGTAAACAGTTTTGGTAGGCGCGGCCTCTGGCCGCGTAGTAGAAAGAACCCGAGCGGTGCCACGGCTTAGTGCGCGACACCGCTCATGAACGACTTGCTTAGACAGCGTCCGTTGTTAGCAAAAACGTCGTAAGGAATTGAGTCATGCGTCATCGCTATAGTGGCCGTAAATTCAGCCGTACCAGCGCTCACCGCAAGGCCATGTTCAAGAACATGAGCGCTTCTCTGGTAGAGCACGAACTGATTAAAACTACTCTGGCCAAAGCCAAAGAGCTGCGTCGCGTCGCCGAGCCGCTGATCACTCTGTCCAAGAAGGACACTGTGGCCAATCGTCGTCTGGCCTTCGCCCGTATCCGTGACAAGGATGCAGTGAAGAAGCTGTTTGAAGAGCTGGGTCCGCGTTACGAAGCGCGTCCGGGTGGTTACATCCGTATCCTGAAGTGCGGTTACCGCGCCGGCGACAAGGCCCCGATGGCCTACGTTGAGCTGGTGGATCGCCCTCAGGCTGACGACGCTGCAGAAGCCGCCGAGGCGTAAGCCGGCGATTACTCAGCGCAAAGGAAGGCCGGTCAGTGACCGGCCTTTTTTGTATGCTTCGTTGCAGGTGAGGTAATACCCCATGTCCTTTGAACAACTGCTCGATAACCTGAACCCGCAGATCGTCGGCAGCCTCAAGCGCGCCATCGAACTGGGTAAGTGGCCAAATGGCGTTACCCTGACGGAGCAGCAGCGCAATCTGTGTGCCGAAGCGGTGGCCAATTGGGAGCATCGCAACCTGCCAGCAGAGGCGCAGGTGGGCTATGTGCCGCCCAAGAAGACCCCCTGCGCGGATAAGGGCGACGAAGAGCAGCAGCTCAACTGGGTCTGATTTCCTCCCCTCGCTCACACACAGCGACAATTCTCCCTCTCGCCGCCTGACCCCTCTGAGCGGCCTGAAAAGGCGCGCATATCTACGCTGGCTTGCTTCCAAGCCATTCACCCGCCGGGAAATCTCTGCTTACATGGGTTGCGCGCTAGAGGCGCAGCCGCCTGTAACAGCACTCGGAATAAAACTATGCGAAGCGGAGCTCGAATATTCTTGGGGGGGACAGCACTGTCGACACTCATAGTGCTCGGAATCCTGTATGTGCCGGGGCCCGGTGAGTCCGCTGGTCGCGGCGAGGATGTCGGGCCGGAACTGAAACAGGAATTGGAAAGCGAACGCAGCCCTGAAGCTTTCGCCGAACAACTCGCCGCGGCTGACATTAGCAGTGATGAAGTGGCCCGCCTCCTCGATGATCCTCGAGTGCAAAGCTATTTGCAGCGTGAAAAAGACAAACAAGAGATTCGGAATTATTTTTCAGGTGCTAGTGACGCGCTTTCGGATACAGAAGTCTGGGATCTCATCGAGTCGATCGAACGTGAAGGGCGGATTCTGGCTTACGAAGCGCTGGCGCTAAAGCTGGCGTGGCTGGAGCGTAACAGTGTCGACAGGGCCGAGTTTGACGCATCATCACGGGCGTTGCTGGCGTCATATGGCGAGAAGGCCAGGCAAAACGCGGCAGACTACAACCCCTACGAGCAGGTGCCCGGATTTGCCGAGTACAAGGAGATGGAGCGGCGAATAGTGCGGGAGGTGCAACAGATGACAACGTTTCCCGACGGTCTAAACAGGCACGAATACCTGCGCAAACGGTTACTGAAAGCGCGGGAAGCCGCTTACGGACCCCGAGATGGGTGAAAAGCGCGGCTGGAGCCGCGCTTTTTTTTGCACATTAGGGGCGAGGCCTAGAGTAGCCCTCCCACCAGATCGTAAAACCAGTTGTGATT
The DNA here is from genome assembly GCF_900129095.1 of Microbulbifer donghaiensis. Lineage (GTDB taxonomy): Bacteria > Pseudomonadota > Gammaproteobacteria > Pseudomonadales > Cellvibrionaceae > Microbulbifer > Microbulbifer donghaiensis. The sequence continues at coordinate 29,487 of NZ_FQVA01000008.1, forward strand.
ATTTTCGTAGTCTGAAACCTGATCCGACTCATGGGCGCGGATCATGGCGCCACCCTGGTAGTTGACGATATTGTCCAGGAAGTCCTTCAGTACGAGACCGTGTTCGGCAATCTCGCCGTATTCGAGATCGAGAATGGTTGTGCAGTGGCTCTCGTTGAAATCCCGGTACGTCGGGAAATAGTAACCCCAATTACTGGTCTGCTCGAGCAGCGGGATCAGGTTGTTGTGGGTGTCGTGCTGCCATTTCTGCCGCAACTTATTCAGCCGTGAGCTCGCATCGGGATCGTTGTAGATATCCTCGTGGAAGCGCTCATAGGAGTAAGATGAAAAGTTTCCATCGGCGAGAAAGTGGGTGATGCCGAGTCGATCACCCGGGAACTTGCCAGACAAGGCAGCGTAAATAGACGCGAGTTCATTCTTGTGAAACCCTGGGGTAATGCTGGCAAGCATGTTGATCGGGTTTTCTTCCGCATCACTGCCTCCGGGAATGAACGTGGTCCAGGAGCTCAGTACTTCGTTGTGCAGTGGTGCCGATGGATAGGCAGCGTCATCACTGCTATCCAGTGGTGCGCGGTAGAGGGGGCCCGAGTCGTCGATCAGATAGCCGTAATCCACGTTCATGTCGCCGCGGAGTTTGGAATAATTCAACAGTGCACCGATGCTGCCGGCACTACAGCCTGCGGCCACCATCTGCTTCGGTTGTTGTAAATTATTCTTCACCCAGGAAGTGACCGCTTGCACGTTGCGCAAGCCGTTGTGGTGCCAAACCAGGTCCGGGTTCTGGCCGCTCGGGTCTGCGTAAATCTCGGTCTTGTCGCCGACATAAATATCGCCGGTACAATAGGGGACATAGACGAGGTTCCACTCTCCGGTCTTGAACTGGTTGTAGGGATGGTGCGTGTAGATCAGTGGTGACACCGCGGCCGTGGCTAAGTTGGCGGAATTCTGGAAGTCCAGCAAATTGATGTTTTGTACGTAATCATCGGGAATGCCATTTGGGTTGCGGGCGCCGCGGATACCGGCCTGGCCGGAGCAGCTCTCGTAGTCCCAGCAGGCGCCGCCGCCCTCAAAATAGAAGATCGTGTTGCTGGTATCCGGCACCCGGTAGACAAAGAACTTGTACGGTGAACCGTTGCCACACATGGCGCCGGTGCTGGCCGGCACGTCCACTTTCTGCCAGTTATCGTAATCAGCGGGATCGAAGCCATCGTTAAAACTGGGATCGTCCACGGACAGCGGATACATGCCTTCTGTCTGCGCGGGTGTGACAGGCGCATTGGCATCGCGTGGGTTGATCAGATTGCCGAGAGTGGCCCAGAAGCCATAATCGCCGGGTTCAGCCTGTGCGCTGCCAGCCAGTAAAGACAGGCAGGTGGCGGCTACGAGGGGGATATGTCGGTGCGTTTTTATCATTATTCATTTCCCTTGGTTGGTGAAGAGTCTTCTCTCTGGACTGCGTCAAATTGATAACGCTGAGCCGTAACGCAGGGACCGACAAAATTACCCCTTTCTCGACCGATTCAATTTGGACGTCAGTCCAAATCGCTATTTGGGTAAAACGGAAAGAGCCTAGTGAATATTTTTAAAGTGGTCCAGAAAATTGATTGGGTAAAACCCCGTGGTCACCATAGACGTACCAGTCCTATTTTTAGTGCGTTGCTGTTCTGGAACTTTGTGTTTGAACTGATACTGAAGTCGCTTGCTGTTGGCAGTTTTGCGCGACGAATATCGAATTGAAAACAAGCAAGTCTGAAGTTGTTTTAATTTTATCGGTTAAGTGATTTCTGTGTTGCTGCAACTTTTTAAGCCGGGAAATTCAGCCAGAAATATCGATGATGAAAAAAGATATTATGAATAGTCGGCTCGCAGTTTTACGGTGGACTGGTGTGGTTGCCGGTAAGGGGGGCTCCGGGGCAATTGATTACGTTGTTCACCGCCTACCACTGGGATCGAACCCTGCCCGGAGCTGTTCCACAGGTGTCGCGGATACGGCGAAGCCGATTGCGTACAAATGACCTCGGGCTATATGTCCTCCCCGGACTTTACCTGGCGCTTAGGCTCGTAGAGACTCAACGGAAAGAGAACAATAAATCCGAGTCAATACATGAGACTGATCAAGAGAGGCCTGGCCAGTCTGGCCGCGCTGGGGTCCCTGGCACTACTTAGCGGCTACCTGCACCTGCCACCCAGCGTCGAGGCACAGCTTTCCGCCCGCGATTATCAGACCGAAGCGCGCCATTATGACGTGGAGATACTGCGCGATAACTGGGGCGTACCGCATATTTATGGCGACACAGATGCCGATGCCGCATTCGGCCTCGCCTATGCACACGCGGAGGACGACTTCGCGACGATTCAGAACGTGATCCTCGCCACCCGTGGCCAGCTCGCCGCAGAAAAGGGCTTTGCGGCCGCCAAGACCGATTACCTGGTGCAGTGGATGGGCGTATGGCCGGCCGTCGAGCGCGGTTACCAGCGGCTATCCAGTGACGCCCGAGCTGTGGCCGAGGCCTATGCCGCAGGTCTGAATCTCTACGCGGTGCATCACCCGGACGAAGTCTCCCGCTATCTGCTGCCGGTCAGGGGAGAAGACCTGGTTGCCGGTTTTACCTTCAAGACACCCATGTTCTACGGCTTCGACAAGGTCCTCGGCGAATTACTCGACCCCGACGCGCCCCATGAGCTTGCCAAGGCTGGCGAAAGCGCCCTGACCTGGGGGCCTCAGCAGTCACTGCCGGTCGGTAGCCAGGGAATCGCAGTAGCCCCGCACCGCTCAAGTGATGGCGCCACCCGCTTGCTGGTGAACTCCCACCAGCCACTTACCGGCCCGGTGGCCTGGTACGAGGCGCGCATACATTCGAACGCGGGCTGGAATATGGCTGGAGCGACATTTCCGGGGGCGCCGGCAATCATTCACGGCCACAACGAGTATCTGGGCTGGGCCAATACCGTCAACAAGCCCGACCTGGTGGACATCTATAAACTGGAGATCCATCCCGACGATCCCGACCGCTATCTTCTCGATGGCGAATGGCATGAGTTGGAAAAACGGCAGGCGCAAATCACGGTCAAGCTGTTCGGGCCACTGCACTGGACCGTAAACCGGGAGGTGCTAATCGCCGAGCACGGCCCGGTGTTCCGAACCAATCACGGCACCTACGCAGTTCGCTGGGCGGGCATGGGCGAGGTGCGGACGCTGGACTTTATGCTGGCGCTTAACAAGGCGACAAACAAAGAGGCATTTGAAGCTGCGCTGAAAATGCAGGCGATGCCCAGTATCAATTACGTATACGCCGATAGAGAAGGCAATATCGGCCACTACTACAATGCCATGTTTCCGCAGCGGATAAACGGCTGGGACTGGCAGAAGTATCTGCCAGGTGACAGATCGGAATTAATTTGGCATGGCTACCGGGATTTCCAGTGGATGCCAAAGACGCTAAATCCGCTAAGTGGCCTTGTCTACAACGCGAATAACCCACCCTTTCAGGCAACGGACGGCGATGACGATGCCTGGGTCGAGGACTTTCCTCAATCGATGGGTATCGAGCAGGTGGTGACCAACCGGGCGCTGCAGATCGAAGCGCTCTATGGTGCGCAGGATAAGATCTCGGCATCGGATTTCGAGCGCCTGAAATATGACAACGCCTATCACCCGAATTCCTATCAGGTGCGCACACTGCAGCACTGGTTGAGTATGCCGAAGCCTGAGGCATTGCAGAGTGAAAAATACCAGGCTGCACTGCGCCAGTTGTCCGAATGGGCGTTGACAACGGACCGGGCAGATACCACCGCGGCATTGGCGATATTGACGCTGGAGCCGGTTCAGCGTGCCGGCGGTGAACTGGCGAATCCCGACGAGGTTGATCAGGCATTTAAAAGCGCGGTAGATCGTCTGCACCATTTTTATGGCGGTACTGAGGTGCCTTACGGCCAGATCAATCGCCATGTGCGCGGCGAGCACAGCTGGCCATTAAGTGGCGGGCCCGACACAGTGCGGGCGGTTTACGGCGGTCCGCTGAACGACAGCGGTAAATTCGAGAACAGGGCGGGCGACAGCTATATCATGCTGGTGGAGTGGGCCCGTGATGGCAGTGTTTCCTCGCGGGCCGTGCATAACTTTGGTTCCGCGACACTCGATCAGCGGTCACCACATTATGCCGATCAGGCAGAACTGTTCGTCGGCGAAACACTGCGCGACGTGTATTTTGCACGCGATGAGCTGCTCGACAACCTTTCCCGGCGGTACAGGCCTAACCGGTTGGATTGATTTGAAGGACTGGCCGGCTGAGGGGAGGCAATTCGCCGTCTCCGCAGATCGCCGCCCTCCAGCCGATTTGGTCGACAGAAGGCGGCAGATACCTCAGGCATAGAGGTGCAGGTCGGCCTCGCTCAGGCTCAATGCGATAGTGCGTTCGTATTGCAGCCCGAGTTTCCGCAAAACGCTGGCAGACCCTTCGTTGGCCGGATCGACTATCCCGACTATGCGTTGCAGACCCAATACAGTGCGGCCATACGCCATCACTGCGGTGGCAGATTCGGAGGCCAGACCGCGACCCCAGTATTCCGGCAGAAAGCGATAGCCGATATCCACCTCGTCGATCTCGGCAACATATTTCACGCCGGCGAAACCGATCAGCCTGCCACTGTCTTTAGCGATGCAGGCCAGGCGGCCCATCCCGCGTTCGCGATAGTCGCGCAGGGGGCCGGCCTGCAACAGTTGCAGCGCCTGATCCCGCGAAGTCAGGGGTTTGCGTCCCACAAAACGCACCACCTCCGGGTTGGCGTTGAGCAGGTAGTAGTCTTCAATATCGTCTAGCGTGAACTCGCGCAGCCAAAGCCGCTGGGTTTCCAGGATCGTTGATGGTGGGGCGCTATTGATTTGCTGATTCATCCACTGAGCTCTGCCCGCAGTTGTTCGAGTAGCCGGAACTTTCCGGCGAGTATTTCACGCGCATGCTCCTGCGTGACCTGCAGAAAGTTGATGCGGTCATTGGTCTTCAGCTGCCCGACCATATGTAAGTCTGCACTGATGACATGTGCGATGCGCGGATAGCCGCCAATGGTCTGCCCCTCAACGAAGCTGACAATCGGTTGCCCGTCCGGTGGAATCTGCACGGTACCCGGGCAGAGACCGGAAGATATTTGCTGTGGTATTTCTTCCGTGTCGAGAGCGCTGCCACTGAGTCGGACTCCCATGCGGTTGCTCTGCGCCGATACCTGATAGGCCTGATTGTAAAAATCGTCTACTGCCTGCTTATCGAAGCAATGCGCCTCTGCACCGGTGATGACCCGCAATTGCGGATGTCCGGTATATTTCAGCTGAAAATGTTCCTCGAGACGGCGATGGGCAACCGATTTAATCCGGGAGAAGCGGATGCTGTCGCCCCGCTGGATCGCGCGGTCATTGACGCCGCCAAACCGTCCGAGAAGATTGCTTCCACAGCTACCGAAAACCTTGGGCAGGTCCATCGCGCCGGAGAAGGCGATATAGGCACGGGCGCCACTGAGCAGCTGGCCGAAGCTGAGAATATCGCCGCGCCTGATTTGCAGCACCTCATTGCAGCCTACGCTTTCCTCATTCAGGGTGAGCTCGAAATGCGCACCGACGACCGCAACGGAAATCTCGTCTTCGAATTCGATCGTGGGCCCCGCAAGCGTTACCTCCAGCACCGGGTTGTCCATTGGATTGCCGAGCAGTAGGTTGGCCAACCGCATCGCCATCGGGTCGGCGGCACCACCGCGGGAAATGCCGTAGCGCATGAGGCCGAATCGCCCGAGGTCCTGAACACTGGTCTGCAGGCCCGCGCGGAGAAAGCGCATAGTCATGACGCCTGCTCCAGCGGTATAACCTCGAGCATCTCCTGCCGAAATTGCTCGAACTGCGCTCTGTCGATCGGATAGAACTCGATCCGGTCCAGGGGTTCGGCGACAAAGGCCGGGTTGCCATGGGGTCTAAACAGTTCTACCGGCGTACGGCCGATGATCTGCCAGCCACCGGGGCTCTCTTGCGGATAGACACCGGTCTGCTTGCCACCAATCCCTACCGCGCCGGCGGGAACGCGCAGCGCGGGGGTTTCCTTGCGCGGGCAGTGCAGGGACGGGTCCAGTCCGCCGAGATACAGGAATCCGGGCGAGAAGCCCAGCATATGGACCAGGTAATGCGGAGCGCAATGTTTGGCGGTGATTTGCTGCGCTGACAAGCCGGTGTGTTCACTCACCGCCGACATGTCCTGCGCGAACTCCCCTTCGTAGCAGACGGGAAGGCGAATAAGCCGGGGATTTCTCTTCAGTTCCGGTTGTCGTGCCAGGAGCTTGCGGGTCAGCGCCTCAACGTCATTTTTAAGCCCGTCGGGATCGCACAGCAGTGGGTCGAAGCAGAGTGTCAGGCACTGGTAGGCCGGAATCAGGTCCTGTATGCCGGCCCTGTCCAGTGCGTTGATTGCCTGCTCGATTGCAATAATCCAGCGGCTGAGTTCCTCACTGGGTTCGGCATCGAAGCGGATATCCAGGGCACTGTCGCCATTGGCGATAACCGAGAAAGCAGGAATCACTGGCGCACCTTTATGTCATGCAGGTGGAGGTATCGCACAAGCTGTTGCGCAATGCTCGGCGCGTTCGTGTTGTCTCCGTGCAGACAGATACTGTCGACAGAAAACTGCAGTTCATCGCCGGATATCGACTGGAATATCTGGCCCGTTGCCAGGCGCAGCGCCTGTTCGAGACATAATTCCGTGTCCGCGATCACCGAGTTTTCCATCGCTCGTGGTGCGAGCTGGTGATTGTTGAGGTAGCGCCTATCCATAAAACCTTCGCGGATAAATGCATGTCGGTACCGTTGCGCGGCAATCTCCATTTGTGCATTGGCGAGGCCGAGGATTTTCAGCTGTGGGAATTCTGCAGCGACAAACGCCGTAATATTTTCGGCCAACTCGCTATTGGCTTCGGCGTCATTGTAGAGCGCACCGTGCAGCTTGATATGATCTAGCTGTGTTCCGGCCGCGCGGGCGACGCCCTGCAGACGCCGCACCTGTTCACCGACGGATGCGAGCAGGTGTTCGAATCCTATATCCAGCGACCGGCGTCCGAAGTTTTCCCGGTCGGGATATCCGGGATGGGCGCCGACTATCAGCCGGTTCTTCCGTGCGTTGTCGACCGACAGCTGCATGGTGTCGAGGTTGCCGGCGTGGCCGCCGCAGGCAATATTGCAGCGGGAAATATGCGGCATTATCAGTGCATCTCTCTGACAGTCGGCACTGGTCTCGCCTTCGCCCAGATCGCAATTGATATCTATCTTTTGCATCTATAACCAACCAAAAGCCGACATTAGACTGCGGCCGCCCAGCAGCAGTGTCACCAAAAGCACTGCCACACCAAGCAGGTTCTGCAGCCGTGAATTTCTGTATCCGCCAAGCCTCGACGAATTCATTTCCCACAGGAGAAAAATAGTCACTATCGGCAGCAGGAGTCCATTCGCTATCTGTGCAAACCAGATCAGTTGCACCGGCCTCATGTCGAGCGTGGCAACCAGCGTGCCGATAGCCAGGATCGTGAACCACACCAGGCGGAATCCCAGCGACTTCATATCCGACTTCAGCCCCAGGATTCCGCTGAGGGCATAGGCGGCGGCGAGCGGCGCGGTCAAGGCGGAGGAGATGCCTGCGGCGAAAAGGCCGATGCCCATAAAATACTGGGCGCCGCCACCGAACAGCGGTTGTAGCGATGCGGCGATATCCCCGGCGCCGCTCAGCACTATCTGGCGTCCGAAAAATGCCGAGGCGGCGGTGGAAACAATCGCGATCGAAATCAGGCCGCCCAGCGGGATAGAGAAATAGATATCGCGGCGCGCCTGCGGCAATAAGTCGGGGTGCTGCCATTTCTTTCCGGCGCTGGAGCTGTGTAGAAACAGGTTGTAGGGCACAACCGTGGTGCCGATCAACGCGACAGTCGTCAGTGTCGCGCCCGATGGAATGGAGGGTAGCAGGAGCCCCTTGAGCAGGGCCGGCAAATCGGGCTTGGTAATTACGAGGGTGGCCAGGAAAGCCAGACTCATCAGCAATACCAGCGCTACCAGCGAACCTTCAATCAGCCGATACTCGCCACGCCACAGCAGGAAAAACGCGATTGCTGCAATGACCAGCGGCCAGGGATTGAAGGTAAGCGAATCCCGCCCAACGGCGGAAGTCAGGGCCTCCAGTCCCATACTGGCGCCGGCGATATTGCCGCTCTGGTAGGCGGCATTGCCGATCACGATTGCACTGACGACGAGCAACACTGCCAGTGCGCGTGGCAGAGGCTGGTGAAAAGTCTCACGAATATTTTCGCCGAGGCCCTGCTGAGTGACTACACCAAGGCGAGCCGTCATTTCCTGCAAGATCATGCTGGCGACTATTGCGAAAAGTAGCGCCCACAGCAGCGCATATCCGAAACTAGCGCCGGCGAGGCTGGCGGTGACCACCGTTCCCGGGCCGATAAACGCCGCGGCCACCATGGTGGCGGGTCCAATATTCAGGTACTTGCCGAGTTTCATTGTAGTTATTGTTCGTAGTTGCGCTTTAGACAAGGGGGAGTTAATCACAGCGCTCGGCAAATACCAACGGCCTGCCGACTCGTTGCAACAGGCGGAGGCTGGACTTCTCGCGGGAGGTGCGCAAATAAAAAGGGGCGAAGCCGGTGGCTTCGCCCCTTTTTATTTGCGGCATTGGATGGATTATGCCTTTGCGGCTGCCAGCATCGGCTTCAAAAATCTGCCGGTGTGGGAGGCTTTGATCTTGGCGACCTGCTCCGGTGTGCCGGTGGCGATAATCTGCCCGCCGCCGGAGCCGCCTTCAGGGCCCAGGTCGACGATCCAGTCTGCCGTCTTGATCACATCCAGGTTGTGCTCGATCACGACGATGGTGTTGCCGTGGTCGCGCAGGCGATGCAGTACGTCGAGCAGCAACTGGATGTCGGCGAAGTGCAGGCCGGTGGTGGGCTCGTCGAGAATATACAGCGTCTTGCCGGTGTCGCGCTTGGACAGCTCGCGTGACAGCTTGACCCGTTGCGCCTCACCACCGGATAACGTCGTCGCCGCCTGGCCCAGCTTGATGTAGGACAGCCCCACATCCATCAGCGTCTGCAGCTTCTTGGCGATCGCGGGCACCGGATCAAAAAATTCACGCGCGTCCTCGACCGTCATCTCCAGTACTTCGTGGATATTCTTGCCCTTGTAGTGCACCTCCAGCGTTTCGCGGTTGTAGCGCTTGCCCTTGCAGGTATCGCAGGGGACATAGATATCCGGCAGGAAGTGCATTTCCACCTTGATGACGCCATCGCCCTGGCACGCCTCACAGCGGCCACCCTTGACGTTGAAGCTGAAACGTCCGGGCTTGTAACCGCGCGAGCGCGCTTCCTGGGTGCCGGCAAAAAGATCGCGGATCGGCGTGAAGATGCCGGTGTAGGTCGCGGGATTGGAGCGCGGCGTGCGGCCGATCGGGCTCTGGTCGATGTCGACGCATTTGTCGAAATGTTCCAGTCCGTGCACCGCCTCGTAGGGGGAGGCCTTCAGCGTGGTCGCCTTGTTCAGCGCCGTGGCTGCCAGGGGGTACAGGGTGGTATTGATCAGTGTCGACTTGCCGGAACCGGACACACCGGTGACGCAGGTAAACAGACCCACCGGAATCTCCAGGTCGACATTCTGCAGATTGTTGCCGGTGGCCCCTTCAATACGCAGGAGTTCGTCGCCGGCCGGATTGCGCGCCGCGGGTACGGCGATCTGCTTCCTGCCCGACAGGTACTGACCGGTTAGCGAGCGCTCGCAAGCGGCGATCTGGTCGTGGCTGCCTGCCGCCACCACTTCGCCGCCGTGCACACCGGCGCCCGGGCCGATATCGACAATGAAGTCGGCGCTGCGGATGGCGTCTTCGTCGTGCTCGACCACGATGACCGTATTGCCGATATCGCGCAGGTGGGTGAGGGTGGCGAGCAGCCGCTCGTTGTCGCGCTGGTGCAGGCCGATGGACGGCTCATCGAGGATATACATGACGCCGACCAGGCCGGCGCCGATCTGGCTGGCGAGGCGGATACGCTGGGCTTCGCCACCGGAAAGTGTCTCGGCGCTGCGGTTCAGGGTCAGGTAGTTGAGGCCCACATCCACCAGGAAGCGGAAGCGGTCGCGCAGCTCCTTGAGGATCTTGTCAGCGATCTCTTTCTGGGCGCCGGTGAAACCCAGCTGGTGGGTGAAATACTCAAAGGCGTCGCCCACCGGCAGCTCGGTAATCTGCGCCAGGGTGCGGTTGTCCACAAACACGTGGCGCGCCTCGCGGCGCAGGCGGGTGCCGTGACACTCGGGACATTTCTGGGTGCTGAGGTACTTGGCCAGCTCCTCGCGCACCGACTGGGACTCGGTGTCCCGATAGCGGCGCTGGAAGTTGGGGATGATGCCCTCGAAGGTGTGGCGGCGAATGGTGACGTCGCCGCGGTCGTTGACGTAGCTGAAGTCGATCGGTGTGTCGCCGCTGCCGCGCAGGATTACCTCGCGATATTTTTTCGCGAGTTTACTCCACGGCTTGTCCAGGTCGAAGCCGTAATGCTCGGCGAGTGAGTCGAGCATGTGGTAGTAGTAAATATTGCGCCTGTCCCAGCCGCGGATCGCCCCTTCGGAAATGCTGCTGCCCGGATCGAGGATGACCTTTTCCTCGTCGAAGAACTGTTTGACGCCGAGGCCGTCGCAACCGGGACAGGCGCCGGCGGGGTTGTTGAAGGAGAACAGGCGCGGCTCCAGCTCGTCCAGTGAGTAATCACATACCGGACAGGCGTGGCGTGCAGAGAATAGACGGTCTTCCTGTTTGCCCTCCATAAAACTGATCGACGCTATGCCGTCGGTCAGGTTGAGCGCCGTCTCGAAGGATTCCGCCAGGCGCAGCTGCAGATCGTCGCGCACCTTGAAGCGGTCTACCACCACCTCGACGGTGTGCTTCTTGCGCTTGTCCAGCTTGGGGGTGTCGTCGAGGTCGCAGACGACGCCGTCGATGCGCGCGCGCACGAAACCATCGCGGCGCAGTTGTTCGAATACGTGCAGGTGTTCGCCCTTGCGGTCGCGCACCACCGGCGCCAGCAGCATGAGCTTGGTGCCCTCCGGCAGGGCCAGTACCTGGTCCACCATCTGGCTCACGGTCTGCGCCTGCAGCGGTTCGGCGTGGTCCGGGCAGCGCGGTTCGCCGACGCGGGCGAACAGCAGGCGCAGGTAGTCGTAGATCTCGGTGATGGTGCCGACCGTGGAGCGCGGGTTGTGAGAGGTGGACTTCTGCTCGATGGAGATGGCCGGCGACAGCCCCTCCACGGTATCCACGTCCGGCTTCTCCATCATCGACAGGAACTGGCGTGCGTAAGTGGACAGGGACTCCACATAGCGCCGCTGCCCCTCGGCGTAGAGGGTGTCAAACGCGAGCGAGGACTTGCCGGAACCGGACAGGCCGGTGATTACGATGAGCTTGTCGCGGGGAATATCCAGATCGATATTCTTCAGGTTGTGGGTGCGCGCACCCCTTACGTAAATCGTGTCCACGCTTTTCCTATACCTTGGCCGGGAAAACAGGCAAGTATAATCCGGTGCTGAACTGTGCCAAAATTCCACCGCCAGAAAATTTAAGTACTAACCTTCGATCCATGATTCCCGTCATTCTCTGTGGCGGCACCGGCTCACGTTTGTGGCCGCTGTCGCGCGAAGCCTACCCGAAACAATTCCTGCCCCTGGCGGGCAGCGAGACCATGCTGCAGGCCACCGCGCTGCGCCTCGATGGCCTCGCGCAGCTGCAGGCGCCGATACTCGTGTGCAACGAGGAGCACCGTTTTGCCGCTGCCGAACAGCTGCAGGAAATAGGGCGCGCGGCGCAATCGATTCTGCTGGAGCCCTGTGCGCGCAATACGGCACCGGCGATCGCGCTGGCCGCGCTGGCGGCGCTGGAGGGGGGCGAGGACCCGCTGTTACTGGTGTTGCCTGCGGACCACGCCGTTGCCGATGTGGTGGCTTTCCAGGCGGCCGTGACCAGGGCTACCGATCTGGCGACGCAGGGCAACCTGGTGACATTCGGCATAGTGCCCACCCGCGCCGAGACCGGTTACGGCTACATACGCCGCGGTGAGCAGCTGGAAGAGGGCACCTGGAAGGTGGCTCAGTTCGTCGAGAAACCGGATACCGTTACCGCCGAGTCCTACCTGGCCAGTGGCGACTACTCCTGGAACAGCGGCATGTTCCTGTTCCGCGCCTCGCGCTATATCGAGGAGCTGGGCCACCACCGCGCCGATATTCTCGACGCTTGCCGGCAGGCCTACGCCGGCGCCGCGCGGGACCTGGACTTCACCCGCATGGATGCCCAGGCTTTCGCCGCCTGCGCCGATGAGTCAGTGGACTACGCGGTCATGGAAAAAACCGAGTCCGCCGCGGTGGTGCCGATGGCTGCCGGCTGGAGTGACGTGGGCTCCTGGTCTGCGCTGTGGGAGCTGGCCGAACGGGACTGTGACGACAACCTGCTGCACGGCGATGTAATGGCCGAGGACAGCGAGGGCTGCCTGGTGCGGGCCGACAACCGCCTGGTGGGCCTGCTCGGTGTGCGCGACCTGGTGGTGGTAGACACCGATGATGCGGTACTGATCGCCGACAAGCAGCGGGTGCAGGAAGTGAAGAAGCTGGTGCAGCGCCTGAAGTGCTCGCAGCGCAGCGAGGCCCAGCGCCACCGCAAGGTCTACCGCCCATGGGGTTACTACGACTCCATCGATGCCGGCCCGCGTTTCCAGGTCAAGCGCATCGTCGTCAAGCCGGGCAAGCAGCTGTCCCTGCAGATGCATCACCACCGCGCCGAGCACTGGATAGTGGTGCGCGGCACCGCCAAGGTTACCCGCGGCGACGAGCAGCTGCTGGTCACCGAAAACCAATCCACCTACATCCCCCTGGGGGTGACCCACCGCCTGGAGAATCCGGGCACCATTCCGCTGGAGTTGATCGAGGTGCAGTCCGGCAGTTATCTGGGCGAGGACGATATTATCCGCTTCGACGATGCCTACGGGCGCAGCTGAGGCCGGGATCTAACGGCGATCTGCCCTACAGCTCAACTGCTGACCGCTGTACAATGCGCGCCCTGTTTAACGCTGTCCCGGGATGTGCATGAATTCCACTGAGCGCCGCGCCCTCACGGGCCTGGCTTCCCTGTATGTATTTCGCATGCTCGGCCTGTTTATGGTGCTGCCGGTCCTGTCGGTGTACGGCGCCGACTACCGCGGCAGCACCCCGGCGCTGCTGGGGCTGGCGCTGGGCGCCTATGGTCTCAGTCAGGCGCTGTTGCAGATTCCGCTGGGCATGCTGTCGGATCGCTGGGGGCGCAAGCCGGTGATCTACGGGGGCCTCGCAGTGTTCGCCTTCGGCAGCCTGGTGGCGGCGCAGACTGATTCCGTCTACGGGCTGATTGTCGGCCGCGTGTTGCAGGGCTGCGGTGCCATCGCCGCGGCGACCATGGCTCTGGTGGCGGATCTGACCCGTACTGAGAAGCGCGGTATCGCCATGGCGATCATCGGCGCAGCCATCGGTGTGGCCTTTATGCTGGCGGTTATTTTGGGGCCGCTACTGGCCGGCCTCGGCGGCCTGTCGGCCATCTTCTGGCTGACCATGGCGCTGGCCCTGTTCGGCATGCTGCTGGTCTGGCGACTGGTGCCGACGCCGCAGGCAGAGGTCGGCTCGGCGGTCTACCGCGGCGGTTTCCGCGCGCTGCTGCGCAGTGGCGAAGCCTGGCAGCTGGTCAGCGGCGTCTTCTTTTCGCACCTGCTGCTGACGGCGCTGTTCGTCGCCCTGCCGCTGGCGGTGGTGGCGAAGCTCGGCCTGCCGGCCGACCAGCACTGGAAACTGTATGGTCCGCTGATGCTCGGTGCCTTCTTGGTAATGTTGCCACTGATGCGCATCGCCGAGCGCAGCGGCCGGGTGCCGCTGGCGATGGGGCTGGCGCTGATTGGGCTGGCTGCCGGCAGTGCCTCGCTATTGCCCTTTGGCAGCGGGTTGTCACTGGTAGCGATGCTGCTGGTCTTCTTCGTCGCCTTCAACCTGCTCGAGGCGCTGTTGCCGGCGCAGCTGACGCGCACCGCACCGACCGAGGCCCGCGGCGCCGCGACCGGACTCTATGCGACTTTCCAGTTTCTCGGCGCCTTCTTCGGCGGCGCCCTGGGTGGCTACCTGTTCGGCCTCGGCGGTGCCGGCGCAGTGGCCGGGTTGGGGACTGCCGTGTTGCTGTTGTGGGCGCTGCTGTGGTGGCTGTTGCGCGCGCGCGGCCTGGAGGCGGGAAGCGCTTACTAACCGGCGGCGTCTGTTGTATGCTGCTGGATAAAAATACACTGGTCGCCAGAGGGCGGCCGCCGCGCAGAAGTTGCGCGTAAAGGCATTCAAAAACATTACATTTGCACGTTTACAGCCCCGGGCAGGTCCCGGGCGAGAGAGGAGAGGGCCATGGCCAGGGGTATCAACAAAGTAATTCTGATCGGCAACCTGGGCAACGACCCGGAAACCAAATACATGCCCAGCGGCGGCGCCGTGACCAATGTCAGCCTGGCCACCAGCGAGACCTGGAAGGACAAGCAGACCGGTCAGCAGCAGGAGCGCACCGAATGGCACCGCGTGGTGTTCTTCAACCGCCTGGCGGAGATCGCCGGCGAGTACCTGCGCAAGGGTTCCAAGGTCTATATCGAGGGTTCCCTGCGCACCCGCAAGTGGCAGGACAAGAACAGCGGCCAGGACCGCTATACCACAGAGATCGTCGCCAGCGAGATGCAGATGCTCGACGGCCGCGGCGAGCAGGGCGGCGGTTTTGGCGGCCAGGGTATGGGCGGCCAGGGCGGTTACGACCAGCAGCAGGGTGGCGGCTTCCAGGGCGGTTACCAGCAGCAGGGCGGCGGCCAGCAGGCAGACCCCTACGCCCAGGGCCGCACCGCGCCGTCACCGATGGCGCCGTCCAACAAGCAGCCGTCGAACCAGGCTCCGGCTGGCGGTTTCGATAACAGCTTCGACGACGACATCCCCTTCTAAGGTTCCGCACAACCTGTGGCAGAGCTTCACACCGGTTACAGGCCGGATTCGATTGCGATTATTGGTGCCGGTAACGAAATCGACGGCGCGCTGCAGAAACGTCTGCAGCGCGCCGGTTTTCGCGTGCAGCTATTGACGGCCGATGCGCTGGATCAGCTGCGCCCCGGCTCGATTGTGATCAATGTGTCGGCCTGTGCCGGTGGTCAGCAGATGGCCGGGGCAGTTCGGGTGTGTGAATTGCTGGCGCAGAAGAAGTGCAGCTACCTGCTCCATCTTTCTTCCTATCAAGTATTTCCCGGCGGAACGCGCAAGCGCTACGACGAGGACGAAGTTCCCGCTCCCATTTCGGACGCCGGCCGGCGCTGGCTGGCCTGTGAAGAGGCCCTGGCGGGCCATGAGAACCTGACCATTCTGCGTTTCGGCTGGATGGTGGACCGCAATGATGACGCCCTGCTGGGGCGCATTCTACGCGGCCTGGTGGCGCGCCAGCCGATCGCCCTGGACGAAGAGAGCCGCGGTAGTCCGGTGACGGTCATGGATATGGTCAGGGTAACGGTGGCGGTGGCTCAACAGCTGGCCAGCGGTGCACCTGCATCGGGTATTTACCACTATGGTGCCGCAGACAGCTGCACCGCGATGGAGTTTGCCCGGGAAGTGGTGGAGCGGGCCCAGTCTTTTTACGACGAGGACTTTTCCCCGGAGCTGAGTGCGCTGCCGGATGCCGACGGGCACAGCGTGGTGCTCGCCTGCGGCAAGTTGCGCGATGTATTCGGCATCCAGCAGCGCAGCTGGCGCCAGGGGCTGACCCGGCAGGTGGAGTTGTGGCTGGAACGCCTCGAGGCGGGTGCCTCGCGTTGAACGGGTAAAGGGGCAGCGGCCGAACTGCCGCATGGAAACAAAAAAAGGGCGATCCATTTGGGTCGCCCTTTTTTATTCTGACCGGCCGGGGCCGGCTGCGATAGATCAGACCTTGTCGAAAATCAGGCAGGCGTTGGTGCCGCCGAAGCCGAAGCTGTTCGACATGGCGCGCTTGATCTCCTGGTTGCGCACCTCGGTTACCAGATCCATACCTTCCGCCGCTTCATCGCGGTTCTCCACATTGGCGGAGGCGGCGATAAAGTCGTTCTGCATCATCAGCAGGCAGTAGATCGCCTCCTGCACGCCGGCCGCACCGAGTGAGTGGCCAGTCAGGGATTTGGTGGAGGCAAATGCGGGCACCTGGTCGCCGAAGACTTCGCGCATGGCGCGCAGCTCCGCGACATCGCCCACCGGCGTGGAGGTGCCGTGGGTGTTGATGTAGTCGACCTTGCCTTCCAGGCCCTTGCCGTCCATTCCAGCCAGCGCCTGCTGCATGCAGCGCACCGCGCCCTCGCCGCTGGGGGCGACCATGTCGTAGCCGTCAGAGGTGGCGCCGTAGCCGGTCAGTTCGGCGTAGATGGTGGCACCGCGGGCTTTGGCGTGTTCCATTTCCTCCAGTACCAGGCAGCCGCCACCGCCGGCGATGACGAAACCATCGCGGTCGGCGTCATAGGGGCGCGAGGCGCGAGTCGGCTCGTCGTTGTACTTGGTCGACAAAGCGCCCATGGCGTCGAACAGGTGAGTCAGGCTCCAGGCCAGCTCCTCGCCACCGCCGGCGAAGACGATGTCCTGCTTACCCAGCTGGATCTGCTCGGCGCCGTTGCCGATACAGTGGGCGCTGGTGGCGCAGGCGGAGGAAATGCTGTAGTTGACGCCCTTGATCTTGAACGGCGTGGCCAGACAGGCGGACACGGTGCTGCCCATGACCTGCGGTACCCGGTAGGCGCCGACGCGGCGGACACCCTTTTCTTTCAGGGTCTGCGCGGCTTCGATGATTTCGCGGGTGGAAGTGCCGCCGGAACCCATGACGATGCCGGTGCGCGGATTGGAGATATCGCTCTCCTCCAGGCCGGACATCTTGATGGCTTCCTGCATGGCGATATACGCATAGGCGGCGGAGTCGCCCATAAAACGCAGCACTTTGCGGTCGATATGCTCCTTGAAGTCGATATCCACCGGGCAGGCGACGTTGCTGCGCAGGCCCAGTTCACGGTACTCCTCCATAAAGCGGATACCGCTGCGACCCGCCTTCAGGGAGGCGGTCACTTCTTCGGTATTGGTGCCGATGCAGGATGTGATACCCATTCCGGTAATGGCAACCCGACGCATAGTGATCTCCAATAAAGCTTTACGACAGTGTAATTAGTTATTTTTGTCAGGATAGGTTTGCAGAGGACTTCTCAGGCCGGATTTACCGGCCGGCGATGTCTGTGCGCCCTGTGTGGCGGGACCTGCCCGGCCGGACCTGCCCGGCGGAACTTGTCCCGCCGGACTTAAAAATTGTCGGTGCGGGTAAACAGGCCCACGCGCAGATCTTTCGCGTTGTAGATCTCGCGGCCGTCTACAGACACGGTGCCGTCGCCGATACCCATCACCAGCTTGCGCTCCACGAGACGGCTCATCTGGATATGGTAGGTAACCTTCTTGGCGGTCGGAAGGATCTGGCCAGTAAATTTTACCTCGCCACAGCCCAGGGCGCGGCCGCGGCCGGGATTGCCCTTCCAGGCCAGGAAGTAGCCGAGCAGCTGCCACATGGCGTCCAGGCCCAGGCAGCCGGGCATTACCGGGTCGCCGGGGAAGTGGCAATCGAAGAACCACAGATCCGGGTGGATATCGAGCTCGGCAATCAGCTCGCCCTTGCCGTAGGCGCCGCCATCCTTGGAGACGTGGGTGATGCGGTCGAGCATCAGCATATTGGGTGCGGGCAGCTGGGCGTTGCCCGGGCCGAACATTTCGCCGCGGGAGCAGGCCAGGAGCTCTTCTTTGCTGTAGCTGCTTTTTTGAACAAAATTACTCATTGGGTCCCCGTTGTTGGGTGTTTGCGCAATAGAGAGTGAGCGCTTTTGCAAGAGCGGGCATTCTAAGGTCTGAGGATAGCTTGTCCAGTCGGTCAGAAGTGTTTTTGTGACTGGTACGGAGATTGCTGACATAAATTTGTAACAGACGCTGAGGAGTCTCTGTCAATTGGCGACAGTGGCCAACTGTCACCCTCTGTAAGTGAAGGCGGTCATCAATTTGTGATAAGTTCCCCCGTCTGGCGCCTCCGGGGGGAGCGAGCAGCGCTGTCAAAAAGAATTGTTGGGGACAAGAATGCTGAAAAAATGTCTATTTCCGGTTGCCGGTTACGGCACCCGCTTCCTGCCGGCAACCAAGGCGATGCCGAAGGAAATGTTGCCGCTGGTGAACAAGCCGCTGGTGCAGTACGGCGTCGAGGAGGCTATCGAGGCCGGCCTTGGCGAGATAGGCTTCGTGACCGGCCGCGGCAAGCGCGCTATCGAGGACCACTTCGATACCAATTTCGAGCTGGAGCACCAGATCTCCGGTACCGGCAAGGAGAAGTACCTGGACAGCGTGCGCAAAGTAATCGACAGCGCCAGCTTCTCCTACACCCGTCAGGGCGAAATGCGCGGTCTCGGCGATGCCATTCTGCAGGGGCAGCGCCTGGTGGGTGACGAGCCTTTCGCCGTGGTGCTGGCCGACGACCTGTGCCTGAACGAAGACATCGGCGTTCTCGGGCAGATGGTGCAGCTCTACAAGCAGTTTCGCTGCAGCATCGTCGCGGTGGAAGAGGTACCCAAGGAGCAGATTCACAAGTTCGGCGTGATCGCCGGCAACGAGATCAAGCCGGGCCTGTATCAGGTCACCGATATGGTGGAAAAGCCGGCCGCCGAGGATGCGCCGAGCAATATGGCGATTATCGGCCGCTATATACTCACCCCGGATATCTTCGACCTGATTCGCGAGACGCCACCGGGCAAGAACGGCGAGGTGCAGATCACCGATGCGCTGCTCGCCCAGGCCCAGCGCGGCTGCGTGCTGGCCTACCGCTTCAAGGGGCGCCGCTTCGACTGCGGGTCCGTCGACGGCTTTATCGAGGCCACCAACTTTGTCTATGAGAATGTCTACCTGCCCGAGCAGGCGGCACTGGAGAAGAAGTAAATGACCGAGCTGACCTGTTTCAAGGCCTATGACCTGCGCGGCCGCGTACCCGACGAGCTGAATGCCGATGTCGCTTACCGCGTGGGCCGCGCCTTTGCCCAGTTCCTGGGCGCGCGCCGCGTCGTCGTGGGCCACGATATTCGCCTGACCAGCGGTGAACTGACCGACGCCCTGGCCAACGGCCTGCGCGACGCCGGCGCCGATGTATTCCATATCGGCGAGTGCGGTACCGAGGAAGTCTACTTTGCGACCTTCCATGGGGACTTCGACGGCGGCATCTGCGTGACCGCCAGCCACAACCCGATGGACTACAACGGCATGAAGTTCGTGCGCGCCGGCAGCCGCCCGATCAGCGGCGATACCGGTCTGCTGGATATCAAGCGTCTGGCGGAGGTAAACGACTTCGGCCCGGTCGAGAAGCGCGGCGAATTGGCAAATTTTGAGCACCGCGCCGACTTCGTGCAGCACCTGCTTGGCTACGTGGACACCGCTGAGCTGAAGCCGCTGAAACTGGTCGTCAATGCCGGTAATGGTGGCGCCGGTGCGGTCGTGGACGCCCTGGCGCCGCACCTGCCGTTCGAGTTTGTGCGCGTACACCACGAGGCGGATGGCAACTTCCCCAACGGTATTCCCAACCCGATCCTGCCGGAGAACCGCAGCGCCACGTCCGAGGCGGTAAAGGCCAGTAGTGCCGACTTCGGTATCGCCTGGGATGGCGACTTCGACCGCTGTTTCTTCTTCGACGAGAGCGGCGAGTTTATCGAGGGCTACTACGTTGTCGGTCTGCTGGCAGAGGCCTTCCTGCTCAAGCATCGCGGCGCGAAGGTCGTGCACGATCCCCGCCTGACCTGGAATACCGAGGACATCGTCCGCGCTGCCGGCGGTGAGCCGGTGCAGAGCAAGACCGGTCACGCCTTCATCAAGGAGCGTATGCGCAAAGAGGATGCCATCTACGGCGGCGAGATGAGCGCGCACCACTACTTCCGCGACTTCGCCTATTGTGACAGCGGCATGATCCCCTGGTTGCTGGTAGCGGAGCTGGTCAGCCACAGCGGCAAATCGCTGTCACAGCTGGTGGGCGAGCGCATGGCCGCCTTCCCCTGTTCCGGTGAGATCAACTCCAAGGTCGAGGATCCGGCGGCGCTGCTGAAAGCGGCGGAAGAGAAGTACGCGCCGGGCGCTGTGAGTGTCGAACACGTGGATGGTCTCAGCGTCGCGTTTGCCGACTGGCGCTTCAACCTGCGCATGTCCAACACCGAGCCGGTGGTGCGCCTGAACGTTGAGTCCCGCGGTGACAAAGCATTGATGGAGGCAAAGACCGAAGAGCTGCTGAAGCTGATTCGCGCTTGATTGCGCGGATCGCCGATAAATCCGGATAGATCCGGGCGGAGCGGCGGCGGGGGTGTGGGCAACAACCTGAACGGTAACCGTTGCCCACACCCCCGCCGCCGCTCCTTTATCTGCAAGTCTTTCTCTTCGATCCCGGGCGCTGCTAAGGTTTTTTACCCGCTGTCGGCCTCGACTGGGTCCCGATGGGTAAGCACAAAACTTGCTCGGAGCGGTGTTGGGCTGCTGGCCAATAGTTACCGATCAGGTTTTTGGCCAGCAGCCCAACAGCGCTCCGCACCACCGGGCAGAAAATTAAACGCTGCGCTCGACGGCGAAACTGGCGAGCTGCTGCAGGGCAGTCTTATGCTCTCCCTCTGGCAGAAACGCCAGCTGGTCTTTCGCCTCATCCACCGCCGCCCGCGCCCGTTCCATGGTGTACTCCAGCGCGCCGCAGGCCTCGATGGCCTCGACAATCTCGGTCAGTTTCTCGGCGCTGCGCTGCTCGATCGCCTCGCGCACCAGTTCTGCCTGGGTTTCCGTGCCATTGGCCATGGTGTAGATCAGAGGCAGCGTCGGCTTGCCCTCGGCCAGGTCGTCGCCGACATTCTTGCCCAGCTCTTCGGGATTGCCGCGGTAGTCCAGGGCGTCGTCCACCAGCTGGAAGGCCAGGCCCAGGTGGCGACCGTAGAGTTTCAGCGCATTGCGCTCCTCCGCTGCACAGCCGGCCAGTACCGCCGCGGTCTCGCAGGCGGCCTCGAACAGGGCGCCGGTCTTCTTGTGGATCACGGTGAAGTAGTTGTCCTCGCTCACCTCGGGATCGCCGGCGTTGACCAGCTGCTGTACCTCGCCTTCGGCGATGGTGTTGGTGGTCTCGGAGAGAATCGCCATGATGTCCATGTCCCGCAGCGCCACCATCATCTGGAAGGCGCGGGAGTAGAGGAAGTCGCCAACCAGCACCGCCGGCGCATTGCCCCACTTGGCATTCGCGGTCAGGCGGCCGCGGCGCCTGTCTGAGGTGTCTACAACGTCATCGTGGAGCAGGGTGGCGGTGTGGATGAACTCGATGATAGTCGCCAGATCGATATGATCCTTGGCGCTGTAACCGCAGGCGCGCGCACACAGCAGTACTAGCAGCGGCCGCAGGCGCTTGCCGCCGGCCTCCACCAGGTAGTGGCCGATGTTTTCCACCAGGGGAACGTCCGAGTGCAGCTGGTCGAGGATGCGCTGGTTGACCGCGGCAAAGTCGTCGGCGGCAACCCGGTGAAAAGGCAACATGCAAGGATTCCTTATACTGCTTGTAAGGGGCTGCCCGGAGGTGTCCGGGAGCGAAGGGGCGCTATTGTATCAATCCGGCGAATTGATTAGAATCTGCGCCCCGTTCGAACCGGGCCGGCCATGGCGGCCATGACTCGGTCGGCGGCTGATATTAAACAACACGGCGCAAGCTCCCAAAACGCGGAGCAGTGACTCGATGGTCTCTCCCGCTGCTTCGTGTCGTCCATTTCGGAGCATAGAAATATGTACGCTGTTATCGAAAGCGGTGGCAAACAGCACCGCGTAGAAGAGGGCGAAGTACTTCGCCTGGAGAAACTGGAAGTCGCCACTGGCGAATCCATCGATTTCGACAAAGTGCTGATGGTCGTCGACGGCGACAAGATCAACATCGGCGCTCCCGTTGTAGACGGCGCTAAAGTGACTGCTGAAGTGGTAAGTCACGGCCGCGGCGAGAAGGTGAAAATCATCAAATTCCGCCGTCGTAAGCACTCTTTGAAGCGCCAGGGCCACCGTCAGTGGTACACCGAAGTTAAAATCACTGGCATCAAGGCATAAGCAGAGGAGTAACGACTCATGGCACACAAGAAAGCTGGCGGTAGTACGCGCAACGGTCGCGATTCCGAAAGTAAACGCCTGGGCGTGAAGCGCTTTGGCGGCCAGTCTGTAGCTGCAGGCAACATCATTGTTCGTCAGCGCGGCACCAAGTTCCACGCCGGCGTAAACGTTGGTATGGGCAAGGACCACACCCTGTTCGCGACCGCGGACGGCGTTGTGAAGTTCGAAGTGAAGGGCCCCAACAACCGCAAGTTCGTTTCCATCGAAACTGCCTAAGCGGTTCCAGGTCCCCGAGGCTTCACAAGAGCTTCACAAAAAGCCCCGCATATTGCGGGGCTTTTTGCATTCGGGCCATCCATGGCCCTCACCCGTGGGCAGCCTTCGGCTGTGCAAAACGGCAATCCCTGCCATTTTGTGTTGGAAAATCGTTGCAGATTACACTGCAATTGAGGAATAAAGCCGCGGTGGCGGCGGAGATAGCATGAAATTTGTCGATGAGGCGCCCATTCACGTACAGGCCGGCAAGGGTGGCAACGGCTGCCTGAGCTTTCGCCGGGAGAAGTTTGTCGAGAAGGGTGGCCCGGACGGTGGCGACGGCGGCGACGGCGGCTCGGTCTATCTGGAGGCCGACGACGCCCTGAACACCCTGGTGGATTACCGCTACCAGCCCCGCTATGCGGCCGAGAGCGGCGAGCCCGGGCGCGGGCGCAACTGTACCGGCGCCAAGGGCGACGACCTGGTGCTGAAAGTGCCGGTGGGTACCACCGTGATCGACGTGGATACCGGCGAGACCCTCGGCGACATGACCGCAGCCGGTGAGCGCCTGCTGGTGGCCCAGGGTGGCTGGCACGGACTCGGCAACACCCGTTTCAAGTCCAGTACCAACCGCGCCCCGCGCCAGACCACCAACGGTTCGCTGGGCGAGGAGCGCAGCCTGAAGCTGGAGCTGAAGGTGCTGGCGGATGTGGGCATGCTCGGCCTGCCCAACGCCGGTAAATCCACCTTTATCCGCGCAGTCTCCGCGGCCAAGCCCAAGGTGGCCAACTATCCGTTTACCACCCTGGTGCCGAATCTCGGTGTCGTGCAGGTACAGCGGCACCGCAGTTTCGTCATCGCCGATATTCCCGGTCTGATCGAGGGTGCCGCCGAGGGCGCCGGCCTGGGTATTCGCTTCCTCAAGCACCTGACCCGCTGTCGCGTACTGCTGCACCTGGTGGACCTGGCGCCATTTGACGGCTCCGACCCGGTGGAAAATGCCCGTGCCATCGAGCGCGAGCTGGCCAGCTTTAGCCCGACCCTGGTTGGGCGCGAGCGCTGGCTGGTGTTGAACAAGACCGATCTGGTGCCGGCGGCGGAGCTGGATCAGCGCTGCAATGACATTGTCGAGGCACTCGACTGGCAGGGGCCGGTATTCCGCGTCGCAGCTATTCGCGGCGAGGGTACCGATGTGCTGAGCGGTCGCCTGATGGACTACCTCGAGGAGCGCAAGGAAGAAGAGGAAGCGGATCCGGAGCTGGCAGAGGCGGAGCTGGAGTCACAGCGGCAGATGCAGCGCGAAGCGCGCGAGCGCATCGATGAGCTGCGTGAGGCGCAGCGGCTCAAGCGCCGCGCCGCCAAGGGGCAGGCTGACGAAGATGAAGATTGGGACGACGATGATCACGACGTCGATATAGAATATCGGCATTGATCGGTAGCCGGGCAGAGGTATGCGCCCGGCTTTTTTGCCCGCATCGGGCGGTTTCCACGGGAGGGGATCGGTGCAAGCTCGGCAACAGCTCGCCGCCAGCCGGCGCTGGGTGGTCAAAATCGGCAGCGCCCTGCTGACCGCCAACGGTAGAGGCGTGAATCGCGCGGCGATTTTCAATTGGGTGGAGCAGATTGCCGCGCTGCGCAAGCGCGGTATCGAGGTGATCCTCGTCTCCTCAGGTGCCGTGGCCGCCGGCATGGACCGGCTCGGCTGGCGCCGCCGCCCGGAATCCATCCACCAGCTGCAGGCGGCTGCCGCCATCGGCCAGAGCCATCTGGTGCAGGTATACGAGCACGCGTTCGACCAGTTCGACAGTCGCGCCGCGCAGATCCTGCTCGACCACGACGACCTCTCCAATCGCACCCGCTACCTCAATGCCCGCAGCACCCTGCGCACGCTGCTGTCCCTCGGTGCCGTGCCCATCGTCAATGAAAACGACACGGTGGTCACCGACGAGATCCGTTTCGGTGACAACGACACGCTGGCGGCGCTGGTGGCCAATCTGGTGGAGGCGGACGCGCTGCTGATCCTAACCGACGCCGATGGCCTGTTCACCGAGGATCCCCGCGACAACCCGGCGGCCGAGCTGATCGGCGAGGCCTCGGCCGCGGATCCGAAGCTGCTGGCCATGGCCGGCGGCTCCCGCAGCGGTCTAGGCCGCGGCGGTATGACCACCAAGGTTCGTGCGGCGCAGCTGGCCGCCCGTTCGGGTGCCAGCACGGTGATCGTCGGCGGCGCGAAGGACGATGTTATTGCGCGGGTCTGTGCCGGTGAAGCGCTGGGTACGCTGCTGTTGCCGGAAGCGGATCCGCTGACCGCACGCAAGCGCTGGCTGGCGGGGCAGTTGCAGGTGCGCGGGGGGCTGACCCTCGACAACGGCGCGGAAGCGGCGCTGCGCACCGGCGGCAAAAGCCTGCTGGCCGTCGGCGTCACCGCGGTCGAGGGGCGCTTCCGGCGCGGCGAGCTGGTGTCCTGTCACAACAGTGCCGGTGAAGAAATCGCCCGCGGCCTCGCCAACTACGACAGCAGTGAGACCGCCAAAATACTCGGCAAGCCGTCGGAAAAGTTTGTCGAGCTGCTCGGTTATCGCGACGATGACGAGCTGATTCACCGCGACAACCTGATTCTGCTGTAGTCCTGCAAACCAGTTCGCCACGGTTCGTGCCTTTTGCAAAAATTTAGGCGCCGGAAATCCCCGGCTCCCACCCCAATGTCGCGTCCCCGGGTTAGTCTGTCGGATCAACAGGCAATCCGATTGGGAGGGGAACGGCCGTGGATGCAATTCAGCAGACAGAAAAGCAGATCTTCGAGTTGATGCAGAAGCTCAGCGAGCTGCGCAAGCAGCACCGCGGTGATGCGGTGCCCAACTACACCTTCAAATCCCTCGACGGCGAGGTATCGCTCTTGGAGCTGTTCGCCGACCGCGAGCGGCTGTTGCTGATTCACAATATGGGCCAGGGCTGCCGCTACTGCACCCTGTGGGCGGACGGCTTTAACGGCTTTGTGCCGCACCTGGAGTCGGCGATGTCGATCGTGCTGGTATCCAAGGATGCGCCGGACGTGCAGCGCCAGTTTGCCAACAGTCGCGGCTGGCGGTTCCGGCTCGCTTCCCACGGCGGTGGGGACTATATCCGCGAGCAAACGGTATTGCCGGGAGAGGGCAATATGCCCGGCGCGGTGGTCTACGAGCGCGATGGCGACACCATCTACCGCAAGAACAGCTGTGTCTTCGGGCCCGGTGACATCTACTGCTCCATGTGGAGCCTGCTCGGGCTTGCCGGCCTGGGCGAGGCAGACTGGACCCCGCAGTTCAATTACTGGCAGCGCCCGCAGAAGCTGGATGACGGCGGTGCAAACCTGCTCGGCTGAGGTTAAGTTCCACTGCCCGAAAACGAAAAAGCCCCGCTAATGCGGGGCTTTTTGCGTCGCGCGAGGCGTCGATCAGGCAGCCAGTGCCTTGATCTGTGCGTTCAGGCGGCTCTTGTGACGAGCGGCTTTATTCTTGTGAATAATGCCCTTGTCCGCCATGCGGTCGATGACCGGTACGGCTGCTGTGTAGGCTGCCTTGGCTTTTTCCGCATCACCTGCATCAATGGCCGCAACTACCTTCTTGATGTAGGTGCGCACCATGGAGCGCAGGCTGGCGTTGTGGTTGCGGCGCTTGTCGTTCTGGCGCGCGCGCTTCTTCGCTTGAGGTGAGTTGGCCACCGGTTGCTCCTGTCTGGAATCTCAATAAATCTGTAACTAACGGGCCGGGGCCCGATTGGGACGCGACATTATCCCCACAGTTGGTTGTTTGTCAACCATGATGAGGGCTTGGGATCGCAAGCCTGAGCCGGATGACAAGGCCCTGCTGCCGGGGGCCGTTCGTAAAACATTTGCCGATGAGGCTGTTGAGCGGACGGCCCCCGGCAGCAGGGCCGCCACGGGCCTGTCTACAGGGGCCCTACGGCGGCCCTATACGGCAGCTGCAGGGTGAATATCACGCCGGCGCCATCCTGCCGGTTTGCCGCGGTCAAATGGCCGCGGTGGAAGTCGGCAATCAGGCGTGCGATATGCAGCCCGAGCCCCAGATGACCGGCCCGGCCGCCGTCGTCGCGCACAGAGACCAGCGAGTCGAACAGCTTGTGGCTGTAGCCTTCCGGCAGCAGCGGGCCGTCGTTCTCGACCTCGATTCGGTAGGCGTCCTTCTCTCGGGCCACTGACAGCTTTATCTCGCTATCCTGCGGCGCGAAGCTGCAGGCGTTGTCGACCAGCTTGTCGAGCAGCTGAGCGAGCAGTTCCGGCGCACCGCGGCAGGGCAGTTCGCCCGCGGGCTTGTCCAGGGCAAAGCGGTGCCCGCGCTGGGCGTCGCCGTAGCTCTGCACCAGCACGTCCAGCAAGTCGGCCAGGTCGAACATCTCGGTTTCGGCCTGCTGGATGCTCGCCTCCAGGTTGCTGGCGGCAGACAGGCTGTTGAGGATGCCGGACAGGCGTGCGCTGCCGTCCAGTGCGCGCTCGGCGTAGCGGCGGCTGTCCGTATCGAGGTCGCTCACGGACAAATTGTCGAGGGAGGAGCGCACCACCGCCAGCGGCGTACGCAACTCGTGCGACAGTTTGCTCGCCAGGGTGCGCAGGTAGTGGTGGTACTGGTCCAGTTCGGCCAGCAAGCCGGCAAAGGCGCGGTTCAGCGCTCCCAGTTCGTCGCCGAAGCGCGAGCGGGGGAAATTGCCGCGCAGTTTGCCGCTGGCATCCACCGCATTGCGGGCGGCCCGGTGCAGGCGGCGGATGCGCCAGGACAGCCAGCTGGCGTAGCCGAGCAACAGCAACAGAGCGGCGCCGGCGGCGGCACAGCTGATCAGCCACAGTTGGTGCGCTGCGGACTCGGTCAGCGACTGCAGCGCTTCAGCGGACTGCAGGGCCACCACGCGCCCCAGCAGGGGGCGCTCGATAATATCGTCGGCGCGGGTGATTACCGGCACGCTGACGGCACCAATGCGGCCTTCCAGCGGGCCGCGAAACCACTGCTCCGCACTGGTGCGATTTTGCGTCAGCGTCGCCGGTAGTTGTGCCGCGGGCATTTCCGGCAGGGATTCACGTGCCAGCAGACGCCGGTAGATCCAGTTGCGCAGCCAGGACGGCCGCTGCAGGTCCTCCTCCGCCCGCTCCACTTGCCCGCTGCTGGCGAGTACAAAGCCCTCACTGTCGACGACCGCCAGGCGCAGCTGTGGTCGGGCGAAATGATCCAGCTCCGCCTGCAACTGCGGCAGTGGCTGTACCAGTTTGCCGGGCAGTCCGTCGGCGGGCAGGGTGCTGGCGCTGCGCAGTGGCTTGGCTCCGTCACTACTGGCCCGATCGGCGACAGTGACAGCCAGTGAGCCGCCGGTCAGCGGATAGGGTAGGGACAGTTCCAGCTGGTAGCCGCGGGCGGACGAGGTCCAGCGACCGCGCAGCCGCAATTCGCGCTCGTGGGTGCCGCGGTGCAGGTTGTACCAGTGCGCCTGGGCGGCGCCCTGGCTGGCCACCGGCAGTGTGTAGTGGCGGTCGGCGGTATGCAGCTCGATGGCGTCGCCGCCGGCCAGCAGGCCGGTGCGCGGGTCCTGGTAGGCCGGGGTGCTGTCGGCGACGGTGAGCAGCAGGTAGACACGACCGGCAACCTGGCCGAGGGTGACTTGCGCCAGCGCCTCGCCGCGCTGGTCGAGCAGCTCCCGTGCGGGCAGTTCCAGGGGGCGCCAGTCGTCCCCGTAGCCGTCCAACAGCGGCGCCTGCGGCAGCGGATTGAGATACAGCTGGGCGCCCGGCGGGCGCCCGTGGCGCTCCGGATCCGGCGCGATCAGTTGCGGCGCACTGGCTAGCCGCGCCGCCACGGCGCTGGCCGTCGCGTCGAGCGCCTGCAGCTGTCCCTCGGCGAGTGCCTGGTCCACTTGGCGCAGGTATTGGCAGCCGGCCCATGGCAGGGCCAGGGCGACCAGGCTGACGAGCAGGAGTTGGCGGCGCAGTTTCACAGTGATAGGCCCGCGCCTGTTGGAGCCGGGACTGCTGGCGATGCAGGGCCGCGGAGAATCGCCTGCAGGGCAGGCTCCCACAAATGGCCAAAAATAGCCCCGGACCTGTGGGAGCCAGCCCTGCTGGCGATATAGGGTCGTCGAGGATCGCCTGGAAGGCAGGCTCTTGCAGGACGATCAATTACGCCTGCCATCTGTAGCCCATGCCGTAAGCGGTGGTGATGGCGTTGAAGTTTTGGTCCAGCACCTGGAATTTTCGGCGGATGCGTTTGACGTGGGAGGTGATGGTGTTGTCGTCGAGGACCACGCGCGCCGCCTCCATCAGCTGGCCGCGGGATTTAACATGACCCGGTCGCTTCGCCAGGGCATGCACTATCCAGAACTCGGTCACGGTCAGGTCCACCGGTTCGCCGGCCCAGTGGCAGTGCAGGCGTGAGATATCCAGCTCCAGCTTGCCCTGGGTCAGGGTTTCGGCTTCATCGCTCTGATCGCGCAGCACGCTGACCCGGCGCAGCAGTGCGTTGATACGCGCCTGCATGTGGGGCAGGGAGATGTCCTTGGTCAGGTAGTCGTCGGCACCGAGGCGCAGCCCGGAGATGATGTCCAGTTCCGAATCGCGGGCGGTCAGGAACAGAATCGGCAGCGTCGGCGCCATGGCGCGCAGCTCCCGGCACAGCTCGAAGCCGCCCTCGACTTCCGCACCGAGGCCCACATCGATCACCGCCAGGTCCGGCAGGCGCTGGCGGAAAGCCTCCAGCGCTTCCGGCCGGGCGCTGTACAGATCGACCCGGTAACCACTGCGGCGTAGGGCGTCGCGGTAGTTTTCGGCGATAGCGCGCTCGTCTTCGACAATGGCGATGGTGGCACTCATGGCTGCGTCCGGTTGATTTTTATACTGGCGGGGAATCATGCCTGAAATCGCCGGCTAATGGAAAAAAGCGGGCGCACGGCGCCCGCAAGTACAGCAGGGGTTACTGACAGGGAGGGGAGGAGCCTACAGACGGCTCCGCAGCGGATTTGTGATCCGCGCGGAGCTGTTGGACTTCAGAAGTGGCCGGCCATGGACTCGGGCAGGTTGAATTGGATATCCACCCGGCGCTCCATCGCGTAGGCGTCCGCATCGCCGCGGGGGGCCTTGGAGTAGGTGGCGCCAAGGGCGCGACGACTGATGCGCGATGCCTCGATACCGTAGGCTTCCAGGGCGCGCTGGACGCTCAGTGCGCGCTGGTCGGACAGTACATTGTTGTAACCATCACTGCCGCGGGGATCGGCACGGCCCTCCAAGTGTACCTGCAGGTGGGCGTGGCGCTTGAGGAAGTCTGCCACCGCACTCAGCTGGCGCATCTGGCCGTCCTGCAACTGGTCGTTACCGGTGGTAAACAGCATTTGAAAGTGCAGCGAGTCGAGAGCCAGCTCATTGGCATCGTTGGCCGACAGGCGGGCCGCGTCCAGTTGTTGTGCCAGGTTGCTGAGTTCTGCGCGGCTTTCTGTCAGTTGTGTCGCCAGCATGTCTGCCTCTTCTGCTTGTTTGATCTGCTCGCCCAGCCAGGCTCCGCCGAGGGCACCGGCGATAAATCCAACCGGGCCGCCCACGGCAGCGCCCGCGACGGCGGCGCCGGTAAATACGGTGGCCTGCTTGGCCGGAGTGAGTTTAGATCCCTTCAACTCTTGTGATTGTTCTGTCGCCTGCGCGCTGGTAGCGATGAGGGAGCCCAGAGTTACAGCCATCAATACTTTTTTCATTGTTCCTTCTCCTTGCGGTTTTAATCAGTCTCTCGATTGGGGCAACTCAGTTCCGGCCTTTCTGACCTGTCTGGGTTTCCTGCCCGGTCGAGACTTATTTAAAAACCGCAAGGAGGCGCTGGCATGGCGCCCGAATGGCAAAGTCGAGCGCAATTGTGGCGAAATGTGGCAGCTTCGCCGCAACTACCGCCGAGCTAGCGGTGTTGGCGGCGATAGCGCCGGTCGCGGGGTGCGTCGATACGCACACGCACACGCTGGGGACGGGGCCCAAGCACTACAGCGACATACAGCACAATTGCCAGCGCCAGAGCAATAATCAATGCGTTGATGGTCATCCGTCATCTCCTTACGCCACCACTCTCCCTCGGGGCGCGCGTCTAGCTCACCTTGAGTATAGGCTGGCGCGCCAGCGGTCGTAGGACCTATTTGGCATTCCTGCATTCCCGTGTGATCGGCTGAATTGATGTAGACTTGCCGGCCACTACGCCCGCACCAACTATCAGGAGCCGCAGCTTTGTCGCAACCGCCCGCCAAACCGACCCCGTCAGGCGAGAAATCCGGCAACGCCGGACTGCTGCGTGGCAGCTCGATCGTCGGCGGTGCGACCATGTTGTCGCGAGTCATGGGGTTGGCCCGTGACATGGTTTTAGCCCGTTTTGCCGGTGCCGGCGATGCAGCAGACGCCTTTTTTGTTGCTTTCAAGATTCCCAACTTCTTTCGCCGCCTGTTTGCCGAGGGCGCTTTTTCCCAGGCTTTTGTGCCGGTACTGGCCGAGTACCGGCAGAAGGGCGGATTGGCGGCAGCGCGGGAATTGAACGATCGGGTCGCCGGTGCGCTGGGCGGGACCCTGCTGCTGGTGACCCTGTTCGGGGTGTTGTTCGCGCCTCTGGTGGCGGGAATATTCGCGTTCGGCTGGTGGTGGGATGGCAGCGAGCGGGAGAAGTTTGACCTCGCCACCGACATGCTGCGCATCACCTTTCCCTATTTGATGCTGATTTCCCTGACCGGATTTGCCGGGGCGGTCCTGAACAGCTTCGACCGCTTTGCCGTGCCGGCATTGACCCCAGTGTTGCTGAACCTGATGCTGATTGCCGCCGCCACGCTGGCGACAGACTGGTTCGAGCCGCAGATCATGGCACTGGCCTGGGGGGTGTTTGCTGCGGGTGTTGTGCAGCTACTGTTCCAGGTGCCGTTTCTGATGCGCCAGGGTTTGCTGCCGCGGCCGCGCTGGGACTGGCATTACCCGGGGGTGCGCAAGATCCTGCGGTTGATGGCACCGGCGATTTTTGGCGTGTCGGTCACGCAAATCAGCCTGGTGCTGGATACGGTGTTGGCGTCCTTCCTGCCCACCGGCAGCGTGTCCTGGCTGTATTTTTCCGATCGGCTCACAGAGCTGCCGCTCGGGGTTTTCGGGGTTGCCGTGGCCACGGTGATTTTGCCGAATCTGTCGCGCCAGCACGCCGGCGGCGATCCGCGGCGCTTCCGCCACACCCTGGACTGGGCGCTGCGCAGCGTCACGCTGATCTCACTGCCGGCGGCAGTGGCACTGATCGTGTTGGCGGAGCCGCTGCTGACGACTTTGTTCCTGTACGGGCAAATGGAGCCGCGCGATATGCAGATGGCCGCCTGGTCGCTGCGTGCCTATTCCCTTGGTCTGCTGTCGTTCATGCTGATCAAGGTGCTGGCGCCCGGTTACTTTGCCCGCCAGGACACCTACACCCCGGTGCGTTTCGGACTGATTGCGATCGCCGCAAAGATGCTTCTGAGCCTGGCCTTCGTTATCCCGCTCAATCACTACTTCAAGCTCGGCCACATGGGGCTGGCACTGGCCACGGCCTGCCAGGCAGCGATCAACGCCTGGCTGTTGTACAAGGGGCTGCGCCGCGACGATGTCTACCGTCCGGAAGCGGGTTGGGGGGCATATCTATTGCGACTGTTGGCGGCCAACCTGGCCATGGTGAGTGTGTTGCTGGTGGCGCTGCATTACTGGCCGCATTGGAGTGACTGGTCATGGCTGGATCGAGCCTGGCGCATGGGGGTGATGGTTGCCGGCGGCGGCGGTATATTCGTGCTGGTGTTGCTGGCTACCGGGTTGCGTCCGCGCCATTTCCGCGCCACCAGCTGACCGGGGAGACACCGGTAAACGGCGCCCGCGGGCCGACTAGCCCCACTGACCCACAACCGCGAATCCGTTATACTGCGCGGCTCGATTTTGTCAGGATGGGAAGACCGCATTGGCCCAAGAACGGGAAGAGGAGCGCGAGCTGATTCGCGGGTTTCATAACCTGCGCCCCCGCCACCGCGGCTGCGTGGCCACGATAGGTTCGTTCGACGGCGTACACCGCGGTCACCAGGCGATTATTGCGCAGCTAAACCAGCGCGCCCGCGAACACGGCCTGCCCTCGGTGGCAATCATCTTTGAGCCGCAGCCCCACGAGTTCTTCTCCGGCGAAAAGGCACCGGCGCGGTTGATGCGCTTTAAGGAAAAGGTGTTGGCCCTGTTCGAGGCCGGCGTGGACCGGGTGCTGTGCCTGCAGTTCAATGAAACGCTGCGCAATCTCAGTGCCGAGGCGTTTATCCGGCGGATCCTGGTGGGTGGCCTCGGTATCCGACACCTGGTCGTCGGTGACGATTTCCGCTTCGGCTGTGATCGCAGCGGCGATTACCGCCTGCTGCAAAAAGTCGGTGCGGAAGCGGGCTTTTCCGTCGAAGATACTGCAACGGTGGAAATCCGCGGTGCGCGGGTCAGCAGCACGCGAATACGCGAGGCGCTGCAGGACGGGGATTTCGAATTGGCACAGGCGCTGCTGGGCAAGCCCTACCGCATTACCGGGCGCGTCGCACCTGGCCGCTCCCTGGGGCGCCAGCTGGGCGCGCCGACGGCCAATGTGCGCCTGCACCGCTACCGTTCGCCCCTCGTCGGCGTCTATACGGTGCGCACTACCGCGACCAATGGCAGTGAACTCGCCAGTGGCCGCACAGAAATAGACGGGGTGGCCAATGTCGGCTTCCGCCCCACAGTGGAGGGCGAGGGCGCCCAGCCGTTGCTGGAAGTGAATTTGTTCGATTTCAGCGGTGATCTCTACGGCCGCGAGCTGGCGGTGGAGTTCTGCCACAAGCTGCGCGATGAAGAGAAGTTCGCATCCCTGGAAATCTTGAAAGAGTGGATAGCCCGGGATATCGAGAACGCGAAAGCCTGGTTCGCACAGAATTCGTAACATTACCTGTAAACAACATCGTAGGATGGGCAAAGCGCAGCGTGCCCATCAACAACGCCGAAGATGGGCACGTCGCTGCGCTCCTTTGCCCATCGTACAGAGCTGAATTCATTTCAATGACCGATTACAAAGCGACTCTGAATCTGCCTGAGACCGATTTTCCGATGCGCGGCAACCTGCCGCAGCGGGAGCCGGCCATTCTGCAAAAGTGGCAGGAGAGCAAGCTATACGAACAGATCCGTGCGGCGCGTGCCGGGCGCGAACAGTTTATCCTGCACGACGGCCCGCCCTACGCCAACGGCGATATTCATATCGGTCACTCGGTCAACAAGATCCTCAAGGACATCATCGTCAAGTCGAAGACCCTGAGCGGTTTCGATGCGCCCTATGTGCCCGGCTGGGACTGCCACGGCCTGCCCATCGAGCACCGCGTGGAAAAGAAAATCGGCAAGGCCGGCACCAAGGTGGATCAAAAGACCTTCCGCCAGAAGTGTCGTGAGTACGCCGCCAAGCAGGTTGAGGGGCAGAAGAAAGACTTTATCCGCCTGGGCGTGTTCGGCGAGTGGGACAACCCCTATCGCACCATGGATTTCCAGTTCGAGGGCGACATCATTCGCGCCCTCGGCCGCATCGTGAAGAACGGCCACCTGGCACGCGGCTTCAAGCCGGTGTACTGGAGTGTGGTGGGCGGCTCGGCGCTGGCCGAGGCGGAAGTTGAGTACCAGGACAAAACCTCCTATTCCATCGATGTTTGCTACCCGGTCACGGAAGAGACCGCGCTGGCGATTGCCGATGCCGCCGGCGGTCACGCCGGCGATGGCCCGCTGTCGGTGGTTATCTGGACCACCACCCCCTGGACGCTGCCGTCCTCCCAGGCGGTTTCCGTCAACGCGGAACTCGAATATGTCGTCGTACAGGCCGGTGACCGCCGCATCCTGGTGGCCGAAGAACTGAAAGATGCGGTGCTGGAACGCGCGGAACTGGATGGTGCTGTGGTGGGCCGTATTCGCGGTGCCGCGCTCGAGCACCTGAAGATCAAGCATCCCTTCTACGACAAGGAACTGCCGATCATCCTCGGCGACCACGTCACCACCGATGCCGGTACCGGCTGTGTGCACACGGCGCCGGACCACGGCCCGGACGACTTCCTGGTGGGCAAGCGCTACGGTATCGAGACACTCAATTACGTCGACGACAACGGCGTCTACCGCGACAGCGTGCCGGTCTTCGCCGGCGAACATGTCTACAAGGTGGATGACAAGATTGTCGAACTGCTGGAAGAGAAGGGCGTACTGTTGCACCAGGGCAAGATGGTGCACAGCTATCCGCACTGCTGGCGTACCAAGACGCCGCTGATCTACCGCGCCACGCCGCAGTGGTTTGTCAGCATGCAGCAGAACGACCTGCTGGATCACGCGCAGAAAGCCGCCGACGCAGTGCAGTGGATTCCCGGCTGGGGTAAGGCGCGCATCGATGCGATGCTGGACGCCAGCCCGGACTGGTGTATCTCGCGTCAGCGCACCTGGGGTGTGCCCATCGCGCTGTTTGTGCACAAAGAGACCCATGAGATCCACCCGGACACCCCGGCGCTGATGGACAAAGTGGCCGAGAAAGTCGACGCCGAGGGCATGGATGTCTGGTTCGACCTGGATCCGCGCGAGCTGCTGGGCGACGACGCCGACCAGTACCAGAAGGTGACCGATACTCTGGATGTCTGGTTCGACTCCGGCGTGACCCACTACGCGGTGCTGGAGCGCCGCAATGGCCTGCGCTTCCCGGCAGACCTGTACCTGGAGGGTTCCGATCAGCATCGCGGCTGGTTCCAGTCCTCATTGAAGACATCTATCGCGATTAACGACTGCGCTCCCTACAGGCAGGTGCTGACGCACGGTTTCACCGTGGATGCAGAGGGACGCAAGATGTCCAAGTCCATCGGTAATACCGTCGCGCCACTGGACGTGATCAACAAATTGGGCGCCGATGTGCTGCGCCTGTGGGTGGCGGCCACGGATTTCAGCGGCGAGATGGCGGTATCCGACGAGATCCTGAAACGCACCGCGGATTCCTATCGGCGCCTGCGCAACACCGCGCGCTTCTTCCTGTCGAACCTGGCCGGTTTCGATCCGGCCGTGGATCTGTTGCCGGAAAATGAATTGCTGGCACTGGATCGCTGGGCGCTGGATAAAGCTGCGCGCCTGCAGGATGAGATCATTGCGGCTTACGACAACTACCAGTTCCATCAGATCTACCAGAAGCTGCACAACTTCTGCGTGGTGGAAATGGGTGGTTTCTACCTGGATATCATCAAGGACCGCCAGTACACCACGCAGGAGGACAGCGTCGCGCGCCGCTCCGCACAGACTGCGCTGTATCACATAGTGCAGGCGTTTACCCGCTGGGTTGCGCCGATCCTGAGCTTTACCGCCGAGGAACTGTGGCAGTTTATCCCGGGTGAGCGGGGCGATAGCGTGTTTATCGAGGAGTGGTACTCTCTGCCGAAACTGCCGGCGGATGCGGGCAAGGGCGCGGATTACTGGGCGGCAATCGCGCAGGTGAAAACCGCGGTCAACAAGGTGCTCGAGGAGCAGCGCGCTGCCGGCAATATCGGCGGTTCCCTGCAGGCTGCAGTCACGCTGTTTGCCGATGACGACCTGCGCGAAAAACTGATCGAACTGCAGGACGAGCTGCGTTTCGTGCTGATCTGCTCCTCCACCTCGGTACAGCCGCTCAGCGACGCCGCCGGCGCCGAGGCGACAGAACTGGCCGGACTCAAGGTCAATGTGCGCAAAGTGGATCATCCCAAGTGCGCGCGCTGCTGGCACTATCGCGCGGATGTCGGCGCCGATCCGCAGCATCCGGAAATCTGTTCCCGCTGCATAGACAATGTTGCGGGCAAAGGTGAGGAGCGTCACTATGCCTAACGGGCATAAAGGTGTGAGCCTGTTCGGTCACCCTTGGCGCTGGTACTGGCTGGCGCTGCTGGTGATTGGACTGGATATCGCCACCAAGGTCTGGGCGGTCGATGAGTTTATGCACGGTCCCTCGTTGCAGATCATTCCCGGGCTACTGAAGTTCACCTACGCCGAAAACTATGGCGCCGCCTTCAGTTTTCTCGCCGACGCCGGCGGTTGGCAGCGTTGGCTGTTTGGTGCCATCGCGCTGGGCTTCAGTGCCATGGTCACTGTTTGGCTGTGGCGCCTGCCCGCCAGGAAGCGCTGGGAGCCTTTCGCCCTGGCGCTGATACTCGGTGGAGCGCTGGGTAATCTGTGGGATCGAATGCTGCTGGGTTACGTGCGGGACTTTATTTCCGTTTACTACGGCAGCTGGCACTTCCCGGTGTTCAACGTGGCGGATATGGCGATCAGTATCGGCGCCGTCATGCTGGTGATCGAACTGCTGTTTTTTGCCGAAAAAGACAGTGGCGATGAAAAGAAGAGCGCAGAAGTTTAGATATTTATGAGTAATACCGAAATCGGCGAACATAGCCGGGTGACACTGCATTTCAGCCTGAAACTGGATGACGGCACCGAGGTGGATTCCACTTTCGAGGGCGATCCTGCCACGTTCAGTGTCGGCGATGGCAGTCTGCTGCCGGGCTTTGAAAAAGCCCTGTTTGGCCTGAAGGCCGGTGATGAGGCGGAAATAGAGATACCGCCGGAACTGGGCTTCGGCCAGCGCAATCCTGCCAATATGCAGAAGGTGCGTCGCGATAGCTTCTCTCCGGATATCGAGCTGGAAGAGGGGCTGGTGGTTTCCTTTGATAACGGCAGTGGTGAGCTGCCCGGCGTGATCCGTGAGATCGGCGAGGACGAGGTCACCGTCGACTTCAACCATCCGCTGGCGGGGCAAACACTGAATTTTCACGTGAAGATTATCGCGGTGGATTCGATCCAGTAGGGCCGCAGGCCCGACTAGTATCGGCGATTCCCGCATTGAGAGTTTTGAGCTGACTATGCAAATCCGACTGGCAAATCCCCGCGGCTTCTGTGCCGGTGTCGACCGCGCTATCGATATCGTCAATCGCGCCCTGGACGTGTTCGGTGCGCCCATCTATGTGCGTCACGAAGTGGTGCACAACAAGTTCGTGGTGGACAGCCTGCGCGAGCGAGGCGCCGTGTTCGTGGACGAGCTTTCGGAAGTGCCGGACGATGTGATCGTGATTTTCAGTGCGCACGGTGTGTCCAAGGCGGTACAGCAGGAGGCCGACGACCGCGGCCTGAGAGTGTTCGATGCCACCTGCCCACTGGTCACGAAAGTGCATATGGAAGTGAGCAAATTCAGTACCGATGGATCAGAGTGCATCCTGATCGGCCACGAGGGACACCCCGAAGTAGAGGGGACCATGGGGCAGTACGATACCAGTGCCGGCGGTGCTATCTACCTGGTGGAAGACGAGGAAGACGTCGCCAATCTCCAGGTAAAAGACGAAAACAACCTCACTTATGTGACCCAGACCACCCTGTCCATGGATGACACCGCGCGGGTGATCGACGCGTTGCGCGCGCGCTTCCCCAAAATCCGCGGCCCGCGCAAAGACGACATCTGCTATGCCACCCAGAACCGCCAGGATGCGGTCAAGCAGCTGGCATTGGAGAGCGACCTGGTACTGGTAGTGGGCAGCCCCAACAGCTCCAATTCCAATCGCCTGCGCGAGCTCGCCGAGCGCTGTGGCGCTACCGCCAAACTGATCGATGGTGCTGCCGATATCGACCCCAGCTGGATGCAAGGCAAACAGGCCATAGGTATCACCGCCGGTGCCTCTGCGCCGGAAGTACTGGTGCAGGGAGTGATCCAGCGTTTGCAGGAGCTCGGTGCCGAACTGCCGCAGGAGATGTCCGGGCGCGAGGAAAATATCCGCTTCTCACTGCCCAAAGAACTGCGATGAAATAGCGACGCGAAGCGTCGCTATCCCCTCTAGTAAAAATCCCCTTCCATATATTGCCGTGGCCACTGTGCTATCTGGCAAAATGCTCGCTGCCAGGCTGTTACAGAGCTCTGGCGTGTCCCTGTTCGCAATTGGCAGGTATCGCAGTCTATGCGCGATTTGATATGTGTATCACAGACTTGTTGGGATGCCGTTCGTCGTCAGGCCGGTACCGTTTGTCGTGAAAAGATGAAGCTTCCGCCAAATTAACGTCGTTTTTTTTCTTTTCTTCTAAGTTACAGAGGACTTTGTCGCGCGGCTGAGGGAACAGCCGCGATCGTGTCTCGTGTAGGGAAACAATAATGCTAATACCGAAAAGATCCCCGGGATTCACCCTGGTGGAATTGATGATGGTGATCGCGATACTCGCTATCGTGATCGCCATCGGTGTCCCCTCCTTTACCACATTAATCAAGAACAACCGCCTGGCGGCCGCGACCAATGACCTTGCGGGTGCGCTGCAATTTGCGCGCGCAGAGGCCGTGCGCCGCGGGAGCAGGATTCAGGTCAGTTCCGTTTCCGACAATATCGCCAACGGCGTCATGGTCTGGTTCGACAAAGACGGCGACGGCAATTTGGATAGCGGCGATGACGATGGCGAAAAGTTGCGGGTGGTGCATCTGAATGCATCAGACATCTCGGCCGCTGCCGATGCGGGCACTAATGTCAGCCTGACGTTCAGTCCGCGGGGCAGGGCGAGTGGAGCCTTGACCGTCAGTCTTTGCGATGACCGCTCGGGTAACTACGGCAAAGAGGTGAGCCTGCTGGCTACAGGTGTCATGCGCACCAAATCCGGCATGACTTGCGGAGGAGGCTGACGATGAATAAGCAAGCTGGTGCGACGCTGATGGAAGTGCTCATCACTGTGCTCATCCTGGCTGTCGGTCTACTTGGGTTGTCTGCCACCCAGGTAATGAGCCTTAAAAATGCCAACAACTCCCACAACCGTTACCTCGCCGGCCTCGCCGCTCAGGAGATGGCCGATCGAATACGCGCCAATCCCAAGGCGCGGGCGAGCTACAACAACTACGACACAGCTTCGGACGGAAGTGAGACAGAGCCGGGTTGCGGCGCGACCTGTGTTGCCCAAGATAAGTACGAGTGGAAACAGGTGATCGAGGCAAACCTGCCGTCTGGCCAGGGTGAGATCGACGTCAATGGAGACCAGGTGACACTAACCGTCACCTGGAAAGAGCAGCACACCGGCAAAGACCGCGGCACTTCTGCCGCGGTGCCGGAAGAATTTTCCTATCAGCTGGTCGTGGAGCTATGAATATGAATTTATTCAACCGACAGCGCGGGCTGTCCCTGATCGAATTGATGATTGGCATTCTTCTGAGTGCACTGCTGTTGATGGGAGTACTGCAGATCTTCGACGGCAACCGCAACATCATGCGCATGCAGAACGAATTTGCGCGGGTACAGGAAAGCGGGCGCTTTGCGATGGATTTGTTGCTGCAGGAAATCCGCATGGCGGATTTCTGGGGCTGTCTTCCACCTTCGTCATCAATCCGCAACCACCTGGATCCGGGTGACGCGGATTATGGCGCGGGTTTTGACGATGTCTACGGCGCACTAACCGGTTCCAACGGTATAGGTGGAGAAAACAATGCTACTAATGGAAAGACTATTGGGACCCTGACCGTTAAGAGCGGCACTGACATGCTGATTCTCGGCGGTACCGAAGATGCCTGCCGGGGCCGGGGGAACATGGTGCCATCGGTAAACGCGCAGGCAATGCATGTATCGCCGAATTGCGCGGTCGAGCCGGGGCAAATAGTCCTGATTGGCAACTGCGAGCTGGGAGAACTGATGACCATTACCTCAGTGCAGGGCAAGGGCGGCTGTACTGGCGGTGGCGGCGGTGGTGGTAACAACGAACCGGAAAAGCTGACGATCACCCACAACTCCGGCAACTGCAATAAGCCCGGGGCCATCAATAATCTGAACTTGCCGCTGCAAACCCAGTACGGCGCCGATGCCCGTATTCTGACTCCGTATCTGCGCACATTTTTTGTCGGCGAGAATGAATTTGGCACATCACTGTACGTTAGCGAAAGCGGCGTTGGAACACAGGAACTTGTACCGCGCATCGAAAATATGCAGATCCTTTACGGTGCAGATACCGATGGGGATGACGCCGTGGATTTTTGGGGCTCGGCCGATGATGTGGTGGACATGAAACAGGTCCTCAATATCCGGGTGCAGCTGATGGTCGCCAGCGGAAATCCGGTGCAGGCGGATGATTTGGAGTTCTTTGATCTGGATGACACTAAATGGGAATACACCGACGGTAAGCTCAGGAAAATTTATCTGAGCTCAGCCAAGGTGCGCAACCGGGGGGCAATGTGATGGTTTCCATAGCTCGACAAAAAGGAGCAGTGTTAATCGTCAGCATGATCATCCTGTTGGTGCTGTCGCTGATCAGTGTCTCCGCGGCCAGAACCATCCTGCTGGAAGAGAAAATGACCTTTGCCTCTCGCGACGCAAAAACTGCACTGGAGGCGGCCGAGGCCATTCTGCGAGTTGCAGAGGACTATCTGGAGAATGACATAAATACCACCGGTGATTTCGGAACAGAGGGGAATGACTGGCTGCATCTGGAAGGCGAAGGTCCGGTCGATTTATTCGATTCCAGCGAGTGGGCTGGCCAATCGATAGATATTAACGAGACAGTAAACGGCCAGGCACTGAAGGGGCGCTACTTTATCGAAATGGCCGGCGTTGCCGACAATATGGATGCGTCGGAAAGCATTACGGTCGAGGGGTACGGTAACAGCACTGGCGCAGGCGTGATAAACGTATTCCGTATCGTAGCCCAAGGCGAAGGACTCTCGCCACACACGAAACGCACCATCGTCGTTCAATATGGCCGGCGGTTTTGAGGATTGCCTTATGAAGAAAACCAAGCAACCAAATAGCAACATGAACGCGATACTTTTCGCAGCGCTGGGGTTTTCGGCGACTCTCTCCACCTGTGTGAGCGCGGCAGAAGTCGATATTTCCGATGTGCCGCTCACTTCTGTCGGCAAGACGCAGCCCAACCTGATGATACTGCTGGATTCGTCGGCGAACATGGGGGACATACGTCTGTCTGAGGCCGCGCAGGCCGCGACGGATGTCGTCAGTCGGGTGCAAAATATGCGTGTCGGTGTGGCGCAGATTGGCGACGTCGATGATACCGGTGCCCATATTCTAAGGGGGCTCACCAGCGTCAACGCCGAAGGTACTCGCCAGGAGGCGATTACCAAAATCGGGGACGTACGTGACCAGGGTGCCGGCGGCGCAGCGCCACTGGCCGAGGCGCTGCTGTCCATTGGCCGTTATTTTGTCGAGGGTTATGACAGTGCATTTCTGACGCTGCATCCCGATGGAAGCGCGCAAACTGCCATTGCTTCAGAAGTGTTGGGGACAGGACCTGCGTATGGCTCTGGAGTGAGTGAGCCGAACAGTGAGGCGCCCGCTATTGAGCAGTACTGTCAGAAAAATTTTATAGTGACTCTGACCGCGGGCCTGCCCAGCGAGGATATCGATATTGCAGGCAACGAGTACATTAGAGACTACGACCGCGATTGTGAAGGTAGTGACCCCGCATGTGTTTTCGATATGAAAGGAGGAGTGCCCTACGACGACAATCGCTCCGACTACCTCGATGATGTGGCATTGGCCCTCAACGATATCAATCTACGCCCGGGCCTGGTGAATCCCGACGACGCTTCGCATAAGAATAATGTCATCAGTTATTTCGTCGGTTTCGCAGATGAAGGTGAGGAAGGCTATCAATTGCTCGCGGATGCCGGCAGAAACGGTACCGGTGGCACTGGTGAAAAAGGTTACTGGCAGATTTCCGGCGCTGCTTCATTGGCTAACGCAATGAGTGAAATCGCAGACACAATTTCCAGCGTTGCCGGCTCCCAGTCCTCGGTAGCTTTCAATTCTACATCCCTGGAAGCGGGCTCGGTCATCTATTCAGCCCGCTACGATACCGCCGATTTCAGTGGCCGCCTGTTCGCCCACAGTCTGGATCCACAGACCGGTCGCATGGTTAACACGCCACTTTGGGAGGCGTCGCAAATGCTTGCTGGTGAGGGTTCCAGTGGTCGCCAGATAATTACCCTGCGCGGCGGTACAGGTGTGCCTTTTGACTTCAGCTCTCTATACGGGTCAGAGCAAAGTTACGGTATTAGCGTTAACCTGAATCGCCTGGATATTAACGAGGCGACGGTAAGCCTTATGATTTCCGGTAGCCCAATTGCGAGCACGAGTACCGGAAATACGCTGAGCGCCATTACCAACGATATTGATGGTGATATCACCGTCGTTTGTGACAACTGCTCAGTCAGTACCCAGGTGCAGATCACTTCCGCCAGCATCGGCGGTGTTGAAAAAACACTGACCGACGTAATTCTGACTGCGAATGGCGCTTCCTACAGTTTGAACAGTGTCAGCGAGAGTGTTACCGCCACTTACACGCGCCACCGATTAGACCTGGAAAAAAATGCGGTTGCTGACAGCCGTGACGATCAGTGGAGGAGCCGTCTGAACTATATCCGTGGCGATACAACCAATGAGGGTGCAGACGATTTTCGCCGCAGGGGTACTATTGCCGGCGGAAGTACAAACCTGTTGGGAGATATAGTGCACTCCGCCCCCATCTATGTCGGCGAACCCCAGCTGGGCCTGACCGTCAATAATTACCAGAACTTCCTCAATGGCAAGAAAGACCGAACGCCCATGGTCTATGTGGGTGCCAACGACGGCATGCTGCACGCCTTCAATGCATCGAGTGGTGAAGAAGAGTTTGCCTATGTCCCGGCACTGCTCTTGAATGGCGAGAGGTATAAGGGACTACACGCGCTCACTTCGTCCGCCTACTCGCACAAGTACTATGTAGATCTGACGCCAACAGTCTCCGATGTATTTGCCGATCTCGATGGCACCGGGTCACAGTGGAACACGGTACTTATCGGTGGCCTGCGCGGCGGCGGCAAGGGGTATTTTGCTTTAAACGTCACTGATCCGTCCGAGTTCACCAACGCTGAGAATAATGCTGACGATATAGTGCTGTGGGAGTTTGACGGGGCCACTAACGCCACTGACCTCGGCCTCGGTTTCTCCGAAGCGAAGATCGCGCAGCTGAACAACGGCAAGTGGGCGGCTATTTTCGGTAATGGCTACAACAGCGGTAACGGCATGGCCGGGCTATTTATCATATACATCGAAGATGGCGTCGATGGCAGCTGGGACCCCGGCGACTGGAAATTTATCAGTACGAATAGCGGCTCGAGCGATACGCCCAACGGACTCTCCACGCCGCGGCTGGTCGACCTGAATGGCGACGGCAAAGTCGACCGCGCCTATGCCGGAGATTTGCATGGCAATATGTGGGCGTTCGATCTTTGTGATGCACAGAATGACGGTAGCTGCAGCAGTTTTGATACTGACTGGTCGGTGGACTATTCCGGAAATCCGCTATTCAGTGTGGGCAATGGCGAAGCGAACAATGCCATCACTGCAGCGCCGCTCGTAGCGCGAAATACGTCAGTGCAGGGAGGGGTACTACCGAATGTGCTGGTGATGTTCGGCACCGGCCAATACCTGAACCAAGGTGACCTATGGGATGCCGCCGGTGGCGCATTCTATGTAGTCTGGGACAAGGGAAACTCCGCACTCGACACCGATGATCTGGTCGAGCGCGCTCTGGACACGGCAGACGGCACGCGTCGTATTTCCGAGAGCACCAGTGGGCAGATCGATTGGAGCACAAAGTACGGCTGGTATATGCCCCTCGACGATGGCGCTGTCAGTGGCGCCGGCGAGCGTGTGGTCACATCACCGGCACTGAGAAACAATACGCTGTTCTTCAATACCATCATCCCCAATGCAGCCCCCTGTGCCTCCAGCGGCTCCGGCTGGCTGATGAGCCTGGATTTCCGCACCGGTATGCCGGAAGCGGACTCAGTTTATCCAGTGACCGACTTCAATAACGACGGTCAGATCAGCGTGGCGGATGCCGGCTATGTGGGCAAGGAATACCAGCCCCCGCCCTGTTTGGGTGACAGTTGCGATGACGATGTCCCTCCCGGCATGCCCGGCCAGTCGGGCTTTATCGGCGATGTGCGCTGCACCCCGGGCAGCGGCGGCGGTGTCGTCTGCGACGATATCAATGTGGGCAAAATCCAGCGTGAGGGGCGGCTGACCTGGCAGGAGTTGGTAGCCGATTGAGTTTCATGTCCCCG
Organism: Microbulbifer donghaiensis; assembly: GCF_900129095.1. Lineage (GTDB taxonomy): Bacteria > Pseudomonadota > Gammaproteobacteria > Pseudomonadales > Cellvibrionaceae > Microbulbifer > Microbulbifer donghaiensis. The sequence continues at coordinate 74,061 of NZ_FQVA01000008.1, forward strand.
GCAATGGCCGCGGCGCGGATGACGTTAATGGCTGAGAGCCGATCCGCGCCGTGCCCATTTTTCACCTCGATCGATCCCGAATTTGGTTCTGTCCTCCATTGATCCTTTTCCCCTCCGTAGTGCGCCACCGGAAAATTTAATAGCGCCGCTGACGATCTCGCTCGCAGGCCCACCAATTGCCGCAGCCAGCGGGTATCTGGCCGGTTGCAGTCTTACGCAAGTCGATTTCGCCGCAGTTTCGAATCTGGATAAAAATTCGACACCTTTGTCCGTATGTTTTTTCACCAGCTCCGTTCCCTGATACCGCTTGTCGGTTAATTCATTACGCTGGTCAGCCACCGGAGTTTCGTGGTAACGGATTCCTTTTTTTTGCTAATTCCCTTCGATATAAGTAGCCCTCGCAAAAATAGCGACAGAGCACTCCTGTCAAAAAGGAATAAAAAATGTACAGCTGTACGCGCACGCAGGGCTTTACCTTGATTGAGCTGATGATCGTGGTCACCGTTCTCGGCATCGTCATGGCTATCGGTATCCCTTCGTTCAACACCATGATCATGAACAACCGATTGGCGGCGGCCTCCAATGATGTGGCCGGCGCGCTGCATTTTGCGCGCGCGGAAGCCGTACGTCGCGGCCGCTCCGTACAGGTAGAGGCCCTTGATAACAACGTTACCAACGGCCTGCGAATCTGGTTCGACGCAGACGGCGATGGCGGGTTTGACAATGGTGAAGAGCTGCGCGTTGTGCGCCTCCCCGCTTCCGCCGGCGTGGCGGTGAGTGGTGCGGTGAACGGCACCGCTGCCACGGATTTGGATATGAGCTACAGCCCGCGCGGGGTAGTCAGTAGTGGCGATTGGATGACATTCACCGTCTGCGATGACCGCAGCGGCAATCACGGCAAACAGCTGACATTGCTGGCTTCCGGCCTGCTGCGGCTGACGCCCGGCGTTGCCTGCAATTAAGGGGGAGGTATGAAACAGCAAACCGGCGCAACGATGATCGAAATCCTCGTCACCATTCTGGTGTTGGCAGTTGGGCTGTTGGGCCTGTCCGCCACCCAGGTGATGAGCCTCAAGAACGGCAACAACGCGCACCACCGCTACATGGCCGCCCTGGCGGCACATGAAATGGCGGAACGGATGCGTGCGAACCCGGACGGTCTCGAGCTGGGGAGTTACGACGGCGAAACCGTGGATGGCAGCGAGACGACACCCAACTGCAGCGCAACTTTGAGTTGCAGCGCCGGTGATCTCGCCGACCTGGATCTGTATGACTGGGGCCAGGTTATCTCCGATAACCTGCCATCGGGCACCGGGCAGATTACCCGCGCCGTCAGAACCGTGACCCTGACCGTGAGCTGGAACGAGCAGCACACCGGCGAAAACCGGGGCACGGCAGCGGGCGGCCTCGAAAATTCCACCTTTGAGATGGTAGTGGAACTATGAATATGACTTCTCTCGCCAGGCAGCGCGGCCTGTCTCTGATTGAGCTGATGATCGCGCTGCTGCTCAGCGCCATGCTGCTGTGGGGTGTGCTGCAGATTTTTGACAGCAACCGCAACACCATGCAGATGCAAACCGCCTTCGCACGGACTCAGGAGAGCGGGCGTTTCGCCATGGACCTGCTGACCAAAGAGATTCGCATGGCGGATTACTGGGGCTGTGTGCCCGAGGAAAGCGCCATCAAGAACCACCTGGATCCCGCCGACACCGACTACAACAAGGCACAAGACCTGTATGACGATATTGGCAGCGACGGGGTCCTCGGCACTGACAATTCTTCCAGTCTCACCGTGGGCACTATGGCTGTGTTGGACGGCACCGATACGCTGACGCTGCGCGGTGCCGATGATGCCTGTGCCGGTACCGGGCGCATGGTGCCGTCGCTGACCGCAGCCGCATTGCACGTGAGCCAGAACTGCCAGGTTGAAGAAGGGGAAATCATCCTGCTGACCAACTGCCAAAGCGGCGAGTTGATGACGGTGACCAACCTGCAGCAGGGCAATGGCGGCGACTCCGACAAAAGAACCGTGGTACACAACACCGGTAATAACAGCACTCCCGGCTGGGTCGACAACAAGACCAAGGACCTGCAGCGCCAGTATGGTGCGGATGCGCGGATCCTCAAACCCTACGACCGCACTTACTTTATTGCCGATGGCCCGGCTGGGCCCGCCCTCTACGTTGCCGATACGGGAGGCGATGCGGTGGAACTGGTCCCGGGCGTCGAAGATATGCAGATCCTCTACGGCCGCGATACCGACGGCGATGATGTCGTGGATGGCTGGACCCAGGCCAGTGCCAACGCTGCGGATATGGAAGAGGCCATCGCAATCAAGATACAGCTGGTGGTGGCCAGTGACAGCGGCGTAAGTGCGCAAGACCTCACCGTGACGGATCTCGACGGAGTCGACACCACTTATGCCGATGGCAAGCTGCGCAAGGTTTACCTGAGTACGGCCAAGGTACGCAATCGGGGGAGGTTGTGATGAAAGGTCTTTCTCGTCAAAAAGGTGCGGTACTGGCGATCAGCTTGATCATCCTGTTGGTATTGACCCTTATCGGGGTCTCCGCAGCGCGCACGGTACTGCTGGAAGAAAAGATGACCTTCGCCTCGCGGGATGCCAAGGTCGCGCTGGAAGTGGCCGAGGCGCTGGTGCGCCAGGGCGAGGCATTTATCGATAGCCTGTCTACCACCGGCCAGTTTGATAACTCCAGCTGGCTGTATTCAGAAGGGGACGGTCCCGACAGCCTGTACAGCACCTCAACCTGGGCAGGCAGCAGCTCCAGGGTGTTTACCGTCACCATGAAAGGCCCCGACGGCTCGACGCCGATGAGCGGACGCATGTTTATCGAAATTGCCGGCAATGCCGAAAAGGAAGACCCGGCAGACAGCATCACCGTAGGTGGTTACGGGCAGAGCACCGGTGGTGGTGAAATCAAGGTGTTCCGTATCGTGGCGCAGGGGCAGGGCATCACCGGCAGCACCACCCGCACCATCGTCAGCCATTACGGCAAGCGTTTCTAGGATAGATTCATGCACAAAAAGAACTTGAATAAATTTACCGTGAAGCCACTGCTGTTTGGCCTGTTCGGCTTTTCGTTCAGTCTTTCTACCTGTGTCAGTGCCGACCCGCTGACGCTGTCCAGTGTGCCGTTGCAGGCAACGGGCAAGGTAGAACCGAACCTGATGATTCTGATTGACTCCTCGGGCTCGATGAAGCGCGAAGTGGACTCGGAAAACGATGCGGCCACAGACGCGGAAAGTCGGCTTGGGATCGCCAAGGACGCGGCCAAGACCGTGGTGCGCGGCCTGGGAGACCTGCGTGTGGGCCTGGCCCAGTTTAACGGCAGTCACGGTGCGACACTGCTTAAAGGACTGACCAGTATTTCAGACACTGGCGCCAGGGACGATCTCTTAACAAAGATCGAAGCCATTGAAGCCGACGGCTATACACCCCTGGGTGAAGCCATGGCGGAACTCGGGCGCTACTTTGTCGAGGGCTATCACGGCAATGATGTGACCATACATCCCGGAGTGACCGGTGAGGACACGATCAAGGCCAGCGATATCCTGGCGCTCGAGCCAAACTACGGCTCTGTATCCAAGCCGACGTCAGCGAGTCCGGCAATTCAGCAGTACTGCCAAAAGAACTTCATTCTCGCCCTGACAGACGGTATTCCAACCCACGACGATCCGAGCAGCACCTATATCAGCAACTACGACGGTGATGCCAATACGGATAACAATGACGTACTCGACGATGTCGCCAAGGCTCTGTACGACATTGACTGGCGCCCCGATCTTACCAATCCGAATGATGCCAGCCACAAGAACAATATTGTCAGTCACTATATCGGCTTCGCCGATCCTGCACTCGCCAACAACCAGTTATTGACCGATGCGGGCGCCAATGGTGGTGGCAGCTATAGCTATGCCGACAGTGCAGCAAGTCTGTTAACTTCTCTCAACGATGCGGTCAATTCCATTTCCAATTCGGTGGGTACCCAGGCATCGGTAGCCTTTAACTCCACGTCGCTGGATATCGGCTCGGTCATCTACTCCGCTAAATTCGATACCTCGGATTTCAGCGGGCGCTTATATGCCCGATCACTGAACCCGGATACCGGGCGTATCGCCACGACCCTGTGGGAGGCTTCGGAAAAACTCGCCGACGAATCTTCCGCGAGCCGTGCGATTATCACGTCGATGGACGGTACCGGGGTACCCTTCACTGCCACCAACTCCGGCGTCGACGATAACCCGACTGATTCGGCCCATGAAGACGATCTCAACTTTAACGATTCCACTGGCGCCGCGGATGGTGCCTGGGCTAGTCGCCTGGACTACCTGCGCGGTAATACCACCAATGATGGTAGCGGCAACTATCGGCAGCGCGGTGCCTTCTCCGCCCTGGTCGACAAGCTGACCGGGCCCAAACTGCTCGGTGATATCGTGCACTCCACACCCATCTACGTGGGCAAGCCGGAGCTGAACTGGCCGTCGTCTTTTGGTGGCAATAATGCTGCCGACTCCTACGACCAGTTTGTGATCGACAATGCCAGTCGTACGCCGATGGTCTACGTGGGCGCCAACGACGGTATGCTGCACGGCTTCAACGCGAACACCGGTGAGGAGGTGTTCGCCTATGTGCCCGAACTGGTCCTGGATACGACCCGCTATAAGGGCTTGCACTCTTTTACCGATAGTAACTATCCACACAACTACTATGTGGATCTGACCCCGACAGTTTCCGATATTTATATCAACGCGGTGGGTAACAACCAGGATGAGTGGGTTTCGGTACTGGTCGGCGGCCTGCGCGGCGGCGGCAAGGGATACTTTGCCCTGAATGTGAGCGACCCCACTCGCCTGAGCGAGACCAACGCCGACGAAATCGCCATGTGGGAGTTTGATGGCGCGACGGATGCGGCGAACCTGGGGTACTCCTATTCCGAGGCGCAGATCGCCAAGCTGAATAATGATAAATGGGCGGTGATTTTCGGTAACGGCTACAACAGTGACAATGGCGTGGCCGGGCTTTTCGTCGTCTATATCGAGGAAGGGCTCAACGGCTGGAGTACGGGCGACTGGAAATTCATCTCCACCGGCGTAGGTGCGGATGGCACCGGTCGCAAGAATGGTCTGTCGTCACCGCGTCTGATCGATCTGAATGGCGACCGTGTCGTCGACCGTGTCTATGCCGGCGACATGATGGGTAACATGTGGTCCTTCGATCTCTCGGCGAATTCGGATAGCAGCTGGGGTATCTACGGCGGCAAGCCACTGTTCGCTGCCCCGACCGCTGACGTCGGAAAGCCTCATCGGGCGATAATGGCTGCACCACTGGTGGCGCGTAATATTGCAGTGAGTGGCAGCGGCGCCAACGTGCTGGTGATGTTTGGTACTGGCCAGTACCTGAATGGCAGCGATCTCACCGACAATGCGGCGGGAGCTTTCTATGCGGTCTGGGACAACGACCATACTGTCAGTAATGCCTCGATTACGGACACCGATCTGGCCGAGCGGCAGCTGGATTCCGGTACTTACGGGCGCGTGATTGATACCGACAATACCGATACCCTTGATTGGACGACGCACCACGGCTGGAAAATGGTACTCGATACCGGCAGCGTAGACGCAACCGGCTATGCTGGTGAACGCGTGATCTCATCGCCCACGCTGCGCCGCAATACGCTGTTCTTCAGCACGGTCAGCCCCAACCCGCAGCCCTGCGCCTCAAGCGGCTCGGGTTATCTGATGAGCCTCGACTTCCGCACTGGCCTCGCCGGCGACGATGCGGTGGCGGACTTTAACAAAGACGGCGAGATCGATGCCCAGGATGAGGGGTATGTGGGCATAAAGTTCGAGCAGTGCACCGGTGATAACTGCGATGAGGGCGGCGGTTCCGGTGGCGACCCGGGTATGCCGGGACAGTCGGGCTTTATCGGCGACGTGCGCTGTACACCGGGTAGTAGCGGTGATGTTATCTGCGATGATATCGATGTGGGCGACGAAGAGCGCGAGGGGCGCCTGTCCTGGGAAGAGTTTTCTCCCCGCTAGATAAAGTACAAGGTCGATGGCCGCGTAAAGCGGCCTGGAATCTCTAACCAAGTAATTGTTAGACGGATTAAAAATGAAACAACAGCGTGGCTTTACTTTGATCGAATTGATGATTGTGGTGGCAATTGTCGCGATTCTGGCGGCCGTGGCCTGGCCTTCATACCAGAATCACATTCGCGCGACCAATCGGGCCGATGCGCAGGGTGCACTGCTCGGGTTGGCGCAGGCGATGGAGAGGCACTTTACCCAGAACGGCACCTATGAAGAGGCAGCTGCAGCCGATGCCGATACGGGGGCTCCACAAATTTTTCCTACCGAGTCGCCATTAGATGGCAGCAACAAAACTTATAATCTCGTCATTACGGCGGCAGATGGTTCTTCTTACACCTTGCAGGCTCAGCCGAAAGGCAGCCAAACCGGAGACGGCATACTGCAATTGTCTTCCAGTGGTGAAAAAGCCTGGGATCGCGGGAACGATGGAGCATTCGCGAATCCCGGTGACCTGTGCTGGAACAAGACCTGCAACTAATCTAGTCGGCGTTGGTACAGGTTAGGTTTTTGCCACTGCCGCTTTCCACTATTCCGTCACTGTCGCTATCTTTGCCGAAATACGGGCGCCCGGTCGCGTTGATCACTATGATCCAACCCTTTTCGGCCTGCTGACTTGGCGGGCAGTAAGCAAAGTTGCCGTTCTGGCTAAGGGTGAGGCCATTCGGCCGGAACTGGAGATACTTTTTACTGTTGAAGCTGCGCCACTCGAGAGTGGCGCCAGTCGCCATTTTAGGCATGATTCTCTCGATTTTCTCCGCAGCTGCGCGTTGACCATCGCCGTTGCTGTCGACGAACAGCAATGCCCCGCTTGACCAGTCTGAGCTGCAGCTCTGTCCATCGGCGCTCGGACACAGCGTGTAAACCTGGCCGTGGCTGTAAGCTTTCCCCCTGCTGAAATTGATCAGTTCGAACAGCTGTCTGCCGGCTGTCTCAGTTTGATAGCGACTTATAAAGTCAGCCATTGGTGGCGTCGCCACGGCGGCGACAATGGCGAGAATGGTAATGGTGAGCATCAGCTCGATCAGTGTGTACCCCGAAACCCTTGGCAGTGTTTGCATGGTGCGTCTCCCCTCCCTGAGAGAGCTCCAGCATACCGCGCGAATCGACAATGCCAATCACAGGGGATTACAGCACGGTCGTCTAAGTTTATGGGTGCGTCAGTCTTCCAGCCCCAGTTTCTTCAGCCGGTAGCGCAATGAGCGAAAGCTGATGCCAAGTTTCTGCGCTGCCGCTGTCCTGTTCCAGCGGGTTTCCATCAGTGCGCTTTCTATGGCTTCCCGCTCGATGTCCTGCAGAAATTCGTCCAGAGATTCGTACTGACTCGGGTCAAACTGGCCGGAATAACTCTCTTCATCGGTGTGCTTGTGAACGGCCGGGGTGGGAGGAGGGGGCTGCGCAGCGTTTGTCTTTGGTGTCGGTGTCAGTGTCGGTGTCGCTTCCGGCTCGAGCAGCAGGTCGTCCAGACGAATTTCGTGCTGGTCGCTCAGGGTAAAGGCCCGCTCCAGAATGTTCTCGAGCTGGCGCACATTGCCGGGGAACGAGTACATTTTCAGTGCGTCCAGGGCTTCACCAGCAAGACGCGGCGGAGTTATCCCGGCGTTTGATGCGATACGACGCATGATGACCTCTGTGAGGAGGGGGATATCTTCCGCGCGCTCCCGCAATGGCGGGACCGCGATCTCGATGACGTTGATGCGGTAGTAAAGATCGCTGCGGAAACGCCCTGCGGCGACTTCCTTGGCCAGATCCCTGTGCGTCGCACTCAGGATGCGTACATCAATCGGCAGCTCCTCGCTGGAACCTATAGGACGCACGCGTTTTTCCTGAATGGCGCGCAGCAGTTTTACCTGCATATCCAGCGGGAGATCGGCCACTTCATCCAGAAACAGGGTGCCGCCTTCTGCGATCTGCAGGAGTCCCGGTTTGTCTTTGTGAGCGCCGGTAAAGCTGCCTTTCTTATGGCCGAAAAATTCGCTCTCCATCAGTTCTGCAGGGATGGCACCGCAGTTGATCGGCACGAAAGGCCGGTCGGCGCGGGCACCCTGGGCGTGGATGGAGCGGGCCGCGAGTTCCTTGCCGGATCCCGATTCGCCACTGATATAAACCGGCGCATCGCTGCGCGCGACCTTGGCGATCTGGCGGCGCAGGTTGCGAATATTCTCCGCTTCACCGAGTAACAACTGGTCTGCATGCCCGGCCTCTACATCCTCACGCTTCTGTTTGAGTCGCAGGGCAAGTTGCACCAGGCTGCGCAGCCGCTCCAGGTCCACCGGCTTACTGACAAAATCGAAGGCGCCCATTTTCAGGGCACTAATTGCGGTATCCATGTTGCCGTGGGCGGTGATGACCGCCACAGGCAGTTCCCCATCCCTCTCTTCCTGTATTTTCGCGACCAGCTCCAGTCCATCTCCGTCCGGCAGGCGCATGTCGGTCAGGCAGAAGTCGTATTGGTGTTCGCCAAGCAGACGGTACGCCTCGCTGAGGTTTGCGGCAGTGTGGCAGCGAACCTCCATGCGCCGCAGGGTCATGGTCAGGAGTTCACAGATATCCGGCTCGTCGTCGACGACCAGGGCAAGTGGTTGCATCTATCTTTTGATCTTTTTGTTGTTCTGTTGAATGGTTTGGTAATCGGTTTTCTAGCCCGATTTTCGCACCGGGCTGTGACAAGTTTCCCCCAAAACAGGTTAGGAAAATATACCCCCAATTGTTTAGAAAACCCGACTCGCGTGGGCGAATTCTACCCTGAAGCAACTTTTGTTGTCTTCGCTGCGACAACAGAACAGCCTGGCCTGGTTGGCCTCGCACAGTTCCTGCGCTATGTAGAGGCCGAGGCCGCTGCCACTGTTGCCGGTGGTGAAGAAGGGCTCAAAAACCTTGTCCCGATGTTCCTCTGGTACACCGGGGCCGCTGTCGATCACGTCCAGAATCGCGCAGTCGCGGTCCCTGTGGCGGTAGACCGCGATTTCCGCCTCCCGCCGTCCGGTGGCGAGCTGGGAGTGGTGCAGGGCGTTATTGCACAGATTGGTGATTACCTGGGCCAATTGCTCCGGATCGAAGCGTGCATATACCGGCGGTTCTGCCCGGCGTATATGAAGCTGGATATCCGTCGGCGCGCCGGCGCGGAAATCGGGAAGAAATTGCTCCAGCCAGTCACCGAGATCGCGCAGTTGGGGCGCCGCTGCGCGGCGGCGCGACAGCTGCATCACGTTCTCGACGATCTGGTTTACCCGCTGGCTGTGGCGACAGATGATCTCGGTGAGATGCCGGTCCTCCTCGCTCAGCTTCGGCGATTCCGACAGTAGCTGCGCGGCATGGCTGATGGCGCCGAGCGGGTTGCGCACCTCGTGGGCGATGGAGCCCGTCAAATGGCCGAGTGAGGCGAGTTTCAGTTTCTGTGCGGCCTGGATGAGTTTGCGGTTGTCCTCGACAAACACCAGGGTGCTGTCGCCATTGTCGCGGCGCAGGTTGGCAAAGCTGAGCCGCAGTTCGCTGCCACTGTCCGCCTGTACCAGGGCGCTGCCACGGGAGTCGTCGCGACGCCACTCCCGAACGATATGCCGCAGCTCCGCCTGGCGCTCGCCATCCGGTTGCAGCTGGTCCCCCAGCAGCTGGCGCGCCGCTCGATTGATCAGTTCCGGCTTGTTGGAGGCGTCCATCACCAGAACCCCGGTGCGCATGCGCTCGATGATCTGCTGCGCGAGTCGCTGCAGGTGGGCGGCCTGGCGGCTCTGCTGGTCTGCACGCAGATTGGCACTGCGGATGCGGGCGGACAGGTACTGCAGTGCGCTGACCGTGGCGAACAGCAAGATACCGAGGCTGCCGGCGGAAACGATATCCTGGGTGTCTGCGTGACCGGTCACCAGGTTGTACAACTGCTGGCCGATGACGCCGATACTGGCGATGGCAGCGAAGAAGGCGCCCATGCGTTTGTCCAGCAGCATCGAGCCCACGGAACAGTTGATCAGTAACAGGTAGCCGAGGCCCGAATTAAGGCCGCCGCTGGCTTGGATCAACAGGAGAAAGACGAGGATATCGCAGCCGAGGATCAATCCTGTCTGGCCGGGGCTGGCGTGGTAGGCGCTGTGGCGCAGGTGTAGCAGCCAGCCGAAATTGAGCGCGGCGTAGGCGATCACGGTATTCAGGTAGAGCGCGGGGGAACTGTTGCCCACGGCGCCCTTACCGATATCGGAGGTGAAAATGCCCAGCAGCACCAGTGCGATGGCTACGCGGTAGATGGTGTAGACCCGCAGCAACTCGTGGTGCTGCACGGCGGGTGCACTGATTGCGGGGGCTGTACTGCTCAAAGTGGTCTGCTTGCTATTGTTCTTCTGGGCCGCTGCGGTAGTCCCCCGGGTCACTGTACAATAGCGGCCTCTCTGGTCCGAGGTACAAAGATGTCTACTTTGCAGCTAGTGCTGGCACAAATCAATTCCCTGGTAGGGGATATTCCCGGCAATACCGCCCAGGTCATCGATGTGGCCCGCAAGGCGCATAGCGAGCTGGGCGCCGAGCTGGTGCTCTTTCCCGAGTTGACCCTGAGCGGCTATCCGCCGGAGGACCTGTTACTGCGCCCGAGTATGCAGCGACGCATCGATGCCGCGCTGGCACAGTTGATGGCAGCGGAACTGCCCTGCGCCGTCTTGATCGGCTATCCGCGGGTGGTGGCCGGCAAAGTGTTCAATATGGCCGGCCTGATTGCCGATGGCAAACTGGCAGCGGAGTACGCCAAACAAAAGCTGCCCAATTACTCGGTCTTTGACGAGATGCGCTATTTCGTGTCGGGCGAGCAGGCCTGCGTCGTGGACATCAAGGGCATACCCACCGCCATCACCATCTGCGAGGATATCTGGCATCCGGAGCCGGTCGCACAGGCAGCGGCCGCCGGCGCCAAGTTGATGCTGAACATCAACGCCTCGCCATTCCACCGCGGCAAGGCACAGGAGCGCCTCGAGCTGCTCGCTAACCAGGCGCGGGCAGGCGGTATGCCGATCGCGTACGTGAACTGGTTCGGTGGCCAGGATGAACTGGTATTTGATGGAGGTTCCTTCGCCGTCGATGCCCAGGGCAAGCTCTGCGCCCGCGCGCCCGAGTTCGCCGAGCATCTGCTGCCGGTAACGGTGCGCCATGACGGTGGCGAAGTGACGTTGCAGTCGGGGGCGATGACCCCGGCGCTGGAGGACCTCGCCTCTGTGTACCGCGCCCTGGTGCTGGGCGTGCGCGACTATGTGAACAAGAACGGTTTCAATGGCGTAGTGCTCGGCCTGTCAGGCGGTATCGATTCCGCCCTGACCCTGGCCATTGCGGTCGACGCCCTCGGCAAGGAGCGGGTCGAAGCGGTGATGATGCCGTTCCGCTACACGTCCGACCTCAGCAAGAACGATGCCGCCGACCAGGCGCAGCGCCTGGGCATCCACTACCGGGTGATTAGCATCGAGCCGATATTCGATGCCTTTATGGCGGCGCTGGCGGAAGAGTTTGCCGGCAGCGAGCGGGATACCACGGAGGAGAACCTGCAGGCGCGCTCGCGCGGCGTGCTGCTGATGGCCATTTCCAACAAGAAGGGCGCCATGGTGCTGACGACGGGTAACAAGAGTGAGCTGGCCGTGGGCTATGCCACCCTCTACGGCGACATGGTGGGCGGCTACAACGCGTTGAAAGATGTGCCCAAGGTGCTGGTGTTCGAGCTGGCCCGCTACCGCAACTCGCTGTCTGAAGTTATCCCGGAGACGGTCATCACCCGCCCACCCAGTGCCGAGTTGGCACCGGATCAGGTGGATTCCGACAGCCTGCCGCCGTACGAGATCCTGGATCAGATACTGAATCTGTATGTCGACAAGGACTACAGCGCCGCGGATATAGTTGCGCGCGGCTTTGAGCAGGAGACCGTGGAGCGGGTAGTGCGGCTGGTGGACCGCAACGAATACAAGCGCCGCCAGGCGGCGGTCGGCGTGCGCATTTCCGAGCGGGGCTTTGGGCGCGATCGGCGCTATCCGGTCACCAATGGCTGGAAAGCGGGCGAGTAGGCGCCACCGATCGGACAAGCAATAAAAAACGGCGCCCGCGGGCGCCGTTTCAGACTGTTGATAAACCCCGCATTCCGTTCTGAGCTGGTGCAGTGGCGGCCAAGCACTAGGACGAGCATTTCGAAACACTCGTCCTAGCACTTCGCCTTAAATTTTCACAGCATTACTTTGTCAGCAAACGAAAACGGCGCCCGCGGGCGCCGTTTTCGTTTGCAGCTGTTGCTGGCTTAGATCAGTTCCGGCGGCAGCGGCGCCTCGTCGCGGTTGTATTCCGCGTTGTACAGCTCGCGACTGTCGAAACCGCGAGGGTCCGACTTCTCGAACAGGCCGAGGGTGACCCGGTGGATAAAGCTGCGACCGCTGGCGCCCTTGTAGTAGTTGTAATTGAAGCTGCCGTCCGCGCGGAAGGCCGGGTGATTCGGATAGTTGGCGCGCAATACGGTCAGTGCATTGCCTTCCAGTTCCGGCATCTCCAGCAGGTGATATCCCTGTACCATCGCTGCCAGTGCATCGGGTACCGCCGGGGTCTGCTGGAAGTTTTCCACTACATAGCGGCCGCGGTTGGCGGCGGCCAGGTAGGCGCCGCGCTTGAAGTAGTAGTTGGCGACGTGGATCTCGTAGCGCGCCAGCAGGTTGCGCAGGTGGATCATGCGCTTCTGCGCGTCCGGCGCGTAGCGACTCTCCGGGTAGCGAGCCATCAGCTGAGCGAAGTAGGCAAAGGACTCGCGTGCGGAGCCGGGGTCGCGACTGGTCATGTCGGTGGGCAGGAAGCGCTCAAACAGGCCCGCACCCTCGGTGAAGGACGCCAACCCCTTCATGTAGTAGGCGTAGTCGACGTTGCGGTGCTGCGGGTGCAGGCGAATAAAGCGGTCCGCAGCGGCGATGGCCGCGTCGTTCTCATAGTTGCGGTAGTAGGCGTAAATCAGCTCCAGCTGGGCCTGCTCGGCGTAGTTGCCAAACGGGAAGTTGTCCTCCAGGGCCCGCAGGTTCTTGATGGCCAGGTCCCACTGACTGGAGCGCAGCTGGCGCTGTGCCGCTTCATAGAAAGCCTGTTCGGTGCGGTTGCCGGTGGGCAGCCCCTCTTCGGATTCATCTGTGCTGGCGCAGGCGACCAGAATCGCTGCAAAAAAGGCCAACCACAGTGTCTTCCAGGCCTGCATAGCGCCTCGCTCTATCATTATTACTCTCTACCTTATTGCTCTCTGCCTGATTAAACTGGCCGCCATTACAGGTAACGGGCGGGCCGGACATTTAACCACAGTCGCGGTGCTGCCCAAAGCGTTTGAAACTGATTAATGATTGACCAACTCGAGCTCGATATTCAAGTCCCTGCCCATCTGGCCGGTCACAGGTTGGACCAGGCTGCAGCGGAATTAATTCCCGATTACTCCCGCGCGCGGCTGCAATCCTGGATAAAAGGCGGCCAATTGACCGTTAATGGCGCCCAGGCCAAGCCCAAGGACAAGCTGTTCGGCGGCGAGCAGCTGCGCCTGCGCGCCGAACTGGAGCCCCAGGGGGAATGGCTCGCCCAGCCCCTGGATCTGGATATCGTCTACGAGGACGAAACTCTACTGGTGCTCAACAAGCCCGCAGGCCTGGTGGTGCACCCGGCGGCGGGCAACCCGGACAACACCCTGCTGAACGGCCTGCTGCACCACTGCCCGGATCTGGAAAAGATCCCGCGCGCCGGCATAGTGCACCGGCTGGACAAGGACACCAGCGGCCTGATGGTGGTGGCCAAGACGCTGCCGGCCCAGACCAGCCTGGTGGATCAGCTCAAGGAGCGCAGTGTCAGCCGCCAGTACGACGCCCTGGTGCAGGGGACGATCACCGCCGGTGGCACTGTCGACGCCGCCATCGGGCGCCACCGGCAGAACCGCCTGAAGATGGCGGTGCTGGACTTCGGCGGTAAGGAAGCGATCACTCACTACCGGGTGCAGGAGCGCTTTCCCGCCCACACGTTGCTGCGCTGCAAATTGGAAACCGGTCGTACCCACCAGATTCGGGTACATATGGCGCATATCCGCCATCCCCTGGTCGGTGACCCCCTGTACGGCGGTCGCCCGAAGTTGCCCCGGGATGCGTCGGCGGCACTTATCGGTGCGCTGCAACAGTTTCCGCGCCAGGCGTTACATGCAGCCGAGCTGGCGTTGATACACCCGCAGAGCGGAGAGGAAATGCACTGGTGCGCGCCGATGCCGGCGGATATGCTGCAGCTGCTCGCACAGCTGCGTGCGGATTAACGGCGGTTATCTGGCGACCGCCCGGTGCGAGAACTGACGAAACCGGCTTAAGGCAAAGAACCGATGTCCACTGACCACTACCTGTTCCCCAGCTGGCCTGCGCCCGCCAATGTGCGCGCCGCCACTAGCCTGCGTGCCGGTGGGCATAGCGAGGGGGCTTACGCGTCCTTCAATCTGGGGAACCATGTCGGCGACGACGAGCAGGCCGTGCTGGCCAATCGCCGGCAATTGCGGCAGGAACTGGAACTCCCGGCAGAGCCGGAGTGGCTGGAGCAGATTCACAGCGACAAGGTCATCGAAGCGCGGGCCGACGGCCTGGTGCGCACCGCCGATGCGAGCTTCGCTTCCGGGCCCGGCGCCGTGTGTGCGGTGCTAACGGCCGATTGCCTGCCGGTATTGTTCTGCGACCGGGCGGGTACCAGGGTAGCGGCGGCGCACGCCGGCTGGCGCGGTCTCGCCGGCGGCATCCTGCGCAGCACTGTTGAGGCACTCGACTGCGAACCGCGGGAACTGTTGGTCTGGCTCGGCCCGGCAATAGGTCCGCGCGCCTTCGAGACCGGAGTCGATGTACTTGAAGTCTTTTTCGAAAATGCGCTGAATGGCGAGCATATGGAGGAGATCGCACACTGCTTCCGCCCCCACACGGAAAAGCCGCTGCATTTTCTCGCCGATATGTATGCGTTGGCGCGTGCGGAA
Source organism: Microbulbifer donghaiensis (assembly GCF_900129095.1). Taxonomy (GTDB): domain Bacteria; phylum Pseudomonadota; class Gammaproteobacteria; order Pseudomonadales; family Cellvibrionaceae; genus Microbulbifer; species Microbulbifer donghaiensis. The sequence goes on from NZ_FQVA01000008.1 coordinate 89,137, forward strand.
CTGCGCCAGCTCGGTATCGACGCCATCTACGGTGGCGACCACTGTACCGTTTCCGAAACGGATAAATTTTTTTCCTACCGTCGCGACAAGACCACCGGTCGCATGGCGTCCCTGATCTGGCTCAACGCATAGCGCAATACGAAAAAATAGCGCCAGTTGATCTGGATCATTGAAAACCGGCCTCCCGCCCTTATTTTATTTCGCAACACTACACTGAATGTGTGGCGCCAAATCGGCGCCACTGTCTTGTCGCTTCAATAGTTTTGCGAGGAGGAGAGGTTTCGTCCATGCGTATAGATAAAATGACAAACCCGCTGCAGGCCGCGATTGCTGACGCGCAATCCCTGGCCGTTGGGCGCGACCACAATCAGATTTATCCCGAACACCTGTTGCTGGCACTGCTCAACCAGAACAATGGCAGTGTGCCGGCCTTTCTGTCCCAGGCGGGTTTCAACCTCAATGGGCTGCGCAACGATCTGGCCAAACGACTCGACAACCTGCCGACCATCAGCTCGCCGACCGGCGATGTCGGCATGTCCCAGGAGTTGGCGCGCCTGTTCAATCTCGCCGATAAAAAAGCGCAGCAGAACGGCGACAGTTTTATTTCCAGCGAGACAGTGCTGCTGGCTGCTTTTGATTCTGCCGCTGGGGAAATCGCCAAAATCCTGAATGCCAATGGCGACCTCAAGCACCTGCAGGAGGCCATCAGGAAAGTCCGCGGAGAGGAGAAAGTCGACGATCCCAATGCGGAGGAGGCGCGACAGGCCCTGGATAAGTACACGCTCGACCTGACCGAGCGTGCAGTCGCCGGCAAGCTGGATCCGGTGATCGGTCGCGACGACGAAATCCGCCGCACTATTCAGGTGCTGCAGCGGCGCACCAAGAACAACCCGGTGCTGATCGGCGAGCCCGGCGTGGGTAAAACGGCGATCGTCGAAGGATTGGCACAGCGCATCGTCAACGGAGAAGTGCCGGAGGGCCTGAAAGACAAGCGGCTGCTGTCGCTGGATCTCGGCGCCCTGCTCGCCGGTGCCAAGTTCCGCGGCGAGTTCGAGGAGCGGTTAAAGGCGGTATTGAATGAACTCTCCAAGCAGGAAGGCCGTATCATCCTGTTTATCGACGAATTGCACACCATGGTCGGTGCCGGTAAGGCCGAGGGGGCAATGGATGCCGGCAATATGCTCAAGCCGGCGCTGGCGCGCGGTGAGTTGCACTGCGTGGGCGCGACCACGCTCGACGAATATCGCAAATACATCGAAAAGGATGCCGCACTGGAGCGCCGCTTCCAGAAAGTGTTGGTGGACGAGCCCACCGAGGAGGACACCATTGCGATACTGCGCGGCCTCAAGGAGCGCTACGAAGTCCACCACGGCGTGGACATTACTGACTCCGCAATCATCGCCGCGACAAAACTGTCGCAGCGCTATATCACCGACCGCCAGTTGCCCGACAAGGCCATCGACCTGATCGATGAGGCGGCGAGCCGCATCCGTATGGAGATCGACTCCAAGCCCGAAGCGATGGACAAGCTGGATCGCCGCCTGATCCAGTTGAAGATAGAGCGCGAGGCATTAAAGAAAGACAAGGACGACGAGGCGGCCAAGAAACGCCTCACCAAGCTCGAAGAAGAAATCCACCAGCTGGAAAGAGAGTACTCGGACCTCGAGGAAGTCTGGAAAGCGGAAAAGGCCCAGCTCGCCGGCAGCCACGATATCAAGGAGAAACTGGAGCAAGCCAAGCTGGATATGGAAGCCGCGCGCCGCGCCGGCGACCTGACGCGCATGTCGGAACTGCAGTACGGTGTCATCCCGCAGCTGGAACAGCAGTTGAAATCCGCCGCCAGTGCCGAGACATCTGAGGAACCGCGCCTGCTGCGCAACCGCGTCACCGATGAAGAGGTGGCGGAAGTGGTATCGCGCTGGACCGGTATCCCGGTATCGAAAATGCTGGAGGGCGAGCGGGAAAAACTGCTGCGCATGGAGAAGGAACTGCACAAGCGCGTTATCGGGCAGGGCGAGGCGGTCGAGGCGGTGGCAAACGCCGTGCGCCGCTCGCGAGCCGGCCTCGCGGATCCAAATCGCCCCAACGGTTCCTTCCTGTTCCTCGGCCCGACCGGCGTGGGCAAGACCGAGCTGTGCAAGGCGCTGGCGCAGTTCCTGTTCGACACCGAGGATGCGATGGTGCGCATCGATATGTCGGAATTTATGGAGAAGCACTCGGTCGCGCGTCTTATCGGTGCGCCGCCCGGCTATGTCGGCTACGAGGAGGGCGGTTATCTCACCGAGGCCGTGCGCCGCAAGCCCTATTCGGTGGTGTTACTGGACGAAGTGGAAAAGGCGCATCCCGATGTCTTCAATATCCTGCTGCAGGTGCTGGACGACGGGCGCCTGACCGACGGCCAGGGCCGCACCGTGGATTTCCGCAATACGGTGGTGGTGATGACCTCCAACCTGGGTTCCGACCTGATCCAGAAGCACGCCAGCGACCGCGATGCGGACGAGCTCGACGCGGAAATTCACTACCGGCAGATGAAGAATGCGGTGATGGAAGTGGTCGGTCAGCATTTCCGCCCGGAGTTTATCAACCGCATCGACGAGGTGGTGGTCTTCCACCCGCTGAACAAGGCGGAGGTGCGCTCCATCGCGGAAATCCAGCTGGAACAGCTGCGCAAGCGGCTGGCCGAGCGCGACCTGAAACTGGAAGTGGCCGAGCCGCTGCTCGACAAGCTCGCCGACGTGGGCTTCGACCCGGTATACGGTGCCCGCCCGCTGAAGCGCGCGATCCAGATGTGGCTGGAAAATCCACTGGCGCAGGATGTGCTGGCGGGCAAGTTTGCTCCCGGTGACACCATCCACGCCGAACTCGAAGGCGACAAAGCCGTATTCCGCTGATTTCTCGTTCAGGCATGGGGTGCCCGCTGTCACGGGCACCCCACAGCATTGCAGACGATCCCGTCGACATTCTTAATCGTATGTTTTTTATCAGCAGGTAATCCGCGCCAGCCTGCGTGCAACGGGGCGGCAGGGCCCGCGCGTGCCTGCGCTTTTCTACGTAAACTGAACTGTATCGTTCGGCAAAAGTCCCGGTGCTCATCCAGGGAAGGGGTGGGCGGCAGGAAGTTGAAGCTGTCACTGAATGGATTGGCTCTGTGTCTGACTCGGGCGGAATTCTGAACAAGCGCATGCTGTTAATGCTGATCGGCTGCCTGCTGCTGTTCGGCGGTATTTTCGCGTTCAAGATGTTCGGTCGTCACATGATGAACAAGGCATTCGACACCATGCCGCTGCCAGCGGCGACGGTGACTTCCGCGACCGCGGCGCAACAGGTCTGGCAGGAAAACCTGGCTGCAGTGGGCACCCTGCGCGCGGTCAACGGCGTTGACGTGACCACCGAGGCCCAGGGTGTGGTCAGCGCCATTCATTTCAAATCCGGTCAAACCGTGGAGAAAGGCAGGCTGTTGGTCGAGCTGGCGGCGGAGCCGGAAAAGGCTCAGTTGCAGGTGCTGGAGGCGGAACTCATGTTGGCGCGGCGCAATCACGAGCGTGTCAGAGCCCTGCATAAGAGGGGCGTTACCACCGAGGCGGATCTGGACAGTACCCGCAGTGCACTGGATCAGGTTCTGGCCAATCTCGAGGTGCAGCGCGCCACCATCGACAAGCGCCGCATCACAGCGCCATTCAGCGGCGTGCTGGGCATTCGCCGCGTCGACCTGGGGCAGAATGTGAACCCCGGTGAAACGGTGGTATCCCTGCAGCAGCTGCACCCTATCTTTGTCGATTTCTCACTGCCGGAAAGACATTTCGCCAGCGTCACCCTCGATCTGCCGGTGACCCTGAGGACAGACGCCTTTCCCGGCAAGGTTTATCGCGGAAGTATCACCGCGATAGATCCGCAGGTGGATAGCGCCAGTCGCAATTTCCTCGTACAGGCGACACTGGACAATGCCGACAGGGAGCTGCGCCCGGGTATGTTTGCCGATGTGGCGGTGCAGGTAGAGGCGCGCCGCCGGGTGCTGGTCGTTCCGCGCACGGCGCTGGTCTTCTCACCCTACGGCAATGCCGTATTCGTCCTGGAAAAAAGTGCACAGGGCGACAGCTACCTGGCCAGTAAGCGCTTCGTCAAAACCGGCGAGGAGCGGGGCGACCTGGTGGAGATACTGCAGGGTGTGCGCGCGGGTGAGGTCGTGGCCAGCAGTGGCCTGCTCAAACTGCGCAATGAAGGGGCGGTGATCATCAATAACGAAAACAAGCCGCCCGCCACTGCAGATCCGTCCCCGGAAAACAGCTAGCGGTGGGTGGGCGGCCGTGAATTTCACTGAGATCTTTATTCGCAGGCCGGTACTGGCGAGTGTGGTCAGCCTGTTCATATTCCTGCTCGGTTTGCGCGCGGCGGCAGAGCTGAATGTGCGCCAGTACCCGGAGCTGGAAAATGCGGTGATCACGGTCACCACGATTTATGTCGGCGCCGACTCCGACCTGGTGCAGGGCTTTATCACCACGCCGCTGGAGCAGGAAATCGCCACGGCCGATGGCATCGACTACATGGTGTCCACCAGTGTGCAGGGGGTCTCCACCATTCAGGCCTATGTGAGTTTCGATTTCGATCCCAATGAAGTGCTCACTCAGGTGGTGGCCAAGGTCAACCGACTGCGCAGTGAACTGCCGGAAGAGTCGGAAGATTCCAGTGTGGACATGGCGGTGGGACAGACTACCGCCGCTATGTACCTGTCTTTCTCGTCGGAAATTCTCGACAACAACCAAATCACCGATTACCTGACGCGGGTGGTACAGCCAAAATTGTCGACCATTCCCGGTGTGCAGCGCGCGCGACTGCTGGGCAATCGAACCTTTGCCATGCGTATCTGGCTGCGGCCGGCGGAAATGGCTGCACAGGAGGTGACGCCGGCCGATGTGAGCGACGCCCTGCGTGACAACAATGTACTGTCCGCGGTTGGTTCCACCAAGGGCTCTCGGGTGGCGATGGATATTCGGGCCAATACCGATATCGCTTCGGCGGAGGCATTTCGCCGCCTGGTGGTGCGTGCCGATGGCGACCGCCTGGTGCGCCTCGGCGACGTTGCGGATGTCGAGCTGGGCTCGGAATCCTACGATACCTCGGTCACCTTCAACGGCCGTTCGGCCACTTTTATCGCCATTGAGGTGGCGCCCGATGCCAACTCGCTGGATGTGATCAAGGTTGTGCGGGCGAAGCTGGAACAGGAAATCTTCCCGCAATTGCCGCGAGGCATGATCGGCGAGATCCCCTATGACAGCACCGAATATATTCAGGATTCCATCGATGAAGTGGTAAAAACTATCATCGAGGCGGTGCTGATCGTCATCCTGGTGATTTACCTGTTTCTCGGTTCGCTGCGCAGCGTGTTGATCCCGGCCATCGCGGTGCCCCTGTCCCTGGTGGGGGCTCTGTTCCTGATGCTGTTGATGGGGTTTTCCATCAACCTGTTGACGCTGCTCAGCATGGTGCTGGCAATCGGCATAGTCGTGGACGATGCAATCATCGTGCTGGAGAACGTCCATCGGCACATCGAGGAGGGCATGGCGCCGAAAGAGGCCGCTATTGTCGGCGCGCGCGAACTCGCCTGGCCCGTCGTGGCCATGACCACCACATTGATTGCGGTGTATTTGCCGATCGGCTTTCTGGGCGGCCTTACCGGTACCCTGTTTGTAGAGTTTGCCTTCTCTCTGGCCGGGGCGGTGTTGTTGTCGGGCGTCGTGGCCCTGACCCTGTCGCCGATGATGGCATCGAAGATACTTCGGCCGCATAACGGCGGCGGGGGCACCAGGCTCGAAAACTGGCTCGAGCGTCAGTTCGAGCGGCTGCGGAAAGGGTATCGGCGCAGGTTGCACCACGCCCTGGATGATCGCCTGGTAATACTCATTTTCGGCCTGATTGTCCTCGCCAGCTGCTACTTCCTGTTCGTGACATCGCCGCGCGAGCTGGAGCCGAAAGAAGACCGCGGTTTTATCCTGACGATTTCCTCTGCCGACGCCTATGCGACCCTCGATTACCTGGAGCAGTTCACCGTGCAGCTGAACGATATCGCCGAGCGTCACCGCGAGGTGGAGAATATCTTCCTGCTCAATGGTGTAGGCGGTGCCGGCAATGCCACTAACAGCGCGGTTGCCGGCTTTGTGCTGGACTCCTGGAACGAGCGCGACAAGGACACCGCGCAGATGCAGGCGATCATCAGTGAAGAGGTCGCGCAGATCGCCGGACTAAAGGTTGCCGTAGTCGTGCCGCCGAGCCTGCCCACTGCCGGCGGCCGCCTGCCGGTCGAGTTCGTTATCGGTGCCACCGAGCCGATGGAAAACCTCGCCAGTGTTTCCGATGAAATCATGGAGCGCGCGCTGGCCAGCCGGAAATTTATTTTTGTCGACGCCGATCTGAAGATCGATAGACCCAAGGTCGAAATAGAGATCGACCGCGACAAGGCTGCGGCCATGGGGGTGACCATGGAGGACGTCGGCCGCGAGCTGGGCTCCATGTTGTCCGGCGCCTACACGAATCGCTTTTCACTGGATAACCGCAGCTACAAGGTGATTCCCCAGGTGCAGCGCATCGACCGCCTCACCGCCAATCAGCTGAAGCAATACTATATCCGCGCCGTAAATGGGGACCTGGTGCCGGTGGCCACCCTGGTCAACCTGCGCGAAACGGTAGAGCCGCAGCAGTTAAAGCGGTTTCAGCAGCTGAACGCGGTCACCATCTCCGGTGTGCCGCGCCCGGGAGTCACGCTGGGCGAGGCGCTCGATGTGCTCGAGTCGGCGGCCCAGGAAATTTTGCCGCGGGGCTACTCCGTCGACTACGCGGGCCAGTCACGTCAGTACAAATCCGAGGGCTCGCAGCTGGTGGTCACTTTCTTCTTTGCCCTGATCGTGATCTACCTGGTGCTGGCGGCTCAGTTCGAGTCCTGGCGCGATCCGTTGATCATGCTGGTCACCGTGCCGATGAGTGTGTGCGGTGCGATGATCTTTGTCAGTCTGGGGTTCACCACCTTGAATATCTACACCCAGGTCGGACTGGTGACACTGATCGGCGTGATTTCCAAGCACGGCATCCTGATCGTGGAGTTTGCCAACAAATTGCAGCAAGGCGGGCTGGACAAGCGCGCGGCGATTGAGGAGGCGGCGTCCATCCGCTTGCGTCCGGTGCTGATGACCACTGCTTCGCTGGTACTGGCAATGGTGCCATTACTGATCGCCGCCGGTCCCGGTGGCGGTGCGCGTTACGCGATGGGACTGGTAGTGGCCACGGGCATGACCATCGGCACGCTGTTCACGCTGTTCGTGGTGCCGGCGATGTATCTGTATCTCGGCCGCGATTATCGCAAATCAGAACAACCCACGTAGGGTGTGCCGCGCGCACCGTGCAGAAAGTTTCGAACTTCAGCGGCCTACGGTCCGCAGACTCGGTAATCGAATCCAAGTTAAATCAAATAATTTTTAATAAGGCTCCTGGCAAATAAAAGTCGGCGCGAAATTCTTTTGTGTATCAATGTATCTGTTGAAACCACCGCCACCCTGTGATTGCATGCGGAACTCTTTTTAACCGCATTTCTGCATGCAATATTTTTTGGCTCGGCTAATTGCTGTGCTTGCTTTCAAGGATCGATTGGGGGAAACATGTTTCTACGGCAGTTATTTCGTGCGAAACGAATTTTTTTGTGTGCCTTGGGGCTTATAGTGTCATCGCTAGCGGTAGCCGGTGAATTCTCCGTTAGTGGTGTACAGGACTTCATACGAGAAACCGGGCAGCCGGTCGAGCAGACGGTCACATTTTCCGCTCCCGCCGTCGGCGACCATTACCGCCTGCGCATCCTCAACGGAGAAGGGGCGAGCTTTCAGGTCGCCTACCCTGTAACGTCTGGTGTCATCTCGCTCAATGGGACACAGAAGTTCTCTCCGGAAGACTTTACCCAAAGCGCCAGCTATCTCGAAGTCCCCGTATCGCTTGAATTGCAAAATACCCTAACTGTGAAGTTGGCCGGTCAACCCGGAAGCGGTTTGCGTGCCGAAGTGATTGGTTTTGACGATGATATTCCGGGAATTAATGCAGTCGTCAGCCCGGCCGCTAATGCCGCCGGTTGGCACAGGGATGACGTGACGGTGAGTTTCATTTGCAGTGACTCAGGAAGCGGTATCGAAGACTGCAGTGGGCCGGTTGTGGTAAGCAGTGAAGGAGAAAATCAGATATTTACCGGAGCGGTAACGGATAAGGCAGGCAACAGCGCGGAAGCTCAAGTCACCATCAATCTGGATAAAACCGCGCCGACCATCGCCATCATTCAACCGGCAGGTGGCGCTCAAGTGCAGGACTTGCGCCCGGAAATCCTGCTAGGCTTCCACGACAACCTGGTAGCTGATACCTCCTCGATAGAACTCACCATCAACGGCAGCGCCGGAATTTGCACCGCGGATAGCGGCGCCGCCCTGTGCCAGCCGCAAAACGACCTGCCACCCGGGGAGATCCGGCTTACCGCTTCCATCCGCGACCTTGCCGGTAACGCCACCAGCGCCGACAGCAGCTTCACCATCACTGACGGCGGCGGTGGGGAGCCCGGCGATCTGCCTCCGGAACCGGCGGAGGTCGCTACGCCCATCGACACCACCGGCACCTCCAGTCTCAAGAGCACCACCGAGTTCCTCTACACCGGCACCAACCCGATACAGGCCGGAGTGGACCCGGAAGTAATCGAGGAGCGCCGCGCCTCCGTGATTCGCGGCACAGTGCGCGACAAGGAAAACAACCCGCTGCACGGCGTTACCATCACGATCAAGGGCCACCCGGAGTTCGGCCGGACCCAGAGCCGCGAAAACGGCGGCTTCGATATGGCCGTCAACGGCGGTGGCTACCTGGTGATTGATTACGAGAAGGAGGGTTATCTCCCCGCTCAGCGCCGGGTTAAGGCCCCGTGGAACGACTACGCCCTCGCAGAAGACGTGGTGCTGATCCCGCTGGACAGTCAGGTCACCACTATAGACTTAACCGACGACAGCCAGCCGTTCCAGATACATCGGGGCGGCCTGCAGACCGACGACGATGGTAGCCGTCAGGCCACCATCCTCTTCCCCGCCGGCACCACGGCCACCATGACCCTACCCGGTGGTGGCGTGGCGTCCATTGATCAGCTGAGCGTGCGCGCCACCGAATATACCGTCGGCGAAAACGGCCCCGAAACCATGCCCGGTGAGTTACCGCCTACCAGCGGCTACACCTACGCCGTGGAACTCAGCGTGGACGAAGGCATCGCCGCCGGCGCCACCCGTGTCGACTTCAGTCAACCACTACCGGTATACGTTGATAACTTCTTAGAGTTTCCCGCAGGAACTGTAGTGCCCGCGGGTTGGTACGATCAGCAAAGTGCGGCATGGATACCGTCCGACGATGGCGTAGTGATTGAGATCATAGATGTAATAGACGGTCTCGCAACCTTGGACGTGGATGGCAGTGGTAATGCCGCTGATGCGTTTGCTCTAGCGAGATTGGGGATTACCGACGCCGAGCTGCAACAGCTGACACACATTTATGAAGTTGGTGCGAGCTTATGGCGTGTGCCGGTTGATCACTTTACGCCATGGGATTTCAACTGGCCTCTCACTCCACCAGATGATGCGGAGCGGCCTGAGCCAGAGACGGAAACTGATGAGCCGGAACCTGAACCGGAATGCGAGGGTGGCTCGATCATCGAATGTCAGGGCCAGGTATTGCGGGAGCGAGTGCAGGTAGTAGGCACCCCCCTGACACTAAATTATCGCAGTGACCGCGTGCCCGGTCGCAAAGCGTTCGCGGAAATTCAACTCACGGGAGACACAATTCCATCTTCACTAAAAGAGGTAGTGCTCGAAGTATCCATTGCTGGGCGAAAGTTTGAGTACTCTTTTGCGCCTCAGATGAACTTGCAGCATCAGTTCGTGTGGGATGGGGTTGATGTATTTGGGCGAAAACTATCCGGAAGTCAAATGGCCAATATTAAAATCGGCTATGTATATGACGCTTTCTATAGTGTTCCGGATAATACCTTGAGAGCTTTTTCGAGATCCGGGTTGGGCTCGCTCGTGGATGACAGCGGCAGCGGTATCCCGGCTCGTCAGACCATTACGCTTTGGTCATCGACCCAAAAGCAAATTGTTGCTTCCGCTACGGGCGGCGAGGAATTTGGCTTCTGGACTTTGTCTAATCACCATAAGTATGACATCCGGAATGGACAATTGGATCGAGGTGATGGGCAATCACTGAAGAAGTCTGCGATTGCGGAGATCTTGACTATCGCCGGCACTGGAGAATACGGAGACTCTGGTGATGGTGGTGATGCTAGGGAAGCCCAGTTTAGGGGGCCTCTGGGCGCGGCAGTGGCTCCGGATGGCACTGTCTACATCGCAGACCGGTGGAATAACAGGATTCGACGAATAGACACAAGCGGGATCATCTCCACAATGGTGGAGGGAGATGATAGCGCCTCTCCGTGTTGGCCTACCGCCGAGATAAATATTATTTCGCCTGCGGATGTCGCTGTTGATGGCGACGGCAATGTTTATATTGCGAATAGTAGCGCATGCACGATCGATGTAATAAGACCAGATGGATCGTTGGAGCGTGTGGCAGGTACTGGTCAGCTGGGATTTTCAGGTGATGGTGGACCTGCGGTTAACGCGAAATTAAATTACCCGAGTGCGGTTGAAGTTGGCCCAGACGGCAGTCTCTATATTGTCACCAGGAGTAGTATGGGAGGTTCGGGCGCGCGCATACGCCGAATTGGACCCGATGGAATAATCTCAACCATTGCTGGTACCGGAGAATTCGGAAGCGAGGGTGATGGAGGGCTGGCGATAAATGCCAGTTTCGAGTACAGCGGTGGGCTGGCTGTGTCCCAAGACGGCAGTATCTATATCGCCGACTTCGGCGCGGATCGCGTACGAAGAATCGACCCAAATGGAGTCATAAGTACGGTAGCGGGGACAGGGAGCTCTGGTTTCAGTGGGGATGGAGGTAAGGCTATTGATGCAACTCTTGGCCCGGCGGACGTTGCAGTGGGTCGAGATGGCAGTCTCTATATAGCAGATACAGGGAATCGAAGAATTCGGCGTGTAACCCCCGATGGCATAATTTCGACGGTGGTTGGTACGGGTGAGCGAGGAGTCTCTGGTGATGGTGGTGCAGCCAATAATGCCGAACTCAATTGGCCGCTTCGCATTGCGCTGGGCAACGCTGACGAACTCTACATAATTGACAATAATGCACATAATATTCGTAAGGTTGAATTTTGGCCACCCTTGTTACAGGAGAATACATTTGTAGCCTCTGCAGGCGGACGGGAACTGTATGAATTTGATGTAAATGGGCGCCACCTGAATACATATGACACCGTAAGTGGCGAGGTGGTTTACCATTTCCATTACGATGAAAATAACTTGTTGAGGCGTATCGAAGACGCTTATGGCAGTGCAACGGTCATCGAGCGCGACAGTTCCGGTACGAACGTGACGATTGTTGCACCAGATGGTCAGCGGACCACGCTGCTGCTGAATCCAGAAGGCTACCTTGCCAGTGCCACCAATCCCGCTGGCGAAAGCCATACCATGGGCTATACGGGCGATGGTCTACTTACCCGCTTCACCGACCCCAACCAGCACAGCTCCACAATGACTTACGACGCGCTCGGCTTTCTGCAAACCGACATCAACGCAGCGGAAGGTGGCTGGACCTTGGAAAGGGATAAGCTACAGCCCGGTAATGAATACCGCATGACTTCCGCCGAGGGTCACACCACTCGTTACCAGGTGGTTCCACAGAGTGTCGGTGGCCGATTGCGCAACACCATTTATCCGGACGGTACGATTCTGACAAAACTTTTCGGCTTAAATGGCGATGTGCTTGCCATCGCTCCGGATGGAACAGAAACTTTCCGCAAGCCCGGTCCCGATCCCCGTTTTGGCTTGGCTGCGCCCGTTTCCGATAACGTCACGGTGACTACGCCGAGTGGTTTGAAGCAGGTTATCGTCACTACACGGTCTGCTGCACTGGAGGATAAGTCAGACCCCCTGAGCCATACTTCCTTGGGGCAATCCGTCAGTGTTAACGGTCGCGTGACGACGGCGACCTATGATGGCCCAACCCGCACTTGGCTGGGCATCACGCCCGAAGGTCGCCAGAGCACTACAGAGCTAGATGAAAAGGGTCGTCCCATCTTCCAGCAAGCCGGCGGCCTTGCGCCCCTCGGCTTTGGCTACGACACTCGCGGCAGACTGGTCGTGTCCACCGCGGGCACGGGCATGGAGCAGCGCAGCGTGAGCTACGGCTACGACTCCGACGGCTTCCTTGAAAGCATCACCGACACCCTGCAGCGCACCACCAGCTTCGATTATGACCTCGCCGGCCGTGTCACCCGACAGACGTACCACGACAGTCGCAGTGTCGGCTACCAGTACGACCCCGCCGGCAACCTCACCGCGATCATCCCGCCGGGGCGCGAGGCTCACCTATTCAACTACACCAAAGTCAACCTGGAGGAGGGCTACACCCCACCGGATCTGGATGGCGTGGAAACGGTGACCCGCTACCAGTACAACAAGGACAAACAGCTGACTCTGGTAGAGCGCCCAGACAGCCGCACTATCGCCTACGACTACGATGACGGTGGCCGCCTCGCCAGCCGCACTATCGACCGCGGCAGTTACAGCTATGTCTACGATGAGAACTCCGGCCAGCTGAGCACCATCACCGCTCCCGGCGGCGGGACCCTCAGCTACAGCTACGACGGCTTCCTGTCCCTGTCCGAAACCTGGGGCGGCAGCATTGCCGGCAGCGTATCCTGGAACTACGACAATAACTTCTGGCTCACCCAGCAGTGCGTCAACACGAACAACTGCGTCAGCTTCGGCTACGACGATGACGGCCTGCTCCTCCAGGCCGGCGCCCTGAGCCAGACCCGTCACGCCCAGAGCGGCCTGCTGACGAGTTCGGAACTGGGCAGCACCGTCACCGAATACGGCTACAACAGCTTCGGCGAGCTGCTTAGTGCGGAGACGGAAGCCTCGGGCACCGCCCTGGCCAGCTTCGGCTACCAGCGCGACAGTCTCGGCCGCATCAGCAGCAAAACCGAAATCTTGAACGGCAGCGCGGTAACCGAAAGCTACGAGTACGACACAGCGGGTCGCCTTAAGTCCGTTACCCGTGATGGAGTGACCACAAGCTGGCAATACGACAGCAACGGTAACCGCACCCACGAAAATGGCCAGCAAGTCGCCACCTACGACGAGCAGGACCGCCTGCTTACCTACAAGGGGGCGAGCTACGACTACACCGCCAACGGCGAACTGAAAAGCAAGACCGAAATCGGAGCGAACACCAGCTACAGCTACGACGAATTCGGCAACTTGATCAGCGCTACCCTGCCCGGAGACATGCGGATCGAATACGTGATCGACGGCCGCGACAGAAGAATCGGCAAGAAGGTCAACGGCCAGCTGGTACAGGGATTCCACTACGAAGATCAATTGAGCCCCGTGGTTGAGCTGGATGGAAGCGGCAACATAGTTGCTCGCTTCGTCTATGCCGAAAAGGTCAATGTGCCTGCCTACATGATAAAAGGAGGCACTACTTACCGTATTATCAGTGATCACCTTGGAAGCCCGAGACTGGTTGTGAAGGCCAGTACGGGAGAGATTGCCCAGCGTATGGACTACGACGCCTGGGGCAACGTGATCGCAGATACCAATCCTGGTTTCCAGCCATTCGGTTTTGCGGGTGGTATTTATGACCAACACACCAAGCTGACTCGGTTTGGTGCGAGGGATTACGATGCAGAGACTGGACGTTGGACCGCAAAAGATCCGATACGCTTTGATGCTGGCGACTCGAATATTTATGCATATGTGTCAAATGATCCGATCAATTCAATTGACCCCACTGGCTTGCTATGTTTTGACTTCGGTAAGTTTGCCGATCAAATTGAGAAAAATCGCCTCGATCTAATAGCCACTCTCGGCACTCTTGTTACGGCGGAGGCCATTGGCACAATGCCCAAGACTCCTGGAGAATTGAGAGGACTTGGAGTGCCCAAAGGGCAATTAAACCCATATACCGGTCAGTTAAGTCGGTGGTCAGGTCGGCTTGGTACCAGAGTATTACGTGAAGCTGGGCGAGCGGCCTTAGGTGTGGCTGCGGGAACAGTAGCTACTGGGGCTTTAATTTTTGAGGGCTTTTATGACTGGGGGGTTATCGGAAAGGCCGCCTGGGATAATACATCTTCTGGTGACTGTGAGTGTGAAGGCAATTAGAGAGATCGTGCTATGGGATTTTCGGAAGATGATCTGCGTTTAGCGGCCAAGCTAAGAGTTGCTCGCTTGTTTAACCTGAATCCAGATGCGCTGTCGTTTGACATGGTATTTGGGGAGGATCTAAAGGCGAGTTTTATCTCCAATTTCAAGGCCAACGAGTTTGATCAGTTAGATTACGATATTCGCGATGTTGCAGACCACCAGGTTCTTAAAGAACTAGCTTCCGGTACTTTGGTAATACGAACAGTAGGTGACTATTGTGAACATATGATTCGATGTTACCGTGCTAAGCCGAAAGACGTGAATCGTGTTCTTTTAGGTTAGTGAGAGATAGATTTATCGCTGTTGGCGGGTTCTCTGAAGGGGCTACCAATGGGTTTATGGAAAACCGAACGTTAAAGCCTGGTCTGCGTGGAGGGTTGGTGGGTCTAGCTGGTGCTGACCTATCTGGAGCGGTTGCAGAAGCACTGCCAGTTGGCAATGACTATAGTTGTGAGAAATACGAGTTAAATCATCAAAGAATATGGTATTGAGGGCGGTATTTCTTGGGTTGTTCGTTTCGATGCCGACTATCGTGCTTTCTGGATTTGCTGTCTATCGTGGTCGAATATGGATTGAGGAAAAGTTTTCTGTAGAAATTCCTGATCCTGCTTACATGCTCATACTTTTCATAGTCATGTGGTCCGCTATGTGGATATCGAGTGGAAGGCTGATCCGTGCGCTTTCTGGCTCTGAAAGTTCGGATAAAGATAGCGGGGGCTGACAAGGAGGGTCGATCAATGGGACGGAGTCATAGATATCCGGCATTTTTATGGTGGAATTTGCCGACAATCTGCAGGGGGGCGGGCTGTACAGGCGCGCGGCGATTGAGGAGGCGGCGTCCATCCGCTTGCGGCCGGTGCTGATGACCACCGCTTCGCTGGTACTGGCAATGGTGCCATTACTGATCGCCGCCGGTCCCGGTGGCGGTGCGCGTTACGCGATGGGACTGGTAGTGGCCACGGGCATGACCATCGGCACGCTGTTCACGCTGTTCGTGGTGCCGGCGATGTATCTGTATCTCGGGCGGGACTACCAGAAATTTATACGGACCACATAGTTGTGCTTTCGAGATGGCGGGCTGCTACTCGGCAAGTGAGTAACGGCTAAAAATATCGACTAGATTTAGAAAAAAGACACTTTAATATGACCATTGAAAAACAATAGTTGGCGAAAAATCCAATGTTTTCGTCAATACGTATATAAATGACGATACTACCTTTCGGCTCCATTATTAGCTCTATTTTTTTCATTTCCGCGCTCAAAATTTTCTCGTGTTGGTCAATTTTTGCACCTGCTGTCAAGAATCGATTTAGGGGGTTATGAATATACAATTGTTTTGCAGTGCGTATCTCATTGCTTTGCGTGGTATTTAACATTTCGTTTCATCGTCGGTAGTGCTCGACGCATTTTCGGTTGGCTGGGTGCAGGAATTTGTTTTGGATGATGGGAAACCTATTGAGCAAAAATTTACGTTTTCTGCTCTTCGGCCGGTATCCATTGGTGCCTGCGTATACTCAATGGTAAAGAGGCAGGCTTCCGAGTTCGCGTCCCTAAAGAGTTAGGTGTTATCCCGGTAAACGGATCGCAGCAATTCTCCTCAAGAAGCTTTGCCCAGAATGCCGGTCACCATGAAATTTCCGTATCCCTCAACTTGCAAAATCCCCTTAGTGATAAATTGGCCGGTAAATTGTAGTGCAGGTACTCATGATGTCTTGTGCCAGCCATAGAGCAAAGCTGCTCGGCCAGTCCATAACTATGCCTGATTCATCAGTGACTTGTCCGGCTTCAACTATTGGCGTAGAAAATCAATTCATTTTAGATGGTAATGACGCCGACAACCCAGGTCGCCTGCCTCCACGCGAGGCAAACATTTCTACTTTCATCACATCAGCTAATTTTACTAAATATAGTGATTCCGTTCTCATTGGCCCGAGTGTGACGCAGAACCATTTATTGACATCTTGCTAAACCTAAAGCAGCAGCTATCCTGGCTCTGGATTTCTGGTTCAAAAAAATTATGACATCGGTTGCGACGATTAACTCGAGCATCCATTTAATCTAGTAAAGGGAGTCAATATGAAGCGAATAGTCATCTTCTTGTGCTACCTCAGTATGACTTTTGCCGCCTTCTCAGCGTCGGCTTCAGATCCTGAGCTTAGGAAGGAGTTTTTCGATTGCGATCCACTATTTAAGCTGTGGGCTCTAAGTTGGACTAACGGTCATTCGGTGCAGAGCAAGAATTCCATAAAGATAGCGCCCACAAACCAAGGTGAGTGGGGTGAATGGCAAGATAACCTTCCTCAAAATGGCTGTGTTGGACCAGGTGTCAATCTCAAGTGGTACAAATTTGTCATTGGAGGATTGTGGGATACAGATTCAAATCTTGTATGGCTACCCCGTCATCAGTGCGAAGGGCAACAACTGCCTTGAGGAGAACGTATTATGAAACCTTACATTTGCTTTATATCATGCTGCGCGGTTGTTTTTTCAGTCAATGCCTCGCCTCCTGAGCGTTCAGGCAGAATAAGTTGTGAGAAACCTACTTATCAAGCCCAATGTAAACTGGCATGGAATTTTAGCGAGACAAATAAAGCGTATTTCATCCCTCAAGTTTTTGATGTGTCTGAGGAAAGTTGGCGAAACATTGAAAAGCCTGCAATAGAAAATTATGGAGTCACGAAAAGAACGGTCGAAGGCGGAAGCCTCTACCGAGTATTGGCATGCGACACACCGCAAGTGACCGATAGTTGTTTAGATTCTGGGGTTTACTGGGTGATAGCTCGACCGAAGATAGGTGACCTACCTGAAAGCGTGGCCGACAAGCGCGGTAATAACATGTTGATTATGAAGAACGCTGACTCAAAAACGCAGATAGATCAATACAATGTTTACGTCATGATCAATGTACTGGAACAAATTGATCTTTCTAAGCTCCCTCCCATGGTGGAGCCCGTTGCTACCGCCAGAGAGGATTTCGCTGAGCAGCATGTTAATGAGGACGATGAGATTCAAGGGAGTCTGTATTACAATTATACGGCACTTCGTGAGAAAGCCCTGAAAAAATAGATTTTTGTTGCGCTGGTGGAGCACTCTGCTCCACCGGTTCAATTCGCAAGCCCCTGCCTCGGCGTAAGAAAAAGGTTTTTGTCCACACGTCGTTATTAAGTTTGAAGTGTTCGACGGTTCCTTGAGGCGGAGACTCCGTTCACCAGTGAATTAATTTCTTATTGGATTCATGAGGCGGATTCGTCTGATTTCAGTAGCCGGCGGAGGCGGTACAGCGGCCGCACGAGTCGGTCGGAGCTACGTGTTCCGCGACGGGCCAGTCGTTCACATCAATTAGACCGACGCGGAAAGGCCGATCAGAATCCAAGTCTGTCTAAGGCCGTCAGAAGCCGGCAATTTTCAGTGTTGCCAGCTGTCGGCGCAGCGCCAACACTTCCGGATGTCGCATAAAGTCGACGATCGACTCCGCGCGTTTGGGGCCGATATTTGGCAGTTGTCGCCAGTCTTCAGCGCTGCGGTGCGCGAGGCTGGAAAAATTCTCGCCTCGCCAGAAGTCATCCGCGAGGCCGGCCGCTGAGGGCATGCCGAGCGCAATCATCCAGTCGCGAAAGCTGCGTCTGTGGGCCTGTGCAAAGTTATTTTCGAGTTGCGCGGCGCGTCCGTCGCCGATGCCGGGAATACCAGTTAGTACCTGGTGCGACAGCTTGGTCCAGGCCAGCAGGTCCGGCAGTGCGCCCGCCTCCAGTAGCGAACGCCATTGGCCCTCGCTCATGCCGCGAAATCCCAGTTTCTCGCCGAGCCATTGGGCGCGTGCGAGAAACTGCTGCTCGCATCCGGCGGTCGGTCGCCAACAGCTCAGGGCGCTGTAGTCCCCGGGATCCGGAATCTCCAGCGCGGCGCGCCGGGTCGCCGGTAGCACTACATCGAGAACTTTTGGAATGGTCCGGCCGGCCAGAGTTATGCGCAGCTGGTCGCCGGGGCGGATATCGAGTTTCCGCCAGCGGGCGAAAGAACCACTGCTGATGCGCCTGATCTCGCGGTCGTCGAGCGTTGTTGGTCTGATCTCGATGACCGGCACGATCTTACCGGTGCGCCCGATTGGAAAATGCACATCGACGACTTGTGCCAGCGCCGTTTCGCCGGGGTACTTCCAGGCCGCGGCCCAGCTCGGCGGCTCGGCGCGCCAGTGTTCGGCCGCTGGTCGCGCGCCCCGCCGCAATACGATGCCGTCAGTGGCGAATGGCAGCGGTTCACCGTACCAGCGGTCGCGCCAGCTGCGGACCTGCTCCAGGGTTGCAACCGGCCAGGTGAAAGCCGTGGTGTCGTAGCCCAGCGCCTTCAGCGCTTGCAGGCGCTCCGGTATGGCCGCAGGTCCCTGCGGCCAGTCCCAGATGAAAATCGCCAGCCGCTGTGCCTGCTCCGGTGACAGTGTTCGCGAAGCCATGGCACCGCTGGCCAGTCCGCGCGCATTGTTGCTGCCGTACCTTTGGCGGTGGCCTTCAAAGCGCCAGTAGACTTCGCCCTGTAATACCAGTTGCGCGCGGTTGTCGGGAATCTCCGGCAGTATCGCCGCTATCTCCCGCGCGTGGTGTGTCCAGTCCTGGCCGCGCTCGCCGTCGCCGCGACTGATCATTCGCACCAATTTGCCGTACTCGTAGATCAGCGTTACCGCCACGCCGTCGACCTTGGGTTGAATCCAGGTTTCCTGCTGCGCATCCAGCCAGTCGGCGACCGAAGCGGCACTGGCCAGCTTGCGCAGCCCCGTGTGGGGAACCGGGTGCACCAGTGTTCGCCCAGCCACTTCTTGCGGCGGTGTTGCCGCTTGTGCGTATTGCGGGAAACAGAGGTTCCAGCGCGCGAGCTTCGCCCGCGCCTGGTCGTAGACCGCGTCCTCGATCAGGGACTGATGCTTGAAATAGTAAGCCTCGTCCCACTGCGCAATTTTCTGCCGCAACTGGCTGATCTCTGTCTGCGCGCGATGGTCGCTCCACGGCGGACAGTTCGGGAGCTGTGCCGCCGCCTGCGGAGCGGTAAAACATAGCAGCAGCGAAAACAGCGCTGCGGAAAGTGGGAAATTGGGGAAAGGCTGGGAGGGAACGCGGGTGGCGAAAAAGTCCTTTTTCATAGCGGCGCCCTCCTTGGCGCTCGCCTTGGGGTGTTAGCAGTTCTCTTGGATAGTCTGCTGCGCATCGGCGATACGCTGCTGGCGCTCCTCTTCCGGCAGGACACGCATCTTGCCGTCCTGACCAATCTCACGCACGCGGGAGTGGGTGGTCAGTTCCTTTAGATTGGTCTGCGCCATACGGCAGCGTTGAGCGCGGACAGCCTGTTGCGCTTTGGTCAGCGCCTCGGCCTGCTGTGGGTCCTGCTGCGGCTCCGGTTTTGCGGCGACGGATCTTTCGACAGAAGTTGCGGCATCCTCGGTCGTCTCCGCTTTCATGGCCTGCTGTTCCGCCTGCCATTGCTTGTAGCGCTCGGACTTGGGCTTCCTGACCACCTCAACCCCTTCTTTCTTCGGTGGCTGTGCGCCGAAGTGCACCACGCCATTCTCATCCACCCATTTGTAGATGCCGTCGGCATGTGCGGAGATTGCAAGAATGGAAATCAGAATCGCGAGAGCGATGCGCATCGGGGGCCCCTTTTTGTTCTGTGTCGTATGTGCCAGATGGCATTGTACCGGTCTGGGCGCGCATTCCTGCAACCGTTTTAACAGTTTTGCCAATTACCCGCAGCAAACGCTATTGACAGCCACGACTCAGTTTGCAGAATCAATCGTTCGCTCGGCGAGTAGATGTCACCGCACACCCGCGGATTCCATTCTACCTTCCGGTGGGCCACCGCCCGCCTCACCCTGTCGAGAGGGTCCTCCTCCTTATCCTCGGAGGCCTGCAAGCCCGTCGCGATCACCTTTAAGTGAGTCCTGCGGGATTGGCGTATTCGCGCTGCCGATGAAGTTATCCTAAAAGCCGGCACAAAAATACGCTACAGGCTGATATTTGTCATAATTTTCCTTTACAATCGCCCTTTGACTTTCTCGTCATCTGGCGGTTTTCCCGTTCTTGAGTGATGGATATCCTACGAAACAGGAAATTTGAGGGGGCTTCAGTGGAATTACTCTCCGGCGGCGATATGTTGGTTCGCGCGCTGCAGGATGAAGGGGTTGAATTGATATTCGGATACCCCGGCGGTTCGGCGTTACATATCTACGATGCCATCTTTCGGCAAAAGGGCATCAAGCACGTGCTGGTGCGCCACGAGCAGGGTGCTACTCACGCGGCGGACGGCTATGCCCGCTCCACCGGCAAGGCGGGGGTGGTGCTGGTGACCTCGGGTCCGGGCGCGACCAATGCGATTACCGGCATTGCCACCGCGTATATGGATTCCATTCCCATGGTGGTGATTTCCGGTCAGGTCCCCAGTGACAAGATCGGCGAGGACGCCTTCCAGGAAACCGATATGGTCGGCTGTTCGCGGCCAATCGTGAAGCACAGCTTCCTGGTCAAGAATGCCGAGGAAATTCCCGAAATTGTCAAAAAGGCTTTCTATATCGCCAGTACCGGCCGTCCCGGTCCGGTGGTTATCGATGTGCCCAAGGACGTTACCAATCCAGCTGACCGCTTCCCGTACCGCTTCCCGGAGAAAGTGCGCATGCGCTCCTATACGCCGGCGGGTAAGGGACACAGCGGCCAGATCCGCAAGGCGGTGGCGCTGCTGCTTTCCGCCAAGCGACCGGTGATCTACGCGGGAGGAGGCGTGGTGCAGGGGGGCGGTGCCGAACTGCTGACCGAGCTGGCACAGCGCCTGAATTACCCGGTGACCAATACCCTGATGGGGCTCGGCGCCTATCCCGGCAGCGACAAGCGCTTCCTCGGCATGTTGGGAATGCACGGTACTTTTGAGGCCAACACGGCAATGCATCACGCCGATGTGATTCTCGCCGTCGGCGCGCGCTTCGACGACCGTGTGACCAACACCCCGAACAAGTTCTGTCCCGGTGCCAAGATTATCCATATCGATGTGGACCCGGCCTCCATTTCCAAGACGATCGTTGCGGATGTCCCGATCGTGGGTACTGTGCAATCGGTGCTGGGTGAAATGCTGGAGATGCTGAAGTCTTCCGATGAACAGCCGGATCAATCGGCGATTGTCGACTGGTGGCGGCAGATAGATGACTGGCGCGAGCGCCATGGCATCTATACGGCGCCCCGTTACCGGACCGACGGCGCCCTGATCATGCCGCAGGAGGTCATCCGCGCCGTTTACGACATTACCGAGGGCGATGCCTTCGTGACCTCCGATGTGGGGCAGCACCAGATGTTTGCGGCCCAGTACTACCTGTTCGACAAGCCGCGGCGCTGGATCAACTCCGGCGGTCTTGGAACCATGGGCTTCGGCCTGCCGGCGGCGCTGGGGGTGAAGATCGCGCATCCGGACAAAGAAGTGGTCTGCGTAACCGGCGAGGGCAGTATCCAGATGTGTATTCAGGAACTGTCCACCGCGACCCAGTACCACCTGCCGGTAAAGATTCTCTGCCTGAACAACCAGGCGCTCGGCATGGTGAAGCAGTGGCAGGAAATGCAGTACGAAGGGCGTCTGTCCAACAGTGTGTACGAGGAGTCGCTGCCGGACTTCGTCAAACTCGCGGAGGCCTATGGCCATCTCGGGGTAAAGATCGATCGCCGTGAAGAGCTGCACGACAAGCTGCAAGAGGCGTTTGCAATCAAGGACCGCACCGTATTTATCGATGTATACGTCGATCCGTCCGAGCATGTGTATCCGATGCAGGTGATGCCGAATGGCTCCATGCGGGATATGTGGTTGAGCAAGACGGAGCGGACCTAGGAAGTAAGACGATGCGCAGAATAATTTCAGTTCTGATGGAAAACGAACCCGGTGCACTCTCGCGCGTGGTTGGGCTCTTCTCCCAGCGCGGTTACAACATCGAGAGTCTGACGGTGGCGCCGACCGAGGATGCCACCCTGTCACGTCTGACGCTGGTTACTATTGGCGACGATCACAAGATTGAGCAGGTCACCAAGAACCTGAACAAGCTGATTGACGTGGTGAAGCTGGTCGACCTGACCGAGGGCTCGCATATCGAGCGTGAGCTGTTGCTGGTCAAGGTGCGTGCCAGTGGGGCGCAGCGCGACGAGATCAAGCGCAGTGTGGATATTTTTCGCGGCCAGATAGTGGATGTCACCAGCAATATGTACACCGTGCAGGTGGCGGGCACTGGCGAGAAACTGGATGCTTTTTTGCAGGCTCTCGGCGAGCACACGATTATGGAAGTGGTGCGCTCCGGAGTGTCGGGCATCGCCCGCGGCGAAAAGGTTTTGAGTGTTTGAATTGGCAAGAAATAGGAAGTGAACAATGCAAGTTTTTTACGATAAAGATTGCGATCTCTCTTTGATCCGGCAGAAGACCGTAGCCATCGTCGGTTACGGTTCCCAGGGGCATGCCCACGCCAACAACCTGAAAGATTCCGGCGTTAGCAATGTCGTTGTCGGTCTGCGCAAAGGCTCCAGCTCCTGGGCCAAGGCCGAAAAAGCCGGCCTGCGCGTGGCGGAAATTACCGATGCGGTAAAAGATGCCGATGTGGTCATGATCCTGGCGCCCGACGAGTACCAGGCTGCCATCTACCGTGAGGAGGTGGCGCCGAACCTGAAATCCGGCGCCGCGCTGGCCTTTGCCCACGGCTTTAATGTGCACTTCGAGCTGATCGAGCCGCCGAAGGACGTTGACGTCATCATGATCGCGCCGAAGGGGCCGGGCCACACTGTGCGCTCCACCTACCTTGAGGGCGGTGGTGTGCCGACGCTGATCGCCGTGTATCAGGACGCCTCCGGCAAGGCCAAAGAGCTGGCCCTCTCCTATGCCTCCGCGAACGGCGGTGGCCGCTCCGGCATCATCGAAACCAATTTCCGCGAAGAGACTGAAACCGACCTGTTCGGCGAACAGGCGGTACTCTGTGGCGGTGTTTCCGCGCTGGTCATGGCCGGTTTCGAAACACTGACTGAAGCGGGTTACGCACCGGAGATGGCTTATTTTGAGTGCCTGCACGAGCTGAAGCTGATTGTCGACCTGATGTATCAGGGCGGCATTGCCGACATGCGCTATTCTATTTCCAACACCGCCGAATACGGTGACTATGTAACTGGCCCGCGCATCGTTACCGAAGAGACCAAGGCCGAAATGAAGCGGGTGCTGAAGGATATTCAGACCGGTAAATTCGCCAAGGACTTTATGCTGGAATCCCTTGCTGGCCAGCCACGCCTGAAAGCCGAGCGCCGTATTGGCGGTGAGCACGAGATCGAGCAGGTCGGCGCCAAGTTGCGCGCGATGATGCCGTGGATCAAGGCCAATAAGATTATCGATAAGACCGAAGGCAACAGTTGATCGGTCAAAGATGACAAAAGGCGGCGGGGGAGACCCCGCCGCCTTTTTTTGTTCTGGGCGCTGGCTTGGCATTGGCGGTACACTCGCCGGCTGCACAATGCATTAATGGAGAAAATATGAGCGACAAAGGGGAAGAAAAGAAATCTACTGCCGCACCCGAGGCGCAAGCTTCCGCGGAAGAGATCCGCCTGCCCGTCGACGAGCACATCGAAGAAGAGGTTTCCGCCAGCGGCAAAAAAGTGCGCGCACGCGGAGTCTATTTGCTGCCGAACTTGATCACCACCGGGGCCCTGTTCAGCGGCTTCTACGCGATTATTGCCGGGGTGAACGGTAACTTTGAGGCCGCCGCCATCGCCATATTCGTCGCCATGATCCTCGACGGGTTGGATGGCCGCGTGGCCCGCCTGACTGACACGCAGAGCGCATTCGGCGTGCAATACGATTCCTTGTCGGACATGGTGTCTTTTGGTCTGGCGCCGGCCCTGGTGGTATTCAGCTGGGCGCTGGGGTATCTGGGGAAGTTCGGTTGGGCGGCGGCCTTCCTGTACGCGGCCTGTGCCGCACTGCGACTTGCCCGTTTCAATACCCAGGTGGACACGGTCGATAAAGGGGTCTTTATTGGACTCGCCAGCCCGACAGCGGCCGCCATTGTCGCCAGTATGGTCTGGGCGGGCCATGACGCCGAGGTAGGGTCTGGGCTGGCGGTGGTCGCTGCCGTGGTGACAATGACCGCCGGCCTATTGATGGTATCGAACTTCCGCTATACGAGTTTCAAGAAGCTGGATTTCAAGGGGCGTGTGCCTTTCGTGATGATGCTCGCGGTAATCCTGATCTTCAGCCTGGTGACCATTGATCCCCCGCGGGTTCTGCTGGCGCTGGCGGTGATCTACACCGCGTCCGGTCCGGCTCTGTGGTTCTGGGGGCGCTTCCATTCCGCTCGCGAAACGGGCGGCAAAGCCAGCGGAACCGGTGGGTCAGATGAAAGGGCGGAGGACACGAAAGGCGACCAACAATAAGCGCCCCAGTTACTTGGTATTCGCCCACTGTGACACTACAGTTAAATAGCGGGAGCGTGAACTTGGGTTCGCGACAGGCAGGAGGCCGTAAGGGCCCCGATGATTCCCCGGAGGAGGGAAATCTGCCACAGGCCCAAAAAGGGCTTGCAGAGCGCCGCAGCAACCCGTATAGTTCGCGCCCTCGTCGTTGAGCAAGCGGCGAGAAGGCGGCTCCAAGTAATTGATTTTCTTAAGAAAATTTCTTCAAAAAAGAGCTTGCCAAGGTCGAAGAGGTCGCTATAATGCGCGCCACTTCGAGAGGAGCTGAAAGGCTCCGCGAGGGGCTCCAGGCAGCCCTTCGAGAGAGGAAAGAGAAGCTGTTTAGCGCCCCTTCCTCCCCCCAAAAAAAGCTCCAAAAAAGAGCTTGCCAAGGTTGAAGAGGTCGCTATAATGCGCGCCCCTTCAGGCGGAACCGGAAGCGGTTTCGCGAGGCAGGGAAGAGATCTTCGGATCGCTGAAAAGCCTCGAAAAAGCTGCAAAAAAGCACTTGCTTCAGCAGCCCGGATGTGTAGAATACGCGTCCCGCAGTTAGGGCCTAGCGCTCAACTGAGTTGTTTAAAAATTCGATCAAGCAATATGTGTGGGTGCTTACGGGGCGATGAATCGATACATCTGGCTTCGGCCAGAAAAAGATTTATCGGAAGTAAGTAACTCATGTCAATGAATTACGTTTTAATTCCGAGCAAGACTTAAGTCCGATTAGTAACCATATTCCGGTTGCTATGAAGGGCGACTCTTTAAACTGAAGAGTTTGATCATGGCTCAGATTGAACGCTGGCGGCAGGCCTAACACATGCAAGTCGAGCGCGAAAGTTCCTTCGGGAATGAGTAGAGCGGCGGACGGGTGA
>NZ_FQVA01000010.1 GCF_900129095.1 Microbulbifer donghaiensis
TGTCGATGATTTCCATCATCTTCTCCATCAGATACTGGCGATCCTCGGCGTCTTTGAGCTGTCGCTCCAGCCGCTTGATGGTTTGGGCAGGTGTTTCTGGCTTCTTTGACATGGAGCTGCTCCTGGTGGAAGACCAGTCCAACTTACCATGCTTTCGGAGCCAGACCAGTACAGTGCTTCTACCCTGAATGCCGTAGATATCCTGAGCCTGTTTATACGTCAGATCGCCTCTTTCGACCTCTTCGACGACGGCCAATTTAAAGCCCAAGGTGTAATCACGCTGGGTGCGCTTTGGGCGGGTAGGAATAGGGGTATCCATTAATAGGTCTCCAAAGTATCAACCTATTTCAGGACGGGACACGAGAAACAAAAAAGCCCCGCTCTTTCGAGCGGGGCTTTTTTGTATATGGCGGACCGGACGGGACTGACTCGGGCCGTCCTGGCCCTCGCCCTTCGGGCGCCTCCGCTGCGCTGCGGCGTCCAAATTCGCTCCCGGCGAATTTGTCGAACGGGGTACTGATTCGGGCCATCCTGGCCCTCACCCTGTGGGCGCCGCCGCATAGCGCCGGCGTCCAAAATTGTTCCCGACAATTTTGTCACCCGTGATCCCCCCCATACGAAAAAGGCCCCCTCTTTCGAGGGGGCCTTTTTCGTATATGGCGGACCGGACGGGACTCGAACCCGCGACCTCCGGCGTGACAGGCCGGCATTCTAACCAACTGAACTACCGGTCCGCATTCCTGATTTCCCTTTGAATAATCTGCCAGGCAGATGAAAGGGAAGTGGTGGGTGGTACAGGGGTCGAACCTGTGACCTACGCCTTGTAAGGGCGCCGCTCTACCAACTGAGCTAACCACCCGCTTGCTCTAATAACCAGGGGCCTTGCCCCCTCGAGCGACGCGCATCATACCGGATTGCACAGGCCTGTCAACAAAAAACGCGCCAATAATTACTTGCGATTAATTAACTCTCTGCTCGGGCGGCAGGGATACAGAGACCGGTTGCGGCTCCTCCCCCTCCACTTCGTCATCTGCCATCTGATCAACCGGCAGCCGATAATCCGGTGCAATCAGATGCCCGGCGATTCTCACCGGGCTATCGCCGGGAATCAGGTCCCCTCCCGGTCTCGCCAGATCTGGCAGATCGTAATTACAGACGCCAGTGGGAAATATCCGCTGCATCTCATCCATATGTTCAGCGATTGCCTCAGACTGCGGACCATAGATGCCTTTTGTTACCGCCTTTTCCACCGGTTGCAGGGCGCACTTGAAAACGTCACCCGTAATAGGCGCACCGGCCACCTGGCGGGATGTACTGTAGATCGGATACTGCTGCATGCATTCCCCGGTAGGCTTGTGATTCCACTCGCCGTTCCAGACCTCGGCACCAGCGGCCATCACATTGCCTTCACTGTCGAAGCACTGATCGCTGGCATCCACCGGCCTGTTGCTCGCAACGCCGCGCTCCGGATGCTCGATTATGTTTTGCATCCAGCGATCCATGGTATCCAGCGCCTCATCCAGCGGCGTGTAACGTTTGTGGCTCACCCAGATCAACTGGTTATCCGTGTGGCCGCGAGCCCGCCGAATCCGTTCTCGCGCCGAAAATGATGCCGAACTGTGGTGCATATCCAGCTCGCCATCGAGGTAGTGGCGCAAATCGATGATGGGAATCTCTACATCCCCCAGGAATACATGCCCGGAGCGGTAGATACCTTCAATGGCGTCTCGACTGGCGCGGGTACGTCTGGCTGGCCTGTCCAGGCTGCCCAGTCGCATGTTCTGATCGCTCCACATCGACAGGTCCACCGGGAACAGCGAGCCATTCATGAACCACAGCTTTTCATCGCCCTGATTCTGTTGCGACTTCCACCCGCCGATCGTCGCATTGATGCGAAGGAAGGTGTCGACCGAGATGGACCCGCGAACCAGAGCTTGCAGTCCGAACTGCACGCCCTCGTTATCCCAGGCACTGTTGGCGTAACCGGTCTGGTCGGCGCCGTAGAACTGCCGCAGATCCTCCCAGTGGGTCCAGTGAACCTTTTCCGCGACGTCATCCGCATAGCTCTTGATGAAATGGACAAAGTTGGGGTTATTGACCAGCGGCACCAGTCCGCGCCAGCCCTGGGTACACTCGGTCGCCCCCTCAGTGCCATCCCGGTAGCGGCCATCGAACAGCGCCGCGGCCTTTTTCAGCGACTGGAAGCGGCTCTCTACATTGCGATTGGCTGCGAGGCCCTCAATTACCGTGCGTTCCGATGCGTCGCGCCAACGGGGGTTATCGGCGTCAACCACGTCAAAAAAATACTCCAGGGGTTCACAATCGAACACATAGATGGTCTGACTGACCATGTCGGGATAGGCATAGAGGGGAATAGCCGCATCGAGCAATCCTGGCGCATTTTGCGCGAATAGATACTGCTGAATTGCGCCGCCGGAGCCACCGACACCGACCGTGTACAGCGGCTCACCATAGAGCGCCACAAACTGCTTTTTCACGCGCCGCGCCGTGTCTTCCGCGAGCCAGATATTGTAGTGATTGCTTGTCTGGTTGGCGTTGGAGAACGCTATCGCATAGCCGCGCGCGAGCTGGTCGGCACGGCGGGTAATGATATCCCCCTTACTGATATCACCCTGGCGCCGGCCGACACCGACACCGCCGCGGAGCTGATAAATCAGCCGCCGGTTCCAGTTACTGGCACGGGGATTCGCTGCCGTTTCCCCGTTCCCCCTCAACACCGCAATGGCATAGAAAAAGCGGTTTATCGTGCCGGTTTCCAGGCGCACGACGAAGTCGGTGACTTTACCGTTGACGGTTACCTGATCGACATCGCCGTTTGCCTTCTCCAGCGGATAGAAGTCACCGTCGTTGGTGCTGCGGTAGAAATAATTGACCTGGGTGGCGTGGCTGCAGTCGCGGCTGTAACCGATAACCTCATCCGTCTTCTGCCCCGTTTCGTCCAACGCAAAAACCGGAACCCCCTCGCGCTGCTGATTATCCACCAGCGGCTGGCGGTCGGTGACTTCATTTTCGCCGCAGTAAAACGGGTAAGTGGAGGGGCCAGCAAACAGCGTTTCCACCGGGCCTATTTCGCCGATGGTGATAGGGAAAGGAAAATACTCCGGTGGGCGCTCCATTACTCGGGGATGGGGTCCCGCGTAGGCTGGCACGGGCAGATGCTCGAGTGCACCTTCTGGCACTCCCACTACCGGCGCTTTTGGTGCTTCGGGCAACCTTGGCAGCTTTTGAAATCCGAACCAAATGCCCCACCCCACTATTGCTGCGATCGCAAAAACAACCCCAGAGAGTAGCCACGCTCTCCGAACCACCATATTCGCCTCCACAGCTGCAAATTCGTTATCTGGTACAGCTTGAGTATATGTGGCGATGGACGGGCCGACGGGCAGTTGGCGCCTGGTTAAACTGGAAGGGGGAACGAAACGCGGACCGCCATTCACGGCAGTCCAGCGAAATTTGTATTAATGGCGGAAGCCCAGGGGTGGGCTTCCGGCGAGGAGCGATGTTTAGGCGATAATACCGCGGGCCTGCAGATTGGAAATGATCATCTCGACTTCTTCCTCGAGAGTCATCTGATCGGTGCGCAGGTGCAATTCAGGCGCTGTCGGCGCCTCGTAGGGATCGTCAATACCGGTGAAGCCGCGGATCTCTCCGGCGCGGGCCTTCTTGTACAGGCCTTTCGGGTCGCGGGACTCCGCCTCTTCCAGCGGGCAGTCGACATAGACTTCCAGGTAAGGCAGGTCGCCCTCGACGTGCATCCGCCGCACCATCTCACGGTCATCGCGGTAAGGGCTGATAAAGCTGCTCAGCACCACGACGCCAGTGTCGGCAAAGAGCTTGGAGATTTCACCCACACGGCGGATATTTTCCTGGCGATCTTCGGCGGAGAAACCCAGGTTGGAGTTGATGCCCAGGCGGATATTGTCACCGTCCAGGCGATAGCTCAGCACACCGCGGGCTGCCAGGGCTTGTTCCACGGCGACAGCAACGGTGCTTTTGCCAGAGCCAGACAGACCGGTGAACCACAGGGTCACACCTTTGTGGCCGAGAATGCTCGCACGGTCATTGCGAGTCACATCACCCTCGTGCCAATGTACGTTTGTCGCCTTGCGCTCCACTGTTGTCGCTGTCACCAATCTCTCCAAAATGTCTGATTTCATCGGTATGCTTCTTACTGCAGCCTATATAACCAATGGCTATCAAAAGAATCAGGCGCCTATTATCCGGCAAAGTTACAGGCAGGGTAAAGAACCGGCTTATAGCATCTGCGCGCAGAAACAAAAAAACCCGGCATAAGCCGGGTTTCCGCTGCCCGCTGAACAGGCAAAAATATGGGGTGGCCGACGGGGATCGAACCCGCGACCTCAGGAGCCACAATCCTGTGCTCTACCAACTGAGCTACGGCCACCATAAAAGTGATATGTAATCAGCACCTTGTGGCAGTGCCGATATCCGAGCATAAGCCCGGCAGGGCCAGAGCGACCGATTGCAAAGCACAGCTTTGCGGTCGTTCTGGCGCCCATCAGCTACGCTGATGGGCCGGATTAGTCCTGCGACTACAAGCCGGCAGCGGACCATTTCGAATCCGCCAGACTCAAAGCCACCATAAAAGGTTGGCACGCCCGGCAGGACTCGAACCTGCGACCATCCGCTTAGAAGGCGGATGCTCTATCCAGCTGAGCTACGGGCGCAAGGTAAACCCGGTAAACGTTTTGGTCGGGGCAGAGGGATTCGAACCCCCGACATCCTGCTCCCAAAGCAGGCGCGCTACCAGACTGCGCTATGCCCCGTAAACTTCTTCCATCGCTGGGGTCGCGTCTCGCGAACAACCGCTATAGAGCAGTTCCGAAGGCCGCCTCCCTTGCGAAGAGCGCGCATAATACTGACAGCCCCCATGGGAGTCAACGGCGCTAAGCTATTCTTTTTGCAGAAGTTTAGCCCCTCTATATAAGGCTGTGACCAAGTAGGGAAATTATTCGCTGCCTGTGCGAAAATAGCGCCCTTCAAAAATCCGGGCCGGGCAGCAATTTACCGGTTCTTCTGTAGTTGCGGCCTCAGGCCGGTGTCGCCTGTGATCAGACCGCTACTGGAGACCCTCCCCGGCCAGTTGGTCCACGATTCTTATTTGTTTGAGATTTCACCTATGTCTGCACTGGTTCTGGACGGCAAAGCCCTGGCACAGAAAACGGAAGAGGAACTGTCGGCCCGCGTGGCCGCGCTGAAAGAGAAGAGCGGTGGCCAGACCCCGATCCTGGCAACCATCCTCGTCGGTGACGATCCCGCCTCCGCCACCTATGTAAAGATGAAGGGTAACGCCTGTCGCCGCGTCGGCATGGACTCCCTGCAGGTAGAGCTGCCCTCCTCCACCACTACCGAACAGTTGCTGGCCAAGATCGAAGAACTGAATGCCAACCCGAATGTACACGGCATTCTGCTGCAGCACCCGGTGCCGGCGCAGATCGACGAGCGCGCCTGCTTTGACGCGATCAGCCTGGAAAAGGACGTGGATGGCGTCACCTGCCTCGGTTTCGGCCGTATGGCCATGGGCGAGGAAGCCTATGGCTGCGCGACCCCCAAGGGCATCATGCGCCTGCTGGAAGCCTACAAAATTGAACTCGCCGGCAAGCACGCCGTTGTCGTGGGTCGCAGCCCGATCCTGGGCAAGCCGATGGCGGCCATGCTGCTGAACGCCAACGCCACCGTGACCATCTGCCACTCCCGCACCCAGGACCTGGCCGACCATATTCGTCGCGCCGACATCATCGTTGGTGCGGTCGGCAAACCGGAGTTTATCAAGGCGGAATGGATCAAGGATGGCGCCGTCGTGGTCGACGCCGGCTACCATCCCGGCGGCGTCGGTGATATCGAACTGGGCCCGCTGGTCGGCCGCGTTGCCGCCTATACCCCGGTACCCGGCGGCGTCGGCCCGATGACGATCAACACCCTGATCTATCAGTCCGTGGATTCCGGCGAGCGCAAGATTGGCTAGCGCAATCCGCCTCGATAAAGCGGTAAGTCAGGTCACCGATCTCTCCCGCGCCGAAGTAAAGCGCGCCGCCAAGGCGGAGCGCATTACGGTCAATGGCGAGGTGGTCACCGACCCCGCCACCAAGATCGACATCGCGGATACCCTGTGCCTGGACGGTGAACCGCTACTGGAGCCGGGGCCGCGCTACCTGATGCTGCACAAACCCTTGGGCTATGTCTGCGCGACCAAGGACAGCGAGCACCCCACGGTGCTCGACCTTATCGACGAGCCCAACAAGCACAAACTGCATATCGCCGGGCGCCTGGACATCGACACCACGGGACTGGTGCTGCTGACCGATGACGGCCAGTGGTCCCACATGGTCACGTCCCCGCGCCGCCATTGCGACAAGACCTACTACGCTCACCTGGCCGATCGTATCGGGGAAGATGCCGTGGAAAAGTTTGCCAAGGGCATCTGGCTGGACAACGAAAAGAAAAGAACCAAACCGGCCAGGCTGGAAATACTCTTTGCCAACGAAGTGCGCATCACCATCAGTGAAGGGCGCTACCACCAGGTAAAACGCATGTTCGCCGCGCTCGGCAACAAGGTTCTCGAACTTCACCGGGAGCGGATCGGCGACATCGTGCTGAGCGATGATCTCGAGGAAGGGGATTACCGCTACCTGACCCCGGAAGAAGTCGCCTCGGTAGAATAAAGGACCTATCAGCTTTGTAGGATGGGCAAAGCGCAGCGTGCCCATCACTCCCGTCCGATGGGCACGTCGCTGCGCTCCTTTGCCCATCCTACAAACCTAGAAAATGCATGGCCACTCTACTCTGCCAGGAACTGCAAAACGCCCCCCGCGAAACCCTGTGGATCGCCGACGAGAACAGCAAGGCACTGCTGCAGCAAGGGTTTAATTTTGGCGGTGACTTGCTCAGCAACCGCTGGGATATCGCCAGGCTGGCAGAGGGAAAAACCGCGCGCAGTTTTTTCAGCGATTTTCACTTTGAAGAACTCGGGCGCAACTACCGCCGCATTGTCTTTCCCGTTTCCAAGGAAAAGGCCGTCGTGCACCATGTCATCAACCGGGCCGCGGAGTTTCTCGGTGAAGGGGGTGAACTGGTACTGATAGGGGGCAAGCAGAGTGGCATAAAAACCTATGCTGCCAAAGCAGCGCAACGCTTCGGCTGCGCCAAGCAACTGCAGAAACACGGCAGCGACTATGTCAGCACTAATCCGCTGCAGTCCCACAGCGGAGAAAAAGCTGACGATCAGGGCTACTGCGAGTTGCGTCGGCTCGAGACGCTAAATGGTCTCTACAGTAAACCCGGACTTTTCGGCTGGAATAAAATCGATCGCGGCAGCGCCCTGCTTGCCGAGCAGTTTTCGCAATGTCTACCGAGCGACGGCGCCCATGTGGTCGATCTCGGCTGCGGTTACGGTTACCTGAGCACCCAGCTGGCCGCGCAGGGAAACTACCACTTCACCGCTACCGACAACAACGCCGCAGCGCTGATTGCCTGCCGAGAAAATTTCGCGGATCGGAACCTGGACGGTGCCGTGGTGCCATCAGATGCAGGCGCAGAACTGGAAACCAATATCGCCGACCTGTTGATTTGCAATCCGCCTTTTCACCAGGGTTTTCAGGTGGAAGGGGATCTCACCGATCGCTTCCTGCGCCAGAGCGCGCGGCTGTTAAAAAACAGCGGATACGCGCTGTTTGTCGTCAACGAATTTATTCCATTGGCACGGAAAGGACGCGACCACTTCGCCACTGTGGAGCAGTTGGCTAATGAGCAGGGATTTTGCGTGTATCGCCTGAGCCAGTAACAGCGCCCGACACCCTTCCCTTTGCACTCGTCTGAGACTCAGTAGTCCCGCAAATTAAATAAATTCATCGACAGCGTGTGCTCTTCCAGCTCTTCCAGCTGTCGCAGACGTTCGAATGCATCCCGCGCGGAAGGTGTTTCCGCCCCCTGCGCCAGATCTCGGTACTGGTCCGCCAGGTACATTTCGATATCCAGCGCCAGCTTGGCAATATCGTCGAGGTTATCGATATCGACATTGCGCAGCCGCTGCAGGAATTCCTTCTCGCGCCCCTCGGGCGCAAACTGGACCCAGGTGTGTAGAGCCCCGGGGGTCAGGTCGGCGCGGAAATTTTCCAGTGAGTGCTTCATGGAATCCTCGCGCCGTTTCAGCTGATCCAGCAACAGCTCTATACGCCTGTTGGTGGCCAGCTGTTCGTATTCGCCGTATTGCTGCGCCAGTTTGGCATGGAAATCTCGCCCTTCCTGGATTACTTCCTCCACAGTTTTGTAGCGCATCGACCATTCCCGGGAAAACAAATGCCTTTTTTCAGTATAGACACGCAGTGCGAAAGGGCGCCAACCGATAATGGCGCAACAGAAGGCTTGTATTTGGGGAAAAATCAGATCAATCGTCGCAGGCGACAATCCAGCCGACGCGATGGATTAGCGGGGTTGATCTTGTCGGGAGCGGTCGCCGCCAGATCGGTCAGCGACAAGGGTTGCCTGCTGACCGCCAGCACTGCGTTTTCATAGGCGGGGAGCTCTGCGGTCCAACCGCCGTGAAGCTGTGCGCGAACGCACCGGTCACACCAGCCGCTAGCCAACAGTTCACGCCGGCTGCCGAAATTGCAGACCAGAACTCCATCTGAGCTCAATAGTCCCAGGAGTTTGCGGCACCAGGAGGTATCAGCAGCAACCGTACGCTCCGCTTCGCCCGCACTGTGACCGAAAAGGTCATCAATAATCAGGTCGAAGGTATCTGGTTCTACCCCACCGACAAGACCTGCAACAAAGTTGCTCGCATCGTCACACACCAGCTCCGCATTGCGCACACCGAAATACCGACGTGCGATATCCAGATGGGTCGGATCGAGATCCACGCCGACAATTCTGGTCGGGGTGAAAAACTGCTGCAGGAGCCGGATCAGCGCACCGCCGCCAACGCCCAGTAGAAGCACCGATCGAATCTGCTGCTCAGAACGGAAAAAAGCCGGCAACAGCAGTAACTCCCACAGGGATCCTTTTAGCGGATCCCGCGGGTTCCACTGGGAGTGGAAGACACCATTGCTGTACAGGCGCACGCTGGCGCCGTGACTGCGAACCTGATAGTGGCAGTCACCAACCCTTTTCTGCCACAGCAGCGCCATCAGGCACCAGAGAGATCGGTCGCATCCAGCAAGACCCGGGCAAACTCCTGTAACCCGGCCAGGTCCTCCGCGGCGAAGCGGGCCACGCTGGGGCTGTCGATATCCAGCACCCCTAGGCAGCGCTCGCCATCGTAGAGGGGGATTACCACTTCAGAGGCGGATACCGCATCACAGGCAATGTGCCCCGGAAACTGGTGGACATCCTCCACCAGCTGGGACTCACCAGTCGCAACCGCGGTGCCACAGACACCGGTACCGACCGGGATGCGCGTGCAGGCCGGCTTGCCCTGGAAGGGCCCCAGACGCAACTCGTCACCGTGCAGGAAATAAAAGCCGGCCCAGTTGATATCCTCGAGCTCCATAAACAGTAGCGCACTGGCATTGGCGGTATTGGCCAGCCAGTCCCTTTCGCCTGACAACAGACCCGCGAGTTGTTCGTTCAGTGATGAGTAAAACGTGCTCGATGACATGAGTAGATCCGCTCCTTACCGGCTACTTAATTGGGATTTTGCCGAGTCGCAACGACAAAGCCCCCAAATTGTCCGCAGCGCCGGGACGCTGGTTGCGGACAATTTGGGGGCTTTTCAACTGAGATTCAATAGCGAGATTCTGTCGCTTACTGATAGGGATCTGCGACCGCTCGTTCACTGCCGGACTCATCGGCGCTTTCGCGCTGGTACTGTTCCGCGTCCACCGTCGGACGATTCCATTCGCTGTCACCCACGGTTTCGTCTTCGCCGCGGCCATGTATCGCCGGCGGTGCGCTGGTTACGTCGGAGGCGATCAGTTGATGCGACCGGGCCTCAGCGCTACGCGCCTGGGTGCGGTTAATCACGGCCGGACGATCCTCCGTATGGATTCGACTGGCGATGGTTTTCAGGTTGGGACGGCGGCGCTCCGCCAACTTGACCGCTTCCAGTTCGCCGTTAAGGCGATTGACCTCCGCCTGCAGATCGCCCAGTTGCGCCTGCAGTTCGGTGATCTGGGCGAGCACCCCTTTGACTTTGCGGCTCTCTTTCTCATACAGCACCGCCGCGCCGCCAAAAGCCAAAACGAAAATGACCAGTATGGAAAACTGACGCATAGCAATCTCCGAAAAAATCCCTTTAATTGAGCGAAAGGTAATATTTACAGCAAATTGCGCGCATCTTCCGAGAAGTTGCGCACTGTTTGCAATGGCCAAAACTGACTACCCGCTCTCAGTCAACCAAAGATACTCTTAGATATTCACCCGGAAAGCAATTACGCGCTCCTCTCCAGGATCACAAGCCGCCAACCGTACAGATGGCCGTGAGCTGCTCGTGTGCGATTGCCTCTTGGTCCACATAGCGCCCAGACGCCCTAATCGCGGGGATCAGAACCCTGTCGGCATATTCGCAGCCCGTTGACGATATCGACTTCTGGCCCTGCTTCCCCGCCTGCTCCGGCAAATGACCACCACCGGCTCGCAACCTATCCAGCAGCGACATATACCCTGGCCGCCAGCAATCGAGCGCTCGGAAACTATGCCTGAGTGCCGCAGCGATATGCATACCCTCGCAATCCAAGTCGCCCCAAAAATATACCGGCAATTCCCTGTCAGCCTGCCCCTGCCACCATTGCAGAAATTCCCGCCGCACTACCGTCGATGCGTCATTCACTGTACTAAAGCGCGCGACACCCGGAGCGCGCACCCGCGCTGCTCCGCCACGATAGCCTTCAATGTATACCAACGCGGTAGATCCGGGTTGCAGATCGGCTAACAACAGAAAGGAATCTTGATTTTCGATCAGCAATACCTGCTCGACGCGTACGGGCAAATATAGATGCATTAACAACGGCCGCTCACATATCTTGCCGCTTCGCGAAGGAAAAAGTCCGCGCACTAGTGACTGGCGCCAGCTGGAATCCAAATATTTGGAGTCACCAAGAAAGCAACGTGCAGATAGTTGGCGCCAAGATAGACTTCCCCCGCAATCCAGCTCTTGTCTCACACGCGCCCAGCAACCTAACAGCTGTTCAAAATTTTCGAATCCAGGGTCTAGTTCGAGACCTCCAGGCGGGAAAACTTCCACACTCTCGAAATGCTGCGAAAATCGCGCCAGCGCCGCCTGCCACTCCGGATCCACAAGTAGTGGCCGCTCTCGCTGCAACCAATCGCGGACGAGTTGCTCACAACCCTCGCTGAAGTAGAGATGCGCCCCTTTCCAGGCCGCGGCACCTACAGATCGGCGGGCCGGCGGTTTGATGGAGAAACATTGGTAATCACGAGACAGCCACACTAGCTCGTCCCAGAGCTCGCCGTCGTCGTAGGCGGGGTCACTGAAAGGCGCAAGTGCGGCGCGCAGCGCGCGGGGAGCCTTGTCCGGGTTCAGCGTAATCCTGATCTGCTTCTGCTCTCCGGCTAGAATCTGCTCGTCGCGCCTGTCGAGCACATATTTCAGCAGGCCAGCAATCACCGGATTTGCAGCCACCCACTCGGGTATCTGCCTCCCCATCGTCTCCTCCTCGTTTCCTCGATTCCGCTGCGGGAGCACCCGGACGTCGCTCGAGAATGAAAAAGCGCTCGCGGTTACCCTTCCACCATTTCCATAAAGTCCAGTGATGCCTGCTGCCGAATCGTGCGGCGATGATTGGCCCACAGCTCGGTGATCTTTTCCCGGTTACAGACTTTGCGGTCCACATACACGCGGGTGTTGAGCTGGCCGACGGGCCTGGCACTCGGGCATTTACTGAACACGAACTGATTGGAGATCAGATCCATAAACGGCCCGGACTTGCTGCTCGGCATAATGAACAGCAGTTGCAGGCCGAGGGTCTCCGTCAGGTAGCGGATCACCTCTTTCGAGCGGGACTCGTCCATTTTCGAGAAGGCCTCGTCCACCAGTACCATCTGCAGGTGGCTGCTGCCCTCGTTGAAGCGGAAGGCCGACGTCACCGCCGCCGAGCGAATGATATAGGCCGGCGTCTCCAGCTGGCCCCCGGAGCCGGTGCCGTACTGGCTCAGCGCAATCGGTTCCTTGCCCTCCGGCTCCTTAAAGATCTCGTAGTTGCGGTAGTTGCGATAATCGCTGATGCGATCCAGCTCCCGCCGCGCCACCTGTTCATCCTCGCTCAACAGCATATTCAACAGCTTGTCGCGCACCTTCATATGCGCCTGGGATAACTGGGCATCGAACAGGTTTTCTTCTTCGCCCAGATTCGGCAGCTCGATCACCGCCTTGAAGAAATTCCAGTATTCCCTGAATTCCGGTACCCAACTGTAGGCGAAGCGGAAGCGTTCGCGGTCGGCACCGAAGCGGTGATGCTCCAGCTCCTTGTTCAGGTCGTCCAGAACCCGCTTGCCGTCGTTGATGGACTGGTAAATCGCGTGGCACAGGTGCGTGACAAAGGTGGTGTTGAACGACTTCTTTAGCCCCAGCAACTGTTCGTGCCGGTCCACCAAAAGATTGTTTTTCAGGCGGTTGCGCATTGCTTCTACCTGGTTGTGCAGGCTGCACACCAGTTTGAACAGCACCTCGTCGTGGCCGGCGCCCAGGTCCGGCTCAAACGCCAGCGTGTCGCCGGCGGCACAGTTGGCGTTGTATTCCATCACTGCCCGGTCCAGCTGGCGACAGTATTTTTCCAGCAGCCCCTGCCACTCTTCGAGATCGGCACCGAAATCAAAATTGTCACCGGCGCGCTCTGCCTGCTCGTCCGCCTGTTCGAGGACCTTCTCGGCATCGTAGTCCGGTGTGATCTGCGCAATTCGACGCACCGCGGCCTCGCGGTCGCTGAGCGCATCGTCGAGGGTATCCAGTTCGGCCGACAGCGCTTTCAGCTGCTTGCCGGTATTTTCCAGATCCCGCTCCAGCTTGCCGGCGTCGTGTTGCAGTCCGGCCTGAACTTTCTGCTGTGCCTGCAGCTGCACTTTAAGCTCGGCAACCTGCTGCTCGAGCTGCTCACAGTCCTGCAGGTCGAGGTTTTCCAGCGCCTGTTCAGCGCTGCGCCACTCGCGTTGGGCTCCCAGTGCGGCATCCACCACCGGCAGCAGCTGCAAGCCGCTCAGCTCACGCGCGGCCGCGGCGACGCGGCGGTACAGCTGGTACTGGTCACTGACCTGAGAGGCTTCCGCCAGCAGTTGCTCCAGTGCCTGCTGCTGCGCTGCCAACGCGCGCGCGCGGGCACCCTGGCCGAAAACCAGTTCGGCGTCGTCGATGTCGCAGCGCCACATGCTGTAGTTGCCGCTGGCCAGTCCGTCTGCAGTCAGGCCACGGCGCGTGCCGCGCAGTTCGTGTTCATCCTGCACCTGCAGTACCGAGCCGTAGGAGGCTCGCAGATAGTACTCCGCGGTCTTGTGGTTGAATTCCATCAGCTCGACGATGGAATCCTTGGACACAGACGCCCGCTCCGCATCCCGGCGCGCCTTGTCTCCCTGGATGACCCGCGCGCGATTACTGCGGCCGGGCATATTGCGCACGATGCGAATCGCCGCCGCCTCGTGTTCCGGCTCCACGATAATCGAGAAGCGCGCGCCGCCAAGATAACCCTCCACGGCCATCTGCCAACGCTCGTCCAGCACTTCCACGTAGTCACACAGTACCCGCGGCTCGGCCTGCGGACACTGCTCGCGAATCGCCGCCAGGGCCTGCTCCACCGATTGCGGATAGCGCACGCGATTAGCCTGCAGGTGCTGAATGCGGTTTTCCTGAGTGTGCAGTTGCTTCTGCAGCTGCTGCACCTTCAGCTCCCAGCGGGACACCTGTTGCGTGATTTGCTCGCGCAGGCTCTTGTTTTCGCCCTGGGCTGTTTCGCCGGTATCGGCACTGGCGAGCAACCCGTGCAGCTTGTTGTGCAGTGCCTCACTGCTCGCCGCCCGATCTCGCAGCGGTTCCAGCGCGGACAGGTCGATCCAGTCCTTGCCGAGCAACTTGTGCAGATCCGGCAACTCCTCTTCCCGCGCCACCTGCTTGATACATTGCACCAGGGCCTTGTTACCCAGCGTGGGAATTTCCAGTTCCGCGGCAGTACCGTTCAACAGGCTCAGTAACTCTTCGGCGGCTTCGCGATTGCGCTGCCACTGCCGTTCCTGGGCAGCGAGGGGAGCGCCCTGCTCCGACAACTGCCGGTGCGCGCCATTGATGCGCTGCTCCAGCTGGTCCTTGCTGCGCAGGGCGTCGATGCCCAACCGCTGTGCCTGCAACTCCACCAATTGCTGATTGAGCTGTTCACTGCGCTCGACGGCGATGCGCGCCTCGCGCTCGTTGGTTTGCAGATCCGCACGCAACTGCTGTTGATTGTGCTTGCCGGCGAGATAGGTCTTCTGCAAGCGCAGCTGACGATGGCGCGCCTGCAGGTATTCCTGTATCCGCAACTGCAGCCACTGCTCGCGATAGAGGTCCGCGGACTGCGCGATCTGCTCCAGCGAGGAAACGCGCTCGACGATCTGGCGCGCCTCCTGCTCCATCGCGTGGATCGTCTTCATCAGCTCGGAAACCGAGCGGATGGCATCCCCCAGATCGCGCTTCTCCAGCACTTCCTGGGCGACGAAATCATTGATGCTCTTGACCGGTTTGTACGCCATGAAATTAGCAAAGGTCCGCGCCGCGTGCGTGGCCTCGCGGTCGGGCACCGCATCGCGACGACCGCGCAGAGCCCCGTAGAGGCGGCGCAGATAGGCCTTCTTCTTATCGTACTGTTCAACCCGTTCGAACTGCTTGCCGAGCACGGAATAGAACTTGTCCAGCGGCAGCAGGTGCTTGCCGTCCTTGTACTCGCGAATAAAGTCACCGATGGACAGCTGCTCACCGGGGAATATAAAGAAACGCAGGTCGTTCTGTCGCGCCTGGGCGGGCTTGCTGCTGCTATCCAGATGCGCGCGAATCGCCATCACCGACGTGAAGGGATCGCTGTCCTCACCGGCAGTGGGATAGAAAACACCGGCGATATAACAGTCGGTTGGCTGCAGGCGCGCGTAGCTGCCGTCATCACAGCCGAGCACATAAGAGGCGAGCGTGCGCACCTGCTTGCCACCGCGACCGCGCTGGGTGGTTTCGTCCTGGCCCGGATTGAAGGTAAACAGCGTATCGTGCGCCGCCGTCATCAACGTCTGGATGGCATCGGCAGCCGTCGT
This sequence comes from Microbulbifer donghaiensis, assembly GCF_900129095.1. Classification (GTDB taxonomy): domain Bacteria; phylum Pseudomonadota; class Gammaproteobacteria; order Pseudomonadales; family Cellvibrionaceae; genus Microbulbifer; species Microbulbifer donghaiensis. The sequence goes on from NZ_FQVA01000010.1 coordinate 15,259, forward strand.
CTTACCGGAGCCATTGCCACCGGAAAACAGATTGATCGGCCCGAACTCGTATTCCAGCTGGGGAATATTGCCCCAGTTGATCAGGATCAGTTTTTTCAGAAACATATTTTTATTCGACGTAGATGCCTGTTCATATTTTTAAATGCTGCGCATTTTGTAGGATGGGCAAAGGAGCGAAGCGATGTACCCATCAGGCCAGACTGATGGGCACGCCGCGCTTTGCCCACCCTACGGATTTTTCGCTGTAGGAGCCTGCTTGCTGGCGAAATGATCAGGGCTTCGTAGCCTTTCGCCTGCAAGCAGGCTCCTACAACCACTAATCGGATTCAGTACCCACGAACAGACTATGATCTTCGCTGTTCGGCGTGATGCGCTGCTCGAGTTCTTTTACCTGTTCTTCTTGCGGCTGTCCGTCGAACAGCTGCTGCAATGTCTCCTCGCTGACAAAATGGGCAACGGTCGGGCGCACCCGCAACCAGATTTCCGCAAGGGATTCGGTTTCCTCGCCGGCAAATTGCACCAGGCGCAACTGGCGCAGCTTCTTTAGCAGGTTTTTGCGCTCCGCCAGCTTGTCCGGCAGCGACATCTTCAACAGGTTGCGAAGCCCCAGTTCCAGCGCTTCCAGCGACAGTGCGGCGCAGCCGCTTTCATCCACCTGCCCTTCCCTGAGCGCCTTGTCGTATTCGACACGCAGCACCAGGATCGCCGCCACCTCCTGTTGGCTCAGGCGCGCGCGAAAACCGCCGTGATGAGGTTCTTCCTGGTCAGGCATGCCGGGTACCTCGGCACCCGGCGGGTACACGCGGATAAACTGGAAGCGACTGTCGTGCTGCAAGCGCAGGCCTAAAGGGGCCAGCCACTCACGGATCAGCTGTTCACAGCGCTGGAAGCGGTCGTACAGAACCGTTTCCACCTGACTCTCGTCACGGCAGATAACGCCGTAATCCAACAGGCGCACCAACAGTTCGGAAAACTCTCCGCGCGTCAGGCGACACTGGGCCAGCGCTTCTTCCAAGGCCTGTTCAATCACTTTCTTTCAGTTCCAGAATGTATTCGTCAAATTGGACAAAGTAGTCGTTACTGGCGGTCGCCCCGGTAAACTCTACCTGCACCGCGGCGGTGCCGGCCTGGTTTACCGCGGCCGCTTCGACCATGTGACTCATCGCCAAAAGATCGCGGGCATCTTCCAGTGGCAGATCGCGACTGTTGATACGACGACCACTGCCCAGTGCCTTCTGCAGATATTCACGCAGATCGCTGCTATTAAAATTGAAAGCCTGGTCCAGCAGTTGCTGCAACAGTATGTCACGGCGACTCTCTTCCGCCAGTGGCGCTTCGTCCTCGACCCGGGTGTTGACCGGCTGTCGGCGGCTGCGCTGCCACAACTGGGTCTGTTTCGGGTCGAACAGACGCAACTGGAATCCACCCAGTTCGCCGCCGAGGCGATCCAGCAATGCCGATTTCTCTGCATTGTCACCGAGGCGCTGGCACAGGTCGGTGAACTCGCCCTCGGACTGGCTGTGCAGATAGCTGAGCTGGCGGATAATGATGTCGGCGCGCTTGGTAAAGCCCTGCAGTGCCCGGCGTAGCGCAGGCAGTTTGACCTCGCAGGCGCGGCGCATACGGTCCTCGATGGTGTCGAGCATCAGCCACAGCAGTGATCGTCCCTCCTCCACCAGCTCCGGCAACATTTGCCGCAGGCGCCTCTCCCACTCCGCCTTGAGAGTTTTCTCCTTGCGGCGAATCCGCGCAATGACGCGGCCGATGGCATCGCGGTGTTTCTCCACGCTGTCGGCAGACAGGCGAATCGCCAGATCCGGCTGGAAGCGGCTCTCCATAAACGAAAAGAATTCGTCGGTGGCCTGTTGCACCAGCAGCTGGGCCTCTACTTCCCGCACCATTTCCCGCTTGCGCTCTTCGAGCTCCGCGATCATGTCAGTGAAGTCGGCAACGATGCGCTCCGAGTACTCCCAGGCATCGATGAGGTCGTGAATCTCCCCCCGGGCCGCGAACGCTTCCAGTGCATTGAGGGTGTTGCGGGTATTGCGGTGGCGGGTGCGCACGCGGGCACTGTCCACCTCCACCAGCGGCTGGGTGAACAGGCGCCCGCGGCGACTGAACGGAAAAGTGGCGGACAGCGTCGCGCTGTCCACCTGCTTTTCCAGCCAGCCGAATTCCACCAGGCTATTCAGCACCCAGACCGCCTGCTCGCGGAGATTGCGAAAACGCCCCTCAGATTCCGGGTTGTCGTCATCGCCGTCCAGTTGCGGTGCCCGGGTCAGCGCCTCGCTGAAAATCTCCAGGATCTGCTCGCGCGCCAACGACTCGCCATAATCCGCCTTGGCGGTATACAGCCGCTCATACAGCAGGCGCAGGCATTCCACCACCTGCTCGCGGTATTTTCCGGTAAGGGGGCGAAAGAAGTGCTGATAGGAATCGACGAAGAACAACGGCGTCGATTCCGCTTACTCTTCTTCAGGCTTTTGCTTGAATACGCAGTGCTTGGTGTAGTCGCCAGCGTCGTTCAGGGACCACTCGCCCTTGGGGATTTCATCCATCTTCTTGCACCACTTCTCCGAGCCGCGCTTGGGCTCACAGGCAGTGAGAGTGATCAGGGCAAGTGTAGAAAAGGACAAGACAAAGATTTTTTTCATGGTTTATTTCTAGTTATGTCTACGTATGAATTTATGTCGTCATAACAGCACAGAGCCTGTGCCGGCATAACGACACCAGTTAATAGCGCGTAATTACTCCCGCCGCCACTTGGTGCCTTCGCGGCTATCTTCAAGCACCACACCCTTGGACTTCAACTCCTCGCGGATTTCGTCAGAGCGGGCGTAATTTTTGTCCTTTTTGCTCTGGGCGCGTTCCGCGATCAGCTGTTCAATTTCCTCTGCGGAAATCGACTCGCCGCCGCGAACCTGCTGGAACCAGGCTTCCGGGTCCTGCTGCAGTATGCCGAGCATCTCGCCCGCACGCAGCAGCAGCCCTTTCAGGCGCGCCTTGTCACCTGCCTCAGCCTTGTTCAGGTCCTTGGCGATCTGGTGCAGCTCGCTGATCGCGATCGGCGTATTCAGGTCATCTTCGAGCGCGGCCATAAACGCGGAACTGCCGAGATCCACCTCGGCCGCAGGCACGGCTTCGGTCTCCCGCAGCGCACCGTAGAGTGAGTCGAGACTGCGCCAGGCCTGGTCCAGCAAGTCGGCGCTGAAATTCAGTTCCGAGCGATAGTGGGCCGACAGCAGTGCGAAGCGCAGCACCTCGCCCGGATACTGCTTGAGCAGGTCGTTGACCATGCGGAAGTTGCCCAGGGACTTGGACATCTTCTCGCCTTCAATATTGACGTAGCCGTTGTGCATCCAGTAGCGCACAAAGTCCACACCGTTGGCGCAGCAGCTCTGGGCGCGCTCGTTCTCGTGGTGCGGGAACGTCAGATCGCGGCCGCCGCCGTGAATATCGATGGTCTCGCCCAGGTGCTTCTTGATCATCGCCGAGCACTCCAGGTGCCAGCCGGGCCGGCCGCGACCCCAGGGGCTGTCCCAGCCGGGCTCGTCATCCTTGGACGGCTTCCACAGCACGAAATCACCGGCGTACTTCTTGTAGGGCGCCACTTCCACCCGCGCACCGGCGAGCATATCGTCGAGGGAGCGCTTGGACAGCTTGCCGTAATCCGCCATGGAGTCCACCGCGAACAGCACATGGCCCTCGGCGGCGTAGGCGTGGCCCTTTTCCAGCAGCCGTTCGATCATGTCGATCATTTCCGGCAGGTGCTGGGTCGCATAGGGAATGACATCCGGCTCCAGATTATTGAGCGCCGCCATGTCCTCGAAGTAGGCCTCGGCGAAACGCGCCGACAGCGCGCCGATCTCTTCGCCGTTGTCCCGCGCGGCCTTCATGATCTTGTCGTCGATATCGGTGATATTGCGCGCGTAAATCACATCGCTGAAGTTTTGCTTCAGCAAGCGATACAGGGTGTCGAACACGACCACCGGGCGCGCATTGCCGATATGCACGCGGTTGTATACCGTCGGGCCGCAGACATACATGCGCACGCGGTCATCCACGAGGGGCTGGAAGGGTTCTTTCTGTCCGGAGAAAGTGTTGTAAAGCTGTAAGGCCATCTGTTCTCACAAGTTCTTTTGATTGGTGATGCTCAATGGCGAGCAGCCATCCCTGGAGCGGCCGCCGGCCCGGCCATCCTTGGCCGGTCGCAAAAATGGGCAGCGAGCAATACTCGCTACTCGCCCATTTTTGCCCAGCTGTCGCGCAGACCGATGGTGCGGTTGAATACCGGTTTCTCCGCGGTGCCGTACTTGTTGTCGCGGCAAAAGTAGCCGTTGCGCTCAAACTGATAGCTGTGCTCCGGCGCGGCCGAGGCCAGTCCGATCTCGCCCTTGCAGCCGCTCAGCACCTGCAGGTTGTCCGGGTTTACATGGTCGAGGAAATTCTTGCCGCCGGCATCCGGGGCCGGATCGCTGAACAGGCGGTCGTACAGACGCACTTCGCAGTCCACGTTTTTCTCCGCGGAAACCCAGTGAATCACGCCCTTCGGTTTGACGCCATCGGCGGGGTCCTTGCCCAGGGTATCCAGATCCACAGAGCAGACGACCTCGATAATCTCGCCGGCATCATTCTTGATAACCTCGTCCGCCTGAATCACATAGGCGTTGCGCAGGCGCACCTTCTTGCCAAGTACCAGGCGCTTGTATTTCTTATTGGCCTCCTCGCGGAAGTCCTCCTGCTCGATGTACAAGGTGCGGGTGAACGGCAGGTCCCGCGCCGGCAGGTCTTCGCGCACCGGGTGACCGGGTGCGGGGAGAATCTCCTCCCGGCCTTCCGGGTAATTGCTCAGCGTGACCTTGAGCGGCTCCATCACGCACATGGCGCGGGGCGCGTTCTTGTCCAGCTCGTCGCGGATACAGTATTCCAGCATGCCCACATCGACGACCGAGTCAGAGCGGGTGACTCCGATCATCTCGCAGAACTTGCGAATGGCGGCCGGCGGCACGCCGCGGCGGCGCTGGCCGGACAGGGTCGGCATACGCGGGTCGTCCCAGCCGTCCACGTGCCCCTCATCGACCAGCTGCTTCAGCTTGCGCTTGGAGACCACGGTGTAGTTGAGGTTCAGGCGCGCGAACTCGTACTGGCGCGGGCGCGCCGGCACCGGCAGGTTCGCAATGAACCAGTCATACAGCGGCTTGTGGTCCTCGAACTCCAGCGTGCAGATGGAGTGGCTGATGCCTTCGATGGCATCGGACTGGCCGTGGGCGAAGTCGTAGCTCGGGTAGATACACCACTTGTCGCCGGTCTGGTGGTGCGCCATCTTCTTGATGCGATAGATGATCGGGTCGCGCAGGTTGATATTCGGCGCGGCCATATCGATCTTGGCGCGCAGGCTGCACTCGCCCTCTGCCATCTCACCGTTCTTCATTTTGTCGAACAGCTCGAGATTCTCCTCCGCCGAGCGGTCGCGGTAGGGGCTGTTCTTGCCCGGTTCCGTCAGGGTGCCGCGGTAATGGCGCGCGTCTTCCGGCGACAGGTGGCAGACGTAGGCCTTGCCCTCTTTAATCAGGTGCAGCGCCCATTCGTGCAGCTGGTCAAAATAATCCGAGGTGTAGCGGGCTTCACCGTTCCACTCAAAACCGAGCCAAGACACATCGCGCTTGATCGCGTCGACATATTCTTCCTCTTCCTTGGCAGGGTTGGTGTCGTCGAAGCGCAGATTGCAGGTACCGCCGAATTCCTGCGCGAGACCGAAGTTCAGGCAGATGGACTTGGCGTGGCCGATATGCAGGTAGCCATTGGGCTCCGGCGGAAAACGGGTCGCCAGTTGGGACACCCGGCCCCCGGCCAGGTCTTCGCGAATAATGTTCTGTAAAAAGTGAGCGGGCTTGCTCTCGGATGTCATAGGATTCTCTATTACAGCTGTGCGAATGTAAGCGGCGGATTATAGCCCAGATGGATCCCAGAATATCGAGTCCGGATCGGCGTTTTCTTCTGCCCCACCTGCGCCTGCTCAATTTTTGAGCGAACCAGTCGATCGCGGCATCAGGCCATTTTACAGCCCCTGTCGACACGGTATTATGCCGCCCCAAACACACCCCTGTTAGGATATTTTATGATCACCCTGCACACCACCCACGGCGATATCGCCATCGAACTGGACTTCGACAAAGCCCCGAAAACTGCGGCCAATTTCCTGCAGTACTGTCGTGACGATTTCTACACCGGCACCATCTTCCACCGGGTGATCGACAACTTCATGGTCCAGGGCGGCGGCATGACCCCGGATATGGAACAGAAGCAGACCCGCGAGCCGATCGAAAACGAAGCCGACAACGGCCTTAAGAACGACACCGGCACCCTGGCCATGGCTCGCACCATGGATCCGCACTCCGCCAGCTCCCAGTTCTTTATTAACGTGAAGGACAACGATTTCCTGAACTTCCGCAGCAAAGACCCGCAGGGCTGGGGCTACTGCGTGTTCGGCAAGGTGGTCGAAGGCATGGACGTGGTGAACAAGATCAAAGGTGTGAAAACCGGCACCAAGGGCTTCCACCAGGACGTACCGACGGAAACCATCGAGATCACCGGCGTGACGGTATCCGACGCCTATTCTGACAAGTAATACGGAAGCAAAGGCCGGAACATTGTCTTCTTACCTCATTTCCGATCTGCACCTCGACGAGAGCCGCCCGGACGTTACCCGGGCGTTCTTCGATTTTCTGCGCGGTCGCGCCGCCGGCGCCGAGGCGCTGTATATCCTCGGTGACTTCTTCGAGGTGTGGATCGGCGATGACGACGACGCCCCCCTTGCCGCCGAAGTCGCCCGCGAGCTGAGCCGCTTCAGCGGCAGCGGCGCCGAACTGTACCTGATGCACGGCAACCGCGATTTCCTGCTCGGTCAGGACTTCGCCCACCGCGCCGGCGCGGTGCTGCTGCCGGACCCAAGCACCATCACCCTGGCCGGCCGGAAAGTGCTGCTGATGCACGGTGACAGCCTCTGTACCCGCGACAGCGAATATATGGCGTTCCGCCAACAGGCGCGGGATCCCAACTGGCAGCAGGCGCTGCTGGCCAAGCCGCTGGAAGAGCGCCGGGCCATCGCCACCCAGATCCGCGCCGTCTCCAAGTCCATGAACAGCCGCAAGGCGGAGGACATCATGGATGTGACCCCCGAGGAAGTGGAGAATGCCATGCGCGCAGAAGGCGTCCACACGCTGATCCACGGCCACACCCACAGACCCGCGCGTCACGCCCTGACTGTCGACGGCGCGCCGGCGGAGCGCATTGTGCTCGGCGACTGGGCTGCGCAGGGCTGGTGCGTCAAAGCGGACAAAGATTCACTTGAATTGATCCACTGGCCCATTGCATCCTAACCAACAGGCAAAGGGCATATTGAGCGCCCTTGCCGACTTGGAGCGCACCTAGGCGAGCGAACGCGAGCGATGCGCAGCAGATAAGACGGCGACTAGGGACTGGGGCGCTGCAAATGGTCAAAAGCTACATCAAAAGCTATAAAAAGCGCGTACTGATACTCGGCGGCTACGGCAATTTCGGAGCGCGTATCGCCCGCATGCTCAGCAGCGAGTCGGACGTCCAGCTGATCATCGCCGGGCACGACCGCTTCAGAGCCGAGCTCTGCGCGTCCAATCTACCCGGCATCGCCGAAGGCCTGCGCCTGGAACGCGATGCCATTAACCTGGCGTCACAGCTCAAAGCCCTGCATCTCGACCTGCTGATCCACTGTGCCGGTCCCTTCCAGCAACAGCAGGATTACCGCGTCGCCCAGGCTTGTATCGAATCCGCCACGCCCTATATCGACATCGCCGATGCGCGCCGCTACGTGTGCGACTTCAACCGCCTGTCACCCGCCGCGGAAACCGCCGGTATCGCCATGGTCTCGGGGGCCAGCTCCCTGCCAGCGCTGAGCTCCGCGGTACTGAAGGAAATCGCGCGCGAATTGCCGACGATCCGATCCGTTGATATAGCCATTGCCCCCGCGCACCGCATCGTGCGCGGCTTCGCCACGGTACGCGCCGGCTTCGAGTCCCTCGGCGAGAGCTTTCCGCTGCTGCAGAACGGCGAGTGGCGCGAGTCCTATACCGGCAACTACCTACACAGTGTCAAACTGGCGCACCCGGTCGGCAAACGCTGGCTGTGTGACTTCGATGTCCCGGACCTGGAATTGTGCCCCCGCTATCTGCCAGAGGTGCACAACGCGCGTTTCGCCACCGGACTGCAGCCGCGCACGCTGCAAACCGGGCTGTCAGTGTGCGCCCGCCTGGCGCGTCTGCACCTGCCCACTGCCAGCCCGCGCTTTGCCCGCCTCGGCCACAAACTTGCCGCCCACTGGCCCGGCGGCAGCAACCACGGCGGTATGCTGATCCGCGCGGACGGTACAGACCAGTTTGGCGACGTCGCTTCCTACCAATGGCAGATCCTCGGCCTGAACGGCGACGGCCCCTGGATTCCCGCCGCGCCGGCGGCGGCCCTAGCCCGCAAATACCTGCGCGGCGACTGGAGTTTTGTCGGCGCCCAGGCCTGCTGGCAACTGCTGACAGTCGACGAGATACTCACCGAGCTGGCGCCCTATTCTGTCGTCACCGCCATGGAACGGCTGGAACCTCACGCACAGATGGCGCCGGCAGTGGCCGCCAGTTCATGAACCTCTACCTGACCCTGAAGACACTGCATGTTCTCAGTGCAATGGTTGTACTGGGTACGGGCATCGGTATTGCCTGGTACACCCTGCGCGCGTGGCTGTCCGGTGATTTACAGGTATTCCGCTGGATCAGCGGCGAGACGGTGGCGGCCGACTGGATCTTTACCAGCAGTGCCATCGTCGCACTGCTCGGTAGCGCCGCAGGGATGCTGGCGATCAACCCGGCCTGGCTGCAGCAGTTGTGGCTGCAACTGGCGATTATGCTGACCGGCGCCGTGTTTCTGCTTTGGCTGCCGGTGGTGATTCTGCAATACCGCTTGCGCCACCACGCCCGCGAAGCCAGTACGGATGCGATTCAACGCACCATGCGGCTCTGGTGCCTGCTCGGTGCGGCCGCGTTTCCGCTGATGGTGCTGATCGTTTTCCTGATGGTGACCAAGCCCGCCGCCCTGTAAGCCGCGCCGCTCTTCAGAGAATCTTGCATACCTCGGCAAACTCGAATCTTGGTCCGCGCGGGTACAATAATTTCGGATCACCGTAACCCAGATTGCAGAGAAAGTTCGACTTGATATGGCTGTCCGGGCAGTGCTCCTGCTGGAACGCCGGCGCGCTGCTTTTTTCGCTGAAAAACTCGTGATCGACCATGGCATTGTCAAACCCGGACATGGGGCCGCAGTCCAGGCCCAGCGAGCGCGCCGCGAGAATAAAATAGCCGCCCTGCATCGAGCCGTTGCGAAATGCCGTGGTGGCCGCCAGCTCCGCATTGTCCACATACCATTCGCGCGCCGGCGCGTGCGGGAACAGCTTGGGCAAATACTCGAAAAACTTATGGTCGTGCGCGATGATTGCGGTTACCGGCGCCGCCATGGTTTTGTCCACGTTGCCCTCATTCAGCGCCGGCCGCAGCCTCTCTTTGGCCTCTTTCGTCTTAACAAAGACGATGCGCGCCGGGCAGCAGTTGGCGCTGGTCGGCCCCATTTTCATCAACTCATAGAGCTGCTTCAGGGTCTCATCACTGACCGGCTTGTCCAGCCAGTGACTGTGCGTTCGGGCCTCGCGAAATAGCTGATCCAGGGCCTCGGATGAAATTGGATCGCTCATCTCCACCTCCTCATATAACCGCGCACGCTCATTAAGCAGTTATAGCGTAGCGGCAGGTTTGGTTTAGAGCGGGCTTCCAGCCAGATCAGAAACACAAAACCTGCCGCCGGCGTCGGGTCAGTGGCCCGCATGCGATATGTCGTCTAAGCTGTCAGACGGCAACAGCCGCCAAATTGCCTGGCGGCAAGAGAAAAATAGCCGTAGCGGCAACGGGAGATTCCGTGGAGCAGGAGCACAAGATTGACGTCAAGGAGGCACTCCGGGTGTTCGACAAAGCCACCAAGGAGGGCGTCAAGGAGAGCGACGGCTGGCACTATCGCGGGCTGACCGTCAGCACGGACTTCGACGGCTACACGGTATTTATCAATTCAGCCAAGGTGCAGCTCACCGTTTTCTTTCACAACAAATATACCGTCGACTACGACAGTGCCGACGACCTGCAGGAATTTGTCGACCTGCTGGCAAAGCTGGACCGGGATTAACCGCCAGTAACCCAAGGCGCCAGGTCAAGAACGCAGGATGGGCAAAGCGAAGCGTGCCCATCGCGGTGCCGCCTGATGGGCACGTCGCTACGCTCCTTTGCCCATCCTACGCTCCCTTGCCCATCCTACCTCTCGGATTCGCGGTGAGGCACGCCGCTGTGAAAACGGAACTCGCCGTCACCCCCTTCGACCAACTGCCGCTCCACCGCCAACAACGCCTGTATGCGCGGCTCGATGTCCTCGGCGGTCGCCTTCTGTGCCAGGGTCAAATAGTCGCGGAAATGGCGCGCCTCTGACTTGAGCAGCGACAGATAAAACTTTTGCAGTTCTTCGTCCAGGTGCGGCGCGATACGCGCGAAACGCTCGCAGGAACGCGCCTCGATAATTGCGCCACAAATCAGCGTATCCACCAGACGCCCCGGTTCGGCACTACGCACTTCGGCACGCAAACCGGCCGCATAGCGGGAGGCACTGATATGCGGGTAAGTGATACCGCGCTTCTTCATGATGGCCAGCACCTGTTCGAAATGGCGCAGCTCCTCCCGCGCCAGGCGCGACATCTTATTCAGCAGCTCGAAGTTGTCCAGATAGCGGAACATCAGGTTGAGCGCCGTGCCCGCCGCCTTCTTCTCGCAGTTGGCGTGGTCCACCAGCATCATCTCCGGCTCCGCCAACGCTGCCTCTACCCAGGCGTCCGGCGTCGGGCACAGCAGAAATTCATGAATGGCGGTCAGATCGGGGACTTGGGCGTTCATACGGCGAATGGCTCGGTCAGGCGCTGGGCTGTGGAAAGCGCGGGATTATAGCCGCAAGGCACGGGAATAGCAGGTTTCAGTGCCGCGCCGGAGCCTCGGGCTTCATCGGCAGCAGGCCACAGTGCTCCGCCACCTCGTCGCGATACTTGAGCCAGCCGTGCAAGACCTGCCCCATCCACTGCAATACCTTGGGCCGCGCCGCTTCATCGACAAAATCCAGCATCAGGTGCCAGGCCGCCTTGCGGTGACCGCCTTCCACCTGGTGATGGACCCGGCTCAGGGCGAGATTCTCCACCGGCAAGCCGTAATGCTTGACCAGCGGATGTTCGGAAGCCGCAAACTGCGGGCGCCGGGGGTGGCCCGGTTCCAACTCACCGCGCTCATATTGCGTCCCCTCGAGAAACAGCGTGGTGACGGCGGCCGCGATCTCCCAGCCTCGCCCAGAGGTAGCCTCGTCCAAAATCGCGCGGAACTCCGCCGCTGCCGGCAATAACGCAACCTGCTTGAACCGGTCTAGGTTCATGCCGAGACCGCGCGGGTACTCGAGAAACAGCTCCGGGTGCGGTATGCCGCCGCTCAAGCCCCCGGTTTCTTCTTCGTAGATATTCTCCGCCAGCTCCCGCCGTACCGCGGCGATCGGGCACTGGATATAGGCGCGCCCCAGCAGAATCGGGAAATCCCGCACATAGGTGCCGTACTCCTGCTCCAGATGGATATGCAGCAGGTCCCTGGGCACCTGCCCCGCAGTAAACGCCGGCCAGGCCCAATGCACCTTGCGCTCCATTACATGCAGGAGCGCCTCTTTGAATTCGCAGCGGTTCATGGCGGCAATGGTAGGCAGGCGGCCGGCCGCACGGTAGTTCCCGCTGTTGGCCCAAGCGCTGGAATTTGGCAGGGGGATAGATCGGTGGTCGGTTTCTGATTATTTGATAACGGCTTATTAAGTGGATTAATATTTGCGATACACAACGCTGGAAATGCAATCATGACGGACCTCCGGAAGCTGGCAGCGGCAATCCCACCCTTGCTGGAGCAGCTCCATACCAGCGCCGCGGACCTGCACCAGTCACTGGCGCAACTGCAGGATGCCCCCAGAAACTGGCAGCACTACCTGTTGCAACCGGCCTTTGCCCGCGATGCGGCCGAGCGTCTCGGTGTTTCCTTTGAGCAACCATTCGCCCTGGCCGGAGCACTGTTTGCACAGCTGGATTACTGCGACCCGCTCGACGCGGCCGGTGATGCCCGCGCTACTCTGCAGATTCCGGGACTGCTGGCGGTGCCCACTGCCACCATCGCGGCCGCCGAACAACTGAATGCAGACAAGGATGCATTCGCCAGGGCCGTGGCCGCGTACAAGGAGGCCCTGAGCGACCGCCCCGCCCTGGAGCGGGACCGCAACCTGCGCGAACTACTCGCCAACGCCGGCCATCCCCGCGCCCACCTGCGCCAGTGCTATCGCCAGGTACTGTTGTGTGAGGAGCGACCGGATGCCATCGCCCTGTCCTGGATCAAGGCGCGCAAGTCGATCCGCAAGGTGACGGTGCAGTGGTGTGAGAAAAAACTCGTACAGCTGGACCCGCAGGGTTCCGACCCGGGCATCCAGTATCAACGGCAACTGCTGGCCGGGCTGCACAAGCGTCAGCATGAAGATCTGCGCCAGGTACAGGTCCAGAGCCGACCCAACCTGCAGGTGGCGGAAATCTTCCGCACGCGCGACGGCGAGATATACCGTCAGGTAGGCTACGCGGCCATGCCCGTATTGGTGCCCGGAGATGATAGTGGCCAGCTGCCGGACTTTACCCGCGTGGACCACCAGCCGAGCCTGAGCCGACGCCGGCAGCGGCGCGACCTCGCCCTGTCATCGGAGCCTTTTTTGCCGGCGCTGCGGGTATTTCTGCGGGAGCCCCGCTGAGCGGAAGGGAAAAGGAGCCGGAAAACACTCCGGCTCTGCTAAGCGTTCAGGCCAAACAGCACCGGTATTCAATTGTCGCCGCCCTGTCGCGAGCGCCGACGGATATCCGCGATTTCCTGTTCGCTCAGCCCCAGTGACTGCAAAAACTCCCGGTGCGCCTCAGGCGCATCGCGCTCAAACGCGGCGTGCCAGCGCCGCCGACCGAGCTGATCCATACCGGCCTCTTCAAGCATCGCCACCCACTGGGCCACATCGACATTCGGCGCAGCCTCGCCGCCGCGCCCGAGCAGCTGCACGACCAGTTTCTGCTGTGCGCGCAGCCGCGCGATTTCTTCGTTGAGCGCGGCCAGCTGTTGCTCCAGCGCCACCTCTACCCTGCCCCCGGATTCACTGTCGAGAATGTCGCAGATCGCCTGGAGCGACAGGCCAGCGTTGCGGAAAGTTGCTATGCGCTCCATGCGCGCCATTTCCCGCTCGCCGTAGAGCCGGTAGCCGCTGTCGCTGGTGCTCGCCGGTGTCAGCAGGCCGACACGGTCGTAATAGAGCAGCGTCGAGCGGGACAAATTGAAGCGCCTGGCGAAGGCAGTAATGGTCAGCATCGAGTTACTCATATCAGTCCAACGGCACCAGATCCGGTTCGACCCAGCGGCTCCGAGCTTCTGCCGAATTCAGGCACTCGTCACTGTAATGATGCGCCAACAGACCGCGGGCATCACTGAGCAAATCGGCATTGGCGGCAAGGAATGATGCGAAATCGGACCCGTCACCGCTTTTCATGCGTCCGGCCATAATCCGCACCAGCGCCTCACTGACCGTATGGTGAAATTTATCCCTGGCGCCCAACGCAATCGCCAGGCTGCGGATGCCCGCACACACCCGATCACAGGCCTCCCGCAGCGGGTAGCGACCCAAATACAGCCAGGCGATGCGCAGGTGGCCGCGGTGATCAAAGTGCCCTGCTGCCAGGGTCTGGTCGCGAAATTGCGCCAGAAATATCGCATCGTCGATTTCCATGGTTTATCTCTCCAGCCAGGTGAACGCGGCCAGCTTCAACTGTGAAGCTGTAGACGGGTCAACGATAAATCGGGCTGTGTTCGAGCGGTGCAGGAATAAATGGGCGAAACCTATTTACCAGATCGGTAGAGACAGCCTGAAGCAAACAATACCGTTCGAATTCCTCGAAGGAGCAACTAAGCGCCCGCATGCAGAACAGCGTTAAAGGATCAGACTACAGCCAGTCCCGGGGCGACAAAACGCTGGTAATAGGCCACCGACAGCGCGTAAAAATCGTCATCGATGCGTTTGCGCAGCTCCACCAGCGACACGTCGCGTGCCTGGGGGGTCAACTGCAAGCCGTAGTCGCGCGGGTTATCGATTTGGCTGGCGCCGGCACGCAGTAACTCGAATACCCAGCAATAGGGATTCTGCTCCTCGTTGAAGCGGATCTGCTGGTGACGCAACTGCGCCAGCAGCAGCTTCTGATCGACGATCTCCAGCTGGCTGCGCACCGCATTGACCAGGTACCCCTCGCGGCGCTCGGCGATAATGCGCCGTTGCTCCTCGGAGTAGGCGTTCCAGTCGATCACCTCGTGGGCAAAGCGCTTGCAACCGCGGCAGACATCATCGCCGATACCGGTGGAGCAGACGCCAATGCAGGGGGTGCGCACCTTTTTGTACATCAAATAACCAAATCAGTTTGCACAGGCTGAAATCAGCCTGAAATGAGGTAGGAGAATTTTGACCGGTAGACTATTTTGTTTGGATTCCGAAAGGAAGCGCATCGCCCACGAATCGACCAAAATTCACCAAACAAATAGTCGCAATTCGCGTAAGTTATTGATTTTTCAATAAACTTAACAGCATTACGGCTTTGCTGTAGAATTCGCCACCCGCCTCCAGCGGCCACGAATAAAAAAATCCCGGCACCGAAAACGATCGGGAATTCCGCCTGCTGTTGGTGCCACCCCACATACCAAGAGGGACATATCCGTGCTTGAAGCCTATCGCAAACACGTCGCCGAGCGCGCCGAACAGGGTATTCCGCCGAAGCCGCTCAATGCCGAGCAAGTAGCTGGCCTGGTTGAACTGCTGAAGAACCCGCCCGCCGGCGAAGAACAGGAACTGGTAGAACTGCTCACCCACCGCGTACCGCCGGGTGTGGACGAGGCCGCTTACGTCAAAGCCGGCTTCCTGTCTGCCATCGTCAAAGGCGAAGCCGAGTCCCCGCTGATCGATCGCGAGCACGCGATCAAGCTGCTGGGCCAGATGCTGGGCGGCTACAACATCTCCACCCTGGTTGAACTGCTGGACGACAAAGACCTGGGCGAGCTGGCTGCCGAGCAGCTGAAAGGCACCCTGCTGATGTTCGACGCCTTCCACGATGTGGAAGAGAAAGCCAAAGCCGGCAACGAACACGCCAAGGCCGTGATTCAGTCCTGGGCCGAGGGCGAGTGGTTCACCAAGCGCGACAAGGTGCCGGAAAGCATCAAGGTTGCCGTCTTCAAGGTCACCGGCGAAACCAACACCGACGACCTGTCCCCTGCCCCGGATGCCTGGTCGCGCCCGGATATCCCGCTGCACGCGCTGGCCATGTACAAGATGACCCGCGACGGCCTGGAGCCGCAAGAGCACGGCGTCACCGGCCCGTTGAAGCAGATCGAAGAAGTGAAAGCCAAGGGCCTGCCGGTCGCCTTCGTCGGTGACGTGGTCGGCACCGGTTCCTCCCGTAAGTCCGCCACCAACTCCGTACTGTGGTTCTTCGGTGAAGACCTGCCGGGCGTGCCCAACAAGAAAGGCGGCGGTATCTGTATCGGTGGCAAAGTAGCACCGATCTTCTACAACACCATGGAAGACGCCGGCGCGCTGGTATTCGAAGCGCCGGTCGACGACCTGAACATGGGCGACGTGATCGAGATACGCCCCTACGACGGCAAGATCCTGGCTGAAGACGGCAAAGTCCTGTCCGAGTTCGAACTGAAGTCCGACGTACTGCTGGACGAAGTTCAGGCTGGCGGCCGTATCAACCTGATCATCGGCCGCGGCCTCACCGGCAAGGCCCGTGAATCCCTCGGCCTCGGCGCTTCCGACCTGTTCCGCACGCCGGAGCAACCTGCCGACACCGGCAAGGGCTACACCCTGGCGCAGAAAATGGTTGGCAAGGCCTGTGGCGTTGACGGTATTCGCCCCGGCACCTACTGCGAGCCGAAGATGACCACCGTTGGCTCTCAGGACACCACCGGCCCGATGACCCGCGACGAACTGAAAGACCTGGCGTGCCTGGGCTTCTCCGCGGACCTCACCATGCAGTCTTTCTGTCACACCGCCGCTTACCCGAAGCCGGTGGACATCGACACCCAGCACACCCTGCCCGACTTCATCATGAACCGCGGCGGCGTATCCCTGCGCCCGGGTGACGGCATCATCCACAGCTGGCTGAACCGCATGCTGCTGCCCGACACTGTCGGTACCGGCGGCGACTCCCACACCCGCTTCCCGATGGGCATCTCCTTCCCGGCCGGTTCCGGCCTGGTAGCCTTCGCCGCTGCTACCGGCGTTATGCCGCTGGATATGCCGGAGTCCGTACTGGTGCGCTTCAAGGGCGAAATGCAGCCGGGCATCACCCTGCGTGACCTGGTACACGCCATCCCCTACTACGCGATCCAGCAGGGCCTGCTGACCGTCGAGAAGAAAGGCAAGAAGAACATCTTCTCCGGCCGCATCCTCGAGATCGAAGGCCTGGACAACCTGACCGTCGAGCAGGCGTTCGAGCTGTCCGACGCCTCCGCCGAGCGCTCCGCTGCTGGCTGTACCATCAAGCTGCCGGAAGACGCCATCGCCGAGTACCTGCGCTCCAACATCACCCTACTGCGCTGGATGATCGCCGAGGGCTACGGCTCCAAGCGCACCCTGGAGCGCCGCGCACGCGCCATGGAAGAGTGGCTGGAGAAACCGGAACTGATGAGTGCCGACGCCGACGCCGAGTACACTGCGGTGATCGAAATCGACCTGGCCGAAGTGAAAGAGCCGATCGTATGTGCTCCGAACGACCCGGACGACGCGCGCCTGCTCTCTTCAGTAGCCGGCGACAAGGTGGACGAGGTATTCCTCGGCTCCTGCATGACCAACATCGGTCACTTCCGCGCCGCGGGTAAACTGCTGCAGCAGCACAAGGGTGGCATCTCCACCCGCATGTGGATCGCTCCGCCCACCAAGATGGACGAGCACCAGCTGATGGAAGAAGGCTACTACAACATCTATGGCGCAGCCGGTGCCCGCACCGAAATGCCCGGATGCTCCCTGTGCATGGGTAACCAGGCGCGCGTGGCCCCGAACAGCACCGTGCTGTCCACCTCCACCCGTAACTTCCCGAACCGCCTCGGCGACGGTGCCAACGTGTACCTGACAAGCGCGGAACTGGCCTCTGTAGGTGCGATCCTGGGCAAGCTGCCGACTCCCGACGAGTACCAGCAGTACGCAGCCAACCTGGACTCTATGTCTGCGGAAATCTACCGCTACCTGAACTTCGACCAGATTGAGGAATTCCAGAAATCTGCCGAAGAAGGCAAGCGTATCGCCGCCACTGAGATTCAGGATGTCGCCGTTTAAGCGATAACCGATCTCACGAAAGAGCCCCGCCCTAACCGGCGGGGCTTTTTTGTATAATCTTCGCCTGAACACTTCCACAACACATTATGCAGCTTTTTACAGAAGTGCAGCCCCAATTCAATTACGGTCATCAAAAGTCAATCATAGCGATGCACCAGAGGTCGGAAACGAGTGATGAACAAGCTTATAAAGTTGGCTAAAGGAGCTCTAGCAAGAGCGCCTTTCAACGACCATCTTGCTCGGCCCGGCAGCAGCAAGGCGCCCCCAAGAATTTACTTTTGCCATATTCCAAAAAGTGCCGGCTCTTCAATTGCATCCGCAATTCGAGATCAAGTTTATTCCCGCCACAACCTAGATGGATTTAACATTGACCCGCGAGCCAGTCTGCGAGCAGGAAAAGTTACAGAGAACTCACTGATGCAGGCTCGCGAAGTAATACTTGCCTACAATCTATCGGTAAAAGCCAACTTCTTCGGCAAAGGACACTGCTATTGCCGCCCGGGTCTGATTAAGGAGTTCGCCAGCCAATGGAACTTTATTACAGTCCTCAGAAACCCGATTGACCGGTGGATCTCCGAGTATGTTTATAACACTTACAAGCAGGGCGATTGGACAAAGAACGACCTCCCCTTAAATGAATATCTAGAGTCCAGAAAAGCAGAAGCCGGAGGACAGCAATTAATCCGCTATTTCTCCAATTATTCTTTGAATTTTCGCTCTTCCCCGCGGGATCACATAGACGAAGCGCTTGAAAACCTATCCCGGTTTGCCATTGTAGGAACAATGGAAAATTTAGACACCTGGGCTGATGAGCTCATGAAAAAGTTTTCATTCGAAATTAAATTGCCCAGTATTAACAAGAGTCCGAGCAATCAAGCAGTAGAACAAATTCGATCAAACCCAGCTGTAATGAGAAAGATTGAAGACCTATGCAGGCACGATCTTGAACTCTACGATAAATTTACAGCGAAGCATGGAAATCTTTACTCCAATCCAAGCATTGATCCCGGCAAAGCGAGTGCTTAACCTATGCATATCGACCTGAACTACACAGCTAAGCAATCACACCTTTACATATAGGTCCCACGGTTATCTCCAGCACTACCCGATGGGCACGCTCTTTCCTGATGCTATCTAGCTGGTGTCCTTCGCTCTTTCCTCCAGCATGAGGCCTCGAGATATGGCGGAGTCCGACCGTGTGCGCGTCAAACGCCAGATGCAGCCAGCCATCGCCCTGCAATCCACTCCCTGTTACGCGATCCCGCAGGGCCTGCTGAAACAGGGAGATAGGCAACAAGAACATCTTGTGCCACATCCGCGACATAGAATGTCTGGACAACCAGACGATCGAGCAGGCTCACTAGCTGCCAGAACCCATCACCTCAGGCTGCAGCTTCAAACGCCCCCTGGGACGCCCTCACGCACCATGAAAGAGTTGCTGGCAAAGTTGACACTGGTGAATGGCAAAAAGAACGCCGAATACGCTTCAGAAATCGAAATCCCTCTAGCCGAAGTGAATTAGCCGATCGTGTTCATGCCGAACGATCTGGACAACGCCTGCCTGCTGAATGATGCCGCCAGCGACAAGGCAGTCGAGCATCAACTGATGGAAGAAGGCTACTACAACATCTACGGCGCCGCCGGTGCCCGCACCGAGATGCCCGGATGCTCCCTGTGCATGGGTAACCAGGCGCGCATGGCCCCGAACAGCACCGTGCTGTCCACCTCCACCCGCAACTTCCCGAACCGCCTCGGCGACGGTGCCAACGTGTACCTGACCTCCGCGGAACTGGCCTCTGTGGGCGCGATCCTGGGCAAACTGCCGACTCCTGAAGAGTACCAGCAGTACGCGGCCAACCTGGACTCCATGTCTGCGGAAATCTACCGCTACCTGAACTTCGACCAGATTGAGGAATTCCAGAAATCTGCCGAAGAAGGCAAGCGCATCGCCGCCACTGAGATTCAGGATGTCGCTGTTTAAGCGATAACGGATCTCACCTAAGAGCCCTGCCCTAACCGGCGGGGCTTTTTTTACCCGCCCAAAAAGCATCGCAAGTTAATCCAGCGGACTGACCACGCCACGCTCATGGATACCGATGACATGGGTATAGATCATGGTGGTATTGATATCGTTGTGCCCGAGCAACTCCTGGATATTGCGAATATCCGTACCCGACGCGAGCAGCTTTGTCGCAAATGAGTGGCGAAACGTATGACAGCTGGCCTTTTTGCGGATACCCGCTTCTGCCAACGCCTTAGCCACGGCACGGCGCACCTGTTGCTCACCCACGTGATGCCGCCGCATCACCTGGCTGCGTGGATCCACCGATCGATCCGGTGCCGGGAATATGTATTGCCAACCGGGACTGGTCGCCGCCTTCGGGTACTTTTTCGCCAGCGCATGCGGCAGATACACCGCCCCAAAGCCCTCCTCCAGATCACACTTATGAATCGACAGCGCCAACTCAATTTGTACCCGCAAAGGGGCCGCAAGAGAGTTCGGTAGAAGTGTCCGGCGCCACTTCTCCCCTTTTGCTTCACGAACAAAAATGCACTTATGGCCAAAATCCACATCCTGCACCCGCAGCCTGACGGCCTCCATGACCCGCAGCCCGGAACCGTACATCAGGGAAACCAGTAACCGGTGATGGCCGTGCAAATTATCAATAACCGCCGTCGCCTCTTCGTGAGTAAACACAACCGGAAGGCGCCGCCCCTTACTGGTCCTGTCGAAGTCCAGCTTACCGAGCTCGATATTCAAGAACTGGCGATACAAGAACACGATGGCGTTCAGCGCAGTTTTTTGCGTGTTGACGGACACATTGCGCCGCGCGGCCAAGTGACCCAACCAGGCATCCACCTCGACCTTGCCCATCTCCTCGGGCCTGCGCATCTTGTGAAATCGAATGTAGTCCCGAATCCAGCCGCAATACGTCTTTTCCGTCCGATACGCCAGCTGCCGTCCACGCATAAAGGCACGCAGCCTGTCCATAAAACGAACCGGCCGCGCCGGAATTGGTACGGGTATATCATCCATGAGCGCCCCCTCGCCAAAAGACTGGTTATTTATACAGCATAAGCGATCAATGACCAATATCGCCCCGGCATTTCAGTCGTCACGACCGTGATTTCCAAAGCAGCTCTTCGATACACCGAAAACCGATTCAATATCAATCGGTTACCATCAGGAGCAGGTACTTGGGATAGTGGTCGCGGAGACCGTTTTGCCCTGCGGGCTTAGGACGCATAACCCTGCGAAAAGCTTGACGAATCAAGGGGTTGGCGTCATTCTGGCGGAAAATCTACTTTGAGATATGCGTCGGTGGGATATCGGTCCTGACGACCACGATACAAATGTTAGCACTCAATATGAAAAAAGTACTATTGACAATACTTGCACTTACATTGGCAACAAAAGTCATGGCTAATTCATTCACTTATGATATTCAGCAGGCTGGTTACGATTTCGATCAGTATGACCTGAAGGGCGAGGCAACCTATCAGATATTTCTAGAAGAATTCCGGAAATTTCCCTGGAAAGAGCAAGTAGGCAGGGATACTGGCGGATCAGAACCAACTATTTCAGTAAAGAATAGAGAGATAAAAACTGATTACTGGGTATCAGTAGTGGGTGAGCCAAGTGAATACGCCTACTTGGTTGGCATTGTTTATCCAAAAACGGTTAAATCTCTCTTCGGCTTTGGCAAAGAAAAAGAAGTTCGTTGGGTATCAATATATATCGCAGAAAGTCAGGAAGTTGTAGAAAGTACTTTTAAATACTATTTCGATAGTAATATTCCACTGCTGAAGGAGGAGCTATCAAAGCTCCCACTATTCTTAGAGCAAGAGGCTCGGTATTAGTGCTAACCATTCGTTGCAGGGGACAGGCTACAATATGCACCTTTTGCGCGGGTCGCTGCGCTCCCATTCTCGCGCAAAAGGCACATATTGCAGCCTGCCCCTGAACTCGGCGTTATGTTTCAGAAGGCTGCTAGCGTTGCGCTTTTTGTCTGTTTGGTGTTTGAAGGGAGGATGAATTGATGGCATTTTTATCCATTGTACTTATAGTCGTATTAGCCATCGGTTTTGAATTAGCTTATGAAAAAATTCGTGGATCCGGTCGAATGTATAAAGCCGATGACACGATGGAAGCCATGACCAATAGTGGAGTTCAAACCTCACTCAGACTTATTGGCTTTGGTTTGCTATCTATTGTGATTGTTGCTGGTCTTTCTCAACGGTTCTTTTAGGTGCAAAACATAACAAGGTGCGGCAGACCGACGTCTTACTTTATGCGCTTTTTGCGCAGTCGCTACGCTCCTATTTTCGCGCAAAAAATACACAAAGTAAGCCGCCGCTGCGCACGGCGTTAATGTTCAGGTTCATCATGCCGCCGCCTAAAATTTTCAGCGTGCTTGATGAGCCATTCGGCGGCTTCTGGCGTTGTAGAAGCGGTATCGCTAGCAGGGATTGACGGTTGATTTAAAGAGCCTTCAGTGGATTCCCTTCGTTAGGGTTTTCAATGGCGGCGGAAGAATTAGCGTGGGACTTTCCTGTTTGGCTTTTAGGCCGCTCCAGGGAAAGCGTGGTTGGGTTTCACCAAATGTGCCGCTCGTAGTATGTTAGGACTTTTGGGGGTTCCGGATCTGTGGTCTTTTAACACGGTTTACTGCTTTCAGGTCCCCAACATTAACAAGGCCGGGCAGCCAGGCTCCGGGCCTTCGGCCCTCCGCGGGACAGCTTACCTTGTGCACGTTTTGCGCGGGTCGCTACGCTCCCATTTTCGCGCAAATCGCGCACAAGGTAAGCTGCCCCTGCTGGCGGCGTTCTGGCTGTAGAAAAACTCTTAAAAACCAGTAGTTTTTGATAGAATTGGTGGATCATAAAAAGGGATATCCGCCATGCCCAACTTCAAGCGGTATAACTACAACCAGGATGCCATGGTTGTGATCAATTTCGAGGAGCAGCTACAGCCTGGCACCTTCGAATTCACCCTCCATCACCTGATCGACGATCATATCGACCTCTCCGTTTTCTACGATAAGTACCAAAATGATGCCGGCGGCCGCTCAGCCTACGACCCGGCCATTCTGCTGAAGATCATTTTGTTCGCTTATTCAAAAGGCATAACTTCCAGTAGAGAGATTCGATGGCAGTGCGAGCACAACATTATTTTCAAGGCGCTGTCCTGTGACAGTGTGCCGCACTTCACCAGCATT